>JBHYDI010000010.1:0-182042 GCA_051861045.1 Allorhizobium sp.
TCCGACCGTCCGCCATCACTTCCACCCCTTCGTCCGGAGGGAGACCGTTGCAGCGGGCCGGGGATTTGTGCCTGCGAGAGCACGCCACCCCGGCGCCGGTCCCGCCTCGCCTGACATCGCATCGTCAGGTGTATCCGAGGGCGAGACGGGGACTAGGGTAAAGCGGTGGAAATGGCGGGGGATGAAAAAACATGTCGGGGTTTGATTTTGTTGGGGTATCGCTGCGGCGCGTCCCCCTTTTTTCAGCAAGATACGTCGAGTTTGCGGCTTTGCCCCTCACCCTACCCTCTCCCCGCAGGCGGGGAGAGGGAGGCACAAGCGGTGGCCGTCGTGGCCTTCTCCCCGCTTGCGGGGAGAAGGTGCCCCGAAGGGGCGGATGAGGGGCTGAAGTGATTGGGATGAGGGGCAAAGGCCGCAAGCGCGACACCCATCTCCCCCTTGGTGGGGGAGGAGGGCCGTTCTCCGTGCCACCATCACCGATCCCCTCACCAACAAAATCTGAAGTTTAGCCCTGATCGGGCTAAGCCTTCGATTTTGTAACCTCTCCCACACAGGGGAGAGGTGGCCGCCGGCGCCTCAGTTTGACGGATAGAGCCGAGGCGTTACTCCGCCTCCTCCACCGCAGCCTCTGCCGCGCGTTTCTGGATCGACGCGATGCAGCTTTTCGCGCTGGACTTCGACTTATACGTTTCCGAGCGCACCATGATCTCGCCGTTTGATGCCCGGAAGCGGACGAAGGTCTCGCCGTTCTTGGCTTCATCGATCTCGAAACGATAGCCACTGCCGGTTTCCTGCTTGGTAAGGTCGACGACGGGGGCAGCGGGCGCGTTCTTTTTCAGCGACTCGACGCAGTTCTTCGCGCTTGCCTTGGAGGCGTAGTTTTCCGACCACACCATGACCTCGGAATTGTAGACGAACTGGACGCGGAATTCGCCCTTTTCGGTCTTCAGGATCTTGAACTTGTGCATGCCCGTCTCCCTCTATGCCTGTCCATCGGCTTATGATTGCATGCGAATGCTAGCGCGGCGGCGGCGGGCGGGCAAGAAGGGGTCAAAAGCCCTGGAAAAGGAAATCCGTGGCAGCGGTGATTTCGTCGGCGCGGGCGGAGAGATCGGCGACCGAGGGGCCGACGGCGGAGACGGGGACCGTCGTGATGAACTGGGTGAGCATCGCGAAGGTTTCGCCATCAATGGCCAGGCGCGGATTGAGCCGCGGAACAAGGGTCGCGACATCACCGACCGGTGCGAGCGGCACGACCACGCGGGTCGTCAGGGCATCAAGCAGATTGGATTGGACGTCGAGGGCCAGGCTTCCGTCGTTCCCGATGCGGTGAACGTGGAAGCGGGCCATGGTTAGAACATCCGGTATTTCGCGAGTGGAAGGCCATGCTTGGCGACATAGTCGTTGGATGCCTGTATCGCCGCGGCGTTTTCGATCTTCCAGCGCCGTTCCTTCTCGGCCTTGATGGCGCGGGCAATGCCCTGTTCGGCAGCGCCCGTGATATCGAGGCCGAGAGCTTCCGCTTCGGCGATGAGGGAAGCACTGACGGTCAGGTCATGGGCTTTGCGGGCTTCGATCGACATGGCGCAACTCCGAGGATGAGGCATTCTAGCGCAAAACGAGCAAGGCGGGTAGAGCCGCCCTCCACCGCAAATCATGCTCTTGCGGCATCAATTCTGTAGCCATCATCCTTCGATACGGGTCCAGGCGACGTCTGTCGGCATATAGTGGCGCATCTCGGCGATCTCGCCGATGAAGGGCCGGATGGCCGCCAGGAAGGGTGGGAAATGCGGGCCTTTGCGAAAGCCCTGCAGATGGTCCTCCGTCGAGGCCCAGAGGATGCGGAGCGTCAGGCTCGAAGGCTCCTCGACGCAGTAGGAGAGTTCATAGCCATGGCATTGCGGTGCCGCCTCGAGATGCGGCGCGGCCAGCCGATAGGCCTCGACAAGGTCTTGGGGCTGGTGGGTCTTGAGTTCGTAGCGGATATATTCGACGATCATCTTCAGCGTCCTCCGGTTGTGAAAATGCATGCTCGCCAAAAACTGCGAGCATGCAAGGGCTTACCTGGAGGTTAGGGCCCGCCGCCGCGGGCAAGGCCAGAAGGGATCTCCGGTGGACATAGACAAGATGCGCGACTGTCCGGTCATGGCGACGATCGAGGTGATCGGCGGCAAGTGGAAACCGAGGATCCTCTGGCGATTGCGGGATGGGCCGGCCACCTTCGGCGACCTGCGACGCTACGTCGGCGTTTCTGAAAAGGTTCTCTCGGAGAACCTTGCCGCCTTGCAGCGCGACGGCATCGTCTCACGCCAGCCCTTGAAAGAGGGCGACATGGTCTATGTCGAATATGACTATACCGGTTACGGCCGCTCGCTGGTGCCCGTGCTCGAGGCCATGGGCGGCTGGGGGCTGGGGCATGCGGTCCGTGAGGATGCGGCTCCGCTAAAGGAGATGGGACGAGCCTCCAGAGTTTAGATGTTCAATCGTGTGTGCCGAGGGCGGCGAACCGCCCCCGGCAGAAGTGTCAGGCATCACGGATCGTCGTTCGTGGGTGACGCTTCGCGTAGCTTTCCGTCACGAACTTCCCGGTGGCCGCGCTCCGATGGGCGCCGTTGGTACTGCCGCCTCCGATGCGCTCAGACAGGGTAGTCTTGGGACTGTTTACGGCTTTTCGTTCAGTGACGAACTTGCCGGTGATAGCACTGCGATGACGAGTGCCGTTTCCAATTCCTTTTGCCATTGTCGAGCTCCTTTAGCGTTTGTGGCAAGCGGGGGAACAATAAGCGCATCCATCAGCGCTTTGATCGAAAGCCTTGGCGACCGCGACGGCCTGGAAACAGTTGTCGAATTCGCCGAGATAATGCCGGTTTGCCTGGAGAGGCATCCAGCTACAGCCATCGCGGTGAACTTCATGGTCACCGTTTAGCTGCGCATTCTTGTTTCTGTAGTAGCTAGCCATCATGGCCCCTTTCTTCCTTGGGAGGATCATGCGACTCAAAGTACACTTACACAAACATTCATGCATGCTCACAAGATAAACGTCAAGATAACAAACTTACGGCGCGAAAATGTTTGTGATCTTGACTTTTTGCTGCGGCGCGCTATTCTATTGAGCAGAGATGCAAAGGACAAAATCATGTTTGAAAACAACGATTTCTATGTCCGGCTCGGTGCTCTGCTCAAGGAGAATAGGGAAGGCAGGCTAAGGGTTACGCAAGAAGAGTTTGCAGAGCGAGCCGGCCTGTCCCGGCCTTCGATTGCAAACATCGAAAAAGGCAGGCAGCAAATTTCAGTGCTGCAACTTGTCAAGTTTTCGGCAATTTTAGGGGTGGAGCCTAGTGCACTTATCCCCCACAGCGACACCTCAACTACGGAGTCGCTTCTGGATGAGCTTCCTGCCTCCGCGAACCAATTCAAGAGCTGGATTAGCCAGCTACAAGGCGATTAAATGCGTCAAAAAATATGGTTGAAGCCTGCGCGAGCAAATGAAATAAGGCGGCTTATTGAAGAACTACTAATGAGAGTGCGCTGCACTGAGCCGCCGGTTCCTGTCGAGGCGATAGCCAAATCACTGGATATTTCAGTGAAGTTTGCGCCTTATTCTGAGGGTGACCTTGCTGGCATGCTGATACTGCAGCCCCATCCAACTATTGCCGTCAACTCTGCGCATCATCGGAACCGCCAGAGGTTCACAATTGCCCATGAAATTGGGCATTTTCATCTGCACAAGGCCGAAAAAATACACATCGACGAGAAGATGGCGGTCTTATACCGAGACAAGAACTCGTCACTAGCAATCAATCACCAAGAAGTTGAGGCAAATCACTTTGCCGCAGAGCTCCTGATGCCTAAGCGAATGCTGTTGAAGGACCTGGCGGAGCAAGCAATAGATCTTGAAGACGATGCAGTTCTCACATCGCTAGCCAAAAAATATGCAGTTAGTCAGCAGGCGATGGCGTTCCGGATCGCAAACATTTTGAGTTGAAAAGCCCACCCCTCACTCGTCGCTCATCTTCAGCGCCGCGATAAACGCTTCCTGCGGGATCTCGACCTTGCCGAACTGGCGCATGCGCTTCTTGCCGGCCTTCTGCTTGTCGAGCAGCTTGCGCTTACGCGAAGCGTCGCCGCCGTAGCACTTGGCAGTGACGTCCTTGCGGAGCGCCGAGATGGTTTCGCGGGCGATCACGTTGCCGCCGATGGCGGCCTGGATCGGGATCTTGAACATGTGCTTCGGGATCAGGTCCTTGAGCTTTTCGCACATGTCGCGGCCGCGCTTTTCGGCTGCCATGCGGTGCACCATCATCGAGAGGGCATCGACCGGCTCGCCGTTGACGAGGATCGACATCTTGACGAGGTTGCCTTCGCGATGGCCGTCGAGATGGTAGTCGAAGGAGGCGTAGCCCTTGGAGATCGACTTCAGGCGGTCGTAGAAATCGAACACCACCTCGTTGAGCGGCAGCTCATAGGTGATCATCGCGCGCTTGCCGACATAGGTGAGTTCGGTCTGCACGCCGCGACGGTCCTGGCAGAGCTTCAGGATGCCGCCGAGATAATCGTCGGGCGTGAGGATCGTCGCCTTGATCCACGGCTCGTGGATTTCGGAGATCTTGACCACGTCGGGCATGTCGGCCGGGTTGTGCAGCTCGCGCTCGGTGCCGTCCGTCATGAACAGCTTGTAGACGACCGAAGGGGCGGTCGCGATCAGGTCGAGATCGAACTCGCGCTCGAGACGTTCCTGGATGATTTCGAGGTGCAGCAGGCCGAGGAAGCCGCAGCGGAAGCCGAAGCCGAGGGCGGCAGACGATTCCATTTCAAACGAGAAGGAGGCGTCGTTGAGGCGCAGCTTGCCCATGGCAGCGCGCAGGTCTTCGAAGTCTGCGGCATCGACCGGGAAGAGACCGCAGAACACGACCGGCTGGGCCGGCTTGAAGCCCGGCAGCATGTTGGCGGTCGGGCGCTTATCTTCAGTGATGGTATCGCCGACGCGGGTGTCGGCCACTTCCTTGATCGAACCGGTGAAGAAGCCGATTTCGCCGGGACCGAGGCTATCCACGGCCACCATCTTCGGGGTCAGCACGCCGACGCGTTCGACCGCGTATTTAGCGTCCGTACCCATCATCCGGATGGTCTGGCCCTTGGTCAGCACGCCGTCGAGCACGCGTACGAGAACCATGACGCCGAGATAGGTGTCGTACCAGCTGTCGACGAGCAGGGCCTTGAGCGGAGCCTTTTCGCCGCCTTCGCTCTTCGGCGCCGGCAGCTTGTGCACGATGGCTTCGAGAACGTCGGGGATGCCGAGACCGGTCTTCGCCGAGATGAGCACGGCCTCGGAGGCATCGATGCCGATGACTTCCTCGATCTGTTCCTTGATGCGCTCGGGCTCGGCGGCCGGCAGATCCACCTTGTTGAGGACCGTGACCAGCTCGTGATTGTTGTCGATCGCCTGATAGACGTTCGCCAGCGTCTGGGCTTCGACGCCCTGGGAGGCATCGACGACGAGCAGGGAACCTTCGCAGGCAGACAGCGAGCGCGAGACTTCATAGGCGAAGTCGACGTGTCCGGGCGTGTCGATCAGGTTCAGCACATAGGTCTCGCCATTGTTGGCCTTGTAGTGCAACCGCACCGTCTGGGCCTTGATGGTGATGCCGCGTTCCTTCTCGATGTCCATGTTGTCGAGGACCTGCTCCGACATCTCGCGGTCGGCGAGGCCGCCGGTCGATTGGATCAGGCGGTCAGCCAGCGTCGATTTGCCATGGTCGATATGGGCGACGATGGAGAAGTTGCGGATATGGCTCAGGGGCGTGCGATCGGTGCTCATGGCTCGCGCATATAGCAGCGAGCCCTTGTATCGCAAAGCGGAAAGATCGGGTTTTGCAGGCGATCACGGCGGTTTTGACGTCGCAGGCAGGCCGCTTGCCGCCTGATACCGGCCGTTGTCAGAGGCGGGCCTGTCGTCGATAGTGGGTGGGGCCCGAAAAAATCTTTTGGTCGTTGTCGAATCCGATGTCCGAGCCGCGTCTCTTCATCGACGGGATCGATCGACGATGCCGCAAGGGCCCGAAGGAGGGGCAAAACCGATGCAATACCTGCTGCTGATCTACGAAAACGAAGAAATCTTTGGCGGACCGGACAAAATGGGCCCGATCATGGCGGATCTTGGGCCGCGCCATTTCGCCTTCAGCCACGAGCTGGGCGAGAAGATGCACACCGGCGCCGGGCTGAAGGGCACGGAGGCGGCAACCACCGTGCGCACCACGGGTGGAAAGCAGACCATCCATGACGGTCCCTTTGCCGAAACGCGCGAACAGCTGGGCGGCTTTTATCTCGTGGAAGCCGAAGACCTCGATGCGGCGATCGCGATCGCCAGGAAGGTGCCGCTCGGCAAGGATGGGGCGATCGAGGTCAGGCCGCTCTTGCCGATGCCGCCGGGCCTGGCGCCGAAGCGTTGAGGTGATGCGGGCAGCGGTCCTCGACGAGACCTTCCGGGCGGCGGGCGGGCGCATTCGTGCAGCACTCGCCGCCCGCTACCGCGATCTCGACCTTGCGGAGGAGGCCTTTGCCGAAAGTTGCCTGAAGGCGGTGAAGGCCTGGGGTGAGGAGGGACACGACCTGCCGCGCGATCCGGCCGCCTGGCTGTACCGGGTCGCCGAGCGTGCCGCTCTCGATATCCTGAGGCGCAGGCGGACCCGGGCGGAAAATCGGCCGGACGAGCCGGAGCCCGAGCCGACCGCCGAGGATCGGCTGGCCAGCGACGACGCCGTCATTCCCGACGAGAGGCTGAAACTGATCTTCGTCTGCTGTCATCCGGCAGTGGCCGCAGACAGCCGGGCGGCACTGACGCTGAAAATGGTCTGCGGGCTGTCGACGGAGGAGGTGGCGCGAGCCTTTCTCGTTTCCGAAACGACACTTGCGCAGCGTCTGGTCCGGGCCAAGCGCAAGATTGCCAGCGCGGGCGTGAGTTTCGAGGTGCCGGGGCCGGAACACTGGACCGAGCGGCTGGCGGCGGTGCTCTCGACGCTGGAAATCGCCTATGCCAAGGCGCATGAGGATGCGGCGGGCTCTGGTCGGCATGCGGGTTTCGCCCGCGAGATGCTGGAGGTGACAGCACTCCTGACAGAGATGTTGCCAGATGAAGCCGAAGTGCTGGCACTCGCCGCGACGATCCGTTTCGCGGAAGCCAGGCGGCCGGCAAGGATGGATGCGGAGGGCGTGATGGTGCCGCTCGCCGAGCAGGATCCGGCGCTTTGGTCGAAGCCGCTGATCGAAGATGCCCGGCGCTATTGCGGGCGGGCGCTTGGCATCTCGGGTCCGGGTCCGCGCATTCTGCAGATGATGATCCATGCGCTTTGGTGCGGCCGAAAGACGCTCGCCGACTCGCCGCCCTGGAAGGCGGTCCTTGCGGCCTATGACCTTCTCGTCGACCTGCGGGACGACGCGATTGTCCGCATCAACCGGGCGGTGGCGCTCGCCGAGGTGAAGGGCGCGCAAGAGGCGCTGGCGGAGCTGGACGGACTGGATGCCGAAGCGCTGTCGGAATTTCTGCCGTTTCATGCAGCCCGCGCGGATCTGTTGGTCCGGATCGGGAGGGTTGCCGAGGCCCTACAGGCCTATGACCGCGCCTTGGTCCTCTCGCCCGGGGAGGCGGAGCGGCGGTTTCTGGAGCGGCGGCGGGAGGTGTTGGTGGCGTTTTGAGGGGGCGCGTAGCGCTGAGTTTCGTGCGTCAGTCCTCTCGTGGCCAGTTCTCTTTCGGCCAGTTGCGGGCAGTGTGAATGACCCTGAGGATCAGAATACGCTGCACGCCCGGAATGTCGTCGACGGCATAGCAAAGGATCCAGGGCAGGGGAGCAAGGGATTTTTCGAAAGTGCCCGCGACGCGTCCAGGGCGGCCGGTCGGGATGTCACCGAGACGGTGGCCCGCGGCCTCGATGATGTCGACGATGCGCTCGGCGACATCAGGGTGGTCTTCCGCAATATGGCGAAGGATCTCGAGCGTGTCACGGGTGGCTTCGGTCGCCCAGACGACCGGGCGCGTCATCCCCGGGAAGTCCGGTTGCGGCGCGCGGCGTCAATCATCGTGCGCATCTCGGCAATGACATCGTCGTGCGGGACTATGACTATGTCACCGGTCCGACCCTCGGCGAGGCCTTTCTCGATGGACTGTCGCAAGGCCAGTTCCTGTTCGACGAAGGCCGTGACCGCTTCTTCGGCGAGATGCTGGCTGGTCTGCTCCGCGCCCGATGCGAGCACATCGAGTTGATCCTTCACATCCTGGCGGATTTCGATGGTCATTGTGGTGCGTGAAGACATGGCGCTGTTCCACTCGTTACGAGAGGATCATAGCGTGACTTCAGGCATTTCGCCAGAACGACCGCTTGCCCGCCTCACACCCCGAACTGTTCCGGCCAGTCGCGGCGGGTGGCGACCTGGCCTTCGGTTCTGAGCCGCCGTACCGTGTCGAGATCGATCTCCGTAATCAGCCAGTGGCTTTCCTCGACAGTGTCGCTCTCGCTTTCGGCATAGATACCATTCGGCGGCATGCCGTAGTCGGAGGGAACATAGAGCGCCGCACGGCCGCGGTTTTCGTCGAGGGCTGGAGACCAGGGGGCGGTGCCTGATGTGGGTGAGGAGAGGACGGCGATCTGGTTTTCCAGCGCTCGCGCCTGCGCGCCGATGCGCACGCGGTAAGCACCGGCCAGTGTGTCGGTGCAGGAGGGTGCGAGGATCAGGTCGACACCCTGTTCGGCGAGGGCATGGGCCAGCATTGGGAACTCGTTGTCGTAGCAGATGAGGATGCCGAGCTTGCCGAGCGGGGTGTCGAAGGCGGTGAGGCCATCGCGTCCGGCTGCGATACCCCATTGCTCGCGCTCGAAGCGCGTCATGATGATCTTGTCCTGATGACCAACAAGCCCATCGGGTCCGAAGAGGAAGGCGCGGTTGCGGTATTGGCCGTCAGGGTCGAGCACGGGGGCGGAGCCGGGCTGGAAGATGATTGCGTGGGTGCGGGCAAGTTCCTCGCAGAGCTCGACCCAGGCCGGGATCAGCGGCTGGATGCCGGCGATCGAGCCGTGCAGATCGGAGCGGGTGGTCGCGTCGAGCTGGCCCGCGAGCACGAGGCCGGCATATTCCGGCAGGAGCACGAGCTTTGCGCCACGCTCGACGGCCTGATGCACCAAGCCCGTCAGGTGGAGGACGTAATCCTCCCAACTCTCGATGAGGTCGATCTTGTATTGGCAGGCGGCAAGGGTGAGGGCTGTCATGCTTTGAGATCCCGGATCCAGAAGGAAAGCGGCTTCGGGCTTTCGACGGTGTCGTCGAGGTCGCGCCAGGTGAAGGTGGTCCGAAGCTCGGGGTGATGGGTATAGCCGCGCTTGGCCCAGAAGGCGTCGAGCGGCTGATAGTCGGCTGGCCGGCGCGGATGGTCGGCAGGGCGCTCGACGGCGCAGAAGGTGGCGTAGCGCAGGCCGAGCCTCTTCGCCTGGGCCTCGCGGCCCTCGAAGAATTTCACGCCGATGCCCTGGCCGCGATACTGCGGCAGAAGCACGCTTTCGCCGAAGTAGAAGAACTGTTCGGGATCGAGCCCGGCCTCAAGGAAGGGGCGTTTCACCTCCTCGGTCTCGCCGGCCATCGGCGTTCCCGTGGCAACCCCGACCACCCGGTCATCATCGATCGCCAGCACGAAGACCGAGCCTTCGGACTTCGCATAGGTCGACAGATAGGTCTGTTCGTAGTCAGGATTTCCCTCGTAGAGATAGGGAAAGGCGCGAAAGACGGTGGATCTGAGCCGCGCGAGGTCGCCGAAGAAGGGTGTCGCGTCGCTACCGGAAAAGGATTGGATCGTGAGGGCCATAGAGTGTTTTCAGTCCGTTGCGGAGTGGTTATACCCATCTCCCACGAGCCGAGAAAGCAATTCCACGACGAGGAGTGATCGATGACCGCCGCAGCCACCATCCGTGCCTATTACGATGCCTTCAATGCCGGCGACATGGATCGTTTTCTGGCACTCCTGACCGATGATGTCGCGCACGATATCAACCAGGGTGCCCGCCAGACGGGGAAGGATGCCTTCGCAAAGTTCATGGACCACATGAACCGCTGCTACAAGGAAGAGCTCACCGACATGGTGGTGATGGTCAACGAGGACGGCACGCGCGGTGCTGCCGAATTCATCGTCAACGGCACCTATCTCGCAACCGACGAGGGCCTGCCGGAAGCCAATGGCCAGACCTACCGCCTGCCGGCCGGCGCCTTTTTCGAGATTCGCGACGGTAAGGTCGCCCGCATCTCCAACTATTACAGCCTGCCCGACTGGATCGCTCAGGTCGGCGGCTGAACCTTAAAGACAACGAAGAAGAGCCGTCTCGTTTTGCGGGACGGCTCTTTTCTTTTGCCGGCGTCATGCCAGCGCGTAGCGGTCAGTTGACCGCCCAGTTGCTCTTCACGTCGTCGGCGTTCTTCGACAGATGCACGTGCTGGTCGACATGATCGACCCAATCGAGCGGGATGTAGTGGTGCTGGCCGTCAGAGGAATCGCTCTTGGTCAGCTTGATGCGGCTGGCGCCGTCCATGTGGTCGACGGTGCCGACATGGGCGCCGTCCTGGGCCAGAACTTCCATGTGTTCGCGGATCTCGTCTGCAGAAATCATTGGTCATGCTCCTCTGGGTGTTGCGATGCTCGGAAAAGGCGCGAGCCGCGGAATTTGTTCCGGCAAAGTCATTTTGGCGCAGGTGGCAAAAGCGGCGGAACAACCTTGCCCCACGCGCATTGAACGGAACCGCGCGAGATCCCTCGCCGAACAGCGAGCTCATCCATGCTTCCGAGAATTGCGATCATCGGCACCGGCCCGACCGGCCTCTATACATTCAAGCAAGTGATTGCCTCGACCGTCCCGCTGTCGATCACGCTCTATGAGGCGGAAGGCGAGCCTGGAAAGGGCACGCCCTACCACCCCGACATGAACGACCCGGCCATGCTCTCCAATATTCCGAGCATCGAGCTGCCAGCCTTCACCGAAACGCTGGCCGATTGGCTGCGGCGGCAGAATGACGACACGCTGATGCGTCACGGCATTCGCCGCGAAGCGATCGACGAGCGCGAATTCTACCCGCGCCTGGTGCTTGGCGACTATATGCAGGCACAGTTCGAGCGCATGCTTGCGGTGGCCGCCGAGCGTGGTCATGAGATCACTGTGCTCGCCCACCACAAGGTGGTGGATATCGAGATCCAGGACGATGCGATCCGTCTGCGTGTCTCCAATCCCGATGGGGAAAGTGACGCGAATTTCGGCCATGTGGTGATGGCGACCGGTCACAACTGGCCAGACAGCACGGAAATCCGCCCCGGCTATTTCGTTTCGCCGTGGCCGGCGACTGTTTTGAAGTCGATCCGCAATGAACACGTCGGCATTCTCGGCACGTCGCTGAGCGGCATCGACGCCCTGATGACCGTGGCGACGGCGCATGGCATGTTCTACAGCGATGCGGCGGGCGATCTGCAATATCAGCCGGCTGCCGGGACTGAGGATTTTCGCGCGACGCTGATGTCCCGCAAGGGCATCCTGCCGGAGGCCGACTTCTACTGCCCGCTGCCCTATGTGACGCCGCTCGTCTGCACGGAAGAGGCCATCGATGCGCTGATCGCGACAGGTCGTCACGACCTGCTCGATGATGTCTTCGAGCTGTTCCGCGGAGAAATCGTCGTCCGCGACCCCGATTATGCCGCCCGCATCGGCCTGTCGCAGCTGACTGTCGAGACCTTCGCTGCCGCCTACTATGCCGACCGGACCGAAAGCGATCCGTTCGTCTGGGCGGCGAAGAACCTCACCGAGGCCGAAGACAACAGGGTAAAGCGCTACACGGTGCCGTGGCGCTATGCGATCCTGATCACCCACGAGATCGTCGCGCGCGTCATTCCGCATCTGGACGAGAAAGACCTCAAGCGCTTCCATCGCCACTTCAAGGGCATCTTCATCGACGACTATGCAACCGTGCCGCTGATGTCGATCCGCCGGCTGCTCGCGCTGTCGCGTGCCGGCAAACTGTCCATCCTGCGGCTCGGCGAAGACTATACGATCCGCACGGCCGAGGACGGCTTGGAGCGCGGAGCGGAAGTCGAGGTGTCAGGCACCACGCATCGCTTCGGCGCCTTCATCGATGCGACCGGCCAGGAAACGCTATCGGCGACGGATCTCCCCTTTCCGACGCTGGTCGATCAGGGAGGCGTGCGCGAAGCCGCGACGCCCAAGGTCGAGGCGATTATGTCGCTCGACCGCGATCCCGACATGGTGCGCACCGGCGGCATCGATGTCGATGAGTTTTATCGCCCGCGTCTCGGCCTGATGTCGGAAGGCCGGCTCTATTGCGCGGCGATTGCCTTCCTGCTGCACAAGGAGCCCTTCGTTCAGGGCATCACGAGTGCCCGGGATATCGGCGAGACTGTCGGTCGGGCAATCCTCAGGGATATCTCTGAGGCGGAGACGCCGCTCTTTCAGATCTCGGCGTAAACGGGATCGCCGACGCTGATGGTGATGGGCTCGGTGGGCGTGGCATAGACGCCGAGATTGCGTTTGTTGTGGCGCATGATCCCGCGCAGCACGTCGGGCTCTTCCGCCATGCCAGGCTGTGCGACAAGCGTCATGCCACAGCGGCGCGACGCCTCGGTGACCCGGATATCCGCATCTCCGATCCGCACGGTATGATCGACCCACTCATTCTCGATGAAACCTTCGCCATCTTCCGTTTCGATCAGAACGGAGGGCCGGAACCGTCGTGCGTCGAGTGGCGGAAGGCCTGTTATCGCGGCGAGCGCCTCCGCCGAAGCCGTCGTCACCAAGTGAAGCGGCGCCGGCTTGTAACGGTTGGAGACGACGGGGAAGCGGTAATCGCCAGAGCCGACGAGCCCAACGGCGACCGGGAAGCCGAAATGCTCCGCCAGACGGTCCGGCAATGCGCCGTCATCGAGCGCATGCTCGGCGCCGTCGGCAAAGCGCAGCACCGGCAATCCGGAGGGCGGTTGCGAGGCGGTGATGAAGAGGGCGGGGCGCCAGCGCGTTTCCTTCTCAGGCGCAGCGGCAAGGCCCGTATCCGGATCAAACAGCGCAAAACGCCGGTCGCCAGCGATGCCCTCGGGCGAAACGGTGATCGAAGCGAGCGTCTCCCCTCCAACGGAACTCACCGGGTAGCGCCAGACTTCCCGCACTCGACCGATTTTACGCATGGTGATCCCCCAGTTTCAACTGATCACCATACGCGGGATAGTCGCTTTATGTTCCAGAAATTCTGCGTGAGCCTACTTTGGCCCTGCACGACCGTCAGGTCCAGTCGAGCACGATCTTGCTTGCCTTGCCGGCTGAGGCCAGTTCGAAGGCTTCAGCATAGTCGTCCACCTTCATCCGGTGGGTGATGACCTTGCGGATGTCGAGGCCGCTTTCGAGCATGGCGAGCATCTTGTGCCAGGTGTCGAACATCTCGCGGCCGTAGATGCCCTTCAGCGTCACCATGCGGAAGACGACCTTGGAGAGGTCGAAATGGAAGGGCCGCGCCGGCACGCCAAGCAGCGCGATACGGCCGCCCATGACGAGATGGTCAATCATCTGGTCGAGGGCGGCGGGAGAGCCGCTCATCTCGAGCCCTACATCAAAGCCTTCCTTCATCTTCAGCTTTGACATGACATCGCGCAGATCTTCGTTCGCGACGTTAACTGGATGCACGTCGGCGACTTCAGCCGCGAGCGCCAGGCGCTCGGGATTGACGTCAGTGATGACAACATGACGCGCGCCGACATGGCGGGCGATTGCTGCCCCCATGATGCCGATCGGGCCAGCGCCGGTGATGATGACATCCTCGCCGACGAGGTCGAAGGCGAGCGCCGTGTGCACGGCATTGCCGAGCGGATCGAGGATCGCGCCGATCTCGTCGTCGATCGTGTCCGGCAGCGGGATGATGTTGAAGGCCGGGATTTTGGCGAATTCGGCAAACGTGCCCTGCACGTTGACGCCGATGCCCCGGGTTTCCGGGTCGAGGTGATACTTGCCGGCGCGTGAGGCGCGGCTGTTCATGCCGACGAGATGGCCCTCGCCGGAAACGCGCTGGCCGATCTGGAGGTTGCGCACATTGGCGCCGACGGCGACAATCTCGCCGGCATATTCATGACCCGTGATCATCGGTACGGGGATCGTCTTCTGCGCCCACTCGTCCCATTTGTAGATGTGTACGTCGGTGCCGCAGATGCCTGTTTTGTTGATCTTGACCAGCACGTCATCAGGCCCGATTTCGGGAACCGGCGCGTCGATCATCCAGATACCGACTTCGGATTTCTGCTTGGAAAGCGCCTTCATGATCAGATCATCCCGATGGTCTTGCCGGCATCGATGAATGCGGCGATGGCGGTGTCGATATCGGCCTCGGAGAGCGCTGCCGACATCTGGGTGCGGATGCGGGCCTGGCCCTTGGGCACGACGGGGAAGAAGAAGCCGGCGACATAGACGCCGCGCGCATCGAGCTCGGCGGCGAGCTTCTGGGCGAGCACCGCGTCATGGGTCATGACCGGGATGATCGGCGTTTCGCCGGGCAAGAGCTCGAAGCCGGCTTCGGTCAGGCCCTGGCGGAAGCGCCTGGTGTGACCGGAGAGCTTGGCGCGCAGGTCATCTGCCGCTTCCGCAATCTCGATCGCTTTCAGCGAGCCGGCGGCGACAGCGGGGGCGAGGCTGTTGGAGAAGAGATAGGGCCGTGCCCGCTGGCGCAGCAGATCGATCGCGGCCTTTGGGCCGGCGATGAAGCCGCCCATGGCGCCTCCCAGCGTCTTGCCGAAGGTGCCGGTGATGATATCGACACGGGTGCCAACACCGGTCAGTGTCGGCGTGCCCTTGCCCTTGGCTCCCAGATGGCCGGTGGCGTGGCATTCGTCGATCATCACCATGGCGCCGTAGCGCTCAGCGAGCGCGCAGATCTCCGGCAGCCTGGCGACATAGCCGTCCATCGAGAAGACGCCGTCGGTGACGATCAACCGGAAGCGCGTGCCCTCGGCAATCGCCTTCTTCAGCTCGTCTTCCAGTCCGTCCATGTCCGAATTGGCATAGCGGTAGCGCTTCGCCTTGGAGAGGCGCACGCCGTCGATGATCGAGGCATGGTTGAGGCTGTCGGAAATGATCGCGTCTTCAGGGCCGAGCAGGGTCTCGAAGATCCCGCCATTGGCATCGAAACAGGCGGCAAACAGGATCGCGTCATCCTTGTCGAGATAACGGGCGATCGCCTGTTCAAGCTGACGATGGATATCCTGCGCGCCGCAGATGAAGCGCACCGAAGCCATCCCGAAGCCATGGCTGTCGATTGCGGCCTTGGCGGACTGTTCGATCTCGGGATGATTGGCGAGGCCGAGATAATTGTTGGCGCAGAGATTGATCATCTCGCGCGTGCCCCTCGCATCGCGCACCTGGATGCGGCCGGATTGCGGGCTGACGATTTCGCGCTCGCGCTTCAGAAGCCCGTCGGCTTCGATGCCCTTGAGGGTTTCGGTGATGTGGTCGAGAAAGCCGGTCTGCATGGGAAATCCCTCAATGCTGAATAATTCCAGCATATCGGAATTTTGCCCTGCGGCAATCGATATTTTGGAATTGCCTTTTCGCCTATCTGTGTAGCACGACCAGCAGGCCTTTGCCGATATCCGTTCCGCCATTGCGGATCGCATGCGGAACATCGGCACGGTACCGGGCGGTTTCGCCGGCCCTGATGACCGTCTTGCTGCCGCCGCTGGAAATCTCGAAACCGTCGGTAAAGGCGGTGAAATGCTCGAAGGCGCCGATCGCATGCGGCTGGCTCACAAGCGCGCCGCCCGGATCCATTTCGAGCTCATACCATTCTGTCTGGCCGGCAAGACGGGGTGAGCTCAGGATCTTCAGCCGGCAGGAGCCGTCGGCGCTGCGGATGACGGGCGTGTGCATGACCGAGGTCACCTCGATCTCCTCGCGCCCGGCAACCGATGTGCCGTTGCCAATCAGGTCCGAAAGCTCGATCTCCATCGCCTGGGTGAGGCTCCAGAGCACCGCAAAGGTGGGATTGGCCTCGCCACGCTCGATCTGGCTCAGCATCGACTTGGAGACGCCGGACAGCGTGCCGAGCTGTTCGAGCGTCAGCTTGCGGGCCTTGCGCTCGCGCTTGATGGCCGGGCCGATCTCGGGAGTGTGCTGCTGCATGGGCTCTGTCCTGCGGTCTCACCGACGGGTGCCGACCGCCTCTTTTACGCCGACCATGCCGTGATGCGGAAGAGGGTGAGCAGGAAAGCTTGACTCCAGTATCTGCGCATGAAATTCTCAGATAATGGAATCAGAAGATCAGTTCGAGAAACATGTCGCCGAACGGCTGAAGCGCCTGCGCGTCGAGCGGGGGCTAACGCTTGATCAACTGGCCGACCTTTCAGGCGTCAGCCGGGCGATGATCTCGCGCATCGAGCGATCCGAGGCAAGCCCGACGGCGGCGCTTCTGGCACGACTTTGCTCTGCGCTCGGGGTCTCGCTCTCAGTCTTTTTCGCCAGTTCCGAGGGCAAGCCATCGCCGCTTGCGCGACGGGCCGATCAGCCGGTCTGGCGCGATCCGGAAAGCGGCTATCTGCGCCGTGCGATCTCCCCGCAGGGAACCGGCAGCGGGACCGATATCGTCGAGGTCGAGTTTCCGGCCGGTGCCGAGGTGCGCTTTCCCGGACGCCCAACCGGCCGCAGCCAGACCCAGCATGTCTGGGTCTTCGAGGGCGTGATCGAACTCATCGTCGGCGAGACCGTGCACCGGCTGGAGGCCGGCGACTGTCTCTTCATGAATGTCGGCGATGTGCACGGCTACCGGAACCCGACCGACAAACCCGCCCGCTATGCCGTTGTGATCTCGCTCGGCCCCTAACTTTTTTCCCACCACAGGACCTGAACCATGCCTGCCACTAAGCCCGATATTCGCCTGCTGTCCAAAGCCGATGCCCTCGCTCACTTGCCTCGCCTATGCGAGGCCCTGTCCGATTGTGTGGAAGACGGGGCATCGCTCGGCTTCATGTCGCCCTTTACGCCCAAGGACGGCGAGGCATTCTGGACAGGCGTGGCCGAGGCGGTCGGGCGCGGTGAGGTTCTTCTCTACGGCGCCTTTGTCGGAGATAGACTGGTCGGCACCGTGCAGGTCGGTTTTGCGTCCAAGCCGAACCAGCCGCATCGGGGTGACCTGATGAAGCTGCTCGTGCATCGCGATGCCCGGGGCCTCGGCTTGTCGAAGGCGCTGATGGCGGCAGCAGAAGCCGGCGCAGCGGCGGCCGGGCGCACGCTGCTGGTGCTCGACACGGCAGCCGGCGAGCTCGCCGAGACGCTCTACGAGAAGCTCGGCTGGCAGCGTTCGGGCGTCATTCCGAACTACGCGCTCTTCCCCGATGGTCGCTACTGCGACACCGTCATCTTCTGGAAGACTGTGGCTTGAACGCATCGCTACCAAGCTATTGAGATGTCGCCCAAAAAACATCCGGCGCCCACTCTTCACTTTCCTGTGAGCATAGGCTTATCGTCCCGCAATTCGGCAGCCAGGGAGGCGCTTATGGTCGGAAACGGGATTTTGAAATGGGTGGCCTTGGGGTTGGCCATGGCAGTAGCGGCGCCGGCATTTTCGGCAGACGTCACCTTCGTCATGCGCAACGACCATCCGAACGCCGTCGAGGTCGAACTCTATAGCCAGGACCGCGAATATGTCTGGCCCGGCAATGGTGATGTCTTCTACCTCGACGACGGCGAAACCAAGCAGATCCCGCTGTCCTGCGAGGAAGGGGAGACGATCTGCTACGGCGCCTGGATTTCCGGCGACAAGCAGAGCTACTGGGGCACCGGTCCCGAAAACGCCGAGACTTGCGAAAACTGCTGCTATACCTGCACCGGTGGCGAGACCGAGCAGATCAATCTGACCGAGTAAGATCGGATCGGCGGGGGCCGAGGGGCGGGGGGCGATTTTCTGGTCGAATGACCAAGAGAATCGCCCCCTTTGCACTTGTGGCTGAGGCGTGGACGGCGCTAGTTTTCCTCCAAAACGACCAGAGGGAAAACACCACAAGATGCGCGTATTCTATTCCGAAAAGCACAAGCTCCGAGACGCCAAGACCGAGCTGCATGGCGGCCTTTTGGTAAAGCCGTTCGAGGGGCCTTTCCGCGCCGAATGGGTGCTCGCGGGCGTCAAGGAAGCGGGCTTCACCGATGTGCGGGCACCGGCCGAGCACGGGCTCGAAACGGCGCTCAAGGTCCATGACGCCGGTTATCTCGAATTCCTGCGCACCTGCTGGGATCGCTGGCAGGCGCATGGCTTCGAGGGCGAGGCGATCGCCACCTCCTTCCCCTGCCGCCGCAGCCAGACGGGCCGCGTGCCGAAGAACATCGACGGCGCTGTCGGCTACTATACCAATTCGGCCGAGACCTCGATTTCCAAGGGGACCTACGAGGCGGCGATCGCCTCGATGGATGTTGCACTCTCGGGTGCCGACTGGCTGAACGAAGGCAACCGCTTCGCCTTCTCGCTCTGCCGCCCGCCCGGCCACCATGCAGGCATCGATCTCTTCGGCGGCTATTGCTTCATCAACAACGCCGCCGTCGCGGCCCAGCGGTTGATCGACCATGGCGCGAAGAAAGTCGCCATCCTCGACGTCGACTTCCACCATGGCAATGGCACCCAGGACATCACCTATCGCCGCGGCGATATCTTCTTCGCCTCCCTGCATGGCGAGCCGGAAGACGCCTTCCCCTTCTTCCTCGGCTATGCCGACGAGACGGGTGAGGGCCAGGGTGAGGGCCTGAACGCCAACTACCCGATGCCCTCAGGCACGCCCTTCGACATCTGGTCTGCAGCGCTCGAAGACAGCCTGAAGAAGATCAAGGCCTATGGCGCGGAAGCCATCGTGGTCTCGCTCGGCGTCGACACCTTCGAGAAGGACCCGATCAGCTTCTTCAAGCTGAAGAGCCCTGACTATATCCGCATGGGCGAAATGATCGCCGCGAGCGGCGTGCCGGTGCTGACACTCATGGAGGGCGGCTATGGCGTGCCCGAAATCGGGCTGAACGTCGCCAATGTGCTGAAAGGTCTTGAGGGCTGATGGCTGCGGCCGGCCGGTGGGTTAGCCCTGCCGCCGGCTCCAGCCTTTCTGGGCTCGCCAAAAGACAGTCGAATCCGCATATCCCAGCACCTCGGCGATGCGTGCCTTTTGCACATGCGCCTCGAGCTGCGTGGCGGCGATGGCTTCCCGGGCTTCGCGCACAAGATGGCGCAGCGAGGTTCCCTCCTCGGCCAGACGACGCTGCAGCGTGCGGACCGAAATCCTGAGTTCGGCGGCGACGGACGGCAGCGTGATCGGCTTGTGCCCGAGATAGATGCCAATCAGGGCCCGCACCCGCTCACTGATGCTGTCGGGCGTGATTGTCTTGCCGACCAGTTCCGCTACATGCCGTTCGAGCACGGCTGACAGGGCGGGGTCCTCCTGGCGGTAGAGACGGGCGGCATCGCGGCCGTCGACGATGATGCGGTTGGCGGATTCGCCGAACTTCAGCGGACAGCGGAAAATGCGCTCCAGCGCCGAACGATCCCGGGGCGCCAGATGCTCGAAATGCACCTCCAGCGGCTTCCAGCTCTTGGCAAAACACGAGCGCACCAGCTGGCAGGAGGCGACGAGCGAAAATTCGCTGTCCTGCCGCCTGGGCCACATCCGAGCATCCTCCAGCCGGTAGCTCCAGACGAGATTGCCATCCTCCTCGAAGACGCCGGAACTCGTCGCACTCTGCACCGTGTTGACGTATTTCGCCAGTCGCTCGAAGCCGGCGCGGATGGTGCCCGAGATCGAAAACAAGACGCCGATCGGGCCGATATCGCTGGGCTTGAACAGGGTGCCGAGCCGCGCGCCGAGCGAGGGCTCGCCGGTGATGAGCGCCGCCTCTTCGAAGATCGCGACGTAACGTGCCATGGGGATCATCGCGTAGGGATCGTCGAGCTGGCTGCGCAGAATGCCATGAGAAGCGAGCAAAAGGTCGGTCTTGCCGCTGCGCCGGTCGATTTGTTCGACGAGCGGGGCAAGCACCGAGGCCCGAATGGATGCAATTGCGGGCATCGGCCTGTTCATTTGCGGTGCAACTGCCATTTTCACCATCCTGAAACGGCCGCGTGGCGCGGTTTATCGATTCAATGGCATGAAGTGCAATTTCGGGGCCAAAGTGTCGCGCCTACCCTCTTGATGAAAATCAAGCACAAGAGGGGTTCCCATGACATTACAATCCATTGCGGATGGTCCCACGGATCGGCTGGCGAAGAATTCCGTCGGCCTCGCGCATATCGTCTTCTTCGTCGTCGCGGCTGCAGCGCCACTCACCGCCGTGGTCGGCGCAACGCCGGCCGCTTTTGCCTTCGGCAATGGTGCGGGTGTCCCCGGTGCATTCGTGCTCGCCGGCATCCTCTATCTGCTGTTCTCGGTCGGCTTCACCGCCATGAGCCGCCATGTCGGCGGGGCCGGTGCCTTCTACACCTACATCACCCACGGCATCGGCAAGCCGGCCGGCGTCGGCGGCGCGCTGATGGCACTCGTCACCTATTCGGCGGTGCAGATCGCCGTCTACGGCCTTTTCGGCGTCTTCATGGCGGGTGCCATGGCGCCGATCGCGGATCTGCCCTGGTGGGTCTGGTCCTTTGCAGCGCTCGTGATCGTGCATGTCTGCGGCCAGCGTAACATCGCCTTTTCCGGCGCAATCCTTGGTGTGTGCATGATCGCCGAGATCGCCATCCTGCTGCTCCTCGACATCGGCATCGTGATGGCCGGCGGCGGACCGGAAGGCTTCGGCTTCACCTCGTTCTCGCCCGCCACTGTCTTTGCGCCGGGCCTCGGTGTGGCGCTTGTCTTCGTCGTCGGTTCCTATATCGGCTTCGAGGCTGCCGCGATCTTCGGTGAAGAGGCGGAAAACCCGGAAAAGACCATTCCGCGCGCAACTTACGTCGCGGTACTCTTGATCACCGTCTTCTATGCCTTCTCCACCTGGGCAATCGTCCAATTCTACGGTCCGGCAGCGGTACAGCCGACGGCCGCCGCGGGTCTCGAGGGCTTCTACTTCGCCGCCACCGACACCATT
This sequence comes from Allorhizobium sp., assembly GCA_051861045.1. Taxonomy (GTDB): domain Bacteria; phylum Pseudomonadota; class Alphaproteobacteria; order Rhizobiales; family Rhizobiaceae; genus Allorhizobium. Next base: position 21,108 of record JBHYDI010000010.1, read on the forward strand.
CTCGGTCCTTGGGCTTCGCAGGTGATGAACATCCTGCTGATCACCAGCCTGTTTGCCTGCGTGCTATCCTTCCACAACACGCTGAACCGCTACTTCTTTGCCCTTGGCCGCGAAGGCCTCGCCTTCAAGCTGCTCGGCAAGGTGCATCCGATGCATGGTTCGCCCTATGTCGCCGGCATGCTGCAAAGCGCGATCGCAGCCGTTGTGCTGGTGCTCTTCATCCTCGCCGGCGCCGATCCCTATACGGTCGTGTTCTCCTGGATGTCGGCACTCGCGGTCATCGGCATCCTCACGGTCCAGGCTCTGGTATCGGTCGCCATCATCCTCTTTTTCCGCAAGGTGAAGACGGGTCACGGGGTCTGGACGACGACGATTGCCCCGGCGCTCGGTCTTGCCGGTTTGCTGGGCGCACTGGGTCTGGTCATCGCCAACCTGTCGCTGCTCTCAGGCTCCGAAAGCCTCATCGTCAAGTCCTTCCCCACTCTGATCGTACTGATCGGTCTGATCGGAGCAGCCTTTGCCATGCAGATCAGAAATGCGAAGCCGGAACTCTACGCTTCGCTCGGAAAGGCCTTCGAATGACCGCGCTGAAGACACTTCCCGCGACCGACCGCCTGCTCGGCATCACGCTGATCGCCCTGAGCGCCGCGACGATCCTGCTCGCCACCGAAGCGCATGCCTTCTGCAATCTCTTCTGCATCCATGGCATGCCGGCCATCGAGGCCGAGATCTGCGCCGGGCGCGGCTGACACGACACGGGTGGCGCCCGGTTCCGGCGCCACCCGAACTCTACCAAACCTTGTTACCTGAAGGACGCTCCCATGGACGCCGTCGTCGACACCAACATCCACCCGCTCGATCCCTTGAGCCTCACCGAAATCGCGGAAGCCGTTGCCATCCTCAAGGATGAGAAGGCGCTGGCGGAAACCATTCGCTTCCCCATCATCCGGCTTGAAGAGCCTGCCAAGGCCGACCTTGCCGCCTTTCGGGCCGGCAAACCGCTGCCGCGCCTCGCCTTCATCCTTTCGCTCGATATATCCAGCGGCGCGACCTTCGAGAGCATCGTCGACCTCTCGGCAAAGACCGTCGCCGACCACAAGCGGCTGGCGCATGACGAACTGCCCTATGGCCAACCGCCTGTCATGCTCTGCGAATTCGAGACGGTCGACGCGACCGTCAAGTCCGATCCGCGCTGGATTGAAGCGGTGAAGAAGCGCGGCATCACCGACGAGGACATTCCGCTCGTCCAGATCGACCCGTTTTCGTCAGGCTATTTCGGCCTGGAATTCGAAAAGGGCCAGCGCATCGTGCGCGCCGTCTCCTACTGGCGTGAGGACGTCAGGGACAACGGCTATTCCCATCCGATCGAAGGGGTGGTGGCCGTGGTCGATCTGGTGAAGAACCAGGTGGTCGATCTGGTCGATGACGGCCGCATCATTCCGGTGCCGAAGAAGAAGCGCAATTACGGCCAGGAGGCTTTTCCCGAGACGCGCCAAGGCCTCAAACCCCTCGATATCGTTCAGCCGGAGGGGCCGAGCTTCACCGTCGACGGCTGGAAGGTGGAGTGGCAGAACTGGTCCTTCCGCGTCGGTTTCACCCCGCGCGAAGGCCTCGTGCTGCATGAACTCGGCATCAAGGACGGCGGCAAGATCCGCCCGATCGTCTTCCGCGCCTCGGTGACGGAAATGGTCGTGCCCTATGCCGATCCGACCGCCAACCACTTCTGGAAGAGCGCCTTCGACGCCGGCGAATATGGTCTCGGCCGTCTCGCCAACTGCCTGGAACTCGGCTGCGACTGCCTCGGCCATATCCATTATTTCGATGTGCCCTCGGCCGATGACTTCGGCCAGCCGATGGTGATGAAGAATGCCATCTGCATGCATGAGGAGGATTACGGCATCCTCTGGAAGCACTACGAATTCCGCAACGGCATCTTCGAAGTGCGCCGCTCGCGCCGCCTCGTCATCTCCTTCTTCGCCACCGTCGGCAATTACGACTACGGCTTCTACTGGTATCTCTACCAGGACGGCACGATCCAGCTGGAGGCCAAGCTGACGGGTATCATCCAGACGGCAGCCGTGGCGCCGGGTGAAACCTATCAATGGGGCGGTATGGTCGACGACAATCTCGGCGGCCCGACGCATCAGCATTTCTTCAACGCCCGCCTGCACATGGATGTCGATGGCGGCGGCAATACCGTCACCGAGCATGAATTCGTTCCCCGTCCCTGGGGCGACGATAACCCTTACGGCAATGTCTTCGACACCAAGACCAAGGTATTGAAGCGCGAGCTGGATTCACCCGCTGTCGCCAATGGCGAGACCGGGCGCTACTGGAAGGTGCAAAACCCCAACGTGAAGAACTCGGTTGGCAAGGCCCCGGGCTACAAGATGGTGGTGATGCCGAGCCCTCTGATGCTGGCGCAGGAAGGCTCGACGGTCGCTCAGCGTGGCGGCTTTGCCAAGAAGCATATCTGGGTGACGGCCTTTGATCCGGCGGAAAAATATGCCTCCGGTGACTATCCGAACGTCCATGCAGGCGGCGATGGCCTGCCGAAATATGTCGCCCAGAACCGCGACATCGAGAATGCCGACGTGGTTCTCTGGCACTCCTTCGGCCACACCCATGTCTGCAAGCCGGAGGACTTTCCGATCATGCCGGTCGAATATGCGGGTTTCACGCTAAAGCCGAACGGCTTCTTCGACGCCAATATCGCGATGGATCTGCCGGCCGACAAAAACGGCCACAGCCGCGACAACCGCGAGGCGGATTGCTGCGCGCCGAAGGCCGAGACGAAAAGCGGCTGCTGCCACTGAGGTGGATGCCTGAAAAACGAAGAGGCCCGGGTGGATGCCCGGGCCTCTTGTCGTTTGCGACGATCGAAAGCGTCAGAGCGTGCCCTGGCGCTGCTGGATCATCTGATAGGTGTCGAAGCTGTATTCGGCGATCTGCGCCCAGAGATAGGCGTCCTGCTTGAACGTCTGCTGGCTGTCATAGAGCTTCTTGAACCACTCGTTCTTGGCCGAGAGATCCGCATAGGTTTCCTTGGCAGCCTTGTGGCAGGTGTCGAGGATGTCGGACGAGAAGGCACGCAGCTGCGCACCGCCGGCAACGAGCTCGCGCAGCGCCTGGGCGTTGGACGCGTCGTAACGGGCGAGCATGCGGGCGTTGGCGGCCGCACACGCGTCGGTCAGGATGCGCTTGTAGTTTTCCGGCAGCGCATTGAACTTGTCGAGGTTGAAGAAGGCGTGGACGACAGGGCCACCTTCCCACCAGGCCGGGTAGTAGTAGTAAGGTGCGACCTTGTAGAAGCCGAGCTTCAGGTCGTCATAGGGACCGACGAATTCGGTTGCATCGATCGTGCCCTTTTCCAGCGCCGGATAGACGTCGGAGCCGGCAATCTGCTGCGGCGTGACGCCGACCTTGGCCATGATCTCGCCAGCGAGGCCGGCGATGCGCATCTTCAGACCCTTGAGGTCGTCGATGGTCTTGATTTCCTTGCGGTACCAGCCGCCCATCTGGGCACCGGTATTGCCGGCCGGAAGCGCGTATAGCTTGTGGGATGCGAGAAACTCGTTGAGCAGCTCGTTGCCGCCGCCAGCCGTGAACCAGGAATTGGTCATGCGGGCGTTGAGGCCGAAGGGGATAGCGGTGCCGAGCGCAAAGGCCGGGTCCTTGCCGATGTAGTAGTAGCAGCAGGTATGGCCCATCTCGACGGTGTCGGCGGTGACGGCGTCAGCCACCTGCAGCGGCGGCACGATTTCACCGGCGGCGAAGACCTGGATCTCGAACTGGCCGTCGGTCGCCTTCGACACGCTTTCGGCGATGTCGGTCGCGGCACCGAAGATGATGTCGAGGCTCTTCGGGAAGGACGATGCGAGGCGCCAGGTAACCTTGGGGTTTTCCTGGGCGATGGCGGGCGCTGCAAGTGCGGCTGCCCCGACGCCGGCAACGCCGGCCTGCTTGAAGAATTGACGGCGGTTCATGATCTCTTGCCTCTGATTGTACGCACTCCTCCAGCTCCCGCGGCGGGTCTAGTCGGGCAGGGCAGGGAGTGCAAGGTCAAATGCTCAGGAAATTGTCCGGCAACCGGACCAAATCTGCGTTTTGTTTCGCCGGACCGTTGTTCCACGCAAGGAACTGTCAGGTCGGGCTGTTTGGGCTGCGCAGGCGGGGATCGTCGAGAGCAGGATTGTAGAAGAGCGAGAGGACGAGGCTTTTGGCAATGCGCTCGGCGCTCGCCATGAACCAGCGATGCGCGTCTTCAGTCGCGCCGATCTGGATCAGCGTGTCGGAGAAAAGCTGCAGCCATTGCAGGAAGAGGCCTTCCGCCATGCCGTCGACGCCCTGATGCGCCATGACGGGCTTGCCGCCATAGGCGCCTGTCTTGAAGGCGACGGAGCCCCAGAAGGCCTTCATCTTGATCATGTGGTCCGGCCAGCGCCCGGCAAGCCGCCCCTCGAAGACAGGTCCGAGATCCGGGTGCTGGCGGATATTGCCATAGAAGGTTTCAACCATCCGATCGATAAAGGCGGCATCCACGCCCATGGCAGCCATTTCGGCTTCGGCGCGGGCTGTGATTTCGGCGCGGTGGGCGGCGCGGCCCGTGAGATCCGTGGTCATGGTGTGTCTCGTCACTGATGTCTGTCTGAGAGGTGATGAACCTCGTCATGCAAATGGTCCATGCGGCATCTTGATACAAGCCTCCTTCTGCCCTAAGTTTAGAATTATTCTAATTTGATTGGTGGTCGCCATGTTCAGCATTTCATTCCGGGGCAGCAAGCGCGCCTTCGAGACGCTCTCCGAACAGGAGATTTTGGCGCTCGCCATCTCCTCCGAAGAGGACGACGCCCGCATCTACCTCGCCTATGCCGATCAGCTGCGCGGCGAGTTTCCACAATCGGCCAAGGTCTTCGAGGACATGGCCGAGGTCGAGCATACCCATCGCAACATGCTGATCGAGATGCATCGCGACCGGTTCGGCGAGCGCATCCCGCTGATCCGCCGCGAGCATGTGCGTGGCTTCTATGATCGCAAGCCCGACTGGCTGCGCAAGAACCTCACACTCGACCAGATCCGCGAAGAGGCGATGCGGATGGAAGACGGCGCCTATCGCTTTTACCATGAAGCCGCCCAGCGCACGTCCGATGCCGGCATCCGCAAACTGCTTGGGGACCTCGCCATGGCCGAACAGGGGCATGAAGAGGTCGCCACCATGCTCGGCGAGCGGCATCTGCCGGAGGATGCCCGGGCGACGGAGGACGAGACGAAGAAGCGCCAATTCGTGCTTACCTATGTCCAGCCGGGCCTGGCGGGGCTGATGGACGGCTCTGTTTCGACGCTGGCACCAATCTTTGCAGCGGCTTTCGCGACCGGTGACACCTGGTCGACCTTCCTGATCGGCCTATCGGCCTCCGTGGGTGCGGGTATCTCCATGGGCTTCACCGAGGCAGCCCATGACGACGGCAAGCTCTCGGGCCGCGGCTCACCGCTGAAGCGTGGGCTTGCCTCCGGCATCATGACCACGGTCGGCGGCCTCGGCCACGCGCTGCCTTATCTCATTCCGCATTTCTGGACCGCGACGATCACGGCGATCGTCGTCGTCTTCTTCGAACTCTGGGCAATAGCCTTCATCCAGAACCGCTACATGGAGACGCCCTTCTGGCGCGCCGCCATGCAGGTGGTGCTCGGCGGCTCGCTGGTGCTGGCCGCCGGCGTCCTGATCGGGCAGGGGTAGCGCGACCCCTGCCAGCAGCGGTCGGCCTCAGGCCATGGCCTTCAACTGCCGAGGCATTTCCGCCGTCTGATACATCGACAGCGTATGCCCGTCGGGGTCGGCAAATTCTGCCGACCAGCCGCCCGGCGAATGGCTGACAGGTGTCACGATCGTGACACCCTGTTCGGCAAGCCCTTCGACCATGTCATCGATGCCGCCCTCTTCGAGGTCGAACACGACGATCGGCGAGTTGCCCGGCTTCGACTCGACCTGAAAGAACAGGAGATCGATCCCGTTCGCCGTCGAGGCGATCAGCCAGTCCGGCTCTCCCGGTTCGTTTTCCATCCGCTGCAGGGGCAGCCCGAGGGTCTCGCCGTAGAAGCGGGCGGTGCGCTCGATATCGGTGACAAAATAGCAGATATTGTTGAGCTTCTTGGTTTTCAGCATGGAGAACTCCCGTGTTGGAACGCTAACGCCTTGTTGTTGCCGCCAACCGCAATTTCGTGAGGTCGTGGCCGAAACAAATGAGGTGACCGTCCGGGTCGTGGGTCGCGAACTGGGCGCCGAGGCGCAAGACCAGCGGACGCAGCGACCGCCGGATGGCGCCGAAGGACAGCTGTTGCGAGAGGCGTTCGGGTCCCATATCGGACAGTTCGGCGGCCCTGAGGCGCTTGCGGATCTCGCAGATCCGTTGCCGCAAGGCCACCTCGCTCACCGAGAGGAGATGCCGGATCTCGCCATGGGTCTGGCCGTTGACGGCGAGCAGAAATGTTGTGCGCAGCGCAGGTGGCAGCAGTTGCACCTGGCGGGCGATGTCGTTTGGCGCCACAGGCTCGCTCGCCGTCGGCTGCTGGGAAAGAAAGACGCTCTCGCGCTGTCGTCGACGCACGGCCGAACGGGCGATGAAGGCGCTCCGATGGCGCAACACGCCCCGCACCCACCGCAGGTTTTCCGGCTGAGAAAGGTCTTCTCGCCCTGCCGCGAGCGCCGCGACAAAGGCATCCTGAAGCAGATCTTCTGCCTCTTCCGCGCGTCGGGTATGGCGTCTCGCCTCGTTGAGAAGCTGTCTGAACTGTCCGCTTTGCACCTGTCCCCCCATCCGAAGGAATGGTGGCAGACGGCGGCGGGCGCGACAAGCCCGTCGATTTCCGGTTGGCGAGGCTGATCCCTTGCGCCAGGATGAAATAGTCACACGCCTGCAATCATCCGTCGTTATGGCGCATCCATGAAAGCCTCTCCCGCGACCATCGGTCTGGGCGTCACCATGACCATCGGTTACGGGACGCTCTACTATTCCTTCTCCGTGCTTGCCCCCGAGATCGCCCGCGAATTCGGCTGGGGGCAGGCTTATGTCTTTGGTGTCTTCTCCTTCGGGCTGCTGGCGGGTGCTGTGGCGGCCCCGGTCCTGGGTCGTCTTGTCGATCGCTTCGGGGCCCGATCGATCCTCTGCCTCGGCTCGATCGCCGCCGCCGTCTCCCTCGCCCTGTTTGCCGTGATGCAGAATGCCTGGCAGTTTGCCGCAATCACGCTGGTGGCCGAGTTTGTTGCGCTCGCGGTCCAGTATGATGCGGGCTTCGCGGCCCTTGCCCAGAGCCACGGACGCGACGCCCGGGCCCATATCACGCTGGTGACCCTGATCGCGGGCTTTGCCTCCACCGTCTTCTGGCCGCTCCTGCAGTGGTTGCTCACCTGGATGGACTGGCGCGATGTCTATCTCGTTCTGGCCGCCATGAACCTTTTGATTGCTCTGCCCATCCATCTTGCTTTGCCGCGGGCTCGGATCCATGAGCCGGAGGCTGCCCGTGTCGAAGAGCCGAGCGCGGAGGTGAAACCCGACGGAGAGCGAAAGCGGCGGATGGTGCTGATGGCGATGGCCTTTGCAGCCGGCGGTTTTGTCATGTCTGCGGTGGGTGCGACGCTTCTCGTGCTGATGCGCGATCTCGGCTACGCGACAGCGATGGCGACACTGGCCGGCAGCCTCATCGGACCGAGCCAGGTGACCGCGCGCCTGGTGGAATATGCGCGGCGCAACCTTTTTGCCCCGCCGCTGACCGCGCTTATAGCAGCCTTCGCCATGGCGCTCGGCATGGTTTTGCTGGCCGGTGCGCTCTGGGCACCGCTTGCCGGCTTCGCCATCGCCTTTGCGGTCTTCTACGGAGCGGGGCAGGGATTGACGTCAATCGTCCGTGGCGTGCTGCCGCTGCATTATTTCGGCACGGCAGGTTATGGGCGGACCATGGGTTCGCTCGCATCCGCGAGGATCATTGCCTCGGCGATCGCGCCTGTCTCGGTGGTCTGGCTGAACGAAGTGCTGGGACCGTCTGCCGCGCTTGGTGCGCTCATTGCGGTCTCCTGCGTCGCTGTTGTCGCGACGCTGGTGCTCACCCGACGGTGAAAGCTTGGATTACTGCAACGCGCCGACGAGCACGTCGGATGTGCCGTTCTCAATGGTCACCCAGCGGCCGCTGTCGGTCGACGACTGACGCTTGAGGAAGGTGTAGCGCGTCTCGGTCCAGAGCTTGACCTCGTCATTGAGGTTGTCGAGCACGAAGTCGCCGGACTGGGCGCGGACCGTGAGCACCGCATGGCCCTCACCATCCGGCTTGCGGACGACGGTGATCAGGAGGTCGGCTGCCGAAAAGCCGGCTTCCATCAGCTTCTTGCGCTTGAGCAGGACAAAATCTTCGCAATCGCCGAGATCGACGGGATAGGCCCAGACTTCCTCGTGGCCGTAGATCTCCGCATCCGTCATCGGCACGATGGCATGGTTGACGCTGGCATTGATGTCTTGCACCACGCCCCAGCCATGGTCGGTGACCTTCGGTGGGGTCGACGGGCGGTTGCGAACCGCGCATTCCTGCGGAATGGCCTTGCAGAATTCGTAGTGGCCGATGGGCTGGGAGGTCACGTCGCCGGTAATCATCGATCGCAGCGACTGCGGCGCCGAGAAGCCCGCATGAGCAGGCGCAAGAACCGCAACTGCGATGATGAGCGCCTTGATGGCGCGCGAGCCGTTCGTCATGAACACGTCCCCTGTATCCTTAACAAAACGTTAAGATTGCAAGAGGACATGAGTCAACGCCGTGGGCGGTGCTCACCCACGCAATTCATCCGCTATGGTTAAAATGCGACAGTTCGAACCCACGGAAAGAGAATCGGTTCCCAAGGAAGGGCAAGATATCGAAAACCCGTGATATTCAGAGCATCGAGAGGATGGCCGCTTTCATGCGGGCAATGTCCTCCGGGCGCGACAGGCGGTGGTCTCCATCGCGAATCAGGGTGAGCACGACATCGTCGAGTGGCAGGAATTCCATCAGCTTCAAGGCGTGCTGATACGGCACATCCGGGTCTTTCATGCCCTGCAGGATATGCACAGGGCAGCCCGTCTCGATCAGGCCCGTCAGCACCCGGTTCTCATTCCCGTCTTCCATGAGTGCGCGGGTGAAGATGTTCGGCTCCGGGCTGTACTCGGACGGTTCCTCGAAATAGCCGCGTTCGGCAAGCGACTGCCGTTCAGCCTCCGTCAGGCTGGGTTCGATGAGCTCAGACGTGAAGTCGGGCGCAGGTGCGATCAGCACCAGGCCGTCGACCGTGAAGGTGAGGTTGAGGCGGCGCGCCTCCTGAATGACGCGCAGGGCAATCCAGCCACCCATGGACGAGCCGATCAAGACGACCTTGCTGACGCCTGATGCAGCGATGACGGCGAGCGCCTCCTCAGTCCAGCGTGAAATGGTGCCCTTGGCGAAATCGCCGCCCGATACGCCATGGCCGGAATAGTCGAAGCGGATGGCCGTTACGCCCTGCTCAGCGGCCAGCGCATCCATCTCGATCGCCTTGGTGCCCGACATGTCGGAGCGATAGCCGCCGAGCCAGACGAGAGCCGGACGATCCGCATCCGTGCCGAGACGGGTGATCACCGCGATGTCGCGCGCCATCTCGGCGGCTCCGACGGTGATTGTGGTCTGTCTGAGGATGTTGGCCCTGTCGGTCATTGCGTGCTCCTTTTGTCGACGGTTGTAAAACACATTCAGGAACTCACCGACAACAGGTGATTTTCTTTCGGAAGCATGCTATTGACACTGCCGTCGCAGATATCACATAGCCCTTTGACGCGGATGCGCGCGGGGAAACGCTGCGACATTCCGAAATTGTTTGAGGAGAATACGACCATTCGCAGACCGTTCAAGACCGATGCCCCCGTGAAGGACGGGCCGCGCTCCAACCGTGAAATCCGCATTCCGAAAGTCCAGCTGATCAATGAAGAGGGCGTGAACCTCGGTGTCATCGCGACGGATCAGGCGTTGCGCATGGCGGAAGAAGCCGGGCTCGATCTGGTCGAGATTTCGCCGAATGCCGAGCCTCCGGTCTGCAAGATCCTCGACCTTGGCAAGCTGAAATACGCCAACCAGAAGAAGGCGGCTGAAGCGCGCAAGAAGCAGAAGATCGTCGAGGTCAAGGAAATCAAGATGCGCCCCAACATCGACACCCATGATTATGAGGTGAAGATGAAGGCGATGAACCGCTTCTTCGAAGAGGGCGACAAGGTCAAGGTGACCCTGAAGTTCCGCGGCCGCGAAATGGCCCACCAGGAACTCGGCATGAAGCTTCTGCTTCAGGTCAAGGAAGACACACTCGGCATCGCCAAGGTCGAAGCCGAGCCGAAGCTCGAAGGCCGTCAGATGATGATGGTTCTCGCTCCGAAGTGAGCTGGAGACGAGCGTGACGTTGAAAAGGCCGCCCTTCGGGGCGGCTTTTTACGTTTTGGAGCTTTCTTTCAGTCTCTTCCAATGGCGCGCTTGGCTGACAGATCCCTGACAACGGCGCGCGCCGCTTTGTCAGCGTGCCTGATGCATGATCCTCCCATCGAAACACATCGAGCCCCTTCTGGAGGAAATCTGATGACCAAGCTCCTTCGCCGCGCACTGCTGGTATCCAGCACCGCATTGATCGCAATCACCTTCGTTCCGACGCTCGGCGCCATGCTCCCCGGTTCCCTCGCGGCGCTCGTCACTGATGAGGCTCAGGCCCGCGGTGGTGACGACGATGGTGATGATGACAGCAGCGGCGAAAGCGATGACAGCGGTCGCGACAGTGACAGCGACCGTGACGACAGCGACGACGACAGCTCGGGCCGGGACCGTAGCAGCAGCAGCGACGACGATGATGATGACGATGACGACCGCCGTGGTCGCGGCCGTGGTCGTGGCGGCGATGATGATGACGATGATTCCGTCGACGACGACGATGATGACAACGGCCGTGGCCGTGGCGGTGACCGCGATGAAATTCGCCTGATCGTCAACGAAAACCAGCTGGCCGGACTGCTCAGCGGCTCGATGATCCCGGTCGACCAGAATGGCAAGCGCCTTGGCTTCGAAGTCGAGCAGGAGCATGGCCAGACAGAAATCAAGCTTCGGGCGCCGAAGGGAACGTTGACTGGCGTCACCGTCATCCCCGCACCGTAATCGAACCGGAACGGCGAAGCCCGAGCCGCCGCGGGTAATTTCGATCCGTTTCGCCCCGTCCGGCCCCCACCGGACGGGGATAGCTTTTCTTGTGTTGGCTGCGGCGGCCGGCCACGCTACTCTCATCTGAACACTGATCGAGCCACCATGGACCGTCGTCTTTTCTTGATTGCACTCTTGGGCATTATGAGCCCCGGCATTTTGCCGGTGGGCAGTGCTTTGGCCAAGGATGGCGGGGACAGCGACAGTGACAGCGGTGGGGACGACGACGGTGGTGACGACAATAGCGGCAGCGGCGGCGGCTCCGACCGCGACGATGACGATGACGACGACGACGGTGACCGCGGCAGAGACGATGATGACGACGACGATGACAAGGATGACGACGACGACGATTCCGGCAAATCCGGGAATCGCCGGGATCACCAGAAAGCCCGCGATGCGGTGGATGAGGGACGCATCCTGCCGCTGCGCGAAATTCTGAAGCGCGTCGATGATCACGGCGGCGGACGGGTGATCTCGGTCGATCTCAACCTGAAGGCCCGTGATCCCTACTATACTTTGAAGGTCCAGAGCGGTTCCCGCGTCCGGACAATCAAGCTTGAAGCCGCGACCGGGCGTAAGCTCAATCTCTTCGGATGGTGAACCATGCGCATTCTGCTCGCTGAGGACGATCAGACCATTGCGGACCACACCCGCACCAAGCTGGAGCTTGAGGGTTTCATCGTCGATCACCGGACAACGGGACCGGATGTCTGGGCGGAAGGTGAGACAGGCGATTACGGCGCCATCATCCTCGACCTGGGCCTGCCGGGCATGGATGGCCTGTCGATCCTGAAACGCTGGCGGGCAACGGGGGTGGAAACACCGATCCTGGTCCTCACGGCACGCGGCTCCTGGATGGAGCGTGTCGATGGCTTCGATGCCGGTGCCGACGACTATCTGCCCAAGCCTTTCCGCAGCGAAGAGCTGATTGCGCGCCTGAAGGCGCTGCTTCGGCGCGCAGGCGGGCGGTCCCGGACCGCGGCCGCAGCAGGCGGCGGCTTCGTGCTGGACGAGAGCACGCGGCGTGTCACCTATGATGAGCGACCAATCGAGCTGACTCCGCTGGAATTTCGTCTTCTCACCATGTTGATTGCCGAGCCGAACCGCGTCTTCGATCCCCTGGAGATTGCCAGGCAGGTTCAGGGCCGCGACGACGACGCCGGCAAGAATGCGGTGGAGGCCATGGTCGCCCGCATTCGCCGCAAGACCCACCCGTCTGCGATCGCGACCCGTCGTGGCTTCGGCTACACGCTGGCCGGCGAGGGGGCATGACACAGTCTCTGCGCCTGCGTCTCTTCATCGGAGCCGTTCTGGCGATTGCTTTCATCCTGCTGCTGGTTGCATCCGGCCTCAGTCGCATCTTCTCCAATTACGTCGCCGACCGCTACCGGGCGGACATGTCTGCTATCATCGACCAGCTTGCGGCGGGCGTGGAGTTTCAGGGCGCCAAGGCCCTGATGAAGAACGAGCCGGGAGATCCGAGGTTCGAACTTCCGGGAAGCGGGCTGTATTGGGAGATCGTGGCCGAGGATGGCGTGGTCTTCCGCTCACGCTCGCTCTGGGACATCGAGCTCGAGCCTGAGGGTCTTCTGGATGGACCGTATGGCTTTCGCGAGGGGGTCGGCCCCGATGGCGAGCCATTGCTGGTCCAGCTGCGGAAAATCGAAATCGAAAACCCCGATGCCGCGCGACCCTTGACGCTGCTTGCAGCTTTCGACCGCAGGGTCATCGACGACGCGATCTCGGAATATCATGGTGCGATGACGATCATGCTCGTCCTGACGGCGGCGGTGCTTCTCGCCGCTGCCTTCATGCAGATAGGCATCGGGCTTGCCCCGCTCTCCAGGCTGCAGAATGGACTGGCGCTGGTGCGATCCGGCCGGACCGACCAACTGCCCAGCGCCGGGCCGACGGAGCTGCGCCCGCTTGTCAGCGAATTAAATGGCTTGCTGAAGGAGCGTGAAACTGCGGTCGAGCGTGCCCGCGCGCGCGCGAGTGATCTGGCACACGGTTTGAAGACCCCGTTGACTGTTTTGCTGCAACTCTCCGACAACTTGCCGCCACGCGAGCAGACGCTTATCCGCCAGCAGGTCGACCTCATCAGGCAGCGTGCCGATCGGCAGCTGCAATCGGCACGCCTCGGTGTCGAGCAGATGGCGCAGACCGGGCTTGCCTCGCTCACCGGCAAGCTGATTTCGGTTCTGGCGCCCGTCACCGCCGCACGCGATGTTCTCTGGCATGTCGACCTCGACGAGCAGCTGACCGTCGACATGGACCCGGCCGATCTCGCGGAGGCGCTGGGCAATGTGCTCGACAATGCCACGCGATTCGCAAGATCGGAAATCAGGGTGACGGCCGAGCGCGAGAAGGACTGTGTCAGGCTCGACGTCGAGGACGATGGGGCAGGGGTCGCCGAGGAGGCGCTGTCGGAGATTGCCACACGCGGGGTCCATATCGGCGAGGATGAGGGGACGGGCCTTGGGCTTGCCATCACGGCCGATATTCTGACCGCCTATGGCGGCTCGATCGCCTTTTCACGCGCGGCATCGGATGGTTTGAAGGTGAGCCTTCGCCTGCCTGTGACAGCCTAGTCGAAGATTCACCTCGGCCACCCGTTGCGCTTTCTCCGGCCTGCGGTTATAAGCGCCCGTCCGAACGGTCCGGCAGGGCATGCCGTGGCCGTTCTTTATGCTTGAAAACGGGCATTCGTCTGCCTGTTTCGATACAAGAACAATGGAGTAGCAAAATGCCCAAGATGAAGACGAAATCCTCCGCGAAAAAGCGGTTCAAGATCACGGCTTCCGGCAAGGTCCTCGCGGCTGCTGCTGGCAAGCGTCACGGCATGATCAAGCGGTCCAACAAGTTCATTCGCGATGCCCGCGGCACGATGGTTCTGGCTGAACCTGACGGCAAGAAGGTCATCAAGAACTACCTGCCGAACGGTCTCTGAGACCCGATCGCTGTTGGACAATTAAGGAGATCATGACATGGCACGCGTAAAACGTGGCGTAACTTCCCGCGCCAAGCACAACAAGGTATTCAAGCAGGCCAAGGGCTTCTACGGCCGCCGCAAGAACACGATCCGCGCAGCAAAGGCTGCCGTCGATCGTTCGAAGCAGTTTGCTTACCGCGACCGCAAGAACAACAAGCGCAACTTCCGCGCTCTGTGGATCCAGCGTATCAACGCTGCCGTCCGCGAACACGGCCTGACCTACGGCCGCTTCATCGACGGCCTGAACAAGGCTGGCATCGAAGTCGACCGCAAGGTTCTGTCCGACATGGCCATCCATGAGACGGCAACGTTTGCAAAGCTGGTCGAAGCTTCCAAGAAGGCACTTGCCTATCTCAAGGACGCCGGCACGGCCAACGAGTTTGAAAGCGCGGTCAAGTAAGCCAGCGCTTCCCGACTGAAATTCAAGTATTGGGAAACCCGCGCTGGTACGGCTGGCGCGGGTTTTTCTTTGACCGTTAGGCTGTGACGGTATCACGGCGCGACACAAAGGGCAGGAAACGGAAATATGTCCGATCTCGACAGTTTGAAGACGCAGCTTCTCGCCGATATCGCCGCCGCCGCGGACGAACAGGCGATCGAGGCGGTACGCGTGGCGGCCATGGGCAAGAAGGGTTCGGTTTCGGAACTCCTGAAGACGCTCGGCACGATGAGCCCGGAAGAGCGCCAGACGCGCGGCGCCGCGATCAACGCGCTGAAGAACGAGATCACCGAGGAGATCACGACCCGCAAGACGGCGCTCAAGGATGCGGCGATCAACGCCCGCCTGAAGGCAGAGACGCTTGATGTCTCGCTCCCCGTCCGCTCATCGCCGGCCGAGCGCGGTCGCATCCACCCGATCAGCCAGATCGTCGACGAGATCACCGCGATCTTCGCCGACATGGGTTTCTCGATCGCCGAAGGTCCCGATATCGAGACCGACTACTACAACTTCACGGCCCTGAACTTCCCCGAAGGCCACCCGGCCCGCGAGATGCACGACACCTTCTTCTTGTCACCGGACGAGAATGGTGAGCGCAAGGTGCTGCGCACGCACACCTCGCCGGTGCAGATCCGCACCATGGAAGCCCAGAAGCCGCCGATCCGCATCGTCATTCCGGGCAAGACCTATCGCCAAGACTCGGATGCGACGCATTCGCCGATGTTCCACCAGGTCGAAGGCCTCGTCATCGACAAGACGGCGAATGTCGCCAACATGCGCTGGATCCTGGAAGAGTTCTGCAAGGCCTTCTTCGAGGTCAACAGCGTCACCATGCGCTTCCGCCCGTCCTTCTTCCCCTTCACCGAGCCGAGCTTCGAAGTCGACATCCAGTGCGACCGCTCGTCGGGTCCGATCGTCAAGTTCGGCGAGGGCAAGGACTGGATGGAAATCCTCGGCTGCGGCATGGTCCACCCGAACGTGCTGCGCGCTGGCGGTCTTGATCCCGACGAATACCAGGGCTTTGCCTGGGGCATGGGCCTCGACCGCATCGCCATGCTGAAATACGGCATGCCGGACCTGCGCGACTTCTTCAACGCCGATGTCCGCTGGATGAGCCATTACGGCTTCCGCCCGCTGGATGTACCGACGCTGTTCGGCGGTCTGAGCAGCTGATTGGCACAATGCGTGGCTGCCCCGATGAGCGAGGGGCGGCCAGACGGAGGGGTGGATGAAGCCCGCTTCTCCGAGTGAATGAAGGCAAATGTGACGTGATTGAACATCTCGACAACATGCGGCCGGTCGATCTGCTTTGCGATGACGACCTGCTGCATGTGGAACTGACGGACGGTCGTATCGTCAGCGTCCCGGTCTGGTGGTACCCGCCCCTTCAGGAGGCGATGCCGGTGGAGCGGAACAACGTGGAATTCATGCCTGACAGCATCCACTGGCCCGACATCGATCTCGATGTGACGGTGGTCAGCATGCTCCTCGGAAGGCAAGCGTCAGGCGCGCGACGGCTGGACGCTTCGGGCAAGATGCAGATGGGAACGAGGCAGTAGGGTTAGGGTCCTTCAGGTTGAAGGAGAGTGTGCAAGGGATGAGCTTGATGCCGACGGTCCTTCGCAAATATGGGTTCCGTTTCCATTTCTACTCCGCCGACCGGTATGAGCCACCTCATATTCACGTCGATGGCAACGGAGGTGAAGCGAAGGTCTGGCTGGCTGATCTCAAGGTCGCCGAAGCCGGGGGCTTTAGCCAGAGGGACCTTGCACGTATATTGGAAGTGGTCGAGGAACACAGGCAGCAGATGCTGGAGGCATGGAATGACTATTTCGCATGATTCCTATCCCGAGGCGGAGCGCCCGACCGAGGCCTGGTGCGATCCGCATACGGTGCATGTACGGCTCGCGGATGGGCGTCAGGTGTCGACACCGCTGTGGTGGTATCCGCGCCTCCTGAACGCAACGCCGGCCCAGCGTAACAACGTGCATCTCATGCTGGCCGGGGTGCATTGGCCTGACGTCGATGAGGATTTGTCTATTCGGGGCATGCTGGCGGGCTGGAAGGCTCCGGGGGCCAAAGCGCCGGAGAAGGCTGCGTGACGGAATTTGAGACCGAGGAGGTGCGTCCGGTAAAGGCGCGGTGTACGAAGGGCGAGGTCCATGTGGCGCTTGCCGATGGACGTACGATCTCCGCACCGCTTTCATGGTATCCGTTCCTATCCGGTCTCGATGAGCAGGGATTGAACGAGATTGAACTGATGTATGAAGGCATCTGGTGGACGAAGGTCGATGAGGGCATCTCCGTAAAGAGTATGTTCCTCGGAGTGAAGGCGCCGGAAGAGGCGGCGTGAACGATGGAATTCTGGTCGGCAATCGTAGCCTTGGTGATTAGCGGAATGGCGCTGGCTATTTCCGGGGTTACCGCTTGGTTGACATTTTTCCGGGTCGGCAAGCTGAAGATGACAAGGCCAAGCCTCATATTCTTTGGTTACGATACGACACCCGGAAAGCCTGACCCCAAGATCTTTCTCAGAGGTCTGCTGTTCTCAACTTCTAAAAGAGGCCAATTGATCGAAAACCTCTATGTCCGTCTGACCAGAGGGGAGTCTGTGCAAAATTTTTCGGGTTGGTATCACGGCGAGACACAAAATCTCTCAGTCGGCAGTGGACTTTTTGTCGGGCCAGATGGCGTTGCCACTAATCATCATTTCCTGCTGTCGCCGGATCAAGCACAATTTTCTTTCCAACCCGGAACGTACAGGCTTGAGGTGTATGGCAACGTCATCGGACAAGCTAAGGCATTATTGTTCGAGAGCGAGTTGTCATTGAGCAGCGAGCAAGCTGAGGCACTAAAGACCACCGACTCTGGACTTCACTTTAATTGGGGTCCCGAGTCGCAAAAATACTACGCCCACATAGACAGGAGGCCGGAGCGTCTCCAACCAAAAGAGATATTGGCGATGATGCCGAACGTTGCAGAAATTGGTGCCGGTAAGGAACTAGCGAAATGAAATTCACACTCTCCTGGCTGAAGGATCACCTGGAAACCGAGGCCTCGCTCGATGAGATCTGCGAGCGTCTGACCGCGATCGGCCTCGAGGTCGAGGATGTCGATGACAAGGCGGCCTACAAGCCCTTTGTCATTGCCAAGATCCTGACGGCGGAAAAGCATCCTGAGGCGGATCGCCTGAAGGTGCTCTCGGTGGATGCCGGCGACGGCAAGCCGGTGCAGATCGTCTGCGGTGCGCCGAATGCCCGCGCCGGTATGATCGGCGCGCTCGCGCGGCCGGGCACCTATGTGCCGGGCATCGATGTCACGCTTTCGGTCGGCAAGATCCGCGGCGTCGAAAGCCATGGCATGATGTGCTCCGAAAAAGAGCTCAACATCTCCGAAGACCACAACGGCATTATCGATCTGCCCGAGGATGCGCCGGTTGGGACCTCCTTCGCATCTTACGCCGGCCTCGACGACCCGGTCATAGAGATCAACCTGACGCCGAACCGTCCGGACTGCACCTCGGTCTTCGGCATTGCCCGCGATCTCGCAGCCTCGGGTCTCGGCAAGCTGAAGGCCCCGAAGGCGCCCGCTTTCAAGGTCGAGGGCGAGACGCCGCATCAGGTCAAGCTGGAGCTTGAAGACCATCTCTGCCCGGGCTTTGCCTATCGCCTCGTGCGCGGCGTGAAGAACGGTCCGAGCCCGAAATGGATGCAGCAGCGTCTGCTGGCGATTGGCCTTCGTCCCATCTCGGCTCTGGTTGACGTCACCAACTACATGACCTTTGACCAGGGTCGTCCGATGCATGTCTTCGACGCCGACAAGGTCAAGGGCGCGCTGGTCGTCCGTCGGGCGAAGGAGGGCGAGGAGATCCTCGCGCTCGACACACGCACCTACAAGCTGAACCCGAACAATGTCGTCATCGCTGACGACAACGGTCCGGAATCCATCGGCGGCATCATGGGCGGCGAGCATTC
Organism: Allorhizobium sp.; assembly: GCA_051861045.1. GTDB lineage: Bacteria > Pseudomonadota > Alphaproteobacteria > Rhizobiales > Rhizobiaceae > Allorhizobium. Next base: position 39,739 of record JBHYDI010000010.1, read on the forward strand.
GGGCTGCGACGAGAACACCGTCAACGTGCTGATCGAATCGGCCCTCTGGGATCCGATCAACATCGCCAAGACCGGCCGCGCCCATGGCATCATCACCGATGCGCGCTACCGTTTCGAGCGCGGCGTCGATCCGGAATATATGGTCCCGGGTCTGGAGCGCACCACCGAGCTGGTGCTCGAAATGTGCGGTGGCACGGCAGCAGCAGCCAAGGTCGAGGGCTACAAGGGCCATGAGAAGAAGGTTGTCGACTTCCCCTATGCGGAAGTGAAGCGCCTGACGGGCCTCACCGTCTCCAACGACGAGTCGCGCCAGATCCTGGCAGCACTCGGCTTCGAAGTCCTTTCGGGCGACGACAGCGCTGCCAAAGTCTCCGTTCCGTCCTGGCGTCCTGATGTCGACGGCAAGGCCGATCTCGTTGAAGAGGTCATGCGCATGCATGGCGTCGACAATATCAAGCCGGAACCTCTGCCGCCGACCGGTTCGGTCAATGCCAAGATCCTGACCACGCTGCAGATCCGCACGCGCTCGGCCCGCCGGGCGCTTGCCTCGCGCGGCATGCTGGAAGCCGTGACATGGTCCTTCATCTCGGCCGAACATGCCAAACTCTTCGGCGGCGGCAGCGAGGCCCTGAAGCTGGTCAACCCGATCGCGGCTGACATGTCGGACATGCGGCCCTCGCTGCTGCCCGGCTTGCTGACCGCTGCCCAGCGCAATGCCGACCGTGGCTTTGGCGATGTGGCCATCTTCGAAGTCTCCGGCACCTATGAGGGCGATACGCCAGACACGCAGCGTCGCGTCGCCGGTGGCGTGCGCCGTGGCACGGCCTCGATTGCCGGGTCCGGCCGCATGTGGTCGAATGGGGCCAAGGGCGGCGGCAAGCCGGTCGACGTTTTCGATGCCAAGGCCGACGCACTCGCCGTGCTCGAAGCCTGCGGCATTCCCACGGGCAATGTGCAGATCGAGCAGGGCGGTCCCGAATGGTATCACCCCGGCCGGTCCGGCACGATCAAGGCCGGCCCCAAGGTCATCCTCGGCACCTTCGGTGAATTCCATCCGAAGACGCTGGAAGCGCTCGACGTCTCCGGCACGCTCTGCGGCTTCGAGATCTATGTCGATGCGCTCCCGGAGCCGAAGAAGAAGGCGACCCGCACCAAGCCGGCGCTCGAACTTTCGGCCTTCCAGATGGTGAAGCGCGACTTCGCCTTCGTCGTCGAAAAGGCGGTCGAGGCGGGCGCGATCATCAAGGCGGCGACAAGCGCGGATCGCAAGCTGATCTCCGGCGTCAATGTCTTCGATATCTTCGAGGGTGCATCCGTCGGCGAGGGCAAGAAGTCGGTGGCGATCGAGGTTCTGATCCAGCCGACCGACAAGACCCTGACCGACGAGGATTTCGATGCGCTGACGAAGAAGATCGTCGGCAATGTCGAGAAGTCCACCGGCGGCACGCTGCGCGCCTGACCTTACTGGCGAGCGGACCTGGGCCGCTTGCGATGAGACAAACAAAAAGCCCTTTCCCTGCATGTCAGGGAAAGGGCTTTTTGATGTGAACCCGATGGTCATGGACCGTCGGGAAGGTCGGGCTTCGTCATCAGACCTCACAGGCTGACGCGACGGCCTTCCTTGTCGGCGGACTTGCGGTCGTCGCCGTGCTTGGCAAGGATCGCCTTGGCGTCTTCGACCGAGATGCGATGCTTCTTGGCAAAGGGAATGGGCTCATAGCCCTTGGTGTTGTCGTCTGCCATGCTGGTCTCCAATTCTGGAAATGCGCCGGCAGGATGCCGGAGCCTTAGATGTCGCGGTAAACGGGGAAGAAGAGCTCGCATGTGGCGAGCGGATGCGACGCATGCGAAGGGCGTCGCTGATATCCCTTATGTAGGGATAAGAGACCGAAAGCTCAATACTTCTTCTTGCGCAGCGTCTTGTTGCCCTTCGGCCCGGAATAGACGGGCGTGCGGTCGCGGTTTTCCGCCTGCAATTGTCGCCAGCGCTCGAGACGGGCAGGCTCGAGCGTGCCCTCCTTGATCGCGGCCTGCACGGCGCAACCCTTTTCGTGCGAATGGCTGCAATCGCGAAACTTGCAATGCGGCACAAGCTCGGTGATTTCGGCAAACAGCGTGTCGATGCCGTCGGTGATGTCGCTGACATAAAGCGTCCGGATCCCGGGCGTATCGATGACCCAGCCGCCGCTGGCCATGGCGTGCAGGGAACGGGCCGTCGTTGTGTGCCGACCCTTGGCATCATGCTCGCGGATCGCGCCGGTCTTCTGCGCCGTCTCCGCGCCGTGGCCGGCAAGCGTATTCACCAGCGTCGACTTGCCGACGCCGGAAGAACCGACAAGAGCGACGGTCTGACCGGGTCCGCACCAGGGCATCAGGGGATCGATGGCTTCAGGCGAGCGCGCATTGACGATGACGACGGGCAGATCGCGCTGCAGGCTTTTGGCCTCATCCGCGTAGATGGAGGCATTGTCGACGGTATCGGCCTTTGTCAGCACGATGACAGGCCGCGTGCCCGCTTCATTGGCCATCACCAGATAACGTTCCAGCCGGGCAGCGTTGAAATCGGCATTGCAGGAGGTGACGATGAACAGCGTGTCGACATTGGCAGCAGCGAGTTGCTGGCCGAAGGCGCCTTCGGTCCGACGTTGCAGCACGGTCTGGCGATCCAGGCGCCGCACGAGCAGACCCGTATAGGGGGCGGCTAAGACCCAGTCGCCCACGGCAAAATCGGCGGTATTGCTGTTGGGCGGAAGTTCGATCTCCACGGGCCCGGTGCTGTCGATCGCCTCCAGGCGGTCGCGATGCACCGAGGAGATGCGGCGCACCAGGAGCTCGGCCTCGTCGGCCGTCACCTGCTCAGCGAAGAAGGCGTTGAAGCCGAGCCGCACGAGCGCGGCGGTATCGTTAAGGCCGGTCAAGGGCGGATCACGAAGTTGGAACGTGGGGCCATGGACACTTTCGAGCGTTGGGATCGGACGGTGACGCTTCTCATAGCGCAGAAACTCTTCGCTGACGCGGGAAATCGACCGCGCCGTCCGTCGCAGTTGCCGGAATGCGATCAGGCCTTGAGATCCGCCGGCTCGACGGCGGTGACGGGCTGTCGACGCGGCAGCCGGGCAAACATGACCGCATTGCCGGCAAGCGTCAGCGCGAGACCCACCATCGCAAGCGGCGTGAAGTGGTAGTCCTCGTAAAGGCTCGACAGCGTCAGGGCGACTACGGGAAAGAGCACCGTGGCATAGGCCGCCTTCTGCGAGCCGATGCGCGAGACCAGCATCAGATAGGTGGTGAAGCCGACGACAGATCCGATGACCGAGAGATAGACGAGGGCGGCGAGATAGGTCTGGTCCGGCGGCAGCACGATGGGCGTGCCGGTGATGCCGATCAGCGCGAGCAATGCGATTGCTCCGTAGCTCATGCCCCAGGCATTGGCGGTGATGGGCGCAATGCCTTCAGCGCTGTTGCGGCGGGACGCCATGTTGCCGAAGGAAAAGAACAGCGTTCCGAGCGCCGAAAGCCCGATGCCCTTCCAGCTGTCCGGATTGACGGCGATGAAGATCTCGGGCCCGAAGAGCAGCGCAAGCCCGGTGGCACCAAAGCCCGCTGCGACCAGCGTGCGCGGCTTGATCTGGTCGCCGAAAAAGATGCGGGCGTTCACCGCATTGTAGACGGTGGCGAGCGAGAAGACGACGGAGATGAGGCCTGAGGGAACATAGCTCGCCGCATGATAGAAGCAGAGGAAGTTGCAGCAGAAGAGCGACAGTGCTTGGACGAGGATGAAGGGCTGCTGCTTGAGCGTCGGCACTTTCAGCCGCCCTGTGAGGGCCAGGACGCCGACGAGCACAAGGGCGGCAAGGGCGAAGCGATAGAAGACCGAGACCAGCACAGGCACCGGCCCGATCTGTAGCGCGATCGCGATCCAGGTCGTGCCCCAGATCAGCACGGTTGAGGAGAAGAGAAGAAGATTGGTCATGGGATGCGCCTCGCTTTCGAAAGGCAGGTAGCGCCTGAGATGACCCATGTTCTTGCATGATCTTGCGGTGAACTGCGCTGAGGCGGCCACGCTGATCCGATTGGTGATGGCGCGGCGCATCAAGCGCGCTAGAATGCAAACGATCTTTCAAGGACCATCCATGCTGCACACCGCCACCGTCTTCGGCTCCCTGTCCGCCTCGTCCCGTGCCGAGCGTGGGGAAACGCTTGACCTTGGCGAGGGCCGGGCGAGCGCGATCTGGCGCAACAGCCATGATCGCATGCGCTATGAGCGCACCGACGGGCATACCTTCAGCTGTTACTTGCGCGGCGGCGACGGCACGCGAAGGATCGATGCTGGCAGCATCGCCGGCTGGCCGGGTGCCCTCTGCATCATGCCGCAGGGGGCCTCGTCGGAATGGGAGATCACCGACAACTTCGAATTCGTGCATCTCTATGTCGCTGACCACGAACTACGCCGGCTTTTTTCCGAGACCTTCGACCGCGATGCCCGGCTGATGCTTCTGCCGGAAGCGACCTTCGACGAGGCGCCACGATTGGCAGAGGCGCTGGTGCATCTGGCCACTGCCACCCAGGGCGGCAACCGGCTGCTCGCCGAACAGGCGATTGTCTCGGCCGTCGGGCAGCTCTTTGCCGACCCGCGTTATGGTGGTGAGCGGCGTCCGGTGCTGCGCGGCGGCCTGGCGCCCGTCCTTCGAAGACGGCTGGTCGAGCATATCGAGGCGAGCCTTGATCAGACGATCACGCTGAAGGATCTGGCAAAGCTGGCGGATCTGAGCGAATTCCATCTACAGCGGATGTTTCGGCTAAGCTGCGGCGTCTCCCCGCATGACTTTATCCTCAACCGCCGGATCGACCGCGCGCGGCGCATGCTTGACGGCACTGACCCGATTGCCCAGATCGCCTCGGCCTGCGGCTTCAGCAGCCAGAGCCATCTGACCCGGATGTTCAAGGCGGTCACCGGTACGACGCCGTTGGCCTATCGCCGGGCGGTCAGCGGCTGATTATCCCATCGCCTTCAGCGCCCGCTCCAACACCCTAAACGGGCGCGCATCACCCATATGCGCCACGTTGAAGCGCATGAAGCCGTCTGCCGAGAGCGAGGGGCTGAAGACATTGCCGGGCGCAAGAACCACGCCCTGGGGCAGGGCTGCCTGGGCGAGCGCGGTGGAACTGACCCCTTCAGGCATCCGACACCAGAGATAGGGGCCGCCGCGTGGCATAAGAACCGGCGCGATGCCGAGGTCGCCGAGACGGGTGGCGACCGCGCGCCGCTCGGTGTCGAGGCGCCGGTGCAATTGCTCGAGGTGCTTGCGATAGCCGCCGCTTGAAAGCACGCCATGGATCGCCTCGGTCGCCACCTGGCTTGGCCCGCCAAACTGGATGGCGACCTGCAGGTCGGTCAAGAGCCGGATGCGCTCGGGATCAGTGGCGATGAAGCCTGTGCGCAGCGAGGCCGAAATGGTCTTGGAAAAGCTGCCGATGCGGATGACACGGGATAGCCCGTCGAGCGTCGCAAGCGTGATCGCAGGCTCCGGCTCGAAGTCCGCGAAGATGTCGTCCTCGACGACCAGCATCTCCGAACGGGCGATGATGCCGAGCAGTTGGAAGGCAATTTGCGGGGAGAGTGTCGCGCCGGTCGGATTGTGCAGGCCGGAATTGGTGAGATAAAGCCGCGGCGCCTCGCGCGTCACAGCGGCCTCGAAGGCGGTGATATCTGGGCCGTTTTCCGTATAGGGCACGGGGATCGCGACCGCCTGATGAGCGCGCAGCAGCGTCTGGAAATTGAAATAGCAGGGATCATCGACAATGACGCGGTCGCCGGGGCGCAAGAGCAGCCGGCAGACGAGATCGAGTGCCTGAGTGGCGGAGCCTGCAAGCAGCACCTGATCCTCGGACAGCGCAATCGACTGCTGACGCAACCGCGTCTCGACGAAGCGCCTGAGTGCCGCACTCCCGCGCGAGGGGCCGTAATCGGTGGTCAGACTTGTCGCTTGGCGCAGTACGTTGCGCATGCCGGCATGCAGGAGAGCCGTCGGCATCCAGTCCGGCGGCAGCCAACCGCAGCCGGGCTTCGACGTGCCGGGATCGGCGTCGAGCGCCTGGCGCGCCACCCAGAAGGGGTCGACTTCCATCGCGCGCGGTGGCTCCAGCCGCACGAGGGGAGCAGGCGTGCGGCCGGCTTCCGTGACGAAGAAGCCGGAGCCCGGGCGCGGACGGATCAGCCCCTCGGCAGACAGCCTGTCATAGGCCTCGACGACGGTGGAGGGCGACACCGAAAGCTCGACGGCGAGCCGGCGGATCGAGGGCAGCCGGTCATTGGGCACAAGCTGGCCCGAGCCGATGCGCCCGCGAATGTCGGCCATGACCTGCGCCGTCCGCGAGGCTGGCAGCTCCGGTGGTTGAACGCGCTCATTCATCTGTATGGCCTTTGTCATCAATACAGTTTGGGCAGATTGTATCGCTCCGTCTCTGGATACGCCAGCCCCTCCGCGCGATAGGGGATCGCAGACAAAAGGAGACGAGAATGACGAAGTCTTGGAAAGCCTGGGCCAGCGGTTTCATCGGCGTGCTGATCTTCAGCGGCTCGCTGCCGGCAACGCGCGTGGGATTGGCCGATTTTGCCCCGCTGTTCCTGACCTCGGCGCGAGCCGTGATCGCCGCACTTCTGGGGGCTGCCCTGCTGATCGCGATGCGGGAGAAGCGTCCCCTGCGCAGCGATCTGCTGCCGCTGGCCGTCGTAGCGCTCGGCGTCGTGGTCGGCTTTCCGCTGCTGACGGCGCTGGCGCTGCAGAGCATCAACTCGGCCCAGTCGATCGTCTTCGTCGGCTTGCTACCGCTCTGCACGGCTCTTTTCGGCGTGTTGCGGGCCGGCGAACGCCCCTCTGCGATATTCTGGATGTTCTCCGTGACGGGCGCGGCGCTGGTTGCCGGTTTTGCACTGTCGACGACAGCGGATATGGCGATCGCGGGTGCCGGGCTGATGATCGCAGCAGTCCTTGCCTGTGGTCTGGGTTATGCCGAAGGCGCGCGCCTGTCGCGTCGGCTTGGCGGCTGGCAGGTGATCAGCTGGGCGCTGGTACTGTCGCTGCCGGTGATGCTGCCGATCGCGCTCGGGACCGTGCCGGAGGATCTTGGCCTTGTCTCGACATCCGGCTGGTTGTCGCTGGCTTACGTCTCGCTGTTCAGCATGATGATCGGCTTCATCTTCTGGTATCGCGGCCTGGCGCTCGGCGGCATTGCCTCGATCGGGCAGTTGCAGTTGCTGCAGCCGTTTCTGAGCTTCGTGCTGGCCGCAGGGCTGCTGCATGAGACGGTAAGCCTTCCCATGCTGGCAACAGCCCTGCTGGTTGTTCTCTGCGTGGCGGCAAGCCGGCGCTTTGCTTGACAGAGCATGTCCAGCAAAAGTGCGTAAGCGGTTTTTGCGTCCGGACTGCGTCGAAACAAGGCAGATCGAGTACTTCCGGCTCCTGGAGGAAGTACTCGATCGAATCAGCGTCCCGACATCTTGGACATGGCTTCGTTGTAGCGCGCGCCGGCCACCTTGTCGGGCGAAACGGCATTTGACAGCGCAGCGAGATCGTCGGTCGAGAGCGTGATCCCGGTCGCATCGATATTGCTGTCGAGATTGGCGATTTTCGTCGTGCCGGGGATCGGTACGATGAAGTCGCCCTGGGCGAGAACCCAGGCGAGCGCCAGCTGGCCGGGCGACACACCCTTCTCGGCCGCCATGGTTTCGAGCGCCGTGACCAGCGCCAGATTGGCGTCGAAATTCTCCTGATCGAAGCGCGGCAACCCGCGGCGGAAGTCGTCCTTGCCGAGTTTGGAAAGGTCCTTCAGGGCGCCTGTCAGCATGCCGCGTCCGAGGGGCGAAAAGGGCACGAAGCCGATGCCGAGCTCACGGCAGGTGTCGAGCACGCCGTTGGTCTCGGGGTCGCGGGTCCAGAGGGAGTATTCGCTCTGGATGGCGGAGATCGGATGCACGGCATGCGCCCGCCGCAGCGTCGCGGCACTTGCCTCGGACAAGCCGAGTGCCTTGACCTTACCTTCCTTAACGAGCTCGGCCATGGCGCCGACGGTCTCCTCGATCGCAATATCGGGATCGACGCGGTGCTGGTAGAAGAGGTCGATAACCTCGACGCCAAGCCGCTTCAGCGACGCCTCGGCGACGGCGCGAACATGCTCCGGCCGGCTGTCGAGACCGGAGGGACGCGCGGCCTTGGCCTCGTCGCCGATGGTGAAGCCGAACTTGGTGGCGATCACCACCTTGTCGCGATGCTTTCGCAAGCCCTTGCCGACCAGTTCCTCATTGGTGAAGGGGCCGTAGACCTCGGCCGTGTCGAAGAAGGTCACGCCGCGTTCCACCGCATGATCGAAGAGTTTCTGGGCCGTTGCCTCGTCGATATTGGTGCCATAGGCATGGCTCATGCCCATGCATCCCAAACCGATGGAAGATGTGGTGAGCGTGCCGAGTCTGCGGGTCTTCATGATGGCCTCCTGAGATACCGATGTTGCGCAAGGCTGCGCGGCTGGTGAGGGCAAACTAGGGCGAAAGCGCTCTTCAGAAAATCCATGCATTGCCGATCGCCTTGTTCTATTACTTCGAACAATGAACCGGACCCAGCTTTCGCAACTCGCCGTGCTTGCCACGGTGGCCCATCACGGCAGCTTCCGCAAGGCAGCCGCCGAACTTGGCATTGCGCCATCGGCAGTCAGCCATGCGATCTCGTCCCTGGAGGCGAGCCTGAACCTCCGCCTGATGGCACGCACAACGCGGAGTGCCGCGCCGACAGCGGAGGGACGCCAGCTTCTGGAGACGCTGCAGCCGGCGCTGGCCGATATCGCTTCTGCCATCGAGGCACTGTCCGATAACAGCGGTCGGCCGGCGGGCGTCCTGCGCATCACCATGCCGATGCTGGCAGCGCAAAGCCTGATCGCCCCACGGCTCGGCGCATTTGCTGCCGCCTATCCCGAGATCGAGCTGGAGATCGTCACCGACGATCGCTTCGAGGACATCGTCGAGAAGGGCTATGACGCCGGCCTGCGTTTGGGCGAGCATCTTGATGCCGATATGATTGCCGTCAGGATGAGCGGCCCCTGGCGCGGTTCGGTCGTCGGCTCGCCGGAGTATTTCGCAAGCCATCCCTTGCCGCGCGAGCCGCGCGACGTGACCGAACACGCCTGCATCCGAAGGCGGTTTCAGAGCGGTACGATCTATCGCTGGGAATTCGAGAAGGAGGGCCGTGCGCTCTCGATCAATGTCCGGGGACCGCTGATCCTCTCCGATCAGGGCCTGATGCGACAGGCCGCAATAGATGGCGCGGGCCTCGCCTATCTCTTCGACACCGGTGTCGAGGCTGACATCCGCGAGGGGCGGCTGGTGCGCGTGCTCGACGACTGGTGCCCGCCCTTCGATGGCTTCTCGCTCTACTATTCCAGCCGGCGCCAGATGCGCCCGGCACTTCGCGCCTTCATCGATTTCTTCCGCTGGCGGGGCTGACAGCTATCAGCCGAGCTTCAGCCGGTAGCGCACATGGCCGTCTTCCGGCGCGTAGGTGTCATAGAGCTTGCGGGCCGTGGCGTTGTCCCGGTCGGTATGCCAGTAGAGCCGCGACCAACCCATTGCCTTCGTGATCGCGATCAGATCGTCGATCAGCGCTCGCCCGATGCCCTGGCCGCGATAGGTCGCATCGAGGAAGAGGTCTTCCAGATAACAATCCGGCGTCTTCACCCAGGTCGAATCGTGGAAATGGTGGATGGCAAAACCGGCGAGCGTGCCCTCCACCTCCGCCACACGCATGGCGACTCGCGACGAAGGGTCGAGGATGCGTGCCCAGGTATGGGCCGTGACATCCTCGGCGAGGTCTACCTTGTAGAAGGCGAGATACTGATCCCAGAGGCCCCGCCAGGCGGCTTCATCAGCCGCCGTGGCGTCCCGAATGACGAGAGGCCGGCTCATGCGCTGGCCGCATTGAGCGCATCGATCTGCGCCTTCGTCAGTTCAAGCTTACCGGCGGCAATCAGGCTGTCGAGCTGGCTGAGGCTGGTGGCCGAGGCGATCGGTGCGGTGATCCCCGGCTGCGCCGCGACCCAGGCGATGGCGACGGTCGCAGGGCTGGTGTCGGTTTCGGCAGCTACCTGGTCGAGGGCTCCGAGAATATGGAAGCCCCGCGTGTTGAGATAGGGCTCCATGTCCTCGCCGCGTGCCTTGCCTTCGGTATCGGCAGCGCTGCGATACTTGCCGGTGAGGAAGCCAGAGGCCAACGCGTAATAGGTGATGACGCCGATCTCTTCCCGCTGGCAGAGATCAGCGAGATCATTTTCGAACTTCGCACGCGTGTAGAGATTGTATTCCGGCTGGATGACATCGTAACGCCCGACGCCGGCCTTGCTTGCCGCGTCGAAGGTCGCCTGAAGCTGTTCGGCATCGAGGTTGGAGCAGCCGATCGCGCGCACCTTGCCCTCGTCCTTGAGCTTTGCGAAGGCGGCAAGGCTTTCCTCGTCGTCCGTTTCCGCATCCGGCCAATGGGCGAGGTAGAGGTCGATATAGTCGGTCTGCAGACGGCGCAGCGAGTCTTCAACGGCCTCCGCGATGCGGCGTGCGCTGAGGCCCCGGCGCTTGCCGCCGAGATCGGCGCCGACCTTGGTGACGATGACGGCATCTTCGCGCTTCACGCCACCGCGCTTCAACCAGTTTCCGATGATCGTCTCGCTTTCCCCGCCGACATTGCCGTCAGCCCAGAGCGAATACATATCGGCTGTGTCGATCGTGTTGAAGCCGGCGTCAAAGAAGCGGTCGAGAACCTCGAATGAGGTCTTCTCGTCGGCGGTCCAGCCGAAGACATTGCCGCCGAGCACGACGGGGGCGATCGAAAGGCCGGTGCGGCCGAGAGCACGTTTCTGCATGGGAAGCCTCGGATGGATGGGGAAAGAAGGATTGGAGCGACGCTATCAAGCGTAAGTCGACGGCACCATTGAAAAGCATTGATGGGTTCTGAAGCGGGCTTGTCCTATCGCCCGCGCATGGCCTCGATATGGGTCTCGCATTGCGGCTTTCCAGTGTCGTGGGGGTTTTCAGTCAGCAGTCTTGCGAAACGCGCTGGGCGACAGGCCGTGATGCTGGGCAAAGACCCGCCGCATATGCCTTGAGGAGGCGAAACCCGCGCGATGCGCCAGGTTTTCCATGTCGAGCCTCGATTGCTTGAGAAGCTCCTGGGCGAGCGTCACGCGCATGAGGTTGATGTAATCGACGACCGACTGACCGACATGCTCGCGGAAGAGGCGGGACAGATGCCGTTCGCTCAAATGCGCGATGTCGGCGAGCCCCGGCAGCGACCAGTCTCGCGCCGGATCGGCCATGATTGCGTCCTGTGCCCGGTGAATGGCGGGATGGATGTGGTTGCGCCCCGAAAGCCACGGCGACATCTGCGGATCCTGACCGCTGCGGCGCAGATAGATGACCATCTTGCGGGCGGCAGACAGTGCTGCCTGTGGCGAGGCGAAGCGGCTGACGAGATGCAGCATCAGGTCGATGCCCGTCGAGATCCCCGCGCTCGAGAAGCGGTTGCAATCTTCGACATAAAGCCGGTTTTCCAGCACGCTGGCCGTCGGGGCGAGCGAGCGCAGTTCGTCCAGACACTCCGCATGCGTGGTGCATTGATGCCCCTCCATCAGCCCGGCCGCACCCGCCAGAAGCGCACCGGAGCAGATGGTGACGAGCCGTGTATCGGGGCGAACCGTGCGGGAAAGCCAGCGCGTGAGTGTCTTCAGTTCCGCGTCCCGCGCAATCTCCTCGATGCCAACGGTGAGACTTCCCGAAATCATCAGGATCGCATTGTCCGGCAGGCTGTCGGGCAGGGGCTCCAGTCCGTCCAGCATCAGTCCGATCGAAGTCTGCTGCCGGGGTGTGGCCGAGATGTAGCGATAGTCGAAACGGACCCGGTCCTGTTCCTGGTTCGCATAGCGCAAGACTTCCAGCGGACCGGCAATGTCGATCAGCAGGGTGTCGGGCGGAACGAGGATGAAGACCGGGATCACGTCCATCGTGGTCAGTCTCAGGCGGCGGCGGAAAGGGGCGCGAGCGCCTGTTCGACCGTCGCGATCCGGGCAAAGCGACCTGATAGCACCAGTTCCGTTCTGATGCGGATGTCCTCGGCGGTGAAGACTTTGCCCGAGGCATGCGTCATCGGGAAGGTCAGCGTCGCCTCGGTGACGAAGTCAACCTCGAAGCCGAGATCGGATGCGTGGCGCGTCGTGGTTTCACAGCACTGCTCGGTGCGGATGCCCGAGACGATGACGCGGCGGATGCCGTTTGCGCGCAGCCAGGCGTCAAGCCCAGTATCGACCAAGGCCGAATGCACACCCTTGTGGAAGGTCACGTCCGGCGCAATCGTAATCTCCTCGAGCGTGCGGACAAAGCCGCTTTCAAGCGTGAAGGTAGCGTCGGTGTCGACGTGGAAGATCTGCACGATCGGCATGCCGGCAGCCTTGGCGCCATCGATCAGCGCCTGCTGGCGGGACAGATAGATGGGCAGTTCCGACGCGTCCCAATAGGGTGCCTGGCGAAAGCTCTCCTGAACGTCGACCACGATGAGGGCAGTGTCTTGAGCGGACATGTTCGTCTCCTGTCTTTGCGATGAAGACTAGCATAGATCCCTGATTTATAGTCACCATGCGCCTGCCGGACGAAGAGCGGACATTTTCGGCCAAGCATCGCCTTCTCGGCGCAAGCTGATTGTCTGACAACCCGTTGCGCCCTGCCGGAGCTTGGCCTAATGTCCGCCCCGACATTTTGAGGAGGACTAAAGATGCTGCGTTTCGGAATTCTGTCGACGGCCAAAATCGGTCGCGAGCTTGTGGTGCCGGCGATCCAGGATGCCGAAAACGCCGTCGTGACGGCAGTCGCCAGCCGCGATCTCGCCAAGGCCCGAGAGATGGCCGACCGTTTCTCGGTTCCCCATGCTTTTGGGTCCTACGAGGAAATGCTCGCCTCCGACGTCATCGACGCCGTCTACATTCCGCTGCCGACCTCGCAGCATGTCGAATGGGCAATCAAGGCAGCAGATGCCGGCAAGCATGTGCTCTGTGAGAAGCCGATCGCGCTGAAGGCTGAAGAGATCGACGAGATCATTGCTGCCCGCGAGCGTAACAAGGTGCTGATCACGGAAGCCTATATGGTGACCTACGCACCGGTCTGGCTGAAGGTCCGCGAATTGCTTAGCGAAGGTGCCATCGGCACGCTGAAGATGGTCCAGGGCTCCTTCACCTATTTCAACCGCGACCCGGGCAATATGCGCAACATTCCGGAGCTCGGCGGCGGCGCGCTTCCCGATATCGGCGTCTATCCAACGATCACCACCCGCTTCGTCACGGGCAAGGAGCCCGTCCGCGTCCAGTCGACCATCGAGCGCGACCCGGACTTCGGTACGGATATCTATGCAAGCGTGAAGGCGGACTTCGCCGATTTCGAACTGAACTTCTATGTCTCGACCCAGATGGCCAACCGCCAGCTGATGGTCTTCCACGGCACGGATGGCTTCATCGAGGTGAAGTCGCCATTCAATGCCGATCGCTGGGGCGCCGAAGAAGTCGAACTCACCAATCGCGGCCACAACGTTTCACAGATCTTCCGCTTCCCCGATAGCCGTCAGTACAAGCTGGAAGCCGAAGCCTTTGCCCGTGCCGTCGCCGGCACCAAGGGCGAGGTCGTCACGCTGGAAAGCTCCAAGGCGAACCAGAAGCTGATCGACGCGATCTATCGCGCAGCGGACAAGGACGGCTGGGAAGCGGTGTAAGCCGCTTCTCGTCGCTTAGAGCATTTCCGGAAAAAACGGAGTCGCCGTCAATGCTCTATCATTTTGTTTTTACGCAATTCCAGGCGCAAAACCGCTTCGCACTTTTGCTGGATTTGCTCTAGCGGCGAAACACGTAGCGCGAATAGCCGAAGAAGCTGAACAGCATGGCTGCGATGGACGCAAAGACCAGCGCGGCATAGGGGCTGAGCAGCGGTGCGCCGATCAGAAGCAGGGCATAGACCCCGTAATTGATCAGCGATGTCACGACCCCAATGAAACCGTAGCGAAAGCCTTCACTGACCATCGAACGCTTCGAGGCGCCGAAGGTGAAGTGGCGGTTGAGCAGCCAGGTCGTGGTCATGGCAACCGCGATTGCCACGATGCGGGCGGCAAGCGGCCCGACCGGGGTGAAGGTCAGGAACAGCCAAAGCACCCCGGCATCGACGAGAAAGCCGGTGGCGCCGACGACGACGAAGCGCAGGAACTTCTTCATGCCGCGCGGGACGAGCCGCCCTTGGCCGCAGTCTTGGGCGAACGCTCACGCTTCGGCTTTTCGTCCGCCGATACGGGTTCAACCTGGAGCTTGGCCGTGCTGAGGGCTGGCAGCGTCAGATAGTGGATCCTGAGCTGCTCGGCGCGAGAGCGCGCGACGGAATCGAGGATGAGCGCTGCCGTGAACGACAGGAAGGACATCATCGTCAGAGCCATTGCGGCGATCCAGGTCGGCATGCGCGAGACGAGGCCGGTGGTGAAGAACTCGTAGAGCACAGGTGCCATGGCCGCGAGGCTCACGCCCATCAGGCCAGCCGCAATCAGGCCGAAGAAGGCGAAGGGCCGCGTTTCCTTCATCAGCATGGCAAACATCCAGAGGATCTTGAAGCCGTCCTTGAAGGTCGAGAGCTTCGAATGCGAACCCTCCGGCCGGCGGCCGTAATCGAGCTCGATCTCGCAGACTGGAAGCTTCAGCCGTGAGGCATGCACCGACATTTCCGTCTCGATCTCGAAGCCGGCGGAAACGGCCGGGAAGCTCTTCACATAGCGGCGCGAGAACGCGCGGTAGCCGGAGAGAATATCCGTGAAGTCGTTGCCGAACATCACGCGGTACAGCAGGTTGAACAACCGGTTGCCGAAGGCATGGCCGTTTCGGCCGGCATCATCGTGTACGCCGCGCCGTGTGCCGACCACCATGTCGGCGCGTTCGGTGATCAACGTGCGGATCAGTTCCTCGGCGTCCGCAGGGCCATAGGTCCCGTCGCCGTCGGCCATGATGTAGATATCGGCATCGATGTCGCAGAACATCCGGCGCACCACGTGGCCTTTGCCCTGGCGCCGTTCCCGCACGACGGTCGCGCCCGCCAGCATGGCTTTCAGCGCCGTGCCGTCAGTCGAGTTGTTGTCGTAGACGTAGATCTTCGCCTCTGGCAGTGCCGTGCGGAAATCGGTCACGACCTGTCCGATCGTGGCTGCCTCATTATAGCATGGCAGGAGAACGGCGATGTCGAGGGAAGGGGTGGCCGCACGGCTCATGGGGACCTGCTCAAAGCGCTGGGGTTCGGGCAGCCCTGAGGCCACCATTGATTTTACTATTTCTTGAGAAGGTTAAGGCTAGGTTTCAGGGAAGATCAGTCTTTGAAATATGGTCTGCCGCTGTATTCCCAGAGGGGATATTGCCTGGTGGGTCTGGAGGTTTGACCAAGCATGGCCGACATCACCCTGCCGAGCGCGTCAAAACCGGCCGCTGCGCGTCCGCTTATCTTCTGGACGCTGGTTTACGGCCTCGTGACCATGGTCGTGATTGCCCTGCTTAATCTCCCGGCCGCCAGCGACTATGTCGGCAGTGACAATGACGATGTCATGCGCCTGGTGCAGGTGCGCGACCTGCTTGCCGGCCAGTCCTGGTTCGACCTGACACAGTATCGGCTGGGGCTCGACGGTGGCACTTTGATGCACTGGTCGCGGCTGATCGATCTGCCGATCGCGCTCTTGATCCGCGTCTTTGCCCAGATCGTGCCGATGCCACAGGCCGAGGCGCTGGCGCTTATCGTCTGGCCCTTCCTGCTGATCCTGCCGCTGATGGCGGCCATCGCAATTGCTGCTCGTCGGATCGGCGACGATGTCACCATGCATCTCGCTTTGCTGCTGACCTGCGTCTTCGTCATCACCGGCAATCGCTTCCTGCCAGGCTCGATCGACCATCACAATGTCCAGCTTGTCCTCGTCGCGACCATCGCCGCCGGCCTCATCGATCCCGCGCGCGGCCTAGCAGGGCATGCGCTTGCCGGCATCGCGGCCGCCGCGGCCATCGCGATCGGTGCCGAAACAACGCCTTTCGTGGCGGCGGCCTGCGCCATCGTCGGGGTTCTCTGGGCCGTGGAAGGCGAGGACTATGCAAGAGCCGCCCGCGCCTTCTCGCTCACCCTTCTGGTCAGCCTCTCGGCCTTCTTCTTTGCGACCGTTCCGCCGTCACAATATGCTGATGTCACCTGTGACAGTCTCTCCGTCGGTTTCTATGCCGTGGTCGGCATCGGAGCCGCCTCTCTCTTCATTGCCACCCAGCTGCCGGGCATGGGCAATCTGCGCCTTCGCATCGCAGCGATTGGCGTCACCGGCGTGCTCGTCGGCCTCGGCGCCGTGACGATCGCGCCGCAATGCCTGCAGAACCCGCTCAGCGAACTCGACCCGCTTCTCCAGTCCATGTGGCTTGCCGGTGTCATCGAAGCGCAGTCGTTCCTCGACCAGATCTCCAAGGAACCGGCTGCCTTTGGCGGTTTTTATGCCGTCGGCTTCTTCGCGATCTGTGTCTGCCTGTTCCGCATCCTCAACGGTGATCGGGTGCGTGCCCACGCGATTGTCCTGGCACTGGTCGCGGTTTGCTGGCTGATCGCGCTCATCCAGGTGCGCGGCGCCATCTTCGCCAATCTGCTCGCCATCCCGCCCTTGGCCCTGCTCATCGCAGAGCTCCGTCGCAAGGCGCGCGAGGAACCCGATCAGCTGGGGACGGGCCTGCTCTTTGCGCTCGCCGCCTTTCTTTCCGTGCCAAGCGCCTGGGCGCTGTTCGGCGTGTTGTTCGTCGAGGGCACGGCGGGTGTCACCAACCGGGTGAAGGGCCTGTCCCAGACGCCGGCTGCAACAACCGAGCCAACAGCCGCCTGCGATGCACCAGCCGGCTTCGCCGCCTTGAATGGCCTGCCGACCGGCGTCGTCGTGGCCGCATCGGACATGGGACCGGGGATCCTGCGCTTGACCCGCCATCGGGCACTTTCCGGTCCCTATCACCGCAACCAGGGCGGCATGCTGACGGAGCTGCATGTCGGCCTTTCCAAGCCCGACGAGGCGGCAGCCTTCCTGCGCGGCGCGGGTGCGACGATCCTCGTCTTCTGCCCGGATTTCCCGCAGACGGAAAAGATCGCCCTGACCAAGGCCGATGGTCTCTACGCCGGCATGATGAAGGGCGAGGTCCCGGCCTATCTTCGGCGGGTACCGGTCGACCCTTCCTCCAGCATGCAGATCTACCGCGTCGAACTGCCCTGACGGAAAGAGCGGGATCACTGGCCCGGGCGGGCTGATCTCGCTCCGATTTTCCGCTAGGAAATGGCCATGAGCAATTTCTTCGACAGCGATTCGCCGACGAACCTCACCGAGTTCTCCGTTTCGGAACTCTCGGGCTCGATCAAGCGCACCATCGAAACATCCTTCGATCATGTGCGTGTGCGCGGCGAAATCTCCGGCTATCGCGGCCCGCATTCCTCGGGCCATGCCTATTTCAGCCTGAAGGACGACAAGGCCCGCATCGATGCGGTTATCTGGAAAGGCTCCTTCTCGAAGCTGAAATATCGTCCGGAAGAGGGCATGGAAGTGATCGCGACGGGCAAGGTCACGACCTTCCCCGGTTCGTCGAAATACCAGATCGTCATCGAGCAGATGGAGCCGGCCGGTGCCGGAGCGCTGATGGCGCTGATCGAGGAGCGCAAGCGCCGCTTCACCGCAGAAGGTCTGTTTGACCCGGCGCGCAAGCAGCTCCTGCCCTTCCTACCAAAGGTGATCGGCGTGGTGACCTCACCGACCGGTGCCGTCATCCGCGATATCCTGCACCGCATCTCCGACCGTTTCCCGGTGCATGTGCTGGTCTGGCCGGTCAAGGTTCAGGGCGAAGGCTCCGGCGACGAGGTGGCAAATGCCATCCACGGCTTCAACGCGTTCGAGCCTGGCGGGTCGATCCCGCGACCGGACGTGTTGATCGTCGCGCGCGGCGGCGGCAGCCTTGAGGATCTCTGGAGCTTCAACGATGAGGCGGTGGTGCGTGCGGCCGCAGCCAGCACCATTCCGCTGATCTCCGCCGTCGGCCACGAGACCGACTGGACGCTGATCGACTACGCCGCCGATGTCCGCGCACCCACGCCGACGGGGGCTGCTGAAATGGCGGTTCCGGTCAAAGCCGATCTCGAAGCGCAGGTCGCAACACTTTCCGCGCGGCTGTCCGGTGCCATGAACCGCCAGATGGACAATCGCCGCCAGAACCTGCGCAGCCTTGTGCGAGCGCTGCCCTCGCTCGACCAGTTGCTGGCCTTGCCGCGCCGCCGCTTCGACGAGGCGGCCGCCGGTCTCGGTCGCAGTCTCGAGCTCAACACCATGAACAAGCGCCGCAGTTTCGAGCGCGCGGCGGCCAAGCTCTCGCCTGATATGCTGGCGCGGCAGTTGGTAGAGCGTAAACAGAAACTATCCGAAAACGCGGTTCGCGCCGAACGGGTGATCGAGCGACTGATCGACCGCAACAAGGCGCGTCTTGGACGTTTCGATGCAACGCTGACGGCGGTGCCCGCGCGGCTGAAGGCGATGACGGAGCGCTCGAAGGACAGGCTCGAAAGCCTCGGTCGTCGTGCCGACAGTGCCGTGATGAACGACCTCCGTCGCGCGCGTCAGGCCCTGGTCTCGCAGGATCGCGTCCTGCAGTCGCTGTCCTACAAGAACGTGCTCGCCCGCGGTTATGCCGTGATCCGCGACGAAAACGATCGCCCGCTGTCCCGTGCCGAAGGACTTTCGCATGGCCAGACGATCGCGATCGAATTCGCCGATGGCCGCGTTGCTGCCGTCGCTGGCGAAGGTGTAGCGCCGCCGGAACCGTCGGTAGCGCAGCCGGCCCGCGCCGCAGCCGTGTCCAAGCCGGTCCGCAAAAGCGAGCCGCCGGCCGGGCAGGGCAGTCTGTTTTGATGGTCGCCCGACGCTTCCTCGTCGTGCTTGCCCACCCCCTGCCGGAAAGCTTTGCCGCTTCTGCAGCGAAAACGGTGATCGAGACGCTGGAAGCGAAGGGCCACACGGTCGACCTGCTCGATCTCTATGCCGAGGATTTCGACCCGCGCCTCTCGGCGGCCGAACGCGCCGCCTATATGGAGCCCGGTTATCAACCGACGGAAGTCTCCGGCATCGTCGAGCGGCTGAAGGCGGCCGATGGTCTCGTGCTGGTCTTTCCGCAGTGGTGGTTCAATCTGCCGGCGATCATGAAGGGCTTCATCGACCGCATCTTCGTGCCCGGCGTCGCCTTCGGCCACGACAAGGCCGGCGGGCGGATCGTGCCTTTGATGACCAATATCCGCAGCTTCTGGGTCGTGACCTCGACGGGCTCACCCTGGTGGGTGGTCCATCTCTATATGGGCAATCCGGTCAAGCGCATCCTGAAGCGCGGCGTCGCCGCCTTCTGTGCCAAGGGCGTGGATTTCCGCATGCTCGCCATTCACGACATGGACCGCGCGACGGATGAGAAGCGCCGGACCTTCCTGGCGAAGATCAGGGTCGCTTTCGCCAGTCTATAGCGACGCAGAGGGCACCTCGGTTGCATTGTGTCGAATTACACTTTTGATTGAGGTTTCGACCCGAATGAAAACCGATGGTTGACTTTCATTAGGAAGGCCTCTATCTATGGCTCATCGATTGTTGCTTGCTAAGCTTTGGTTATCGCGCGGAACAGCCCGCGCCCTGTCGAACCTTCCTTTCAAAAATCGTTACCTCCACAGCGCATCCGCGCTGCGGCACTCTATGCGCTATGAAAGGGTTCATCATGACCACTGGCACAGTAAAATGGTTTAATTCCACCAAGGGCTTCGGCTTCATTCAGCCTGACAACGGCGGCCCGGACGCATTCGTTCACATCTCGGCAGTTGAACGCTCCGGCATGCGCGAAATCGTTGAAGGCCAGAAGCTGGCTTACGACATGGAGCGCGACAACAAGTCGGGCAAGATGTCGGCCTGCAACCTGCAGGCAGCCTGATAGATCCGGGATCCGCTTTCCTTTGACCACGGATGTACTGGCACTGTCGAAGGCACGATCCCACGGAAGGTCAGGCGGTTCGCCTGGCCTTTTTTTATTGCCCGGAACGGCAGTGCTCCTGAAAGGAGACGACATGACCGAACAACTCACAAAGTCGCGCCAGACCGCCGAAATCGCTTTTGCGAAGACGCAGTCTCAATTTCTCGCGCGCGGTCGCGCGATCGACGAGCAGGACGCGATCACCTCGGCGCGCGATGAGAAGACCATCCGCCTGCGTGAGGCTCGCCTCACCCGCGAACGCGAAGCGCGCGAAAGCGCCACGGCGGCTCTCGTCGCCAAGCGCGCCCGCACCTGACCCCCTATTGTCCAAGAGATCGGAGCACCGATGAAATTCAGCAGAGACCATGGCCTGGCCGAACGCCGTACCACAGCAACAGACGCCAAGGCGGCATTGCTTCAGGCCTATAAGGCGGCACATGCCGCAGCCGATCCCGAACGCGAAGCCCGCATGGCAGAGCGTGTCGCACGCGCCGAAGAGCGCGAGCAGCGCCATGCCGAGCGCACCCGCCTGAAGGCCGAAGAAAAGGCCCGCGCCGAACAGGAAGCCCGCGAACGCGAGGAAGCCCTGATTGCCGAGGCCAACGCCGAAAAGGACGCTCGCGAACACGCCGAAGCTTCGCGCATCAGCCGCGTTGTCGAAGACGAAGCAGCCCGCAAGGCCGAGCGCGACCGTCGTTACGCCGCCCGCAAGGCGCGCCAGAGCTGATCGCAGCCGTCGGATGAGCGGTCGAGCTAATCCGCGAAGACAGGCCATCGCGACAGTCGGTGGCCCCCGCGATGTGAAAATCGATGATGTGAAGATCGATTGCGCGCAATCGATCAATCTCATGTGATTATACTAGACAACTATCTTCATCATTGCCACATCTGCGCCTGAAGCCGGATGTGCTCCCAAGCATCCGGTCAAACGGAGCATGACCATGATGAAGAAACTTGTTCTCGCCGCAGCCTTGGCTGTGGCCACTGTCGGTGGCGTTTCAGCCCAGGCCGCGACCTATGTCGAAGCCGGCGGCTGGACACCCCGCGAAATCCTGTTCGGCAAGCAGTACAACGGCAATGTCACCGCGATCCGCGTCGATCGTGGCAGCTTTGAACGCCACACCTACCCGCAGCAGGCCATCTACCCGACCGGTAACAGCATGCGCCTGGCACAGGCTATGGTGACGGAAGACCCGAGCCTTTCGGCTGCCCTCGAAGTTCGCGGCATTGCCCCGCACAATGTACTCTGGGTGCAGACGGCGTTCAACGGCGGCAAGGTCGTCTACTATCGCTGATCAGCCTTAAGCACGCTGAAAACAAAACCCCGCCCTGGCAACAGGACGGGGTTTTTTGTTGTCCATGGCTTGGTGGCGGGGGCCTTAAGCCCACTCGCCCTTGCGCATGACCGGAACCTTCGAGCCATCGGCTCGGATGCCATCGATATCGACCTTGTCCGAGCCGATCATCCAGTCGATGTGGATCAGCGAGGAATTGCCGCCTTGCGCCTTGATCTGGTCCTGGCTGAGCGAGGCGCCATCCAGGAAGCACTTCGAATAGCACTGGCCAAGCGCGATATGGCAGGAGGCATTCTCGTCGAACAGCGTGTTGTAGAAGAGCACGCCCGAGGCCGAGATCGGCGAGGAGTGCGGCACGAGCGCCACTTCGCCGAGACGGCGTGCGCCCTCGTCGGTGTCGAGCACCTTGTTGAGCACGGCCTCGCCCTTGGAAGCCTTGGCCTCGACGATGCGTCCACCTTCGAAACTCACCTGGATGTCATCGATCAGTGTGCCCTGATGGGAAAGCGGCTTGGTCGAGGAGACACGGCCCTCCACCTTCAGCGCATGCGGCGTGGTGAAGACCTCTTCGGTCGGAATGTTCGGATTGCAGGTCACGCCATTCTTCGCCGTCGAGGCGCCGCCATGCCATTCATGGCCATCCGCGAGGCCGACCGTCAGGTCCGTACCCGGGCCGGTGAAGTGGAGGGCAGCAAAGCGCTCGCCGTTCAGCCACGTCGACCGCTTCCTCAGCTCCGCATTGTGCTCTGCCCATGCCGCGACCGGATCGTCACGATCCACGCGGGACGCAGCGAAGATCGCGTCTGCGAGCTTGCGCACGGCGTCTTCGATCGGCAGATCCGGGAAGACCAGCTTCGCCCAGGACGGGTTGGGATAGGAGCAGATATTCCAGTTGATATCGAAATTGGAGATATGCTCCAGCGCCGGCTTGTAGGCGACCGAGGTCGCCTTGTTGGCGCGACCGACCTTGGTCGGATCCTCCTGCGACAGCAGCAGCGGATTGTCGCCGGCGATCGCCAGGCGAGCTGCGCCGTTCTCGTAAGCCTTGGCCATGCCGTCATAGAGCCAGTTCGGCGCGCGGTCGAAACTCGCGTCATGGCCATGGCGATAACGCGCAAGCGTCGTCTCCTCATCCGAATAGAAGGTCGTCACCGTAGACGCGCCTGCCTTGTAGGCATGGGCCGTGATCAGCCGCACCAGCGGCACGGCGACCAGCGGTGCCGTCAGCACCAGGTCCTGCCCCTTTTGCAACTGCAACCCGACCTTGATCGCCACCTCGGCGAGCTTGTCGAGCTTGGTCGGATCAATGGAGGCGGAGAGATCGGGGAGGGTCATGGGGCATTCCTTCTGTCTGGATATCACCGACTTAGGGCATGCGTGCGGCAATTTGAAGGGCTGAGGTGATCTCAAAACTCAGGCGGTCGGCTGCGCCGTGGCCTTCACAATCCAGAGCGCCAGCAAGGGGAAGAGGAGAAGCTCGGCGAGCAGCGACGGTAGGAGGTCTGCACCCATGAGCGGCCCTAGGTCCGATGCGGAAAGCCGCGCAAGACCACCGACAAAGATCATGCCGATCGCCGCAAGAACGGCATTCCGCAAGGGGTGGAGGCGGAACGCTGCCGCGACAAACAAAAGTCCGACGCCGAGCCAGACGCCGCCGATGAAGCGCACATGGCTGTCACGGGTGGAAAATAGTGCGGGGTCGGTGATCTCGATGAATGGCCCGTCGCCCTGCAGGCCGAGCGTCTGGATACCACCGAAACCGATATTGATGCCGAGAAAGACGATGCCGAGGCCGACAAGCGCCAGGATTGCCTTGAGAAGTGTAGTCATGTCCGGCCCCCGCCCATTTGCAAGGTTGCAGGCCTAACATGCGCGCGGGGCAGCAGCTAGGCCGTAAGTGGCGCTGCAATGGCGCCCAGGGCGGCAAGCGCATCCTTGGGCGACAGCCGCACCTGCAACCCGCGCTGGCCGCCATTCATGTAGACGAGCGCCTCGTCCATCGCTGATATCTCGATCGCCGTCGGCACCTGCTTTTTCTGACCGAAGGGGCTGATACCGCCGACCACGAAGCCGGTAAGTTTCTCGGCATTGGCCGGCTTCATCATCGCCGCCGATTTGCCGCCGAAGGCGCTCGCCAGCTTCTTCATCGAGACCTCCTTGTCGGAGGGCACGACCACGCAGACCGGCTTGCCATCGAGTTCTGCCATCAGCGTTTTCAGCACCCGCGACGGATGCTCACCGATCGCTTCTGCCGCCTGCAGCCCGATGCGCTCGGCATTCGGGTCGTAGTCATAGGTCGCGGTGGTATAGGCCACACCGGCCTTGTCGAGAAACTGCGTGGCGCGGGTGGTCTTCGCCATGGGATCAGGCCTTGAAAGTCTGCTGATAGATCTCCGGCTTGAAGCCGACCGTAAGCTTCCCGTCCACATCGAGCACCGGCCTCTTGATCATCGAAGGCTGCTCCAG
This sequence comes from Allorhizobium sp., assembly GCA_051861045.1. Lineage (GTDB taxonomy): Bacteria > Pseudomonadota > Alphaproteobacteria > Rhizobiales > Rhizobiaceae > Allorhizobium. The sequence continues at coordinate 63,588 of JBHYDI010000010.1, forward strand.
CATCAGCGCCTTGGCTTTTGACGCATCGAGGTTGTCTTTCTGCGCGTCCTCGAGCTTCTTGAACGTCGTACCGGCTTTGTTGAGCAACACTTCCCAGCCGACCTTGCCGATCCAGCCGTCGAGGGTTGCCGCATCAATGCCCTTGGCCTTGTAGTCGTGGAAGTCATGCGCCACGCCTTGGCTCTCGAGCCAGGTGCGCGCCTTCTTCATCGTGTCGCAGTTCTTGATGCCGTAGATGGTGATTGCCATGGGCCGCATCCTTTCAGTCTGTGCGGCCGCAGGAATAGCAAACTGCGGCCCTGATGCAAGAAAGGGTGAGCCTCGCAAAACCTCGCAAAGCGAACTATTCCAAAAGTGCGATTCACGTTTGCGGTGTTCGTACCCGCTAACCAGTTATCTTGAAACCGAGTTGTTTAAATACAGGGAAATCGCGCTTCCAAACGACGCCAACGGCATCGCACACATCCGGTATCTTGCGATTGCCTTTTTGCGCAGATGGCTTGCTGTTCTCTTTGGTTATCACAGTCCGATTATTGACGTCAGCCAATGCATAGGCGACCAAAAAGCCATCTCTACCAATTTTTTCGATGTCAGCTTCCGTAAGTTCCGGCCCATATCCCAGTTCCAGAACCTGATTGAGCAAAGCAGGATCGACTTCTTCCGGAAGAACCAGCGAGTCGATGACTGATTGGTCGCGGGCCCATGAACCCAGATCGCCAGTCGAGATGGCAATTTCTGCGTGGATCTCCATGGGCATCTTGAGGTGGCCTGCGACCGCCGCTTGCAGTAGCCAATTCCAAAACTGCGGAACGCCGTCCAGAGGATAATAGTCTTCATGGGCGCGTATTAGGACGTTGGCATCAAGCAGATAGATCACGAGCGCCCCACTGCGAAACCGGCAAGACGCGTCTTCTCAAACTGTCTAAGCAGAGGCTCAACGCTGCTCAGACTGACGCCAAGAACCTTCGCAGCTTTGGTGTGGCTTAGTGCGTTGTCATAAAGGCTGCGGTAAACGACCCCTAAGAGCGCGTTCCCAAGTTTGGACTGCCGAACGACATAATAACTTGGTCCGGAAGAGTCAGGTGACCGATCTACGCGGCGCTGTTCTCGATAGGCAAGCCATCTTGCCCTGTATTCGGCTAGGAGAGCCGTATAGACATGGTGACCTATCCAGCCAAGCCGACGCCAGCGATAGGCCACCATCGATTCACTTACCGACCAAAGCTCTGCCATACCAGATATCATCATTCGCACGATATCAAGATCAGCATCTGCTGGCGGACGATTCGTTAGTGCCGCATCTGGCAGGAGAAACTGACCAGCGACATCATTGCAGAACCGCTCGATGGTGTCATGCTTACTGACCACCTCGCCAACATCAGGTTGACCGCTTACTCCGGACTGCCCCATCAGGATATGAGCCAGCTCATGAATCAGCGTAAAACTCTGACCCGATTTGGAATCTTGATCATTCACCACTACAAACGGAGCAAGCTCGTCAGAGAGTGTAAAGCCTCGAAAAACGTCCGTACTCAGGGCGGAGTGATGCGACCCAAGATCACCGGCGAGAAGAACAAATACACCTGCCGATTCCGTGGAAGATCGAAGGGTCCGGAAGAGATCTTCAGGATTACTGCCGTTACCACGCCGGGTCCGAGGAGCCCCGGGGTCGAAGTTGAGCACCTGAGCTATCTTGGTGACAAACGCCGATACGCCTTCCTGCATTGACGCCGAGCCCACAATCCGGACGGGTGTGTGGTCCGGGTCATCCTCAAGGATGTCTTTGATCATCTCTTGGCGTGCCCGCACATCGCGAACGAGCATTCCAAGAATGGCATTTTCTCGCCGAGTTACTTCGGAAGTTGGGCGTCGGAAGTCCTCGCCCGTTTCGGCAGGTGCGGGAGGCTTGGACATGTAAAATGTAATCAGCGGGCGCCGGTAAAGCTTCGCGAATTTATCCAGCTGCGGATAGGTTGGAAGCTTTTCACCGGTCTCAAATTCCGCGAGCTTGTCGGCGGCAGTCTTTCTCTCAGTGTCTTTGAGCCCAAGCTGATGTGCAGCATCGGCCAATGTGAGGCCAGCGTGCTCACGTGCCCATACCAGAATGCCTGGATTGATGTTCGCCGACTTTGACATTTCTTCTGAAGCTCATGCCTTGCTACCATTGGCAGTCTACCGCGGACACCTTACCTAGCGGTTTCGCGCTCCAAATTGATGTGTTGCCCGACTCGCCGTCAATAGATGTGCGATCAAATTTCCTGTAGCGACCATCCAGTAGCTAATTGTCAGCGCGGAAGTTTCAATATGGTCGGCACTAGACACGAACAATGGGTTGACTAATGCTGTCTGTCGTTAAATCGGCAATATGCCTCCAGGCAACCAAACGCAACTGCCTCATTCCCACTCGATGGTGCCCGGCGGCTTCGATGTCACGTCGTAGACGACGCGGTTGATGCCGCGGACCTCGTTGATGATGCGCGTGGCAGCCCGTCCGAGGAATTCCATGTCGTAGTGGTAGAAGTCGGCGGTCATGCCGTCGACCGAGGTGACGGCGCGGAGCGCACAGACGAATTCGTAAGTACGTCCATCGCCCATGACACCGACGGTCTGGACCGGCAGCAGCACCGCGAAGGCCTGCCAGATCGCGTCGTAGAGGCCGGCCTTGCGGATCTCGTCGAGATAGATGGCATCGGCTTCGCGCAGGATGTCGAGCTTTTCGCGTGTCACACCGCCGGGGCAGCGGATGGCAAGGCCCGGACCCGGGAAGGGGTGGCGGCCGATGAAGCTATCGGGCAGGCCGAGTTCCTTGCCGAGCACGCGCACTTCATCCTTGAAGAGTTCGCGCAAGGGTTCAACGAGCTGCATCTTCATGCGCTCGGGCAGGCCGCCGACATTGTGGTGGCTCTTGATCGTCACCGAAGGACCACCGGTGAAGGAGACGCTTTCGATGACGTCGGGATAAAGCGTGCCCTGGCCGAGGAAGTCGGCGCCGCCGAGCTTCTTCGCTTCGTCCTCGAAGGTTTCGATGAACAGGCGGCCGATGATCTTGCGCTTGGTTTCCGGGTCGGAAACACCTTCCAGCTCGCCGACGAACTTGTCGACGGCATCCACATGGATGAGGTGCAGGTTGTAGTGTTCCTTGAACATGGCAACGACATCGGCTGCCTCGTTCTTACGCATCAGGCCGTGGTCGACGAGGATGCAGGTCAGCTGGTCGCCGACCGCCTCGTGGATCAGGAGCGCTGCGACGGACGAGTCGACGCCGCCCGAGAGCGCACAGATGACGCGCTTGTCGCCGACCTGGGCGCGGATATGCTCCACCGCCTTCTGGCGATAGGCATGCATGGTCCAGTCACCCTTCACGCCGGCAATGTTCTGCACGAAATTCTGGATGAGCTTCGCGCCATCGGGCGTGTGAACGACTTCCGGATGGAACTGCACGGCGTAGTACTTGCGCGCCTCATCGGCGATGAAGGCAAACGGCGCGTTGGCCGAGGTGGCGAGCACCTTGAAGCCCGGCGGGATCGCGGTGACGCGGTCGCCATGGGACATCCAGACCTGGTGGCGGGAACCGACCGACCAGAGACCGCTGAACAGGTCGCAATCCTGTTCGACCTCGAGGAAGGCGCGACCGAATTCACGGTGATGGCCGCCTTCGACCTTGCCGCCGAGCTGGGCGCACATGGTCTGCTGGCCGTAGCAGATGCCGAAGATCGGAAGACCGCTGTCGAAAAGCACCTGCGGCGCGCGCGGGCTTCCCTCATCGAGCGTGGAAGCGGGGCTTCCCGACAGGATGATCGCCTTGGGCTTCAACCGGTGGAAGCCTTCTTCGGCGGACTGGAAGGGGACGATTTCGCAATAGACGCCGGATTCACGAACGCGGCGGGCGATCAGCTGCGTTACCTGGCTGCCGAAATCGACGATGAGAACACTGTCGGGATGTGCTGTCTGGGTCATGGCGAGCCTTTAAAGAAAACGGGCCCATCTTTCAATGGCAGAATGCCCAGAGAATCTCGATTTTTTGTGCGCCTGCTCAGAACCAGAAGACGCCGTCTTCCAGCGCCGTCTGCAAGCCGTCGACGGCAAGTGCCAGTTTCTTGTCGATGACATGCAGATATTGCGTCCAGTCATCGATGTGGTTGACGTCATGGCGGCCATCCGAGATGCCGCGCAGCCCGATCAAGGGAATGCCGAAGCTCTGGCAGGCGCGCAGGATCGCGAAGGTCTCCATGTCGACCATCTCTGCATCGATCGACTGGTAAGCGGCACCCGAAACGACATTCGCACCGGTCGAAAGCGTGGCCGCCGGGATGCCGGGGATCCGGAGCGGTAGCTCAACAGAAACCGGCAGGTCGAGAAACGGCGTTTTGCCCTTCTCGAAACCGAAGGCGGAGGCATCCATGTCGCGATAGGAGACGGCCGAGACCTGATAGATCTCAGCCTGTTCGAGCGTCGCCGAACCGGCTGAGCCGAGCGAGACGACGAGATCCGGCAGGTCGTCATGGCTTAAGAGGCGTGCGAGTTCCTTCGTCAGCACGACGGCTGCCTCGACCGGTCCGACACCGGTCATCAGCGGCGAGATGCGGGTGCGCAGGAAGACGCCATATTCGGCATCCGCCGCCATCACGAACAGCACGCTTTTGCCGGCGATCGACTTCATCTCGTAGGTCATCCGGAAATCCCCTCCCGCCCGCGGATCACCATCATCGTGCTGGTCATCGAGGCAATCAGCTTGGCCGGTCCGTCGGTCAGCGCATAGCCGCGACCATCGGCAACAATGATGTTGGAGCCGGGCTTGGTGATCTCGCCGCGAAACAGGAAACGCTCGCCGCGACCCGGCGACATAAGGTTGACCTTGAACTCGATGGTGAGCAGGGAGACCTCAGGCGTCGTCACCGTATAGGCCGCATAGCTGCAGGCCGTGTCGAGCGCGGCGGAGATCACGCCTGCATGTAGAAAGCCGTGCTGCTGGGTGAGCTTGCGGTCATATTCGAGCTCGATCTCGACGACGCCGGGGCTGACGCGTGACAGCGATGCGCCCAAAGTTTCCATAGCCCCCTGACGCGCGAAACTCTGTCGAATCCGCGCCTCGACGGTCTCCTGATCGTAGTCCACCATGCTTTGTCCCCTTCGGCGGCGAAATTGGCATGGTCGTTCCAGGCAGGCAAGCCGCCGAAGGGCAAATTCAGTTCAACCAGGCGATCGAAAGATTGAGAATGCCAGCAAAGGTGACCCAGGCAAGATAGGGCACGAAGAGCAGCGTCGAGATGCGGTCGATGGGCCGGGCCTTTACCATGAAGGCAATGATCGTCACCAGCATGCCCACGATGACGGCAAGTGCCAATTCCGGGTTTTGCAGGCCGAAAAAGGACGGCGACCACATCAGGTTGAAGGCCATCTGCGCGAACCAGAGCTGCATGGCCGCTGATTTCGGCGCGCGCTGCCAGATCCGGGCGCCGGCCACGCCGATCAGCACGTAGAGCGTGGTCCAGACCGGGCCGAATAGCCAGGAGGGAGGGTTGAAGAACGGCTTTTCGAGGGACTGGTACCAGTCGCCGGGCATATTGGTGAGGCCTGCGAGAAGGCCCGCGCCGACGACCAAACCGATGAAGAGAATGTAGCTCAGGATCTTGGACATGGAAGTCATCTAGTGTTCCACGGCGGGTTCTGCCAGCCTTCAGAGGCGGATGATATGCTGGTCCCAGGCGACGGAGCTGTATCGGTCGAGGAAATCGCCGCGATAGGAGGAGACGGCAAAGCTCTTGGGCGAGGGGGCAATGCCGGCCGCATCGACCAACACTGTCTCAGAAATCAGCCGCCCGTCCTTACCATCGAGCACGGCCCAGAGCCCGTTCTTCGGCGAGGCGATGCCGACGAGGCCTTCAGTGCGGTTGACGGCGATCGCCCCGACATAATTGCCGAGCCGGTCCGTCGTTTCGTCCGGGAGGTGCACGTAGGAGACCGGCTCGCCCTTCGAAAAATGCCCCACCAGCGGCGGCCGATCCGTGCGCGACCCCTCATATTGGCAGGCGAACCAGATACGACCATCGGCGGCCACGTCGAGATGCCGGGTGGAGAGCTGGCGGAGTTCCGGAGGCAGTGTGTGCTTCTCGATCAGCGCACCGGTATTGGCATCGGCCAGAACCAGCGAGGGCTCCATATGGTCGAGATTGAGTTTGGTGCGCCCGAAATCCGGATGCGTCTCGATCCCGCCATTGGCGATGACCAGGAGACCGTCTGCCGTGACGGTGATGTCATGCGTGCCGATGCCATAGGCCGGCACCTCGCCCACGCGCTCGAAGCCGGAAATGCAGTCGTAGATCCCGATCACGCCGGCATTGGCGTCGAAGTCGTTCTCGCTGGCATAGAAGAGCCGACCATCGGGAGAGAAGGCGCCATGGCCAAAGTAATGCCGACCCGCGGTCGCCGCGATGATGCGTGGCTCAACAGCCTTCTTGGCATCGAAGATGACGGCAAAGGTCCCGGGACGCCTGGCAAAGGCAACCGAAAGCCCATTTGCAGCACTGTGGCAGAGCCCGTGAACCCGGCCCGGCAGCGCAATCTCGTCGATCAGGCTGCCGGCCTCGCTGACCAACCCGATCGCAAACCTGCCGTCTGGGCGTTTGAGGCCACTGGCATAGACCGCGTCCGTCCGTTCAAGCGCATAGGCCGAACGGGGCGCCAGACCTGCCATAAAGGCGAGGCCCGCGGAGCGCAGGAAGGCACGGCGATCAATGAGCTGCGTGGAGATCATCTCAATCGCCGTCGGAGAAGGAGAAGCCGGCGGCAAGGCCTATGCCGCCACCGAGATCGTTGTTGAGCCGGAGGATCAGGTCGCGGCTGTTCAGCAGCAGGAAGTCGAGCTTGGCGATCTGGGCCGGATCCTCGAAGACCTCAGCCACATCCGGCTTGATATCGCCCGAGACACGCGACAGCGAGCGGGCGACGAAATCGGTCGAGGAGACGACCGAGCGGTTGCCGTCCGCGAGCAGCTCGACCATGCCCGAGGTGTCGAGCAGCGCGCGCACAGCCTCGAGATTGGCGGTGATCGAGCGGAAGGTATTGCCCGAGCGCCAGTAGATCGCCTGGCGCGGCAGGGCCTTTTTCGGGTCTCCCTTGTAGAATTGCTCTATGCGCTGATCGCGGATCGTCTCTGCCGCATGCACCAGCACGCCGAGCAGTTCCTTGGCGGCTTCGGCTTCGTCGCGGTAGAGCGGATTGTTAGGTCCCGGTGCCTTCCAGGCGGCCGCGACGCCATCGGGCGCATCCCAGGCGGCGGAGAGTTCCGAGCCAAGGCGCAGCAGGTTGGCAGCGATCGCTGTGCCATACTGGCAGCGGTAATTGCCTTCGGTGGCCGTCAGCGTTTCCGAGCCCGTGCCGAAGAGCAAGAATTCGAGCGCGCCAAGCCCCTGCATGGCAACGCTCTTGCCCTTCAGTGTCTCAACCGAGGTGACGCTCGGGTCTGGCTTGGCAAGAGCGGCCTGAACCTGCTTCAGCCCGGTGCCCTTGCGGTCGGGGAAAAACAGGATGCGCTCGAAGCGGTTGTCATCGAGTACGGGGCCGACCCGCACAATCTCGATCCGCGACCAGGCTTCGACGAGATCGCCGAAGGTCGACTGCGCATTCAGCAGGCTTTCAGAGGAGGGCGCCTCGCACAGCATGGCCATGGATTCCTCCATGGTCGCAGCCTCTTCGGTGAAATGGCGGTAGCCGGGACGGATGAAACCGTCGACGGCCCGGGCCATCACGGCCGGCACCTTGGCGGCGTCAAGCACGCCGACGGTCGAGTTCGATTCCTGAGCCAGGGCTGGCAGTGGCAGCAACATCGTGGAGAGAAGGACAAGGCGTGTGAAAAACCGCATCAGAGAGACTCCAGAAACGTGATCAGGGCCTTGCGGTCCTCGGGGTTGGCAGCGGCAAAGGCATCACGGGCATCTTGCGCTTCCCTGCCATGCCAGAGAATGGCCTCGGTCAGGTTCCGCGCCCGACCGTCATGCAGGAAGAAGCTGTGACCGCTGACCACCTGCGTCAGACCGATACCCCAGAGCGGCGGTGTGCGCCACTCCTGGCCCGAGGCATCTCCGACCGGCTGGTTGTCGGCGAGGCCCTCGCCCATGTCGTGAAGCAGGAAATCGGAATAGGGCCAGATCAGCTGGAAGGCCTGCGCCTTGTTCTCGGCTTTCCGGCTCGTCACGAATTTCGGTCGGTGGCAGGCGATGCAGCCGCTGGCGTAGAAGATCTCCTTGCCGCGCAGGACTTGGGCATCATCGACGTCGCGCCGCTTCGGCACGGCAAGGTTCTTCGCGTAGAAGGTAACGAGTTCGAGCACCGGATCGGGCGCCTCGGTGTCGCCCAGCCGCGGCTGCACGCCGGTTGCGGCTTCAAGGCAGGCGGTCTGCTTCTCCGTGCAGTCGCCGAAATGCCTCAGATCATCCGGCGTCGAAATCCCGATATCGCCGGCAAAAGCGCTGGCGCTCTGATCGCGCACCGAAGCATTCTGGGCCTTCCAGCCGAAACGACCGAGCTTGATCTCACCCGTGCGGTGATCCCGCGCGCGGGCCGCGCGTCCGGAGATGCCGTCGCCATCAAGGTCGTCGGGATCGGCCAGCGCCCGGATGTCATCCTCGGGGATCGCTTCGATCAGGCCGAGCCCGATCATCGGATTGGCGATGCGTGGCGACAGCACCGTGCCCGGATCGAGCGGCCCGTAATTCAGATCGCTGACGGAATAGCTGGGGCGGCGCAGCATGACCGTCTCGCCGCCTGATAGCGTCACCGGCTCCTCGGTATAGGTGATGACCATGCGCCCTTCCGCAGCCATGCCGGGGATCGCCTGGTCTTGAAGCTGGCCGCCGTAGACGGGGTCTGGAAGCGAGGCGCTGTCGAGCCGCTCGAGTCTTGCCTGTTCCTCGGCAGTGGCGGCCGGTCGCGCGAGGCGGAAGAACATCGAGGTGTGGTCGCGGTCGCCTTCCGGCGGATGGCCGCGCCCGTCCTTCAGGTGACAGCTCTGACAGGCCCGCGCGTTGAACAGGGGCCCAAGGCCGTCGGACGCCTGTGTGGAAGAAGGGGAGGACACCCAGAGCTTGCGGAAGAGCGCATTGCCGAGCTTGAACTCCTGCTCCTCGGCGAAGGTGATATTGCCGGAAAAATCGGAAAAGGAGTCAGCGCTTACACCGCGTGGGGACGTGCCGGCCCCGCCCTGCATCAGCTCGAAACTCTCGGGCTTGCTGAAATCGCCAGTCGGACGGGTCACGGCGATGACGCGGGACTCGTCCTTCGGAGTCAGGTCGGTTCGCCCGGCAGCCTCTCCGGCGGCAACGGGCGAGGTCGTGAGGCCCGTCGTCAAAAGCATGCCGAGGCCGGCGAGGATGGCCTTGAGAGTTCTCATGAGGGGGGATCGGGCCGCTCCCTTGGAAAGGGGCGGCCCGCCTTTGCTGCTTACTGGAAGACCGCGCCAGGATTATCAAGGCTGTCGGAGCCTTCAAGCTCGATCGTGCCGAGATCCAGCGACGCAATGACGCGCTGGATGGTCTGGGTCTGGTCGATCAGGCCGTCGATGGCGGCCTGCACGGTGGCATTGCCCTCGGCATTGCCTTCGCCAATCATCTGGTCATAGGCTTCCTTGGTCTGAGCGCGCTCGGCCATGGCGTTCATGGCATTGAGCGTCTTCTCAAGCTTGCCCTTCATTTCCGCATCGAGTGCGGCATCCTTTGCGGCAACCAGTTCCGACAGCGACGGGCCGGTGAGCTTCGTGCCGTCGACGCGGGTGTATTCGCCGGTATAGGCGGAGGCGATGCCGATCGCGTCATTCAGATGCGAGGCATGCGTGTTGTCGGAGAAGCAATCATGCTCCTCTTCCGGATCATGCAAGAGCACGCCGAGCTTCATGCGCTCGCCGGCGAGTTCGCCGTAGGAGAGCGAACCCATGCCGGTGAGGATCGCGGAGATGCCCTTCTGCTCGTCTGCGAGAACGGCCTTCGTGGCTTCGCCCTCGGGCGCCCAGGCGGCGACCATCTCTTCGAGGTCCTGGACCAGCAGCGTGGAAGCGGCCTTCAGGTAGGCGGCGCGGCGGTCGCAATTGCCATTGGTGCAATTGGCCGTGTCGTAATCGGTAAAGGAGCGGTTGCCGGCGCCGGGGCCGGTGCCGTTCAGATCCTGGCCCCAAAGCAGGAATTCGATCGCATGATAACCGGTTGCGACATTGGCTTCGACTTCGCCCGCTTCGTGCAGCGTCTCGGCGAGGAATTCCGGCGTGATCTGGGAGGCATCGACCTCTTCCCCGTTGATCTTCACCTTCGGGCTGGCGATGACGTTGGCGACGTAAAGCGCATTGCCATCGCTTTCGGTGCCGTAAGCAGCATCGACGTAGTCGATCAGGCCTTCATCCAGCGGCCAGGCATTCACCTTGCCTTCCCAATCGTCCACGATCGGGTTTCCGAAGCGATAGACCTCGGTCTGCTGATAGGGCACGCGGGCGGCGATCCAGGCCGCGCGCGCGGCTTTCATCGTTTCGTCGCTGGGCTTGGCGATCAGCGCGTCGATGGCGGCATCGAGCGCCTTGGCGGTCGAAAGCGCATCCTGGAACTTGGCTTCAGCCAGCGCGCTGTAGTGGGTCAGCACGTCCTTGGGTGCCGGCGCGGCGAGCGCCGGACCAGCGAAGATGGCAGCCGATGTGACCAGCAGCGCGATCGATGCGCCGATGACGGATTTCCGGATCATGGTGTCTCCCTGCGGCGCCGATGGCGCCTCGTATTGAACGGACGGCCATGTCTTCGCGCAAAAAGAAACTGGTGTCAAACAGTCGACTATAAGAAACAACCGCTGGACTTGACGATGGTCAAATCAGGTCGGGCGACGGCGCATGCGACAGAAGAAGAAGCCGTCGGTGTCCATGCTGGCGGGGCTGAGCGTCACGGTCTTGCCATCCGCCGAGCGTGGCTTCGGAGCGGAGGCGCCGAACAGACGCGTCCAGTCTTCAACCACCGAGACGATCTCGAAGCTCGGGTTGGCCTCGCAGAAGGCCTGAACCTGGCGGTCATTTTCTTCCGGCAGCACCGAACAGGTGACATAAAGCAGCGAGCCATTCGGCTTGACGAAGGTCGAGGCCTCGGTGAGCGCCTCCTGCTGCTGCGCCACGCGTTCCTGCAGGTTCCGGTCGGTCAGGCGCCACTTGGTGTCGGGACGACGACGCCATGTGCCCGTGCCGGTGCAGGGCGCATCGACCAGCACCTGGTCGCAGCGTTCCTTGAGGCTTGAAAGCCCCTTGGTGCTGTCATGGACCTGGACGTTGTGGGTGCCGGCGCGCTTCAGCCGCTCGATAATCGGCGCCAGCCGCTTGCGGTCGGCGTCATAGGCGTGGACCTGGCCCTTGTTGTTCATGGCAGCCGCCATGGCGAGCGTCTTGCCGCCACCACCGGCGCAGAAGTCGAGCACCTGGTCGCCTTCGCGCGGCGTCACGAGATCGGCCACGATCTGCGAACCCTCGTCCTGCACTTCAAACCAGCCCTTCTGGAAGCTGAGTTCGGCCGTGACGTTAGGCAGCCGCGACGGGCCTTCGCCGGCCGGCACGCGCATGCCGAAGCGCGCGATCGGCGAGGCCTGGGCACCGGAACGGTCGAGCGCCTTCAGGACTTTGTCGCGGTTGGCCTTCAGCGTGTTGACGCGCAGATCAAGCGTCGGGCGTGTGGCCAGCGCCTGCGCCTCCGCGAGCCAATCGTCCCCGAAGGCCTGCTCGAAGGATGGCTGTACCCAGTCGGGGATATCGGCCTGGACATGCAAGGGTGCGTCGGCGAGATCACGGCTCGAAAAGGCCTGGATCTGGCTTTCGGTCAGGGCCGTGGGCGCGAAGTTGTCGCCTTCGAACTCGGCCTGCAGAGCCTCAAGGCTCATGCCCCATTGGCGCAGGAGTACGGCCCAGCCGAGCGAACCGGCACTGTCGTCGTCCATCAGCCAGGCATGGGAGAGCTTCATGCGCAATGCGTCGTAGACAATGTTGCCGATGGCCGCACGATCGCCGGAGCCGGCAAAGCGATGCGAAAGGCCCCAATCCTTGAGGGCATCGGCAACGGGACGGCGACGGGTCTCGATATCGCTCAAGACTTCGATCGCACCGGCAAGACGGCCGCCCAGACGCATGGTTATTCTCCTCTGAAAGAAGAGAGCGTGGTAACGGCGATCAGGGGCAAGAGCAAGCGCCTAAACCCGACGGACCAATCGCCGCTCCAGAAGTTGGGTGTCTTAGCGGATGATTTCGTAGCAGACCTTGGCGTGGCCAGAGCGGATCATGCCGATGTTCTGCGCGGCTGCCTTGGAAAGATCGAGCACACGGCCACGGATGAAGGGGCCACGATCATTGATGCGAACGACGACGCTTTTGCCGCTGCGCGCATTGGTGACCTTCACCTTGGTGCCGAAGGGCAGGCTCTTGTGGGCTGCCGTCAGCTTGGCCGGGTTCATACGTTCGCCGGAAGCGGTCTTCGAATGCAGTGCGTACCAGGAGGCACCACCGCAGGAAGACTTCGCATTTGCACTGTGAGGCGCGAAAGCACAGAGTGCAGCAATAGTTGCAGCGGCGAAAATAGAGCGTCGGTTGATCGTCAAGTTTTACGTCCCTAGTCGTTGACACGAGCGGTTTTTTGCGTGGCATCGGCTAGGCAGGGTCAAAAATGGCAAAAACGTGCCCATGAGTGATCACGAAACGTTACGGATTGTAACACTCGTGATGAGCGCGAGCGGGATCTTTACCTTAACAAAATATGAATTTTACGGAAAAATCGTTTGATTCCATGACTCTTCGGGGAATTAAAAACTCACGATTCCACCTTTTGCGGCATTCACGGAATCGGCGAAGAAAAATTTTGCTCATTCGTCATATTTGCTGCCCAAATTGTGGTGCGGGCGGGGCCAGATGCTCGTCTGCGTAGGCTTTCTGGCGCTCTGAGCGCAAAGTTTGACCCCGTGAAACGCGGTTTTAGTCCCTTTGGTTCCATGTGCCGGAGCCAAGTAGATCGGCCAGGGACATCATGTAATTCGGGTACTGGAAGTTGAATCCGAGCGACTTGATCTTGGCGTTCGAAACCCGCTTGTTCTCGCCGTAGAAGGAGCGCGCCATGGGGGTCAGCTCTGCCGTCTCAAACGGCTGTTCGGCGGGTGCATCCATCTCCATCAGCCGGGCAGCTTCGGTCACCACGTCCTGCGGCGGAGAGGGCATGTCGTCGGTGACATTGAAGATCCCGCCGGTCTTCGGGCCGGCGAGAAAGGCGGTCGCCGATGCGATATCCTCAACGCGGATACGATTGAACACCTGGTCCTTTTTCACGAGCCGGCGGGCAGTCCCGTTGGCCAGGTTCATGAAGGTGTTGCGCCCGGGGCCGTAGATGCCCGAGAGCCGCAGGATCGAAAGCGGCAGCCCTGCACGCGCCGCGACCACCTGCCAGGCCTGCTCGGCATCGACGCGCTCGACCGAGCGGACAGAGACGGGCTTGAGCTCGCTCTCTTCGTTCACCCAGGCGCCCTGATGATCGCCATAGACCCCGACGGTGGAAAGATAGACGATCCATTCGAGCTTCGGCATCAAGGCCTTGATGCCCGGCTCTCCGCAGAGGCGGATCAGCGGGTCACCCTCGCTGCCGGGGGCGATAGACTGAACGAGATGCGTGGTCTCCAAGAGCTCGGCGCGAAGTGGCTCCGACAGGCTCGCACCGTCAAAGACGAAGGGCCGGATGCCCATGTCCTCGAGCGCCTTGCCCTTCTCGGCACTGCGTGTGGTCCCAGCGACCGAGGCGCCCTCGCTGCCGAGGAGCTTGCCGATGGCCTTGCCCGAATATCCCGCTCCGAAAATCATCAAACGCATGCGTCAGCTCCCCCTCATCCATTCCTGTCGGACTGTCTCGTCCGCTTCTTCTCCCAGATGCTCCATCCGGAGCCTCTGGAAACCCTCGTCGGTCAAAAGCCGCGACAGCGCCCAGACCGCCATGCCGCGCACATCCGCCGAGATATCGTCGAGCAGCACTTCGCAGGCGGGCGCCAGATCGGCAGAGCCGGAATTGCCGGCAGCAATCAGCACATTGCGCACGAAGCGATCCCGCCCGATCCGCTTGACCGGCGAGCCGCTGAAATAGGTGCGGAAGGTGGGATCGTCCAGCGTCAGGAAGAAGGCGATGTCAGGCGCCTTCAGGTCCTCGCGCGCGACGAGCTTCATCTCGCGGGCGGCGGCTGCAAACTTGTTCCAAGGACAGGCCGCCAGACAGTCGTCGCAGCCATAGATGCGATTGCCGAAGGCGGGGCGCAATGCAGGGTCGATCGGCCCCTTGTGCTCGATCGTGAGGTAGGAAATGCAGCGGCGGGCATCGATCTGGTAGGGTGCCGGAAAGGCGTCTGTCGGACAGGCGTCGAGACAGGCCCGGCAGGAACCGCAATGGTCGCGCTCGGCTTCGTCGATCTCGAGCTCAGCCGTGGTGAACAGACTGCCCAGGAAGAGCCAGGAGCCGAACTCGCGGCTGACGAGATTGGTGTGTTTGCCCTGCCAGCCGAGGCCGGCTGACGCCGCGAGCGGCTTTTCCATCACCGGTGCCGTGTCGACGAAGACCTTGACGTCTGCGCCTGCGCGTGCGGCAAAGCGTGTCGCGACTTCCTTGAGGCGCCCCTTGATGACGTCATGATAGTCGCGGTTGCGAGCATAGACTGAAATCGCGGCCTTCTCCGGCTGCGCCTGCAGCAAGCGAGGATCCTCGTCCGGGCCGTAATTCATGCCGAACATGACGATGGAGCGCACCTCGGACCAGAGCACGCGTGGATCCGCGCGGCGCTCCCTAGTCTCTTCCATCCAGGCCATGGTGCCGTGGCGGCCGGCCTCGAGGAAGTTTTCAAGCCGGGCCGGTGCTTCAGGAATGGCATCCGGCAGCGTGATGCGACAGAGATCGAAGCCTTGAGCTTCCGCCTCCTGGCGCAGAAACCGCGTGAGATCTGCCCGCCGCTTCCGGATCTTGGGATCGATCTGCGGCTCGTCCATGACAGTAACCGTCAGAAGTCGAGGTCGGCGTAATGCGACACCGGCGTGATGCCGCGCACGCGCTCGGTAAGCAACGGCCGGAATGACGGCCGCGACTTGATGCGCTGATACCATTCCTTGGCGACCGGGAATTCGTTCCAGTCGATCTCACCGAGATAGTCGAGCACGGAAACGGCGGCGGCGGCCGAAAGATCCGCATAGCTCAACCGCTCACCGGCAATCCACTGGCGCGAGCCGGACAGCCAGGTGAGGTACTTCATATGATGGCGGATGTTAGACCGCGCCGTGCGTAGCACCTTTGAGTCGGGCGCGCCGCCACCGAGGCCGTTTGGAATGATCAGCTTGTGGACGCGTTCGCGCACCAGTGGCTTGGTCACGTCCTGCTCCATCTTCTGCAGGAACCATTCCGTCAGCCGACGAATCTCGGCGCGCTGGAACGGGTCTTCAGCAAAGAGCCGCCGGTCGCGCTTCAAGACGCCGTGGGTCTCGTCGATGAATTCGGAGATAATGATCGGACCGCAAAGCGCCCGCATGTTGTCGTCGACATACACGGGCAGCGTGCCGGCGGGATTGAAGGCGAGGAACTCCTTGCGCTTCTCCCAGGTCTGCTCTTCCACCAGATCCGTCTGGAAGCCGTATTCGGACAGAACCAGGCGAATGAAACGGGACGCGGTGGACATCGTGTGATGATACAGGGTCGGCATCGGAACTCGGATTCTCGGAATTTTCAGTGGCCGCAGCGCAGGCTGTCGAAGCGGCTGGTCATCAGCGCGGCTTCCAAGCTATAGGGTTTCGGCTCCCGCAATACAAGCAAATCACTTTGCCTTCCCCTAGAAGGAGACCTCATGGAAGATCAATCGATTATCAGCGCGCTGGTCCTTGGCCTGATTGAAGGCCTGACCGAGTTCGTGCCGGTATCCTCCACCGCCCATGTCCTGCTGGCCGGCCACTTCCTCGGCTTTGAATCGCCCGGCAACACCTTTGCGGTCCTCATCCAGCTGGGCGCGATCCTGGCGATCCTGAGCGTCTACTTTGCCAAGCTCTTGGGCATCGCGCTGTCGCTGCCGACCAGCGCGGAGAGCCGCCGCTTCGTCGGTGCTGTCCTTCTGGGTTTCCTGCCCGCTGCCGTGATCGGTGTCATCGCGCATGATTTCATCAAGACCGTGCTCTTCGAGACACCGATGCTCATCTGCATCGTCCTGATCCTGGGCGGTTTCGTCCTGCTCTGGATCGACCGCCTGCCGCTGAAGCCCCGATATCACGACGTCACGGAATATCCGCTGTCGCTCGCGCTCAAGATCGGCTTTTGCCAGTGCGTCGCGATGATCCCGGGCACTTCGCGTTCGGGCGCCACGATCGTCGGCGCGCTGCTGCTGGGTGCCGACAAGCGCTCGGCGGCGGAATTTTCCTTCTTCCTCGCCATGCCGACCATGCTCGGCGCCTTCACGCTCGATCTCTACAAGAACCGGAATGCGCTGACGGTCGACGATACCATGATCATCGGGATCGGCTTCGTGGCCGCATTTGTGTCGGCGCTCTTCGTGGTGCGGGGGCTTTTGAATTTCGTCTCGAAACGGGGCTATGCGCCCTTCGCCTGGTGGCGGATCGCCGTCGGCCTGGCAGGTATTCTCGGGCTGCTGATGTTCGGCTGAGGCCGACAGGTCCGAGACAAGAAAAAAGGCTGTCCCGAGGGGCAGCCTTTTTGATTTTGTCGGATCAGTTGGTCGACGGAATGGATGCCGTCGAGCAGGGGTCGATGCCATAGGCAGGCGAGCAGTTGTCCTTGCGGGCCGCAACCGTGGTCGGCGCGACGAAGGAGCCAGCGATGATAACCAGCGCCGCACATGCGAAGAACAGTGCGATGGACTTGCCCATGAAATGCCTCTTGAGACTGTCTGAAATAAGGGGCCGGCAACCGCTGCCGGCCGACCGTTGGGGGCCAGTCTTTACGCATTGCCACGATCGCCATCAATAGGCGAACTTGCTTTATCCTGAGTTAACGCAGGTCTTTGTTTAGCTGCGTCTTTTGTGCAACGCTGGTGCAGGTTGCGGCCGATCGGAAGCGCCGGAAAAGGCGGCTCACGCCGCCTTGCCGGATCCCGTATACTGGCCATGCACGCGATACTGCACGAGGTAGGTCGGCAGGATTGCCGCCATCGTTACCGGCTGGATGCCGAGGCCTTCAAGCGTGCGCCCTTCGGCCTTGGCGGCGGCGGAAACGACATTGTCCTTCTTCAGGAGCTTGACCTGGTCGCTGGTGAGCGGCGGCGTGATCAGCGGCACGGCAGAGGCGATGCTGCCCATGAGCGAGGCGATGCCGAAGGGCAGCGTGACGAGCGCGCGCTTGCGGCCGATGATCTCGAGCATCATCTCGAGACACTGCTTGAAGGTCGCAACGTCACGGCCGCCGAGTTCGTAGATCTTGCCGCGTGCGATGGAGCCGTCAACGGCGCGTGCCACGACTTCGGCGACATCTTCCACATAGACCGGCTGGAACTTCGTCTTGCCACCGCCAACCAGCGGGAGCGCCGGCGCGATGCGGGCCATGGCAGCGAACTTGTTGAAGAAGCCGTCCTCGGGGCCGAAGACGATCGAAGGACGCAGGATGGTGGCATCAGGCAGGATCGACTGCACGGAAGCTTCTGCGCGACCCTTGGTGGCGGCGTAAACCGAATCCGACTTGGCATCGGCGCCGATCGCCGAGATATGCGTCAGCGTCGCACCGACCGAACGGGCGGCTTCCGCGACAGCGCGGGCGCCAAAATCCTGCACGGCATCAAAGCCGTTACGGCCGCTTTCGAACAGGATGCCGACGCAGTTCACGACATGGTCTGCGCCCTGGACGGCGGCATCGACCGACGAGCGGTAGCGCAGGTTGGCCTGAACGAAGGAGATCTGGCCGACATTGCCGAGCGGCTGCAGGAAGCCGGCGAGATCAGGGCGACGAACGGCAACGCGAATGCGATAGCCCCGCTTGGCGAGCGTGCGCACCACATGCCGACCGACGAAGCCCGAGCCCCCGAAAACGGTGACGAGCGGCGGAAGGTTGGACAAGGTCATGGACGGCTCCCCTGAACTGTATGGGCGCACACGATATGCGCGATCTGGCCTCTCTTAGCCGAATCGTCCGACCGGGGAAAGGCCCGTCAAAGCCGCACCCTGGGGACATTCCGCTGAAGGCGTGGAGGGGCTCAAACGCCCTCGACGACCACCATCTCGGCATCCGCCACTTCCTGGCGGATCTTTGCGGCAATCTGGTATTCCGGCGAGTTGTAGCAATCGACGGCTGCCTGATGTGACGGGAACTCGATGATCACGTTGCGGGCCCGGGCCTGGCCTTCCAACTGGGTAAAGGCGCCGCCACGGGCGATGAAGCTCGCACCGTATTTCTCGAAGGCGGGTTTCGCGGCAGCGACATAGTCCTTGTAGCGTTCTGGGTCCCGGATATCCACGCGTGCGATCCAATAGCCCTTGGCCATGTCTTCCTCCCGGGTTGTCTTTCGTTATGGCTGTTTGGCGAGTGCTTCGTCCATCTCGGCAAGGATCGCAAGGGCGGCTGCCTTCGGATCCTCGGCCTTGACGATCGGGCGCGCGACGACGAGATGGCTGGAGCCGGCCGCAATGGCGTCCGATGGCGTCATGACGCGCTTCTGGTCGCCCTTGTCAGCACCGGCCGGCCGGATGCCGGGGGTGACGATCGCCATTTTCGGCCCGACGATGCCGCGTACGGCGGACGCTTCTTCGGCCGAGCAGACGATCCCGCCCATGCCGGCGGCGCGCGCCTGTTCTGCGCGCCTGAGAACCAGCGTATGCGGGTCGTATTCGTAGCCGGCATCGGTCAGATCCTGCTCGTCCATCGACGTGAGCACAGTGACACCGAGCAGGCAGAGGCCGGATCCCTCAGCTGCCTTCACGGCGGCGGCCATCGCCTTCGGGTAGGCATGCAGCGTCAGCATGGTCATGCCCATGCGCGCGATGTTCTCGACGGCGGACGCAACCGTGTTGTCGATGTCCAGCAGCTTCATGTCGAGGAAGACCTGCTTGCCGTCCCTTGCAAGATCACGGGCGAATTCCAGGCCGCCGGCAAAAGCCAACTGGTAGCCGATCTTGTAGAAGGAAATGCTGTCGCCGAGCGTCGAGACGACGCGCTCCGCTTCCTGGACTGTCGGAACATCCAGTCCGACGATGAGACGGTGACGTGCGCTCAAGACAAAGACTCCTGCCAGATCTCCATGCCCCGTCCACTCGCATGCCGCGCGCGGAATCGCAAGCATGACGGGGGCAGGGGGATCGACGATCCCCCGTTCTCCGCAAAAGTGGCCGTTCACTTGGTATCAGGCCTTGCGGTAGATCCAGAGCTGGGCCGGCGGGATGTTGCGCACGACGAAGTCGAAATGCTGGATGTGGTAGCGGTCCGGCTTGGCAATGATTGGCGAGACGGGTCCATAGGTGATCTGGACCACAGGGCGCCCTGCCGGGATACGCGAGAGCAGATCTTCCAGCAGTTGGATGCGGGCTTCCATTGGGAAGCTCAGCATCGGTACGGCGGAGATGACGCAATCGAAGGTCTGGTCGGCAAAGCCGCCGAGGATGTTCTTGAGGTCGAAGGCGTCGCCGTGGATGAAGTTGACGCCGGCATAGTCCTCGACAAGGCGTCGGTAGAAGTCTTCCGAATACTCAACGGAAACGACATTTTCGGCAGGAACGCCGCGCGCCAGGATCTGCTTGGTGATCACGCCCGTGCCGGGACCAAGCTCGAGGACCGGCAGGCCCGACTTGACGTCGATGACGCTCGCCATGCGCTTGGCAGTCACGGAAGACGTGGGAACGATGGCGCCGACGGTCTTGGGACCCTGCATCATGCCCTTGAAGAAACGGATCTCCTCGTCGAATTTCTTTTCGAACCGTTCCTTCAGTCGAATGGCCATGATCGTCCCTCTTCTTTTTTGCTGCTCGATTGCTGCGAGCCGATTGCGACAATTTTGGGCCAGTTTGTCGCAAACGCAAGAGAGAATGACGCTGGCGGGCAAAATGCCCGCCAGAAACTTTGAAGCGTTAAACGCGCATCGGCATCAGGACATAGAGCGCGTCGGCGCCCGCCGTGTCGCGAATGAGCGTCGGCGAGCCGGCATCCGCCAGCAGGAAGATTGCATCCTCGCCCGAAAGCTGGGCGGTGATATCAAGGAGATATTTGGCGTTGAAGCCGATCTCCATCGCGTCGCTTTCATAGCCGACGGCGACTTCTTCCGTAGCGCTGCCGGAATCCGGGTTGTTGACCGTCAGCATCAACTGGCCATCGGCCAGTGCGAGCTTCACGGCGCGGCCACGCTCCGACGAAATGGTCGAGACACGGTCGACGGCGCGCGCGAATGTCTGGCAGTCGACGCGCATTTCCTTGTCGTTCGCCTGCGGAATGACGCGCTGATAGTCGGGGAAGGTGCCGTCGATGAGCTTGGAGGTCAGAACGACCGAGCCGATGGAAAGGCGGATCTTCGAATCGGATATCTCGATGCCGATGATCAGTTCCGGATTGTCGATCAGCTTCTGCAGCTCGCCGACCGTCTTGCGCGGAATGATGATGCCCGGCATGCCTTCCGAACCCGAGGGCGCATCGACATCGGCGCGCGCCAGACGGTGACCGTCAGTGGCAACAGCGCGCAGCTTCAGCGCACCAGAGGCTTCGATCGTGTGCAGGAAGATGCCGTTGAGATAGTAGCGGGTCTCTTCCGTCGAGATCGCAAACTGGGTGCGATCGATCAGCATCTTGAAATCGGATGCCTTCATCTTGAAGGAATGGGTAAAGGTGCCGGCAGTGAGATCCGGGAAGTCCGATTGCGGCAGGCACTGCAGCGAAAACTTCGAGCGGCCGGAAGCCACCGTCATCGTGCCGCCATCCGGATTGGTGGCGAGCAGAACCTCGGAACCGTCAGGCAGCTTGCGCACGATTTCATAGAGCAAATGCGCCGGAACGGTCGTGGCGCCGGCCTGCTCGACCATGGCCGCCGTGCTTTCGGTGATCTCAAGATCGAGGTCCGTCGCCTTCATGTCCAATGCCGCGCCTTCGGCCTTGAGCAGCACGTTCGACAGGATCGGGATCGTGTTGCGACGCTCGACCACGCGGTGCACGTGGTTCAGAGACTTGAGGAGATTGGACCGTTCAAGAGTTATACGCATGGGATGCTACCGCTTTCGACGTGTCGTCTTCCGGAGTTCCGGATCGGAAAAAGGGGCCGGGCAGTCCCCGGGCCGGACGATGTGGACGGGCAAAATGGCAGCAAAAGAGCGGGAAAAGCAAGAGGCTCCAAGGTTTTCCACGCCAGTCCCCAGCAGAGCTTGCCGGAATGGTTTATGGCGGCGGCACCCTTGCCGCGAGCATGGGGGTGGAGGATAAAGGCCGCATGACAACTGAAGACAAAAATGCGCCGGTCGCGGCCACTTCGAAGCGCTATCGCCTCAACGACACGCTGATCGCTGCCCGACCACTCGAGCCCGCGCTTTATCTGGTGGCGACGCCGATCGGCAATCTCGGCGACATCACCATCCGCGCGCTGGAAACGCTGGCCGGTGCCGATGTGCTCGCCTGCGAGGATACGCGCGTCACCCGCGTCCTTCTCGACCGCTATGGCATCGAGAACCGGCCTTACGCCTATCACGAATACAACGCCGACGAGGCCGGTGCCCGTCTGCTCGCATCACTCGAAGCCGGCAAGTCCGTGGCGCTAGTATCAGATGCAGGCACGCCACTCGTCTCCGACCCTGGCTATCGCCTCGGCCAACTGGCCATCGAGGCCGGCCACCGCGTCGTGCCGATCCCCGGCGCCTCTGCTCCGCTCGCAGCCCTCGTCGGCTCGGGCTTGCCGAACGACGCCTTTCTCTTTGCCGGCTTCCTGCCGACCAAGGACAAGGCGAAGCGCGACCGGCTGCGCGAGCTTGCCAAGGTGCCGGCAACGCTCATCTTCTTCGAGTCCCCGCATCGCATCAGTGATACGCTGGTCGCAGCAGCCGAGGAACTCGGCAATGATCGACCGGCCTCCGTCTGCCGGGAACTCACCAAGACCTTCGAGGAATTCCGCCGCGGCCCGCTCGGCGATCTCGCCGCCGATTATGCCGACAAGACGGTCAAGGGCGAGATCGTCCTCGTCATCGGCCCGCCGGCCCCCGATGCTGCCCCTGACGCCGCAGACGTCGACAGCCTGCTTTCCGAACTCTCCGCCACCATGCCGACGGCCAAGGCCGCGACCGAAGCTGCAAAGCTGACAGGCCTGCCGCGCAAGGACCTCTATCAGCGCCTTCTGGAACTCAAGGGGGCCGCATGACGCCCAAAGGCGCGGATCGAAAACGCATCCGCGCCGAGAGGCTGGGCCACTGGTCGGAATACCGGGCGGCACTCGCTCTGCTTCTCAAAGGCTACCGGATCGTGGCTCTCCGCTACAAGACGAAAGCAGGCGAAGTGGATATCATCGCCCGCCGCGGCGATCTCGTCATTTTCGTCGAAGTGAAAGCCAGACGAGACCTGCGCGCCGGCGTCGATGCCGTCGGCTACGCAGCCGAGCGGCGCATCGCGAATGCCGCAGATCATTGGCTTCGCAGGCAATCCGATGCAACACGTCTGTCACTTCGCCATGATATCATAGTGGTGCGGCCCTGGCGCTGGCCAACACATTTTGAGAGTGCATTTTAGCTTCGTTTCACTTTCGACCTGGAGAGAGTGAAACCTTCGTTTTGTGACAGCTGTGACATAAAAATTTCAAGTCGCTGTCACGGAGCGCGCCTAATGGAGCCCTCACCGCAACAACCGGTGGAGAGGATCTATCCCATGATCAAGAAGATTTCCCTGGCCGCTCTGGCCCTGACCATGACCGCATCGACGACGCTTGCCGCGACCAACATCACCTGGTGGCACGGTATGGGCGGCCGCAACGGCGAAGTGATCAACGAGATCGCCCAGAAGTTCAACGCTGCCCAGGCCGAATGCGTCCTGACGCCCGTCTCGAAGGGCTCTTACGAAGAAGCTCTGTCGGCCGGCATCGCCGCCTTCCGTTCGGGCGAACAGCCGAACATCCTGCAGGTCTTCGATGCCGGTGCTGCCACCATCATCAATGCCAAGGGCGCGACGATTGCTGCCGAAGACCTCCTGAAGGACAACGGTTTCGAGTTCAACCGCGAAGCCTTCATCGAAGGTGTTCGTTACTTCTACGCCGATAGCGACGGCAAGTTCGTCGGCATGCCGTTCAACTCCTCGGCGCCGATCATGTACATCAACGACGAAGCCCTGAAGAAGGCTGGCGTCGAAGCCCCGAAGACCTGGGAAGAGTTCGAAGCCATCGCTCCGAAGCTGAAGGAAGCCGGCTTCATCCCGCTCGTCCAGTCGCAGCTGACCTGGCAGTTCACCGAGAACTTCTTCTCGCGCAACAACCTCCAGTTCGCCTCGAACAACAACGGCTATGACAGCATCGTCGACACGACGATCAACGTCACCGACGAAAACCACGTCATGATGTATGACAAGCTGAAGGCCTGGTACGATCAGGGCCTGTTCGGCTACTACGGCGCTGCCTGGAACGACAACCAGAAGGTCTTCGAAGAAGGCAAGGCTGCTCTCTGGATCGGTTCTTCGGGCTCCTTCGGCGGCCTGCAGAAGACCGCCACCATGCCCTTCTCGGCAACCTTCCTGCCTTACTGGAACTCGATTGAAGGCGCTGGCGTCCACTCCTTCATCGGTGGCGCTGCCCTCTTCGCGATGGCTGGCAAGTCGGCTGAAGAAAACAAGTGCTCGGCCTCGTTCTTCAACTTCCTGACCTCGACCGAAGTCCAGAAGTTCTACCACCAGGCCACCGGCTACGTCGCCATCACCAACGCTGCTTACGAACTGTCGAAGTCGGAAGGCTACTACAACGAAAAGCCGGCTGCCGAAGTTGGTATCCAGCAGCTGCAGCTGCCGACCGCCGAGTGGAACAAGGGCTATCGCCTTGGCTTCTACCCGCAGATCCGTGCCGTGATGGAGCGCGAATACAACCGCCTCTTCGCCGGTGAGACGACGGCCAAGGACGCCATGGAAACGATCAAGAAGGAAGCCGACGAGCTTCTCGCCCGCTTCGCCAAGACGGCTGGCTGATCGCCGTCGGGCTGTTGCCCCTCACCCCACCCTCTCCCCGCAAGCGGGGAGAGGGAGTGCAGACGCTGCGGCTTCTCCCTTCTCCCCGCATGCGGGGAGAAGGTGGCCCGCAGGGCCGGATGAGGGGCTGCCGTCCCAAGCGGAAGGCCCCTTCTTCTCGAAAGACAACACCATGAAGCGCGTCCAGTTCAACTCGCGATATCTGCCATATCTGTTCCTGCTGCCGCAGTTCGCGATCATTTCGATCTTCTTCTACTGGCCCTCGATGCAGGGGATCACCTCGTCCTTCTATATCGAGGATCCCTTCGGCTTCGGTTCGAGCTTCGTCGGCGCCGACAATTACACGGATGCGCTCACCTCGCCGGAATATCAGAGGATCGCCCGATTCACGATCGGCTACAGCCTGATCGTCACCTTCCTCGCTTTGTCGATCGGCATGCTGCTCGCCTTGAAGGCCGATGCGGTGATCCGCGGCAAGTCGGCCTACAAGACGCTGCTGATTGTCGTCTATGCGATTGCCCCGCCGGTTGCCGGCCTGATCGGCATGATGCTCTTCGACCAGCATATCGGCCCCTTCGTGAAATTCGCCGCCCTCTTCGGTTGGGAGATGAAGGTCGGCCTTAATTATTTCGACACGGCCTTCGCCATGGTCGCGGTCGCGGTCTGGAACCAGATCCCCTACAACTTCATCTTCTTTCTCTCTGGCCTCCAGGGCATTCCGGCCTCGATCCGCGAGGCGGCCGCCATCGACTGCAAGTCGGGCACGCGCCGTTTCTGGACGGTCATCCTGCCGCTGCTGACCCCGACCGCCTTCTTCCTGCTGGTCATCAACATGACCTATTCGCTCTTCGACACCTTCGGCGTCATCGACGTCATCGTGAAGGACAAGGCGGCAAACAACCCGATCACGCTGGTCTACAAGGTCTATCTCGACGGCTTCCGCGGCAACGATCTCGGCTCGTCTTCGGCCCAGTCGGTCATCCTGATGCTCGTCGTCCTGGTGCTGACCATGATCCAGTTCCGCTTCATCGAACGCCGCGTCCATTACGGTTGAGGAGAGCGCCATGTATCGCACCAAATTCTTCGACCACCTGATCCTGATCGCGGGCGTGATCTTCATGCTAGGCCCGCTGGTCGTCGCCTTCACGACGTCGACCCATTCGGCCGCCGAGATCCACACCAACGGCCTGATGCTGTCGGTCGGCGATGATTTCACCGAGACCTACAACAAGGTCCTGTTTAAGTCCGGCGGCTTTACCGGCCAGGTGACCGGCCTCACCATGGCAATGAACTCGCTGATCCTGGGGCTCGGTTTTGCTATAGGCAAGATCGTGCTCTCGATGTTGGCGGCCTATGCCATCGTCTATTTCCGCTTCCGCTTTGCAACGCTCGCCTTCTGGCTGATCTTCACCACACTGCTCCTGCCGCTCGAAGTGCGCATCATGCCGACCTACAAGGTCATGAGCGAACTCTCGCTCCTGAACAGCTATCAGGGCCTGATCCTGCCGCTTCTGGCATCGGCTACCGGCACCTTCTTCTTCCGCCAGTTCTTCAAGTCGGTGCCCGACGAACTGCTCGAGGCCGCCCGCATCGATGGTGCCGGCCCCTTCAAGTTCTTCATTGATATCCTGCTGCCGCTCTCGCGCACCATGATCGCCGCCGTCTTCATCATCATGTTCGTCTATGGCTGGAACCAGTATCTCTGGCCCATGCTGATGACGACGGACGAGGGCTTCTACACGCTGATGCGCGGCATCAAGCAGATCCTGCAGGTCTGGGTCGGCTCGCAGATCCCCGATTACAACGAAGCCTTTGCCATGGCCGTGCTCGCACTGCTCCCCCCCGTCATCGTGGTGGTGGTGTTCCAGAGCTGGTTCATCAAGGGCCTCACCGAAACCGACAAGTAAAGGGAGTGCCGACCATGGCGTCCATCGACATCAACGAGGTCTCCAAGATCTACGACAAGGGCGGCGCCAAGGCCGTCGATACCGTCGACATCCAGATCGAGGACGGCGAGTTCATCGTGCTCGTCGGTCCCTCCGGCTGCGGCAAGTCCACGCTTCTGCGCATGGTCGCCGGGCTTGAGGAAATCTCGCAAGGCACGATCTCGATCGGCGACCGCGTGGTCAACGAGGTCGAACCGGCAGACCGTGACATCGCCATGGTCTTCCAGAACTACGCGCTTTATCCGCACATGACCGTCTACGACAATCTGGCCTACGGCCTGAAGAACCGCGGCACGCCGAAGACGGAAATCGCAGCCCGCGTCGCGGAAGCCGCCAAGATGCTGGAGATCGAGAAATATCTCGACCGCAAGCCGCGCGCGCTTTCAGGCGGCCAGCGCCAGCGCGTCGCCATGGGCCGCGCGATTGTGCGCAAGCCAGCCGTCTTCCTCTTCGACGAGCCGCTGTCGAACCTCGACGCCAAGCTGCGTGTCACCATGCGCGGCGAAATCCGCAAGCTGCAGAAGCGGCTGAAGACCACGGCGATCTACGTTACCCACGACCAGCTGGAGGCGATGACACTCGCCGATCGCCTCGTGGTTTTGAACGGCGGTCGCATCGAACAGATCGGCACGCCGCTTGAGGTCTACAACCGTCCGGCCTCCACCTTCGTTGCAAGCTTCATCGGCTCGCCTGCCATGAACCTCGTTGAAGGCCACATCGACAGAGCCGAGCTCGCAATCGGTGACGCACGCATCCCCTTGAGCGGTGCCTGGCCTCAAGGCGAAGTCCGCGTGGGTATCAGGGCGGAAGATCTGGTCGTCGCCAGCGAAAGCGAAACGATGTTCGACCTCGCGATCGACTATGTCGAAGAGCTGGGTGCCCAGCGTCTCGTCCATGGACTGGTCGGCAATCAGCCTCTGACCGCCGTTCTCGGCTCCAACGTTCCGCTCGGTGATCGTCTGCCCCTGCGCATTGCGCCGGAGCGTCTGCACTTCTTCGCGCTCGACACCGGTCGGCGTCTTGAAGCCGTTGCACGCGATGGCGCTGCCGAGATCGTCGTGGCCGAGCGAAGCCCGGTCCTGGCCTGATCAGATCCGAAGCATTTTAGCGATCGGGAACACGCGTCCTTAGAAGCTTGCTGCTAACGTCCGCAGCGACTTTTAAGGGGGAAATGATGGCTCTGAAGCTTCTTCTGGCGGGAATGGCGAGCGTGGCGCTGGCGGCGCCGAACCGCCGTGCCGACGCCCAGCCGCCCGTGATCGCTGCCAACGGCGATCACCTGGCACTCAAGGCTGCACCGATCAATCCGGACTGGATCATCCGCGGCACGCCGCTCGCCCGCATAGGCGAGCATTCCCAAAGCGGCGACGAGGCGAGCCTGACGGCCGTCTGGGATTGCACCGCAGGCGAGTTCCGCTGGTTCTTCGGCTGGGACGAAACGGTGGTCATCCAGGAGGGCGAGGTGAACGTTACCGCCGAGGACGGCGTTCAGCGTCTGCTGAAGGCCGGCGACATCGCCTATTTCCGCCAGGGCACCTGGTCCACCTGGCGGGTAGACACTTACGTCCGCAAGGTTGCCTTCCTGCGCAAACCCTTCCCCGAGCCTCTCGCGACGCTCTACCGCATCCGCAACGCCCTGCGGCGCGGCAAATATTCGGCGCTCTGATCTGAAGCGGTCTTCAGCAAAATTGAGGCCGCGCGGCGTTGCTATCGCCCGCCGCACGGCCTAAATCTCCGAGACTTTCCGAACGGAGACAGACCACATGGCGAAGATTACCAATGTCGCGGTCCAGATGGACCATGTATCCACGATCAACATCGCGGGCGACTCGACCTTCGCCATGAGCCTGGAGGCTCAGGCGCGCGGCTACAAGCTCTTCCACTACACGCCGGACCGGCTCTCGATGCGCGATGGCAAGGTCTTTGCCACTGTCGAGCCGATGGAACTGCGTGATGTGAAGGGCGACCACTTCACCCTCGGCGCGCCAGAGCGGGTGGACCTCTCGACGATGGACGTCATCCTGCTGCGCCAGGATCCGCCGTTCGACATGGCCTATATCACCTCGACCCATCTGCTGGAGCGCATTCACCCGAAGACGCTTGTCGTCAACGACCCGGCCTGGGTGCGCAATTCGCCGGAGAAGATCTTCGTCACCGAATTCGCAGACCTGATGCCTCCGACGCTGATCACCAGGGATCCGGGCGAGATCGCGCGCTTCCGCGAAGAGCAGGGCGACATCATCCTGAAGCCGCTCTACGGCAATGGCGGCGCCGGCGTCTTCCACTCGACCCGTGACGACCGCAATTTCTCCTCGCTGATGGAAATGTTTGGCCAGATGTTCCGCGAGCCGTTCATCGCTCAAGGCTATCTGCCGGCGGTGCGCAAGGGCGACAAGCGGATCATCCTCGTCGACGGCGAGCCCGTCGGCGCCATCAACCGCGTGCCGGCCGAACACGACGCCCGCTCGAACATGCATGCCGGCGGAAGGCCCGAGCCGACCGAACTGACGGCACGCGAGCGGGAGATCTGCGCCCGCATTGGTCCAGCGCTGCGCGAACGCGGCTTCCTGCTCGTCGGCATCGACGTCATCGGCGACTACATGACCGAGATCAACGTCACCTCGCCGACCGGATTGCGGGAAGTAAAGAAGTTCGGCGGCGCCGACATCGCAGCCCTTCTCTGGGATGCGATCGAGCGCAAGCGCGCCTAACGCTCTGAATCCTCTTTAGAAGTTCAGCGGTTGTTCCGGTTGTTCAACCGGATGCAACCGCTCGTCTATCTGAAGATGCCGATGTTCCGCAAATGTTCTTGCGCTCGAATGCCTCTTATGCGAGATTGTTCCCGTCACCACACGCAATATGAAGTTGCATTGGCGACTAAAGGTCGATCGGCGAGGGCGGGCGATGGTAGCGCGTATCAGTACGGTTGCATTCCAGGGCATCGAAGGCGTGCCCGTCGAGGTTCAGGTCATGGTCGCGCCCGGCAAGACCGGCATGCAGATCGTCGGCCTGCCCGACAAGGCGGTGGCGGAAAGCCGCGAGCGGGTTCAGGCGGCGCTGCACGCCTCGGGCCTTGCCCTGCCGGCAAAGCGCGTGACGGTCAATCTGGCACCGGCGGACCTTCCAAAAGAAGGCTCGCATTTCGATTTGCCCATCGCGCTTGGCTTGATGGCTGCCCTTGGCGCGATCCCCGGAGACGCGCTCTCCGGCTTCCTTGTCATCGGCGAGCTGAACCTGGATGGCACAATCGCGCCGATCGCCGGCGCTCTGCCGGCGGCCATCAGCGCCAATGCCGTGGATAAGGGGCTGATCTGCCCGGCCGACAGCGGCGCGGAAGCCGCCTGGGCTGGCAGCGAGATCGATATCCTCGCCCCTCGTAGCCTGATCGCACTGGCCAACCATTTTCGTGGCACCCAGGTGCTGTCCCGACCCGAACCCTCGATCCGGGCGCTTCCAGCCAATCTGCCTGATCTTGCCGATATCAAGGGCCAGGAAAGCGCCAAGCGCGCTCTGGAGGTCGCAGCCGCCGGTGGGCACAACCTACTTTTCGTTGGCCCCCCGGGTTCGGGCAAGTCGATGCTGGCCGCGCGTCTGCCCTCAATCCTGCCGCCGCTGTCGGCGCCCGAACTGCTCGAAGTCTCGATGATCCATTCGATCGCCGGGCAGCTCTCCGGCGGCAAGCTGTCGGACCGCCGTCCCTTCCGCACGCCACATCATTCCGCCACCATGGCGGCCCTGGTCGGCGGCGGGCTCAGGGCCAAACCCGGCGAAGCCTCGCTTGCCCATCACGGCATCCTGTTCCTCGACGAACTGCCGGAATTCGCGCCGCCCGTGCTGGATGCTCTCCGCCAGCCGCTTGAAACCGGTGAATGCATCATCGCCCGGGCCAATCACCGTGTGTCCTACCCCTCCGATTTCCAGCTGGTCGCGGCCATGAACCCCTGCCGCTGCGGTATGGCGGGGGAGCCCGGCCATGTCTGCGCCCGCGGCTTGCGTTGCCAGACTGAATATCAGGGCCGTATTTCCGGCCCGTTGATGGACCGCATCGACATCAGGATCGACGTTCCGGCGGTCTCAGCGACGGACCTGATCAAGCCGCGCACAGCCGAAAGCAGCGCCGATGTGGCGAAACGCGTGGCGGCCGCCCGTGCCCGCCAGCGGGATCGGTTCGAGCGGCTCGGTCTCACCTTTAGCACCAATGCCCGTTGCTCTACGGCGCTGATCGAGACGCTGGCCGAGCCGGATGCCTCAGGGCTCCAACTCCTGCGCGATGCGGCCGAGAAATTCCGCTTCTCGGCGCGCGGCTATCACCGGGTGCTGAAGGTCGCCCGCACATTGGCGGATCTCGATGGCGTGGAGACGCTGGGGCGCATTCACCTCGCCGAAGCCATCTCCTATCGCATCGCCTCCGAACGCCTCGCGGCGGCGGCATGACTGCGGCAGTGTGAAAGGCGTGAAGCGCAAGGGCGCGGCGTTTGTCAGTGGTGGTCTGAGGGCGGCTCGGCAGTCGGGCGCAACATGTCGACCGGCAGCGTCAGGCGGATCACGGCGCCGGTTTCGGGATAGCTGATCTCGGTCTGTCCGCGCACGCCGGCGATCACGCGCTTCATCAAGGTGGAGCCGAACCCGCCCGCACCGGCGAGCGGCGGGGTGGGAACCGGGCCGCCGCTTTCGCGCCAAGTGATCACGAGTTGCTCGTCGGCATCCGGGTGAGCGTCGATCGACCAGGCGAGATTGACATGACCGCCCGCGGCGCTAAGGGCGCCGTATTTGGCAGCATTGGTTCCGAGCTCGTGCAGGATGAGGCTCAAGACGACCACGGTCTGTCCACCGATCGGAACACGCGGGCCGCTCGCGTCGAACCGTGGCGTGCCGACAATGGCGAAGGGTTCGAGCGCCTGGAAGACGACACTCTGCAGCGAGGCGTCCTCGCCTTCGCGTAAGCCCCGCAGCAGAAGGTTCGAGCGGCCGAGTGCGGCCAGCCGGTCGCGCAGCCGGGCGGC
The DNA here is from genome assembly GCA_051861045.1 of Allorhizobium sp. Classification (GTDB taxonomy): domain Bacteria; phylum Pseudomonadota; class Alphaproteobacteria; order Rhizobiales; family Rhizobiaceae; genus Allorhizobium. The sequence goes on from JBHYDI010000010.1 coordinate 94,662, forward strand.
GAGTTCATCGGCGCTGGAGGCGTTCTTCAGGGAGAGGCTGATGATCGCGTTGATCGTGGCGAAGATATTCTTGAGCCGGTGATCGAGCTCCTGCGCCATGACCTCCTGCTGCTCGGCCAGCCGCTGTATTTCCTCACGTGTGGCGATCTCCTGCCGATAGGCCCGGGTCACCAGATAGATCATCGTCAGTTCGGTGGTGACGACGAAAAGATAGAGGCCCATGGCAAGCAGCGTGCCCATGGAAAAGTCGAACCGCCCTGGGCTGATGAAGAAATACCAGGCGGATAGACCCGACAGGATGGCAACGAGCACTCCCTGGCGCAGCCCAAAGACGAAGCCGCAGATGATCACCGCAGGGAAGAAGGTGAGGAAGGGGAAACCGGCCGGCAGGACGGGATCGAACCACGCGCGGACCGCAAGCGCCACCGCAAAGACGATCAGGCTTGCCACATAGGTGGCAATCAGACCGCCGGCAGACAGTCGCTCCTTGACGGAAGCGAAGGCAGGCAGCCGGTGAAGAAGTGCGCGCATGGACCCCCGGGGAGAACTTGAAAAACTAAATCAATTTGTTGTGAGGCAATCTAGCCGGGGAAAGAGACGCCCGCAATGGAGGAAGCGCCGATCGAGCGCCGGCGCTTCCGGTGGTGGCTTACTCGCCGAGGCCTGCGAACAGGGCGGTCGAGAGATAACGTTCGGCGAATGACGGGATGATCACGACGATCGTCTTGCCGGCGTTTTCCTCGCGCTGGCCAACCTTGATCGCGGCGGTCAGGGCTGCACCGGAGGAGATGCCGACCGGCACGCCTTCGAGCCGTGCGACCAGTCGTGCATTCTCAAAAGCCTCGTCATTGGTCACGGTGACCACTTCGTCATAGACATGGGTGTCGAGGATGGCAGGCGCAAATCCCGCGCCGATCCCTTGGATCTTGTGCGGGCCCGGATTGCCTCCTGACAGAACCGGGCTGTCGGCCGGCTCGACGGCGATGATCTTGATCTCGGGCTTGCGACTTTTGAGAACCTGGCCCGTGCCAGTGATCGTCCCGCCCGTGCCGATGCCGGAGACGAGGAAGTCGATCGTGCCCTCGGTATCGTTCCAGATTTCCTCGGCCGTGGTCTTCCGGTGGATTTCCGGATTGGCCGGGTTCTCGAACTGCTGCGGGATGACAGCATCCGGCGTCGTCTCGGCCAGTTCCTGAGCCTTGGCGATCGCGCCCTTCATGCCCTTCGCGCCTTCCGTCAGAACGAGTTCCGCGCCAAGCAGCGCCAGCATCTTGCGGCGCTCGATCGACATGGTCTCCGGCATGGTGAGGATCAGGCGATAGCCCTTGGCGGCGGCGGCAAAGGCGAGCGCAATGCCGGTATTGCCCGAGGTGGGCTCGATCAGCACCGTCTTGCCGGCCACGATCTTGCCCTGGGCTTCCAGGCTTTCGATCATCGCCACGCCGATGCGATCCTTGACCGAGGCAATCGGGTTGAAGAATTCGAGCTTCGCCAGCAGATGCGCCTTCACGCCCTTTTCCTTGGCCAGTTTGTCGAGGCGCACGATCGGGGTGTCGCCGATCGTCTCGGTGATCGAGCCATAGACGCGTCCGCGACCGGGTTTCTTCTGCTCAGTCATGTGTCTCTCCCTGATGATTTGGTTGGCGTGAGCTTACGCCCGGTGCCCCGTGCATTCCAGCATAGCCATGCCGCGGCGAGCAGCATCCTTGGAAAAATCTGCTCCGCCGCCCGCTCGTTTGTGGCCCCTGAGGGGAAAAGCGCCCAGGGCCAGGATTGTTGCATGCGGTCGAAAATCAAGCGGCGCGCGCCGCGATGTACGCTGCCGTCCCGGCCAGGATGCCCGCTGCGCTCCGGTTCAGAACCTTTAGTGCCTCAGGGCGCTTGAGCAGTCCGCGCGCCTGGGCAGCCAGCAGGATATAGGGCAGGAGCACCGCCATCAGCACCACGAAGGTCAGCCCGACGAGCAGGATGTAGTCGGCAAGCCCAATCGCCTCGAGAGGAATGAGTGTCGGTACCAGCGCGACATAGAAAAGCATGGTCTTCGGATTGCCGAGCGTCACCAGCAGGCCGGACAGGAAGGAAAGCGCCGGGCGCATCGCCTTCTGCGCCTTGATGTCCTGAGGCAGGAGCCCGGCCGTCCAAAGCTTCCAGGCGACATAGATGAGATAGGCCGCGCCGAGGAACTTCAGAATGATGAAGGGTGTGACGAATGTCTTGGCCAGCACCGAGAGCCCGAGAATGACGGCCGTCAGATAGACGAGATCGCCGAGGATCAGCCCGAGCCCCATGAAGAAGGTCGGGCGGAAACCGGAGCCCAGCGCACGCGCCACGATCGCCGTCATGCCGGGGCCTGGAATGGCAGCCGCAATGAAGAGGGCGCCGCAATAGGCGATGATGGTCGTCAGTGTCATGGGGGCTCCTCCTTGCCCATTCCTAATCTCGGGCGGAAAGACTTGCAACGGTGACACGATCGCGATTGCGGCCCTCAGCCGGTTGCCGTTAGGAGGAATCAATCGCCGTGAGGAAACGATGTCGTGCCAAGCCTGCCCGCATTCCTTGCCTTCAGCCTGATCTGCCTTGGTATGGTCCTCACGCCCGGGCCGAACATGATCTATCTGGTGTCCCGGTCTATCTGCCAGGGCCCCATGGCAGGCCTCATTTCGCTGGGCGGCGTGGCTCTCGGCTTTGTCGTCTACATGCTTCTCACAGCCTTCGGCATCACCGTCCTGCTGCTCGCCGTTCCCTTCGCCTTCGAGGTTCTGAAATTCTGTGGCGCGCTTTATCTCGGATGGCTCGCCTGGCAGGCGCTGAGGCCTGGTGGGCGCTCGCCCTTTCAGGTGCGTGATCTGCCTGCCGACAGTCCCCGCAAGCTCTTTGTCATGGGGCTTGTCACCAACCTGCTGAACCCCAAAGTCGCGATCCTCTACATGTCGCTTCTGCCGCAGTTCATCGATCCGTCCCGCGGCAGCGTGCTGCTCCAGTCGCTGGTTCTGGGTTTTACGCAGATCATCATCGGCGTGACGGGCAACGGCCTGATCGCCCTCTCAGCCGGCACCATCGCGCTCTTCCTTGCCGGCCGCCCGTTCTGGATGGTGGTGCAGCGCTGGTTGATGGGCACGGTGCTCGCGGCTCTCGCGATCCGCATGGTGACGGAAGCGCAGCGCTGAACATCCGGAAAAGGCAGATCTTCAGAAATCTGCCAGCGGCGAGAGCATGAACGGCTGAGCCAGAGACGCGGGCTCGAAGCCCTTTACCATGAGCACACAGTCGCCTTGATGCGGTGTTGCTAGACCGTCCCAACCAAGCCGATCTCCGGGAAAGAAAACCTCGGCCCGCTCAAAATGCGCCCCGAGGCTCGCCACGATATGGCCGAGCTGTGGGATCTGGCGTGCCGCGACATCCAGGATTTCGAGTGACGTTTCCCCTTGGGGCTTCCAGGCGATGACCGCATCGTCTTCTTCCAGCAGGCTCAGCCTGATGTCCGGATCGAAGTGGGCATTGAGCAGGAACATCTCCTTTTGCCGCACAACGGAGAAGATCTCCGAGACGGGTTGCCGAGCCTCGAGCACCATCTGAACTATGTGGAGATCCGCCTCTTGGTTCAGGTCGAGGTCACGCGCCCTGGGCACGGCCAAGTCAACATGTAGAACGGCACCATGAAATTTGAACTGCGGCACGGTCCGGAAGCCGTAGGGTTCATAAAGCCCCGGCTTGTCCGTCAGCAGTATCCCGGCTTCGAACCCTTCGCGTTCCGCCCAGTCGAAGGTCCGCTTCATCAGTGTCCGGTATAGCCCTTGCCCGCGATAGTTCGGCCGCACGGCGCCAGACTGGTAGCCCGCGGCCCGAACCACCCGTCCATTGACGACGAGCGGCATGGAGAAGGCCGAGAAATTCGCAACGCACCGCCCTGACGGATCGAAATAGCCAAACGGCATCGATGTGGGATCAGGTCCGCCCAGGTTCATCTGGTGGGAAATGTCGATGCCGAAGATATCCTGGAGCAGATCCGCGAGCGCCTGAAACGCCGCAGGATCTCCGAAGTAACCTTCCCGCAGCGTGAGCGTTTCCGGCATGGGCGCCCTCACACCCCCGTCGAGCCAAACCCGCCGGCACCCCGCGCCGTGTCGGATGTCTCCGTCACCTCGGCCACCCTGACCTGGGTCACCGGCGCAATCACCATCTGCGCGATCCGCATGCCGCGGGTAATCACGAAATCCTCCTGGCCGAGATTGACCAGGAGCACCTTCACCTCGCCGCGATAGTCGCTGTCGATGGTGCCGGGTGTGTTGAGGCAGGTCACGCCGTTCTTGAAGGCAAGGCCGGAGCGCGGCCGGATCTGCGCCTCAAAACCTTGGGGTATTTCCATGACGAAGCCCGTCGGCACCAGCGCGCGCGCACCCGGTGGAAGCACCATCGGCTCATCGCCTCCGACGGCTGCGCGCAGATCCATGCCGGCTGCCCCCGCCGTTTCGTAAGCCGGCACGTCGAGGCCCGCGCCATGCGGCAGGCGCTTCAGGTTCAGGACGGGGCCGAGGATTTCGGGGCTGATGGAGGACATGGCGAGATTCCTTTGTTGCCAGCGCTCAATTGCATATTGGCCCTCGAAACGCTAGATAACCGCCCGACCACAAGGAATTCCTGAGATATGGCTGAAACGCTCGCCGAGGCGGTCTCCCGCCGCCGCACCTTTGCTATTATCGCGCACCCGGACGCGGGTAAGACGACGCTCACCGAAAAGCTGCTGCTGTTCGGCGGCGCCATCCAGCTCGCCGGTGAAGTAAAAGCCAAGAAGGATCGCATCCAGACCCGGTCGGACTGGATGAAGATCGAGCGCGAACGCGGCATCTCGGTCGTCACCTCGGTCATGACCTTTGAATATGAAGGCAATGTCTTCAACATTCTCGATACGCCGGGCCACGAAGACTTCGCCGACGACACCTATCGCACGCTGACCGCCGTCGACGCCGCCGTCATGGTCATCGACGCCGCCAAGGGTATCGAGCCTCGGACCTTGAAGCTGTTCGAAGTCTGCCGCATGCGCGATATCCCGATCATCACCTTCGTCAACAAGATGGACCGCGAAAGCCGGGATATCTTCGAGATCCTTGACGAGGTCGAAGAGAAGCTGGCGCTCGATACGGCCCCGATTACCTGGCCGGTCGGCCGCTCGAAAAGCTTCTGCGGCTCCTACAATCTGGTCGAAAACACCTTCCGTGGCTCCGACAAGCAGGTCGAGGCGCTCGCCGTCAACAGCCCGAAGAACGTCGCCGAAAACCTGCCGGAAAACGAACGTGCCACCTTCATCGACGAGCTGGAACTGGCGCAAGAAGCCTGCAGGCCCTTCGATCACAAGGCCTTCCTCGAAGGCCACATGACACCGGTCTTCTTCGGCTCCGCCTTGCGCAATTTCGGCGTCCGCGATCTGATCAATGCGCTGGGTGCCTATGCGCCCCCGCCGCGCGACCAGGTGGCGGATACGCGCACCGTTCATGCGGCGGAAGACAAGATGACGGCCTTCGTCTTCAAGATCCAGGCCAATATGGATCCGAACCACCGCGACCGTATCGCCTTTGCCCGCATCTGCTCAGGGAAACTGGAGCGCGGCATGAAGGCCCGCCTGGCTCGCACCGGCAAGCAGATGGGCCTGACAGCACCGCAGTTCTTCTTTGCCTCCCAGCGCCAGCTTGCCGACACCGCCTTTGCCGGCGATGTCGTCGGTATTCCGAACCACGGGACGCTGCGCATCGGCGACACGCTGACCGAAGGCGAAAACCTCGTCTTCCAGGGCGTGCCGAACTTCTCGCCGGAAATCCTCCGCCGCGTGCGGCTGGAAGATGCGATGAAGGCCAAGAAGCTGAAGGAAGCCCTGCAGCAGATGGCAGAAGAAGGCGTCGTGCAGCTCTTCTCGCCGGAAGACGGCTCGCCCGCCATCGTTGGCGTCGTTGGCGCGCTGCAGCTCGACGTGTTGAAGGAGCGCCTTCAGGGCGAATACGGCCTGCCGGTCTCCTTCGAAATGTCGCGCTTCTCCGTCTGCCGCTGGATTTCGGCCGAGAACAAGGACGATCTGGAAAAGTTCATGACCCAGCGCCGCGGCGACATCTGCCGGGATCTCGACGGCGACCCGGTCTTCATGGCGCAGGACCAGTTCTCGCTGCGCTACGAGTCCGAGCGCTACCCCGCAATCAAGATGGTTGCCATCAAGGAATATCACGTCGCCAAGGCGGCGTGACCAAGCCGTAATCTGCCCAGAAGTGGTCCGAATCCCTGCGGATTTTGGCCGAATACTGACCTTTGCTGTTCGCCTCGGCGTGATACTGTTCATACAACTTCAAATCTTGTGTGGGCGGTCGTTGCGACCGGGGCGTTTTGTTCAAGACATTTTCTCGTAAGGCCCGCCTGCGGGCGCTTTTGACATCGGCAAGCATCCTGCCTTTCCTGACAGGTGCAGCACAGGCCGGCTCGGTCAGCTGGACGGGCGCGACCTCGACTGACTGGTTCACGGGCAGCAACTGGGAATGGGGCACCGGCGCACCGGTGGCCGGCGATGATGCGCGCATCGGCCAGATGGGCGTCGTGATCAATGGTCAGGATGCGGCGGCAGAAAACCTCTTCGTCGGCATTGTGTCTGCCGGTGGCCTCACCGTTCAGAACGGGCTGAACACCACCAACACGACCCTCGGTTACAACAGCGGTTCGTCTGGCACGATCAGCGTCAGCGGCAACCTCGGGGAATGGACCAATACGGGGTCCACCTATATCGGCAACAACGGGACCGGCACCGTCAACGTGCTGACCCAGGGCGAATTTCTCGGCGGCGTCGTCTATCTCGGCGCAGGCGCGACAGGAGAGGGCACGCTGAACGTCTCGAACCAGAGCCATTTCGAAGCAACGAGCTTCTATATTGGCTATGCGGGAGACGGCACGTTCACCCTGGAGCAGGACGCCACGGCGGCGACGGGGCGCACGGTCATCGCTGACGGCATCGGCTCCTCGGGCAGCGCCACGGTCGCGACCCTGTCGCAGTGGACGCTCTCAAATGCTCTGACGATTGGTGGCGGTGGTGTCGGCACCCTGCTGATCAAGGAAGGCGCCGATGTATCCGGAACGGCGGCCTATATCGGCAACGGGGCGGATGCCGACGGCAGCAGCGTCACGGTCACGGGTGCAGGGACCACTTGGGTCAATACCGGCGAGCTCTTTGTCGGCTCCTTCGGTGACGCCACACTGGACATTCTCGCTGGCGCCACGGTATCGAATGGCAGTGCTGTCATCGGCCGCCACTCAACATCTACGGTCACCGTCAGCGGCACGGACTCCAGCTGGACCACTGGTGCCCTCCTAATTGGTGGCGATCGCTCCGACACGTCCAGTTCGGTCGCAGGCAACGGAACCCTGGATATCCTGGCCGGCGCGACCGTCAACGGCACCTCTGCGGTCCTGGGCGACAGCACAGGGTCGCAAGGCACGGTCAATGTCGACGGAACGGGTTCGCTCTGGAACCTCTCCGACCGAGTCAGTGTCGGTGGGCTGGGTGAAGGCACGGTCAACATCACCAATGGCGGCAAGATCACCTCGACAGGAGGCCTCATCGGCCACGAGGCGTCCGGATCCGGTCTCGTGACGATCTCCGGCAACGGCAGCCTTTGGGAAAACACCGGCGTGTTTTACGTCGGCAATGTCGGCGATGGCACGCTCCAGCTTCTGACCGGCGGTGACCTGACCAGCACAGACGGTTATGTCGGCACGGAGAACGGCTCCGAAAGCGAAGCCACTGTCAACGGAACCGGCTCGAGCTGGATCATGAGCGGTGACTTTCTGGTCGGCCACAACGACGATGCAAGAGGCGAGGTTACGATCTCGGCAGGTGGCCTCATTGAAAACCGCCAAGGCATCCTTGGCGACCTCGCCGGATCCTATGGCGAAATGCTCGTGACCGGCGATGGCTCTCTCTGGGACGTTTCCAGCGACCTGAATGTTGGCCGTTTCGGAAATGGTGCGATGACGATCGCCCTGGGCGGCGACGTGACTTCGCTGCGCAGTCTCATCGGCAATGAAGCCGGATCGATAGGCACCGCTACGGTTTCAGGCAATGGCTCGACCTGGGCGACCACCGGGGATCTCCTGGTCGGCAACGCGGGCACTGGCACGCTGATTGTCACAGGCGGCGGCTTCGTGTCTGCAGACGAGATCAAGATTGCCAACCAGGCCGGCTCAACAGGCACGTTCATCATCGGCGCAGCCCTTGGGCAGACGGCGGGTGGCAGTGCCAGTTTCGATGTCAACGAAATCGATTTTGGCGACGGTACGGGCAAGCTCGTTTTCAATTTCGGCGGTGATGATGTTTCCTTCGACGCGCGCATTGAAGGAAGCGGCGAGATCGCTGTGGCCAATGGCACGGTCATCTACGCAGGCAATGGCAGCGCTTTCACCGGCGATACGAATATCACTGGCGGCACGCTGAACCTCGTCAACGCCACGCTTGGCGGCACACTCTCCGTCTCCGGCTGGGGAACGCTGAGCGGGACGGGCACGGTGGGGGAGACCACGGTCTCCAGTGGTGCCACGGTGACGCCCGGGGGCTCCGGCGTCGGAACCCTGACGGTTGACGGCAATTTGATCTTTGACGCGGGCGCGACCTATGAGGTTGACGTCAACACCTCGACCGGCGCCAGCGACCTCTTGCATGCCACAGGCGAGGCAACTCTCACCGGAGGCTCCGTTCTGCATGTAGGGCCCTCCAGCGGTTATGCAGCCAACCAGTCCTATGTCATTCTCTCGGCCGATGGCGGCCTGACCGGAACCTTCGACACGGTCGATACGGATTACAGCTTCCTTGATGCCGCGCTCGGCTACGATGCGAATGATGTGACGCTGACACTGACCCGCAATGCGACCGACTTCGCCGATATCGCGCAATCGACGAACCAGTCTGCGACGGCAGGCGCAATCGAAAGCCTGGGCTCGGGCAATGCGGTCTACGACGCGGTTGTTGTCCTCGACGATGACGCGGCCGCGACGGCCTTCCAGCAGCTTTCCGGCGAAGTCCATGGCCAGGGCACGAGCGTGAGCCTCGAAAACAGCGGCCTGATCCGCAGCTTGGGCGGCAATCGCATGCGCTCCGCCTTCGGCTCCGTTGGTGCCGGCCAAACCAATGTCGTCTCCCTCGGCAGCACGGGCAGCACGAGCGCTGCGCTGGCCTATGGCGAAGAAAAGGCGAAGACCCCGGCAGAACTGGCGGCCGAGTCGATCCTGGTGACCCCGGAAAAGGCAGGCCCCGTTGCCTGGGCGGAAGCCTATGGCGGCTGGGGCAAGAGCTTCGGCGAGAACGGCGATGCCGATCTTTCCAATTCCATCGGCGGCATCGCCTTCGGCATCGACACAGTGCTGGCCGATACCACCTGGCGCCTCGGCATTCTCGGCGGTTATGGCGCGGCATCCTTCGAGCTGAGCGACGGTCTGTCGAGCGGCGACAGCGATGATTTCGATATCGGGATCTATGGCGGCAACCAGTGGGGTCCGCTCGCATTTCGCTTCGGTGCGCTCTTCAAGCACCAGCAGGTCTCGACAGAACGCACGGTCGATGTTGGCGGCTTCACCGACCAGCTCTCGGCGGACTACGGGACGAATACCGCACAGGCCTTTGCGGAACTGGGCTATGAGATCAAGGTCCAGGACGTGCGCCTGGAGCCCTTCGTGAACCTCGCCCGGGTCCACATGCACACGCCCGCCTTCACTGAAGAGGGCGGTGCAGCCTCCCTGTCGCGTGAGGCGAATGACATGAACCTCACCTTCACCAATGTCGGTCTCCGGGCCGCGACCGAGGTGGCCTTGGCCGGCGTGAATGCAACGGTCCGGGGGGCTGCCGGATGGCAGCATGCTTTCGGCGATACGGAAACGGCCTCGACCCTGTCCTTTTCCGGTGGCAGCGATTTCGTCACCTCCAGCAAGACTGTCGCCGAAAACAGCCTCGTCCTGCAGGCCGGCATCGACATGCCGATCGCTCCCATGACGACGATTGGCCTGGATTTCGACGGCAGCTACAGCAACCGTGGCAATGCGCAATCCGTCAAACTGAGCTTCCAGAAGCAGTTCTGACGAGAGTTCAATCAGTGCGGGGCGGCTAAGCGCACCGCGTTTCCCCTCAGCGCGCAGGCCCGATCTGCAGCCCCTGCGAAGCGTGGAACTCGACGCGCAGTTGCTCGTAGCTGGCGATGGTCGGATGGGAGGTCTCGAGCGGATGGGCATGGGTGGCCGTAATGACGGCGACATCGGCGCCCGCGGCCTCTCCAGCCCTCACTCCGGCCAACACATCCTCGAACACCAGGCAGCGGGATGGATCGAAACCCAGCCGCTCTGCCCCTAGCCGATAGCCGGCGGGATCGGGTTTGCCGATCTTCACGTCCTCTGCCGTCACGATCTGCAGCGGCTGCGGCAGGCCGGCAGCGCCGATGCGCGCGCGGGCGAGGGCTGATGGTGCCGAGGTCACGATCGCCCAGCGCTCGGCCGGCAAGCTCTGAAGGAAGGCGATGGAGCCCGGGATTGGAACGATGCCCTCCAGATCCTCGATCTCGCCGCGCTCCACTTCAAGCGCTTCCTGCACCACGTCGATGCCGGGCAGGTTCAGCGCGCTGATCGTGTCGATTCCGCGCTTGCCATGCATGCTCGGCAGGAAGGTTTGGAGATCAAGCCCATGCTTGAGCGCCCAGCGGCTCCACACGCGCTCGGCCGCAGCGATGGAATTGAGCAGCGTGCCGTCCATATCGAAGAGGAAGGCGTCATAGAAGCGGTCGAAAAGCCGGTCGGGGGAATGATGCAAGGCCTGGATCCTTTGGTCGAACGCGCAATGAGGCTCCCGTACCGGCTCTCAACCGGGCCTGCAAACACTTAATCGGGAAAGGCCGGGATGACAGGTGACAGGGCCCTCTCTCTGCCCTAGTCTTTGATACGAGAGACAGGGGCGTCTGGCGAAAGCCGGGCTGAGAAGCACCCTTTGAACCTGAACCAGATCATGCTGGCGGAGGGAGTCGCTCGGGCGCCGCGGGCTCTCCGCGTCCTGCCCGTTGCTTCTTCGCCGGCTAAGGAGAAGCAGACATGACAGCCTCCCCCATCCGCAACGTGCTTTCCATCGCCGGGTCCGACCCTTCCGGTGGCGCTGGCATCCAGGCCGATCTCAAGGCCTTCTCCGCGCGCGGCTGCTACGGCATGGCAGCCATCACGGCGCTTACGGCGCAAAACACGCAAGGCGTCTCCGCCGTGGTGCCGCTCGATCCCGAATTCGTGGCCGAGCAGATCCGCATGGTCTTTGCCGATGTGCACGTCGATGCGGTGAAGATCGGCATGATCGCCAATGCCGGGATCGCAAGAGCCGTCGCCGAGGCGCTGAAGCTCCATCGCGGCATTCCCATCGTGCTCGACCCCGTGATGATCGCCAAGGGTGGGGCAAGCCTGCTGGATCCTGATGCCATCGAAGCGCTCAAGACCGAACTCCTGCCGCTTGCAACTCTGCTCACGCCGAACCTGCCGGAGGCTGCAGCCCTGCTCGGCGGCCCCGAAGCCTGCGACCGACGCATCATGGAATCCCAGGCCATCAGGCTGACGACACTCGGCGCACGCGGCGTCTTGATCAAGGGGGGGCATCTTGCCGGCGGCGAAAGCCCTGATGTGCTGATGTCGGAAGGTAAGGTCACATGGTTCGAGGCCGACCGTATCGAGACCCGCAATACCCATGGCACGGGCTGCTCACTATCGAGTGCGCTGGCGGCTGAACTGGCGAAGGGGGAAAACGTCGAGGAGGCCGTGCGCGTTGCCAAGGCCTGGCTCAAGGAGGCCGTTCGGACATCGGGCACTCTGTCGGTTGGCTCCGGGCACGGACCGGTCCACCATTTTCACGCCCTGTGGTGACGCTAGTCGTCCTGGTCTTGCGGCAGGTCCTTGATCTCGAAAACGAAGGGCAGGGCGGAACCAAGGAAGGACTGGTGCGTCGGAGCGAGTGCCGTGCGCTGGTCGATGCAGCCGAGACGCAGACCGATTTCCCCGTCTGCACTTGCGCGCCACAAGGGCGAACCGCAGGTGCCGCAGAAATACTGGTCGCTCGGGTGACCGCTGTCACCGATCTTGCGGTAATGGGAAGGCGTGCCGGACAGGAGCTGAAAGCGTCCTGGCAAAGCCGCAACGGTCACGCGGTAGGCAGAGCCGGTGAGCCGCTGGCAATCTGTGCAATGGCAAATGCCGACGACCTGTGGATCGACCTCGGCTTCGTAGCGGATCTTTCCGCATTGGCATGATCCGGTAACCCGCATCTCACCCCTCCGGGAAAAGAAAACCCGGCGCTGGAGACGCCGGGTTGAAGTGAACTTGACTGCGTGGGGTTAATGATCGGCCTTGATAAAGGTTCCGTTCTGCAACTCTTTCATCGCCTGCATCAGTTCCTCGCGGGTGTTCATCACGATCGGCCCGTGCCAGGCGACCGGCTCCTTGATCGGCTTGCCGGTCACCAGCAGGAAGCGGATGCCCTGTTCGCCGGCCTGCACGGTGATCTCGTCGCCGGTGTCGAAAACGACGAGCGTCCGGTTGCCGGAGAGGTCGCGGATATTGAGCTCTTCGCCCATATATTCCTTCTCGACCTTCACGCCGAAGGGCTTGGACGCATCCCGGAACGAGCCGGAGCCGGCGAAGATATAGGCGAAGGCCGAGCGATAGGTATCGACCGGGAAGGTCTTGCGCTTGCCGGGCGGCACCGAGATGTCGAGATAGACGGGCTCGGCAGCGATGCCGTCGACCGGGCCGCTCTTGCCCCAGAAGTCGCCACAGATGACCCGCACCGACGTGCCATCATCATCGATGACAACGGGGATCTCGGGCGACTTGATGTCCTGGTAGCGCGGCTTCGTCATCTTCAGCGAAGACGGCAGGTTGGCCCAGAGCTGGAAGCCATGCATGCGTCCGGCGAAATCGCCCTTCGGCATTTCCTGATGCAGGATGCCGCTGCCGGCAGTCATCCATTGCAGGTCGCCCGCGCCCAGCATGCCCTGATTGCCTAGGCTATCGCCATGCTCGACGGTGCCGGCCAGCACATAAGTGATCGTCTCGATGCCGCGATGCGGATGCCAGGGGAAGCCGCGAACGTAATCCATCGGCTCGTCGTTGCGGAAATCGTCCATCATCAGGAAGGGGTCGGTCATCGACGGGTCGCCGAAGCCGAAGACGCGGTGCAGTTTCACGCCCGCACCCTCCATGGTCGGCGTGGCACGGCTCTCATGCTTGACGGGGCGGATGGACATTCGGGGGCCTCCTGGGGAAACGGGCTCTGAGCTTAGCAAGCAATATAGGCGAGGGGGCGAACGCACGCAGGCCCGCTGAACAGAACGCAGTGTTCACTTTTGTGCCAGTCGACGTCAGGAAGAATGTTGCACTGCCCGACAAAATTTTGTCATGAAGGATGCCATGTTTGCAAATCATTAGTCTATCGGGCGAAGACTGTTGAAAACGAGCAGTCGGTTCGATGGAACTGGGGCAAAAAGCATATGTGTCGTTGGGCAGCTTACCGTGGCGTTCCGATCTTCCTCGAGGAGCTTGTCACCTCGCCTGCGCATTCCCTGATCGAGCAATCCCATTGCGCGACCCGCGCCAAGACGGCGACCAATGGCGATGGATTCGGCCTTGCCTGGTATGGTGACCGTCCCGAGCCGGGCCGTTTCCGCGATGTGCTGCCGGCCTGGTCCGACTGCAATCTGAAGAGCCTTGCAAGCCAGATCCGCTCGCCGCTCTTCCTCGCCCATGTCCGCGCCGCGACCCATGGTGCCACCCGGCGCGACAATTGCCATCCCTTCGTCCAGGGCAACTGGTCCTTCATGCACAACGGCCAGATCGACAATTTCGATCGCATCCGCCGGCCGATGGAAGGCATGCTGGATGACGAGCATTTCCATGCCCGTGTCGGCACGACCGACAGCGAACTGCTCTTCCTGCTTGCCCTCCAGTTCGGTCTTCGTGAACGTCCCATCGCTGCCATGAGCGAGGCCGTGGGCTTCGTCGAGCAGATCAGCCTGCATCTGACGGGCACGGCCCGCATCCGCATGACGGCAGCCTTCTCTGATGGCAAGACGCTCTATGCCGTGCGCTATTCAACGGACGAACACGCGCCGACGCTGTTTGCAGCGCCCATGGGGCCAAAGGGCAGCTTCTGTCTCGTGTCGGAGCCTTTGAACGACGAGACGGATACCTGGGTGGAAATCCCCGCCGGCAGTGCCGTGATCCTCAGCGAAAACGGCCTCGATGCCGCCGAGTTCAAGCCGGAAGTCGAGCGCACACGGGTGGATCAAATCCGTCAGCCGGCCATGGCCGCAGGCTGAGGCCGGGGTTTTACTCGACGATGCCGAGTTCCGCGCGCAGCTTGCGCGTCAGCGATCCGCTGACCGTGCGATAGGAGCGCGTGAGATATTCCCGCACATCCGCTTCGCTGAGTTCCGTATCCGGGTTCACCGTCACCCACTTGCGCTTGGCGAAATAGGGGGCCTGCGAAACGCCCTGAAGTGATGTCAGGATCTCGAAGCTTTCCTCGCTGACCTTGAAGCAGATGCGCCGTTCGGCGTCTGTCAGCAGTGCAAAGACCTTGTCGCCGACCTTCGCGATACGGCTGTCCCACTGGTCGATGAGTGTGGTTCCGGCGAAACCTTCAGCGAAGGCGTCGAAATCAGGGCGGGTAAACAGGCTCATGCGCCGGTCCCCCCGATCTGGGTTGCGATCCAGAGCGCCAGCCGTTCGGCGACCTCGTCCTTGGAAAGATCCGGCCAGCCTTCAACGCCGTCGCGGCTGATGAGCTTCACCCGGTTGCGGTCTCCGCCCATGATCCCGGTTTCCGGGGACACGTCATTGGCGACAATCAGGTCGGCGCCCTTGCGCTCAAGTTTGCCCTTGCCGTTTTCTTCGACATTCTCGGTCTCCGCGGCAAAGCCGACGACGAGACGAGGACGCTGGGCATGATGCCCCACGGTCTTGAGGATATCAGGGTTTTCCGTGAGCTCGAGCGGCGGCGGAGCCTCGCCCGGCTGCTTCTTGATCTTCTGTTCCGCTGATGTTGCCACCCGCCAGTCGGCGACGGCGGCAACCATCACGGCAATATCGGCTGGAAGTGCCGAAAGAACAGCGTCGCGCATCTCGTCTGCGCGTTCGACGTGAAGGGTCTTCACGCCCAAGGGATCCGCGATCGTGACCGGCCCGGAAACCAGCGTCACCTCTGCGCCAAGACGTGCGAGGGCTGCGGCAATCGCATGCCCCTGCTTGCCCGACGAGCGATTGGCGATGTAGCGCACGGGATCGATCGGCTCATGGG
The DNA here is from genome assembly GCA_051861045.1 of Allorhizobium sp. Lineage (GTDB taxonomy): Bacteria > Pseudomonadota > Alphaproteobacteria > Rhizobiales > Rhizobiaceae > Allorhizobium. The sequence continues at coordinate 109,993 of JBHYDI010000010.1, forward strand.
TTGGGCCCGAGGTGACGATGGCCTTCATGCCGCTGAGTGGCTTCGGGCCGGAGAGCAGGTCTTCGACCCGGGCAACGATGTCGAGTGGCTCCGCCATCCGCCCGCGCCCGCGCTCGCCGCTTTCGGCCATCTCGCCTTCCATCGGTCCGATAGCCTGGATGCCATCGCGCTGGAGCACCGCAAAGTTTCTCTGCGTGGCCGGATGTGCCCACATCTTCGGGTTCATCGCCGGTGCGATCAGCACCGGACGGTCGGTTGCAAGCAGCACGGTGGAAGCAAGGTCATCAGCCAGCCCGTTGGCCATCTTCGCCATCAGGTCGGCAGTGGCGGGGGCAACGAGCACGAGGTCACATTCGCGCGCCAGCCGGATATGCCCGACATCCTGCTCATCCTCCCGGGAGAAGAGCTCGGTATAGATATGGGAGGCCGAGAGAGCCCCGACAGCGAGCGGTGTGATGAACTCCTGGGCGCCACGGGTCATGATTGGGCGCACGCTTGCACCGCGCTCCCGGAGCCTCCTGATGAGGTCGAGGCTCTTATAGGCGGCGATGCCACCCGCGATAACCAGCAAAATGCGCTTTCCGGCCAAGCTCATGAAGAACAACCCTTAATCTCTGCGGCGCGACCCTAACGCAAATCGGGTCGCTGGCAAATCACCGGACGCTAGACTGGTAAACGCGCCTCAGCCCGCGCCGTCGAGCTTCAGGGGAACCTCGGCCACGGTGCCATGCGTGCCTTCGAGATAATGGAGACCGTCCCCCAGCATCGCCGCCATGGATTTGACGATACGGCTGCCAAGACCGGTACCCTTGGGCGCGCTGTCAGGATCGATGCCGATGCCGTCATCTTCAACGCGCAGCATGGCCGCACCGTCGGGGAGCATCTTCAGATGCACGCGGATATCTCCGGGCTGCCCGGGGGCATAGGCATATTTGAAGGCATTGGTGACGAGTTCGGTCACGATCATGCCGACCGAAACCGCCTTGTCGGCACTCATCGAAATCTGATCGGCATCGAGCAGCAGGCGGATCGGCTTTTCCGCGCTGTGCAGCGAGCTGTAGAGTTCTGCGGTGAGGCGGCTGAGATACCGGTCGAGTTCGACCCGGCTGACATCGTCCGAGGTGTAGAGGCTGCGATGCATGCCGGCGATGGCAGTGATGCGCGCCTGGGTCTCTGCAAGCTCCGCCTTCACCTCTTCGCTCCGGGCGCTGGAGATCTGCAGCCTGAGAAGGCTTGCGACCAGCGCCAGCGAATTGGCGACACGGTGGTTCACCTCGGCGAGAAGGGCTTCTGCCCGCTCCTTGCCCAGACGGATCTCTTCGTCGGCCCGGACCTTTGCCGCCCGCAGCTGTGCATTCGCCACCGTCTGCTCGATGGCGCTCGACAGCAGCGAGAGAAAGTCGTCGCTGACGGTCTTGATCACATAGTCGGCAGCACCCGCCTTGATGGCTTCGATCGCAACCTGCGCCTCGTTGGACCCGGTGACATAGACCACGGGCACGTCGACCTCAGCCTCCCGCATGCGAGCCAGCACATCATGGCCGGTCGTCTGGCGCAGATAGTGGTCAAGCACGACGACATCGAAGACGTCGGTCTGCAGGAGGTGGAGCGCCTCGTCTGGGTTCTCGGCATGTGCCACCTCGTGTCCGAGGCGGCCCATATGCTTTTGCACCAGCCGGGCGATGGCTGCATCGTCGTCAATGTATAGGACGCTGAAGCGCATCGCCGGGCCGCCGTCAGGGAATTTGCATGACGGAGAAGAACAATCCGAGCTGGCGAATGGCATTGGCGAAATTGTCGTAATCGACAGGCTTGGTGATATAGACATTGGCCCCAAGATCGTAGCACCGCTGTATTTCGCGCTCGTCATCCGTCGTCGTGAGGATGACGACCGGGAGCCGTCGCGTATGCGGATTTGATTTGATTTTTTCGAGAATATCGGTGCCCGACATGTCGGGCAGATTGAGATCGAGCAGGATCAGCAGATAGCGATCTTCCGACACCTTGCCGCTGCGATCCTTGCCGAGAACATAGTCGAGCGCCTCGGTTCCGTTGGTGAACGGGATGATGTCGTTGTGCACGCCGGCGCGACGTACGTTCTTTTCGATGAGACGGGCATGACCCTCGTCGTCCTCGACCATGATGATGGTGACTTCTTTACCCACGGCTTTCATATTCAACTCCGTACCAAGCGTGACAGGTCAGATGGCAGTCGCAGGACGAACGTCGATCCCTCTCCGATTTGGGAGCGAACAGTGATTTCTCCCCCGAGATTCCGCGCGAGCGAGCGGACATGGGCAAGGCCGATGCCTTCGCCGGACTGGTTCTGCTGACCGGAACGGCGGAAGAGTTCGAAGATGCGTTCGTGGTCCTGTTCTGCAATGCCGCGGCCGTTGTCCTCCACTTCGATCCGAACCATGTGACGCCCTTCGGGCGCGGTTCGGACGGCCAGGGTCAAGGGCCTATCCGGATGCTTGTATTTGATAGCATTGTCGAAAAGGTTACCGAGAATTTGTTCGACCGAAAGCCGGTCGGTATTGAGGCGAGGGGCCTTGATGTCGAGATCGATCTTGCCGTCGCTCTCGCTGATCTGGTGATACACGCTGTTGGTGATCGTTTCCAGCAATGGCTGCAGCTCCACGATTTCGGGCTTCAGCTGACGCCGTCCGTCGCGGGAAATCTTCAGAATGGCATTGATCAAACCGTCCATCTTCTTGGTCGACGAACGAATGAAGCCGATCGCCTCCGGCAGGTCCTCGGAGGCCGCCAGTCGCGCCTCCCGGATCTGGTCTTCCGACACCGGCTTGCCATCGTTCAGTACATAGGCCTGCAAGGCTTTCAGCGAAGCGTCCAGTTCGGCGGTGAAACCCATGATGTTGACGAGCGGCGCCCGCAGGTCATGCGTGACGATATAGGCGAAACGCTGGATTTCCTGGTTTGCCTGCATGAGGTCTTCGGTGCGCTCGGCGACGCGTACTTCGAGGCCCTGGTTGAGCACTTCGACTTCGCGTCTCGAAGACGCCAATGCGCGCACATGCTGCGCAACCACGAGAATTGCCCCGCCCATCACAGCGATGATCGCGATGCCCCCGCCGACGGTGATCCACTGCAATTGCTGGGTCGCAGAGAGCTGGGCTTCCGTCCCGCTGTCGACATTGGCGTCAGACAGTTCCTTGAACTGGTCCAGCATCTGGCGGATGTCGTTCATCAATTCGCGGCCGACATCGCTTTGGACCAGTTCGATGGCCTGGTCCTGCTCGTCGCTGCGGACGAGGTTGATCGCCTGCCCCATCTCGGCGAGCTTGCCCCGGATGCGGTCGCGCAGCCTGTCCATTTGGGCCGCTTTGATAGGCCGATCAGCCACAGCCTTCGCCAGCTTGTCCACGTCCTCCCGGATCTCTCCGACCGAAGCTTCGTAAGGCTGCAGAAAGACCTCGTCGCGAGTGATGACGAAGCCACGCTGCCCTGTCTCGGCATCCGTCAGCTTCTGCATCAGGTCAGCCGCCATGCGGCGGATGTTACGTTCCTGGAGAATATAGTCGAAGGTCGAGCGCGTGCGCTCAACGAGACCTAAGGTCGCGACGATGATCCCGATGAGAATTCCGGTGCCGATCAGGAGGAAAAGCAGCGTGGACCGAACGAAGCCGGTTTGGGTGGCGGACATGGAACTCCTGAAGGAACAAGAAAAGCGTAACGCCGTTCCAACGCGGCATTCACGACATTGTTCCATCGAGAGATCAAGAAAATTTGGTTTGCCTGGTGCCGATGAGGCGGCTCAGGACACCTGCACCGCAATGACGACTGCAGCCACGGCGATGACCCAGAGCGCAACACGCCCGAGCCTGGTATGCCGCGCCTCTGCCCGCCCGATCCGCTCTGCAGTATCGGCATCGAAACGCAGGCCTTCTTCGCTCATCCGCACGATCTCGCCATGCAGCTTCTCGGTCTTGGCGGCGATCTCCGGCAGTGCTTCAGCAAGCCTGAGCGCTGCCTTGGCGCCGTCCTTCAGGTCAGTCGCGATGCGCTTGGGGCCGAGATTATCGCGGATCCAGTGCGAAACGACCGGCTCGGCGGCCTTCCACATGTTGAAGCGGGGATTGAGGATGCGCGAAACACCTTCAACGACCACCATCGTCTTTTGTAGCATCACCAGTTCGGGACGCGTTTCCATGTCGAAGATTTCGGTGACCTCGAACAACAGTGTCAGCAGCTTGCCCATGGAGATGGTTTCTGCCGGCTGCCCATGGATCGGCTCGCCAATCGCCCTGATCGCTTGGGCAAAGCTCGCGACATTGTGGTGCGAGGGCACATAGCCCGCCTCGAAATGCACCTCAGCGACGCGCATATAGTCGCGGCTGATGAAGCCATAGAGGATCTCGGCGAGGAAGCGCCGTTCCTTCTTCCCAAGCCGGCCGGCGATGCCCATGTCGACCGCAACGATCATGCCGGTGGGATCGACGAACAGGTTGCCCGGATGCATGTCGGCATGGAAGAAGCCGTCCCGCAGCGTATGGCGCAGGAAGGACTGGATCAGCGTGTCGGCCAGCGCATTGAGGTCGTGGCCGGCGGCCCTCAGGCCCTCGACGTCGGACATTTTCACGCCGTCGATCCATTCCATCGTGACGACGTCACGCCCGGTGCGTTCCCAGTTGACCTCAGGCACGCGGAAGCCGGGATCGGCCTTGGTGTTTTCGGCGATTTCGGACAGCGCTGCTGCCTCAAGCCGAAGATCCATCTCGACCTTGGTGGTCTGCTCAAGCGTCTTCGTCACCTCGACGGGGCGCAGGCGCCGCGAATTGGGAATGAAGCGCTCCTGCAGATGGGAGACGAGATACATGGCCTCAAGATCAGCGGCGAAACGCTTGCGCACGCCCGGGCGGATGACCTTCACCGCAACCTTGCGAGGGCCGTCAGGCGTGGCGACCTCGGCCGGATGCACCTGCGCGATCGAGGCTGCAGCGATCGGTTCGCCGAAATGCGTATAGAGCTCGGTGACCGGACGACCGAGCGATTCCTGGATCGTCGATCTGGACGCCTCGGTGGGGAAAAAGGCCATCCGATCCTGAAGGCCTGCGAGATCTTCGGCGAAATCAGCCCCGACGACATCGGGGCGCGTCGCGAGAAACTGGCCAATCTTCACATAGGAGGGACCGAGCCGGGCCACGGCACGCGCAAGCCGGTCAGAACGCTCCGCAGACTTCGCCCGGCTACGCGCCAACGGCGCAACAGCGGCCTTGGCGATGCCGACGAGCGGCGGCAGACCCTCGGACGGCAGCGCCGCGACAACACCTTCCCGCACCAGCACCCAGCCGACCCGCGCCAGGCGGAAATATGCCCCGATCGTGCTCATGCGGCTTAGATCTTCCAGCCGGAATGCAGTGCCGCGATGCCGCCGGTATAATTGGTGAAGCGGACGTTGGAGAAGCCCGCGCGCTCGATCATCCGCGCAAAATCGGGCTGATTGGGGAATTTGCGGATCGATTCCACCAGATACTGGTAGGGCTCGGCGTCACCGGTGATCATCTTGCCGAAGCGCGGGATCGCATTGAACGACCAGGCATCATAGACCTTGTCGAGCAGCGGCAGCTCCACTTCGGAGAATTCCAGCACCAGAAGCCGTCCGCCCCGCTTCAATACTCGAAAAGCTTCCGACAGCGCCACATCGATATGCGGCACGTTGCGGATGCCGAAGGCGATCGTGTAGGCGTCGAAGCTGTTGTCCTCGAAGGGCAGGCTTTCGGCATTGGCCTCGACAAAGGTGAGATTGGGCGAGAGCCCCTTCTTCTCTGCGCGTTCAGCACCGACCCCAAGCATCGAGCCGTTGATGTCGAGCACGGTCGCATGCGCCATCCGGTTGGAGGCCTCGACGATACGGAAGGCGATGTCGCCCGTGCCGCCGGCAACATCGAGTACCTTGTAATTGGCATCCTTGCGGGGATTGAGCGAAGCGACCATCGCATCCTTCCAGACGCGGTGCAGACCGGCCGACATGACGTCGTTCATGATGTCGTAGCGCTTGGCCACCTTGTGGAAGACATCATTGACCAGGCCCTGCTTTTCCTGCTCGTCGACCTGGCGGAACCCGTAGGAGGTTTCCATGCCGCCTTCGGCGGAAATGCGGCTTGCAGTCATCGGTTCACTCCACGTAACGGAACGGTCGGCAGACCATAGCGAAAAGGCTTCCGACGCGCTATCTGCGCTGAAGAAGCCGAAGGCTGGCTGGTCTATAGACCTTTAAAGAAGCGGTTCAAACAGAAAGATGGGCTGAAATGCCGGAATTGCCAGAGGTAGAGACGGTACGTCGCGGCTTGGCGCCGACAATGGAAGGCGCGCGGGTCAGGCGTCTGGAGTTGCGCCGCCCTGATCTGCGCTTCCCCCTGCCGCGCGATTTTGCCGCAAGGGTCGAAGGGCGCCGGATCGAAGCCCTGTCGCGCCGAGCGAAATACCTGCTCATCGACCTTGAGGATGATCTGACCGTGATTGCCCATCTCGGCATGTCCGGCTCGTTTCGCATCGAGGCAGGAGCCGCGGTGGAGGCGCCCGGCGTCTTCCACCACGAGCGCAGCAAGGACGAGAAGCACGATCACGTCGTCTTCCATCTGGACGGGGCCGAGGGCCCGGTCCGCGTCATCTATAATGACCCGCGCCGTTTCGGCTTCATGGAGCTGATGGCCCGATCCGAACTCGACACCTATCCCGCCTTCCGCGATCTGGGTCCCGAGCCTGTCGGCAACATGCTCTCCGCCGATTATCTGGCGACGCGGTTTGCCGGACGCAGCCAGCCACTGAAGGGCGCGCTGCTCGATCAGAAGGTGATCGCCGGTCTCGGCAATATCTATGTCTGCGAGGCGCTCTGGCGGTCGCATCTGTCGCCAACCCGCAAGGTAGCGACCCTGGTGACGGCAAAGGGCAAGCCCAAGGCGGAGCTTGCGCTGCTGACCCAGTCTATCCGCGACGTCATCGTCGATGCGATCCAGGCGGGCGGCTCGTCGCTGCGCGACCACATCCAGGCTGATGGCACGCTCGGTTACTTCCAGCATTCCTTCCGCGCCTATGACCGCGAGGGCGAGCCCTGTCTCACCGATGGTTGTGGGGGGACCGTCGAAAGGATAGTTCAATCCGGCCGCTCGACATTCTATTGTGGCCGCTGCCAGAAATAAGGCCTCTGAGGCCGCACAAGGGAGGACACCATGTCATTCGAAACCCTGCTGATGGAACGCCGTGACCGTGTGGCGCTCGTCACACTGAACCGGCCCCAGGCGCTGAATGCTCTGAACTCCACCGTCATGCGCGAGCTTTGCCAGCTTCTGGCCGAGCTGCAGGCGGATGCGACCGTGGGTGCCGTCGTGCTCACCGGGTCGGAAAAGGCCTTTGCCGCTGGCGCCGATATCAAGGAAATGCAGTCGCTCGAATTCGTCGACGCCTATACCGGCGGCTTCATCGGCGGCTGGGACGAGGTTGCCGGCTTCCGCAAGCCGTTGATTGCAGCTGTCTCCGGCTTTGCGCTGGGCGGTGGCTGCGAGCTCGCCATGATGTGCGATTTCATCATCGCCTCCAAAACCGCGAAGTTCGGCCAGCCCGAGATCACGCTCGGCATCATCCCCGGCATGGGTGGCTCTCAGCGGCTCACGCATGCGGTCGGCAAGGCCAAGGCCATGGATCTCTGCCTCACGGGACGGATGATGGATGCGGCCGAAGCCGAGAGCGCCGGTCTTGTCGCCCGCGTTGTCGAGCCCGAGCGTCTTCTCGATGAGGCGCTGGAAGCGGCCGCCAAGATCGCGTCTTTCTCCCTGCCGTCAGTCATGATGGCCAAGGAGGCGGTCAACCGCGCCTTCGAGCAGACGTTGGCCGAAGGGCTGCGTTCCGAGCGCAGGCTTTTCCATTCGCTCTTCGCCACCGAAGACCAGAAGGAAGGCATGGCGGCCTTCGTCGAGAAGCGGAAGCCGGCCTTCAAGAACAGGTAAGCGTGATACCAAAGTCACGGATCCGGTCGCATCGCTTCCAATCCGTGACTTTGGTACAGGGACGGCGCGTTATCTGCAGAATCCGCGTTGACGCATTCCCGCTTTCCCGCTATATGCCCGCCCACGGTTGGGAAAGCCGATGCGCTTTTCCCATGAAACAGCTCCCCATGTGCTGGTATGGCAGGTCGCAACGACCCGACGCGGCGATGGTGGGCTTTGGTTTGAATTCGAGAGAGGCATCTATGGCCAATACAGCTTCGGCGAAGAAGGCGACCCGCAAGATCGCTGCCCGTACTGCAGTCAACAAGGCTCGTCGTTCGCGGGTCCGTGGTTTCATCCGCAAGGTCGAGGAAGCCATCGCTTCCGGCGACGCAGCGGTTGCCAAGGACGCCCTCCAGGCTGCTCAGCCGGAGATCCAGCGCGCCGCCACCAAGGGCGTGGTTCACGCCAACACGGCATCGCGCAAGATCTCGCGTCTGGCCGCTCGTGTGAAGGCCCTGGCTGTCTAATTTAAGACACCTTTTCGACAAATTCTGAAGAGCCTGGCGTTGCGCCGGGCTTTTTGTCGTTTCCGCTGCACCTTACCGGAAATTGATGTTTTAGCGCTTTCTGCTGCGCTGCATCTTGTCAGTCCAGTGACATAAAAAATCATTATAATTCAATAGGTTCAGGGAGGTGCCTCGTTCCGTCGCCACTTCACCCTGGGGGAAGTTGGCCCCCTCGTGAGTCAAGAGAAATTTTATTTTTTCGCTTTGCGAGAGGCCCATTTTGTGCCCGTTTGGGAATCTCCTTGATTCAAAAGCGATTCTTTTTCGGCCGAATGTGACGCAAAAATGAAGTACGAAGAGTCAATGGTCCAAGCGCCCGATAGCCTAAAAATCGGTGTTGATCTTCACATTTGATCCTGCCTTAATGTGTCTCAGCAAAGGGCGAGGGACTAGCCCGAAACGACGGTCTGAACGGCAGCAATGCCCACAAGACAAGTCGCCTTTGCCGGAGCGGAGTGTTTCCATTCCGTTTTCTCATAAAGTAATCGGCGTTGCATCGGAGACGTAGCCGTTTCCGCGCGATGACGATTTGTGTCTTGTCTGCAGTGTTGCAGACCGGGCCGGTAAATGTCGAGCCGCATGTCGAGGATGTGGTTTGTGCATATGGAGCGACCAGCGCCGTGAGGGAGGCGAGGGGCAAGTCATGTAGGTGCTTTTGGCTGAAGCGCTGACGTGACGCGTTCGGGGACCGTCGATCCGTTCGGGTCGACTTGAGATGAAGCGGCTGTCGGACGGCGATAGAAACGCCCGGCACCTGGAATGAATTTGGAAGGCGGCAACATGCATATGAACTCTATGACGGCCGGTGCATTGGCGAACGGGGACAATGCACATTCGGCGCTCGGCGCCACGTGCTCCGAAGGAGCAGGAGAGAACGCCGATATGAAGCATAACGATCTCTTTGACCGCTTCAGCAAGAGACTGAAGGCCCAGGTCGGGGTCGACGTCTACCAAAGCTGGTTTGGGCGCTTGAAGCTCCATTCCGCATCGAAGAGCGTGGTGCGCCTGACGGTACCCACCACCTTTCTGAAGTCGTGGATCAACAACCGTTACCTCGATCTCATCACATCGATCTTCCAGGCCGAGGATCCGTCGATCCTCAAGGTCGAGATCATGGTGCGCAGCGCAAGCCGCAGCACCCGTGGTCCGCAGGCCGAAGATCGTCCCGCCGGCGCCGAGGCGGCACAGCCCGCAGCCGTCCGCAAGTCGGGCCCCCAGTCGATTGGCCAGATCGCAACCCCGCAGGCCTCCTCCTCCGGCACCACTGCGCGCAGCCAGAGCGGTCCGCTCTTCGGTTCGCCGCTCGATAGCCGCTATACCTTTGACGGCTTCGTCGAAGGCGCGTCCAACCGCGTGGCCCTCGCGGCCGCCAAGACGATTGCGGAAGCCGGCGCCGGCGCTGTGCGCTTCAACCCGCTCTTCATTCATTCCTCGGTTGGTCTCGGCAAGACTCACCTGCTGCAGGCGATCGCCAATGCTGCGGTTCATAGCCCGCGCCAGCCGCGCGTCGTCTACTTGACGGCCGAATACTTCATGTGGCGTTTCGCAACCGCGATCCGCGACAATGATGCCCTGACGCTAAAGGACTCGCTGCGCAACATCGACCTCCTGATCATCGACGACATGCAGTTCCTGCAGGGTAAGATGATCCAGCACGAATTCTGCCATTTGCTCAACATGCTGCTCGACAGCGCCAAGCAGGTCGTCGTTGCCGCCGACCGTGCGCCCTGGGAGCTGGAATCGCTCGATCCGCGCGTTCGTTCGCGTCTCCAGGGTGGCGTTGCCATCGAGATGGAAGCGCCCGACTACGACATGCGCCTCGACATGATGAAGTCGCGCCTGGATGTTGTTCGCAAGGACGATCCGTCGATCGATATCCCTGCTGACATCCTGGAACACGTTGCGCGCAACATCACCAGCAGCGGCCGTGACCTGGAAGGCGCCTTCAACCAGCTCCTCTTCCGTCGCTCCTTCGAGCCGAACCTGTCGATCGAGCGCGTCGATGAACTGCTCGCCCACCTCGTTGGTGCCGGTGACCAGAAGCGCGTGCGCATTGAAGACATCCAGCGCGTCGTCGCCCGTCATTACAACGTGTCGCGTCAGGAACTGGTGTCGAACCGCCGCACCCGCGTCATCGTCAAGCCACGCCAGATCGCCATGTATCTGTCGAAGACGCTCACCCCGCGCTCCTTCCCGGAGATTGGCCGTCGCTTCGGCGGACGTGACCACACGACCGTATTGCATGCCGTGCGCAAGATCGAAGAACTGATCTCGGCCGACCAGAAGCTGTCGCAGGAAATCGAACTTCTGCGCCGCCTGATCAACGAATAAGCGACCAGTCGCAGAGATATAGGCCACCGCGATCCCTGAATATGGGTTCGCGGTGGCCTTTTCGTATCTGGATACTGGGTCAGGCGTGGGCGATCGCGATGATCTCAGGGCTGGTTGCCGAACAGGGCGTGCCATCCCACCAGCCGAGAAGCTCGACTTCGCCAAATCCCGCAGCGGAGAGCAGGCCCTGGATGGTTTCCACCGGCGCAAACCTCAGCCGGCTCTCGCTGACCAGGGTCTCGCCGGTGTCCAGGATCGTGAAAACCGCATCGAAGGTCACGTGCTCACCCTCGACATCCTTGATCTGGTAATAGACGTCGACTGGCCCGATGCCGTCGATGACCCGCTGTTCGCGTGTCTTCTCCCGGGTCCAGCCTTGCCAGGCTTTGTCTTGCGGATTGCGGCTTTCAAGGATCAGCCTGCCACCCGGCGCCATGTGCCGGTGAATGTTGCGCAAGGCAGCCAGGGTTTCGGCATCGTCAAGAAAAACCTGGAAGACATGTCCCGTCATGATGGCGAGGTCGAAACGATCGGGTAGCGAAAAACTGGCAGCCTCGGCGGCCACCCAGGTAACGCAGCTGTCCTTGTCCTTCATCCGCGCGACCCGCAGCATGCCGTCTGCCGGATCGACGCCGGTCACCGTGTGCCCGCGGTCTGCCAGACGCAACGTCACCGATCCCGTGCCGCATCCGATGTCGAGCACGCGGCAGGGAGTCTTCGTGAAATTTTCGTAGAAATCGCCGTCTTCGCCATGATGGTTGAAGGCGTCATAGAGGCGGGCCATGTCGAAGCGGGCAAAGGCTGGATCGACCGGCATCGTCTCTCACTCCCTCAGCAGGCGAGATCGGCGACGACGGCGTCGAGGATCAGCATGCCCGGCGGGGTGCAGCGCAGCCGCGAATTGCCGAGCCGCTCGATGAAGCCCTGCTCGAGCAGAAACTGCTCCTTGTCCGGATCGGGATCGCGACCGGAAAGCTGCTGCCAGCGGGCGAGATCGACCCCTTCGCGCAGCCGAAGACCCATCAACAGAAGCTCGTCGGCCTGGGCCTCGTGATCCAGCTCTTCGCGCTCGATAATGCCATGGCCATTCTGCTCGACGGCAGAAAGCCAGGTCTCCGGATGCCGCTCGGCAACGGTTGCAATCTTCGTCCGCCCTTGCGTCAGCCGTCCATGCGCGCCGGGTCCGATACCGGCATAATCGCCGTAGCGCCAATAGGTCAGGTTATGCCGGCTCTCCGCACCCGGGCGGGCGTGGTTGGAAACCTCGTAGGCCGGCAGCCCCTCGCGGGCCGTAATCTCCTGCGTCGCCTCGTAAAGCGTCGCCGCATGCTCATCGTCGGGCACGATCAGCTTGCCCGCCTTGTGCAGACCGTAGAAGGCCGTGCCTTCTTCGATCGTCAACTGGTAGAGCGACAGATGATCGACCGCGTAAGACATGGCTTCCTTGAGCTCACGCTCCCAGGCCTCCACCGTCTGGTTGGGACGGGCGTAGATCAGGTCGAAGGACATGCGCGGAAAGATCTCGCGCGCCAGCTTGATGGCTTTCAGCGCATCCGCGACGTCATGAAGCCGCCCAAGAAACTTAAGGTCCGGATCGTTCAACGCCTGCACGCCGAGCGACACGCGGTTGACGCCGGCGGCCCGGTAGCCGTGGAAGCGGGTCGCCTCGACGCTGGACGGGTTCGCCTCCATGGTGATCTCGATGCCATCGGGCATGTGCCAGTTGGCGGCGATCCCGTCGAGGATCGCCCCGACCGTCGAGGGATCCATCAGCGAGGGTGTGCCGCCGCCCATGAAGACGCTGGTGACCGTCTTCGGGCCCGACAGCGCGCGCACGGCCTTGAGCTCGGCGAGGAAGGCCGAAACGAAACGCGCCTGATCCACCGGCTGGTGGCGAACATGGCTGTTGAAGTCACAGTAAGGACACTTGGCCGCGCAGAAGGGCCAATGCACATAAACGCCGAAGCCGGGCTCTCCCGTGTCGGGCAGCAGCGTGAAGGACCGATCGGTCAAAGCCTCAGGCCTCCAGGCAGGTTTCGACGAAAAGCTTGAAGGCCCGTGCACGATGCGAAAGGGCAGCCGCATCGCCGGGCTTCCAGCCATGCTTCTCGTCCGCCGTCATCTCGCCAAAGGTGCGCTCATGCCCCTCCGGCTGGAAGATAGGGTCGTAGCCGAAACCGGCGGAGCCACGCGGCGGCCATGCAACGGTGCCCTCGACCTCGCCCCGGAAGAATTCTGTATGACCGTCAGGCCAGGCGAGACAGAGCACGCTGACGAAGCGGCAGGTGCGCTGTGCAGACTCGGTCGCGCCGCGCTCTGCAAGCGCCTTCTCGACCTTCTCCATCGCCATGGCGAAGTCGCGGCTGCCATCCTCGCGCTCGGCCCAGTTGGCCGTGTAGACGCCAGGCGCACCGTCGAGCGCGTCGATGACAAGTCCGCTGTCGTCGGACAGGGCAGGCAGGCCCGACGCCTTGGCCGAAGCCAGCGCCTTGATCGCGGCATTCTCTTCGAAGGTCGTGCCGGTCTCATCCGGTTCGGAGAAACCGAGATCTTTCGCGGACTTCGCCGAAAAGCCGAAAGGCCCGATCAGGTCAGCGATTTCTGCGATCTTGCCGGCATTGTGGCTGGCAACGACGATGGTGCGGGTGTCGAGTTTACGCATGGATGCCTCTCCGGACTTTCGTCTCAGCCGATCGCCTGCTTCTGCAGCGCGACCAGTTCGTCGATGCCGTTTCGTGCAAGGCCGAGCAGGGTCAGGAATTCGTCCTGGCTGAACGGCTTGCCTTCGGCCGTGCCCTGGATCTCGACGATGCCGCCGGAACCGGTCATGACGAAGTTGGCATCGGTCTCTGCTGCCGAGTCTTCCAGATAATCGAGGTCGATCACCGGCTGGCTGGCGAAGATCCCGCAGGAGACGGCGGCGATATGGTCCTTCAGGACCTTCTCGACCTTGATCATGCTGCGGGTTTCCATCCACTTCAGGCAATCATGCAGGGCGATGAAGGCACCCGTGATCGCCGCAGTCCGCGTGCCGCCATCCGCCTGGATGACGTCGCAGTCGATCGAGATCTGCCGCTCGCCGAGCGCTTCCAGGTCGACGATCGCGCGCAGCGAGCGACCGATCAGTCGCTGGATTTCCTGCGTGCGACCGCTCTGCTTGCCGGACGATGCCTCGCGGCGCATGCGCTCGCCGGTGGCGCGCGGCAGCATGCCGTATTCGGCCGTCACCCAGCCCTTGCCGGAATTGCGCAGCCATGGCGGCGTCTTTTCTTCCAGGCTCGCGGTGCACAGCACATGCGTATCGCCGAACTTCACCAGGCAGGAGCCTTCCGCATGCTTGGAAAAATTGCGCTCGAACGAAACCTTGCGCATTTGGTCGGTTTTTCTGCCGGATGGCCGCATCGTAATCTCCTGGGTTGTCTGTTGCCTTCTAAGGAGGGAGACTGCCATTTGCAAAGAAAAACCATCCCGCAGCGCCGAGAGGCGATAAGACGCGGAATTACCGCTTGGTCATCCATCGCGCAGTGACTATATTTCCAGCATGAAACATCTGAGATCCTGTCCGCTGCGCCAATGGCATCACTGAAGACAACCGTCGCAGACGTTTCCGCGTCCCTGGACGATCGCTCCCGGGAGGTGTTTCGCCGTATTGTCGAGACCTATCTCGACTCCGGTGATCCCCTTGGCTCGCGCAATCTTTCGCGCCTCCTCCCGATGTCGCTATCGCCCGCCTCCGTGCGCAATGTGATGAGCGACCTCGAAGACCTCGGCCTCATCTACGCCCCGCATGTCAGCGCCGGCCGCCTGCCGACGCAAGCCGGGCTGCGCTTCTTCGTCGATGCCTTCATGCAGATCGGTGACCTCTCGGATGGTGAGCGCGACGAAATCGAGCGCCAGATCCGCCCGACCAGCGCCGATCAGCCGATGGAAGCCATGCTCACTGAAGCGAGCCGCATGCTCTCCGGGCTTTCCCGCGGTGCCGGCCTCGTCATTTCATCGAAGAACGATCCGATCCTCAAGCATGTCGAATTCATCCGGCTGGAGCCCACCAAGGCGCTCGCCGTTCTGGTCGGCGAACACAATCAGATCGAAAACCGCATCATCGATCTGCCGGCCGGTGTCACCGCCTCCCAGCTGACGGAAGCGGCCAACTTCCTGAACGCCAATCTCGCCGGCCAGACGATGCGGGAGTTGCGCAGCCAGATCGAGAAGCTCAAGACCCAGGTCGCAAGTGAGCTGGATACCCTGTCGCAGGATCTCGTCGAGCGCGGGCTCGCGGTTTGGTCGGGCGAAGTGGCGGAAAAGCAGCCGACCCGGCTCATCGTTCGCGGTCGCGCCAATCTTCTCGAAGGCCTGGCGGGTTCCGATGATATCGACCGTCTTCGTCTGCTCTTCGACGACCTGGAACGCAAGGAAAGCCTGATCGAGATCCTCGACCTCGCCGAAAGCGGACCCGGTGTGCGCATCTTCATCGGCTCGGAAAACAAGCTCTTCTCTCTCTCTGGCTCGTCCCTGATCGTCGCACCTTATAGAGACGGCGAAGACCGGATCGTCGGCGCAGTCGGCGTCATCGGCCCCACACGCCTCAACTATTCGCGCATCGTGCCCATGGTCGACTACACGGCGCAGCTCATGGCCAGGCTCTCGCGCGGCAGTCGTTAGGCGGATTTGCCGCCAACCCTTGATTTTTTCACACCAAACCCTGATATCGGGCACGAATTCGACACCGAGAGTTCGAACACCTAAAACCATTCGGAGAACGTCATGACCGAAGAAACCAACAAGAACGGACCTGACGCGGCCGCCCACGAGGCGCACGCAACCGAAGCGGCTGAACAGCAGGCTGCAGGCGAGGAAGAGGGCGCGTCGGAACGACAGGTCGATCCTGTCGAAGCCTTGAAGGCCGAGAATGCCGACCTGCGCGATCGCTTCCTGCGTCTCGCTGCTGAGATGGACAATCTGCGCCGCCGCACGGATCGTGAAGTCAAGGATGCCAAGTCCTATGCCGTGACCGGCTTTGCCCGCGACATGCTGTCGGTTTCCGACAATCTACGCCGCGCCATCGAGACCCTGCCGGACGAAGCCCGCGCATCTGCCGATGCCACGATGACGGCATTGATCGAAGGCGTGGAAATGACCGAGCGCGGCATGCTGGCAACGCTCGAGCGCCATGGTGTGCGCAAGATCGAAGCCGAAGGTCAGAAGTTCGACCCCAACTTCCACCAGGCCATGTT
The DNA here is from genome assembly GCA_051861045.1 of Allorhizobium sp. Taxonomy (GTDB): domain Bacteria; phylum Pseudomonadota; class Alphaproteobacteria; order Rhizobiales; family Rhizobiaceae; genus Allorhizobium. The sequence goes on from JBHYDI010000010.1 coordinate 126,070, forward strand.
CGAGGTTCCAAACCCGAATGTCGCCAACAACACGGTCGTCCAGGTCGTGCAGGCAGGCTACGCCATCGGCGACCGAGTTCTGCGTCCGGCCATGGTCGGCGTCGCCAAGGGTGGCCCGAAGACGGATGCCGCCTCAGAAGATGCCGCCAAGGCGTGATCGGCCGTGATCATGGTTGAATAAAAAAAGCGCCTCTCGGGGCGCTTTTTTCTTGGGCTGATTGGGAGGCGCAAGGCCGTCAGGCAGCGTTCGAAGCCTGTTCCTCGTTGAGGAAGGTGTAGATCGCCGATGCCGATTCGGTTGCGCGCAGCTTGGCCACGAGATCGTGGTCGCGCAGCACGCGTGCAATCCGCGACAGAGCCTTCAGATGGTCCGCACCTGCACCTTCCGGCGCCAGCAGCAGGAACACGAGATCGACCGGCTGGTCGTCCAGAGCCTCGAAGTCCACGGGCGTTTCCAGACGGGCGAAAATGCCGGTGATCTTGCTGATCTTGTTGAGTTTGCCATGCGGGATGGCGATGCCGTTACCCACGCCGGTCGAGCCAAGACGCTCGCGCTGCAGGATCACGTCGAAAATTTCCCGTTCCGGAATGTCGGTAAGCTTGGAGGCTTTGGCCGCAAGTTCCTGAAGCAGCTGCTTCTTGGAGTTCACCCGGAGGGCCGGTACGACAGCATCCTGCTGCAGCAAATCTGCCAATGCCATATCAATGTCCTTCATGCCTCGGATCGAGGAGCGGGCGACTGCAGTGCGCAGTCGCCCAAGCCGATCTTCAGCCTTTGATGTTGGCGGAATCGATCCACCCGATATTACCGTCATTCCGACGATAAACGATATTCAATTGTTCACTTCCCGGGCTTCTGAACAGAAGAACCGGGTCATCCGTCATGTCGAGTGCCATAACCGCCGAGGCTACGGACATGGTCCGAAGTTTTTTGGTGCTTTCGGCCACGATTGTCGGCGCGTAGTCGTCCGGCAGTTCCTCGTGATCGTCGTCCCCGGAATCCATGACCGTGTAGGCCACCTCGATCGACGCGTTCTGAGCTTCGCCCGCGTGATGATCCTTCAGCTTACGCTTGTAGCGGCGCAGGCGCTTCTCGACGCGCTCGAAGGCGGTGTCGAAGGCCACTTGCGGATCATTGGCCTCGCCTGCGGCATGCAGGTTTGCGCCGGTATCGAGATGCACCAGGCAATCGGCCGCGAAACGCGACTGCGACTTCGTGACGACCACTTGCCCGGAATACCCTCCGTCGAAGTATTTGGTAACCGCATCCTGGATCCGATCCTCGATCCGCTGCCGGAACGTTTCACCGATTTCCATCTGCTTGCCGGATACACGCACACTCATGGAGTTTCCCTTCTTATGATTGGTTGCGTCTCCATTTTACGCCAAGCGACGCCCGCGTCCAAGCTTTTCGAGCGGTTCGGTCAGTCTGTGCCTTCGTTTGTCGGGCGTAGTCGAGGGTTCGTCCCCTCGGGCAACAGTGTGCGCTGTCGATTGCGGCGCGCTTCTAGCCGCCATCTGCGGAAGAGTCAATGTCCTGTTAATCTTTGCGTCCGGAAGGTGTCCGTCAGACGGCCGAAACCTTGGCCATGGCCCGCTTTTCCCGGCGCCTCTGGACGGAGGAGGGGATGTTCATCGCCTCCCGATATTTGGCGACCGTGCGGCGTGCGAGATCGACACCACCGGACTTCAGTTGGTCGACAATATCGTCGTCGGAGAGCACGGCATCCGGGCTTTCCTGGGCAATCAGGGCACGGATGCGATGCCGGACAGATTCTGCCGAATGGCTGTCACCGCCCTCTGCCGAGGCGATGGAAACGCTGAAGAAATATTTGAGCTCGAACAGCCCGCGCGGCGTCATCATGTACTTGTTGGTGGTGACGCGGCTCACGGTCGATTCGTGCATCTTGATGGCGTCTGCGATCGTCTTGAGATTGAGAGGACGCAGGTGGTCGACCCCGTGATCGAGAAACGCCGACTGCTGGCGCACGATCTCGGCCGCGACCTTGGTAATCGTCTTCGCACGCTGGTCGAGGCTGCGGGTCAGCCAGTTGGCATTCTGCAGGCATTCGGACATGAAGGCCTGGTCCGGCGCATCTTTCGCCGTCCCGGGGCGAACCGCTGCCATGTAGCTGTGGTTCACCAGAACCCGGGGCAGGGCATCCGGGTTCAGTTCCACCCGCCATCCGCCAATCCCGTCGGCGCGCACCACGATATCGGGCGTGACGGATTCGCTCGCCTCATGTTCGAAGCAACTGCCCGGCTTCGGATTGAGTTTGCGGATCTCCGACAGCATGTCGATCAGGTCTTCCTCATCGACACCGCAGATCTTTTTCAGCGTCGCGAAATCGCGCTTCGCCAGAAGCTCGAGATTGTCGACAAGCACCGCCATCGCCGGATCATACCGGTCCCGCTGGCGCAACTGGATCGCCAGGCATTCGCTGAGCGAGCGCGCAAAGACCCCGGCAGGTTCCAGCGTCTGCAGCGTGGTCAGCACGCCCTCGACCGCGACGAGCGAAAGCCCCAGCCTCTCCGCGACATCCTGCAGATCAGCCCGCAGATAGCCGGCTTCGTCGAGATGATCGACAAGCACGGAGGCCAGCAACTGATCCGGTGCGGCGCTCAGCGCGAAAGGAATTTGCTGGTTCAGATGGTCGCGCAGGCTGACCTGGCCCGCGACGAAATCATCGAGGTCGAAGCTCTCGCTGCCATCGCCGGATTGCCCCGGCATAGACTTCCATTGTCCCAGCAGCTCGGGCGCGTCGGGCCGCTGGGCAGATCCCTCGTCGGCAAAGGCGGTATCATAATTTGTGTCCAGGCGATCGTTCAGCCGATCGCTGGCGTCATTCTCATACCAGTCGCTGTCGAGCGAGGGAGGTGCTGCGAACTCATCGACCGTGGGCTGGCTGTCCTGCTGCGCGCTTGCGCTGTGGCGATCGGCATTGTCGGGAAGCTCGCCGCCCAAATCTCCGTCATCTGCCGCCATTTCGAGCAGCGGATTGCGCTCCACTTCCTGCGCGATGAACTGCATCAGTTCCAGGTGAGTCATCTGCAACAGCTGAATGGATTGCATCAGCTGCGGAGTCATCACCAGAGACTGGCTTTGTCGCAGGAATAGGTTGGCGGATAAGGCCATGGCGGACGTTCGACTCCCCTACATTTCCCCGCAATCCCGCTATTTATGGCGGGAAAATCCACTTGGCCCAAAAATTGCTTTTTATTTTACTTTGGTCAAGCCGCAGGAGGGGCTGAAGTGGCGTTTTCTTCGTCCAGCCCTCAGAGGCTGAACTGCTCGCCGAGATAAAGGCGGCGGACATCGGCATTGTTGACGATGTCGTTTGCGCGGCCGTGGGTCAGAACCTCGCCGGCATGAATGATATAGGCCCGGTCGATCAGGCCAAGCGTCTCGCGCACATTGTGGTCGGTGATGAGAACGCCGATGCCGCGCGCCGTCAGGTGTCGCACCAGGTTCTGGATATCGGAAACCGAGATCGGATCGACGCCGGCAAACGGTTCGTCGAGCAGCATGAAGGTCGGATCGGTTGCCAACGCGCGGGCGATTTCAAGGCGACGGCGTTCACCGCCGGACAGCGCAACTGCCGGGGATTTGCGCAGTTTCTCGATATGGAATTCCGCCAGAAGCTCGTCGAGCTTGGCTTCGCGTTGACGCTTGTCGGTGACATGCACCTCGAGCACGGCGCGGATGTTGTCTTCCACGGTCAGGCCGCGAAAGATCGATGCTTCCTGCGGCAGGTAGCCGACGCCGAGGCGGGCGCGGCGATACATCGGCATTGATGTCACATCATTGCCGTTGATCGAGATCGTTCCGGCATCCACAGGCACCAGACCGGTGATCATGTAGAAACAGGTCGTCTTGCCGGCACCGTTCGGTCCGAGAAGGCCGACGGCCTCACCACGGCGAACCACGAGCGAAGCGCCATTCACCACACGACGGGAATTATAGGTCTTGGTCAGCCCGTGGGCGATCAGCGTGCCTTCATAGCGCGACTTGTCGCCCGGCAGGATTGCCGGGGCAGCCGGCTTCTTGGCCTGCTTGGACTTGGTAAGGAAGGGAATGTGCACGTTCACGCTGACCCGTCAGTTGCTCTTCTGGGATTTGGGGTCGAGCTGAATCTGGACGCGCCGACCGCAGCTGTCGAGCTTGGCCTGGCCAGAATTCATCTGGACGGTGAGCTTGCAGCCGACGAAGACATTCTGCCCTTCAGACAAAACGACCCGTTCGCCTTCGAGCACGAAGACCTGCTTGGTCATGTCGAAATAGCCTTTGTCGGCCGTCGCCTGCTGCGTCTCCGACTGCAGGAAGACCTTGTCCATCACATCGATCTTTTCGATGTCGGCATTGCCCTGCGTAACCGTTGTGCCTTCGCCGCGATAGAGAACGGTCATGGAGCCAGCCTGCAGGGTCGTCGTGCCCTGAACCACCTTCACATTGCCGGTGAAGAAAGCCTTCTTTTCCGCCTCGCGGATCTCGAGCGCATCGCTTTCGATCTGGATCGGCTGGTCGTTGGAAAGCTTGAGTCCATCCATCTGGCTGCTGGTTGTCTGAGCCGAGACAAGCGCGGTGAAACCGCTTGCGGAAAGCAGAAGGAAGCCAGCGACGGAAATCTTGGCGAAAGAGCGGTGAATCATGGCTGGGCGGCTTCCATTGACCGATTGCTGCGAAGGGCGGACGGCTCGATGTTCAACTTGACGGCGCCCGTAAATATCATGGTTCGCCCCTTATCCTTCATCTCGAGCGAGTTCGCAACAATCGACGCGCCTTTGGTCTGGATAGCGACCGGGTCTTCGGTCTTCATGGTGCCGCCACCGATGTCGAGATTGGCAGAGCCGAACTGGGCGTCGATGCCGCTGCTCAAATTCAGCGTGAACGGTTTGTCGAGATTGAGGAGATTGGCGCCCCGATCGAAGATGCCGCTCGTCGCCACCACGCGAGCCAGGACCTTGTCATTGACAGGCACGGCTGCAGCGATCGACTCGAGTGTGATCATGTTGGGGTTCTTGATATCCTGCAGGGCGCGTTCGGCCCGCAGCGAATAGCGAACGCCTTCGGAATTGCGGCCCGCGATCGCCGGCTTCTCCATGACGACCTTGCCGTCTTCGATCTTGGCGGATTCGATCTGCAGCTCGTCCGGCATGAGGCCGCGCACGAGGGACACCGCGACGAAGGCAAGCGTGATCCCGAGTGCCACGACCGGCAGCAGAACTCGCAGACGCCGCACACGCCGCGAATGGCTCATCGCCCTGCGATAGGTGTCGGCACCGGAGCCGTGTCCAGTGGCCGGCGCGCCATCATGTGTTGATTGCAGCATTAACAGGAACCCGTTTTCATGGCGGCCAGCCGAAGCCCGCGCGCCCATTCTCGTCGTTTCGCATGTCTATGGGATGTTGCCAATATGGATTGTGGCAGGCCCATTACAAGAAGCATGCCAGATCGACGATGCAGCGGTCCCGCGGAGAAAGTGAGGCGGTGTCGTTCACGAATCCGCGTGTGATGGGCGTCATAGCACTCGCAAAGCCGGCACTTTATGGTTAAGTTGTTCCTTGACTGAGCTTTTTTGCTTTGGCACTTTTGTCAGCACTCACGTCACATTAGAAAATTCAGGGGGTCCGCGTGATAAAGTCGGAATTGGTGCAGATCGTCGCGGCCCGTAATCCGCATCTCTATCACCGGGATGTCGAAAATATCGTAAATGCAGTTCTTGACGAGATCACCGACGCGCTGGCAGCCGGCAATCGTGTGGAGCTGCGCGGCTTCGGCGCCTTTTCGGTCAAGAATCGCCCCTCCCGCTCTGGACGCAACCCGCGCACCGGCGAGACTGTTTTCGTCGAGGAAAAGTGGGTGCCCTTCTTCAAGACCGGCAAGGAACTGCGCGAGCGTCTGAACCCCGGCATGGGCGACGAAGACGACGAATAAGCGCTTTTCGCGTTGAAAATTCCGCCTCTGTCCTTAACTTGAACCTCTGAGAGGTCCCGGCAGGGGGTCTGAAGAGATAAGGGAGTTGTCGAGATGGTCCGGAAAATCGTGAGCCTCGTGGTATTCCTTCCGCTCGGCGTGCTGTTGGTCGTTCTGGCCGTTGCCAACCGTGCCTCGGTCAATCTGGCCCTCAACCCGTTCAACCCCGCTGATCAGGCGCTGTCCGTATCCGCGCCCCTCTTCGTCTTCCTGATCGTGGCCGTCATGCTCGGCGTCCTTCTCGGTGCAACGGTCACCTGGTTCACTCAAGGCAAGCATCGCAAGAAGGCTCGCAATCAGTCGCGTGTGGCCCAGCAATGGCAGGCCGAAGCTGATCGGCAGAAGACGCGCGCCGAAGAGATTGCCGGCTCGACCCTTCCCCAGTTAGGCGCCCGCTAAGCCTCGGCAAACCTGAGCTCCGGTCGCTCGCGGCAAATTTCCTTTCCGCGCCGGGCCGGCAATGCTAAGGGCTGGCCGAGACGAACACGACCCACGGATCATTGACGTGAAGAACAAGGAACGTCGCCCCGGCGCCAAGCCATTCCCGGGAGCGAAGGCTAAAGGCAGTGGCGAGACACGGCCGGCAACGGCAAAGCCTTATGCATCGAAGGGTAGGGACGAGCGCCAGGCCCGCCCGCCCCGCCGTGATGCCGAGGCAGCAAAGCCGAAGTCCCAGTCGCAATCGCCCGATACGACGGCTGAACCCGCCCGAGCTCTGACGGTCCGCACCGGTGATCGCCCGACCGAGCGCGTGCCGCTGATCCTGGAATCGACAGGCGCTGGCGACTTCCACCTGATCGACAGCGGCGACGGCTTGAAGCTCGAGCAATACGGTCCCTATCGCATTGTCCGCCCCGAAGCCCAGGCCCTGTGGCCGAAGGCGCTGCCCACCTATGTCTGGGACAAGGCCGATGCCGTGTTTACGGGCGACACGGACGAGGACGGCATGGGCCGCTGGCGCTTCCAGCGCGAGGCGCTCGGCGAAACCTGGCCGCTCTCTCTTCTGGGGGTGGATTTCCACGGCCGCTTCACAGCGTTTCGCCATGTCGGCGTGTTTCCAGAGCAGATCGCCCATTGGAGCTGGATGAAGCAGAAGATCGAGGCTGCCGATCGGCCGCTGAAGGTCCTGAACCTCTTCGGCTATACCGGCGTCGCCTCGCTGGTCGCAGCCGCTGCCGGTGCCGAAGTCACCCATGTCGATGCTTCCAAGAAGGCGATCGGCTGGGCGCGTGAGAACCAGTCGCTCAGCCGCCTCGACAAGGCGCCGATCCGCTGGATCTGCGAAGATGCGATGAAGTTCATCCTGCGCGAGGAACGCCGCGGTCATCGCTACGACATCATCCTCACCGACCCGCCGAAATTTGGCCGTGGTCCCAATGGCGAAGTCTGGCAGCTCTTCGACCATTTGCCGCTGATGCTGGACATCTGCCGCGAACTGCTGGCGCCCAAGGCCGTTGGCCTCGTGCTCACAGCCTATTCGATCCGTGCAAGCTTCTATTCCATCCACGAATTGATGCGCGAGACCATGCGCGGCAAGGGCGGCCTCGTCGAGTCAGGCGAGCTCGTCATTCGCGAAGCCGGCCTCGACGGCAAGACGCCGGGGCGTGCGCTCTCCACCTCTCTCTTCAGCCGCTGGGTGCCGAAATGACCGACGACTATCGAAACGAGGGCCCGCGTCGCGTCGGCCAGGTCAAGGAAGTCACCAGCCTCGCCAATCCCATCATCAAGGACATCAAGGCGCTTTCCCAGAAGAAGAGCCGCGATGAAAGCCGCACCTTCCTCGCCGAGGGCCTGAAGCTTGTTATCGATGCGCTCGATCGCGGCTGGACCATCCGCACGCTCGTCTATGCCAAGGCCGGCAAGGGCAAGCCGCTGGTCGAGAAAGTCGCCGCCCGCACCGTCGCCGCTGGCGGCTTGGTGCTGGAAGTGAGCGAAAAGGTGATGTCCTCGATCACCCGGCGCGACAACCCGCAAATGGTCGCCGCCGTCTTCGAACAACGCTGGACTCCCCTCAAGGACATCCAGCCCAAGGGCTCGGAAACCTGGATCGCGCTCGACCGCGTGCGTGATCCCGGCAATCTCGGCACCATCATCCGCACGGCAGATGCTGCCGGTGCCTCCGGCGTCATTCTCGTTGGCGACTGCACCGATCCTTTCTCGATGGAAACCGTGCGCGCAACCATGGGCTCGATGTTCGCACTGCCGCTGGTCAAGACCACGCCCGCCGAGTTCCTCAAGTGGAAGAAGTCCGTGGATGCTCGCCTCGTCGCCACGCATCTCGCCGGTGCTGTCGATTACCGCACCATCGACTACCGCTCCAAGCCGGTCATCCTGATGATGGGCAACGAACAATCAGGCCTGCCGGATGAACTGGCGCAGGCCGCAGACAAGCTCGCCCGCATCCCCCAGGTCGGCATGGCCGATAGCCTGAACCTTGCAGTCGCCACCGGCGTCATGCTGTTCGAGGTCCGCCGCCACCTGCTCGCCCTCGACGGAGCCAAGTGACAATGCTTGCCGCCTTCAACCGGCCCGGTCCGGTTCTGATCTTCATCGCCATCGCCCTGATCCTCGATCAGGCCATCAAATATGCGGTGGAGATCTATCTGCCGATGCACGAGTTGATCCCGGTTTTGCCTTTCTGGGCGCTCTACCGGACCCATAATCTCGGCGTCGCCTTCTCCATGCTGTCGCATCTCGACAGCTGGTTCATCATCGGCCTGCGCCTCGTGATCGTGGCTTTTGTCCTGTGGCTCTGGCGCAAGACCGGCCCCGAGCAGCATTTCGCCCATCTCGGCTTTGCGATGATCATCGCCGGCGCGCTCGGCAACATCATCGACCGCCTCACCTATGGCTATGTGGTCGACTATATCCTCTTCTACACCCAGACCTGGTCCTTCGCCGTCTTCAACCTGGCCGATAGTTTCATCACCATCGGCGCGATCTTCATCGTCATCGACGAGATCATCCAGCACCGTAAGCCGAAGCCGCCGGAGGCATGAACGAGGCGGAAGCCTGCGAAGTTTTGTCACTTTCCTGTAGCAGTCTCGTGTTTAAAGGCCCGTGACTTCAACGCTGGATAGATCCGATGAGCGTGGAACTGATCGAACGAGACCTTCTTCTGGAAAACCCGGCCGTTATGCCGCTGGGGCTTCCCGCTTCGCGCGATATCCTGGGCCGCATTGGTAGCCTGGAAACGCGCATTGCCCGCACCGAACGCGAGATCGACGCGGCCCAGGCCGTGCGCTACCGCGTCTTCGTCGAGGAGATGAAGGCGCAGGTCTGCGTCGAAGATGCTCGCCGTGGTCGTGAGGTCGATAGCTGGGATAGCCTCTGCGAACATCTCCTGGTTCTAGACCGCTCGATCGACGGCGACGCTGAAGACCAGATCGTCGGCACCTACCGCCTGCTGCGCCATGAAGTGGCGATCGCCCATGGCGGCTTCTATTCCGGCTCCGAGTTCGGCGTCGATGCGCTTGTCGCACGCCATCCGGACAAGCGTTTCATGGAGCTCGGCCGCTCCTGCGTGCTGCCGCAGTACCGGACGAAGCGCACGGTCGAGCTGCTCTGGCAGGGCTGCTGGGCCTATGCCCTTCACAATCGAGTCGATGCAATGTTCGGCTGTGGCTCTTTCCCCGGCGTGCAGCCGGAGGAGCATGCGCTGGCGCTTTCCTTCCTTCACCAGAACGCCGTTGCCAAGGGCGAATGGGCGGTCGACGCGCTGCCCCATCTCTACCGCGAGATGGACCTGATGCCATCAGAAGCCGTCAATGCCCGCCGCGCGCTCTTCGCCATGCCGCCGCTGATCAAGGGTTACCTGCGTCTCGGTGCCATGGTCGGCAATGGCGCGGTCGTTGACCAGGCCTTCAACACAACGGATGTGCTGATCATCCTGCCCATCGCCAGCATATCCGGCCGCTACGTGAATTATTACGGCGCTGACGCCGGCCGCTTCGCCAGCGCCAGTTGACGATGGTCTCTTCTCCCCGGCGGGGAGAAGATCCCGGCAGGGAGATGAGGGGGGGCGGCGCAGCCGCATCCCTTCACCATTGGGATAATCGCGAAACAGCACACCCACCTGATTGCACCCGGCTCACACGCCGCTGGCAATTTTCCGTGGCCTCCGCCCTTGCCACCCGCATCGGCATTTCCGCCACCATGGGCAGGTCCGCAAGCTCCCGAAGGCTCATTTCCCGCAAGGCAGGATGCCCCATGGGATCATGCCGCCAGTCCCGCACCACCGGTGTCACGGGTTCTCGTCGTCTCCAGAGAAACTTGAACATGGCTTCGCCTCGATAAACTGGAAGGAAGGCGTGAACCTTCTGATCAGGCTGCAGCATCGACTTTCAGGCTGCGAAATTCAATTGAGTTTTACCGAGCCGGACTATAGTTTTCCTATATGAAGAATCTCAATCAGGTGCATCTGAACGGACTGCGCGCCGTTGAAGCCGTCGGCCGTCTTGGTTCGCTTCAGGCCGCTGCGGACGAGCTTGGCGTGTCGATTGGCGCTGTCAGCCAGCAGGTGATCAAGACAGAGCAGCAGCTCGGCCGCCCGCTCTTCGAGCGCACAAGTCGCGGCATGGTCCCGGTTGAAACGGCTGTAGATGTGCTGGCACGTCTGTCCGATGGTTTCCGCCACCTTTCGGGCGCCGTGGCCCTTGCCAGACGCAGCGACGAGAGCGTGCTGACAATCTCTGTTGCCCCGGTCTTTGCTGCTCGCTGGCTCGTCCACCGCATTCCCGCCTTTTCAGAACGCTTCCCGGAAATCGGACTGCGCATCGACGCGAACGACCGCCTGACCGATGCCAGCCAGACCGACGTCGATCTGAGGATCCGTGTCGGACGCGGCCACTGGCCGGGTTTCAAGGCCGAACTCATCCTGGAGCAACGCGTCGCCCCGCTCTGCACCCCCGCCATGGCCGAAAAGCTGCGCGAGCCCGCCGATATTCTCGACCTGCCGAAGGTGATTGATGGCAGAGCCATGTTCACCTGGGATGTCTGGCTGTCGGAGGTCGGTCTTGAAGGCGCCGAGATCAAGGCGCGCCATACCTTTAGCGAGGCTTCGCTTTGCCTTGATGCGACCATCGCGGGGCAGGGGGTGATGCTCGCCTGGCAGACGATCGCCTCGCATCAGCTGCAGCACGGCCAGCTCGTCGCGCCCTTTGGACCTGCGGTCAAAACAGGCTTCGGCCACTACTTCGTGACCGCAGAGAATGCGAGGCGCTCCGACAAGGTGGAAAAGTTCAAGCGCTGGCTGAAGCGCGAGATCGAGGACGATATGGAGCGGCTCGCAAAAGCCGCTCCGGTTTTTGCTTAACCCGCTGCGTTATAGGCCGCGATCGCCGCCATATTGACGATATCGCTATCCTTGGCGCCCATCTGCGCGATCTGCACCGACTTTTCGAGGCCAATGAGCAGCGGCCCCATCACGGTCAGCCCGCCCAGTTCCTGCAGCATCTTGGTCGAGATCGCCGCCGAATGGATCGCTGGCATGACGAGCACATTGGCTGTGCCCGACAGGCGGCAGAATGGATACTGTTCCATCCGGTGCTGGTTGAGGGCAATGTCGGCGCCCATTTCGCCATCATATTCGAAGGACACGCCGCGACGGTCGAGGATCTTCACCGCTTCCCGCACGCGTTCGGAGCGTTCGCCGGTCGGATGGCCGAAGGTGGAATAGGCAAGCAGCGCCACGCGTGGCTCGAGCCCGAGGCGATGGGCAACGCCAGCTGCCTCTTCCGCGATGTCGGCCAGTTCCTCAGCCGTCGGCATGTCGTGCACGGCGGTATCCGCGACCACGATCGTCCGGCCACGGGCCAGCGCCAGCGACACCCCGATCACGCGGTGGCCGGGTGCCGTGTCGATGCAGCGGCGGACATCCTCAAGCGCCGTCGAATAATTGCGCGTCGTACCCGTCACCATGGCATCCGCATCGCCGAGCGCCACCATGCAGGCGGCAAAGTGGTTGCGGTCGGTGTTGATCAGGCGCTGCGCATCGCGGTGCAGGTAGCCCTTCCGCTGCAGGCGGGCATAGAGATATTCGGTATACGCATCGACGCGGGTCGACATGCGCGCGTTGACCACCTCGATGCCAGGGCGGTCGAGATCGATCCCGGCCCGCTCGGCAGTCGCCTTCAGTGGCTCGTCGCGGCCGAGCAGGATGGCGGTGCCGAGCCCCTGGTTGACGAAGGAGATGGCCGCGCGCATCACCTGCTCTTCTTCGCCCTCGGCAAAGACGACGCGCTTTGGGTGGCTGCGCACATGCTCGTAGATCCGCTGTGTGGCGGCCGCGATCGGGTCGCGGCGGGCGGAGAGTTCGTGCGCATAGGCGCCGAGATCCTCGATTTCCTTGCGCGCCACGCCGCTTTCCATCGCAGCCTTCGCGACAGCAACCGGAATGGCCGAGATCAGCCGCGGATCGAAGGGCACGGGGATGATGTATTGTGGCCCAAAGCGCGGCCGCTCGCCCTGATAGGCGGCTGCCACATCATCCGGCACGTCCTCACGCGCCAGATCGGCCAGCGCCCGGACGGCCGCGATCTTCATCGCGTCGTTGATCTGGCTGGCGCGCACATCGAGCGCGCCCCGGAAGATATAGGGAAAGCCCAGAACATTGTTCACCTGGTTCGGATAGTCCGAACGTCCGGTCGCCATGATCGCATCGTCGCGGATCGCAGCCACTTCCTCAGGCGTGATTTCCGGGTCCGGATTGGCCATGGCGAAAATGATCGGGTTCGGCGCCATCGAGGCCACCATCTCGGAAGACAGTGCCCCCTTCTGCGACAACCCGAACACCACGTCGGCGCCGACCATCGCTTCCTTGAGCGACCGCCGGTCGGTCTTCACCGCATGCGCCGACTTCCACTGGTTCATGCCCTCGGTGCGGCCCTGATAAATGACGCCCTTGGTATCGCAGAGAATGATGTTCTCGCCATTGAAGCCCATGGCCTTGATCAGCTCGATACAGGCGATGGCCGCAGCCCCGGCGCCATTGCACACGAGCTTGGTCGTCTTGAAGTCGCGGCCCGTCAGCTCAAGCGCATTGATCAGGCCGGCCGCCGCAATGATCGCCGTGCCGTGCTGGTCGTCGTGAAAGACCGGAATATCCATCAACTCGCGCAACCGGCTCTCGATGATGAAGCAGTCCGGCGCCTTGATGTCTTCGAGATTGATGCCGCCGAAGGAGGGGCCGAGATAACGCACGCAATTGATGAACTCGTCGACATTCTCAGTGTCGACCTCAAGATCGATCGAATCGACATCGGCGAAGCGCTTGAAGAGGACGGACTTGCCTTCCATCACAGGCTTGGAGGCGAGCGCCCCGAGATTGCCGAGGCCAAGGATTGCCGTGCCGTTGGAGATGACCGCCACCATGTTGCCGCGGGTCGTATAGTCATAGGCCGTCGCCGGATCGGCGGCGATCGCCTTCACAGGCACGGCCACGCCTGGGGAATAGGCGAGCGACAGATCGCGCTGAGTTGCCATCGCCTTGGTCGGCGTGATCTCCAGCTTGCCCGGGCGGCCCTGGGAGTGAAAGTCCAGCGCTTCCTGTTCCGTCACCGAGACTTTCGTCCGGCCGGTCGTCTTCTCGTTTGGCATGCTTCCCCTCACCTTGTTGTGGGCAGCGGGCGTACGCCGGCCCATCCTGGTTGTTTTTCCTCGCCTTAAGTCGTTAGTGTTGCACGACTTCCTTTTCAAGAAAACATTGAGCCCGTGACGCTATATCAAGCCACCCAAAGTGATGTCCTGAACGTCGCCGAGCTGACCTCGGAGGAGAGCCGCGCGACGGCCACTCCGATGATGGAGCAATTCATTGAGATCAAGGCCGCCAATCCCGGCAGCCTGCTCTTCTATCGCATGGGCGATTTCTACGAGCTCTTCTTCGAGGATGCGGTTGACGCCTCCCGCGCGCTCGGCATCACGCTCACCAAGCGCGGCCAGCATCTCGGCCAGGACATCCCCATGTGCGGCGTGCCCGTTCATGCGGCAGATGATTATCTGCAGAAGCTGATTTCGCTCGGCTTTCGCGTTGCGGTCTGCGAGCAGATCGAGGATCCGGCGGAGGCGAAGAAGCGCGGCTCGAAATCCGTCGTCAAGCGTGACGTCGTGCGCCTCGTGACGCCGGGCACGATCACCGAGGACAAGCTCCTCTCGCCCTTCGAATCCAATTACCTGATGGCGCTCGCCCGCATCCGGGGCGGTTCAGCCCCGCAGCTGGCGCTCGCCTGGATCGATATTTCCACCGGCATTTTCCGCCTCGCGGAGACGACCGAGACGCGCCTGCTTGCGGACATCCTGCGCATTGAGCCGCGCGAGCTGATCGTGCCCGATACGCTCTTCCATGACGAGGAGCTGAAGCCCGCCTTCGACGTGCTCGGCCGCGTCGTCGTGCCCCAGCCGGGCGTGCTCTTCGACAGCGCCAGCGCCGAAGGCCGCATCGCCCGTTACTTCGGTGTCGGAACGCTGGATGGCTTCGGCGCCTTCTCGCGCGCCGAGATTGCAGCTGCTGCCGCAGCCGTCGCCTATGTCGAAAAGACCCAGATCTCCGAGCGCCCGCCGCTCGGCCTGCCCGAACGCCAGAACGCCGCCTCCACCCTGTTCATCGACCCCGCCACCCGCGCCAATCTCGAACTGGTCAAGACGCTGTCGGGCGAACGCAACGGCTCGCTCCTGAAGGCCATCGACCGCACAGTCACCGGCGGCGGCGCGCGCCTGCTGGCGGAGCGCCTGATGTCGCCGCTGACCGATCCGGAGGCCATCTCCGATCGCCAGGACTCGATTGCCCATCTGCTGGCTGACGGCATGCTCGTCGACCGCCTGCGCGATGCTCTCAAGCGCGTGCCCGACATGCCGCGCGCGCTGTCCCGTCTGGCGCTTGATCGTGGTGGCCCGCGTGACCTCGGTGCAATCGTCGCCGGTCTCGCAGCCTCTGCCGAAGTTGGCCGACTGCTCGATCCGTCCAACCTCCCAACGGAACTGTCCGACGCGCTCGCAGACCTTGGAGCCTTGCCCGCCGAGCTCGCGCCGAGCCTGACCGCCATGCTCGGCGATGAACTGCCGCTCCTGAAGCGCGATGGCGGTTTTCTGCGCGATGGCGCAATCCCCGAGCTCGACGAACTCAGGGCACTACGCGATCAGTCGCGTCGCGTCATCGCGGGCCTGCAGCTGCAATATGCCGAGGAAACCGGCATCAAGTCGCTGAAGATCAAGCACAACAACGTGCTCGGCTATTTCATCGAGGTAACCGCCGGCAATGCCGGCCCGATGACCGAGGGCGGCGACGCCAAGGCCCGCTTCATCCACCGCCAGACCATGGCCAACGCCATGCGCTTCACCACGACCGAGCTTGCCGATCTCGAAAGCCGCATCGCCAATGCCGCCGGTCAGGCCCTGTCGCTGGAGCTCACAGCCTTCGATCAGATGGTAAGCCAGGTCGTCTCCGCCGCGGAACCCATCAAGGCTGCGGCCCGGGCGCTTGCGGTCATCGACGTCGCCGCCGGACTTGCAGCGCTTGCCGAAGAGCAGGGTTACTGCCGCCCGCTGGTCGATGATTCCAGGATGTTCGCCATCACCGCCGGTCGCCATCCGGTCGTCGAGCAGGCGCTCCGCCGTCAGGCCGCCAGCCCCTTCATCGCGAACGATTGCGATCTCTCGCCCAATGATACCAAAGGCCCCGGCGCCATCTGGCTGCTGACCGGTCCCAACATGGGTGGTAAATCAACCTTCCTGCGCCAGAATGCGCTGATCGCTATCCTTGCCCAGATGGGCTCCTTCGTGCCCGCCGGTGCCGCCCATATCGGGATCGTCGATCGCCTCTTCTCCCGCGTTGGCGCCTCCGACGATCTGGCGCGCGGTCGCTCCACCTTCATGGTCGAGATGGTCGAGACCGCCGCCATCCTCAACCAGGCGACCGACCGCTCGCTGGTTATCCTCGACGAAATCGGCCGTGGCACCGCCACCTTCGACGGCCTCTCCATCGCCTGGGCCGCCGTCGAGCATCTGCATGAGGCCAATCGCTGCCGCTCGCTCTTCGCCACCCATTTCCATGAACTGACGGCGCTCTCGGAAAAGCTCGCCCGCATGTCGAACGTGACAATGCGCGTCAAGGAATGGGACGGCGACGTCATCTTTCTGCATGAGGTCGGCCCCGGTTCCGCCGATCGTTCCTATGGCATCCAGGTCGCCCGTCTGGCTGGCCTGCCGGCTGCCGTCGTCGCCCGTGCGCGGGAGGTCCTGACCCGTCTGGAAGACAGCGACCGCAAGAACCCGGCGGCCCAGCTGATCGACGACCTGCCGCTTTTCCAGGTCGCCGTGCGGCGAGAAGAGATCCAGAAATCCGGCCCCTCGAAGGTCGAGGAGGCCTTGCGCTCACTCGATCTTGACGACCTCACGCCTCGCCAGGCGCTCGATGCGCTCTATGATCTCAAGAAACAACTTGGCAAGTCTTGACCGGTAGAGTGCCTGTCAATCGCGCCCGAAAAGCGCTATAGCGCCACCAATCCCGGCTGATTCCCGGGTTCCCAAGAGATGATGCCGCCCCCATGGCCAAAGCAGACCTCGCCTTCGACGATCTCCTCGACATCGACGCGCTTCGTGCGTCCTGCAAGACCATCGCGGAGGCCGGATGCGGCAATATGCTGGAGACCCGCTCGAAGCTCTTGCCGATCCTGAAGAAGGCCTCGGCCGATGCCCGCGAACAGGCGCGCCTGAAGCTCTTCGAGGATGGCAGCGGCATGAACTGCGCCAACCGCATCTCCTGGATCCAGGACCAGCTGATCTCGGTGATCTTCGATTTCGCCCGGACGCATGTCTATCCGAAGGATACAAACGGTCTCGCCGTGGCCGCCGTCGGCGGTTATGGGCGCGGCACGCTCGCGCCGGGCTCCGATATCGACCTGCTCTTCCTTCTGCCGCAGAAGGCGGGCCCTGGCATGCAGAAGGCCGTCGAGTTCGTGCTCTATCTGCTCTGGGATGTCGGCTTCAAGGTCGGCCATGCCACCCGCACGGTCGAGGAATGCATCCGCCTGTCGAAGTCGGACATGACAATCCGGACCGCGATCCTGGAAACCCGCCACATCTGCGGCGACGAGGCCCTGATCACGGAGTTGCAGCACCGTTTCGACCAGGAAGTCACGACCGGCACCGCGCCCGAGTTCATTGCCGCGAAGCTCGCCGAACGCGACGAGCGCCACCGCAAGGCCGGCGACAGCCGTTACCTCGTCGAACCGAACGTCAAAGAAGGCAAGGGCGGCCTGCGCGACCTCCAGACCCTCTTCTGGATCGCCAAATACAATTACCACGTTCGCGATACCGACGAACTGGTCCGCCTCGGCGTGCTCTCGCGCCACGAATGGCGCCTCTTCCAGAAGGCCGACGATTTCCTCTGGGCCGTCCGCTGCCACATGCATTACTTGACCGGCAAGCCGGAAGAACGCCTCTATTTCGACATCCAGCCGGAGATCGCAAAAAGCCTCGGTTATCAGGCTCGCCCCGGCCTCTCCGCCGTGGAACGCTTCATGAAGCACTACTTCCTGGTGGCAAAGGACGTCGGTGACCTCACCCGCATCTTTGCGGCGGCGTTGGAAGATCAGCAGGCCAAGGCAGCGCCCGGCATCGGCGGCATGCTCGGCCGCTTTGCCAACCGCCCGCGCAAGATCCCCGGCGCCAGCGAATTCATCGATGATCGTGGCCGCATCGCGCTTGCCGACCCCGGTGTCTTCAAGAAAGACCCGATGTCAATCATGCGCCTCTTCCATGTGGCGGATCTGAACGGGCTCGAATTCCATCCGGACGCGCTGAAAGCCGTCACCCGCTCGCTCTCGCTGATCGACAATACCTTCCGCGAAAGCGAGGAGGCAAACCGCCTCTTCCTCTCGATCCTCACCTCGCGCAAGGATCCGGGCTTCATCCTGCGCCGCATGAACGAAGCCGGCGTGCTCGGGCGCTTCATGCCGGAATTCGGCAAGATCGTCTCGATGATGCAGTTCAACATGTATCATCACTACACCGTCGACGAGCATCTCATCCGCACCGTCGAGGTGCTCTCCGAGATCGACAACGGCAAGGCGGAGGAAGTCCATCCGCTCGCCAACAAGATCATGCCGGAGATCGAAGATCGTCAGGCACTCTACGTCGCGATCCTCCTGCATGACATCGCCAAGGGCCGCCAGGAGGACCACTCCATCGCCGGCGCTAAGGTCGCCCGCAAGCTCTGCCCGCGTCTCGGCCTCTCGCCCAAGCAGACCGAAATGGTCGCCTGGCTCATTGACCAGCATCTTCTGATGTCAATGGTCGCGCAGACCCGCGACCTGCACGACCGCAAGACCATCACCGACTTCGCTGAAAAGGTGCAGTCGCTTGACCGCCTGAAGATGCTGCTTGTGTTGACGGTCTGCGATATCCGCGCCGTCGGCCCGGGTGTGTGGAACGGCTGGAAGGGACAGCTCTTGCGCACGCTCTACTACGAGACCGAACTGCTGCTGTCAGGCGGCTTCTCCCAGGTCTCCCGCAAGGAGCGCGCCAAGCATGCCGCCGAGCAGCTCACCGAGGCGCTCGAGGGCTGGAGCCAGAAGGACCAGCGCACCTATACCAAGCTGCATTACGAGCCCTACCTGCTCTCCGTCGATCTCGAAGACCAGGTGCGCCACGCCCATTTCATCCGTCAGACGGATAAGTCAGGCCAGGCGCTCGCCACCATGGTGCGCACCCATCAGTTTCACGCGATCACCGAGATTACGGTGCTCTCGCCGGACCATCCGCGCCTGCTGTCGATTATTGCCGGCGCCTGTGCCGCGGCCGGCGCCAACATCGCCGACGCGCAGATCTTCACGACCTCGGACGGCCGCGCGCTGGATACGATCCTGATCAACCGCGAATTCCCGATCGACGAGGACGAAACCCGCCGCGCCGCCACGATCGGCAAGATGATCGAGGACGTGCTCTCGGGCCGCAAGCGCCTGCCAGAAGTCATCGCCACGCGCTCCAAGGGCAAGAAGAAGAACAAGACCTTCCCGGTCCAGCCGGATGTGCGCATCTCCAACGCGCTTTCCAACAAGTTCACCGTCATCGAGGTCGAATGCCTCGACCGCATCGGCCTTCTTGCTGAAATCACCGCGGTCCTCTCCGACCTCTCGCTCGACATCCATTCGGCCCGCATTACCACATTCGGCGAAAAGGTCATCGACACCTTCTACGTCACCGATCTTGTCGGCCAGAAGGTGACCAACGAGAACCGCCAGGCCAATATCGCCAATCGCCTGAAACCGGTGATGACCGAGCAGCCCGACGAATTGAAGGACAACATGCCCTCGGGCATCATCGCCCAGCCACACCGCGCAGCACCAGCGCCGAAAAAGGCACGGGCCTGAGGAATGAGCCTCGTCAAGAAATTCATGACGGTCGGTGGGGCGACGCTCGGCAGCCGCATCTTCGGTTTTGCCCGCGAAACCCTGATGGCCGCAGCGCTGGGCACCGGCCCGGTAGCCGACGTCTTCTATGCCGCCTTCCGCTTTCCCAATCTTTTCCGCCGTCTGTTTGCCGAAGGTGCTTTCAACGCCGCCTTCGTGCCGCTCTTTGCCAAGGAGATCGAGGCCAACGGCATTGATGGGGCCAAGCGCTTTTCCGAGGAAGTCTTCGGGGTCCTCTTCTCGGTCCTGTTGATCCTGACCATCGGCATGCAGCTTTCCATGCCGCTTCTGGTGCAGTGGATCATTGCGCCCGGCTTCGCCGACGACCCGGAAAAGTTCAACCTGACGGTACGTCTGGCGATCGTCATGTTCCCCTATCTCATGTGCATGTCGCTAACGGCCATGCTGAGCGGCATGCTGAACTCGCTGCACCACTTCTTCGCAGCTGCCATTGCCCCCGTCTTCCTCAATGTGCTGATGATCGGTGCCCTCGGCTGGGCGCTATGGACCGGGGCTGATCCCGCTGCCACCGCCTGGGCCTTGTCCTGGTCCGTGCTGGGGGCTGGCCTCTTGCAGATGGCCGTCGTCTATCTCGGTGTGCGCCATGCCGGCATCCGCATCGGTTTCAAGCGTCCGCGCTTCACGCCCAATGTGAAGCGTCTTCTGGTGCTTGCTGTCCCCGCTGCCGTCACCGGCGGCATCACCCAGATCAACCAGTTGATCGGCCAGGCGATTGCCTCGACCAAGGAAGGTGCGATTGCGGCTCTTCAATATGCCGATCGCATCTATCAGTTGCCCCTCGGCGTGGTAGGTGTCGCGGTTGGCGTCGTGCTCCTGCCGGAACTGGCCCGCGCCCTCAAGGGCGGGCACATGAAAGAGGCTGGCACGCTCCAGAACCGCTCGATCGAGTTCGTTCTTTTCCTGACGCTGCCCGCTGCTGCCGCCATCTGGGTACTGTCAGACGAAATCATCCGCGTGCTTTACGAGCGCGGTGCCTTTTCCGAGCAGAACACCGCCGTCGTTGCTTCGATCCTGGCGATCTACGGCATCGGTCTGCCCGGCTTCGTGTTGATCAAGGCCCTGCAGCCTGGCTATTATGCCCGCGAAGACACCAGGACTCCGATGCGCTTCACCATGGTCTCGGTCGCACTCAACACGGGTCTGGCCATCACGCTTTTCCCGATCTTCGAGGAAAGTGGCATCGCAATCGCGGAAGCCGCTGCCGGATGGATCAACACGATCCTCTTGTTCTCGGTCCTGCTCTGGCGCGGCCATCTCGTCTTCGAATGGTCGCTCGTGACCCGTACGGCTCGCCTGATGATCGCGTCTGCGATCATGGCTGGCCTGCTCGTTTACCTCTCCGACCGCTGGTCCGCCTGGCTTGCGCCTTCAAGCCCGCTCTTCGATCAGGTGCTGGCGCTCGGCGGTCTGGTCGTGATCGCAATGCCGGTCTATTTCGGCATCGCCTTCCTGATCGGCGGTGCCGATATCGGCATCATCCGCCGCAGCCTGAAGCGCAGGAAGAAGACAGCCGACGAGGCCGCGACGACCTCAACCGATCCGGATCAGCAGTAGGTCCAGGTCCGCTTCGGCCCGATATCGACATGCACGATGCCGTTGCAATAGCGGCCGATGCCGCCAATGCCAGGTGCTGTGCGAGCCGCTGCGACGATCTTCTTTTCGGATACGCCGGGCACGCGAATGTCGGCTGCAAAACAGTGACTGTGCTGCGAACGGCCCGAACGCGGGCGGTGGCCGGAGGTCACGACCGGCTTCTTGCCGGTCTTCTTGGCGATATGGGCAAGGATGCCCTTGAGCTCGTCGGGAAAGCAGTTGGCTTTGACGCTGACGCGCTGCAGCGTGTAGGCGACAGCTGTGTCGTGCTTCATGAAAAAGTGTTGCTTCTTCTTCTCGACGGCCTCCACGGGGGAGAGGAGACAGATCGAAAGAACGCAGCCGAGCGCGACGCGAAACAAAGTGCGCATGAGTGACCTTCTGGAATGGGATTGTTGTTTTGAGCGATCCAGATCGCTTGAGGCGGTTTTTTATTCCCGCAAATGTGTCAAATTTGGTGCGCTTTGCTCATTTCTGCTTTTTAGGGCGTCGCAAGGCCGCGAATCACTGCTCCGGCGCGTCGCGAATTCAATCCCTAAACCCCTCGATTCTGGGAGGAAATTTCCCTATGCGTGACATCGGAGACGTCTTCGTCACACATCGAACCGAAAGTGCGATTTCATGAGCCGAAACAGCCTCTTTCTCGTCAGCCTGGTCGTCGACACCTATGATCGGGCGAAGGGCTTCTATTGCGATGGCCTAGGCTTCGCGTGCGTGGAAGACACCGCAATGCCGGATGGCAAGCGCTGGCTGGTGGTCCGCCCGAGGGGTGGCGAAGGCGCATCGCTTCTGCTCGCCGAGGCCTCGGACGAGACCCAGCGCTCGGCCATCGGCAACCAGACCGGCGGCCGCGTCGGCTTCTTCCTCGAAACCGATGATTTCGCCCGCGACCACCGCCGTTTCACGGAAGCCGGCGTCATCTTCCAGGAGGAGCCGCGCCACGAGCCCTATGGCACTGTCGCCGTCTTTGCCGATCTCTATGGAAACCTTTGGGATCTGATCGAGCGGGCGAAGCCTCGGACGTAAAAGTGAGCGCTTGATTGCGCCCCGCCCGCCGTGCATAAGCCCTGACCGACGCGATCAGATGATCGGGCCCTCCACCAGCCTGTTGAGGACAAAAATGACTGAGTTCAAGCCGCTGGTATTCTCCGGCGTTCAGCCCACCGGCAACCTCCATCTCGGCAATTATCTCGGTGCGATCAGAAAGTTCGTCGCGCTCCAGGAAAACAACGATTGCATCTACTGCGTCGTCGACCTGCACGCGCTGACGGCTCAGCTTGTCCACGAGGACATGGCGACCCAGATCCGCTCGATCACGGCTGCCTTCCTGGCCGCCGGCATCGACCCGAAGAAGCACATCGTCTTCAACCAGTCCCAGGTGCCGCAGCATGCGGAACTTGCCTGGATCTTCAACTGTGTGGCCCGCATCGGCTGGATGAACCGGATGACCCAGTTCAAGGACAAGGCCGGCAAGGATCGCGAGCAGGCCTCGCTCGGTCTCTACGCCTATCCGAGCCTGATGGCCGCTGACATCCTCGTCTACCGTGCCACCCATGTGCCGGTTGGCGAAGACCAGAAGCAGCATCTGGAACTCGCCCGCGACATCGCCATGAAGTTCAACATGGACTTCAACGACAAGATCCGCCCGACGGGCCTCGGCATCGACATCAAGGTTGGCGAAGAGCCGGTGCATGCCTATTTCCCGATGGTCGAGCCACTGATCGATGGCCCGGCGCCCCGCGTCATGAGCCTCAAGGACGGCACCAAGAAGATGTCGAAGTCGGATCCGTCCGATCTCTCGCGCATCAACCTGATGGACGATCAGGACGCGATCTCGAAGAAGATCCGCAAGGCCAAGACCGATCCGGACGCATTGCCGGGCGAAGTCGATGGCCTCAAGGGTCGCCCGGAAGCCGACAACCTCGTCGGCATCTTTGCAGCCCTTGCCGACAAGTCGAAGGCCGACGTGCTTTCCGAGTTTGGCGGCCAGCAGTTCTCGGTCTTCAAACCGGCCCTGATCGATCTCGCGGTCGAGGTTCTGGCCCCGATCAATGCCGAGATGCGCCGTCTCATGGAAGACCCCGGTCACATCGATGCGGTTCTGCGGGACGGCGGCGAGCGTGCCCGCACCCGGGCCGAAAAGACCATGAACGAAGTCCGCGACATCATCGGATTCGTGCGATAAGGTCGGCAGGCAGGCGGGTCCGCCCGGAGCCCGCCTTCGCCACATGATATCTGTCCGGCGGCGGGGTTCTCAATGGTTTCAACACGTCTGTCACGTCTTGAAGGTCACCGCCGCAAGTTCATGGCGGTGATCGACAACACCCCGGAATGCTCGCGCGCGGTCCACTATGCCGGCCGTCGCGCCAAGAATTCCAACGGCGGACTGGTGCTGATCTTCGTGATCCCGGAAGGCGATTTCCAGCAATGGCTTGGCGTCGAGGAAATCATGCGCGCCGAGGCCCGCGAAGAGGCGGAAGCCATCATGGCCAAGGCCGCCCAGACGGTGCGTGACACGATCGGCATCGAGCCGGAGCTCGTCATTCGCGAGGGAGGCTCCTTCGCCGAGATCAACGGCCTGATCGACGAAGACCGCGACATCGCCATCCTGGTTTTGGCCGCTGGCTCCACCAAGGAGGGGCCGGGTCCGCTGGTTTCGATGATCGCCGGCCGTGGTGCCGCTTTCCCGATCCCGGTCACAGTCCTGCCGGACACGTTGACCAATGAGGAAATCGACGCGCTCTGCTAATTTCAACATCCTGTCGATCGCGTCTTGAAGATGTGACCCACAGGGTCTATTTTTGAAACATTCTAATCTTTAGCGGTGTACTCGCCGCCCGGAGGCATAAATGTTCATCCAGACCGAAGCCACGCCGAACCCGGCGACCCTGAAATTCCTCCCCGGCAAGGTGGTCATGGAAACCGGCACCGCCGAATTCCGCGACGAAGCAAGCGCCAGCGCTTCGCCGCTTGCCGCGCGCATCTTCGCCATCCCTGGAGTCACCGGCGTCTTCTTCGGCTACGATTTCGTCACCGTCTCCAAGGACGGCCCGGAATGGCAGCACCTGAAGCCGGCGATCCTCGGCACGATCATGGAGCATTTCATGAGCGGTGCCCCGGTCATGGGCTCGGCCTCCACCTCGGCGCAGGTCGATGGTGAAGAAGAATTCTTCGAGGCCGGCGACGAAACCATCGTGGCCACCATCAAGGAACTGCTCGAAACCCGCGTCCGTCCGGCCGTTGCCCAGGATGGCGGCGACATCACCTTCCGCGGCTTCAAGGACGGCAAGGTCTTCCTCAACATGAAGGGCTCCTGCGCCGGCTGCCCGTCCTCGACGGCAACCCTGAAGCACGGCGTGCAGAACCTGCTCCGCCACTTCGTTCCGGAAGTGCAGGAAGTCGAAGCGGTCTGATTGGACCGGACTGGAGACGACATGATCGTTCTTGCGATCGACACGGCGGGTGTGGACTGCGCAGCCGCCGTTTTTGATTCCGACAGTGGCAAACTGCTCGGCCGCGTCAGCGAAACCATCGGCCGCGGCCATGCCGAGCGCCTGATGGCGATGATTGACGAGGCGCTGGTCGAGGCCGGGCTTTCGCTCGCCGATATCGGCCGCATCGGTGTCACCGTCGGCCCCGGCTCTTTCACCGGTATCCGCGTCGGCGTCGCCGCGGCACGTGGCCTGGCTCTTGCGCTTGGCGTGGAATGCGTCGGCGTCTCGACACTGGAAGTGCTGGCGCAGACTGCATCCGGAACTGATAAACCTGTTCTCGCCGCCATCAACGCCCATCGGGACGAAGTCTATGCCCAGGGCTTCGAGGCCGGCGTTCCCGTTGGTGAGCCGCTGCTGCTCGAACTCGACGATTACCTCGCCCGCGCCGCTGTTGCCGGGACCGTCCTCGTCGGCTCCGCCTCGGCCCTCGCCGCAGACCGGGCCGCCGAAACCGGCCCCGATCACTATCCGATCGAGATCGTTGCGCGCATTTCAGCAAGGGCGAAAGCTCAGGGCAAGCCGAAGCCGCTTTATCTGCGCGGACCGGATGCGAAACCGCAGACCGGGTTTGCCGTATCGAGAGCCTGACATGCGCGACAGCCTGTTCTACCGCCAGCCCGAATTCGAAATCGTCCCCATGACCTCGGAGCATTGCCGTGCAGTCGCCGAACTGCATGGCCAGCGCTTCCCGCGCGCCTGGGGCGATGGTGAGTTCCTCAGCCTGCTGCTCCAGCCTAACAGCTTCGGCTTTGCCGCCTGGCAGACCAACACGCTGATCTTCAAGGCACCTCTGGCCGGCTTTGTCCTCTCCCGAGAAGTGGCCGGCGAGGCTGAGATCCTGACGATTGCCGTCGGTGAGAAGGTCGCCCGCTTCGGTCTCGGCTGGCGCCTCATGCAGGCGGCCCTGCGCGAGGCAAAGGGCAGGGGTGGCGAATCCATGTTCCTCGAGGTCGATGACGGGAATCACGCAGCGCTTGGCCTCTACCGCAAGCTCGGCTTCGAAAAGGCCGGCGAGCGTCCGGCCTATTACACCGATGAAAATGGCCGCCGGTCCTCCGCGCTTGTCATGCGTCGCGATCTTCGCTAACCGGTCCGTTGGACGAACCGACCATCTGCGGATATGCTGAGCCTATGAATGACGCCCTGAAATCGCTGGAAACGCTGTGCGCCGAACGGGGCATGCGCATGACCGAGCAGCGGCGCGTCATTGCCCGCATCCTGGAAGACTCCGACGATCACCCCGATGTGGAAGAACTCTATCGTCGTTCCTCCAAGATCGACGCCAAGATCTCGATCTCGACCGTCTACCGCACCGTCAAGCTGTTCGAGGACGCCGGCATCATCGAGCGCCACGATTTTCGCGACGGCCGCTCGCGCTACGAGACCGTCCCGGAAGAGCACCACGATCACCTGATCGACCTGAAGACCGGCACTGTCGTTGAATTCCATTCACCGGAAATCGAGGCGCTCCAGGAGCGCATCGCCCGCGAACACGGCTTCCGCCTCGTCGGCCATCGCCTCGAGCTCTATGGCATCCCGCTGTCGAAAGACGAGAAGTGAGCCAATGCCCGCCACGCCTGTGAGGCCCGCGTGATCAACTGGCTGAGGGTTGGGCTCTATCTGATCGTACTGCTGGTGGTCTCAGGCCTGCTGATCCCGGTCCAGCTTCTTGCACTGCGCTTCGACTGGCCGCTCCGCAGGCGTTTGCCGCGCCAGTGGCACCGGATGTCGCTCTGGTTCCTCGGCATCCGCGTCCATGTCCATGGCACGCTCGAAACGAACCGCCCCCTGATGATCGCCGCCAACCACGCCTCGTGGAAGGATATCCTCGTCCTCGGCTCGCTGGCCGATGTTGCCTTCATCGCCAAGACCGAGGTCGCCTCCTGGCCAGTCTTCGGTTTCCTTGCCCGCCTGCAGAAGACGATCTTCGTGATGCGCGAAGAAAAGCGGCGCACCGGCGAGCAGGTCAACGAGATCGCCGCTCGCATGGCGGATGGCGAAATCGTCGTGCTCTTCCCGGAAGGCACGACATCAGACGGCAACCGCATCCTCGGCATCAAATCCTCGCTGTTCGGCGCCGCAGCCGCTGCTCTGCCGGAGGGCGATGGTGCTGTGGTTCACGTCCAGCCCGTCGCCATCGCCTATACCCGCGTGCAGGGCATGCCGATGGGGCGGTACCACAGGCCGATCGCCGGCTGGCCCGGCGATATCGGCCTCATGGAGCATCTGATCGGCGTACTGCGCGCCGGTGCGCTCGATGTCGATGTCACCTTTGGCGAGACGGTGGAGTTCAAAAAGGGCGACAGCCGCAAGACGCTCGCCATCCGCACAGAGGAACAGTTGCGCGCCATGCTGCTCGCCCATCTTCGCGGCCGACATGGTCGCTGAGCGAGGTTCTGCCAGTAGTTGTAGTCTGGACGCCGTTGGGTCATCTTAATCGCAACAAAATGCGGTGGGGGAAGGCCGAATGCTTCGAATGCTCTTGAGGCTATTGCTGCGTGAGACAAAGCGACGATCCAGAATTTCTAGCAGACCGCCAGTCGTTGTGGTCCACCTGCCACCTGAGCCCGCAGCCGAACGAATTCTCAGAGGACAGTGTTGGGTCGTGGATGGCGATACCATCGTCATAGACGGTACGCACATTCGCATCGCAGGCATCGACGCGCCAGAACTGGATCATCCCTGGGGCCAAAAGTCGAAGTGGACTCTGGTGCAGATGTGCAAGGGCCAAGTTGTTACTGCAAGACTGCGCCCGGATCTTTCATACGATCGTGTAGTGGCCGAGTGCTTCCTGCCGGATGGTCGCGATATTGCTGCCGAGCTTGTGCGTGCTGGAATGGCCCTCGACTGGCCAAAGTTTTCCGGCGGCAGGTATCGCCATCTGGAAGCGCCGGATGCCAGAAAGAGACTATGGCGCGCCGATGCTCGGCAACGGGGAAAGCTCCGTACAAAATCGGAGATCGAAGGTTAGTGGGTTTCTGCGTCACCGTAATTTTTCAGTTTAATCACGGCCCGAAAACCACTAAATAGCGCGCCATGACCCAGGACACCGCGAGCCTTACCGATACCCCGGCGCCGGGCGCCAACACGCGCAAGGTCTTCATCAAGACCTATGGCTGCCAGATGAACGTCTATGACAGCGGCCGCATGGCCGATGCCCTGGCGGCGGATGGCTATGCCCCGACCGAGGTCATGGAAGAGGCCGATCTCGTCCTGCTCAACACCTGCCACATCCGCGAAAAAGCAGCCGAAAAGGTCTATTCGGCCCTGGGCCGTCTGCGCGAGCACAAGAAGGTGCGTGCGGCGGAAGGCAAGGAATTCATGATCGGCGTCGCCGGCTGTGTGGCCCAGGCCGAAGGCGAGGAAATCTCCCGCCGCGAGCCTGCCGTTGACGTGGTCATCGGCCCGCAGACCTATCACCGCCTGCCGCAGGCGCTGCACAAGGCCCGCGCCGGAGAGCGCGTGGTCGATACCGAATACGCGCTGGAAGACAAGTTCGAGCACCTGCCTGATCCGACAAAGGTCATCGGCAAGCCGCGCTCGGTCACCGCCTTCCTCACGGTCCAGGAAGGCTGCGACAAGTTCTGCACCTTCTGCGTCGTGCCCTACACCCGTGGCTCCGAGGTCTCCCGCCCGCTCTCCCAGTTGCTGACGGAAGCCCGTCGACTGGTTGTTTCAGGTGTGCGCGAGCTGACCTTGCTTGGCCAGAACGTCAATGCCTGGCATGGCGAAGACGAGACCGGCAGGGCGATCGGCCTCGGCGACCTCCTCTACAAGCTGGCTGAAATCCCCGGCCTCGCACGCCTGCGGTATACGACGAGCCATCCGCGCGACATGGACGATCGCCTGATCGGGGCCCATCGCGACCTGCGTATGCTGATGCCCTATCTGCATCTGCCGGTGCAGGCTGGCTCCGACCGCATCCTCAAGGCGATGAACCGCCGCCACAAGGCATCGGAATATGTCGCCCTCATCGAGCGCATTCGCTCCGTCCGTCCCGATATCGCCCTTTCGGGCGATTTCATCGTCGGTTTCCCCGGCGAGACCGATCAGGATTTCGAAGACACAATGAATCTCGTGCGCGAAGTGAACTACGCGCAGGCTTATTCGTTTAAGTATTCGACACGTCCCGGAACACCCGGTGCCGATCTGCCCGATCACGTGGCCGAGGATGTGAAGACGGAACGCCTGGCACGGCTCCAGGCGCTGTTGCTGGAACAGCAGCAGGCCTTCATGCAGTCGATGGTCGGCAAGACCATGGATCTGCTCCTGGAGAAGCCGGGCCGCATGCCGGGACAGCTGATTGGACGCTCGCCTTGGCTGCAGTCTGTGAATGTTGATGCAATGTCATCGCAAATCGGTGACATTATACAGGTACGAATCACCGCAGCCGGCCCAAACAGCTTGTTTGCCGAGGTGGCAGAGGGTTAGAGTGAGGGCCTGAACCTGATCGCAACAGGAGCCTGATCGCTTGAACGCAACAGAAGTGGTTTCTTCACCCTCGCGCAATGTCCGCAACCCTGCGACCGACGCCAATCACTTCATCTTGACGTTCGAGAATAACAGGCTTGCCAGCGAGCTATTCGGCCAGTTCGACCAGCATCTGAAATTGCTAGAGCAGCGCCTCCAGATCGAGGCCCATGCCCGCGGCAATTCGGTTGCCATCACCGGCGAACTCCAGGCGACCAACCAGGCCCGCCGTGCGCTCGATTTCCTCTATGCCCGTCTGCAGAGCGGCGGCTCGGTGGAAGCCTCCGATGTCGAAGGTGCAATCCGCATGGCAGTGGCCGCCGACGACCAGCTCACGCTGCCGACGCTGGAACGCAAGGCCAAGCTCTCCATGGCGCAGATCTCCACCCGCAAGAAGACGATTGCTGCCCGCACGCCCACCCAGGACGCCTATATGCGCGCGCTGGAACGGTCGGAAATGGTCTTCGGCGTCGGCCCGGCCGGTACCGGCAAGACTTATCTCGCTGTTGCCCATGCGGCCCAGTTGCTGGAACGCGGTATTGTCGACCGCATCGTCCTGACCCGTCCGGCCGTTGAAGCCGGTGAGCGCCTGGGCTTCCTGCCCGGCGACATGAAGGAGAAGGTCGATCCGTATCTCCGCCCGCTCTACGACGCGCTCTATGACATGATCCCCGGCGACAAGGTCGAACGCGCGATCACCGCCGGCGTGATTGAAATCGCACCGCTCGCCTTCATGCGCGGTCGCACGCTCGCCAATGCTGCCATCATCCTCGACGAGGCACAGAACACCACATCCATGCAGATGAAGATGTTCCTCACCCGTCTTGGCGAAAACGGCCGCATGATCATCACCGGTGACCCAAGCCAGGTCGACCTGCCGCGCGGTGTAACCTCCGGCCTCGTCGAGGCCTTGCAGGTGCTGAAGGGCGTGGAAGGCGTGTCGGTCGTGCGCTTCAAGGATACGGATGTGGTGCGCCACCCGCTTGTCGGCCGCATCGTGCAGGCCTACGACGCCAAGTACAAGGTACAGGACGAGAGCGAGCAGAGCGAGCACTGAGCCCGCTCTGCGATCAAATGATGAGCCAGTTGGACATACAGATCGCCGTCGAGGCAGACGGTTGGGCAGACGAGACCGCGCTGGAGGCTTTGGCCCTTCGCGTTCTCGGCGTGGCCGAAACCTATATGGCGGCCAAGGAAAGCCAGCCCTTCCCAAAGCAGCCGACAGAGGTCTCGCTCGTCTTCGGTGATGACGAGATGATCCGCGAGATCAATGCCGAATGGCGCAACAAGGACAAGCCGACCAACGTCCTGTCCTTCCCTGCCTTCCCGGTGACACCGGGCAAGATGCCCGGTCCGATGCTGGGCGACATCATCATTGCGCGAGAGACCGTCGAGCGCGAGGCAGTCGAACTCGACAAGAGTTTCGAGGATCATCTGACCCATTTGATGGTCCACGGATTCCTGCATCTCTTCGGCTACGATCATATCGAAATTGACGATGCAGAGAAAATGGAATCGCTGGAGACTCGCATTCTGGCGGAACTTGGCCTATCTGACCCCTATGCGGGACAAGACCCGATCTGATAGTTTGGAACAATGACCGATTTTGCGACGAGAACGGCCCCCGAGGCCAAAGAGGGTAACGAGGGAGCGTCTTCCGAAGAGGGCAGTAGTCCTTCCCGAGCGGAAAGCTCGGCCCGACAACACCCTTCCTTCTGGGCCCGCCTGGGCCGTATCCTGAAGCCTTCCTCCTCCACCAGCCTGCGCGAGGACCTGACTGTCGCGCTGAAAGCCGATGCGAGCTTGGGCGAGGCCTTCACGCCCGAAGAGCGGGCGATGCTTCACAACATCCTGCGCTTCCGGGAAGTGCGCGTGGAGGACATCATGGTTCCGCGCGTCGATATCGAGGCGGTCGACCAGAGCGTCACCATTGGTGAACTCATGACCATCTTCGATGTCTCCGGTCGCTCGCGTATGCCGGTATATGCCGAGACGCTGGATGACCCGCGCGGCATGGTCCACATCCGCGACCTCCTGTCCTATGTCACCAAGCAGGCCCGCAGCCGCAAGCGGGTTGCCAAGTCCGCGGCAGCCCCGAATGGAGCCGAGAAGACGGAAAAGGTCGAGAAGTCGCCGGCAAAGCCGAAGATGGATTTCGATCTCGCCCGCATCGATCTCAGCAAGACGGTCGCCGAAGCCGGCATTATCAGGTCCATCCTCTTCGTGCCCCCATCGATGCTGGCCTCTGACCTGATGACCCGCATGCAGGCCGCCCGCACCCAGATGGCTCTGGTCATCGACGAGTATGGCGGCACCGATGGTCTCGTCAGCCACGAGGACATCGTCGAGATGGTCATCGGCGATATCGATGATGAACACGACGACGAAGAAGTCATGTTCAGCCGCGTCTCCGATGACGTGATCGTCGCCGACGCCCGCGTCGAGCTCGAGGAGATCGCCGAGGCGATTGGCCCGGATTTCGATATCAAGGATCGCCTCGAAGACGTCGACACACTGGGCGGCCTGATCTTCTCCGCGCTCGGCCGCATCCCAGCCCGTGGCGAGGTTGTTCAGGCCTTGGCCGGCTTCGAGTTCCACATCCTTGATGCGGATCCTCGCCGCATCAAGCGCGTTCGGGTTGCCCGCAAACGCGCCGGCGCCCGTCGCCGCTCGACGGCGAAGGGTGAGGTTGATACCCGCGCCGACGGCGACGTCGATGCCAAGGTGGCCAAGGTGGAGGCTCCCGCGCAGGGAGAGACCGCACCCAAGGCCCGGGCCAAGGCGCCGGCGAAGCCGCGTGCGTCCAAGGCCGGGGTAAAGTCCTCAGAGCCATCGAACGAACCGGTCGCCGCGAGCGTCGAGACCCCGCTGGAAAGCACCGACCGGCCGTCAACCTGACGGTCGGGCGCCACCCAAGCGAAGACCGCGACACGGCTCCCGTTTTTTGGGAGACTGCCCGCGGTTGATTCGCGGTCATAAGGGGTGGATATGCAGGCTTTGGCAGCGAGGATCCTGCTGTTGTGGGGCGTGAGGCGAGCAGGCCTCGCCATTCTCGCAGGAGCGATCGGGGCGCTGGCGCTTCCGCCATTCAACATCTTCGCGGCGATGTTCGTGTCGTTCACGCTGCTCGTCTGGTTGCTTGACGGCGCAACAGGCAATGCCGAGACCGGGCGCGCTGGCTTCTCATCTTCCTTCTGGATCGGCTGGCTCTTCGGCCTGGGCTATTTTGTCTGCGGCCTCTGGTGGCTAGGCAATGCCCTTCTCTTGGAGGCAGAGGAATTCGCCTGGGCGATCCCGCTCGCGGTTCTCGGTCTGCCGGCTGTCCTTGCCATCTTCTACGGCCTGGCAACCTTGCTCGCCCGCCTTGTTTGGTCCGACGGCATGGGGCGGATTGCAGCGCTTGCCGCAGCGTTCGGTCTGCTGGAATGGCTTCGCAGCTTTGTTGCAACCGGCTTTCCCTGGAATGCCATCGGCTATGCCGCGATGCCCGTACCCTTGATGATGCAGTCGAGCCATGTGCTTGGCATTCTCGCCATCACGCCGCTTGCTGTTTTTGTCTTCGCAAGCCCCGCGCTGCTCGGCACGCGCAGGGGTGCCTGGCCGGGTCTGCTGCTGGCCGGCACGCTTCTGTTCGCTCATCTCGGATACGGCGCTTTCCGCCTCTATGTCGACCCGCCGAAGGAAGGGGACACCACCGTCACTGTCCGTCTTGTCCAGCCGTCGATCGACCAGTCGCAGAAGATGGAAAACACCGATCGCATCGGCATCTTCGAGAAACATCTGGCGCTGACCGCCGCAGCGCCGGAAGAGGGCAGCAAGCGGCCGGACGTGGTCGTCTGGCCAGAAACCTCCGTGCCCTTCATCCTGACCGAGAACCCCGATGCTCTGGTGCGCATCGGCGATGTTCTGCAGGATGGCCAGATCCTGCTCACGGGAGCGGTCCGTGCCGAGGAGCGTGGGGCAGGTCAGCCGCCGCTCTATTACAATTCGGTCTACATGATCGATGACAAGGGGCAGATCCTTGGCGCCAGCGACAAGGTTCACCTGACGCCGTTCGGCGAATATGTCCCCTTCGAAGACCTGCTCCGACAGGTTGGCATCGAGGAACTGATCAGCCTGCCCGGTGGCTTCACCGCAGCCTCGAGCCGCATGCCCTTGAAGCTTCCCTCCGGTATCGGGCTCTATCCGCTGATCTGCTACGAGGCGATCTTTCCGGGTGAGGTTGCATCGGATCTCGCCGGTGCGAGTGCCATTTTGAACGTCACGAACGACGCCTGGTTCGGGGCGACCCCGGGCCCTTACCAGCACTTCCTGCAGTCCCGGCTAAGGGCCGTTGAAACAGGCGTGCCGCTGATTCGGGTGGCAAACAACGGTATTTCGGCAGTTATCGATCCGCTCGGGCGTATCGTTCAGGGACTTTCTTTGAACACCGTTGGAGCTGTTGATGCAACTCTCAGTGTCAATTCTGTTCCAATTCGGGCCAGCTATAATCACGCTTTAAACCTTTGGTTGGTCGTCGGCCTAATGACATTGATAGCCGCCTTTTCTAGTCTGGGTTTTATTAGGCGCACGAATTGACCAAAAACCCCTAAAATTGCATAGTGGCTTAGACCGGTAATCTGCAAGTATGCTGAAAGATCATCTACGGCGAGCACAACGTCTCGTTATCGTTAGGCGGGCATCGGGTTAGGGTCGCAACGCCAACAATTTGTCAGGACGACATTAATGATCGAGAACAAGAAGAAGCCGAACCCGATTGACATCCACGTCGGGAGCCGGATTCGCCTTCGTCGTACGATGCTTGGCATGAGCCAGGAGAAGCTTGGTGAAAGCCTCGGGATCACTTTCCAGCAGATCCAGAAATACGAAAAGGGCACCAATCGCGTCGGCGCCAGCCGCCTTCAGAACATCTCCAACATTCTGACTGTACCGGTTTCCTTCTTCTTCGAGGATGCGCCGGGTGACCAGCCTTCCAACGCGACCGGCATGGCAGAGGCATCGAGCTCCAACTACGTGGTCGACTTCCTGTCCTCCTCGGAAGGGCTCCAGCTCAACCGCGCCTTCGTCAAGATTGGCGACGCCAAGGTTCGCCGCAAGATCGTCGATCTCGTCAAGGCATTGGCGGCCGAAGCCGACAGCGAGTGAGCTGAATTACCCCTGACAAAGAGAGCGGCCGCAGGGCCGCTTTTTTTATGCGCATGGAAGGAAATGTTTACTCACATAAAGATATATTTATGTGGTTGTGTCCTTGTCATCGTCGCTTGAACTGAGTAACGATGCCGAAATCCATACTTTGAGGGGAATCCCGATGCGCGCAAACTACCTCTTCACCAGCGAATCCGTTTCCGAAGGTCACCCGGACAAGGTTTGTGACCGAATTTCCGACGAAATCGTCGATCTCGTTTATCGTGAAGCGGCCAAGACCGGGGTGGATCCCTGGACCGTGCGCATCGCCTGCGAAACCCTCGCCACCACCAACCGCGTCGTCATCGCGGGCGAAGTTCGCCTTCCCCCGAGCCTGATGAAGACCGACAAGAACGGCAACGAGGTCATCAACCCGGCCAAGTTCAAGTCCGCCGCCCGCAAGGCAATCCGTGACATCGGCTACGAGCAGGACGGCTTCCACTGGAAGACCGCCAAGATCGACGTTCTCCTGCACTCCCAGTCTGCCCACATCGCTCAAGGCGTCGACAAGGCTGCCGATAGCTCCAACAGCGAAGGTGCCGGCGACCAGGGCATCATGTTCGGCTACGCCTGCAAGGAAACACCGGACCTGATGCCGGCGCCGATCTACTATTCCCACAAGATCCTCGCGACCCTCTCCGCTGCCCGCAAGAAGGGCGAGGGAGACGTCGGCAAGCTCGGCCCGGACGCCAAGAGCCAGGTCACCGTCCGTTACGTCGACGGCAAGCCGGCTGAAGCCACCTCGATCGTGCTCTCCACCCAGCATCTCGACGAGAGCTGGGATTCCAAGAAGGTTCGTCAGGTCGTTGAGCCCTATATCCGCGAAGCCCTGGGCGAGTTGAAGATCGCCGACGACTGCGCCTGGTACATCAACCCGACCGGCAAGTTCGTCATCGGCGGTCCGGATGGTGACGCAGGCCTCACCGGCCGCAAGATCATCGTCGACACCTACGGCGGTGCAGCACCCCATGGTGGCGGCGCCTTCTCTGGCAAGGACACGACCAAGGTCGACCGTTCGGCAGCCTACGCCGCCCGTTACCTCGCCAAGAACGTCGTTGCCGCCGGTCTCGCCGATCGCTGCACGATCCAGATCTCCTACGCCATCGGCATTGCCCAGCCGCTGTCGATCTATGTCGACCTGCATGGCACCGGGAAGGTGACCGAGGACGAGGTCGAAGCCGGCATCCGCAAGGTCATGGACTTGTCCCCATCGGGCATCCGCCGCCATCTTGACCTGAACAAGCCGATCTATGCTAAGACGTCGGCCTACGGCCATTTCGGCCGCAAGGCTGGCCGCGACGGTTCCTTCTCCTGGGAGAAGCTGGATCTGGTCAAGCCGCTCAAGGATGCGATCAAGGCTTGATCTGAATGACGGAACAGGAACGCAGGACGAGGTCGACCGAAGCCTTCTTCGGTCGACGCAAGGGAAAGCCATTGCGCGACCAGCAGGTCGGGCGGATGGAAACCATCCTGCCGGAGCTGAAGGTCGACCTGGAAGCACCGGTGCCGGCCGACCTCAAGTCGCTGTTTCCTCTGCCCGTCGACAAGATCCGCCTCGAAATCGGCTTTGGAGGCGGTGAGCATCTCGTTCACCGCGCCCGCACCAATCCGACCACCGGCTTCATCGGCGTCGAGCCCTTCATCAATTCCATGGCAAAGCTGCTCGCAGTCGTCGAGGCCGAGGGATTGAAGAACATCCGCGTCTATGATGACGACGCGACGCAACTGCTCGATTGGCTGCCGGAAGGCCAGATCGACCAGATCGATCTGCTCTATGCCGATCCCTGGCCCAAGAAGCGCCACTGGAAGCGCCGCTTCGTATCGCAGGTCAACCTTGACCGCTTCCACAAGGTCCTGAAGCCGGAAGGCATTTTCTGCTTCGCCTCCGACATCGACACCTATGTCAACTGGACGCTGCAGCACTGCCGCGATCATGGTGGTTTCGAATGGACGGCCCGCAATGCGGCCGACTGGCTCACGCCCTATGACGGCTGGCCGGGTACGCGCTACGAGGCCAAGGCCCGTCGTGAAGGCCGCTCCTCGGCCTATCTGACATTCCGAAAGCGCTGATTCGCCAACCTCTTCGGCGGCGAGGGATCAGCTGCACTCTTCAGTGCAGCGATACGGTCTTCAGATCGTCTTCCGCTGCCTTGAAGAAGGTGCTGGAGCGATTGTCCGTAAGCAGAATGGGTGTGCCATCAGCGGCAAACAGTGCCCAGAGGTCCAGCGTCGGATCGATTTCCGGTGCTTCCGGGAAGCAGCGGGACACTTCGTCCGACTTCATTTTCCGGATATAGCCCACTTCGCCGGCACCGAGATGCGCAAGCTCTGATTTGGTCAGGCGGGACGAGGCTTCTTTCAGTAACATTCCGATCCTCCGCGAATGAGGGAGAGGCGGCCGAACATTGCCGCAAATCTCATTCTGCGGTGGAGATGTTAATTTTCCTTACCAGATGAACGGGATCGTGCCGGATGATCTCGATTGCGAGCAGCCCGTTTCTGAGCGAGGCCCCCATCACCTCCATGCCATCCTCGATCGCAAAGACCCGCTGGAACTGCCGCGAGGCAATGCCGCGAAACAGATAGTCTGCCTCTTCCCGCTCCGCCTGCTTGCCCCGGATCACCAACTGGTTGGCCTCGACGCTGACATCAAGCTCGTTTTCATCGAAGCCTGCGACCGCGAGCGTCACGCGAAGCCGTTCCACCCCCTTCTGCGGGGGCAGGCGTTCGATATCATAGGGCGGATAGCCGTCGCTGCCCCGCGGCCGCCTGAGCGCACTGCCGTCCCCGGTATCGAACGTGATGAGAAAGGCTTCGGTCGGCAGTCTGGTGCGCGTCATTGCAGTCCCTTGTTCGGCCCGCCATGGGCTGTCCCTCAGTCATCAGGAATATGGGAAATCCCACGGCACCCGACAAGCGCTCTCTTGCTTGACAAACGTGAACTCGCGTTCCAAGCCTCATGGCCTCAGACTTTAGGATGCCCCATGACAGAACCCCGCAAGATCATCATCGATACCGACCCCGGTCAGGACGATGCCGCCGCCCTTATGCTCGCCTTTGCAAGCCCCGATGAACTTAACCTTCTCGGCATCACGACGGTGGCAGGCAACGTGCCTCTCTCCTACACCAGCCGCAACGCGCGCATCGTCTGCGAGCTCTGCGGCGAAACCGGCCGGCGCATCTTCGAGGGCGCGGATCGCCCCATGGTGCGCCCGCTGGTGACGGCCGAACACGTGCACGGCAAGACCGGCCTCGACGGCGCCGTCCTTCCCGAACCGACGATGACGGTCGAAGGCCAGCATGCGGTCGATTTCATCATCGAGACCCTGCGCAACGAGCCCGCCGGCACCGTGACGCTCTGCACGCTCGGCCCGCTCACCAATATCGGCCTTGCCCTGCAAAAGGCCCCCGATATTGCCCCGCGCGTCAAGGAACTGGTGATGATGGGCGGCGGCTTCTTTGAGGGTGGTAACATCACCCCGGCTGCCGAATTCAACATCTATGTCGATCCTCATGCTGCCGCAGCCGTCTTCGCATCGGGCATCCCGGTCACCATGATGCCGCTCGATGTCACGCATCAGTTGATGACCACCAAGGCCCGCGTCGCCCGCATGGCCGCGATCGGCACGAAGCCCGCGAAAACCATGGTGGAATGGCTCGAATTCTTCGAGCGCTTCGATGAAGAGAAATACGGCTCCGACGGTGGCCCGTTGCATGATCCGACGGTTGTCGCCTACCTCCTGAAGCCGGAGCTTTTCAGCGGTCGTCATTGCAATGTCGAGATCGAACTGCAGTCGGAACTGACGGTCGGCATGACCGTCGTCGATTGGTGGGGCGTCTCGGGCCGCACGCCGAACGCCACCGTCATGCGCAACGTCGATGCCGACGGCTTCTTCGATCTGCTGATAGAGCGTTTCGCCCGCATCTGAGCGGAACGAAAAAGGGGCGCTGCATCGGCAGCGCCCCTTTTTCATTTTCAAGCTTTACCAGCTTAGAACTCTTCCCAATTGTCACCGCTGGCGGACGCGCCGCCTGCTGCCGCCACCTTGCGCGGTGCCGGGCTGTAGGAAGGCGCCTTGGGGCTTGCGCTCGGTTGGGCCGAAGCGGTCCGCATGGTCGCCGCAGCCGCCCGCAGCGCAGATCCCGGCGCGGACGCACCGCTCACCTGGAATTTTGCGACGAGCCCACGCAGCGTGTCGGATTCGTTGCGCAGCGCCATGCTGGCTGCCGTCGTCTCTTCGACCATCGCTGCGTTCTGCTGCGTTACCTGGTCCATCTGGTTGACGGCGGCATTGACCTCCTTGAGGCCGGATGCCTGCTCGCTAGCCGATGCCGAGATCTGCCGGATCAGACCGTTGATCTGCATGACTTGCTGGGAAATCTTCTCCAGCGTCTGCCCTGCTTCGCCGACGAGTTCCACACCGTCCTTTACCTGGGCTGCCGAGGCGTTGATCAGCGCCTTGATCTCCTTGGCAGCCGTGGCGGAACGCTGGGCAAGCTCACGCACTTCCTGTGCAACGACGGCAAAGCCCTTGCCGGCTTCCCCGGCGCGGGCAGCTTCTACGCCGGCATTGAGGGCAAGAAGGTTGGTCTGGAAGGCGATCTCGTCGATGACCCCGATGATGCGTGAGATCTCCTGCGACGACTGCTCAATGCCATGCATCGAGGCGACCGCCTTTTGCACGACCTCACCCGACTTCTCTGCATCCTTCACGGCAACCGAAACGGTATTGGCCGCGGTTCCGGCATTGTCGGCGCTCGAATTGACCTGCTCGGTCAGTTCGTTGAGTGCGGCCGCCGTTTCCTCCAGGCTTGCTGCCTGCTGCTCGGTGCGCTTGGAAAGATCGGCTGCACTTTCCGAGATTTCGCTGGTGCCGGCGGCGATGTTCACGACGCTTCCGTTCACCGAGGCGATCGCCTGTTCGAGGCTTGCCACGGCATCGTTGAAGTCGCGCTTGAGCGCTCCGTATTCGCCCGGGAAGTCATCCGCAATCCGATAGGTGAGATTGCCCTGCGACAGCTGCGAAAGTCCGCTGCCCAGTGCTGTCACCACATGCTGCTGCACGGAGGCGGACGCATTGCGCTCTTCCTCGTTGCGACGGCGTTCACCTTCGGCCGATTTGCGCTGGGCGTCGGCCTCTGCCGCCAGCGTGTGGCTCTCGGCCAGTTTGTGCCGGAAGCCGTCGAGCGCCTTGGCGACGAGGCCGATTTCGTCCTCGCGATGCTGGTTGGAAACGTCGCTTGCATAGTCGCCCTTCGTCATGCGCTCGACGTCGCCGACGAGACCATGGAGCGGGCGCTGCGCCAGGGAGCGCACGGCCAGGAACAGTGCCAGCATCACGGCGGCAAGCACGATCAGGCCACCGACGATCATCATCATCGTCTGCGCCTCGACCGGCGCATTGATCGCCGCATGCGGGATATCGATGATGACGGCCCAGGTGGCGTTCACGCCGGGAACGGCAAAGGGATAGAGAAGGCGGTCGAAGCCTTCGCCAGCCTCGTTGGAGAGATCGGTCACGACGCTGCCCTTGCCGCTCGAAAGCGCGGTCTTCAGGGCATCGGTGCCTTCCACCTCGTAAGGCTTCATCAGCAGGTCGTCCTTCGGGGCTACCAGCCATTGAGCACCCTGGGCGACGAGCAGAACACGGCCCGTCTCGAACGGCTTCAGTGCTTTCAGCTTGTCGGAGAGAGACAGAAGCGAGATGTCGACGCCGCTGACGCCGATCAGTTTGCCACCGGAGACAACCGGATAGGCGATCGAGCTCATCGTCGTTGGCACATCGGTGCCCTCGGCCAGGTAGGGAGCCGTGATCGCGCCCTTGCCGCTTTTGGCGGCCAGCGCATACCATTCTGCGTCGTATTTGGCGGCGAAGGTCGAGTATTGGATGGCACCGTTGCGGTCCTTGGACCAGTAGGGGGTATAGATCCCGTCGGCATTGGCTCCGAGATCGGCCTGGCCCTTGATCTCGTCTTTTCGACCATCGATGGCGCCCGGCGCTTCCGCCATCCAGCTACCGAAAGCGAACGGGTTCTGCTCCAGGTTTGCCCTCAGGATATTGGTGATGCCTTGCCGGTCGAAGGACTTGCCTTCATGGCCACGGCCAATGACGCCGGACATGGTGCGTGCGGCACTCGCCAGTTCGCCGATATCGCCCGCGATTTCACGGGCGATGGATTTGGCCTCGGCGTCGGCCTGTTCCATGGTGAGGGAATGAACCCGATCACGGGTCTGCGAAATCAGGACGAGATTGGAAAGGAAAAGCACCAGGCCGATGGCGATGCCGGTCACGACGAGGAGCTTGGCTGCGATCGAACGGGTAAAAAAAGCGAACATAGGAGCCTCGAAAACTGAGGATCAGGACGCAGGGACATTCGTTCCACACCCTCATGGCGTGGCCGGGCGCGCTTTCGCGCACCCCGATCACACCAGATGCTATGTTCCATTGCTTAACGGGCAATAAATCAGACTTGTGCCCGGGCGCGCGTCAAAGTGCGGCCGCAACCTCGCCCGCGTCAGGGATTGACGGTTGGGCACCGGCCTTGAGGCAAGCAAGCGATCCGGCGACGGCCGCGCGGCGAAGGGCTTCACCAAGCGCAAGGCCCGCGTCGAGGCTCGCGGCCAGATAGCCGCAGAACGTGTCGCCCGCACCCACGGTGTCGACAGGTTCGATCTTCAGTCCCTTGGTGCGGTGCAAGCTGCCGCCTTCGGCTGCTACGACACCTTCGGCCCCGAGCGTGATGATCAGGATCTGCCCGCTGTCCTTGTGCATCTGGAGGAGCATCTCTTCGCGCTGCTCGGATGTCAGCGCCTCACGCCCCACCAGCAGTTCGAATTCCGTCTCGTTGGCGATGACGATGTCTGCAAGCTTCGCAAGCTCAGCGGCCTCGGCAATCAGCGGCGCCGTGTTGAGCACGGTTCGCACGCCCTGCGCCTTAGCCGCTTCCAGTGCAGCTTTCACGGATGCGGCCGGGACTTCGAGCTGCAGCATCAGGATGTCGCCCGGCCGGCTGCTCGAAACCGCCTCAGCCGCCTGGCTGGAGCTGAGGGTCCCATTGGCACCCGGCACAACAGCGATCATGTTTTCCCCGTCGCCGCCAACCAGAATGAGCGCCGTCCCGGTCGGCCCATCCACCCGCGCGACGCCGGAAAGATCAGTGCCCGCCTTGTCGAGAAGGTCGAGCGCAGGGGCGGCAAATTCGTCGCGCCCCACGGCGCCCACCATGCGCACGGATGCACCGGCGC
This sequence comes from Allorhizobium sp., assembly GCA_051861045.1. GTDB lineage: Bacteria > Pseudomonadota > Alphaproteobacteria > Rhizobiales > Rhizobiaceae > Allorhizobium. The sequence continues at coordinate 167,455 of JBHYDI010000010.1, forward strand.
GCCTTGCGGCCAGCGCCTGGTTTGCGCCCTTGCCACCGGCTGCCGTCGCAAAGCCGGTTCCCGGAACCGTCTCGCCCGGTTTCGGCAGGCGCGGCGTGGTGGCAACGAGGTCCATGTTGATGGAGCCGAAGACGGTGATCATGAGCGAGAGGCCTCCCTGGGTTCTTCGCTCTTTTGGACCAGCGCCTTAGTCCTCGTCAACAACCCTGAGCTTGAGCATGCCGGTCCGGCTCTCCACCGCCCGCGACGGGATCTCCTCGCCATCCTCGCGCCCGCCCGGCGTCTCGAACTCCATGGCTTCGATCTTGGCGCCGCGCTTGGCCAGCTTGTCCGAGGAGGTGATGATCATCTCGACATCCTTCTGCGCCGCGATGAAATGGCTCTGCAATTTCCGTGTGCGATCGTCGAGGCGGCTCAAGTCCTCCATCAGCCGGATCACCTCGCCCTGGATCAGATGTGCCTGCTCGCGCATGCGCTGGTCCTTCAGTACGGCCTGGATCACCTGGATGGAGAGCATCAGAAGCGAAGGCGAGACGATCACCACCTTCTGCCGATGCGCCTTTTGCACGACGCCTTCAAAGTTCTCGTGGATCTCGGCGAAGATCGATTCCGACGGCACGAACAGGAAGGCCATGTCCTGCGTCTCGCCCGCGATCAGGTACTTCTCCGAGATGTCGCGGATATGCACCTCCATGTCCCGCTTGAACTGCTGGGAGGCCATCTTCTTCTGCTCGGGGTTTTCCGTCTCGCGGATCACATTCCAGGCTTCGAGCGGGAACTTCGCATCGACCACCAGCGGCGGCGAATTGTTCGGCATCCGGATGGTGCAGTCGGGACGCGACCCGTTCGACAGCGTGGTCTGGAACGCATAGGCCCCCATCGGCAAACCATCGGCGACGATCGTTTCCATTCGCGATTGCCCGAAGGCCCCTCGCGTCTGCTTGTTGGACAGGATCGCCTGCAGGCCGACGACATCCTTCGCCAGCGACTGGATGTTGTTCTGTGCCGCATCGATCACCGCCAGCCGCTCCTGCAGCGTGCGCAGGTTGTCATGCGTCGACTTCGTCTGCTCGGTGATCGTGGTCCCCAGCCGGTGCGTCATGCCGTCGAGCCTCTGGCTGATCGACTGGTTGAGCTCTGCCTGTCGGCTGCCAAAAACCTCGGCCATGGTGGCGAGCCGCCCCTGCATCTCGGCCTGAGCCTTGAGGAGTTCCGCGAGCCTTGCTTCCGCCGCCTCGTCGCGCCGCAGAGCGTCTTCTCGCATCTCGGCGCGCGCCCGCGCCGCCCTCAGCGCCACGATCACGACGGTGAGGATCGGGAGCAGCAGAACCGCTGCCGCAAGCCCAAGCAGGAACGCGGGTGAAAGAGTGACTGAGCCGATGGTCACCGCCGGAATGTCGAGAATTGTCATGGATCGATGATAGCTGATTCGGACACCGAGAACAGATCAAAGAGTGAACGCTCTCGATCCGCCTCACTCCGCCTTGGTTGCGGGTCAAAAAAATTCGCGCCTGTATTATTTGAGAAATATCAGATTTGACCCGCTTTTGTGGAGTATTTGCGGTCATCGGCGCTCAGGCTGGGAGCAGATGGCAAGAAAACGCTCCAGACAGACAACCGAACATTTACCATTTTAGCTTCCTCTGAGATGTATCCATCAGCAATAGCTGATATTGCAACCAGGAAAGTGATGTGCCTGTCATGCTGTCGCAAAACGACAATTCCGATCTTAAGAATCGCCTTCGTTTCCTCGGGCTCGATGACAAAGGGCGAGAGACCCTGCGTCGGCTCGGCCCCTTGATTCGCAAGAACATCGGCGGCGCACTCGACATCTTCTACGACAAGGTCCGCAAGGTCCCGGAAACAGCGGCTTTCTTCCGCAACGATGACCACATGAAGGGTGCCAAGAAGCGCCAGGAAGAGCATTGGGGCATTGTCGGCACCGCCGAATACACCGACAGCTATGTCGAGGGCGTCACCAAGGTCGGCAAGGCGCATGCCCGCATCGGTCTTGAACCTCGCTGGTATATCGGCGGCTACGCGCTCGTGCTGGAGCAGCTCGTACACGCCGTCACCCGCGAGCGCTGGCCCAGCCGCTTCGGCCGGCAGAAATCCGAACAGTTGGCTGAGGAAATCTCGGTCGTGGTCAAGGCTGCCCTGCTCGACATGGACTATTCCATCTCGGTCTATCTCGCCATCCTCGCGGAACAGCGTCAGGCGGCAGAGGATGCACGTCTGAAGGCCGAGGCGGAGCAGGCAACAGCACTCGCCGCCTTGCGCGGCGTGCTCGCCAAGCTTTCCGCTGGCGATCTCGATGCCCGTCTGCCGAATGATCTGCCGGCCAATTTCGTGCAGATGGCAAGCGACTACAATGCCTCTGTCGAAGCGCTCCGCTCGACCATTGTCACCGTGCGCCACTCTGCAGACGAGATCTTCAAGTCTACGGCCGCGATCTCCGATGCCACCGACGATCTCGCCCAGCGCACCGAACAGCAGGCGGCGGGTCTGGAGGAAAGCACGGCAGCCCTGCACGAGCTCACCCAGAACGTCACGCTGACGGCCGATGGCGCGAAGGAAGCATCGCAGGTTGTCGGCGTCGCCCTCACAGAGGCCCGTGTTTCGGAAGAGGTCGTCTCTCGCGCCGTCGATGCCATGGGCGCAATCGAGAAGTCGTCCGACGAGATATCCAAGATCATCGGCGTGATCGACGAGATCGCCTTCCAGACCAATCTGCTGGCGCTGAACGCCGGCGTCGAGGCGGCCCGTGCGGGTGAGGCCGGCCGTGGTTTCGCCGTCGTCGCCCAGGAGGTCCGCGAACTCGCCCAGCGCTGCGCCAATGCTGCCCGCGAGATCAAGAACCTGATATCCCAGAGCTCCACCCAGGTCGAGGCCGGCGTCGGACTTGTCAACAATGCCGGCGATGCGCTCGGCAAGATCATCGTCCGCATCGGCGAGATCAACGACATCGTCGGCAAGATCGCGCTTGCCGCAGCCGACCAGTCCGGCGGCCTGCGCGAGGTCAACACCTCGGTGGCCTCCATGGACCAGATCACCCAGCGCAACGCCGCCATGGTTGAGGAAAGCTCGGCCCAGACGGCGACACTGAGCGAGGAAGCCGGTCGTCTGGTGCAGGCCCTGCAGGGCTTTAAGACCTCCGGCAGCAGGTCGCAGAACACAAGCCAGGGCGGCTACCGCATGGCGGGTTAGCCTCTGCGGCCGACCGCGCATGGCGGCATGATTTGTCGCCATGCGTTTAGGATCTGTTCAACAAACCGTGACAGTTCTACTTGATACCAATCAACCCGAGAGTCCGCATCGCATCATGAGCACCAAAGCCCAGAACGACCTGTCCGAACGCCTGGAGTTCCTCGAGATCGATCAGAAGACGCGCAGCACGCTGGCCGAGCTTCGCCCGTCGATCAAGGAGGTTCTGGGTAGTGCGCTCGACAAGTTCTACGCCAAGGTGACAAAGACCGGAAAGATCGCCGGCCACTTCCGCGATGGCGCCCATATGAACGGTGCGAAAAATGCCCAGATCGGCCACTGGGACAAGGTCGCCGGTGGCAATTTCGACGAGAACTACGTCAAGGGCGTCACCGCCGTCGGCAAGGCCCATGCCCGCATCGGTCTTGAGCCGCGCTGGTATATCGGCGGCTATTCGATGCTCGTCGGCGAGCTCCTCGCTGGAGTCCTGGTCAAGCATTGGCCATTCCCCTTCGGCAAGCAGCATGCGATTTCGCTCGGCGAGAAGCTTCGAGCGGTCGTGAAGGCGGCCATGCTCGATATGGACTATTCGATCTCCGTCTATCTCGAAGAGCTGGAAAGCAAGCGCCACGCCCTCGAAGAAGAGCGCGCCCGCTTTGCAGCCGATCAGGCCATTGCCATGGAGCATCTGCGTCGCGGCCTGGAGGCGTTGGCCCAGGGCGATTTCGAAGCCCGCATGACGACGGACCTGCCCGACAATTTCAAGGAAATGGCCGGCCACTACAACGAAACCGTAGATCGCCTGAACACCTCTTTCGCCGCGATCCGCCGCGCTTCGGAAGGCATCCTGACCGGCACGGACGCGATTGCGCACGCTTCCGGCGAACTCGCCAGCCGCACCACCCGCCAGGCAAGCGGCGTGCAGGAGAGCTCGACCGCTCTCCAGCAGCTCTCCGTCAGCGTCAGCCAGACGGCCGCCAATGCCGAGCGCGCCTCGCAGGAGGTGCGCGACACGCAGCTTCAGGCAAAGACCTCGGGCACCGTCGTCTCCCAGGCCGTCTCCGCCATGGGCGCGATCGAAAAATCCTCCACCGAGATCTCCAAGATCATCGGCGTCATCGACGAGATCGCCTTCCAGACAAACCTTCTGGCGCTCAATGCAGGCGTCGAGGCCGCTCGCGCAGGTGATGCTGGCAAGGGTTTTGCCGTTGTCGCCCAGGAAGTCCGCCAACTTGCCCAGCGCTCAGCCGACGCCGCCAAGGAAATCAAGCAGTTGATTTCCCAGAGCTCGACCCAGGTGAAGGAAGGCGTCAGCCTCGTCACCGGCACCGGCGAGGCGCTGAACGACATCATCACCCGCATTGATGCCATCGACACCTTCGTCTCGGATATCGCAGCCGCCGCGAAGGATCAGGCGATCGGCCTTAACGAGGTCAACCAGTCCACCCGAAACATGGATCTGCTGACCCATGAGAACAGCGACATGGTGGAGCGCACCTCGGACGAGACGCGCCGCCTGCGGGCGGAGGTTGCCGGTCTCGTCGAGCAGCTGTCGCAGATCCGCACCCGTGCCGACGCCGCCCCGCAGGCGCGCCGCATGATGGAACGTCGGGTCGCCTGATCCGGCTCAGAATCGGAGAAACGGAAGCGTTTTTTCCGTTTCCTCCGCCGGGAAGTTGCGCTAAGGGGAGGCCATGACCATCAAGCCTCTCATCATCCTGCCCGATCCCCTGCTGCGTCAGGTATCCGCGCCCATCGAGCGCGTCGATGCCGAGCTTGAGCAGTTCATCGATGACATGCTCGAAACCATGTACGAGGCCCCCGGCATCGGGCTGGCCGCGATCCAGGTCGGCGTCCCGCGCCGTCTCCTGGTGATCGACCTTGCCAAGGAAGGCGAAGAGCCCGCGCCGCTCGTCTTCATCAACCCGGAGATCCTGACGAGCTCCGACGAGCGCTCGGTTTATGAAGAGGGATGCCTCTCGATCCCCGACTATTACGCCGAAGTCGAGCGCCCCGCCTCGATCACGGTCAAGTCGATCGGCCGCGACGGCAAGGAGACGGTAACCGAGGCCGACGGCCTGCTTGCCACTTGCCTTCAGCACGAGATCGACCATTTGAACGGCGTGCTCTTCATCGATCATATCTCCCGCCTGAAGCGCGAGATGGTGATCAAGAGGTTCACCAAGGCCGCCCGTCAGAAGATCTGATCAAGGGCGTGATCAACCCCGCGCTTGAAGGCTGACAGAATGGCACTTCGCATCATCTTCATGGGTACGCCGGACTTCTCCGTCGCGACCCTGAAAGCGCTGCATGCGGCGGGCCACCAGATTGTCATGGCCTATTCGCAGCCGCCCCGTCCCGGTGGCCGCCGTGGCCTCGATCTGCAGAAATCCCCGGTCCATCTGGCGGCCGAAGACCTTGGCATCGAGGTTCGTCACCCTCTGAATTTCCGCGATCCCGCCGATCGCGAAGCCTTCGTTGCACTTCAGGCCGATGTCGCCGTCGTCGTCGCCTATGGCCTACTGCTGCCCGAAGCAATCCTGAACGGTACGCGTCTTGGCGCCTATAACGGCCATGCCTCGCTCCTGCCGCGCTGGCGGGGAGCTGCCCCCATTCAGCGCGCCATCATGGCCGGCGATGCCGAGACAGGCATGATGGTGATGAAAATGGACAAGGGCCTCGACACCGGCCCCGTCGCACTCACCCGCAAGGTGACGATCGGACCCGACATGACCGCCGGCGAACTACACGATGCCCTGAGCCTCGTCGGCGCCGAAGCCATGGTTGAGGCGATGGCGAAGCTCGAAGCCGGGACACTCGAAACGGTCGTTCAGGCGCAAGAGGGCGTGCTCTATGCGGCCAAGATCGACAAGGCCGAAACTCGCGTCGACTTCACCCGCCCGGCGACCGAGGTGCACAACCACATCCGCGGCCTCTCGCCATTCCCGGGCGCCTGGACCGAGATGGACGTCAACGGCAAGTCCGAGCGCGTCAAGCTCATCGCCTCGAGCCTGGCGGAAGGGCAGGGCGCGATCGCTGCCCCCGGCACAGCTCTCGACGATCGCCTGACGATCGCCTGCGGCACGGGCGCCGTGAGCTTGGTCCGTCTGCAGAAGGCGGGCGGCAAGGCATTGAGCGCCGAGGACTTCCTGCGTGGCACGCCGCTCCCCAAGGGCACGGTGATCGCCTGATGCCCCGCTTTCGGATGACCGTCGAATATGATGGGTCGGCCTATGTCGGCTGGCAGCGCCAAGAGAACGGCCATTCGATCCAGGCCGCTCTCGAACAGGCGATCCTGTCGCTGACCAGCGAGACCGTCGTCATCCGGGGTGCCGGCCGCACCGATTCCGGCGTCCACGCTATGGGCCAGGTGATCCATGCCGACCTCTCTCGCGCCTGGGTGCCGCACAAGCTGCGCAATGCCCTGAACGCCCACCTGGCCATGGCGTCCGAACAGGTCGCCGTGCTCGATGTGCAGGCCGTGCCTGACGAGTTCGACGCCCGCTTCTCAGCCCTGCGGCGGCACTATCTCTACCGCATCATCACCCGCCCGGCGCGCCTGGCGCTGGAGGACAAACGGGCCTGGTGGGTGCCGAAGCCGCTCGATCACGAGGCCATGCACGAAGCTGCCCAGCAGCTCGTTGGTCACCACGACTTCACCACCTTCCGCTCCGCCCATTGTCAGGCGAAAAGCCCGGTGCGGACGCTCGATCGCCTGGATGTCACGCGTGCCGGTGAACTCATCGAGATCCGCGCCACCGCCCAGAGCTTCCTGCACAACCAGATCCGCTCCTTTGCCGGCACGCTGAAGCTCGCAGGCGAGGGCAAGATGACACCGTCAGATGTACGCGCAGCGCTCGACGCCCGCGACCGTGCGGCCTGCGGACCGGTCGCGCCGCCCGAGGGGCTGTTCTTCATGAGGGTGGATTATCCCGGCGATGAGCCGTTCACCGGCTGAAATGCGTTTTCAGCCCGGATAAACGCCGAGATAGCGTTCCAGCACTTCCGCGATGATCATCGACGGCACAAGCAGCACCATGATGATGGTCGAGACCATCAGCAACTGGTCGCCCACAATCATCCTCACGATGCGGAAGAGAGCAGCGATCAGCGTAATCATCAGCAAGAGCCACAGGAATGCCACGACCCCGGCAAGCGCTGGCAAAAACATCATCAACAGCACCAGCAGGCCGTAGGAATAGGATACCGGCACGGCGAGCCAGTTGATCGCCACGACCATCGATGCGTATTTCTCGCCGATCCCGACCATCCAGCACAGAATGCCGAGCAATATCAGCGGGAAAAGCCAGTTGGAGGCCTCGACCAGCGCCAGGCGGAAGAAGAACAGGCCGCCCGTCTCCGTGCCTTCCGGCAGGCCCTGCAGATACAGCAGGCGCCACCAGGCAAAGGAGATCAGGATCGCGGGCAGCGCCCAGAGGATCGCCCAGAAGGAGCGCATCGCGCCCCGGTCGGTCAGGTCGAGATAGGCAAAGCCTGATGGATCCTGCTTGAACAGCAGCCAGAGGCCCTTGAGATAGAACTCGACCTCCTTAAGCGTCGGCATGGGCGAACCACTGCTCGATGAAGGTCTGGTAGATCACGGTGAGCGTTTCCAGATCCGAGACAGCGACCCGCTCGTCGACCATATGCATGGTCTGCCCTACAAGGCCGAATTCGACAACCGGGCAGTAGTCCTTGATGAAGCGTGCATCCGACGTGCCGCCTGTTGTCGAGAGCTTCGGCGTCTTGCCCGTCACCGTCTCGATCGCACCCGACAGCGAGGCAATCAGCGCATTGTTGCGGGTCAGGAACACGTGGCTTGGCCGCTCCGACCAGGTGATGTCGTAGCCGATCGCTGCACGATCCGGCCGCAGCTCGGGATCAACAGCCGCCGCATCGAGACGGCGAATGATCTCGGCCTTGACGCTATCGGCGGTCCAGACATCGTTGAAGCGGATGTTGAACTTGAAGCGCGCCGAAGCCGGAATGACGTTCGTCGCCGCATTGCCGACATCGATGGTGGTGACTTCCAGGTTCGACGGCTGGAAGTTCTCCGTGCCGATGTCGAAGGCCGGGAACATCAGGCTTTTCGCCAGCGATAGGGCGCCGCGCACCGGATTGTCGGCAAGATGCGGATAGGCCGCGTGACCCTGCACGCCCTTGACCGTCACGGTGCCCGAAACCGAGCCGCGCCGGCCGATCTTGATCATGTCGCCGAGGGCATCGGGATTGGTCGGCTCGCCGACCAGGCAGGCGTCCCAGCGTTCTCCACGTTCCGCCGCCCATTCCAAAAGCTTGATCGTGCCGTTGACGGCAGGGCCCTCTTCGTCGCCGGTGATCAGCAGCGAGACCGAACCCTTCGGCACCTTGCCGGCTTCGACCAGTCGCGCATAGGCGGCGATGAAGCAGGCGATCCCGCCCTTCATGTCGACCGCGCCACGGCCATAAAGCATGCCGTCTCTGATATCGCCGGAGAACGGGCCAGCGCTCCAGTCGGTCTCGGCACCCACGGGCACGACATCGCTATGGCCGGCAAACATCAGATGCGGTCCATCGGATCCTGCGCGCGCATAGAGGTTTTCGATATCGGGCGTGCCCTCGTCCTTCGCGATCATGCGATCGACGCGGAAACCGAGAGGCGAGAGCAGGTTTTCGAGCACATCGAGCGCACCGCCTTCGGCAGGCGTGACGGAAGGGCAGCGAATGAGGGCCTGGAGAACATCGACGGGATTAGTAGCGGTCATGAACACTTTTACGGGATTGACCGAGGTCCGGTTCAGCCCGGCCGTCGGTGCCTTGAGAAGATGCGCCAGACTTAGCTGATCCGCCCGAACCTGTCACCCACCGCTCAGGACGAACGCATGTCCGATCCCGGCCCGTAACGGTTGTCGTCTCTAACCGGCGGCCAGACGCAGAGCACGAAAAAAAGGATCAGCGAAAAGGCAGGCAGCAGCAAGAGAACGGATGCCATGCCCGGCATGCCGATATCGTGCAGCCGCTTCGTGCCCAGCATCAGCAGCGAGACGAGCGACAGGCTCGCAGTCGTCAGGAAAAGTGAAAACGAGCCGGGCGAAATGTCGTCCGATCCCGTCACGAACGCGATCACGGCCGCGTTCGCCATCATCCAGAACAGCGTGCCGAGTATGAAGACGCGCCGACCGACGCGCCCGTCCCAGAGGAAGAGCGCCCAGCCGACCGTTGTCTCCTGTCTCGGCCCGGCCATGAGCGCTTAGTCGCGCAGCAGTTCGTTGATGCCCGTCTTCGAGCGGGTCTTCTCGTCGACACGCTTGACGATGACGGCGCAGTAGAGATGTGGTGCCGGCAGACCGTTCGCCATGACCGCATTGCCGGACGGCATCGAGCCGGCAACGACGACGGAATAGGGCGGCACTTCGCCATACATCACTTCGCCGGTGGCGCGATCGACGATCTTGGTCGACTTGCCGATGTAAACGCCCATGCCGAGCACCGAGCCTTCGCGGATGATGCAGCCTTCGACGACTTCCGAACGCGCGCCAATGAAGCAGTTATCCTCGATGATCGTCGGGCCGGCCTGCAGCGGCTCGAGCACGCCGCCGATGCCAACGCCACCGGAGAGATGCACGTTCGCACCGATCTGGGCGCAGGAGCCGACAGTCGCCCAGGTGTCGACCATGGTGTTTTCACCGACATAGGCGCCGAGATTGACGAAGGACGGCATCAGGACAACGCCCTTGGAAATGTAAGCCGAGCGGCGGACGACGGCGTTCGGTACGGCGCGGAAGCCGGCCGAGCGGAATTCGCTTTCGCCCCAGCCTTCGAACTTCGACGGAACCTTGTCCCACCAGGTCGAAGCGCCCGGGCCGCCCTTGACGACTTCCATGTCGTTCAGGCGGAAGGAGAGGAGAACGGCCTTCTTCAGCCACTGATGCACGGTCCAGGTGCCATCTTCGCCGCGGGCTGCGACGCGAACCTTGCCGCTGTCCAGGAGGTTGAGCGCCGTCTCGACGGCATCGCGGATCTCGCCCGTAGTGGTGGTCGAAACCGTATCGCGGTTGTCGAATGCCGCTTCGATGACGTGTTCGAGCTGGGTGAGATCGGAGGCGCTCATCTGAATTCCTTAAACTTCGTTGTCTACCGTGGGGATGGAAACGATCAGGATCTGATCGAAAATTCGCGCAAAGCTCTAGCGCATAAAGGGCTGGAAGAAAACAGCCGCAGGAGCTCTGCGTTTTGGAAAGGAAGAGGCATGGCACGGTGGAAGAACGGCAAGCACAGGCGCAAGGACGGATCCTGGGATCCGCTGAAGGATAGCTCGACCGACAAGCAGACGGCGCAGGTCATTCCGCGCACCCCGCAGTCCGCGTCTTCGTCCTATACGCTCGCCTATGTCGACGATGAATTCCTCTGCCGCGAGGAGCTTCGCCCCGTCCGCCTGCAGCTCGAACTCCTGAAAACGGAGATGATCCTCACCGAGCGGAGCATCAAGTCGACGGTTGTCATGTTCGGCGGTGCCCGCATCCCGGCCCCCGGCGAGGCGGCCTGGGCGGCGAAGAACGATATCCAGAAGAAGAACCTGGAAAACGCCTCGATCTATTATGAAGAGGCCCGCAAGTTCGCCCAGCTCTGCTCCGCCCAGGCCAAGAAGATGGATTACCACGAATATGTCGTGGTGACCGGCGGTGGCCCGGGCGTGATGGAAGCGGGCAATCGCGGCGCGTCAGAGGTCGGCGCCCCCTCGGTTGGCCTCAACATCGTCCTGCCGCACGAGCAGGCGCCGAACCCCTATGTGACGCCGGAGCTCAGCTTCAACTTCCACTACTTCGCCATCCGCAAGATGCATTTCCTGATGCGCGCCAAGGCGATCACGATCTTCCCCGGCGGTTTCGGCACGTTGGATGAACTCTTCGAGACGGTGACGCTGATCCAGACCAAGCGCATGGCGCCGATCCCTCTCATCCTGTTCTCGCGGGCCTTCTGGGAGGACATCATCAATTTCGAGGCACTCGCGGCCTTCGGCACGATCGCGCCCGAGGATCTTGATCTCTTCCAGTTTGCCGAGACTGCCGAAGAAGCCTGGAAGATCATCGCCGACTTCTATGACCTGAACGACGAAACGGCCCCATAAGGGGCCGCCCGTTTCTTCCAGTGCTGTGCTGATCTTCCGATCAGCGCATCATAATCGGCCGCTTCGGCATGTCGTCGGCGCTGATGACGCCATCCTTGTTGCGGTCCATCCGGGTGAACATCTTGTCGGCCATGGCGGTTGCTTCCGCCTGGCTTATCTGGCCGTTCTCGTCCGTGTCGGCCACTCGCATCATCCGGCCTTCGCCGCGCATACCGTCGGGGCCACCGCGATCCTCGCCGCGCTCGGCACGTTCATTGTGCCAGCCGTGGCGTTTGCCGTGCGGGCCCTTGCCCTCACCACGCGGACCATCGTCATTCATGGCCTGTTCCTGGGGTGCATCACCCGGGGGCGGGGTAGGAGCATCGGCCTCGGCCGCTTCCCGTTCCGCCTGACGCTCGGCGCGCATCGCTTCCCGTTCCGCCTTGTGCTCTTCGCGCATGGCTTCGCGGTGCTGGCGCATTTCGCCAGGGGTCAGCACGCCGTCCTTGTCGGCATCGATGGCCGTGAACATCGCGGTGCCTGCGGCCGTCGCTTCTTCCTTGCTGATCTTGCCGTCCTTGTTGGTGTCATGCTGCTGCAGCATCTGCACGAACATCACTTCCGGACCACCACGGCCAGGGCCGCCACGGCGCTCGCCGCGGTCCTGCGCAAAGGCGCCGCCGGCGGTGGTGCCGATGAGGAGGGAGGCTGCCACGGCGGCCAGCGTCAGGGTCTTGCCGTTCATTGGGATATCCTTTCGAGTGTCTGCTTCGATGGGATGACCGTAGCGGCGGCGAGGCTCAGGCCCTACTTAACTCTCTGTAAGCTGCATGAAACTTTCGTAAGCTTCCGCTCACCCCTCGTCCGCGAGCAGCGCCTGCAGGAAGCTGGTGAGATCGTCGGTCAGGTAATCGACGGTTTCTGCGTCGACATGCTCGACCCGCTCCCAGGTCTCCAGGATCGCCGTTCCAAGGTTGCGCGGCACGAGCAGCACAGTCTTCATGCCGAGTGCCTTGGGCACCATCAGATTGCGCGGCAGGTCCTCGAACATCGCCGCATGTTTCGTATCGATGCGGTTGAGGCTGGCGAACTTGTCGTAAGTCGCACCCGCCGGCTTCGGCACGTAATCGGCCGCGACAATGTCGAAGATGTCGTCGAAATGGTCGAGAATGCCGAGTGCCCGGGCTGCGGCCTCCGCATGCGCCACCGTGCCATTGGTGAAGATGAACTTCCGCCCCGGCAGCCGCTTGATCGCAGTGCCCAACGCCTCGTCCGGGATCAGGGCTGAATAGTCGATCGCATGCGCCCTCTCGAGAAAGGCGTTCGGATCGACCTTGTGATGCAGCATCAGCCCGGCAAGCGTCGTGCCGTGTTCATGGTAGTACTGCTTCTGCAGTAGCTTCGCCTCGGCCGGTTCCATCTGCAGGATCTCCGCCACGAAGGCGGTCATGTTCGTGTCGATCTGCGCAAAGAGATTGATGTGATGCGGGTAAAGCGTGTTGTCGAGGTCGAAGACCCAGTCGCGGACATGAGAGAAATCGGCAGGCGAGGGGATCTTTGCTGGGGTGTTCATCGGGTCCTCTTGGGGCAGTGCGGATGGCCTGATGACACCAGGCGTGTTGCCTCTAATTAGCATTGGTCGCCGCTTCGGGAAGTGCTATCTCGGAAAGATGGGAAAGAAGATGGCGATTTCGGCGATGGAACGGGTCGTGGTCCTGCAGGACCGCAAGCGCCTTCCCGCGCGCTTCCATCCGGTGAGCTCAGGCACCATCCGTAAGCGCGCCGCGTGATCCACGCGGCCTCGAGCCCAAAGTGCTCTGGCCAAATCCACCACTCTCTTTTATCTCCGCCGCAAGCCGACATCCCCGCGCTGCGGCTCTTCTGGACGCTCTCCCATGGAACTCTGGGCCCTCATCACGGTTGGCAGCGCCTTCCTTCAGAACCTGCGCTCGACGCTACAGAAACACCTGAAAGGTCGGATGGGCACGACAGGGGCAACCTTCGTCCGCTTCGGCTTCGGCCTGCCCTTCGCCTTCCTCTATCTCGCCATCCTGCATTTCGGCCTCGGCCGGCCGCTGCCGGTGCCCGGAGCGACCTTCGCGATCTGGGCGGTCATCGGGGCACTCGCCCAGATCACGGCGACTTTCCTCCTGGTGCACCTGTTCTCCTTCCGCAACTTCGCCGTCGGTACGGCCTACTCACGAACAGAACCGGCTCAGGCCGCACTTCTGGCGCTGATCCTCTTCGGCGAAACGATCGGCCTTGGCACTGCAGCCGCCATCCTCGTCTCCATCCTCGGCGTCATGCTGATCTCGGTTGCCCGCACGGCCTTCACACCCTTCACACCCTTGAGCCTCGTCACCTCGGTCACCAGTCGCACCGCGCTGATCGGGCTTGCCTCCGGTTTCTTCTTCGGCATCTCCGCGATTGCCTACCGCACCGCCTCGCTGTCGCTGGCGCCGAGCCTGCCCGCTCCCGATGCAATGGTGCAGGCGGGCTACACGCTCTGTGTCGTCATCACCATCCAGACGCTGTCGATGCTTTGCTGGATGGCCTGGCGCGACCGCGCAGAACTCACCCGCGTCCGGGCCGCCTGGAAAGTCAGCGCCCTCGTCGGCTTCGTCGGCGCCACGGCGTCTTTCGGCTGGTTCATCGCCATGACGCTGCAGCAGGTGGCAGTGGTCAAGGCGCTGGCCCAGGTCGAGATGCTCTTCACCTTTGCGTCGTCGGTGCTGTTCTTCAAGGAGCGGATCAACAGGCTGGAGATCGCCGGCTGCGTGTTGATTGTGTTCGGGGTGTTGTTGCTGGTTCTGATGTGAGGGCGACGCCGCGCGAAGGCTGTGAGAGGAGTTGGCCCAATGAGGGCTGACCTCAGATTTCGCAATAGGGGGGCTCGGTGAGGCTTCCACCCACCGCTCACCTTGTGCGGAATGAACCCCTTGCAGATCCTCGGGACGAAGCCCGAGGATGACGGCATCTGGGGTTGGGCCGGGTATGCGCCGCATACGTTTCGTGTTGCAACGATTGTGTAGGATGCTCTTCCTTTCCGCGATCGTCATCCTCGGGCTTCGTCCCGAGGATCTGCCAGCGTGTCTGCGGTCTCCAGGGGTGTGGCAGCATGTTCAAAATGTCAAAAACCCCAAGCTTCGCCGCCGGTCGGGATCGCTCCCTCCGGGGTTGGTCATGCTTGTCTCGGACGAGGCGCCAGAAGCAACCTGTCTAAGTAAGTAATGTGGCTCCTTCCGGCGCCCCGTTCGGCGTCTTTTCCCGCTGCATGCGTCTCTCTGGCAAGGCGGCG
>JBHYDI010000011.1:0-181143 GCA_051861045.1 Allorhizobium sp.
CACCCCGGAGCTTCGCTCCGACCCTCCCCCTCAAGGGGAGGGTGGTTGTTACTTCGAGACGTCCTGGCCGAAATAGGTGTCGGCGATCTTCTGATAGGTGCCGTCGGCCTTGATGTCGGCGAGCGCCTGGTTGATCGCGGCGACCAGTTCCGGATCACCCTTGCGCACGATGATGCCGGAGGCATCTGCTTCGGCCCTTTCGGCGGCGATCTTCACCGGCGCGTCGGGTTTCTGCTTCTTGAAGTCGAGGAAGGAGAGGCTGTCATTGATCGTGGCGTCGGCGCGGCCGGTCAGCACGAGCTGGATCGACTGATCGAAACCGTCGGTGCCGACGAGTTCAGCGCCGGCCGCTTCGGCGATCTTGCCGAAATTGCTGGACAGCGACTGGGCAGAGGTCTTGCCCTTGAGATCCTCGAAGCTCTTGATCTCGTCGTTGTCATTCTTGACGACCAGCACGGCCTTGGAAACGATATAGGGATCGGAGAAGTCGTACTTCTCTTTGCGGGCCTCGGTGATGCCGACCTGGTTGATGACGGCGTCATAGCGGTTTGCGTCGAGGCCGGCGATCAGGCCATCCCACTTGCCTTCGACGAACTCAGCCTTGACGCCGAGCTTGGCGGCGACGGCTTCGCCGATTTCGACATCAAAACCAACAAGCTTGTTGTCGGCATTGTGGAAGGTGAAGGGCGCGTAGGTGCCCTCGGTGCCGATCTTGATGACGCCTGCCGCCTTGATCTGGTCGAGGTTCTCGCCGGCGAAGGCCTGCGGGAAAATGAGGGTCTGCAGGGTTGCAGCCACTGCGATCGTCTTGAGCCAACGCATCGGAACGTCCTTTCATTGCATAACTCGGTGTCGCCGTCTTCGCAGATCGCAGCCCGTGAGGGATGAGAGAAAAGAGCAAATAAAATGGGCAAATGAGAATATTTTGCTCATTCTCTGCCATCGTCGCTTGGCCTGGCGCGGTCTGTCGGCGGACCGAAACGCAAAACCGCCGCGAAGGTTCCGGCATGGAACCGGGCTTCGCGGCGGTCGAATGAAAGAGCCGTTATGCGGCCCGAAGGGTGGTGTCAGCCGAGGGCGATCGCGGCGCCGCCGATAACGGTTGCAAGGCCGAGGATCCGGGCGACAGCAGGGCCAAAGCGGGTCACGCCGAGGCCGAGCGCGATGCCGGCGCCATGCAGGGCGGCGGTTGCGATCAGGAAGCCGAGGCCGAAGGACAGGGCGCCGGCGGCACCGAGTTCACCGCCATGGGCATGGCCATGGAAGAGGGCGAAGATGCCGACGACGGCGGCGGATGCTGTGACGGGCATGCGCACGGCGGCTGCGACCAGCAGACCAAGGCCGATGACCGAAGCGAGGATCGCCGGCTCGACGAAGGGCAGGGCTACGCCCGCAACGGCCAGGCCGAAGCCAACGGCCATCATAGAGACAAAGGCAGCCGGAACAGCCCAGAGCGCGCGGCCGCCGATCTGGCTTGCCCAGACGCCCACGGCGACCATGGCCAGGATGTGATCGGCGCCGAAGATCGGGTGCGAGATGCCGGCCATCAGCGAGCCATGGGCTGCCGGATCCAAGTGCGCGAAGGCGGGGCTTGCTGCCAGCGAAAGCAGGGTGGCGGTGAATGAAAGGCGCTTCAACATGTCTTTTTCGTCCCTCTATTTGGTCGACTCAAGGCGGCCGGAATTCGGTCCCGCCGATCGTCCCCTTAAACCATCCGTGAACCTAGCGTAACCCGTCCGCGGATGTCCACGGCAAAGGCTCAAACAAGCCTACGTCGAATGCCGGGGGTGGGCGACGGCGTCTGCGGCGGAGACTTGTGCAGGACCGACAGTAGTACAGACGGTTACTTTGCCGCAGCGCCGCAAGCGTGGTCGCACAGCGCTCGGCGCGCTCCTTGTGGGCGCTGGAACCAGGCCAAATTTAGGGTGTTTAGGCGGAACATTCAGTCGCTCGTGCAACTAAAGATATGCAAGAGGCTGATTCGAAAACGAAATAAACCGGCAATCCAGTGTCATTTATCGTCATTAATTTTGTGTTAATAAAGTATTGACGCAAGCAAAGAAGGCGTGCTTGTATCTCGGTGGCGTAAGTCTGTTCAATCGTCAGTATTGTTACGCAACCATTAAAATATCGCTATGTTTTGAGTGCTGTATTGCGTGGCGGCGTCATTGCTGCGAGTGCGAACGTTCTTGTTCTGTAATCAGAAAAGCCGCGTATCTTCTGTATGGCTGAGAAAAATCGTTGAATTTATTTGATATTCCTCAGAATGACTCTGGGGGAGTGAGAAGCTCTGTTGTCTGGTACGACCTATTCTCTGTCTGAGGTGGTTGAGTACGGATTGAAATCGGGGCGATAGGTGAAGCAGAGGAGAGAGACCATGAAAAGTGTAATCGCAGCTTCAGTACTGGCGCTGATGGCGTCGACGTCGGCGTTTGCGACGGACGTGGATGCCGATATCAGCCAGTTTGCGATGGGCATTCAGAATGCGCTCAACGAGATCGAGGACGTCAAGACGGCAACTGACGTCACCCAGGAAGCGGTCAATGCGGCCAACCTCGTTTCGAAGGTCGATGCCAGCAACCTGACCGAAGTCTATCAGAAGTCGATGGTCAAGCAGGGCGCCGTTAACAGCATTGAGCCGCCGAAGTTTAACAAGGTCGACGTCGTCGGTGCTGTGCAGGAAGCAACGAACGTTGCGAACTCGATCAGCTTGGGCAAGGACGACGGTACGGGCGCCGCTGATGCTCTCGAAAAGATCAGGCAGTTCTCGTTTGGCGACCAGTCTGCCATGAACAAGATCTACGATGCGGATCTCGCAGATACTGTTGCGCAGACGGCAGTCAATGCGGCGAACCTCGTCACGCTGTCTGTCGATGCCGGTGCTATCGACAAGATCATGCAGAAGTCCACGGGCGATCAGGACGCGACCAACGAGATCGATACCGGTTGGAATTGGGGTTATTACGGTCCCTACCGGAACGGCGCGGTCATTACCGATGTGACGCAGAGTGCAACCAACGTGGCCAACTCGATCTCTCTGGGCACGATTGGCGACACCGGCGAGATGCTTGACGAAGTGGGTCAGGATGCCTTTGTCGATCAGTCCGCAGTAAACGACATCAAGGTTGCGCTGACGGCGGAAGACGTTGCTCAGGAAGCGGTCAACGCCACCAACCTGATCACGTCGGATCTGGCTGATCTCGGTGACGTCTCCCAGATGGCTTGGGGCAGTCAGGAGGCCTTGAACACCATCGAGTTCAAGGACTGGATTGATGGCAACGCCATGCTAGGTGATGCCGTTGTCCCTTCGAGCCAGAGCGCAACGAACGTCATCAACAGCGTTTCGGCGCCGGAAATCAGAACCACGCTTGCTCAGTTCTCCCATGTCAATCAGAAGGCTAGCAACGTTGCCGACTCCGTCAGCTCGTCGTCGAAGGTCTGGGATCTGAACCAGACGGCCGTCAACGCGGCGAACCTGGTTTCGATCGGCACCATCGGTGGCGATCTTGAACTCGACCAGCTCGCGTTCGTCTCTCAGAACGCTTCGAACCTGATCGATGCCAATGGCACCGTCGAGGCGGTCGTTCAGAGTGCAACCAACGTTGCCAACTCGATCGGCGACCTGAACTGATCGGACCTTTGGCCAGGCTGATCCGTCAGCCTGGCCTTTTCATTTCTTTCGATGAATGTGTGGGGGCCTGGCTCATGATGAGCCAAGGTGATTGTTCCGATGTCCTGGAGATATCGAGTTTCCTTAGCCGTGACATGCGCGGTTCTGGTTGCCTGGCCCGGTCTTCCGGTCGCTGAGCCGCTGGCGCTCATTCCGGCGCAGGAGCTTGTTCGGTCGGCGCAGATTGTCCAGAGCTTTGAGGGGCAGCAGGATGCAAGTCAGGCGCTCGGCTGGAGCAACGTGTCCATCGCGAAGTCGGCGCGTCAGACCTCGGCCAATGCTGGTAACATCATCGATGTCAGCGATCGGCCGCTCGACAGCGTGCGCCAGGATTTCGAGGGCAAGCAGTTCTCCGTCAATGACATCATTCTGAATGCGGTCTCCGCGCTTGAAACGATCGAGCAGGAGGCATCCAATACCGGCAACGCCGTTGTCGGCGGTGATATCGGCAATGTCGAGCAGTATTTCGCCGATGGCTCGGTGCAGCACGCGAAGAACAACCTGGTTCTGCCGGACCTGCCGGGCACTCTGCGCCAGTCGGGCACCAACACCATGAACCTGGTTTATTCCGAGCAGTCGGTAGCGCTCAGCTCGCAGAATTTCACCAAGCAGGCGGAGCAGCGTGTCGACAACCAGATTGATGTCACGGGTGCGGGTGGTGCCGGCGCGATCGTGCAGGAGGGGAGCAATCTCGGCAATATCATCGTCGCGCGCGATGTCGACGAGGTGATCCGCGATTTCTCAGGCGACCAGATCATCAACAATGTCGTGCGGCTTGAAGATGGTGCGCGCTGGGGTTCGATCAGCCAGAATGGCACCAATATCGCCAACTATATCGAGGCCGAGAACATCGGCTATCTGGAGCAGACCTCCAGCAATGGCGAGCAGATTGTGAACAACCGCGTCGAGGTGATGACCCTTCAGGGGCTAACCCAGATCACCTCGCCGAACATCACGCAAAACTCCAACAACTATGTCAACATGATTGTCCTGAAAGCGACGGCCGAAGAGGGCTCGTCCCAGGCTGTCGACGTGGTGCAGTCGGCCGAATACAGCCAGTCCGTCCAGGGTGCCAATGCGGGCGCCGTGTCTCAGACTGGCAATGCTGTGGTGATCGAACGCTGAGGAATTTCCCTTGGATGAGGCGCGAACTTCGTCTGAGTGCAGCTCGAAAACGGGATCTCAGTATTCCGCGCAGGCCGGGTCCTGACACCACTGCGGGAAGTCGATCCAGGGGGCATCCGGCCATTCTTCCGGCTTGTTGCTCATGTAATTCCCGGCAGCATTAATGTAGTTGTTCTGCGCCTTCACAAGTTTCGTCGAGCAAATGTAAGCCGCGTGCTGCTTGATCAATTTGCCGATGCTGTCCCTGGTCCGCTCGTCCACCGGGTTTGGAATGGGCTGTTTCAACGCAACGAAATAGGCGTCGATGCCAGCCATGAGGCTGAGCGGAGAGCCTTGCACATAGGGCTCGCAGGTCGCGCCCGTGCGCTTCAGCTCCACCATGGCGCGGACAAAATTTTCGACCGTGTTGGTCTCGGCCGCCGCCGGCGAGGCGGTGAGACCGATAGCAAGTGTCATAGATATAAATGTACGCATGGAATTGACCTATACATTCGCTCTGTGTCGTATGATTGTTGCGTCATCCATCTTCTATTGTCTAGTGTCATCAGTGGTTTATCCGTTGTTGTTCAATTGTGTTGTCTTTAGGCAACGAATGGGAGATGTCTTCTCCGCTTGTCTGTTTTTGCAGTAGATTTTCGCTGTTTCAGGCTGGCTTTAGTGCTATCCCATCCTTCGGATACGGCTTGGAAGAGGCTAGTAAACTGTAGAATTGTAGGGGGGTGTTATGGTCATTTCTAGATATGCTGCAGGGCTGTTGATGCTCGCTGTCATGGCGCCCTCCGTGGCGGTCGCGAATGGTCTTGGCGAAGATCGGCCCTATCAGTTTCGCTCGGCCAATGAGCGCCAGGTCCTTCTCAATCTCGAGCGCACACGTTTGGAACTGCAGGGCAAATTTCCCGCGACGGGCGTCGGTTCGGCGGCCGGATTGGGCACGCAGCAGACCGGGAATGCCACGACCATCACGATCAACGGATCCGGCAACACGATCACCACCACCCAGACCAATTCGGGTGCCCAGACGATCACCCAGACCGACAGCAACAATTCGATCCTGAACAATTGAGGCCCGAGGCATGACTTCTGGTAAATTGCGTGGCCTCCTGCTTGCTCCGGTCATTTTTCTCGCCGCCTGCCAATCGCAAACGGCGGAGCAAGCCCCTAAGGAACCCTTCCTCGGCCCTGTTCCGATTGCGACACGCACGCCTGTCGATGCAGCCCTGGAATGCCTGAGCAAGACCCCTGAGGTTCAGCGCTATCCGCGCATATTCGCCGTGCATGTCATCACGGATCAAACCGGGCGTTATTCGTCTGAAGAAACCGGCAATTATCTGCCGCGCGACAGCGCCGGCATGATGGTGTCGCTGCTGCAAAAGGCGGGCGTGAAGCAGGTCAATCGGTCGAATACGGCCGTCTCCGAATGGGAAATCGCCCGTGCGCGCGAGCAGATTCTCGGCGATGGCGGCAATGTCGTGGTCGGCGATGAGAGCCTGCCGTTCCGGCCGCTGGTTAAAGGCGCGCTGCGGGGCTCCGATTATGTCATCGACGGCGTCATCACCCAACTCGACTTCAACACCTATTCCGGTGGCCTTGAGGCAAGCGTTGGTGGTGCCGGTGCCGGTGCCCGACGGTTCGCCGTGACGGCTGCGGTCGATATCCGGGTCACGGACACCAAGTCCACCCGCATCATCAAGGCCAATTCCTATTCGAAGCAGGCGGTCGGTCGCGAAGTCTTCGCCTCGGTCTTTCGCTTCTTCTCCGACGAGTTGTTCGACATCAAGATCGGCAGCAAGTCGCAGGAAGGGTTGCAGGCTGCCGTCCGCTGGACGCTCGCCGACGCGACCTATGATCTCGTCAAGGAGCTGACCGGCCACAAGGGCGCCTGCGACGCGCTTCTGCCCAAGGCCTCACAGGATGACCGCGCGATTGCCGCAGAGGTCGCATCGATCAACTGATGCATCCTTAGCGCGCCCGGTTGGTCGCGTTGAATCCTGGCTCAGAAACAGACATAGCCTGATCGTTCGTTCAAGCGATGTATTGCTTCTAATCTTAATTCCGCAGTTGTTGCTTTCAGAATTACTTCAAAATCGTCACTTCTCGACGCCGAGCACTTCCGCGCAGCGCGACAGGCTGAAGCCGTTGCCGGTGGTGTCGTTGCTGGCGCGGATCGTCGAAATCACGCCTGATGCGTCGGTGTTGATCTGCAATTCGCAGAAGAGCTGCTCGTAGCGGCCGGGCGTAATCACTTCCGGCTCCCAGAAGGGGTCGCGGGTGATGACCCGGGTCTGGGTCACCGTCTGGCCCGAGCCGTCCTGGCGGGTTTCGGTGCGCACGATGGTGCGGGCCGGTTCGGGACGGGAATAGACCGGTGGGATGTAGCGCGTCTTGTCGCCACCGCGCCAGGTGTAGATCTTGCCCGAGGACAGCGGATATTCGTCGATCGGTGGGCCATAGGCTGCAAAGAAGCGCTCGGCCGGCTGGCCGATCCAGCGGGATTGTAGCGCGCGATTGGCGTCTTCGGTCGTCGTGCAGGCGGCGAGCGCTGCAAGAGGGAGCATCAGGGCGGCAATCAGCTGTCGGGCAGGGCGCATCGGGGTCTCGCAGGCTTTGACCGGAGAGGCCGCTTGGCCTCCCGGGACTTCATCGCCGATCGTAGCGCGTCCGGTCATTTGCCTGCAAGGGATCGGTGTCACCTGGAAGTTTCGACCGTCTGGTATCGGCGGTTGGAGGGCGGGCAGGTCTTAAGCCTAAACCCGGTCATCCCCTGCAGTTCTGCTTGTCTCGCCGCCGGGTGATCCCATATCTGGATGATGCCCATGACATTGTCCGGCTTGCTGCTGGACCAGGAGTGCCCTTTGTTTTCCTTCGACAACACTTACGCCCGCCTGCCGCAACGCTTTCACCGACCGGCAAAACCCGCCGCTGCCCGCGCACCGCAGCTGATCCGCTTCAACCAGGCGCTGGCGGAGGAGCTGGGGCTCGATGTTGCGGATGCGGATAGCGACCGTCTCGCCCAGCTGTTCGGCGGGCAGGTGATCCCCGTGGGTGCCGAGCCGCTAGCGCAGGCCTATGCGGGCCACCAGTTCGGCCATTTCAACCCGCAGCTCGGCGACGGGCGTGCGCTGCTTCTCGGCGAGGTCGTCGATCGCGCGGGGCGACGCCGCGATATTCAGCTCAAGGGGTCGGGGCCAACTGCGTTTTCTCGCAATGGCGATGGCATGGCGGCGCTGGGCCCAGTGCTCCGCGAATACATCGTGTCCGAGGCGTTTGCCGCGCTTGGCGTGCCGGCAACGCGCGCGCTTGCGGCGGTTGCGACCGGCGAAACCGTGATGCGCGAGACCATGCTGCCCGGCGCCGTCTTCACCCGGGTCGCTGCCAGCCACATCCGTGTCGGCACCTTCCAGTTCTTTGCCGCACAAGGCGATGAAGAGGCCGTCCAGACGCTCGCCGACCATGTCATCGACCGGCACTATCCGGAAGCGCGGGCGGCCGAGAACCCGTATCTCGCCATGCTGACCCTGGTTGCGGAACGCCAGGCGCGGCTCATTGCCCGCTGGCTGTCGGTCGGCTTCATCCATGGCGTGATGAACACCGACAACATGGCGATCTCCGGTGAAACCATCGATTTCGGCCCTTGCGCCTTTCTCGACGACTATGATCCGCGCAAGGTCTTTTCCTCCATCGACCAGCGCGGCCGCTATGCCTATGCCAACCAGCCCGGTATCGGCCAGTGGAACATCGCGCGGCTCGCCGAATGCCTGCTGCCGCTCCTCGATGCAGACGAAGACAAGGCGCTGGAAGCGGCAAACGGCGTGCTCAAAGCCTTCGGCGATGTCTTCCAGGCTGAATGGCTGGCGCTGTTTGCGGCAAAGCTCGGTGTGACGGGCGAGGGTGAAGACGACCGCCAGCTCGTCACCGACTTCCTCGAGCTGATGCATCAGGGCGAGGCTGATTTCACGCTGACTTTCCGCGCGCTTTCCAGGGTCGCCGGCGGGGCAGCCGTGGAAACGCTGACCGACCTCTTCACGGTCCCGCAGCCGGGTCTTTCCGACTGGCTCACCCGCTGGCACGCCCGCATCGACGACAACAGGTCAGCGTCTGAGCGACAGGCCGCGATGGAGGCAGTCAATCCGGCGCTGATTGCCCGCAACCACCGAATCGAAGAGGCGATTGCCGCTGCTGTTTATGGCGACTTCTCCTTCTTCCATCGTCTCGTCGAGGCGCTTGCCAATCCCTATGCAGAGGATCCCGATACCGCCGATCTGCGCGTGCCGCCCAGGCCGGACGAGCGGGTGACGCGGACGTTCTGCGGGACGTGAGGCGATCGCGATGTCCTGCGGCCCGTCGATTCGCGGCCGATCGCTGTGTCGGCCACCTCCGCCGCAGGCTAGCCCCTTGATCCTGTTGATGATTGGTGCGTGCGGCGCAGCATGATGCTGCGCTGCACGGTGCAATCCAGCCACTTGCCTCCATTTCTCAACCCATGCGTTTGTATGGGTTTTCCAGATTGCGCCCTGTTTGTTTTTGCCAACAACAAATCATAGGGGGCCTCACATTGCGCAGCACAAAAAAAGTCTGCTATGTTGGCTTTACAAACATAAATATCACGAAACTGCATCACGGCACCCGCCATGATGTGGAATAGCTCTAAAGATCGTTTTCGCTAACTAATTATCACGTATCGATCCAATAGAATCGTTTCTGTTGGTGCCGCATGTCTGCGTCTTGTTTTGAGACTGAGGTGTCAAATGACAATTAATTCTGTCTTCTCACACAATAACAAACTAAGAGAACTGTCGTCTTCACAGTATGGAATGTGGCTCAAGGAGAAACTTGCAGGTTCCGACTGGAGTTTCATGATCGCTGAGGCGATCGAAATTCGCGGAAATCTCAATCCAAAGAATTTTATAGCGGCTCTGAGGCAATTGAGCTCAGAACTTCCGCTGCTGCGATGCCGCATCCGCGAGCTGGATGGCCAGCCTTATCAGGTGTCGCTCGATGGTCATGATGATCAATTTCCAGTTGTGTATTTTTGCGAGGATGCGGACCCCGTTGCTGCGGCGGAGGCCTGGATGGCGGCGGAAATCCGCAAGCCTGTCGATCTGGCTGAGGACAACTTGTGGCGCTGCGCATTGCTCTGCGTCGATGCCGGGCACTGGATCTGGTATCACGCCGCACATCACATCCTGCTTGATGGTTTCTCCGGTGGGTTGCTCGCGCATCGGGTGGCCGAGCTCTATGGTGCCTTGGAGACTGGGCGCGCTGCGGCGCCAAGCGATTTTGGTTCGCCGGATGATTTGAAGACCTATGAGCAGTCTTATCGCCGGTCCGTGCATTTCGAACGGGACCGTAGCTATTGGCAGGAGCAATTGCGGGGCCTGCCGGACCCGGTGACCTTGACGCGCCGCAAGATGGAGCCGATTGGCGGCCTGTTGCGCCACAGCGTCGAGATCGAGCGGGACCGCATCGGCGCCATCGAGGCGTTGGGACGTCAGGCGGGCGGCAGTCTGCCACAGACCCTGATCGCGCTCGTGGCGAGCTACTACGCCAAGGCGACCGATGTCGAGGATCTGACGATCCTGACCATGGTGACGGCACGGATCAGCGCCGACATGCGACGCATTCCCGGAATGGTCGCCAATGCGGTGCCGCTGCGTTTCCGCATCGGGGCGGACACCACATTTTCGAACCTGATCCGGCAGGTCACGCAGCAAATGTCCCGCGCCCTTCGCTACCAGCGCTATCGCTACGAAGACATGCGTCGCGATATGAACCTTTCACATCGGGATCAGCAGATCGCATGGCTCGGCGTCAACATCGAGCCATTCAACTACCAGCTGGATTTCAACGGCCTGCCGGCATCCGCCCGCAACCTGTCGAATGGCACGATGAGCGATCTGACCATCTTCGCCTATGATCGGGGTGATGGAAGCCCCGTTCGCTTCGACTTCGACGCCAATCCCGGCCTGTATGACCTTGCGGAACTGGTCGATCATCAGAAGCGGTTCATCGGTCTGGTCGACAGCCTGGTCCGCGAGCCGGATGTCCCCCTGTCGCAACGTTCGCTGCTGTTGCCGGATGAGCGCCACAAGGTGCTGTTCGAGTGGAACGCAACGGGACGCCCGGTTGAGCTCGTCAGCCTGCCGGTGCTGTTTGCCCGACAGGTGGTCCGCAGCCCGGAAGCAACGGCAGTGGTCTTCGGAGAGACGGCGCTCAGCTATGGCGAGCTTGACCGGCAATCCGACCAGTGGGCCGGACATCTGCTGCGGCTTGGCATCGGTACGGGTGATCTCGTGGCCGTCGCATTGCCACGATCGCAAGCGATGGTGGTCATCCTGCTCGCGATCCTCAAGAGCGGTGCTGCCTATCTGCCGCTCGATCCGTCCGACCGCAGCGACAGGCTTTCTGCCATCCTGTCTGAGGCAAGGCCGGCAATCGTGGTCACCACCACGTCGCTGGAGAACGAGGTCGATTTGGGGGCTGTCCCGCGCGTTTATGAAGACCTGCAGCCGGATGTGCATTCCCACTTGCCGGACATTGCATTGCCGCTCCCGCCCGGGCCGCAGGAAACGGCCTATGTGATCTTCACCTCCGGCTCGACCGGACGTCCCAAGGGTGTGGAGATCGCCCATCGGGGCCTCAGCAATTTCCTGCTCGCCATGCAGGACATTGTGCAACTGAAACCGTGTGACCGCCTGCTGGCGGTGACCACGATCGCGTTCGACATCGCCGTACTTGAGCTTTTCCTGCCGCTCACTGTTGGCGCTGTCACAGTCATTGCCAGCCGCGATACCGTGCGCGAGCCACAGGCGCTGCGCCAGATGATCAAGCGCGAACGGATCACCGTGTTCCAGTCGACGCCCTCGCTGTGGCGCGCCTTGCTGCGGGACGGTGTTTCCGGGCTCGAGGGGCTGCGTCCCCTGGTCGGTGGTGAAGCGCTGGCGCCTGAGCTCGCGCAGGCGATGGCAAAGCTCGGCTCCCCCATCCTCAATCTTTACGGCCCGACGGAGACGACGGTCTGGTCGACGGTCATGCCCCTTGCGGGCGAGGATCTTGCTGTGCCGGTGATCGGTCGACCGATCTGGAATACCGAAGTGTATGTTGTCGACCGGCATGGGCAGCCTGTGCCGCCGGGTTATGTCGGCGAGTTGCTGATCGGCGGGATGGGTGTTGCGAAGGGCTATCTCAACCGACCGGATCTGACCGAAGAACGGTTTGTCCCAGACACGTTCGCAGGGCGCGAGGGCAGGCTCTACCGCACCGGCGACCTTGTGCGCTGGAGAGCGGATGGTGTGCTCGACTATCTCGGACGAAACGACTTCCAGATCAAGATCCGCGGCTTCCGGATCGAGCCGGGCGAGATCGAGGCGGCGCTGGTCGCCATGGACGGCATACAGCAGGCCGTGGTGGTGCTGCGCGAAGATCAGGGTCTGGAAAAACGTCTCGTCGCCTATCTGGTGCCCGATGGGGAGGGCGTTCTTCCCGAAGGCACCGAGCTTGCGAAACGGCTTGCAGGCGTCTTGCCGAGCCATATGGTTCCGGCGCTCTATGTGGCGCTACCGGTCCTGCCGCTCAACGGCAATGGCAAGATCGATCGCAAGGCGCTGCCGGCGCCGCAGTCTTGCGTGCAGGAGAATGCGGTTGCGCCGCGCAATGAGACGGAGCGGGCGATCGCCGCGCTCTGGTGCGAGGTACTTGGTCTCGATAGCGTCGGGGTGCATGACGACTTCTTCGCGCTCGGTGGGGATTCGCTCGCCGCTGCCGGCATGATCTCGGCTCTGCGCAGCCGGTTGAACGGCGAAGTGCCGCTCGGCGCCGTGTTCCAAACCCCGACGATTGCGGCGCTCGCGGAGCGGCTGGAGGTGGCGGACGAGCCGCATTCGCTGATGCAGCCGATGTTGCCGATCAAGGCGCATGGCAATCGGCCACCGCTGTTCTGCATCCATCCGCTGCTCGGCCTCGGCTGGGGCTTTTTTGGCCTTGCCCAGCATGTCGGCGAAGACGTGCCGATCTATGCGCTGCAGGCAGACGCCCTGAGCGACGCCCAAGGTGGGCCGCGATCCGTGGAGGGCATGGCGGCGCGCTATCTGGAGCGTATCCGCAGCCGGCAACCGCACGGCCCCTACCATCTGCTCGGCTGGTCGCTGGGCGGACTCGTGGCCCATGAGATCGCCAGACTGCTGCGCGCGGACGGAGAGCATGTCGCCTTCCTCGGCATGTTGGACTCCTACATTTTCGAGCCGCAGTCCGGCCATCTGGAGGAGAAGGCGCTGGTGGAGGCGGGTATGGCCTTCTTCGGCGGCCCGTCAGAGGATGCCGAAGGCATCGAGACGCTGAAGGGGCTTGGCGATTATGCCGTCGAGCGTTTCTATCAGCAGAATTCCGGCTATCTCTCCTATACCGGGCTTGATGATCCAAAGCTGGTCGACAGGGCGCGGCAGACGATCCTGGACAATTTCCATATGGCGGGGCGCTTCGTGCCGGGGCATGTCGATGTCGACCTGCATTTCTTCCGCGCCGGACGTGTCATGGCCGCTGGCGCCACTCACAGGGTGATCCAATATGCGCCGGAGGCCTGGTTGCCGCATATCGGTGGTCGGATCTATCTGCGTACGCTCGATTGCGGACATGACAATATGCTCGAACCACAACCGGCAGCCGAAGTGGGCGCGGTGATCCAGGCAGAACTGCTGCGCGAGATTCTCGTCTTGCGGCGGGATGAATGGGACAAGGCACGCGTGGCAGGTTAGCGCAATCACCTGCCACCTCGCTCCTCCCCAAGGTCTTTGACCAGAGAGGTGGCAAAGAGCAAAAGGCGCCCCTTGCGAGGCGCCTTTTGTTCGTTCTGACGACCGAGGCCGGTTGTTCTGCCGACAATGCAATCCCGCCGTGAATTTGTCCCATTGCCAGCGCCGCATGGCAGGCCTTCAATCCGGCCTCTTCCTCTCCCGATTCGCCCCGCATCTTCCGCTTCCGGAGACTGCCTTTTCCAGAGTTCTTTTCATGCTCCGCTATTTCGAGACCATTATCGTTCCCACCGCCCGCGAGACGCCGGGGGATCCGCCGGAAGGACTTCTCAATTTCTACTGGTTCTTCGTGCGCCAGGCGAAGGGGCTGTTCATCGCACTTCTGCTCGCGAGCTTGCTCGTCGCCATTGCCGATGCCGCGATCCCGGTGTTGATGGGGCGTCTTGTGGAGGTGATGACCTCGACGCCGAAAGAACAGGTGTTTTCCGAGGCTTCCGGGCTGATCTTCGGGTTGATTGTTTTGGTTCTCGTCATTCGTCCGTTGGTGACGACGCTACAGGGGTTGGTGCTCAACCAGTCGATTGCCCCGGGTGTCACCAATATGGTCCGTTGGCAGAGCCACTGGCATGTCATCCGCCAGAACATCTCCTTCTTTCAGAATGATTTCGCCGGGCGCATCGGCTCGCGCATCCTGGAAATCGGCCACACGCTTCGAAGCTCGGTCGTCTCGATCATCTCGGTCGTCTGGTATCTCGCAGCGCTTGGCGTCATCACTGCGGCCTTTCTGGCAGCCGCCAGCTGGTGGCTGGTGCTGCCGGTGGCGCTCTGGACGATCGCCTATATCGGCTTCCTCATCCTGATCGTGCCGCAGATCCGCCGCGGCTCGAAGGCGATTGCCTATGCACGCTCGGAAATGGTCGGTCGCATCGTCGACAGCTATACCAATATCATGACGGTGAAACTCTTCGCCCGGCCTGAGGAGGAGGATGCCTTCGTGCGCGAAAGCGTCGACAAGCATACTGGCCGGATGATCACCCAGCATCGCTGGCTATCGCTCTTCTCCATCGGGCTTGCCATCCTCTCCGGTCTCTTGATCGCCGGCACAACCTGGGTTGCCGTCCAGCTCTGGGTCGATGGCGCCATCGGCATCGACGTCGTTGCCATGGTCCTGCCGATGACGCTGCAGATCTCCGGCACATCCGCCCGCGTGGCGCAGGAAATCACCCAGATCTCCGATCAGGTCGGCACGGTGCACGAGGCGATGGAAACGATCGCCAAGCCGATCGGCCTCACCGACACGCCCGCTGCCCGGCCGCTGGTGGTCACCCAGGGCGCGATCCGGTTCGACGACGTCTCGTTCCACTATGGCCGCAAGGGCGGCATCATCGAGAACCTCTCGCTCGACATCAAACCCGGCGAGCGCATCGGTCTCGTTGGCCGCTCGGGGGCGGGCAAGTCAACGCTGATGAACCTGCTGCTCCGCTTCTACGATCTCGAATCTGGTCGTATCACCATCGACGGACAGGACGTGGCGCACACCACGCAGGCGAGTATCCGCCAGCACATTTCCGTCGTCACCCAGGATACCTCTCTGCTGCATCGCTCGATCCACGACAACATCGCCTATGGCCGCCGTTCTGCGAGCCGTGACGAGGTGATCGAAGCAGCGCGCCAGGCGCATGCGGTGGAGTTCATCGAACAGCTGTCCGACTGGAACGGTCGCACCGGCTTCGATGCGCATGTCGGCGAGCGCGGGGTGAAACTCTCAGGCGGCCAGCGCCAGCGCATTGCGATTGCCCGGGTCATCCTCAAGAACGCGCCGATCCTCATCCTCGACGAGGCGACCTCGGCGCTCGACTCGGAAGTCGAGCAGGCGATCCAGACCAGCCTCGAAGGCCTGATGCAGGACCGCACGGTCATCGCGATCGCCCACCGCCTCTCGACGATCGCCGCCATGGATCGCCTCGTCATCCTCGACAAGGGCCGCATCGTCGAGCAGGGCACACATGCTGAGCTGCAAGCTGTCGGCGGGCATTATGCCGGCCTCTGGGCGCGGCAGTCCGGTGGGTTTCTGGAAGCGGAGGGGTGATTTTTGCTATGGCACGGGGCTAAAAGTCCCCCTCTGGGCTGCCGCCCATCTCCCCCACAAGGGGGGGAGAGACCGTGCGGCAAGCGCTCGGCTACACGCCCGAACCGTGACGCCGGGTTAAGCCCTCCCCCTTGTGGGGAGGGTTGGGAGGGGACTTTCTTATGAGCCGACCCAAAAAAAAGGCGCCCCTTGCGAGGCACCTTTCTCTTGGTCTGACTGATGCTGCCGATCAGATCGCAGACGGCTGCAGCGTCATAGAGGTGCCGGTGGCGGCGATGTTCAGGCCGATCTGGCCAGAGACGCTGACTGGCTGCAGATGGATCGAGCCGGAGGTGCCGCCGAACAGAACGTTGGCGCCAATGCCGGCACCGACAGTCGCTTCTGCGGTCGCACCGCCATAGAGGCCGCCGAGCGAGCCCTTGTGATAACCGGCGGTCGGGGCGAAGACGGCCCAGATCACGCGGCTCTTGGTGGTAAAGCCGAGGTCTACGCCGAACTTCTTGATCGAGCCGGTATAGGTGTCGAGCGGTTCGCCGTCGATGACGGAGGTGAAGGCGCAGTCTGCCGTCTTGGCAGAGCCGAGCACGTAGCCGAGACCACCACCGATCTGGCAATCCAGGTAACCGATGCGCACACCACCGACGCGGTCGCTCTCGATGGCGATGGGAGCGGGGGCTGCAGCCGTCATGTCGGCCGCTGCGGTGATGCCGGCGCTCGTGAAGACGGGCAGGGCGGCGAGGCTCAGGATGAGCATTTTCTTCATGGCAATTCTCCTTCCATGTTCGGCTGCCGGGGAGGGGTGGCCGTTTTCGGCTTCTCAGGCAGCGTGGAACAACGCCTATCGGCAAAGATTGATCCAACTGAGGCTGAAGATAGGCCGCAAAATGGCGATCCACCGGCTTATCGGCCTATCCCGACGATCGCGGGCGGCGCGTTCCACGCCGGAACAAATGGTCGCTTCCGGGCTTGTCCCGGACATCATAAGCCGGAGGCACCTATGACACTCACTCTCCCCGAACTTGCCAAGAAGATGCAGAAGATCGATTTCTGCATGATGCTCACCCGGGCGGAAGACGGCGCCATCGCCGGTCGGCCGATGAGCAACAATGGCGACGTCGAATATGATGGCGACAGCTATTTCTTTTCCTATACCGACACGCGCAAGATCCGCGAACTCACCGCCGACTCGACCGTGACGCTCAGCTTCACCGCGCCGCCCAGCCTGCTCGGCAAGCCCGGCATCTTCATCGCCGCCGAAGGCCGCGCCAGCCTGATCGCCGATCAGGCCGTCTTTGAAGCGCACTGGAATTCCGATCTCGATCGCTGGTTTCCCGAGGGGACCGCAACACCTGGCCTGGTGCTGATCAAGGTCCATGCCGATACCGTTCAGTATTGGGATGGCGAGGATAACGGCACCATCCGGCTCTGACGGATCGTAACATCGCCGCGTGACGCAAAAGCGCCATGCGGCAACGGAGAAGACGGGCGTCGGTGATAACCGGCGCCCTTTTTTGTTCTCTGTGCGGCATGCAAAGCCACCCTCTCGCCGCGATCCGGCAGATTGCGGCGTGGACAAGTGGTCGTGGGTCTCTTGCAGAATGTCGCAGACAGGCTGCAAATGCCCCGCCCGGGCTTTTAAGATCGGCGCCACATCATTCACTCCCAGACATCAGGGTTCACAAGGCTATGGCAGAGTTTCCGACCAAGGCGAAAGTCGTCATCATCGGTCTAGGCGGCATCGTCGGCGCATCGATCGCGCATCATCTCATCGAGCGCGGCTGGGACGACATCGTCGGCATCGACAAGTCGGGCATCCCGACCGATATCGGCTCCACCGCCCATGCCTCGGACTTCTGCTACACCACGAGCCACGACTATCTCTCGGTCTGGACCACGCAGTATTCGATCGATTTCTTCGAGAAGATGGGCCACTACGCCCGCATTGGTGGCCTCGAAGTCGCCCGCACCGGCGACGACACCTGGATGGAAGAGATCAAGCGCAAGCTCTCCTCCGCCAAGGCTTTCGGTACCCGCGCCCATTATGTCTCGCCGGCCGAAATCAAGAAGCTCTTCCCGCTGATCGAGGAAGACCAGGTGATGGGCGGCATGTTCGATCCGGATGCCGGCCTCGTCATCCCGCGCTCCCAGACCGTTGCCGGCAAGCTTGTCGATGCCGCTGAAAAGTCCGGCAAGCTGCAGATGTTCGGCAATACGCCGGCCCAGTCGCTGATCGTCGAGGGCGGCCGCATCAAGGGCGTCGTCACCCATCGCGGCACGATCATGGCCGATCACGTCGTGGTCTGCGCCGGCCTCTGGGGCCGCCTGATCGCCGAAATGGTCGGCGAGGACCTGCCCGTCATGCCGGTCGACCATCCGCTCACCTTCTTCGGTCCGTACAACGAGTTCGAAGGCACCGGCAAGGATATCGGCTATCCGCTGCTGCGCGACCAGGGCAACTCCGCCTATATGCGCGACACCGGCGACCCGAAGACCTCGGAAGGCGGCCAGATCGAATGGGGCTATTACGAGCAGCACAATCCCCGCATGTGCCATCCGCGCGAGCTTCTCGAAAAGCACGAGGCGCGCCTCTCGCCCTCGCAGCGCGACCTCGAAATGGAGCAGATCCTCGAGCCGCTCGAGCGCGCCATGGAGCTGACCCCGATCCTCGGCGAACTCGGCTATAACGAGAGCCATTCCTTCAACGGCCTCCTGCAGGTGTCCGCTGCCGGCGGCCCGTCCTGCGGCGAAAGCCAGAAGGTGCGCGGCCTCTGGTACTGCGTCGCCATCTGGGTCAAGGACGGCCCGGGTTACGGCAAACTGATCGCCGACTGGATGACCGACGGCCGTACTGAAATCGACCACAACTCGATCGATTATGCCCGCTTCTATCCGCACCAGCTGACCGAAGACTTCATCGCCGGCCGCTGCTACGAGGCCGCCCAGAAGATCTACTTCCCCGCCGTTCACACCCGCGAACCCTATGCGTCCGGTCGCGGCGCCAAGCGCTCGCCGATGTATGAACGCGAAGTCGAACTCGGCGGTCACTTCATGGAACTCGGCGGCTGGGAGCGTGCGCATGGCTATGCCGCCAACGAGCACCTGCTGGAAAAATACGGCGATCGCGTTCCGGTTCGGCAAAACGAATGGGATAACAGACACTTCTGGCGCGTGTCTAACGCCGAACATCTGGCGATGAGCGAGGATTGCGGCATCGTCAACCTCAGCCACTTCCACATGGTCGACATTGAAGGTCCTGACCATGTCGAGCTGCTCGAATGGCTCTGCGCCGCCAAGATCGGCGGTGACGCGAATATCGGCAAGGGCATCTACACCCACTTCCTCGACGACGAGGGCATGGTGCGCGCCGACTTCACCGTCTTCCGGCTCGCCGACCGCTGCCGCCTGGTCAACGGCGCCGATGCCGGCCCGCGCGACTTCCACTACATGAAGCGCGTCGCCCAGGATCGCGGCCTCGATGTCACCATCACCGACACCTCGGAGAAATACATCACCATCGGCATCTGGGGCCCGAACGCCCGCGATACGCTGAAGAAGGCCGTCGCCGACCCCGCTGGCCTCGACCCCGAAAACTTCCCCTTCGCCGCGATCAAGCAGATCGAAATATCAGGCAAATCGGTCACCGCCTTCCGCATTTCCTATGTCGGCGAGCAGGGCTGGGAACTGCACATGAAATACGAAGACGGCCTTGCCGTCTGGGATGCGCTCCGCGCCACCGGCGTCATGGCCTTCGGCGTCGAGACCTATGCCAATTCCCGCCGCATGGAAAAGAGCCTGCGCCTGCAGAACGGCGATCTCCTGACCCAGTACAACCTGATCGAAGCGGATCTGGCGCGCCCGAAAGTCAAGGAAGCCGATTTCCGTGGCAAGGCCAAGCATCTCGAATACAAGGCCCGTGACAAGCAGCCGGCCATGCTCTGCACGCTCGTGATGACCGACAATGTCGACAAGTCGGGTGTGGCCCGCTACCCGGTCGGCTCCATGCCGGTGATGGATCCGGCGACCGGCGAAGTTCTGATCGACGCGCTCGGTCGTCGCTCCTATACGACGTCGGTGGCCTATGGCCCGACGATCGGCAAGAACATCGCGCTGGCCTATCTGCCGGCGGAGTATTGCGAAGTGGGGCGGAAGTTGAACGTCGAGTATTTCGCCGAGAGCTTCCCGGTCGAGGTTGCGGCGGTGGGCTATAAACCGCTGTATGATCCGGAGAATTTGAAGCCGCGCAGCTAAGGGCAGGGCGGTTCGCTCAGAGGGTTATGGACCCGTCGGTCGTGAGGCCGGCGGGTTTATGCGTTTACGCCTATTGGCCCGCCCGTCTTGATCTCCTTATTAAATGTAGTTACATTTAATCATGAAGATCATCTGGGATGAGCCCAAGCGGCGCGCCAACCTGGAAAAGCACGGCTTCGACTTCGCCGACGTCAGCGAACTCGATTGGGAGAATGCCGTTGTCGAAGACGGCAGGCCAGATATGGATGGCCGGCGACGGCTGAAGGCGTTCGGGTATTTTCATGACGGAACGGCAGCCGTCATCTTCGCCCTTCTCGGATCGGAAGCCATACCGATTATCAGCTTTCGCCCGGCAAGCGACAAGGAAAGAAGGAGGCTTCCATGGCCACCCAAAAGAAGACCCTGAACACCTTCGAGCCCGGACGCGGTTATGACCGCGAGGACTGGGATGCGGTCGAGTTTCCCGAACTCAGCGAAGAGGAACTGGCGCGTATGCGCCCCGCCCAGGAGGTCTTGCCGCCTGCGTTCTTCAAGGCAATGGAGGACCATCGCCGTTCCCGCGGGCGTCCCGCCGTGGCGCATCCGAAAAAGCAGATTACGCTGAGGCTCGATGAAGACGTCATCGCCAAATTCCGCGAGACCGGGAGGGGTTGGCAGGGGCGGCTCAATGCGGCGCTGCGGAAGGCGGTTGGGATTTGAGGGGTGTTTGCGGGGAGTGGGTTAGGGACCCGTCGGTTGAGAGGTTGGCGGTTTTTTTGTAACTACCGCAATCGTTCGTCTGGCTCGAATGGAAGCCCTTTGGCAATCTCATCAGCTTTTTGTGTAAAGGCTTCCATCGCAGGGTGTTGCTGATCCATCTCACCATGTCCCTCTTTGCGATGCGCTTCCATCTGGAGGGCTATCTTCAGAAAGTGCGGAAGCATCTGATTTGCCAGGGTCGAAATATCCATTCCATTTACTATCGTTGGAATGGGAGCGGAGTGTTGATCCTGTATGTTTCCAGTGTACGATATATGATTCCCGCCGCCTGTTTGAAGGTCTCTCCAGACTATAATGCTGCGATTTCCCACCGAGTTATCTCCTTGCCCAGTCAGTTCTAAATGGACAGACTGGCACATGGCGTTCAACTCTTCTGCAACCACATTGCCGGAAATCTTTTTGTTGTTGAATGCCCGAACGAGTCCACAGACTTTATGATGCCAATTGGGATTTCTAGACAGGAGTTCTGAACCGCTGCCTACTGCGCTCGCTCTCGGAGGAAAACTGGTTCCTCTACTCGTTTTAACCAGCCTACGGAATCCGGTGGATATCTCCTTGCCCTTCTGTTGGTACTCGATGGAGTAAAGGTGGGCAGATTTGGTGAAAGCCGGAACAAGCATCACATGTTGAAACTGTTCAGAAACTCCGACGAGATGCGCTGGAAGTGCTTTGCCAGCGGCGTTTGCTAGAACCTCAAGCGCCTGTTCGATAGTGACGCGTAGGCCGCGTAGTGAGTTTGAGACCCACTCGGATGGTTCCATGCCGCGCGCAGTTGCGCCTAGACCGGCGTACCCAATGATCGCTTTTCCATCGAGTGTATCGAGGCAACAGATCTTCGTCGCATCATCGCGCAACACTTTGTTGGCGACAGTCAGGCGTCTGTCTGCCATTAGCCAAAGCGACCGATTGGTTTGAATGGAGATGACTAACGTCACTGTGGGTCTCATTCCCTGTGAAGAGTTCACATATCTTGAATTAGGTTGTCGATGGGTGCAAACTCAATCTCAGGTTAAATCTTTGGGGAAACCAGATGCAGCCGTTCGATGAGGTTCCCCGCTTCGACGCGGCCGACTACCTCGGTACCCCAGAAGCGCGCGCCGATTATATGGCCGCCGCGCTGGAGGAGGGCGATGCCGCCGAAATCCGCCGTGCACTCAATACCGTTGCGCGTTCTCTGGGCATGTCCACCGTCGCCGAAGAAGCGGGGCTTGGACGCGAGAGCCTGTACAAGGCGCTCGGCGAAAGCGGCAATCCGGAATTCACGACCGTGCTCAAGCTGATGAAGGCCATGGGGTTGAAGCTCTCGGCTTTGCCGATCGAGGAGAAGGAATAGAGGCGGTCCTGCCTCCCCCCATGCGGGGGAGGACGGAAAATCGAAGGCTTGAGGTCCGCGCAAGCCGCCTAAACTCCAGATTTTCCTGGAGAGGGGCGCGGTTCCGTTGGCACCCACCTCACCAAGCCCCCCTCTTGCGAAATCTTAAGGTTTGGCCCTGATCGGGCCAATTCCTCTCACCGCCTTCGCGCGGCGTCGCGCTCAGGCCTCCGTTCGCTGAAATCGATTCACTGGATCGATTTCTGGCCTTCGGCCACCGCTCCGAAGTCTCCCCCGCAAGGGGGGAGATGGGTGTTGCGTTTGCGGCTTCCACCCCTCATCCCAATCACTTCAGCCCCTCATCCGCCCTTCGGGCACCTTCTCCCCGCAGGCGGGGAGAAGGCCGGGACCTCAACCGCGCGTGCCTCCCTCTCCCCGCCTGCGGGGAGAGGGTAGGGTGAGGGGCAGAGCCACAAACTCGGCATATCCGCCTAAAAAAGGGGGATGACTTTGAGAGAATCCCAAGCAAAATCAAACCCCGACATGTTCTTTCATCCCCCACCATTTTCACCCTCGTAGACTCATCCCCGTCCCGCCCTCGGATACACCTGACGATGCGATGTCAGGCGAGGCGGGGCCGGCGCCGGGGTGGCGTGCTGTCGCAGGCACAAATCCCCGGCCCGCTGCAACGGTCTCCCTCCGGACGAAGGGGTGGAAGTGATGGCGGACGGTCGGATGCCCGACGCCTGAAACCCCTGATCGGAAGGACGTGCCTCAGAGGCACACAGACAAGGCGCCAGCGCTGTCGCGAACACCCAGACAGCGAGGTGAAACAAACGGCGGGGATGAGCACCGGGCCGCCAATGGCCATGGCATCATCCCCCGGGCGAGGGTCCTGGTCGGAATGGTGCACCATCCGGCGGGAACCTCCCGGGCCACCGGCCAGGCTACGGCAGACATTCCCTCGGGAAGACTCTGTCAAAGCCGGACCCGCGCCCGGTCAATCTTTGGGACGAAGGTCCCGAAGACCGTCGCCGCCTTGCCAGAGAGACGCATGCCGCGGGAATAGACGCCGAACGGGGCGCCGGAAGGAGCCACATAAACTACTTAGACAGGTTGCTTCTGGCGCCTCGTCCGAGACAAATTTCAGCCCAACCGGAGGGAGTTGATCCCGACCGGCGGCGAAGCATGCGGCGGCCAATCTCCCCCCTTGCGGGGGAGAAAGCGAAATCGAGGAATTGGCCCGGTCAGGGCCAAACCTCAGATTTCGCAAGAGGGGGGCTCGGTAAGCTGAGCACCAACAGAACTGTGCCCCTCTCTTGGAAAATCAGAAGTTTAGGCGGCTTGCGCTCGCCTAAGCCTTCGATTTTCCGTTCTCCCCCGCAAGGGGGGAGATGAGCCGACCAAAAATCATTTGTTCTCCCTTGAACAAACAGGCGTAAGCTGCCCACATTGGACAAGAAGACAAAGGTGAGGAAACGGCCATGGACGGACAGGTTGCAGCAAAGACGGACGAAACGGCAACTGGCGTCGCAGATCCCGCCGCGCATATCGCGACCCTGCTTGCCGCTCAGAAAGCGGCGTGGGCGGTCGATGTCACGCCCAGCCATGCCACCCGCGACGATCGCCTTGCGCGGCTCGACCGGATGGTGGAGGCCTGGCAGGAGCGCTTTGCCGCGGCGATCTCGCAGGATTTCGGCAATCGGCCGGCTGTGGTCACTGAGCTCACCGATGTCGTGCCGCTGCGCGCCGCGATCCGCCATGCGCGCAGGCAGCTGAAGCGCTGGATGCGGCCGCGGCGCGTTTCGCTTGCCTGGACCGGGCAACCGGCCTCGGCGGTCATCCTGCGCCAGCCGCTCGGCGTGGTCGGGATCGTCGCGCCGTGGAATTATCCGCTGAACCTGATGCTCTCGCCGCTCACCGGCGCATTGGCCGCCGGAAACCGGGCGATGCTGAAACCATCAGAACTGACGCCCGCCTTTTCCGAGGTGCTGGCCAAGGCCGTCGCCGAGACGTTTTCCGAGGACGAGGTGGTCGTTGTCACCGGCGGGCCTGACGTGGCGAGTGCCTTTACCGCGGCACCCTTCGACCACCTGATCTTCACCGGCTCGACCGCCGTCGGCCGCAAGGTGGCGGAAGCGGCGGCGAAGAACCTGACGCCTGTGACGCTTGAACTCGGCGGCAAGTCGCCTGTTATCCTCGATCTCTCCGTGCAGTTCGACAATGCCGTGCCGCGCCTCGTCTGGGGCAAGCTGTTGAATTCCGGCCAGACCTGTGTGGCGCCCGATTATGCGCTGGTGCCGCGCGAGCGGGTTCAGGACTTCCTCGCCGCCGTGAAGGCGGAAGTGGCGCGGCAGTATCCTGGCCTGCCGGCTAACTCCGATTACACCTCGATCATCAGCCCGCGCCACTATGCCCGGCTCATCCGTCTCGTCGAGGAGGCCCGTGACAAGGGCGCCGAGGTGGTCGAGCTTGGCGGTCCGCATGATCCCGACGCCCGCGTGTTTTCGCCGGTGGCCGTGATCGGCGCGCCCGACGACACCACCGTGATGCAGGAGGAGATATTCGGGCCGATCCTGCCGATCGTGCCTTACGACACGCTGGACGAGGCGATTGCCTATATCAACCATCGCGACCGGCCGCTGGCGCTCTACTGGTTCGGCGACGACAAGCAGGCGCAGGAGCGCGTTCTTTCGGGCACGATTGCCGGCGGCGTGACGGTGAACGACACGATCCTGCATCTTGCCCAGGACGATCTGCCCTTCGGCGGCGTCGGTGCCTCAGGCTACGGCGCCTATCACGGCGAGGCGGGGTTCCTGGCGCTCAGCAAGGAGAAGCCGGTTCTCAAACAGTCGGCGATCTCGGGGGTGAAATTCCTCTACCCGCCCTATGGGCGGATCGCTAGCTTCATGTTGAAGCTGCTTGGGCGGTTCGGCTGACGATGTGCGTTGCCGCCGCTCAGCCGGCGGCGAGGCGCGGAGACGGGCGCTGCTGTGCCGTGGCTTGCGGTTGCGGGGCA
The DNA here is from genome assembly GCA_051861045.1 of Allorhizobium sp. Taxonomy (GTDB): domain Bacteria; phylum Pseudomonadota; class Alphaproteobacteria; order Rhizobiales; family Rhizobiaceae; genus Allorhizobium. The sequence goes on from JBHYDI010000011.1 coordinate 24,967, forward strand.
ATGACCGCGTGCTCGAAATCGGCAAGCGGCATGGGCCGGCCGAAGAGATAGCCCTGGAAAACCCGGCAGCCGGTTGCTTCGAGGAAGGCGAGCTGGGCCGGGGTTTCCACGCCTTCCGCGACGGTTTCGAGGCCAAGATCGGTGGCGATTGCCCGGATCGAGCGGACAAGGGCGGCATCGCGATCGTTCTCGGCAACTGTGGCGACGAAGCTGCGGTCGATCTTCAGCTCGCTCACCGGCAAGCGGCGCAGATAGGCGAGCGAGGAGAAGCCGGTCCCGAAATCGTCGAGCGAGAAGGTGAGGCCGAGGGCCTTCAGGGCCACCATCTTTTCCGCGACCGGTTCAAGGCCGGCGATCAGCACGCTTTCGGTGAGCTCGAGCCTCAGCCTTGTCGGATCGATGTTGTAGCGGGTGATGAGGTCGCGCAGCGTCTCCTCGAAATCATCTTCGTTGAACTGGCTGGCGCTGACATTGACCGAGAGCCTGAGGGGGCTGAGCTGCGGGTCGGCCTGCCAGCGGACGAGCGTTTCCAGCGCCTGTTCGAGAACATAGGTGCCGACGATCGGCATCAGGCCCATTTCCTCGGCAGCGGGAATGAAGGTGGCGGGAGCGATGGGGCCACGGGTCGGGTGGTTCCAGCGCAGCAGGGCTTCGGCGCCCAGAACCTTGCCCTGCCGATCGGTCTGGGGCTGGTAGGCGAGCGTGAGTTCACCGTGTCGAAGGGCGGCCAGCAGGTCGCGGGCGATGCCGCGCGGGGCGGAGAGGCGCCGCTGCAGCATGTAGATCGCGCCGCAGAAGATCAGGGCTGCCATCGCCGGGTTGAGCCACATGCCGTAGCGATGCAGCTCCGGCGGGATCGGTTGGGCGAAAGGCAGGCGCAGATCTGCCGCATGGAGGACGACGAAAGCGATGAGGCTCGCGGCAATGACTGACAGCTGTAGGCGCGAAGGGCGGCGTAGGTGGTTGATATAGGCGAGCATGCCGAGCACCGGCAGGAAGAGATGGGTGACGCGCGGTGCGCCATTCTGCGGCACGTCGAACATCAGACAGAAGGCGATGACGAAGATCAGGAAGCTGAATTGTGCAACGAGCAGGAAGAGATCGAGCCGGCCGCGGGTGACCAGAGCAAAGCAGACGAGGGCGGCGGCGACGGGGAAGAGTTCGGCGAGCGCCATCATCGGCCGGCCATTGAGGAAGAAGATGACGGTCCAGAACAGCGCAAAGCCAGCCACTGCGAGCGACACGGCCTGATAGACGCGGATCACCCGAGCGACCTTGTGCTCCCGACTGCCCTTTCCGATCATATGTCGCCCAATCGTGCCCACAGGCTCTGGATCGAACCTCTGCGCCGCGCCGCGACAGGAGATCCAAGAATGAGGATATCCTAACTTAGGTGGCTAAAGAAACGGTGTATCTCGATGTTCAACTTGTTTCGACGGCATTGGGCGGCGGAAGCCGTGCCGGGAACGCGATTGGGGCGGTCCGCCGTCAGACGAACCGCCCCTCGAGGACCTTCCGGTCCTGCCTCCCCCCGGAGAATTCTCAGCCCGCTTTGGCGACCTTCATCACCTCGGGGTCATATACCCGGCCGAAGCGGTTCGCAAGGAAGGCTTCGAGGCCGATTTCTTCCTGGCGCACGAAACCGGCCTGCGGCAGCGTGCCGTCGGCGAGCAGGTCGAGCACCGTGCAGATGCCGGCGGCCGTGGTGATCTGGATTGCGCTCATCTTCTTGGAAGCGACCACGCCGGCATAGACCTTGTTGGCATAGGTTTCCTGCAGGTAACGACCGTCCTTCCAGCCGCAGACGGTGACGAAGATGACGACAACGTCCTGCATGGTGGCGGGCAGGGCGTTTTCGAAGAGGTCCTTCAACACGTCGCGACGGTTCTTCAGGTTGAAGTCATTCAGAAGCGCCTTGATGATCGTCTGGTGGCCCGGGTAGCGGATGGTGCGGTAGTTCATCGTGCGCACCCGGCCTTCGAGCGTCTTGGCCAGAGTGCCAAGGCCGCCCGAGGTGTTGAAGGCCTCATAGGTGACGCCGTCGAGGGAGAATTCCTCGCGCTCTTCCATGGCCGGCACGACAGACAGCTTACCTTCGACGATCGCCTCGCAGGGCTCGATGTATTCGTTGATCAGCCCGTCGGTCGACCAGGTCAGATTGTAGTTGAGCGCGTTCGACGGGTATTGCGGCAGCGCGCCGACGCGCATGCGGACCGTGTCCAGCGTGTCGAAATGCTTGGTGAGATCATGCGCGACGATCGAGATGAAGCCGGGCGCAAGGCCGCATTGCGGGATGAAGGCGGAACGGCTGCCGCGCGCGAGGTCTTCGACATGCCGCGTGGTGGCCACATCTTCTGTCAGATCGAGATAGTGGGTCGCGGTGCGGGCCGCACTTTCGGCAATCGCGCCGGTCAGGTGGAAGGGGGCGGCGGAGAGGACGGCGAACTGGCCGGAGAGCAGGCCGTCGAGGGCGGCGGCATCGGCGATATCGATTTCAGCGGTCTTGACCGCCGCATGGGCGTCGAGCTTGGACAGCTGTTCGGCGCTGCGATCGGCGACAGTAACCTGATAGTCGCCGGTCTCAGCCAGCATGCGCGCAATCGCTCCGCCAATCTTGCCGGCGCCGATGATGGTGACGTGTTTCATGGATTTGCCCCTCGCATGCATGAGAGCCCGTGTGAGACGAGCCTGTTTTCACTGATCAGACCAGTGTGGCTGCGGCGCATGTCGATTCCAAGTGACGATATGTCCAATATGCAGTATCCATATGAACACATCGACGTAAGGAATGGGCGAAATGCAGATCACTGATAAGGATCGGGAGCTACTGTCCCTGCTTTCGGAAAACGCCCGCATGCCGGTGGCCGAACTTGCCCGGCGGCTCGATCTGTCGCGCACGACGGTGCAGGCTCGGCTCGAACGTCTGGAGGGGCAGGGGGTCATTGCTGGCTATCAGGTGCGGCTGTCGGATGCCTATCAGAGCGGGCTGATCCGGGCGCATGTGATGATCACGATTGCGCCCAAGGCGCTCTCCACTGTCACTGCGGAGCTCAACGCGATCCGCGAGGTGTCCGCCCTCTATTCCGTCAACGGCCCTTATGACCTGATCGCCATTATCGCTGCGCCGTCGATCTCGGAGCTCGATCGCCTGATCGACCGGATCGGCGAGCTTTCGGGCGTCGAGCGGACGCTGTCGTCGATCATTCTCTCGACGCGCATCGCCCGGTGACATCCCGAGGAAAAGCAACCAATTCATCGTTATATCCATAAATTCTTAATCAACCATGTGTTGATATTGATTCGCGGATACTTAGGGAGGGTTGGCATGACAGTGGTTGCATTGTTGTTTGCATCGGTTCTCTGGCCGACCGTCTTGCTGGCGGCGCCGCTCGGCGAGGGACGCTTGCCTCTCGATGTCGCCGCGGGTACCTCGACCTGGGTCAACCGGCACGGCTCGGTCATGGTGCTGGATCGCGGGCGCGACGGGTTGCTGCAGGGCTATTTCGTCAACAACGCACCCGGCAAAGGCTGTCGCGGCATTCCCTATGAGCTCAGCGGCCGCATGGTGAAAGAGACGATCGCCTTTCAGGTGAGCTGGCGCAACGGCGTGGCCGACTGTCCCATGGAGACGCAGTGGCGTGGGCATATCCAGCCATCGCGCGAAGGTGGTCTGGAGATCGTGGCCGAGTGGCAGCAGTCTTCGACCGTTCTCTCGATCGGGCTTGGTCATGACGAGCCACAAAAGGGGACCGATCACTTTACCCTGCAGGTGGCCACCGATCTCAACTCCCAGATCACGCCTCCAGGAATATCGGCAATTCCCTAATTGGCTTTGGCTCTGTCACGCTGCCTTGAGTTCTGCCCGGGCAAGCGCCCGTTCCAGGGCGGCGATGCAGGTTTCGTCGTGGTGGCGACCGGCCCCTTCCCAGAGGATGGCAAGCGCTTTTGCGACCGGCATGGCGGCGCGATAGGGGCGGTCGGCGGTCAGGGCATCGAAGACGTCGGCGGTGGCAACGATGCGGGTCTCAAAGGAGATCTGGTCGCCTTTGAGGCCCCGCGGATAGCCGGAGCCATCGAGCTTTTCGTGATGGGCGCCGCCAATCAGGGCGAGATCGGCGAAGGCGGCGATGCGCGAGAGGATGGTCTCGGAGAATTCTGCGTGGCGCTTCATCAGCTCCCACTCCTCGCCTTCCAGCCGGCCCGGCTTGTCGAGCACGCTGTTGGAGACGCCGAGCTTGCCGATGTCATGCAGGAGGGCTGCACGTTTCAGGCGGCGGCGCTCTGCCGAGGGCATGCCGAGTTCTTCGGCGATCAGATCGGTGAACAATGCGACGCGGTCGCTATGGCCTGACGTATAGGGGCTCTTGGCATCGATGACGCGGGCAAAGCCGGCGGCGATGTCGTCGAGATAGTCCTCGTCGGCGAGGATGGCCTGGCGGCCGGGTTCGAGCGCCAGCACATAGGCTTCCAGATTGTCGGAGCCGAGTTCGGCGAAGAAGACGGGCGTGGCGAGCGTTTCGAAGACAGTGACGATCTCGGGATCAAACCAGCCGCCGGCGCGCTTGCGGATTTCGGTGAGGGCGGCCTCCGGACCCTGGTGGACGAAGAAGACGTCGATGACCTGGGCCATCAGGGCGATGCGGGCGAAGAGGTGGATTTCCTGGCCCTTCAGCCCCTGTGGCTGGCCGCCGCCATCGACATGTTCGTCGAGATCGAGGATGCCCTTTGCAACTTGTTCGGAGAAGCGCATCTGGCGAGCGATTTCAGCGCCGCGCTGGCAACGCGTCTGGATGAGGCTGGTCGAGATCTCGCCGCCATTCTTGAAGATGTTGAGAATGCCGCGGAAGCGTTCGGCCAGCCCCGCTTCCATGCCGGTATGCGAGAGCACGAATTTGAGGATCTGCGGGAAGGAGCCGTCGACCAGCTTGAAGTCGTGTTTGAACTTCAGGTCATCGGCCAGATAGAGTTCGCAGATGCGGGCCGCATTGGAGGAGCAGCCGAGATCCTTCAGGAGCAGGGTGTAATAGAGGTCACGTAGCGCCTCTTCACCGAGGCCCAGCGCCTGGCCGATCCGCGTGCCGATGAAGCAGCAGCGGACGCAATGGCCGGCGGGCTGACCTTCCGTCATGTCGAGCGCATGGCTGAGTGCCTCGATCAATTCGGCAAGACGGATGGTGTTCGTCATGGGGACTCCTTCGTCAGGGGCAGATTATCCCGCTAATATTAAGAACGGGTGTTGAACACCGGTCGGCCAGGCATATGCGTCAACCTCCTGTTCATCGCTTCCATGCTTGTCTTTTTCCCGCATTGTCTTAAGCCTGCAGACGCACTATGTGCGGATAAGCCAAACCAACGAGGACTGTCCCCTGTGATGAACGAAGACGAAGACGACAAGAGCAAGGAACTGCCGATCGGCAAGGAAACGGAAGCGAACCTCTTCAAGTCGCGTTCGATCTTCATCTATGGCGGGATCACCATGGAGCTGGCGCAGAAGGTCTGCACGCAGCTTGTCGCACTTGCTGCCGCCTCCGACGAGGACATTCGCGTGTTCGTCTGCTCGCCGGGCGGCCATGTGGAAGCCGGCGACGCGATCCACGACATGATCCGCTTCATCAAGCCGAAGGTCTTCATCATCGCGACCGGCTGGGCGGCATCTGCCGGCTCACTGATCTTCGTCGCGGTTCCGAAGGAACGCCGTCTGGCCCTGCCGAACACCCGCTTCCTGATGCACCAGCCGTCTGGCGGCACCCGCGGCATGGCCTCGGATATCGAGATCCAGGCCCGCGAAATCATCAAGATGAACGAGCGCCTGATCAAGATCTATGCGAAGGCCACCGGCCAGAGCCAGGAGAAGATCGCCAAGGATATCGACCGCGACTACTGGCTTTCCGCCGAAGACGCCGTCACCTATGGCCTGGTCGGCCGGATCATCGAGAGCCACGCCGACATCGGCTGAGGCTTTCGCCTGATACCCATCAAAAAAGCCGCCGGAGCGATCCGGCGGCTTTTTTCGTGTCTTGGACCTCAGAGGCTGCGATCAGATGATCGGGCAGCCACGGCGATTGGCAAAGCGGATCTGCTCGGGGCCGCGGCGGGTAAAGCCGCGCACGGTCACGCTGCGATCGGTGACGCGCACCACTTCGGCGCGGCGCAGCCCTTCCTGGGCGGCGGCGCGCTGGGCTTCGCGCGGGCTGCAGCCACGGTCGCGGTCGCGGCGGTCGACGTCACGCTCGCGGATGATCGGGCGCACGCCATCCGGGCCGATGCGAAACTCGACGCCCTGCGCCGAGGCGGGGGCGGCAAAGGGGGCTGCGAGCGGGAGGCTGGCGAGGGCAAGCGTGGTGACCAGGGCTGCGCGCAGGAACTTGGCTGACATGGGGGAACTCCTTCGTTGTCGTGGCGGAGAAAGCCCGTGGGCGCCCAAAAGTTCCCGAGCTCCCAAGCCTTTGTATGCTCCGCTGACTTTTGCATGGCTGCGGGAGTGATCACCCCATGATCAGGCGGGCCAGGCGGAAGGCCAGCGGCCCGACGCCCAGCGAGAGGATGAAGGCGATGGGGAAGGCCATCACAAAGCTCTTGCCCCATTCGGCGAAGAAGTCGGGCGAGGGGCCGAGATGCAGGAAGCCAAAAATGCCGGTCATGAGGCCGGCCATCATCAGGGCGATCAGCACCTGGGCGAGGATCAGGGTTTTCTTGTTGGTCATGTCGAGGCTCCATATCCATAGGTCTGGGTGGAGCGGCCGCATTTTCGGTCAGCACAGCACCACCCGGTTGAGGGGTTGGTGCCGCGGATTCACTCGTTGGGAGCGACTAGGTCTTGCGCTCTGCGCGCAAGGGCCGGGCTAACCTGACCGGCCTGACGTTTTTCGGCGTTTGAGCCTTAGCGCCGGCGGGACGGGATTGTCAACGTGGAGTGTGGCTTATGGTGAACAGCGTTTCAGCGCCATTCGTGCAGGCGCTCGGCCATCAGCGGCCTGGATGTGACCAGCGGCAGGATGTCGCCTGAACGCTCGGCATGGCCAAGGGCCTCTGCCTCGTCATTGAAGCCGATGAAGATCATCGACAGCGACTTCGCCTTTGGGGCGCCCTTCTTGCGATAGGAGAGCTTCACCGCGCAGTGGGGATAGGCCGCGTCGAGCACGGCACCTTCGGGCAGCGCATCCGACAGAGCGAGATGGGCGCCGAGGCCGAGGAACCGGTCGATGGCCGCAAGGGCGGTCGCCTCGGGCAGCTGCTTGTTTTCGCTCGAGCCGGGTGCCCGGCCCCAGAACAGGCTGTCGACCACGCCCTTGGCCCGCTTCGACTTCGCCACCACAAGACCGCCTGCCGCGACAAGCTCCAGATGGGTGTCCCAGGTCTGGAAGAGGTCGGGGGACTGGTGGAGATCGGTCAGCAGGGGGCGGAGGGCAGCGGTGAGGTCGGTGTGGAGGGCAGGGGGCATGGGCGGGTGTCTCGGCGCGTGTGGGATGGTGTGTGGCGGCCTCGTAGCATGGTGGGGGCGGGGTGGATATGGGGTGCTCAAGCGGTTTTCAGAAGGCAAAACATCCCATGTCGCTGAGAGCAGGGACATGCCTGCAGCTTTTGGACATGCCCCTGCTTGGTTGCCTCTGTAACTTGTAGGCATTCGCTCGCTTCGCGGTTTCAATCGGAAATTTTCAAAGCTCATGAATTACAGGACATCTTTGGCAGCGTTGGCTTGCGCGACATTCCTGCAACCGGCCGGAGTTCTGGCCGTCGACATCACGACGCCGACAACAATCTACACCGGAAACGAGTATGGGGGGGATACGATCAATCTCAGCAGTCGTCTGCGTTTTGGTACAATCGAGACAACTGGCAACTTGACGTCTCTCATCAACCTCGTCGAAAACGCGTCGAGTACTATTTCCTCAACGGATACCTCAACTCTGACCATCCGGATATCGTATATCGCTGCCGGCCATGATCTTACTCTTGGCTCGCTGGTGGATGGCGGTACAATCGAGGTTGCTCGTGTGGCTGGTTACGCATTTTCAAACTCGGGCACTGTTCGTATCGCGGGTGGCACTGTCATAGTGTCCGCGGCTGCCAGCGGGTTGGTAGATCTGCCAGGCGGGACGATCGTGGACGCGGGTGCCAACCTCGTTCTGAATGACGTTACCGTGGCTAGTGGGCTCGGCGGATCGGGGAGCTTGGATTCTTCCGGCGGCGATCTATGGCTCTTTCTGCCAAATTTCGAGGGGGAAATCAAAAATGTTGGCACCCTGACCGTCAGCACCGGGTCCCTGGGCGGGACGCTGACCAATGTGGATGAACTGGTTGTCGCGGACGGCGCAGTTTTTACTCTGTCGCAACCCGGGATGGTTAACACAATCGCCGACTCGATCGGCAATCTTTCCTCCGTTACCGTTGGTGCCGGAAGCGAGTTGCAGTTCGGGCTTGTTGACTTAACGCTTCGCAATCTCTCGGGATCTGGCGCGGTCAGAGGAAGCGGAAATCTGACGATCGACGGCAGTGACTTCGACGGCTCCTTAGAGAGTGCACAAGACGTAATCTTTACAGGCACATCCCGGTGGCTCGGTAACTTCATTTCGGCACGCAGTGTCATTGTGGAGGATGGCGCAAGCCTGACTTTTGGGGGCAATATTCCCATGACGGGCGACGGCATCCCAGTGGAGATCAACGGCGTCTTGGCCACGTTTGGCGACTGGAGCCTCGGCGCGATCACCGGTGATGGGCACATACGTGCTGCCGTAGACCTGATCGTCGGGGTCGGCGGTGCAAGCAGCCAATTTGATGGGTTTATCGAGGGTTCCAATAGAAGCCGGCTTGTCAAGACCGGGGCCGGAACGCTCACGCTTGGGCAAACCTCAAGCCTTGACGCGGATGTCAGGGTTGATGAGGGTTCCCTCGTCATCGCGACATTGGATGCGGCGGGGGACATCGAGAACAATGCCTCGGTTGTCTTCGACCTGGGGGCGGCCGACGACACCTATGGTGGTGCACTCTCCGGCAGCGGAACCTTTACCAAACTCGGCACAGGCATCCTGACGCTTTCCGGTAGCAACACGCTTTCCGGCACATTTGAAGTGTTTGGCGGAGGTTTGCTGACCAATGGGCTAGGCGTTCAGGGCAATGTCGTCAACGATGCGCTGGTGACCTTTGATGAGACATCCGCCGGCACCTATGCCTCGACCATGTCGGGTAGCGGGGCGCTGGTGAAAACGGGGGCCGGCCGTCTGAACTGGACTGGAACAGGCACATTCTCCGGCGGGACCGAGGTGGAGGAGGGACTCCTCTCCGTTAACGGAAACCTCTCCGGATTGGTGACGGTCGATGACGGGGCGGCGCTCGGTGGCTCCGGAACGGTTGGTGCCTTCGATGCGCTGTCGGGCGCGACCATCGCGCCTGGCAATTCGATCGGCACGCTCACCGTGGCCGGCGATGCGGATTTTGCCGCCGGCTCCGTGTATGATGTCGAGGTCGATGGGCTTGGCAATGCAGACTTGATCGATGTGGGCGGTGTGCTCACCGTATCGAGCGATGCCACGGTGAGTGTCGGACCGGAAAACGGCACCGACACCGGCATCGACTACACCTCGCCGCTCACCTACACGATTGCGACGGCCGCAGGTGGCGTGAGCGGAACCTTTGGGTCGGTTGCCGACAGCTTTGCCTTTCTCGATTCCTCGCTCTCCTACGATGCCAACAATATCTACCTGACGCTGACCAGGCTCTCCTTCGCTACCGACCCGGGCAATGACAATGAGGGGGCCGTGGGTGAGGCGATCGACAGCTTGCCGAACGGGCCGGTGACGGATGCGCTGCTCGGGGTAACGGACGATGAGCGTGCTGATGCGCTGCGGGACCTTTCGGGCGAGATCCATGCCTCGATTGGCCAGGGGCTGGTGGATTCTGTGGGCGTGCTTCGTAATGGGATCCTCTCCGAGCTCGCGGCACCTCAACGCGGTCGCTACTGGAGCATTGCACAGGGTCTACACAGCCATTTCGAGGCCGACGCTGTCTCGAGCGAGGGCCGTATGTCGGGCGGTGGTGTCCTGTTTGGCGGTGATATCCTTTACGTCGAGGGCTTGGTGCTCGGTATCATGGCCGGCTACGACCATCTCGGCGTGACACTCCCCGACCGGCAATCCGAAGCCTCCGTCGACAGCGTCAGCCTCGGCACTTATGGGCTTTTGGATTACGGCCCGACAGCGCTGCGCTTCGGCGGTCTCTATTCATGGCATGCCATCGACAGTGAGCGCGATGTTGCCTTCTCCAGTCTCAACGAGACGCTGACGGCGGATTATCGCGGCTCGACCGTGCAGCTTTTCGCCGAAGCGAGTTATGCGACGGAGTTGGGCGCGGTGACGCTTGAGCCCTATTTGGGTGGCGCATTGGTCTATGGCCGGCAGTCTGAATTTGACGAGACTGGGGGCGCGGCCGCCCTTTCCGGCGCGGCCGAGGACCAGTTCAGCGCCTACGGCATGGTCGGGCTCCGTCTGCGGCGCGAGTTGATGCTTGGCGAGCGAAAGGTCCGCCTGCATGGCGAACTTGGCATGCAGCATCTTCTCGAGGGGGACCGTTCGGCGGCCGTACTTGCGTTCGACGGGAGCGACAACTTCCAGGTGGAGGGCAAGGGGGCCGCCCAAAATGCTGGCGTGCTGAAGTTCGGCATATCCACCGAGATCGCCGCCGGTGCGGATTTCAGCCTCAGCTATGATGCGAGGCTCGGCCAAGGCGACAGCCTGCATTCGGTGAAGGCGGGGCTGCGGGTCGCCTTCTGAGGCATCAAACATTGTGTGTGACCCAATAGAAAACCCCGCCAGATCGCTCTGGCGGGGTCAGCATTCCCTCAATCTTCAAACGCTGAACTGCGCTCTCAGAATTCCACAGCCCGATCGCCATCCTCGTCCTGGATGCGGGTCGGCAGGCCGATCTTGTTCAGGAGGTTGATAAACGGCTTGGGCGGCAGTTCTTCGACGTTGGCCATCTTCTTCACGTCCCATTCGCCGGTTGCGACCAGCATGGCGGCGGCGACCGGGGGGACGCCTGCGGTGTAGGAGATGCCTTGGCTGCCCACTTCGTTAAAGGCTTCCTTGTGGTCGGCGACGTTGTAGATGAAGACGGTCTTTTCCTTGCCGTCTTTCAAACCCTTCACGTAGTCGCCGATGCAGGTCTTGCCTTCGTATTCCGGGGCAAGCGAGGAGGGGTCGGGCAGGCAGGCCTTGACGACCTTGAGCGGGACCACTTCGGAACCGTCGGCCAACTTGACCGGCTGTTCGGAGAGGAGGCCGATCGACTTCAGGACGGTGAAGACGTTGATGTAGTGATCGCCAAAGCCCATCCAGAAGCGCACGTCGGCGCCGTCCATGTTCTTGGCCAATGAGTGCACTTCGTCATGGCCGCAGAGATAGGCGCGGCGGGTGCCCACGACCGGCAGGTCGTAGTCCTTGCCGATCTCGAACATCTTGTTGACCTGCCATTCGCCGCCCTGCCAGGAATAGACGACGCCGGTGAATTCGCGGAAGTTGATTTCCGGGTCGAAATTGGTGGCGAAGTATTTGCCGTGGCTGCCGGCATTGATGTCAACGATGTCGACGTCGGTCACCTTGTCGAGATATTCGTCCTTGGCGAGACGCGCATAGGCGTTAACGACACCAGGATCGAAGCCGGCGCCGAGGATGGCGGTGATGCCCTTTTCAGCGCATTCTTCCGCACGCTTCCACTCGTAGTTTCCGTACCACGGCGGGGTTTCGCAGATCTTGTTCGGCTCTTCATGGATCGCGGTGTCGATATAGGCCACACCGGTGTCCATGCAGGCGCGCAGCACCGACATGTTGAGGAAGGCGGTGCCGACATTGATGACGATCTCGGTGCCGAGCTTCTTGATCAGGGCCTTGGTGGCTTCGATGTCGAGGGCGTCGAGCGCATGGGCTTCGAGAACGCCTTCCTGCTTCATCGCCTTCTTTTCGTGAACCGAAGCGATGATGGCGTCGCACTTCGCCTTGGTGCGCGAAGCGATGTGGATGTCGCCGAGCACGTCGTTGTTCTGGGCGCATTTATGCGCAACAACCTGGGCGACGCCGCCGGCGCCGATGATGAGCACGTTCTTCTTCATAATGGGACCAACTCCTATGTCCAATCGTCAGAACCTGGGCTTGAAGGATTTCAAGACAGGCTTTGTTCGTAGTCCGTGTAGTCGAACTCACGGACCGTCCTGAGGCTGCCATCCAGTTCGCGGATGGCGATTGCCGGCATTTGCACGCCGTTAAACCAGTTTTTCTTGACCATCGTGTAGCCGGCGGTGTCCTGCAGCGAGATGCGGTCGCCGATGTTCAATTCAGTTTCAAAATTGAACTCGCCGAAGATATCGCCCGCGAGGCAGGACTTGCCGCAGACCTGGTACCGGTGCGGTCCCTGGTTGGGGTGGACCTTCGCGCTTTCCCGGTAGATCAGGAGATCGAGGAGATGCGCTTCGATGGATGAATCCACCACGACAAGATCCTTGCCGTTATAGAGCTTGTCGAGCACGGTGACTTCGAGCGTGGTCGACTTGGTGATCGAGGCTTCGCCGGGCTCCAGATAGACTTGGACGCCGAACTCGCCGGAGAAGCGCTTGAGGCGCTCCGCGAACTTCTCCAGCGGATAGTTCTCGCCGGTGAAATGGATGCCGCCGCCGAGAGAGACCCATTCGGCCTTCTTCAAGAGGGGGCCGAACTTCTGTTCGATGTCACCGAGCATCGTGTCAAACAGGTCAAAATCGCCGTTTTCGCAGTTGTTGTGGATCATGAAGCCGGAGATCAGCTCCATGACCGGCTCGACCTTTTTCAAATCCCATTCACCCAGCCGCGAGAAGGGGCGGGCGGGGTCGGCGAGGTCGAAGCTCGAGGAGGAGACGCCGGGATTGAGGCGCAGGCCGCGGATGATGCCTTGGGATTGCCTCTCGAAACGGGTCAGCTGGCCGATCGAGTTGAAGATGATCTTGTCGGCATGACTAACGACTTCGTCGATCTCGTAATCGGCATAGGCCACGGAATAGGCGTGGGTTTCCTTGCCGAAACGCTCATGGCCGAGGCGGACTTCATTGAGCGAGGAAGAGGTCGTGCCGTCCATATAGTCGCGCATGAAGTCGAAGACCGACCAGGTGGCGAAACACTTGAGCGCCAGCAGCGCCTTCGCGCCGGAGAGTTCGCGCAAGGTCGCGATCTTCTCCATGTTCTGAAGCAGCTTGGACTTGTCGATCAGGTAATAGGGAGTCTGGATCAAGGCTCTATCCTTCGTGAACCCAGCCATGTCTGGCGGAAGTGAACGGGACGCCCCGAATGCGTCGGAGGGGTCCCTTAGGCAAACGGGGGTAAAAAGGCAAGCGGAAGCTCAGGGTTTAGGCCTGAAGATTGCCTGCCCGATTTTCATGAAGGGCATATGACGCGCAGCTTACGCATGTGTGGACCTGCCGCCTTGCATTCCTGCGAGTGCAGCCATGCGTTGGGCGATGGGCAATGTTCAGCAATCGGAAATCTCTGCGCTGTTACTTGCAGAGGTAACGGTTACGTCCTGGACACCTCATGCATCTCGACCTTGCCACGATCCTGACGCTGCATCCGCTGTCCCTGACAGTCGGTACGATCTGCTTCCTCTATGTCCGGTTTCGCTCGCGCCGGAACCGGGGACTGGGCAAGATGGCTGCGGCCTTCCTGGTGCTCGCGGCTGGGTCGCTTCTCGCAGCCGCCGGCGATCAGGGGCTCGTCGACTACGATACCTGGACATTCTGGAGCTTCGTCAGCGGACCGGTGTCCTACGCGCTGTTCTGGATCGGACTGATCAACCTGATGGAAGAGCGTTCGGCGGACCGTGGCTGGTTCGTACTGGTGGTGCCGGTGATCCTGACAATCGGCGCTTACGTCACGCAATTTCATCGGGACAATGTCACGCGTGCAACCATCTTCCTCTCGGTCATGGCCATCTCCGCGCTCGCCTGTGCATGGCTTGTCATCCGAGACCGGCAGCAGGAGGCGCTTCAGACGCGGTGGGGGCTTGCCGGCGCGTTGATCCTCAAGGTGATCATTGCTCTCGCCACCATGCTGGCGGTCTTGTTTCCCGAGCTGATCCTGGTCACACCGCCGACGACCTTCATGGGCTTGATCCTCTGTCAGTTCGCGATTGCCATGTTCGTGCTGATCCTGGTGCAGGAGCGGGCCGAGCGTCGCCTCATCGCGCTGACGGAGACGGACAGTCTGACCGGGATCCGCAACCGGCACTGGATGATGGACCGGCTGCCACGCCAGGCGCCGGTCGGCAGCGCCTATGTCGTCATCGATATCGACCACTTCAAACGGGTGAACGACCGACATGGTCACCTCGCCGGCGACCATGTGTTGACGTCCGTGGCGCAGGCGATGACGCGGTTTCTCGGCTCTGCTGCGATCCTCGCGCGCATGGGGGGCGAGGAATTCGGCCTGTTCCTGCCGGAGGCAAGCGTGGATGGCGCTCTGCGAACGGCTGACGAGTTGCGCCGAGCGATTTCGTCACTCGCCCTCCAGCATGAGGGGACGGTGATTGCCGTGACGCTCAGCGCCGGCGTTGCGGTTGCGCCGGTGCCGATGTCGAGCACCCAGCTTGTCGCCCGCGCCGACGAGGCGCTGTATGCCGCCAAGCGGGGTGGTCGCAATCACGTCATGTTGGCTCGCTTCGAGGCCCCGACCATCGAGAGTGAGATGTGAGGCCGGAAAGCGGCCTTTGGCGGTAAACGGCTCCCGGCGATATCTGCGCAGAACGGTTTTGCGGTGCCTGCGCCTTGTCAGCTGCATCGGAATTTGATTGGCCTTCAAACCAACCATCAAGGTTTTGTGAGTCCTGCCATGCTGAAAGACTTTTCCCCCCAGGCCGCCTTCATGGGTGTGCTCGTTGCCTTTGTCGGCTTTGCCAGTTCCTTTGCCGTTGTGCTGCAGGGGCTGAAGGGCGTCGGCGCGACGGATTACGAGGCGGCCTCCGGGGTGATGGCGCTGTCAGTCGCGATGGGGATCTGCGGCATCGTCTTGAGTGTGTGGACGAAGCTTCCGGTCTCGGTCGCATGGTCGACGCCCGGGGCGGCGCTGATGGCGACGGCGGGCATTCCCGTCGGCGGCTTTCCGGCGGCGGTCGGCGCATTTTTCGTCTGTGCGGCGCTGATCGTGCTCGCCGGTCTTATCCGGCCCTTCGGGCGGGCGGTCGCGGCGATCCCGGCGCCGGTTGCCAATGCCATGCTGGCGGGTGTCATCCTCAATCTGTGTTTTGCGCCATTCAAGGCGGTGGCCTTTGACCCGTTGCTGGGGCTGCCGATCCTGGTGGTCTGGGCGGTGGTGGCGGCCTTCAAGCGGCTTTATGCGGTGCCGGCGGCACTTCTGACCTTCGTCGTCGTCATCGTCTTTGGCGTCGATCTGCCGGAGGGGGCGATGGCGAGCTGGGCGGCGTCGCTCGCACCGCCGGTCGAATTCGTCTTGCCGGCCTTTACACTGCCAACGCTGATTTCGATCGCCCTGCCGCTCTTTATCGTGACCATGGCGTCGCAGAACATTCCGGGGATCGCGATCCTGAAGGTCAACAAGTATGAGCCGCAACCGGGGCCGATGTTTGCGGTAACGGGGGTGTTTTCGGCCCTGTCGGCACCGTTTGGCGGCCATGCGGTCAATCTTGCGGCGATCACTGCGGCGATGTGCGCGGGGGAAGATGCGCATGCCGACCCGAAGCGGCGCTATTGGGCGGCGATCATCGCGGGCATTGGCTATGTGCTTCTGGGGCTTGCCGCCGGCGCCGTGACCGGTTTCGTGTCGCTCGCGCCGCCAATCCTCATTCAGTCGGTGGCGGGGCTGGCGCTGATCGGGGCTTTTTCGGGCTCGGCGGTCGCGGCGTTTCAGCAGGTGGAGACGCGGGAGGCGGCGGCTGTGACGTTCCTCGTCACGGCCTCGGGGATTTCGATCCTCGGGATTTCGGGGGCGTTCTGGGGGCTGATCGCGGGGGTGGCGATGCTGGGATTGGTGCGGGCTTCACGGAAGGGTTGAGCTTAATTCGACATCACTATCGATTTGGGCTCAAAAGCAGTATGCTATGTTCGTGCTGTGGGAGAGCTGAATTTGGACTATCTCTTTGCTTTGACGGGGACTGTAGTCGGGGGGCTTATCGCGCTGGCTGGTGTGTTCTACTCAAACCATGCCAATCGGCAGCTTTGGAAGCAGCAAGCTGAAAAACAAGATAAAGATCAAAAAAAGCAGATTTATCGTGCTGTTGCCGAGGATCTCTATGTAAATTTTTCCGAGTGGTCTAATTTTATTGTCGCGTCTCACATGCCGCTCTACCATGTGATGGCTGGAAAAATACCATATAACGCTTACCTGGATGGGGTACTTGAATCCAAAGGTACGCAAAAATATAATCATCACCGAATGGAATTTTTGCTGCGCGCTTATTTCCCGGCAATGATCGCCGATTACTCTGCTGTAAAGAATTCTCTGCGTGACGTGAATGTGCTGATTTCGGAACACAAGCGACAATACTCTAGCCACGACCCTGGCGCAGACTTTTTAGGTCCGTTAAGTGCTTCACATGAACGTTTCGAAGAGCGTTGTAATCTCTTTAAAGAGAATCTTTTGGTAGAACTGGAGAGTCGACTGTAATTCGTATCGAAGCTAGCAAGCGTTGGTGGTGAAAATGAAGACAATCAGCGCTGAAGAATTCGATCGGAAGTTCGATGATGGAGAGGATATCAGCGAATATCTCGACTGGGAGAATGCTTGGCGTCCCAACGAGCAGATCGAGACCAGCTTGCATCTTTCAGCTCTGCAGCTGCGACAGCTCGACGAGGAAGCTGCTCGATTGGGTGTGACCCGAGAAGTCCTTGTCGCCGGATGGATTGGCGAGAAGCTGAAGGGTGCCCCCTGGCCGAAATAACACCCTTGCGCGATTCATTCCTTCGCGTTATTCCTCTGATCATGAAGACCAACGGCACAACCATTGCTGCGACTGAGATGACGGCCCGCGCTGCGGCCGGCTTCGTCGCGTCGGTGCCAAACTCGCTTCTTCTTCTCGGCCTTATCCGCGGTTGCCGGGTCCATTGAGGAGCGCCCGGCGGCCGGGTTAGCCGTTTGGCGATTGCTCCTCGAAAACTCCCCAATTGATGTTATCCATCCCTTAAAAAGGGTCTGTGCGCGCGTGCCAAAGCTCCGCTGATTTGTTATCAGCCGTGGCAGCCGCCCGAGGACGAGAAGAGACGAAGACGATGATTTTGAAGACCCATACCGTGAAGCAGGGCATGCCGGACGCTTCGCAGAAGTACCGCGCCTATCCGCAAATCGCCATTCCGGACCGCAGCTGGCCGTCGAAGGTGATCGACAAGGCGCCGATCTGGTGCTCGGTCGACCTGCGCGACGGCAACCAGTCGCTGGTCAACCCGATGGGCCATGACCGCAAGGCCCGGATGTTTCAGCTCTTGCTCGACATGGGGTTCAAGGAAATCGAGATCGGCTTCCCTTCGGCCTCGCAGACCGATTTCGACTTTGCCCGCTGGTGCGTGGAAGAAGGTGGCGTGCCCGCCGATGTGTCGCTGCAGGTGCTGGTGCAGTGCCGGCCCGAGCTGATCACGCGGACCTTCGAGGCACTTGAGGGGGCGACGAACCCGATCATCCATTTCTACAATTCCACCAGCGAATTGCAGCGCCGCGTTGTCTTCGGCAAGGACGTGGCCGGTATCAAGCAGATTGCCGTCGATGCGGCGAAGATGATCATGGATATGGCGGCGAAAGCCGGTGGCGGCTATCGCTTTGAGTATTCGCCGGAAAGTTTTACCGGCACCGAACTGGAAGTGGCGCTGGAAATCTGCAATGCCGTCATCGCCGAAGTGAAGCCGACGGCAGAAAACAAGCTGATCCTCAACCTGCCGTCGACCGTGGAGATGGCGACGCCGAACATCTATGCCGACCAGATCGAATGGATGTGCCGCAACATCGACAACCGCGAGAATGTGCTGATCTCGCTGCACCCGCATAATGACCGGGGCACGGGGATTGCTGCAACCGAACTCGGGTTGATGGCGGGTGCTGACCGCGTCGAGGGCACGCTGTTCGGCAATGGCGAGCGGACCGGCAATGTCGACATCGTGACGCTGGCGCTCAACATGTTCACGCAAGGGGTCGATCCCGAGCTCGACTGCTCGGATATCGAGCGGATCAAGGCGGTCTACGAATATTCCAACGAGATGGTTATTCCCGAGCGCCATCCTTATGTCGGCGAACTGGTCTATACGGCCTTTTCCGGCTCGCACCAGGATGCGATCAACAAGGGCATGAAGTCGATCAAGACGGCGAATTCGCCGGTCTGGGAAGTGCCTTATCTGCCGATCGATCCGCAGGATGTCGGCCGTACCTATGAGGCGATCATCCGGATCAACTCGCAGTCGGGCAAGGGCGGCATCGCCTATATCCTGCAGGAAGACTACGGCATCAACCTGCCGCGCAACCTGCAGATCGAGTTCCGCGAGGATATCCAGCGGATCACCGACGAAGAAGGCAAGGAACTGCCGTCGAAGAAGATCTATGAGCGCTTCATCGAGCGTTATGTCGACCAGACCGGTTCCCGCCTGAAGTTCGTTGACCACCATACCTATCCGGCGGGTACGGATCAGAAGGGCATTCGTGTCGTTGCGGCCGAAATCACCGACAATGGCGAGACAAAGCGGATCGAGGGCAAGGGGACGGGCCCGATTGACGGCTTCGTCAATGCGCTCTCGACCTATCTCGGCATTGATCTCTCGGTGCAGGATTATTCCGAGCACTCGCTGCAGCATGGCTCGAACGCAGCGGCCATCGCCTATGTCGAGATGGCACATGCGGGCGGCAAGCTGTTCGGTGCCGGCATCAACACCAACATCGTGACAGCCTCGCTGGAAGCGATCGTCTCGGCGGCGAACCGCGTGCTCGACGAGCAGAAGAAGGCGTGAAGCCATGACCCTCTTCGCCGAGGTTCGACATCTGTCCTCGGCGAAGGCCCCGCTAGTGCTGCTGCACGGCTTTGGCGGGATCGGGGCAGCATGGGAGCCGGTTTTGCGCCGGCTCTCCCCAGACCTGCCGCTTGTCGTCTATGATCTGCCGGGGCATGGCCGCTCTCTCGACGCTGACGGCGTCGGACATGCCGGTGTGATGGCCAGAGCCAGTCTCGGCGATATCGATCGGCGCGGGATATCCAGCTTTCATCTCTGCGGACATTCAATGGGCGGGGCGATTGCCAGCCTGATTGCGCTGAAGGCGCCAGATCGTGTGCGCTCCCTGACGCTGCTGGCGCCAGGTGGTTTCGGGTCCGAGATCAATCATGAGGTGCTGAGGCGTTATGGGGCGGCGGTTGGGATTGAAGACCTGGCACTGGGCTTGGTGGAGATGTCTGCCCCGGGGAGCATGATAGATGCGGGGGGTCTTGAGCGGCTTGCTGATGCTCGCCGTCGGCCCGGAGCCACACAGCGGCTGATGGAGATCCTCAACTCATTTCTCGTGGAAACCGATGGCGGGATCGGGCAGGGGAGGCTGCCGCTTTCCTCGTTCGAGGGGCTAGGTGTGGAAACACGGCTACTCTGGGGGACGGAGGATCCGATCCTGCCGGTCACGCAAGCCAGGTCTATCTGGAAGGCTCTCGAGGTGACCCTGGTCGAAGGTGTCGGTCACATGCTGATCGACGAGGCGCCGGAGGCGGTGGCTTCGGCGATTGCTGCTGCCCTCAAGGCGGACTGAATTCAGCCGCCGAGCAGGCGCTCGCTGTGGTCGAGCTTCAGGGGTGCGTCTTCGCTTTCGATCTTGTAGCGCTGCCAGTCGAGCTGCCAGTTTCCCGCTTCGCCATCCACCGAGAAGAGATTGTAACCGGCGGCGGGCTTCTTGGCGCCGGGGCCCTGGCTGGCGGAGGCTATGCCGACGACGGGGACTTTCTTCTCGCGGTCGGCCAGCCAGTAGAGCGTGTTGAGGTGCGTGTGGCCGTGCAGAACGAGTTCCGCGCCGCCGGTGCGGATCGCGGCAGCGAAGCGGCGGATGCCGATCATGCGCTTGTGCTGTGGTGCGGCTCCGCGGATCGGCGGGTGGTGGATCATGACAACCCGGAAGAGGCCCTCTTCACCGGCGGCCTTCAAAAGTGCGGCCGTTTCGCGGGCCTGGCGACCGCTGAAATAGCCTTGCGCCGAGAAGGGCGGGGTGGCGATCGATGTCGAACAGCCGATCAGGGCAACCGGGCCGCGGCGGCGGATATAGGGGAAGAGCTTGTGGTCGTCCTGGAAGATCAGCGGGTCGTCGTCGCCGCGCATGTAGTCGTACCAGGCGTGGACTGCACGTTCATGGGCACCGGGCACATAGGCGTCGTGGTTGCCGGGCACGACTGACGTGTCGAGCGGCGCGCCGGCCTCCTTCAACCATTCGGCTACGAGTTTGACCTCGAGCTTGGAGGCGAGGTTGACGAGGTCGCCGGTGATTGCGAGGTGATCGGGGTTTTCGGCGCGCAATGCCTTCAGGGTCATTTCCAGCGCATTGGGGAAAAGGTGCTTGCGGCGGTTGCGATGCCAGTTCACATAGCCCGTAATCCGCTTCGAGGCCAATTCCCGGATCGTCAGGTTCGGCAGCGGGCCGAGATGCACGTCGGAGATGTGGGCGAGCTTGAACATGGCGCTTCTCTTAACGACGCTAAAACCGAGGGGCAAGGAAAATGACGCCAGCGGATGGTGCCGGGACCGGCACCGATAGCGAAAGGCTCGGATGGCCGAAGAGGTTCCTTGTTCGTCTGCTGCATGTGTATTTCGCATTGACCCGCGGCATGACGCTCGGGGTGCGGGCTGCCTGTTTCGATGAGGCGGGACGTATTTTTCTCGTCCGCCACACCTATGTGCCGGGCTGGCATATGCCCGGTGGTGGCGTGGAGCGCGGCGAGACCGCGATCGAGGCGCTCTTCAAGGAAATGCGGGAGGAGGGCAATCTCGACGCGGTGCGTGCGCCCGAACTCTTCCATGTCTATTTCAATGCCAAAATCAGCGGGCGCGACCATGTGTTGCTCTACCGCGTCGATGTCGGGCAGACCGCAGAACGCCCAGCGGATCGGGAGATCGCGGAATGCGGGTTTTTCGCTCTCGACGCGCTGCCTGACGGCACGACCGTAGCGACGCGCCGGCGGATTGCGGAGCTGCGCGGGGAGATCTCCCCCGCGCATTACTGGTAGGCTCAGGCGCCAAGCTTTTCCCGGCCATGGGGTGCCATCAGGTCCTCAGCCGGACCGACGGGGACGACGCCTGTCGGATTGATCATGGTGTGGCTGCGATAATAGTGATGCTTTATATGGCGCATCTCGACCGTCTCGGCGATCCCAGGTGTCTGGTATAGATCGCGTAGGTAGGCCGATAGCGCCGGATAATCGGCGATCCGGCGGATATTGCACTTGAAGTGACCGACATAGACGGGGTCGAAGCGTACGAGCGTGGTGAAGAGCCGCCAGTCGGCTTCGGTCATGCGGGTGCCGAAGAGATAGCGCTGCTTGGTGAGCCGCTCCTCCAGCCAGTCCAGCGTCTCGAACAGCGGGTAGACCGCGCTTTCATAGGCGTCCTGGGTGGTGGCGAAGCCGGCCTTGTAGACGCCGTTGTTGACGGTGTCGTAGATGCGCTTGTTGACCTCGTCGATCTCCGCATGCAGGTCTTGCGGGTGCATGTCGAGCGTCGAGCCGGTCAGATGATCGAAGGCCGCGTTGAACATGCGGATGATCTCCGAACTTTCGTTCGAGACGATGGTGCCGTCACGCTTGTCCCAGAGGACTGGCACGGTCACGCGGCCCGAGAAGTTCGGGTCGGCTTTGACATAGACCTGCCAGAGGAAATCCGAGCCGAAGAGATGGTCGGGCGTGGCGCCCTCGCGGTCGTGGAATTCCCAGCCGTTCGACAGCATCAGCGGATCGACGACGGATACCGAGATCAGGTCTTCGAGGCCCTTCAGGGCGCGGAAGATCAGGGTGCGGTGCGCCCAGGGGCAGGCGTAGGAGACATAAAGGTGGTAGCGGCCGGCCTCGGCCTTGAAGCCGCCCTTGCCCGACGGGCCGGCGGAGCCGTCTGCGGTCACCCAGTTGCGGAAGCTCGAGTCAGCCCGCTTGAAGTGCCCGGAGGTCGATTTCGTATCGTACCAGACGTCCTGCCAGACGCCATCCACCAGTCTGCCCATGGTCGCTTCCTTCTCGTTTGAACTTGATCTGGAAAATACGGTTGTTGGCTGGGATTGCGAGGGGCTGACGATTGAACAGTGCGTTTTCCGTTGGACGAGCGGAAAATTTGCTGCTATCGGAACAAAACTCAAGATTTGAAGGCCCCGATGACCATCGCACGGAACCCACGACGACGCTGAAGCTCTCGAACGCACGACATGCGTGCGCGTGAACCCTATTGCTGTCTGTCTTCTGGTTTCGGTCATCCATGTTTCACTCTGGCCTTGTCTACCTCACCGAGGATGCGTCGCACGACGCGGTCATCGAACTTATCAATGAAGAAGCTTTCGGTCCCGGCCGGCACACCCGTGCGGCGGCCCGCATTCGCGAGCAGGGACCGCATGACCGCTCGCTTTCCTTCATCTGCGCCGACAATGGCGAGACAATCGCTTCCGTGCGGATGACGCCCGTGCTGGCCGGCGGCGTTCAAGGGCATCTGCTCGGACCGCTTGCTGTGCGCCCCTCCCACAAGAACCGGGGCATCGGCCGCGAACTCGTCCGCATCGCCATCGAGGCAGCGCGGCGCAAGGGGTCGGAGGGCGTCATCCTGATCGGTGACCCGCCCTATTACATGCCGCTCGGCTTCGAGAAGGTGGCCTACAAGGCACTCGACTTCCCGGGGCCAGTCGATCCAAACCGGGTGCTGGTGGTGCCGTTGGCGGATGACGTACATGCCCGGCTGAAGGGTGTGATTGCGTGGCGGGACTGC
This sequence comes from Allorhizobium sp., assembly GCA_051861045.1. GTDB lineage: Bacteria > Pseudomonadota > Alphaproteobacteria > Rhizobiales > Rhizobiaceae > Allorhizobium. The sequence continues at coordinate 47,894 of JBHYDI010000011.1, forward strand.
AAGGCGCAGCCGGTGGAAGCTGCGCCCGCATTCGAGACTGCTCAGAAGGTCGCGGTGTAAGCCACCGGAACCCAGTCGTAATTCGTTTCGTCGCGACGGACATGGCCGATGCCGGGGAAGGCGTGATGTGCGCCGGCGACCAGATATCTCTGCTCGGCCGCCTCCGCGAAGGCGATTGCGCGGGTTTTGGCCGCCTCACTCTGGTCGACGTCGAATTCGACGGTCACATACGGGCGGTCGAACTGCAGGATGTCGCCATGGGCAATGTCGCCCCAGAAGACAATTTTCTCTCCTTTGCTCTCGACGGTGATCGCACTGTGGCCAGGCGTATGCCCGGGGCGGAAGACCGAGCCGAAACCGGGCAGTGGTGCGGCATTGTTGGCAAAGGTTTGAAGCTTGCCGGCCTCGACATAGGGGCCGACGCATTGCTCGGCCTGGATGACCTGAGGACCGAGTGCGGCATCTGCCCTCGTCTTTTCATCGGCTTTCAGCCAGAAGTCCGCTTCCCGCTCGTTCACATGCAGGGTCGCATTTTCGAAGACGCGTTCGCCATTCGCGACGAGGCCGCCAGAATGGTCGGCATGGATGTGGGTAAGAATGACGTCGTCGATCTGCGAGGGCTCGTAGCCGGAAGCCGCGATGTTGGCGACGAGCTTGCCGAGGGCGGGCCCCATCAGCGTTCCCGTGCCAGCATCGATCAGTACCAGACGCTCACCGGTGTTGACGAGATAGGCATTGACCGAAACCTCGGTCGGGTTCGACTGGAAGTGGTTGGCGAGATGGGTTGCGGCTTCGCTTTCCTCGATCTGTTCATAGATCTTGGCCATCGGCAGCTTCACCGTGCCGTCGGAGAGGGCGGTGATTTCATAATCACCCAGACGTAGTCGATAATAGTTCGGCGCTTGCAGGCCGACCATCGGCGCCTTTGCGAGCGCTGCTACGGGTATGCTGGTTATGGTTCCGGCGGCGAGTGCCAGGCCGGCTGTGTTTTTCAGGAGTGAACGACGGGTCTGCATGGCAGGCTCCAGATCTCGAGTGGCATGGGGTCTTGGAAAGGACCTGGACCAGACGTATGTATCGATCTTCCAGCAATCAAATCGATCCGGATCATGGCCACTATCGATCATTTCAATCTACGCTCTTTCGACCTTAACCTGCTCGTCGCTTTCGATGCGCTGATGAGCGAAGGGAGCGTGACCAAGGCGGCACGGCGGCTGAAGATCCAGCAACCGGCGATGAGCCATTCGCTCTCCACCTTGCGCATCCTCTTGCATGACGAATTGTTCATCCGCGTCGGACAGGTCATGCAGCCGACAGCCAGGGCGCGCAGCCTCGCGGTTCCGGTACGCCAGGCCCTGAGGCAGGCGCAACTGGCGCTGACGGGCGGCCCTGCTTTCGATCCGGCAATCGAGGAGCGCACCTTCCGGATCGCCATGTCGCCGGAAATCGAGCTGTTGATGATGCCGGACCTGACGGCGCGGTTGCGCAGGCTCGCACCGGGTATCAAGATGCTGGCCCGCGTTTTCCCTTATGAGGCCGTCGCGCCTTCTCTCGAGGACGGGCGGATCGACCTCGCCGTCGGCTGTACCTATTCGAAGACCGGCCGCCGCTCCTTTGAGGTCCTCTACGAATCCGAGGTTGCCTGTTGCTACAACCGGGACCTTCACGAACTGTCTGGAGAGGTAGGCCTCGAGGTCTATCTGGCCGCCCAGCATGTGGTGATCTCGCAGAATGAAAGCCTACAGGGCTGTATCAAGGACGCGTTGGAGATGGCGGGCATCGAGCTTGACATCGTCATGGCGGCGCCAGGCTTCATGTCGGTTCTCGACGCTGCGCGGACCAGTCCGGTCATCGCGACCGTGCCCCGGCGGGTTGCCGAGCGTTATGGCGCCTTGCTTGGCTTGGCAGTCAGCTCCGTGCCGCTTAGCCTCAGCTTGCCGCCCGCCGCCATGGTCTGGGCGAGCCATACCGATAGCGATCCGGCCGGCTCCTGGTTGCGACAGCAGGTCCGAGAGTGCCTGGCGAGTGCCACGGTCGCGGGGGAAGGTCCGGGCCTTCAGGTCGCCTGAGATCCCCCATCAGATTGGTCCTCGAACCGCTTGATCAGCCAGCAGATATCCTGGCCCTGACTGAAATTCTCAATCCGTCCGAAGACACTGTATCCGGCGCGCTCATAGGCACGGCAGGCCACTGGATTGATCGTGTCGATATAGGCACCGATGCAGCCGCGCGCCTTCGCCTCCTCTTCGGCGCGTGCCAGCAATCGGCCGGCCACGCCTTGTCCGCGCAGCCGCTCCGGGACCGAGAGCAATTCCACATAAAGCCAGCCGCGTCCGGTATAGCCAACAAGCCCACCGTCAATGGCGCCGTCGTCTGTCGTGATCGGGATGAAGAGATCACGTCGGTCGGTGGGGCCGAGCAGGGTGTCATTGTGCGCCTTGATGCCGGCGAGGATCGCGTCGCGGGCGGCTTCGGGGACGGTGTCGGAGGTGCGCAGCGGCTGGGTCATGGGGCCAGGCTAGGCTGCGTTGGCTTCGGTGTCGAGGGTATGGTGAGCTGCCATAGCTGCCCCGAATGATCAGGTGAACTCCAGGAGGAGCGGGCAATGATCGGAAACCTCGGGTTCGCGGATGACCGCGAAGCGGGAGATATCGACCTGTCGGTTCGCCAGGATGTAATCCGCAAACCGTTCCGGCTTTGTATAGTAGGACGTTCGTGTCCCCGTGAAGGCGCGTGCCGTCACCAGGTCCCTCAGTCCGAGCGATTGCAGCATCTCGAAGGTGGCGCTGCCGGGCAAGAGGTTGAAGTCGCCACAGAAGATGAGTTTCTCATCCGGACGCCAGAGGCGCTTGATCAAACCGACCAGCGCATGAGCCTGTGCCAGACGGTCCGGCGTGTCGTGCTTGCCATCCTCGCCACGCAGGCCGTGAAGGTGGGCGATGGTGACCGGTTCTGCGGTCTCAGGGGCGTAAATCCTGATGGCATGAGCGTTGCGCGGGCGGGGATGCGGTCCCCATCCATCGTGGCGGTATTGGCCATGAATGAAGTCCATGGCGTGGCCGAGAACAGGAAGGCGTCGGTGGACGAAGGTCGCCAGGCCGAATTCCGCCCATATGGGCCCGGTGTCTGCGCTGAGTTCACCCCGCATGGAGGTGCAGAAGAAGGCGTCGTGATCAGGGAGAACGGCGCGCATGTCTTCAAAGAGGTTGGCCCGCTGCTGGTATTCCATGTGACCATCCCGATAGGTAACCCATTCCGCTTCGGTGGTGTCTGATCGCAGGACTTCCTGAAGGCAGATCACGTCAGCATTTTCCGACAGGATATAGTCACGGATCGAGGGAAAGAGGCGCCCGGCCCAGCAATTCAGGGAAAGAAGCTTCAAGGGGGTGCCTTTCTGGAAAACTCCACATTGTCCCAAGGGCTCTTCAACATGCGGCGCAGAGTTATGTGCGCTGGTTGCCGCGTGTCACATGCCATCTACAGACAGTCTAAGGCATCGATTCATTGCGATCGCGTCGTTCTGGGGCGCGCTGGTCTTCTTCGCATCAGCACCGGATGACCTCCAAGTGGCCCTTTGCTGCAAGTTCGATCAGTGTGCGATCTCTGGTAATCAGCGGTATTTCTTTGACGCGCGATGTTGCGATCAAATAACAATCGCCGGGGTCCTTATGGCCCGTATCGACCACCACTGTTGCGGCTTCGCAAGCGATTTTGTGGTGTATTGGTGCGACTCTGGCGCCGGCCGCTGTCGTCGCCAATGAAAACCAGCGTGAAGGCGACTTGTCATTCAGAAGCATCGGGTCTTTGTGCGCTGGCTTTAAGGCGGCCAGCGATAGTTCCCATGCGCTTATGGGCGATATCAAGAGCCGCCTGGATATCTGGCTTTCGGCGATCGCCAAAAGTGATTCCTGCGACATTGTGCTGGCTGCGGTGATCAACCAATAGAGCGCGTGGGTGTCGAGAAGCGCTCCAACCATAGCCTGCTGCTATCGAGACTTTTGGGAGCCTGGACCGACATCCAGAGCCTGAGCTGCGATGGGCTTGGTCAGATCGATCCCCTTCCTCAACGGAAGATCCGAAACCTTCATGGAATTCGCACCGCGCAATTCGACATACTGGCCTGTGCGCGGATCGCGCAGCATCCATTTTCCTGTCGGTGTCTGCTTGAGGTCGGCTTTGGTCATGTCGCTACCATAACGGGAAAATGCTGGAGAATCCAGATCTCTCGCTTGCCAAGCCTACCGCCCTTCGCGCCACCACATGGCGGATACCGCGAGCAGCAGGATCCCCAAGCCCGCGAACCCTGCAAACAGCGGCAGCGTATTCACGCCCTTCAGCACGGTCTCGTCGGTCAGTCGGATCAGCATGCGGCGGTCGTCGGCGACTCGGACCTCGCCGCGCACTGGCAGGATGTCGGGGATGCGGACGGAGGCGTCGCCATCGTCTAGGCGGGCGGTCAGGCCTCGCGATTCCTCGCTGATCGGGGACAGCGTGTCCGTGGTCGAGATCATTGCGCGGAATTCGGGGGCGTCGACGGCGCCGACATGAACGAGGGTGGAGAAGTCGCCATTGGTGATCGTGAAGAGGCCCGTCTCGGTCATGCGGCGTTCGCCGCGATAGAGGCCGGGCTGGATTTCCGAGAGGTTGAGCGCGATCGTCTCGCCCGAGGGCGTAGTGATCGTCGCGGGCCCTGGGGCGTCGCCTATGGTCTGGCGGGTCACTTCCAGCGTCCGGCCGGTGGCGCGGGCTTTGAGCGCTTCTTCCTCGAGTTCCGGTTCCTTCATCAGCCAGTGGGCGATGCGGCGATAGAGCGAGACATGCGGGCCGCCGCCTTCGAAGCCACGCGCCCAGAGCCAGCCCTGATCGGAGAGCAGCATGGCGACGCGGCCTTCATTGGCGCGGTTGAGGACGAGCAGCGGACGGTCGCCGTCGCCTGTCATGACGGTTTCGCCATCGGTGCGGCCAACATCGACGCTGCGGAACCAGCGGCCCCATTGCGGCGGCTCGACGGCGGAGCCATCAAGGCCACGCGTCACGGGGTGGCGCTTGCCTTGGTCGGAGAGGCGCGGATAGAAGCCCGCCTGGTGCACGTCGCCGGTCGGCGTGGCGGGAAGGACCGAGGACAGCGGGGTGAGCGCGATGGAATCCTGGCCGGCATGTTCGGGGCCGGCTGCGATCAACAGCGCGCCGCCATTGCGAACATATTCGGCGATGTAGTCATAATAGAGGATCGGCAGCACGCCGCGATGCTGGTAGCGGTCGAAGATGATCAGGTCGAAGTCGTTGATCTTTTCGACGAAAAGCTCGCGGGTCGGGAAGGCGATCAGCGAGAGTTCGTTGATCGGTGTACCGTCCTGCTTTTCCGGCGGGCGCAGGATGGTGAAGTGGACGAGATCGACCGAGGCGTCTGATTTCAAGAGGTTGCGCCAGGCGCGCTCGCCAGCATGCGGCTCGCCGGACACGAGAAGCACGCGCAGGTTCTGGCGGATGCCTTCGATCAGGTGGATGGCGCGGTTGTTCACGTCGGTGACTTCGCCCGGTGTCGCGGCGACCGAGAATTCCAGAACATTGTTGCCGCCGCGGGGGACGCGGAAGGCAAACGAGGTTTCGGCGCCGGGGACGGCCGGGACGATGCCGAGGTCTTCGCCGTTCATCTTGACCGAGACGTCGGCCGGCTGGTTGGACGCCTCGCCGTCGTCGAAGACGCGGAAGGTGAGTTCCTGCTCTTCATCGACAATGCCGAAGCGGGGCGCGCGCAGGACTTCGATGCGGCGGTCGAATTCGTCGGCCTTGCCGGTGATCAGGGAATGGACCGGTGCGTCGAAGGGGAGCGACTGGTTTTCACCGGGTATGTCATGCACCTGGCCGTCGGTGACGAAGATCGCACCGCCGACGCGGGCGGGGGGCACGTCGGTGGTTGCGGCGGCCAGCGCTTCGAAGAGTTTGGTGGAGGGTGCGTCGCTGTCGCCGGGGTCGGTGACCTCGATGATACGCGGCTCGATGTTCGGGAAGCGACCGAGGCGGTCGCGGATGCCTTGCAGAGCCTGATCGGTTTCATCGGCGCGACCGGCAATCTGCTGGCTCTGACTGCGGTCGACGATGACGGGCACGACCGTCGTCAGCGGATCGCGTTCTTCCTGCAGTAACAACGGGTTGGCGAGGGCAGCCAAGACGGCGATCGAAGCGGCGAGGCGAATGGTCGTGCCGCGTACGCTGCGCAGGAAGCCGAGACCGGAAAGGACGACCGCCAGCACGGCGAGGGCGCCGATCGCGATCCAGGGGATGAAGGGGGCGAATTCGAGCGTCATGGTCTCACTGCCCCAGTCGTTCGAGCAAGGCAGGCACATGGACCTGGTCTGCCTTGTAGTTGCCGGTCAGCATGTACATCATGATGTTGACGCCGGAGCGGAAGGACATTTCGCGCTGCATCTCATCGGCAGGCACCACGGGCAGGACGCTTGCGCCATTCGCGTCGATCGCCCAGGCGCCGAGCAGGTCGTTGCCGGTGATCATGATCGGCGTCACGCCATCGCCGGAGGAAGCGACCGCACTGTTGCTCGACTGGGCTTCCTGGCGGGACTCGACCCAGAGCGGGCTGCCGCTGTAGCGGCCGGGGAAGCCCTGCAGCAGGTAGAAGGCGCGGGTCAGGACGTGGTCGGAGGGGACGGGTTCCAGCGGCGGGATGTCGATATTGGCGAGGATGGCCTGCAGGCGCTCTCCGTTTGGCGAGGCGCCAGAGTCCGCGCCCAGCATAGAGCCCTGATCGCGGGTGTCGAACAGTACGGTGCCGCCGGCGCGCATATAGGCGTCGATGCGGCTGATGGCAGCCGCCGACGGCATGGGGGCGGAGGCCGAGATCGGCCAGAAGATGATCGGGTAGAAGGAGAGCTCGTCCTTCGAGATGTCAACGCCAACAGGCGGCTCGGGTTCGAGCGTCGTGCGATAGGTCAGGAAGTCGGTGAGGCCGGCCAAGCCCTGTTCGGAGATGCGGTCGACATCCTGTTCGCCGGTGATGACATAGGCGAGGTGGGTGTTGTCGAGGCGTTCGAGGATCTGTTCGTCGCCAGGCTTGGCATCGGCCGACTGGGCGAGCGCCTGACCTGGAGCGGTGGAGACGCCGAGGGCGAGAGCCAGTGCCAGGATCGAGGCGGCGGCAGCCGGCGCGCGCTTCGGCATGCGCGAGAAGGCGCCGCCCATGAAGAGCACGATCAGGCTGTCGATGACGAGGAGCAGGAAGGCGAGGGTCAAGAGGCTTGGCTTCAGCGGTGTTGCGGCGGTTCCGGCCATGGGATCGCGGGTCACGGTGAGGCCTGTCGGCGAGGCGAGCGGGCGGAGTGTGGCATCTGCGGGCAACAGGTTGAGCGCAGTGAAGCCGTCTTCGGTACCGTAGAGGCCGGGCGGGTTGTCGAAGGTCGCGGCTTCAGGGCGATCGGGGCCGAGCGAGAGGGGCTTTGCCGTGCCGGCCTCGGCTGTCAGCGCGCCGCGTTCTGTGAGCAGGCGGAAGGGCGGAAGCGAAGGGGCGGTCGCCTGGCTGCCTTCCGCTTCGGCAGCCCCGACGCGGGTGAGTTGGACGATGCGGCGGAGCATCTCGACGAAGGTGCCCGAGATCGGCAGGTCGGACCAGGTGGCCTCGGCGCTGACGTGGAATAGTACGATGCGGCCGGCGCCGTTGTCCTCGACGGTGACGAGTGGGGTGCCGTCGGCAAGGCTCGCCCAGGTGCGGGCGGCGAGGTCAGGCGTCGGTTCGGCGAGAACCTGGCGCTTGACGAGGATGCCTTCCGGGCGTGGCATGCCGGCAAAGGGGCCAAAGGTCGGGAAATCGGCAAGCGGCTGTGGCTCGGCCCAGGAGAGGGCGCCGCCCAGCGCGCGTTCGCCCTGACGCAGGATGACGGGCACGAGCGGATCGTCTGAAGGGGCTGCGGCAAGACGGGGGCCTGCAAAGCGGATCAGCGTGCCGCCACGGTTGATCCACGCCTGGAGCGGATCATAGACGTCGGCGGGCAGGCGGCCGACATCGGCAAGGACGAGCGCGGACGGGTTCTGGTTGAGGATCTCAGGGATGGCGACGGCGAGATCCGTCTGGCCGGGCTTTACCACATCGGCATAGGGGCCGAGGGCGCGCTCGATGTAGTAGAGCGGCGAGAGGAGAGGCTGGAAGCCGTCACCGCTGTCGCCCGATACGAGGGCAACCTTGCGGCGGCGGAAGCCGTCGTCGAGCAGGTGGGTGGCGCCGGCCGAGGCGATACCTGCGATCGACAGGCGAGCGAAATCGTTTCGCAGTTCGAAGGGGGCGGCGATCTCGCCGGAGGCTTCTGACGTGCCAGCTGCGAAATCGACCTGGCCGGAGGCAATGACGCGACCCTGGCGGTCCTGGGCATCAACAATAAGGCTGCGAGGTTCAGAGGCGTTCAGGCGCGAGAGCGTGACGGTCAGGGCATCCGAGCCGTTGTTGGCACCGGTGATTGCGACGCTGGCTGCGCCATCGCCTTCGACGACGCGGAATTCGGCCGGCGAAAGGCTCGTGAGATCCGAGAGGAAGGGGTCTTCCGCATCGCGGGCGATGCTGTCGGAGACATAGGCGAGCGTGCCCGGGCGTTCCGATGAGAAGGCGGTGCGCAGGGCTTCGGTCGTTCTCACACGATCAGGGCGGAGCGGATGGGGCGTTGCGGCGGCGAGCTTTTCCAGGGCAACAGCCGGTGTTCCTGGGATCGCGTCATGCGTCGCATCGGCGGTGAAGACGATCGAGACGGGCAGGCTGCGGTCTGCGGCGTCGCTGATCAGGGCTGTTGCGGTCTCGACGCGGCGCTCCCAGTCGCCGACGGCTGCCCAGCCGTTGTCGACGACGAGCAGCAGGGGGCCATCGCCGGAGAGTGTCGAGTTGCGCGGGTTGAGCACAGGGTCGGCCAGCGCGAAGATGACGATTGCCGCCATCAACATGCGCAGGAGCGTCAGCCACCACGGGCTTTTCGAGGGTGTTTCCTCGCGCTTCAACACGCCCGCCAGGATCTTCAGCGGCGGAAAGATTTCCGACTTCGGGCGTGGCGGCGTGAGCTTCAGGAGCCACCAGATCAGCGGCAGCGCGAGCAGGGCACCGAGAATGGCGGGGGCGCCGAAGGCTAGCGGCAATCCGAACATCAGCCCGCACTCCTGTTGACGGCGGGCGGCATGCCCGACAGGTGCATGTGCACGGCGACGAGGGCCTCGGAAGCGAGGCGATCGGTGCGGTTGTGGGTGAAGCTCCAGCCCATGCGGCGGAGCTGGTCCGACATCGAGTCTCGGCGGGCGAGATAGGCCTGCTGGTAGTCGTCGCGCAGCGTCTCGGCGCGGCCGGAGGTCAGCTTTTCGCCGGTTTCGGGGTCGGTGAATTCGGTGCGGCCGGTATAGGGGAAGGTTTCTTCGGCGGGATCGGCGACCTCGACCACATGGCCGCGCAGGCCGCGGCGTGCGAGCGGCGTGATGCGGTCCATGACCCTGTCGGCATCATCAAGGAAATCGCCGATCAGCACGATGTCGCTCGATCCCCGGATCATGCGGGTGTCGGGCAGGCCTTCGGTGATGGGGGCGTGCATGATGGCCGTCGCGAGACGTTCGGCGGCGTTTCGGGCAGACACGGGCTCCATGATGCCAGGGCAGCCGATACGTTCGCCGGAGCGGGCGAGGATTTCGGCAAGTGCCAGCATCAGCACGAGCGCGCGGCTTTCCTTGGAGACAGAGGCAAACGTCGACTTGTACATCATCGACGGCGACATGTCGGCCCAGAGCCAGACGGTGTGGGCGGCCTCCCATTCGCGGTCGCGGATATACATGTGGTCGTCGCGGGCCGAGCGGCGCCAGTCGATGCGCGCAAAGCTCTCGCCATCGGCATAGGGGCGGAACTGCCAGAAGTTTTCGCCGATGCCGCGCTTGCGGCGGCCATGCCAGCCGGCAATCACGGTGTTGGCGATGCGCTTTGCCTCGACCATGCAGTCGGGCACCAGCACGGCGCGCTGGCGGGCGCGCTTCAGCACTTCGCTTCCGGGGGTCTGCTCGACGATCTGGCCGATCGATGCCACGCGGTTAAGGCCTCCCTTACTTGCGCAGGTCGGAAACGAGGCCCGCGATAACGTCGCGAACGGTCATGCCCTCGGCGCGGGCCGGGAAGGTCAGCGCCATGCGGTGTTCGAGCACAGGCTCGGCGAGCGAGTAGACATCGTCGATCGAGGGCGCGAGGCGGCCTTCATAGAGGGCTCGGGCACGGGCGCAAAGCATCAGCGCCTGGCCGGCGCGCGGGCCCGGACCCCAGGCGACATTCTTGTCGGTGGACGCATTGCCGTGACCGGGACGGGCGGAACGGACGAGCGTGAGGATCGCGTCGACGACGGTGTCGGAAACGGGCATCTGGCGAATGAGCTTCTGGATTTCCAGGAGACGCTCGCTGGAGATCACGGCGCTTGCACGGCGGTCGCTGACACCCGTCGTTTCGAGCAGGATCTGCCGTTCGGCGGCGAGTTCCGGATAGAGGACGTCGACCTGCAGGAGGAAGCGGTCGAGCTGGGCCTCGGGGAGCGGGTAGGTGCCTTCCTGCTCCAGCGGGTTCTGGGTCGCGAGCACGTGGAAGGGGGCTGGCAGCTGGTAGGGCTGGCCGGCGATGGTGACGTGATATTCCTGCATCGACTGCAGAAGCGCCGACTGGGTGCGCGGGCTGGCGCGGTTGATTTCGTCGGCCATCAGCAGCTGGGCGAAGACGGGACCCTTGACGAAGCGGAAGGACCGGCGCCCCGTGTCGTCCTGGTCCATGACTTCGGTGCCGAGAATATCCGATGGCATGAGGTCGGGGGTGAACTGGATGCGGTTCGCGTCGAGGCCGAGAACGGTGCCGAGCGTTGTGACGAGCTTTGTCTTGGCAAGGCCGGGCACGCCGACAAGCAGCGCGTGGCCGCCGGAGAGGATTGCGAGCAGGGTGTTTTCGACGACCTTTTCCTGGCCGAAGATCACCTTCGCCACTTCCTGGCGGATCGTGGCAATGTCGGCGAGGGCCTTTTCGGCCTCCACGACGATCGCCTTCTCATCCAGTGCGACATCAGGATTTGGCATCATGCCCATGGTCTGCTCCAATTGGTTTGGCCTGGTCCGGAGAATCGAACGGACGCGCGAAGGTGCATGTTACTGAAACTAACTTATTGGCGAGAGGACGGCTGACAAGGACGTTTTGAATGACTATCTCGTGACTGTTATAGGCTAAAGACAAAACCGGGACGCAAAAATGGCAAGCGATACGCTGAAGGCGACGACGGATGCGGCAGGGCTTGCCGCGCTGATTTCGCGCGCGTCAGCGCAAACATCGGGCGGAAAGGCATCACTACCGCCGGTGGAACGCTGGGAACCGCCGTTCTGTGGGGATCTAGACATGGAAATCAGGGCCGACGGTACCTGGTTCTACATGGGGACCCCGATCGGTCGGGCGCCTCTGGTGCGCCTGTTTTCTACCGTTTTGCGCAAGGATGAGGACGGTAAAACCTATCTCGTCACGCCTGTGGAAAAGGTCGGCATCCGCGTTCAGGATGCGCATTTCGTCGCCGTCGAGATGAGTGTGACGGAAGAGGCGGGTGAGTCGGTGCTGACGTTTCGCACCAATGTCGGCGATGTGGTCGAGGCGGGGCCGGAGCATAAGCTCCTCTTCGAGGTTGTGGGCGAGAACCACGAGCTCAAGCCCTATCTTGCCGTGCGCGGCCGGCTGGAGGCATTGGTGTCACGCGCGGTCATGTATGATCTCGTCGAGCGCGGCGAAGTTCTCGATGTCGAGGGCAAAGCGATGTTCGTGATCCGCTCGCGCGGTGCCGTCTTCCCCGTCATGCCGGCCGACGAACTCGATCGACTGTCCCGGTGAGCCTGATGACCTTTACCGCCGAGGATTTTCGCCGCCGGGCGCTGGAACAGGTGGGAGCGCCGCTCGAGCATGCCTGGCGCGATCATGGCGATCATGTGCTGAACCGTGACAGTATCCTGCAGATCGAGCAGTTGAAACTGAAGGATGCGGCGGTGCTGATCGGCGTTGTCGACGATTGCGACGAAGCGCGGATCATTCTCACGCAACGCACCGACAAGCTGCGCAAGCATGCGGGTCAGATCGCCTTTCCCGGTGGCGGCATCGATGCGACCGACGCCTCTCCGGAAGAGGCGGCGCTGCGCGAGGCGGAGGAGGAGATCGGGCTCGACCGGCGTTTCGTCGAGACGGTGGGGCGACTGCCGCAATATCTCTCGGGGACCGGGTTCCGCATCCAGCCGGTGCTCGGCGTCATCCAGCCCGGTTTCTCGCTGACGCTCAATCCCGACGAAGTGGACAGCGTCTTCGAGGTGCCGCTGTCGTTTCTGATGGATCCAGCCAATCATCGCCAGGACAGCCGCATGTGGCAGGGGGCTGTCCGGCATTTCTATGTGATGCCCTATCGGGAACGGCATATCTGGGGCATTACGGCGGGGATCATCCGCACGCTCTACGAAAGGCTCTATGCATGACCAATCTTGCCGATCGCGACTGGTTCCAGGAGCCCGGATTGCAGAAGCTGATGACGCTGCTCAACAGCGGCGGCGCGGAGACGCGGGTGGTTGGCGGCGCGGTGCGCAACAGCCTGATGGGGCTTGCCGTCGGCGATATCGATCTGGCCACCACGCTTCTGCCGGAAGAGGTGAGCGGACGGGCGGCGGCGAAGGGCATCAAGGCGGTGCCGACGGGCATCGAGCATGGCACGGTGACGCTCGTCATCGACGGCAAGGGTTACGAAGTGACGACGCTGAGGCGTGATGTCGAGACCAACGGACGGCATGCGCAGGTGGCCTTTGGGGCGACGTGGCAGGAGGATGCGGATCGGCGCGACCTGACCATCAACGCGCTCTATGTCGGCGTTGACGGCGAGGTGGTCGATCTCGTCGGGGGGCTGAAGGATATCGAGACGAAGACCGTGCGCTTCATCGGGGATGCCGAGCAGCGCATTGCGGAGGATTATCTGCGCGTCCTGCGCTTCTTCCGCTTCTTTGCCCATTATGGCAGCGGCCGTCCGGATACGGATGGCCTGAAGGCCTGTGCGCGGGCGCGGACGCAGCTCAAGACGCTGTCAGCGGAGCGGGTGTGGAGCGAGATCAAGAAGCTGTTGTCCGCCCGTGATCCCGGCCGTGCGTTGCTCTGGATGCGGCAGTCGGGTGTGTTGACGGAAATTCTGCCGGAGACGGAGAAATGGGGGATCGATGCGATCCCCGGGCTGATCGCGGCCGAACAGGCGCTCGGCTGGGAGCCGGAGGCGCTGTTGCGGCTTTGCTCGATCGTGCCGAAGGATGCAGCACGGCTGGTGACGCTGTCCGAGCGGCTGAAGCTCTCCAATGCCGAGGCGCTGGCGCTCGATCGCTTCGCACGGGCGCCGAAGCCGCAGGAGACGGTGACGGATGTCGCCTTCGATCGCGATCTCTACCGCTTCGGCAAGGATGGCATGATCTCTGTGCTGAAGCTGGAGCTGGCTTCTGTCCGTGCGCGGGCCGAAGGCGACCAGAAGGCGATGGCCCGCAGTGCGCGGCTGTTTGCGCTCCTCAAGCGGGCCGAGGCCTTCGTGCGTCCGGTGCTGCCGATCAAGGGTGCCGATGTGCTGGCAGCCGGGATCGCGGCCGGTCCCAAGGTGGGCGAGATCCTCGGCAAACTGGAGGAGGGGTGGATTGCTTCGCAGTTCAACCTCAGCCGTGAGGATCTGCTGGCGCGGATCGAGACGCTCTCCAAGTCCTGACGTTTCATGAAAATGGAATGAGCCAATACGTTCGATTTCGCCATCGGATTTGCGGGCGGCCCTCAACAAAGAGTGTCCAGAGCTGCGCGATCCAAAGGCGAGGTGGGGCGCGTATCCCTGTCGGCTTCACATGATCGACATGACGTCGGTCTGGCCTATCAGAGGAGGGACTTCCATGAAACGCATCGCATTTGCAATTGTCGCCGCAGGCATGACGGTCGCCGCTTCCTCGGCGCAGTCCGCCAACATCGTCGAGACCGCCCAGCAGGCCGGCAGCTTCAAGACGCTGCTCGCCGCAGCCCAGGCTGCAGGCCTGGTCGACGCGCTTTCCGGCGGCGGCCCGCTCACCGTGTTTGCGCCGACCGACGAAGCCTTTGCCGCGCTTCCGGCCGGGACCGTCGAGAACCTGCTCAAGCCCGAAAACAAGGACCAGCTGGCCGCCATCCTGAGCTATCACGTGGTGGGTCGCGAACTGACCTCGACCATGCTGCCGGGCCGGACCATCCATGTCCGCACCATCAAGGGCGGTGGTGACCGGACGCTTGCCGTCTCCAAGTCGGGCGCGGGCGTGACCGTGGACGGCGCAAACGTGGTGTCTGCCGATATCCGCACGGATAACGGCGTCATTCACGTCATCGACAAGGTCATGCTGCCGAGCAGCTGAGCCTAGCTCTACGCGGAGCCTGTTTTTCGGGCTCCGCATCTTGCCGGGTCAGATCAGCCTTGATTGGCGGCTGCCGCCGGTTGGTCGTTGAGGATGCGTTCCTTGATGTGTTCCACCATCGAGGGGCGAATGACCTCTTCGCCATGGGTGACCCGCATGTGCTCGACGGCGCGCCGCACCACTTCTGCCTCGTCTTCGGCACGCGTGTGCCATTCGCAGCCGGGGACCAGGGTGCCACATTCGAAGCGTTTCATGATCGTTTCCTCCCGTGTCATGATGCGGGATCAAACAAGGGCTGCGTGCTTTTGTTCGGCTTCAGGCGCAAAAAAAATGCCCGCACCAGGTGCGGGCAGAGGCAACCGACGCGGTGGATAGCAAAATTCAGTCGGGCATGGCCCAGGCGTGGAAAACGGAGCGCGCGGGCTGGCGCTTGCCACGGTGAGCGCCGCTCTCGATGTCGTTGGCGGCAAGCCGGTCGGCGAGATCCTTGCCGGCCAGACCGAGGCGCACCTGCTCGACGAAATAGGAATGGGGCAGGTCGACATCGCTCGACTGGCGCATCTGTTCGGCCAGGCGATCGATGAGTTCGGGCGCCTGAAGCGCGCGGTCTGCGGGTTCACTGACGCGGGACACGGATACTGAGCTGGATGGGGTCATCGCAATCTCCTCCTCGATACTGCGTGAGGCCGCAGAATGGGCCGGGCGCGGGCGGAGCGCAATGCAAACTGTCACGTTCTCGACACACATTGTCGTAAGCGGCGGGAATCACCGCTCATTCTTTTTCGTGAGCAAGCTGTGCATAACCTATGTCAGCGGTAACCCCTGGGATCAGGGATAGCGGACCAGCGGAGGCAGCGAGGAGAGGATTGATTCGACGTTGCCGCCGGTCTTCAGACCGAAGATCGTGCCGCGGTCGTAGAGCAGGTTGAACTCGACATAGCGGCCCCGGCGAACGAGCTGTTCCTCACGGTCTTCGTCGGTCCAGGGATTGTTGAAATTGGCGCGCACGATCTTCGGATAGACGAGATTGAAGGCGCGACCGACATCCTGAACGAAGGCGAAATTGGCGTCGAAGCCGCCCTTTTCCTCGTCTGCCGTCAGCCAATCGAAGAAGATGCCGCCGATGCCGCGGGCTTCGTTACGGTGAGGCAGGAAGAAGTATTCGTCGCACCACTTCTTGTAGGCGGTGTAGTCGGCGACGGCGGGATGGCGTTCGCAGGTGACTTCCATGGCGCGGTGGAAGAGGCGCGTGTCCGGATCGTCCTGGGTGCGCCGGCGGTCGAGCACGGGCGTCAGGTCTGCACCGCCGCCGAACCACTGGCTGGAGGTGACGACCATGCGGGTGTTCATGTGCACGGTCGGCACATGCGGATTGACCGGGTGGGCGATCAGCGAGATGCCAGAGGCCCAGAAGCGCGGATCCTCTTCGGCGCCCGGCATTTGCTTGCGGAATTCGGGCGAGAACTCGCCGTGGACCGTGGACGTGTGCACGCCGACCTTTTCGAAGACGCGGCCATACATCATCGACATGCGGCCACCGCCGCCCTTGCCTTCCTCACGCTGCCAGTCCTTGGCGGTGAAGCGACCAGGCTCGCGATCGGCCATCGGCCCGGACAGTTCGTCCTCCAGGGTCTCGAAAGAGGTGCAGATCGTGTCGCGCAGGCTTTCGAACCAGGCACGCGCTGCCGCCTTCTTTTCCTCGATGTCCTCGGGCAGGCCTTTCGCCAGTACCGGTCGCTCCATGTCGTCCCCCTCCACGTGCTCACGCAACTCTTTCAGTACAAACGAATATCAGGTGAAATCGCGGGCGACCATATCGGGGCGGGGGTGTCCCCGGAAATTCGACTCGCCTTCCGGTTTTAGCTGCATTAATCTTGGGTCATGCGAGGGATTTCATGATGAAGATGCCTGGCCCGCCATCGTTCAACGGCCTCAAGAAGCGCATCGCCGACCACAGAGCCGGGACCGCCGGGCGTGTGGGCGGGCAGTATGTGCGTGAGACCTATTGCCTGACGCGCGAAGAGGCGCGGGCCAAGGCGCGCGAATGGTTCGATTCCTTCCCGAAGGCGGCCTACTGGACCGAGGTCGAGAGCTGGCGGCAGCTCGACGGCGACCAGATCGAGTTCACCATGCGGCGGTTGCCATCGGCGGACTGAGCGGCGTGGCCGTTTGAGGCTATAAAACGCCAATCTCTAAAATCCTAACTGTCGCAGAAAGCCAATCACAAAACCTGATCTCTAATGTGGTCGTCATACAGCCGGAATGATGCCGGCTTTGGATCGACATGACATGCGACACAAGGTTTTCTCATGAGTTCAGTCTGGTTCAACCCGTCCGTTGCCGGTGGCGCTTCGATGGTGGGGGCATCCGCGTCCACGGTCGACCGGGTGACGAAGCAGCCCGCCGCCAAGCCGGCTGTCGAAACTGATCCGAGTTCTTCCAGCTATTGGTCGATTTCGACCACCATGCGCGCGGGTAGCCTGTCCATGGGCAGCGTGCAGGAGGCGAACGAGATTGCAGCCGCGGTGACGGATACCGCCGCTCTCGGACTTGAGCAGGCAACTGATATCGTCGCTCGTATTCAGCAGAAGCTCGTGCTCGCCAAGACCGTTGGTGCCGATCGCGATGCGATCAATGCCGATATTTCCCAGATGAAGACGGATCTCGCAGCGGTTGTCGAGGACAGCACGTTCAATGGCGACAACTGGCTGGCAGTCGAGGCCGGCGGGCGGCCCAAGGTCGCCTCGCTGCTCGCGTCCGTCACGACGGACAAGGATGGCGGCCTGTCGATCAACATGGTGGATTTCGACACGGCCAAGTCGACGCTGGTCTCGCGCCAGGAGGCGAAGGACGGCACGCTGACGCGGGCTTATGCCGGTACGAGCCTCGGTGGTGTTCCCTACAACTACTACCTCATGGACGCCCAGTCGCGCGAACCGAACGAGCCGGGTGCGCGCGAGATCAAGATCGACAGCCAGACGACCGGTGACGAGATCGACGGCATGATTTCATCGCTCAACCGGGTGATGATCGACATGGTTGGCGCGAGTGCCGAAGTGAGTGCGACCCGCAATCAGGTGACGGGTGACAGCGTGCTTGCGCAAGGGCTGCAGGGGGCGACGGAGCTCGGCGTCAGCCGCCTGGTGGACACGGAACTCAACGAACAGAGCGTGCGGTTGACGGCGGAGAAGGTGCAAGAACAGCTGCAATCCTCGTCGCTCAACATGGCCAATGTCTCGATGACGTCGTGGTTGAGGCTCTAAGCGTATCTCTCTGATCCGGAATCGAAAAGGCCCGCTTTGCGCGGGCCTTTTGCTGTCAGTCTTGTATTCAGGTCTTGGTCCGTGGTCGCCTGGTCTTGCCGCGTGGGAGCGGGACCATGATCGGGGTCGCCGCCTTCTGGGCTTTTGGCGGCGGCGCGGCTTTCGCGGTCGGTGGAGGTTCCGCTTCTGCTGTCTCCGGTGCCGTTGTGGCGGTCGCGGGCTCTGTCGACAGAGTTTCGGTTTCGGTTAGCAATGGCGGTTCGGGTTCGATGACGACCGAAAGCGGCGCTTCCTCGACCATGACAGGCAGGGGCGCGGCTTCAACCGGCACGGCGTTTGACGCTTCCTGTTCGGGGACTGCCTCTTCCGCAATGGCTGCGACGACGGGTTGGGGCGCAATTGTCTCCGGCACAATAGGCTCGGGCACAATCGTCTCGGGCACGATGGTTTCTGGCATTGCTGTCGAAACCGGCGCATCGCCCTTCAGGATCTCGCTGAGGATCTTGGTCACGGAGAGCGCCGTCGGCATGTCGGTGTTGGTCGAGTGGCCGCAAAGGGGGACCTTGACGTCCGTCGCGATCTTTGGACGCGAATTCATCTCGCCGAACCAGTCGAGTTCTCCGACGACATCGATCACCTCGGTGAAGGCTTCCGGCATCTTGATGCGGCCACCGAAGGTGACGGCGCGGGCGGTGTTCACAAGGGTTTCAAGTCGGCCCGGATCGCTGGCCTTGATCGCGTGGAGGGCGTCCGCGATGACGCGATTGCCGCGGGAATGCCCGGCAATCAGGGTAAAGGAAAGGCTCGGATCGGCGAGCAGGGTCGCCACCGTATCGGTATCGAGCCCGGTTTTGCGCTCGGTATCGGTGTCTTCGTCCCGCTTGCCATAGGCGCCGAGCTTGGGGCGACCGACGACGTCGTCGATCACTTCGAGATTGCTTCTGATATGGCCGAGCCAGCCGAAGAGGAAGGCGCCGCCGATCGCTTCGTTGACGATGTCGCCGAGGCCGTAGCCGGAAACGACGGCTGCCACCGGTGCGTCGATTGCGTCCGCGACGTTGCGGGCAAAGGCGGCAGCCCCGATGGCGGAGCCGCCGATGCCGGCGACTGCCATGGCACGCACGTTGCGACCGCCGCGCAGGCGGAACTCCTCGACACTGTCACACAGGGTCAGCATGCCGCCGCCTGTGGGCGGGACGATCATGATCAGGCCTTCGGAGGCGATGCTGTCGCTGATGTAGAAGGTTTCGTCGGCCGTGAGCGCCTTCACGTCATAGTAGAGGGCGTCGATGCCGGTGTTGCGGAACCGCCAGGGTTCGAGCGCTGCGTTGCGCATCGTGCGATGCCGGACGCGCTCGGGGAAGCTCAAGGATCGGGCGAACTGGGTAAGGCCCAGGGCGAATGCTGTCTCAAACATGACTCCATCTCCCATTTTGCTGCAATGCAGCATATCGCGTTCCGGATGAATTAGCAATTGCCGCTGGACAAGCCTCAGGCGGTCCGGCCCCGCCACCCTATCCGATGGCAGAGCCTCTCGCCTTGACTTCTGTCTGTTTGAGTAAGGTGGGCTTCAGAAGCCCGTCTGTCGCAGCGCTTCGCCGGTGATCATCGCAGCCGACATCGCGACATTGATCGACCGCTGGCCCTCGATCATGGGGATGATGACACGGTGGTCGGCCCCGTCATGGATGTGATCGGGAACACCTGCGCTCTCGCGACCGAAGAGCAGGATGTCGTTGGCCGCGTAATCGAAGGCCGTATAGGGCAGGGCAGCCTTGGTTGAGGCGAGCACAAGGCGGCGGCCTTCCTCAAGGCGCCAGGCGTCGAAGCGCTCCCAGTTGACGTGTCGGGTCATGGCGACACTGGCCAGGTAGTCCATGCCGGATCGCTTGAGGTTCTTGTCGGAGAGGACGAAGCCTGCGGGCTCGATGATGTCGACTTTCAGCCCGAGACAGGCGGCAAGCCTCAGGATGGTACCGGTATTGCCGGGGATGTCGGGCTGATAAAGGGCGATGCGAAGGTTAGACATGCAAGGCTCATAGGCGATCCCCGGCGGACGCTCAAGCATGGCGGGATAGCACGGGTTTGCTCTGTGATCGGTCTGCAACAGTTGGCGCCGAATGTCGCGCTCGCGGGAAAAGCCGGCTGGCAAAAAACGCGCGCGCCCGCTAGAACGAGGCTCTTGTTCCACACGCACCAGGGAGGGCCATCGATGGATCTATTCGGTATCTCGCGCCAGCCCCGATTTATGGCTGCTGCCGCCTGACGGCGTAACCCTCGCGTCTTTTTCCAAACTGATTCATCCTGCGGCCATAAGTGGCCTCAATCATTGAATATTCGCGTGTCCGCGTCACCTTTTGCCGGTGTCGCCTGCGCGCCATTTCTGGAGATTTTCCATGTTCTCGTGGTTCGAAAGCCGCCTGAATCCGTATCCGGTCGATGAACCGAGCCTGCCGCCGAAGGGGCTCATCGCCTTTTGCTGGCACTACACCAAACCTGCGGGCTGGTGGCTGGTTCTGCTCGGGCTGTGCTCGGGTCTCATCGCAGTCGCGGAAGTGTTTCTGTACCAGTTCCTCGGCAATATCGTCGACTGGCTGTCGACGGCCGAACGTTCCACCTTCCTGCAGACCGAGGGCGGAACGCTCGCCTGGATGGCGGCCCTGCTGCTGATCGGTCTGCCGGTGATCGGGGCCATCCACAGCATCACCATGCATCAGGTGCTGGCGGGTAATTTCCCGATGATCGCGCGCTGGCAGATGCACCGCTTCCTGCTGCGCCATTCGATGACCTTCTTCGCCAACGAGTTTGCGGGCCGTGTCTCCACCAAGGTGATGCAGACGGCGCTCTCCATCCGCGAAAGCGTGATGAAGATCATCGACGTCTTCATCTATGCGACGACCTTCTTCGTCTCGATGCTGGCGCTGGTCGCCTCCGTCGACTGGCGGCTCGGCGTGCCGCTGGTGCTCTGGCTGATCATCTATGCGCTGATCCTGCGCTACTTCATTCCGAAGCTGCGCAAGCTTTCGAGCGAGCAGGCGGATGCCCGCTCAATGATGACCGGCCGGATTGTCGACAGCTATACCAACATCGCGACGGTGAAGCTGTTCTCGCATGCGGGCCGCGAAGAGGTCTATGCGCGTGAGGGCATGGATGCCTTTCTCGGCACGGTGCACCGGCAGATGCGGCAGATCTCGCTGCTCAACATCTGCGTCGACATCAACAATGCTATCGTGCAGTTCTTCGTTGCAGCACTCGGCATCTGGTTCTGGCTGAACGGCACGGTCACGGTCGGGGCAATCGCGGTTGCCATCGGTCTGTCCATGCGTATCAACGGCATGTCGCAGTGGATCATGTGGGAAGTGGCAGCGCTCTTCGAAAACATCGGCACTGTCTACGACGGCATGGGCATGATGACGAAGAGCCACGACATCGTCGACAAGCCGGAGGCAAAGGCACTTGCCGCGCCGAAGGGGGAGATCATCTATGACGCCGTGCGCTTCCATTATGGCAAGCAGAAGGGCGTGATCGAGGACTTCTCGCTGACGATCAAGGCAGGCGAGAAGGTCGGCCTCGTCGGCCGCTCGGGTGCTGGCAAGACGACGCTGATGAACCTGCTCCTGCGCTTCTACGATCTGGAAAAGGGCAAGATCCTGGTCGATGGCCAGGATATCTCTGCGGTCAGCCAGGACAGCCTGCGGGCGCTCGTCGGCGTGGTCACGCAGGATACCTCGCTTCTGCACCGGTCGATCCGCGACAACATTGCTTATGGTCGCCCCGATGCCACCGATGCCGAAATCATCGAGGCGGCGAAGCGGGCCAATGCCTGGGACTTCATCCAGGGCCTGTCGGACATGCAGGGCCGCAATGGGCTTGAGGCGCATGTCGGCGAGCGGGGTGTGAAGCTCTCCGGTGGCCAGCGGCAGCGTATCGCGATTGCCCGCGTCTTCCTGAAGGACGCGCCGATCCTGGTTCTCGACGAGGCGACATCGGCGCTCGACTCGGAAGTCGAGGCTGCGATCCAGGAGAGCCTGTTCAAGCTGATCGAGGACAAGACGGTGATTGCGATTGCGCACCGGCTGTCGACGCTGACGCAGATGGACCGGCTGATCGTTCTCGACAAGGGCCGGATCGTCGAAGAGGGCACGCACCAGGAACTGGTCCAGACCGGCGGCATCTATGCCGATCTGTGGAACCGCCAGTCGGGTGGTTTCCTGCCGGACCAGACAGATCCGGAGCAGGAGCTGGAGAAGACGCGCCGTGCGGACGCCGAGGCGCAGGCGCTCGGCGACGGCGCCGATGAGGCGGCTGAGTAACGCTTAAAGAGGCCATGCGCGCCATAAGCGAAAACGCCCGATCGGTCGATGCCGTCGCCCGCCCGGGCGCTCGGCCGCAAGATCGCCAATGCCTTCAAGGGCAATAAGGTTGTCGCTGCCGAGTGGTCTGAATTTTGATCATCCGCATTCGACAATGAGAGAAGGAGGGGCAGCGATGCCCCTCCTTTTTTGTTTGGCTGTCGCACCGGGTGCCTGTGGACGAGGCGAGAATTGCCCTTCGGACCGTAAGGCTTTGTTAGAATTAGGATTGGCATGGAGGCTGTCGGTATTTTTCCGATCGCCTACTTCCATTTCAATTCAGGATTTCAGTGGTGCAAAATCTCAAGATCAAACTTCTCCTGCCGCTTCTTTTCGGTCTGATGGTGATTGTGTCGCTCGGCCAGGGCGCCATCGCCGTCCACTCGGTCTCGGATATGGACGGCCAGATGGAAGCGCTCGGCGGACGCCTCGATCGGTCCATCATGATCGCGGATATCGATTCCGTTCTCGGCGAGGTTCGCCGTCTCAACCTGATGATCCTGACGGCGGCCACATCCGCGGAGAAGAAGGCGCTGATCGATACGCTCGCAGGCGCTAGCGAGCGGCTGAATGCGGCGATCGCGCAGTTCGATGCGGTGATCGTTCTGCCAGATGTGCGCGAGCGCTTCGATGCCTTCAAGGCCACCGTCGCCGATTATGGCACGCTGGGTGAGAGCTTCGTCCAGCAGGCGCTGGCCTCGAAGATCTACCAGGCCAAGGAAACGATCGCCCAGATGGTTCCGCTCGGCAATGCTGCGGGGAAGAGCCTGCAGGAGATCATCGAGATCAACCGCGCGACCGGCGTCCAGGTTCGCCAGGAGGCTGATGCCTCGGCTACGCTCGCGATGCGTCTGTCGCTGGTCGCCGTTATCCTCGCGGCATTGATGGCGCTCGGTGCGGCCATCGTCTCTGTGGTGCGCGTGGCGCGTCCAATCTCCACCATTACCGGTTCGATGCGCACCCTGGCTGCCGGCGACACGGAAACGGCGATCCCTTTTGCCGGCCGCCGTGACGAGATCGGCGAGATGGCGGCAGCCGTCTCCGTCTTCCGCGACAATGCGATCGAACGCGCTGCTCTTGAGCGCCAGGCCGAGGAAAGCCGCAGCCTGAGCGAAACCGAGCGCATGCGTCGCGAAGAGCAGAAGGCCCGCGAGGCTGCCGAGGTGCAGTTTGCCGTCGAGCGGCTGGCGGGCGGTCTGCAGAAGCTTTCGGACGGCGACCTCGCAGTCGAGCTTGGCGAGCGCTTTGCCGACCATCTCGATCCGCTGCGGGTCAACTTCAACCATTCGGTCGAGCGGCTGCGCGACGCCATGCAGGCGGTGGGCGACAATGCCCGGGCGATCGATGCAGGTGCGAGCGAAATGCTGGCGGCGGCGGATGATCTTTCCAAGCGCACCGAACAGCAGGCAGCTTCCGTCGAGGAGACGGCAGCAGCGCTCGAACAGGTGACGACGGCGGTCAAGGACAGCGCGGTGCGCGCCGAGGAAGCCGGTGCGCTGGTCGGGCGGACGCGGGTGGGTGCCGAGCGCTCCGGCGAAGTGGTGCGCCGTGCCGTGGATGCCATGCATGCGATCGAGAAGTCGTCTTCGGAAATCTCCAACATCATCGGCGTGATCGACGAAATCGCCTTCCAGACCAATCTGCTGGCGCTCAATGCCGGTGTCGAGGCGGCCCGTGCGGGCGAGGCCGGCAAGGGCTTTGCCGTGGTCGCCCAGGAGGTTCGCGAACTGGCGCAGCGTTCGGCGAGTGCCGCCAAGGAGATCAAGGGGCTGATCAACACGTCCGGCGAGCAGGTGCGCAACGGCGTGGCGCTTGTCGGCGAGACCGGCAAGGCGCTGGAAGCCATCGTGCGCGAGGTCCAGGAGATCAACCAGAACGTCACGGCGATCGTTACCTCGGCGCGCGAACAGTCCACGGGTCTTGCGGAAATCAACATGGCCGTGAACCAGATGGATCAGGGTACGCAGAAGAATGCGGCGATGGTCGAGCAGTCAACGGCTGCAAGCCATGGTCTGGCGCAGCAGGCAACCGCCTTGATGCAGCTGCTCGGTCAGTTTCGTATTGGCGAGGATGCGCCGCGCATGGTTGCGCCGCGGATGGCCCAGGCTGACAGCCGGCCGCAGGCTTCGCCCGCGCGGGCGCTGGGCAGAAAGATCGCCAGTGCCTTCAAGGGCAATACGGCGGTCGCCTCGGAGTGGTCGGAATTCTGATCGCCGCAGGCGGCAAGCTTTTCACATTCAAACGGGGCAGGGATGCCCCGTTTCGCGTTTTGCGATCGGCTCTCCATTCACGGGGCTGATCGGTTCATTTGCCGAATTGGCTTGTCGCCGGGACGGGGTCGCGGCTATGCGGTGCCTTCGGCCATCCGGAGCCGATTTGATCGATCGCGGTCCCGGAGGCCCGGTCAGGAGCGTCATGCTGAAATATATCGACTGGATATGGGCTGTGCTTGCCGGCGCCTTGCTGGCGGTCATGGTGACCATCAACAGTGGGCTTGCCGCGCTGACGACGCCGTTTACGGCGTCCTGGGTGGTGCATGGCGTGGGTGGCGTGGCGGCATTCTTCCTGCTGATCGCAAACGGCGCCGTCGCGAGGCGGGCTGGCCGGATGCCGGCTAGTGGCAAGGCACCGCTCTGGTCGTATCTCGGTGGCGCACCGGGTGCCTTCGCGGTGGCCTTGAGCTCGATTGCCGTCAATTCCGAGCTGGCGCTGGCCGGCGGGCTTTCCTTGCTGCTCGTCGGGCAGATCCTGTTCGGGCTGCTATCCGATCAATTCGGTCTTTTCGGGACGCCCAAACGCGTGTTGAACCGCTTCGATTTTCTCGCCACGATCTGCGTGATCGGCGGCAGCGCGCTGCTCATCTTCTCGAAGGGGGCCTGAGATGCTCGGAGCCGTCTTTATCGCGCTCATCGGCGGTGCCGCCGTTGGCATGAGCCGCTCGATCAACGGGCGCCTGACCATGGACCGCGGAGCTTTCACGGCCTCGGCCTGGAACCACTGGATCGGCTTCCTGCTGCTCTCGGTCTATATCCTCCTCTTCCACCGGGTCGGCCTGCCGTTGCTTGCCGACGTGCCGTTCTTCTATCTGGTCGGTGGCGTGATCGGAGCCTGCTTCGTTGTGATCAGCTCCTATGTCTTTCCCCGGATCGGAGCGGCGCGCTCGGGCCTGCTGATCATCGGCGGCCAGATGATCACCGGGCTGCTGATCGACCTTGCCCGGGGCACGGCGCATTTCCATCCCGGCCAGGTGGCGGGCGTGGGGCTGATCCTGACAGGCATCTATCTCACGCGCTATACGCGGTGAGTTTCCCTGCGGCGGGCGAGGTATCAGGCCCGTTGCATTTTAGCGATCTCCGCAACGATCGGTTTCGATTTGGGGCGTAGCCTGTTTTGACCGGAACACCCGACGGAGGTGCATCCCATGTCAAACTTCGCTTATCGCACAGCCCCGCATGCCAGAGAGGCCGAGATCATCGGCCGCAAGGCGCTGGAATTCCTGAGCAAGAACCGGCTTGATCTGACGCCGCGCAATTTCGAGCTGATCTATGAGGTACTGACGGGCCGGGACAAGGCACTTCGGGAAGCCTTCGTCGCGTTGCCCAAACCGGTGAGCCAGGCTGCGCTGTCGCTGGTTGCGCAGCAATTTCTGCCGGAGCGCCCCCTGTTTGCGACCCTCAAGAGCGTCAGCGAAGAAGCGCTTGGTGCGCTCGACAGTTTTCGCAAGGCGCTGGAAGGCGGAACGGTGAGCGTTGCCGAGGCGCATCAAGGGGCGACCGAGCGGCTGGCGGCGCTTGATGGGCAGATAGGCCATTGCATCGAGGCGCTCCAGGCCGTCTCCCGACTGGTGACGCCGGAGCCGCAGGATGCTGCAGGCCAGGAGCATCTGGCAGCACAACTCACCTTCGGCCTTCCTGGCTATGCGGCGCTCGAAGAGCGGCTAGCATCGATTTTCGGTGAGGGCGTGCCGGAGGATGGCGTGAGCCTTATGCTGTGCCGTATCGACGGCCTGGAGCCGATGAACCGCAGCGGGCTCGCCCAGGTCGGCGACTACATGAAGAATACGCTGGCGCGCTTCACCCATCGCCTGATCGACAAGAGCGATACGGCCTACTGGACCGGGCCGGACGAACTCAGCCTGCTCGTCGGGGCCAGCAGTGAGACCTATCTTTCGCAGCTCGGCGAGAAGATCGCCCGGGTCGTCACGGACGCCGAAACCATTGCGCGGCGGTCGATCAAGTCGATGCCCAAGCTCGCCTGCCATTTCGGCTGTGCGCGCACCCATCGCCCGGTGCTGGCGGCGCAGCTTTATGGTGCCGCACGCCAGTCGCTGCAGCGGGCGGAGTTGACGGAAAGCCTGGTGCCTGTCTTTGCGGAAGTCTCGGCGGATGCCGCGACGCTGCGGCGTTACGAGGCGCTCTACGGTCGCCGGATGCGGTGAGCCACAGAGGCGCGGTCGACGCGTTTCCGGGATGCTGACCAAAATGTAATCTGGTCTGCTGCGCAAAAGCTTTGCCGTCCCGGGCAAACCGCCTATATCGCTTTTCATGTTTCAAGCTGTCGCCCGCCTTTTCGAAAACTGGCTCGATCCTTTCGCCCGGACGGACAATCTGCGTCCGCCGGAAAAGACCTGGGCTTTCGTGTGGTTCTATGTCCGTCAGGCCAAGCTGGCCTTCTTCCTGATGGCGATCTTCGGCGGGGCCGTCGCCATGCTGGAGGCAGGGCTGTTCTGGTTCGTCGGACGGCTCGTCGACCTTCTCGATACGGTGCCGAAGGAGGCCGGCTGGGACGGATTGATCGCGGCGCATGGCGGCGAGCTCCTGGCCATGGCGCTGATCATCCTCATCGGGCGCTTCCTGGTGGTGACGGTCGGTGCGCTGGTCGAGGAGCAGGTCATCGTCCTCAACTTCTTCAATCTCGTGCGCTGGCAGGCGCATGCGCATGTGGCGCGACAGTCGCTGTCCTTCTTCCAGAACGACTTTGCCGGACGCATCGTCACCAAGGTGTGGTCGGCGGGACAATCGACCGGGGATCTGCTGACGTCATTGCTGCAGGTCGTGTGGTTCATGGTGATCTACACCATTTCCACCATGGCGCTGGTCGCACAGCTCGACTGGCGGCTGGCGGCGATCATCGGTGCCTGGGTGGCGATCTTCCTGGTGCTTGCCCGGTACTTCGTACCCAAGATCCGCCATCATGCACGCGAGACGGCAGAGGCATCGTCGATGCTGAATGGCCGGCTTGTCGACAGCTATTCCAACATCCAGACGCTGAAGCTTTTCGCCCGCGAGCGGCAGAACGACCACTATATTCGCGCCGGCTTCGACCGCTTCCAGGACACGTTGCGCCCCTTCGCGCGGCTGCTGACCGGCGTGCGCGCTTCGCTTGCCATCCTGTCCGGCTTCATGATCCTGATGGTGGCGCTTCTGTCCGTCGATCTCTGGTTTGCCGGAGCGGTGACGGCGGGTGGCGTTGCGTTCACGCTGGGCCTCGTGCTGCGCCTCAACATGCTGCTCGGCCGGATGATGACGCAGCTCAACGGCATCATGCGCAATATCGGCACGATTCAGAATTCAGCAGAACTGGTGGCCAAGCCCATTGGTCTCACTGACAAGCCGGATGCGGCCAAGCTCCAGGTGAAGTCTCCCGAAATCCGCTTCGAGGATGTCAGCTTCCACTATGGCCGCAAGAAGGGGGCGATCGATCACCTGACGCTGACGATCGAGCCCGGCGAGAAGGTCGGTATTGTCGGGCGTTCCGGCGCGGGCAAGTCGACGCTCGTCAACCTGCTCTTGCGTTTCTACGATCTGGAGGGCGGGCGTATCCTGATCGACGGGCAGGACATCTCGAGCGTCACGCAGGAGAGCCTGCGGTCGCAGATCGGCATGGTCACGCAGGATACGGCGCTTCTGCACCGCTCGATCCGCGACAACATCCTGTTCGGTCGAGAGGATGCGGGCGACGACCTGCTTTTGAAGGCGGCGGAGCGGGCGGAGGCGCTCGACTTCATCCAGCGGCTCGAGGATCAGCGTGGCCGCAAGGGCTTCGACGCCCATGTCGGTGAGCGGGGCGTGAAGCTTTCCGGCGGGCAGCGTCAGCGCATAGCAATCGCCCGGGTGATGCTCAAGGATGCGCCGATCCTGGTGCTGGACGAGGCGACATCCGCGCTCGACTCGGAAGTGGAAGCGGCGATCCAGTCCAATCTTGACCGGCTGATGCAGGGCAAGACCGTGCTTGCCATCGCACACCGTTTGTCGACCATTGCAGCGCTCGATCGCCTCGTGGTCATGGACAAGGGCCGGATCATCGAGCAGGGCACCCACCAGGAGTTGGTGGCGCAAGGCGGGCTCTATTCGGAGCTCTGGGCGCGCCAATCCGGCGGTTTCCTCGATACCCGCACCGAGCTTACCACGGCTTGACCGTTTCGCCCTCTCGGACGGAACCCGCAACCATTTGCATCGCTTGATGAACTGCCGCTCACACTTGCGATAAATCAAGCAATTGGGGATGGTATCCATGAAATCCGCGACATCGTGGCTCCTTGCCTGCGGAAGACTGGACAGAATAGATTATCGGGCTTAGAACGCGCCAATCTGGCGGGGAATCTGTGGCTGCACAGTGGCCAAACTGTGATTCCCGCTGCGGGGGCAAATGCGGTATGTCGCAGGATTGCGAGAGGAAAAAGTGACCGTGAGCGAACACGAGACAACGACAGAACATGCGGCCGAGCCTACGCGCCGCGACTTTCTCTATATGGTGACCGGGATTGCCGGCGCGGTCGGTGCGGCCTCGTTCGCCTGGCCGTTCATCGACCAGATGCGTCCGGACGCATCGACGCTCGCGCTCGCTTCGATCGAAGTGGACGTATCGGCGCTCGAGCCGGGCATGTCGCTGACCGTCAAGTGGCGCGGCAAGCCGGTGTTCATCCGCAACCGCACCGACAAGGAAGTGGAAGAGGCAAACGCCGTTCAGCTGGCCGATCTCAAGGATCCGGTCGCGCGTAACGCCAATGTCGACGCCACTGCCGATGCGACGGATCTCGCGCGTTCGGCCGGTGAAGGCAAGGAAAACTGGATCGTCATGATCGGCTCCTGCACCCATCTGGGTTGCGTGCCGCTTGGCCAGTCCGGTGATTTCGGCGGGTGGTTCTGTCCCTGCCACGGCTCGCACTACGATACGGCGGGCCGTATCCGCAAGGGTCCCGCGCCGACGAACCTGCCGGTGCCGACCTTCGCATTCACATCCGACACTGTCATCACGATCGGCTGAGGGGATAAGACACAATGAGTGGCCATTCGAGTTACCAGCCGTCCACCGGCGTCGAGAAGTGGATCGATGCGCGCCTGCCGCTGCCGCGTCTGATGTATGACAGCTTCGTCGCCTATCCGGTTCCCCGCAACCTGAACTATGCCTACACCTTCGGTGGCATGCTGACCGTCATGCTGCTGGTGCAGATCCTGACCGGCGTCGTGCTCGCCATGCACTATGCCGCTGAAACGACCGTCGCCTTCAACTCGGTCGAGAAGATCATGCGCGACGTCAACAACGGCTGGCTGCTGCGCTACCTGCATGCCAACGGCGCGTCGTTCTTCTTCATCGCCGTCTACCTGCACATTGCCCGTGGTCTCTACTACGGTTCCTACAAGGCACCGCGCGAAATCCTCTGGATCCTCGGCGTCGTGATCTTCCTCCTGATGATGGCAACCGCCTTCATGGGCTATGTTCTGCCCTGGGGTCAGATGTCTTTCTGGGGTGCGACGGTTATCACCGGCTTCTTCACCGCCTTCCCGTTCATCGGTGAGAGCATCCAGCAGTTCCTGCTTGGCGGCTTTGCGGTCGACAATCCGACGCTGAACCGCTTCTTCGCGCTGCACTACCTGCTGCCGTTCATGATCGCCGGTGTGGTTATCCTGCACGTCTGGGCACTGCACGTCACCGGTCAGACCAACCCGACCGGCGTCGAAGTGAAGTCCAAGACCGATACCGTTCCCTTCACGCCGTATGCGACGCTGAAGGATGCGCTTGGCCTCTCGGTCTTCCTGCTGGTCTTCGCCTATTTCGTCTTCTACATGCCGAACTATCTCGGCCATCCGGACAACTACATCCCGGCTGACTCGCTGAAGACGCCTGCTCACATCGTTCCGGAATGGTACTTCCTGCCGTTCTACGCGATGCTGCGCGCCATCACCTTCAATGTCGGCCCGATCGACTCGAAGCTCGGCGGGGTTCTGGTGATGTTCGGTGCGATCATCGTGCTGTTCTTCCTGCCCTGGCTGGATACGTCCAAGGTTCGTTCGGCCGTCTACCGTCCGTGGTACAAGCTGTTCTTCTGGATCTTCGTTGCCAACTCCATCCTCCTGGGCTGGCTCGGCGCGATGCCGGCAGAAGGCATCTATGTCGTCCTGTCGCAGGCCGGCACTGCCTACTACTTCGGCTTCTTCCTCGTGATCATGCCGTTGCTGGGACTGTTCGAGACGCCAAGGCGCGTGCCGAACTCGATCACCGAAGCGGTTCTCGAAAAGAGCGGCAAGTCCGCTGCTGCCCAAGCCTGAGCACGTGAGAGGAAAATACCAATGAAAAAGCTTGTCACGAGCATCGCGCTGATCGCCGCCCTGGCCGGGTTCTCCGGCCAGGCGATGGCAGCGGAAGGTGGCGATCTGGCCGAGATGACGCATCATGCTGCGCAGACCGGTCACTACCCGATCCTGAAGCCCGAGCAGATGGACTGGTCGTTTGCCGGCCCGTTCGGCAAATACGACAAGGGCCAGCTGCAGCGCGGCCTGAAGGTCTACACCGAGGTCTGCTCCGCCTGTCACTCGATGAGCCTCGTCGCCTTCCGTACGCTGGAAGACCTGGGCTATTCGGAAGCGCAGGTTAAGGCGTTTGCCGCGAACTACGAAGTCACCGACGGCCCGAACGCCGATGGCGAAATGTTCACCCGCAAGGCCGTCCCGTCCGATCACTTCCCGGCACCGTTCCCGAACAAGGAAGCGGCTGCTGCGGCGAATGGTGGGGCTGCTCCGCCGGACTTCTCGCTGATCGCCAAGGCCCGCGGCGTAACCCGCGGCTTCCCGACCTTCGTCTTCGACATCTTCACCCAGTACCAGCAGGGCGGCCCGGACTATATCCATGCGCTGCTCACCGGTTACCAGGAACCGCCGGAAGGCGTTGAAGTTGCCGAAGGCACCCACTTCAACCCGTATTTCATCGCCGGCCAGGCGCTTGCCATGGCACAGCCGATTTCGGATGGTCAGGTCACCTATGACGATGGTTCGCCGGAAACGCTCGATCAGTATTCGCGCGACGTTTCCGCTTTCCTGATGTGGACCGCAGAGCCGCATCTGGAAGACCGCAAGCGCATGGGCTTCATGGTCATGGTGTTCCTGGCAATCTTTGCCGCGCTGATCTACCTGACGAAGAAGTCTGTCTACGCGAACAAGGAACACTGATCCGAAGGGATCACGTTCACGGAAAAAGGCGGTCTTCGGGCCGCCTTTTTTATTGGGAGCCCACACCATTCTTGGTAAGGTCCCGCGCAAGATCTCCCCGACACAATCCGGATGCCCCATGAACCCCGACACGCAGAACTATCTCACGAGCTCTATCCGCTCCATTCCCGACTATCCGAAGCCCGGGATCATCTTCCGCGACATCACCACGCTGCTCGGTGACGCGCGGGCGTTTCGGCGCGCGGTGGATGAGCTGGTGCAGCCTTATGCCGGTCTGAAGGTCGACAAGATCGCGGGCATGGAAGCGCGTGGCTTCATTCTGGGTGGCGCTGTTGCCCACCAGCTTTCGGCTGGCTTCGTGCCGATCCGCAAGAAGGGCAAGCTGCCACACGAGACCGTGCGGATCGCCTACAGCCTGGAATATGGCGTGGACGAGATGGAGATCCACATGGACGCGGTGAAGCCCGGCGAGAAGGTGATCCTCGTCGACGACCTGATCGCGACCGGTGGCACGGCCGTCGGTGCCGTCCAGCTGCTGCGCCAGATCGGCGCTGACGTCGTGTCTGCCTGCTTCGTCATCGACCTGCCGGAACTCGGCGGCCGCAAGAAGCTCGAGGCGCTCGGCGTCGAGGTGCGCACACTCGTGGAATTCGAGGGGCACTGAGCCTTTTTACAACGACCGGGCGCTGCCGCCCGGTCGACCTCCTGCTGGCGTCTCAGCGTTGCGCCAGCGCCAACTTCCCCGCCATCAGCAGGAAGCCACCTGCGAGTAGCCGGTTGACGATCCGCATCCGGTGCGGGCGCGCAACGAGGCCATGGCGCATCGCGGCTGCCGCAAGGCCGTAGAGTGCGAAGACCACTGATGTCACGGCCATGAAGACGAGGCTGAGACCGGCCATGGTGGCTAGAGGTGCCGGATCGGCCTGATCGACGAATTGCGGCAGGAAGGCCAGGAAGAAAAGCGAGAGCTTCGGATTGAGCAGGTTGATCAGCACCGCCTTGCGGATGATCCGCCAGGCCTCGCGGTGCGGCTCGGCTGCCTGTTCCTGCACGAGGCCGCTTCGCCACAGGCCGATCGCCATCCAGATCAGATAGGCAATGCCGACATAGCGGATCAGTTCGAAGAGACGTGGTTCTGCGGCAACGAGGGCGGCGAGGCCCAGCGCTGCCGCCAGCATATGCGGAACGATGCCCAGCGTGCAGCCGAAGGCGGCGATCAGGGCGTTGCGGCGTCCGCCGCCGAGTGCTGCTGCCAGCGTGTAGAGCGCGCCTGTGCCGGGCGTTGCGACGATGATCAGGGTTGTCAAAAGGAAATCGAGGGTCATGCTGGTCTCCTGCGTTGCTGGAGCGAGCATGCCGGTGTCAGGCGCTGCGGTCTTGTACAGGATTGCGGCCGAGCCGGGCGCGGCGATAGGCACCAGGGGTAAGGCCGAAGCGGCGGCGGAATTCGCGGTGCATATGGCTCTGATCGACGTAACCGCAGGCGGCTGCGACCTCAGCGGGGACGAGACCTTCCATCAGCAGTCGACGGCTGAGGTTGGCGCGGCTCTGCATGCGGTAGGCATGGGGCGTAAGGCCGGTGTAGTGCCGAAAGGCGCGGATCAGCTGAAAGCGACTGAGGCCGGCTTCGCGCGCAAGGTCCGAGAGATCGGCAAGTGTTGTCGGATCCTCATCCAGGTGTTGGCGAACACGGGCAAGACTGGCCGGCAGGGCAGGGACCGCCTGACGGCTACGAAGCAGCGCCTTGCCGAGAATGAGGACGAGCACTTCCCGAAGGGCGTCCGCCGGCAGGTTTTCTGGTGCATGGTCAAACCGGCGATGCAAGGCAGTGAGATGATGGCGAATATCTCTATCAGCGAAGACGGGCAGCTCGAATTCCAGGTCGAAGATCGACGAGACCAGATCGGATACGCTGTCTGTGAGGAGGGCCGGCGTCAGGTACAGCATGTGCCAGCTGCGTGGCGTCCGGCCGATCGGGGCGCCGTCATGCACTTCGCCCGGATTGACCGTTATCAGCTGGCCGGCTTCGGCTTCCACCTGACCCCGGCCCGACGCCGAGATCTGGCCGCCGGCGGAGAGAAAGCCGATGCCATAGGTGTCATGGGTGTGTTTCGGAAAGACATGCGCGCTTGTGGCCGAGACCGCTTCCAGGCCGCTGAGAGATGTCGGATGGAAGCGGAAGCCGGCCATGGCGGATCAGAGGGCGAGCGCTTTGGCGATGTCGTCGGCAAGATCCGACGGAGCCGTGCGCGGTGAGTAGCGGGCGATCGGCTCGCCGTCGCGACCAATGAGGAATTTCGCGAAATTCCAGCCGATCTCCTGGCCCTGTTCGGCGCCCGGTGTTTCCGCCTTCAGCCAGGCGTAGAGCGGGTGAGTGCCTGCGCCGTTGACCTCGATCTTGGCAAACATCGGGAAGGTGACGGCGAACTGGGTTTCGCAGAAGAGGGCGATTTCCTTTTCCGTGCCGGGTTCCTGGGCGCCGAACTGGTTGCAGGGGAAGCCGAGCACCACGAGATCTGGGTTCGCCTTGTAGAGGGCTTCCAGGCCTTCGTATTGGGGCGTGAGGCCGCAGGCGCTCGCGGTGTTGACGATCAAGAGCACCTTTCCGGCATAGTCTTTCAGGCTGCGTTCGGTGCCATCGATGGCGGTCATGGTGAAATCGTAGACGCTCATTGGGCTTGCTCCTCGTCGGGGAAGAATTCGATCAGGTTGCTCTTGAAGCGCAGCACAGTTTCGCCGTGCTGGTTGACGCCTTCGGAGAGGGCCGAATTCAGGATGTAGCGGTTGCGGCCCTGAACCGTGCGGCTATCCAGCGGGGTCATGAAGAAGGTGATGGTGTCGCCTGCGAAGACGGGTTTCAGCCATTGCAATTCGGCAAAGCCAGGCGAGGGGCCAAGCTTCGGCGGCGCGATGCCTTCGGATTGCAGGCGCTCGATCTCGCGGCCGATGAAGCCGATGAAGCTCTTCATCCAGTTGGCGCAGGTGTGCCAGCCGGAGGCGCAGAGCGCGCCGAAGACGTAGGTCTTTGCGGCTTCCGCATCGATGTGGAAAGGCTGCGGATCAAACTTCTCGGCGAAGCGGATGATGTCTTCGGCGGTGAAGGTGACAGAGCCGAGTTCCAGGCGTGTGCCGGCGGGATAGAGCTCGAGCATTCTCATGCGGTGACCTCCGATGTCTCGCGACGGCGAACCATGACGGCATTGCGGGCTTTCAGTACCGTTTCGCCGCGCTGGTTGTGCAATTCATGGCCGAAGGTGACGATGCCGAGATGGGGGCGGGAGCGCATCACGCGGACCTCTTCGACGACCGACTGGCCCGAGAGTGTGTCGCCGGCCAGCACCGGTTTGCGCCATTGCATGAACTCGATGCCGGGCGCGCCTTCGGATGCAGCTTTGAGCACGTAGGCATCGATCATCAGGCGCATGAAGAGGCTGGACGTGTGCCAACCGGAGGCCGAAAGGCCACCGAGGATGCTGGCCTTGCCGGCTTCTTCCGAGAGATGCATGGGCTGCGGATCGAACTCGGTCGCGAATTCGATGATCTCTTCTGATGTCACCAGACGCGGCCCGAGCGCAAAGCTTCGGCCCTCCGTGAAGTCCTCGTAGTGAAGCCTGTCTTCCTGCATACGTCGTGTTCTCCAATGCCTTGCCAGTCGCTATGGTCATAAGCGGGAATCGAGAGGTGGTCCATGGCGGGTTGGGCAGATCAGGCCGGCTTTCTGGCAGGCATCGACGCAGAGGCACGGCAGGCGCTGGAGGCGCTGACGCCGATGCATGTGCCTCACCGCACGACGCTGTTTCGGCCCGGCGACGCCGCACAGAGTTTCGTCATTCTCTTGTCTGGCCGGATCGGAGTTTACCTGACGGGTCGAAACGGGCGGGAACTGCTGCTCTATTCCGTGACGCCCGGCGAGACCTGCGTGCAGACGACGCTGGGTGTGATGGGTGGTGCGCCCTATTCGGGCGAGGCGGTGGCGGAAAGTGACCTCGTGGCGGTCATGGTGCCGCCCGCCGTCTTCGAACGGCTGATGGCGGATTCGATGACCTTCCGCAATTTCGTCTTTCGAGCCTTCGCCGACCGGCTGGGCGACCTGATGTTCGTGCTGGAGCAGGTGGCCTTCGTGAAGGTGGAGCAGCGGCTGGCGCATGCGCTTCTCGAGCGGGCGGACGAGGAGGGCCATGTCACCCTCACACATCATGACCTTGCCGTCATCATCGGCACGGCACGCGAGGTGGTGTCGCGGCGGCTGGAGGCGCTCGTCTCGAAGGGCGTCGTGGCCAATGAGCGCGGGCAGATCCGCATCATCAATCGCGCCGAGCTTTCCCGCATGGCGCGGGCTGCGGACGGTTAAGACTTTGCAAAGCCCGTGACTAAGTCACCGACGCGGCGGCAAGGCGGCGCTAGTCTCATCCCATCGTCAAACCAAACGGAGGGAAATCACCATGTTTGCCAAGAATGTCGGCGGTCTCGACCGCATCCTGCGCATCGTTGCCGGTCTCGCGATTCTATCGCTGTTCTTCATCTATCCGGGCGCCTGGTGGCGCTACTTCACGCTTATC
Source organism: Allorhizobium sp. (assembly GCA_051861045.1). Classification (GTDB taxonomy): domain Bacteria; phylum Pseudomonadota; class Alphaproteobacteria; order Rhizobiales; family Rhizobiaceae; genus Allorhizobium. The sequence goes on from JBHYDI010000011.1 coordinate 83,926, forward strand.
GGGATCGTGCCACTTGCAACCGGCCTGATGTCGAGCTGCCCGCTCTATTCGATCATGGGGCTCTCGACCTGCCCGGTGAAGCGGGCCTGAGGCCAGACATTGAGATCGGCGGCCTTTCGGGACATTCCTGATGGCCGCCGGTTTCAGTCGCGGATTGTCGTTAGGGTCGGGGCGGCGTGAAGTCGCGGCCGTTGATCGTGAGCCGACCATCTGCGTCCGATACGACATCCCAAGACATGGCCCCGTCTGACGTCCTGCCGGCGAAGCCCTGTGCCATCAGGGCGAAGAACGCATATTGGCCGAACTGCGGGAAGCGCTTGGTATTCTCCTGCAGGTACTTCACAAGCGGATCAAGGTCCGGTGTCGTGATCCTGAGAGCGAAGGATGGTCGCGCGCCGTTGCGGTCAAAGCTCATCGTTCCCGTCGCCGCCACCTGATAGAGCGCCGTCTCAAGCTCCATGTCATCTACCGTCACGTCGACCGTGCGGTTCGGGATGAGATAATTGATCGCGAGCTGTTGCTGGTTTTCGTTCAGCCACTGTCTCGCACCGAAGTTAGCGCCGTCGACGACGTATTCCCACGGCTTCTGAAAGTTCAGCCCATCGACTGTGAAGGAGAGCCTTGCCCGTTCGGGCACGAGCTTCGCCATGCTGGGCGTCAACCGCCCTCTTGTGTTGATCCCTGCGACGCTCACGTCTGTGACGATGGTGGTGTCAGCGGCGAGATTGGAGGCATCCACGCTGTAGTCGAGCTTGTCGACGCCCATTTGCCATCCGTCGACTGTCCATATCGCGTCCTCAACGGAGCCGGTTTGCTTCACCTCTGCCGCAATCGGCATGAGGGACTGTAGGGCCGGACGTAGCTGATCCGCGATCGCAGCAGCTTCCTGCTTGCCTTGCAAAAGCAAAAGCCATTCAGCAAAGAGGTCCTGTGCGGCACGATAGCGAGCATCCGTCGCCACCAACTTGGTGGTCATCTTCCTGGCGGATATCTCTCCGAGCCGATCGCCATCTCTGACGCGCAATTCGGTGGTGCTGATCTCCACGTCGGCATGCTCTGGCGTCACGTCCTTCATCGTTTGATCGAGATACAAAGTGCCGACCGTGCGCGAGCGGAAGGTACTCTCCGTCCAGAGGGAGACCTCAAGGTCGCTGATGGTTGAATTCAGCTGCGGCTGGGTGCGCAAATCGTCCGAAAGCTGCGCCTTTGTCGCGGTCGTTGCAGCTCTGTAGATGAAGCGTGGCGCGGAGGGGCCGCTGCCCAGTTGAGCCCTGATGTTGTACGAACCGTATTGCTCGAAGCCCCAGGTGCCTGCGGGCTGTCGCGTAAGGTTCAAAGTGAAGGGATCGAGGCCCGAGACGGTCAGGCCGGTATGCGCGAATTCCCGAAAAACGAGAGGGGGATCAATGCGCACCTCGTATTCGTAGCCCCGCCACGTCTGTTTGACGGTGACGAAGCGCGCGAGGTCGCCTCCGAGCGGAAGCAAGGCGTCAAAGGCCTTCTTGAGGGCTTCAGCCGGTACCGTATCCTCGGCCCGGGCATCTGCCCATCCTGCGAGAGGCAGGAGTAGGCAGGCTACCAGGCCAATGCGGTTCAGTCTCTGGTTCATCTAGCCTCCGAATCAAACCACTCCTGGGTTGCTTTCGGAGGCAGTAAACGCGATCAGGTGTTGAAGCGGAAGTGGATGACGTCGCCGTCGTTCACCACATATTCCTTGCCTTCGTCGCGGCCCTTGCCGGCTTCCTTGGCGCCGACTTCGCCCTTGAAGGCGATGTAGTCGTCATAGGAAATGGTGAAGGCACGGATGAAGCCGCGTTCGAAATCGGTGTGGATGACGCCGGCTGCGGCAGGCGCCTTGGTGCCGCGGACGATCGTCCAGGCGCGGCATTCCTTCGGACCGACGGTAAAGTAAGTGATCAGATCGAGCAGGTGATAGCCTGCGCGGATCAGGCGGTCGAGGCCGGCTTCGTCGAGGCCGAGTGCCGAGAGGAATTCAGTGGCTTCCTCTTCCGGCAGCTGGGCAACTTCCGCTTCGATGGCCGCCGAAATGATGACGCATTCGGCGCCCTGTTCCGTTGCCATCTTGGCGACGGCCTCGGTGTGCTTGTTGCCGGTAGCGGCATCGCCTTCGGCGACGTTGCAGACATAGAGGACCGGATGCGAGGTGAGGAGGTTGAGGCCCTTGAGGATCTCGATCTCGTCAGCTGCCAGCGTCTTCAGCAGAAGACGGGCGGGCTTGCCTTCGTTGAGGAGCTTCACCACCTGCTCCATGATCGGCAGCTGGGCGGTCGATTCCTTGTCCTTGGAGGCGGCGCGCTTGCGGGTCTGCTCGACGCGGCGTTCCAGGCTTTCGAGGTCGGCGAGCATCAGCTCGGTTTCGATCGTATCGGCATCACCGACCGGGTCGATCTTGCCTTCGACATGCGTGATGTCATCGTCTTCGAAGCAGCGCAGCACGTGGACCACGGCGTCGACTTCGCGGATGTTGGCGAGGAACTTGTTGCCGAGGCCTTCACCCTTCGAGGCGCCGCGCACGAGGCCGGCGATGTCGACGAAGGAGATGCGGGTCGGGATGATTTCCTTGGAGCCGGCGATGTCGGCCAGCTTCTTCATGCGCGGATCGGGAACAGCCACTTCACCGGTGTTCGGCTCGATCGTGCAGAAGGGATAGTTCGCTGCCTGGGCGGCTGCCGTCTTGGTCAGCGCGTTGAAAAGAGTGGACTTGCCGACATTCGGCAGCCCGACGATACCGCATTTGAAGCCCATGGCTCTATATACCTGCTCGGGATGGATTTTCGTTGCCCACGCCTATGAGGTATAGGAGGGACATGGTCAAGTGTTGCGGGCCTGATGCGGCCTCTAGATCCGGAAGGAACCCATGGCGAAGGATACGGTACTGACGCCGAAGACCGACACGAAGCCGAAGGTGGAGAAGCCCAGGCTCTACAAGGTCATGCTGCACAATGACGATTACACGCCGCGCGAATTCGTCACGATCGTTTTGAAGGTTGTGTTCCGGATGAGCGAGGAGACGGGCAACCGGGTGATGCTGACGGCGCACCGGTTCGGGACGGCGGTGGTCGTTGTCTGCACGCGGGAGATCGCCGAGACGAAGGTGACGGAGGCGATGGACCTCGCCAAGGAGGAGGGCATGCCGCTGTTGTTCACGGCAGAGCCGGAGGAGTGAGCGCATCGAGCGCGAAACCAATTGATTACACCTGCTGGCTAGACTTCGGCCATGAGCCCTGACCCACAATCCCTTACAGAGGCGGCCACCTGGCACTATATCGTCGCGGTCGGCCTCTTCGCCCTGATGGGAGCGCTCGGCCATGTTTCGCGCGCCGTTTTCAACATATTGCCGGACCGCCTGTCGGATCGGCCTGTCATGGATCTCGTGATCAGCGACGGCTACAGCTGGACCGACATGATCTTCAAGACCGAGTATGACGATGCGGGCTATTACCGCCTCGACAGCCTGCATAACTTACGGCTCGCGGTGTGCTGGGCCATGCTGAGCGGGTTTGTCGTGCTGCTGCTTGTTCCCGATGTCTCGAAAGTCATTGCCTACTGGATCGACTGGAGCCTAGCAGCGCTCGTCGATCTCTTCTGGTACCGGGTCGAGACGTTCGAGTGGTGAGGCCTTGGCCTCACTTCTTCTTCGCCTTCACGCCGAGCGCTTCCGCGCTGATCCAGAACACCGCGTCTTCCTCTTCCGTCGTCTCGACCCAGAGGAAGTCGAGGTCGGGGAATTCGGCTTCGAGGATGTCGCGGCCGCGGCCGATCTCGCAGAGCATGCCGCCGCCGGGGTTCAAGTGCTTGGGGGCTTCTGCAAGCAGCGTGCGCACGAGATCGAGGCCGTCTTCGCCGCCGTCATGCGCCATGGCCGGTTCGGCGCGGTATTCGGCCGGGAAGGCGTCCATTGCTTCGTGGTCAACATAGGGCGGGTTGGTGATGATGAGGTCGAACTTCCGGCCGGCAAGTGGCGTGAAGAGATCGCCCTGGTGCAGCGTCAGCTGGTCTTCGAGGCCATAGGCCTGGCGGTTCTTTTCGGCGACCTCAAGCGCATCGGCGGAGAGATCGACGGCGTCGACGGCAGCGAGCGGGAAGAAGCGCGTGGCGAGAATGGCGAGACAGCCAGAGCCGGTGCAGATGTCGACCACGCTTTCCACCGCGAAGGGATCGGGCAGGAACGTCGAGCCGAATTCGCCGCCATTCTCGTTGAACAGGATCTCGCCGATATGCGATCGCGGCACGATCACGCGCTCATCGACGAAGAAGCGCAGGCCCTGGATGTAGGAGCGGCCGGTGAGATAGGCCGAGGGCTTGCGGGTCGCGACGCGGGTTTCGATGCGGTCGGCCAGCAGGCGGCGTTCGGAGGGCAGCAGTTTTGCATCGAGGAAGGGGTCGAGCGTGTCGATCGGCAGGTCTAGGCTGTCGAGGATGAGGAAGGCTGCGTCGTCGACGGCGGTGTGGGTGCCGTGGCCGTAGCTGAGTTCGGCGGCGTTGAAGCGGGAGATGGCGTAGCGCCAGTAGTCGCGCAGGGTGACGAGGTCGGTGGTGATATCGTGGCTCATGGTCGTCTTCCGGTCGTTTGCGCGGCTATCGGTTAAGGGCAGGGCAGGGCGCGCCCTTGAGGTGTTTCAGTCGCCCTTGGGGCCGAACATCTTCTTCAGCATCTCGGCCATGGGGCCGCTCTCGGGAAGCTTCTTCGGCTGGTTGAAGTTGCGGGCCTGGTGGATGTGGGACTGGGCCGGCTTCGGGGCCTTTGGGGCCTTGGCTGGTTTCTCGTCCTCGGCCTTACCGCCCGTTGCGAGCGCCAGCTTGTTCATCAGCTGCGAATCCTCACCGCGCACCAGCATCTCGGCATTGTCGGCGAGCGCTTCGAGCAGTGGATCGAGCCATTCGGCGTCCAGCTTGGCGAAATCGCCGAGCACGTGGTTGTGGACTTTTGCCTTGTCGCCGGGATGGCCGATACCGAGGCGCAGGCGCCGGTAGTTCAGGCCGCAATGGGCGTCGAGCGACTTGATGCCGTTATGGCCGCCATGGCCGCCGCCGGTCTTGATGCGCGCCTTGCCGGGCAGGAGGTCGAGTTCGTCATAGATCGCGACGATGTCTTCGGGGCCGAGCTTGTAGAAGCGCATGGCCTCGCCGACGCTCTCGCCCGAGAGGTTCATGAAGGTCTGCGGCTTGATCAGCATGACCTTCTCGCCGCCGAGCGTGCCTTCCGAAATCTCGGCCTTGAACTTCTTCGCCCATGGCGAGAAGCCGTGGCGACGCTGGATGGCGTCGACGGCCATGAAGCCGATATTATGCCGGTTCTTCGCGTACTGCGCACCGGGATTGCCGAGGCCGGCCAGGATGATCATTGCCCGAGATCCGTCTTGAGGTTCTTTGCCTTTCCCGACAGCGAAACGGCTTGAATGTCAAGACTGATGTCGGAGCCGTCAGGGTTTGGCGGCTACCATTCCGAAGTTCGAGTAGCGCAGATTATAGGTGTCGAAGATCTCGGCCTGGGTGCCGTCGGCGATCAGCTTGTCGAGCGCCCCTTGCATGCGGGCCAGCAGATCTTCCGGAAAATTCGCGTTGCAGGCGATGGCGAATTTTTGCTCCGAGAAGACGAATTGCGCCTCGAGTTCCTCACCCTTTTCCTGCAGCTCGATGTAATGCTGTTCGGAAATCGGCATCAGGTCGATGCGCTTGCTCTGTAGTTTCTTCAGCGTCAGCTTCAGGTCGGTGGCGAGGTCGATCTTGGGGAAGCCTTCGTTTTCCAGCAGCGTCTGGGTGTAGTCGTTGCGCTGGGTGCCAACGATGTAGCGCTTGGCCTCTTCGATGTTGCCGACCTTGATGCCCGAACTCTCGTCGGAGACCATGAAGTTGCGGCCGACAGCGATCGGCTCCACCCATTTGAACCTCTTGTCGCGTTCGGGAATATGGGCGGTCGTGAAGACGCAGTACATCTTCTCGGTTTCAGCCAGCGCGATGGCACGCGCCCAGGGCATCATCTCGAGCGTGTAGGGGACTTTGATCTCTTCCATCATCAGGAGGACCTGATCATAGCCGGCACCTCGGATCTCGGCGCCGACGCGGAAGTTATAGGGCGGATAGTCTTCCGTCGTGAAGTGGACGATGTCTGCGGCGGCGACCGGGGCCGCCGCAAGTGAAAGTAGAAGGCCAAGGACTTTCATTGCGGTTCCCTCTTGCGTTTGATGTCAGCCGGCGGAGGCCTTTTGCAGGCGGGCCGGTGTGGCGGTGGCTTGTTCGATCAGTTTGGCCAGCGGCTGTGGCCGGGCGAAGAGATAGCCCTGGCCGTAGTCGACGCCGAATTCTTCCAGGATCTGCCGCTGTTCATCGGTCTCGATGCCCTCCGCGACCACGGCGCATTCCATTTTGTGTGAGATGGCGGTGATGCCTTCGACGAGCATGCGGCTCTTGTGGCGCAGTTCCGCTTCATCCTCGGTCAGAGAGCGGATGAAGGACTGGTCGATCTTGACGATATCGACGGGGAAGCGGTTCAGGTAGCTGAGCGAAGAGTAACCCGTGCCGAAGTCGTCGAGCGCGAGGCGGTAGCCGTAGCGGTTGAATTCATCGAGGATAGTGCGGATCTGCGGATTGTCATGCAGCAGCGTCGCTTCGGTGATTTCGATCACGATGCGGTGTGGCGCGATGTCGAAATGGGTGGTCAGCGCGGCGAGGCGGACGGGCAGCGACTGATCGAATTGCAGCGGCGAGAAGTTGACGGCGAGATAGGCGTCGTGATCGCCGGTCGCGGCACTCAAGCGTGCAAGGTTCGAGAGCGCCTTTTCCAGCACCTGGCCGCCGAGGCGACTGATTGCGCCGGTCTCTTCCGCCACGCAGATGAGTTCGGTTGGCGGGATCACGCCACGTTCTGGATGAACGAGACGCATCAGGGCCTCGTAGCCGACGGTGCGGCCGGTGCCGACTTCGACGATCGGCTGGAAGAAGGCATCGAACCAGTCTTCCGCCAGGCCTTCCTCGATGTCGCGCTCGATCTCGGCGCGGCGGCGGGTGTGGTCCTGGATCTCCGGATTGTAGAGCACTGCGCCGTTCTTGCCGTCGCGCTTCTTGCTGTACATCGCCATGTCGGATTTCTGCAGCAGCTCGGCGGCATTGGCGGCGTGGCGAGGATAAAGGGCGATACCGATGCTGGCGCTAAGGCGCACCGTCGAGCCTTCGATCGTCATGGGATCGACGAAGATTTCGCAAAGCGCACGGCTGATCTCGGTTGCCACAGGCTCGATCGCATGGCCGCGCAAGAGAACGGCGAATTCGTCGCCGCCGAGACGGGCGGCAATCGCGCCCCTTGGCAGGCGATCATTCATGCGCTCGACGAAACGGCAGAGCACGATGTCGCCGGCCTGGTGGCCAAGATTGTCGTTGATCCACTTGAAGCGGTCGAGATCGACGAAGATGCAGGCCAGTTCCTCGCCTGCGGCATCGGTTGCGGCAATCTCGCTGTCGAGGGCGGTCTCGAAGCCCTGGCGGTTGCGCAGGCCGGTCAGATGGTCGGTAATCGCCTGGCGGTGGTTGCGCTCTTCGGACTGCTTGAGCGCGGTGACATCGGTCATGACCGACAGGGACAAGTCTTCCTGCGCACCCTCGATTGTGCGGTTTGCTTCCGCAATCAGCACGTCCATTACCGATCCATCGGCGCAGACGAACTGGGTGGTGGCCTCCAGCACGTCGGCGATGGAGCGGGTCTTCTTGCGCTCCAGATAGCCGGAACGGGCCTCGGCGGGCACGAGCTCGATAAAGCGGCGGCCGACGATCTGGTGGCGCTGATAGCCTGTGGCGACGAGCCAGTAGTCGCTGACGCCGGTGATGCGGTCTTCCTCGTCTAGGGAGAACAGCATGGCGGGCGTCGTATTGTAGATATCGGTCGAGCGTCGGTGGGCGAGGCGCAGTTCGGCTTCTTCCTGCTCAAGCTTGATCTGCATGGCGTTGAAGCTGCGCGCCAGCCGCCCGATTTCGTCGTTCGACTGCCAGTCGACATGGTGGCGGGAGCCGAGCCTGCGGGTCGCCTCGATGGCTGCTGTCAGCTTCAGAAGCGGCTTCATGACCATCAGCCGGTTGCCGACGATGGCTGCGCCGACCACGCCCACGACCGCGAGCATGAAGATGCCGATGAGCATGACCTCTGCCTGGCGCAGCGAGGAGAACATGTCGATCCGGCTATAATAGATGGTGATGGTGCCGACGGATTTGGGGCCTTCTACGGCGCGGTAGAAGATCTCACGCGTGATCGATTCCAGGCCGTTCTTCGGCCATTTTGGCAGCGCTGGCATGGAGACCGAGATGCCGCCGGAGATGTCCTTGACGTTGACGCGGCTGACGGGGCCGTTGGAGACGATGGTGGCGGTGATCTGCTCGACGCTTTCCTCGTCGAAATCCCAGAGCGGTTTTGCCAGGGCCTGGGCATTGGCCGCCAGCAGGATGTCGAGGTTTTGCTGCAGTTCGTTGGAGGCACGTTCCGTCGCCAGAGACAGGAACAGCGCAAAGAGCGGCACGACCAGAATAAAGATCGTGATCCCGACAATGGCGAGGAATCGGCTCTCGACCGAACGTGTCATCAGCAGTCCGCCTCGGGAGGCGCGGGATGATGCAGCATGATGCTCAGAACTCCCCTCACGCAATAATTGAGAGGCGAAGGCTTTCACGAAATACTTTAAATCTAACTAAAGAGAAATGGTCGGAATCTAGACTATCGGACAGCAAAAAGCCCATCCCCGCGAAGGGATGGGCTCAATTGTTACAACCGAGCTGAAGATCAGGCTTCGGCTGCTTCTTCTTCCATGCCGCCAGCCGGAGCAACGATCGTGGCGATCGTGAAGTCGCGGTCAGCGATGACAGGCGTTACGCCCTTCGGCAGCTTGACAGCCGAGATATGGATCGCGTCACCAACCTTGAGGCCGGCGAGGTCAACAGTGATCGCTTCCGGGATGTCCGAAGCCGGGCAGTGCAGTTCAACTTCGTGACGAACGATGTTGAGAACGGCGCCGGTCTTGATCGCGGACTTCTCTTCGTTGACGAAGTGAACCGGAACCTGAACCTGGACCTGGCTGTTGGCCGAGACGCGCAGGAAGTCGACATGCATCGTGAAGTCACGAACGACGTCGAGCTGGTAGTCCTTCGGCAGAACGCGGATCTTTTCGCCATTGACTTCAATGACGGCGACGGTGGTCATGAAACCGCCGGCGTGGATGCGCTTGGTGATCTCGTTCGTATTGATCGAGATCGCAATCGGGGCCTGCTTGTCACCATAGATGACAGCCGGGATGAGACCGTTGCGGCGAAGTTCGCGGGAGGACCCCTTACCTACCCGTTCGCGTGCTACGGCCTTGAGCTCGTAAGAAGCGTGGCTCATGGCTTTTACCTTTCAAGTTACTGGAGAGCCCTGGCGGCTTTGATGCCATGCCAGAACCGGAGACCGTTGCCGGTCCCATCCACATTGCCTCCAAGGGTGTCTGTGCGGATCGGGCGCCTATAGACCAGATGATGCGTATTGGCAAGGTTTTCCGGCCGGGCCGGGCGGATTCCGCGCCTGTCATGACAAGGGGAGGCTCCAGAACGCAGAAATCGCACGAATGAGCAGTTCTCCGCTTGAGCGGTTGCAATTTTGACAACTCGACTGTCGCAGAATTGCGCCACTTTGCAGGCGGCCGTAAGGGGTGGTCATTTGACGCTCACATGAGCGATTGCCTCTTCAGGCGGATGGCGCATACTGAGGCCAGTGCTTTGGGAGGAGCCGATGCGTCAGGATATCAGTCATTCCGATCTCGTCTACTCGACGGCGCAGAAGGCATCCGCGGCGGTGACCTCGCCGGTTGCCGCCTCGTGGAGCCGGTGTCTCAACCTTTATCGCCTTCAGCCGGAAGAGGCGCGAAAGCCCGTTCAGGTGGACGAGGCGACGTTTCGCGAGGCGCGCGAGCGCATGGAGCGCTTGATCGGCAGCTCCGCCGATGAGGTCGACCGGCTTTACCAGATGGTTGGACGCTCCGGTTGCTGCATCATCCTTGCGGATCATAGCGGGATCGTGGTCGACCGGCGCGGTGCACCGGGTGACGATGTCGAGTTCCGGGCGCTGGGACTCTGGCAGCAGACGCTGTGGAGTGAGGCGAGTGTCGGCACCAACGGGATCGGCACCGCACTTGCCGACGAGCGGGCCGTGGTCATCCATCGCGATCAGCATTTCATGAGCGCCAATATCGAACTTTCCTGCGCGACCGCACCGATCCGTGACCATCTCGGCCGGGTGACGGCGGCACTCGACGTTTCCACCTGCCGCAACGATGTTTCCGACATGACGCTTGCCGTCCTGTCGCAGGCGGTGCGCGATGCGGCGGCAAGGGTGGAAAGCAATCTCTTCCGCCAGGCCTTTGCCGGCGCACGCATCGTCGTGGTACCGCAAGCCCAGTCGCTTTCGGCCTTGATCGCCGTCGATGGCGATGACCTGATCCTCGGTGCCACCAAGGCTGCACGGGTGGCGCTGAAGCTCGATGACGGGTTGATTGCCCAAGGATTGCCGGCCGCCGATGCGCTGCGCGAAACCCACGGTGGCCGGACCAGTGATCTCGACGATGCCGAGCGGGCGGCACTCCGCCGAGTGCTCTCACGGACCAATGGCAATGTTTCGCAGGCGGCCCAGATGCTCGGCATCAGCCGCGCGACGCTGCACCGGAAGATGAAGCGCTTCCAGCTGCACTGATCTCCCATATGTGTCGCAAGACTGAAACACTGTGCGCTGCAGCACTGTTTCGCGGCACTATTACCGAAGAGAGAAGGCGGCAATCATCCTGCCATCGGGACCCGAGGAGGGGTCCTTTCACAGGGAGGATGACAAATGAACATTCAGGTCCAGACAATTGCGGCTTCGCCGTTCAAGCTGAAATACGGTAACTTCATCGGCGGTGAATTCCGCGAGCCGGTGAATGGGCGCTACTTTGAGAACACGACGCCGGTTACCGGTGGCAAGCTCTGCGACATCGCCCGTTCCGACGAGCATGACATCAATCTTGCCCTCGATGCAGCCCATGCCGCGAAGGACAAGTGGGGCCGGACCTCGACCACCGAGCGCTCCAACATCCTGATGAAGATTGCCCAACGGATGGAGGACAATCTCGAACTTCTCGCCCGGGCCGAGACCTGGGACAATGGCAAGCCGTTGCGCGAGACCATGGCCGCCGACATTCCGCTCGCCATCGACCACTTCCGCTATTTCGCCTCCTGCATTCGTGCCCAGGAGGGAACGATCGGCGAGGTGGACCACGACACGATCGCCTATCACTTTCATGAGCCGCTCGGCGTTGTCGGGCAAATCATTCCCTGGAACTTCCCGATCCTGATGGCGGCCTGGAAGATGGCTCCGGCGCTTGCCGCCGGAAACTGCGTCGTGCTGAAGCCTGCCGAGCAGACGCCGGCTTCAATCCTCGTCTGGATCGAACTGGTCGGCGATCTCCTGCCGCCGGGCGTGCTCAACATCGTCAACGGCTTCGGTCTTGAAGCCGGCAAGCCGCTCGCGATCAGCCCGCGCATCGCCAAGATTGCCTTTACCGGCGAGACCTCGACCGGCCGCCTGATCATGCAATATGCCAGCCAGAACCTCATTCCGGTGACGCTGGAGCTGGGCGGCAAGTCGCCGAACATCTTCTTTGAAGACGTCATGCGCGAGGATGACGACTATCTCGACAAGGCGCTGGAAGGTTTCGCGATGTTCGCGCTCAACCAGGGCGAGGTCTGCACTTGCCCGAGCCGTGCGCTGGTGCATGAGAAGATCTACGACCGCTTCATGGAAAAGGCACTGAAGCGCGTTGCGGCCATCCGCCAAGGTGATCCGCTCGACATGTCGACCATGATCGGGGCGCAAGCCTCCTCCGAGCAGCTGGAAAAGATCCTGTCCTATATGGATATCGGTCGCCAGGAGGGCGCGGAAGTCCTGATCGGCGGCGAGCGCAACAGCCTCGCGGGCGATCTCTCCGGCGGCTATTACGTCAAGCCGACAGTGTTCAAGGGCCACAACAAGATGCGCGTCTTCCAGGAGGAGATCTTCGGGCCGGTTGTCTCTGTCACGACCTTCAAGGACGAGGCGGAAGCACTCGAAATCGCCAATGACACGCTTTATGGCCTGGGAGCTGGCGTGTGGAGCCGTGATGCCAATACCTGCTACAACTTCGGCCGGAACATCCAGGCCGGTCGTGTGTGGACCAACTGCTACCACGCCTATCCGGCCCATGCGGCGTTTGGTGGCTACAAGCAGTCGGGCATCGGTCGCGAGACGCACAAGATGATGCTCGACCACTACCAGCAGACCAAGAACATGCTGGTGTCGTATAGCCCGAAGGCATTGGGTTTCTTCTGAGACCCTTCCCAGGGGCGGTGTTCCGCCAATACCGCCCCGATACCCCTCTTCCTGTTCCTATTCAGGAGGAGGGGTTCTTTCGTTCTGAAACCAGGAGGGCAGACAGTGACCAGCGAAGATCAGCCGCGTGTGGTGGCAACGGACGCCGCACTCGCGTTTCTCGCCGAAATCCAGAGGGATCATCCCGAGATCCTCTTCCACCAGTCCGGCGGATGCTGCGACGGGTCTTCGCCGATGTGTTATCCGGCGAGCGACTACCGGGTCGGCGAGACGGATGTGAAGCTCGGTGAAATTGGCGGCGTGCCCTTCTACATCAGCGGCAGCCAGTATGCCGTCTGGGCGCATACGCAGCTGATCATCGATGTCGTGCCGGGGCGAGGGGGCATGTTCTCGCTCGACAATGGCCGCGAGCGGCGCTTCCTCACACGGTCACGGCTATTTTCCGGAGGTGAGGCCTGTCCGCTGCCGCTACAGCGGGGCTAAGATCGGGGCGGGCTTCAGCGCAGGCCGATCTTTTCGCAGGCGGCATCGATGATCGCCAGCTTGTAGGCCTGCGTCGTGTGATATTCGAGCAGGAATTCCCTTGATATCCACATCACGGAGCGGCCGCGATTGCCCTCCCAGCCGATGCTGCCGATGGCTTCTGCCTCGCGCAGCTTGCGGGTGAGGTGGGTGCGCGACAGGCGGAAGTTTTCGGCGAGTTCAGGCACAGAGCGGAGCTGTGTCGGAATGCGCTTGACTGACGGATCGACCGGCTCCACGCCCACCATCAGCCAATCCATGACAATGCCGCCATTGTTGAGCCAGGTGAACAGCGACCAGGTCTGGGTAGGGCTGCGCAGTTCCGGCGAGATCATGGCGCGGGTCGTGATTTCCGGGTGAAGGCGCGACAGGATCCTGTCGTCCGTCTCCAGGCCATCGAGCCTCCTGCCGCTGTCGAGGCGGTCGAGCGTGGCCAAGTGAATGGAGACCCAGCGGCGGGTGGCGGCGATGGTCTGCGGGGCCGGCACGAAGGGGCGGTTGCGGCGGTCAGGCGTCTGGCCGTGCTGCGCAATGCCGTAGACCAGCATTTCCTTGATGAAGGCGTCTGCCGTGTTGACCGAGGATATGCCGAGCGTTTTCACCTGCTCGAGGTAGCGGGCCATCAGGATGACGGGTTCGGGATTGCCGCGTGCGACTTCCGAGAAATACTGCCCCATGGCGAGATGGCCGAGGAGCCAGCGCTGCTGCGTGCCGAAGACGGCTGCCAGGCGAGGGGTTTCGTCATTGACTTGCAGCAGTGCCCGCGACTGGTCTCTCACCGCCTCATGCAGGTCCAGATTGGCAAGCAGCTGTTCAACGGTCAGTGACATCAAATCACGCGTAAGGGTGTCGTCGTCCGAAATGCCCCGTTCCAAGATGGAACAATGCGCGGCAAGCTGTATGCAAAGCGTAGACGCAGTGCAAGAGGCCGTGACACCGCTGACACTGCATTCCGTTGCTTAACGTTAACTTGCGACGCCGCGTTTTCCTCAGTCGAAGAGGCTGGAAACCGACTCTTCCTGACTGGTGCGGTTAATTGCCTCACCGAGCAGCGTGGCGGTCGAGAGAACGCGGATGTTGTGTGCCGACTGGACGGCCGTCGTCGGCTGGATCGAGTCGGTGATCACAAGCTCGCGGAGCTTGGACGAGGCCACGCGCGTGACGGCGCCGCCGGAGAGCACGCCATGGGTGATGTAGGCGGTCACGCTGGTCGCCCCGTTCTTCAGCAGCGCTTCCGCCGCATTGCAGAGCGTGCCACCGGAATCGACGATATCGTCGATGAGGATGCAATCCTTGCCGGAGACTTCACCGATGACGTTCATGACCTCGGATTCACCTGGACGGTCGCGGCGCTTGTCGACGATCGCGAGCAGACAGTCGAGGCGCTTGGCCAGCGAGCGGGCACGCACAACACCGCCGACGTCGGGCGACACAACCATGACATTGTTCGTGTCGTAATGTTCCTTGATGTCGCGGGCGAGAAGCGGCACGGCATAAAGGTTGTCGGTGGGGATATCGAAGAAGCCCTGGATCTGACCGGCATGCAGGTCGAGCGTGAGAACACGGTCGGCACCGGCTTCGGTGATCAGATTGGCAACGAGCTTTGCCGAGATCGGCGTGCGCGGGCCGGGTTTACGGTCCTGACGGGCATAGCCGAAATAGGGAAGAACGGCCGTGATGCGGCGTGCTGAAGAACGACGGAAGGCGTCGATCATGATCAGCAGTTCCATCAGGTGGTCATTCGTCGGGAAGGACGTCGATTGAACGACGAAGACGTCCTCGCCGCGCACGTTTTCCTGGATCTCTACGAAGATTTCCTGGTCTGCGAAACGGCGGACGCTGGCCTTGCCGAGTGATACGTTTAGATAGGAGCAGATCGCTTCGGCCAGTTGCCGGTTCGAATTACCTGCGAAAACCTTCATCTTGGCCCGCCTGTTACCATGCTGAGATGCGGGCTTTTTAGCGCCCTTCCCCCTGAATGCAAGAGGTTTGGACGGCTAGGCCCATATTTTCGGTTGATGCGTCAAATGGGGCGCATGATTTGCGGTTTAACAGGGCGGATGTCGCTCGGGTCTCAGCCGGCGCGACTGTTCCGCCATGATACATATTCTGCCATGCTCTTCGTTGCGATCTGCTGCATGACCGATGCGGGAACGGCAGCCCAGGGGTCCTGCGCGCCGGAGGGGACGATTTCCTGGCCCTGGATCCGGTGCAGGCGACCGCCGCTGGCATCGAGGATATCCCAGACATAGGTGATCGTCACATTGCCGCTGTCGGCGAAGGCGGAGAAGTAGCCTTTGAGGATGTGCTCGCTGGATGCGTCGCTCGCGCTCTTGATGGTGAGGCCGCGGGCACGGGCCTCGGCACCAAGCTGGCGGGAGAGCGGCGTGACGGCCTGAACCGGCGCGCCGATGATCGGCAGGAAGCGGATGCTGCCGGTCGCCTGGGCCGCCGGGGGAAGGGCGGCCTGCTGGCTCTGTGCCTGTTGCGGGGCGGGTTGTGACTGGCTTGCGGGCTGTTGAGCCGCCGTCTGCTGCGGGGCTGCAGGGAAGGCCTGGGTGTCGGCACCTTCGAGGGGCGCGGAGGCGACGGGGTTGCGGCCGCCTTGCGCCAGAGCCGCAGCCTGGGCTTCCAGCGAGTTCTGCGGGCCACGGACAGGTTCTGCATAGCCGGGCTGGCCGAGCGGTGCGCTTTGCACCGGCTGGGTGCCGACTGCCGGTGAGGCGAGCTGCTGGGAATAGGTGGCAGGCTGGCTGCCGTCGCCAACGTCCGCCGGCGGTGTCAGCACTTCCGTGCTGTTGCAGCCGGCAAGCATGAAGAGAAGGCCGAAGGCTCCGGCCAGTCTCGTGGTCATTCTGCGGGAACGTCTCACCACTGCGGGTCCTTCCCCTTCACTCTGTCACAATTAATGTGACTAGCATTCTCAGCCTGTCAATTCCCTGAACAAGCGGGCAATGCCTCTTTACCTCATGCTTTCTGGCTCATCGGCCTCACAAGTTGATCAGGTCGAGTGAATGACTCGAGAGCGCACGCGGCGCGGTCTCGGTCGTCAGGTAAGTGTGGCCGAGCGTCATGGCGGTTTCCCGATCACTGTCCATAATGATCATATGGACGAAGAGGCTCATGTCGGCGGAGATTTCCTGCGGATTTCCGGCATGGAACATCTGGTGCTCCATCCAGGAGGGCGCGAAACGGGCGCCGACCGAATAGCCGCACGCATTGAAGCGATGGCGGGTGAGGCCGCGATCATCCATCACCTTGGCATGGGCGTCGAAGACCTCGCCGAAGGTGTGGCCGGGGCGCAGGACATGCTCGATTGCCCGCATACCTTCGAGGGCGGCGGTATAGAGTTCGCGGTGGCGGGGCGAGGGGTCGCCGACGAGAACGGTGCGTAGCATCGGCGCATGGTAGTGGGAGGAGACGCCGGCCCATTCCAGCGTCACCTGGTCCGATGCCGACAGCTTGCGGCGCCCGGACTTGTAGCGGCAGAGAAGTGCGTCTGCGGACGAGCCGATGACAAAGGGATTGGCGGGATAGTCACCCCCGCCGGCCAGGATTGCAGACTGCATGGCGGCCAGGATCTCCGCCTCGTCGGCATCCGCGCCGATCAATGGCAGCGCCGCATCAAACGCGAGGTCGGCAAGCTCTGCTGCATGGGTGACCTTGGCAATTTCGGCGGCGGATTTCACCAGCCTCAGATTGCTGACGATGTAGGAGGCATCGATCGCCTCGCAGAAATTGGTCAGCTGATTGTCGACGAGGCGCGCGACGCGGCCCGTCATGCCATGGGTGTCGTACTCGACGCCGACGCGCATGCCGAGGAGATCGAGGTCGCTCAGCAGATTGCGCAGGTCGACGGCTGGGTCGGCATTCGGCCTGTCGACCCAGACAACGATGTTGTCGATGGTCGAAGTGTGCTTAGCCTGGCGCAGATCGGGCGTGCGGGTAAGCAGCGTGAGGCTGCCATCTGCCTGGACGATCAGGGTCTGGAAGAAGCAGTAGCCGAAGCTGTCGAAGCCGGTCAGCCAGTACATGCTTTCCTGCGCGAAGAGCAGAAGGGCATCGAGCTTTTCCTCGGCCATGCGGGCCATCAGGCGGGCGCGGCGGGCGGAAAATTCGCTCTCGGGGAAGTGCAGGGCCATCTCAGTCCTCCTTGATCGCTATCGCCGAAATCTGCCGCCCATAATCGGGTTCGCCCGCATGGGTGGTCCGGCGATAGGAAAAGAACGTTTCAGGGGCGGCATAGGTGCAGAGGCCGACGCTGTCGGCGGTGACACCGGCTTGTGTCAGGCGCCGGACGGTGAGGCCCGGCAGGTCAAACATTGCATGGCCGGGCTTAGGCGACGGCGTGAAGAAGGCTTCGAAGTCGCTGTTGGCTGCGAGGAAGCGATCGACGAATTCGGGGCCGACTTCGTAGCTGGCCTGGGAGATCGACGGGCCGAGCGTGGCGCGGATGTTGTCGCGCTTTGCGCCAAGGCCGATCATTGCCTCGATCGTATTTTCCAAGACGCCGCCAAGAGCGCCTTTCCAGCCAGCATGGGCAGCACCGATGACCCGGTTTTCCGGATCGGCGAAGAGGATCGGTCCGCAATCGGCCGTGAGGACGCCGAGGATGATGCCGGGGCTTGCCGTGACCTGCGCATCGGCCTGGGGACGGCTGCCATCGTAATCGCCTGTCACCACCACGACGTCGGGCGAATGCACCTGATGGGCGGTAGCGAGGCGTTCCAGTGGCAGGCCGAACCAGGCACCGACGCGGCGACGGTTCTCCCGCACCTTGTCGGGATCGTCGTTGGAACCGAGGCCGACATTCAGGCCGCGATAGATGCCCTCGGAGACGCCGCCGTCGCGGGTGAAGAAACCGTGGCGGATGCCGGCTGCTGCAAGACTTTCCAAGCTGTTGGCTGTGACGGGGCGTGGCTGGTCGGCTGTGCTCATGATCTGTCTCCTGAGCCTTGGCAAATCACGCGTATGCGATGCGGATGCGGCGAAAGTGTTGAATTCAATCGGCTTTTGTCGATTTTAGCCGTTCGGAGCAGGCGCGATCGTGCAGATCGCACCCGCGCCTGTCAATGCTTCGGCTTGAATGGCAGCAATTGTACGGCAGGCATGGAGACCGCGAGCACCTTGAACAATTCGCCCATGTAGCCGTTGCCGGAACCGGCCAGACGATGCAGCGCATCGACGATTTCGGCCTGTTTCGCTTCGTCCTTGTCGCGGCCGAGAGAGGCGGCGCGTTGCTCGATGCCGAGGCCTACGAGGAAGTCGCCCTGGTGCATGCAACCGTTGAGATGCACCCCGGCTGCGAGCGCTGTGCGGGCGAGGTTCTCGAAGTCGACATGGCTGGTAAGATCCGCGAGACCGGGATGGGCGAGTGGCGGATCGTATTCATGGGCGCGTACGGCCTGGAGCGTGTCGCCGAAATTGCTGACCATGTGGCCATAGTCGATGATCAAGGCGCTGCCATGATGTGCGATCAGGCGCTCGCAGATGGTCAGCATCACCGACTGGCGGGCCGGTGCCACCTCGAAGATCTCTCCGTCGGGCGGCTGGCTGATGCCCTGGGGAAGCATGGCGGGATCCAGCGTTGCGACGCCGAGCGTGAAGCAGAGCTCGTCGTTTTCGTCCAACCCGACCATGCGTTCGCGAAAGCCGTTCGGCGTCTTGACGAACTGGCGGATCGGGATCGCGTCGAAGAGTTCGTTGGCGGCGAGCAGGGTGAAACCGTCCGGCACGCCGTCGAAGCTCTCGTGCCAGGAAACCTTGTCGCCATGGGAGGAGAGGGTTTCCATCTGGGTGAGCTTCAGGAGCGCACTGGTTTCGACCAGATGCATGGTCGCGGTCTCATAGAGATTGGGAGCCGCACGCGCGATGACCCTCAACATGTCTGCCATCATCGTGCCGCGACCGGGGCCGATCTCGACGAGGCGCACGTCCCGGGGTTCGCCGTGGCGCTGCCAGGCGTTGATCATGAAGATGCCGAGCATCTCGCCGAAGAGCTGGCTGATCTCAGGCGCGGTGACAAAATCACCAGCGCGGCCGAAGGGATGGCGCGTGCGATAATAGCCATGCTCCGGGTCGGCGAGGCATAGGGCGAAATAGTCGGTGACGCTGATCGGCCCATTGGCTGCGATCAGCGACTTGATCTTCTCGGCGAGCGGTGTGGCCATCGGCGCTCCTCAGCCTTGCGTCGCGGGGGCGCGTCGGCCCGATCGCACGAAAATCCAAATCCCGATCAGCACCATGGGTAGTGAGAGCACCATGCCCATGGTGAGCCAGCCGCCGAACAGGTAGCCGATCTGTACGTCCGGTTCGCGGAAGAACTCGACAAAGATGCGGGCGGCAGCGTAGCCGGCAACGAAGATGCCGGTGATGCGGCCGGGTGCGGCCAGGGCTCCGAAGGCGCGCGCCAGGACCTGCAGCACGATCAGAAGCACGATGCCTTCGAGGACTGCTTCATAGAGCTGACTCGGATGGCGGGGGAAGGGGCCTCCGGTGGGGAAGGCCATGGCCCATGGCACATCGGCCGGGCGGCCCCAGAGCTCGCCATTGATGAAGTTTGCGATGCGGCCGAAGAACAGGCCAAGCGGCACGACACTTGCCACGAGGTCGAAGAGGCTCCAGAGCCGGATCTGATGCTTGCGGGCAAAGAAGACCATGGCCAGCGTGGCGCCGATGAAGCCGCCATGGAAGGACATGCCGCCGTTCCAGACTTCGATGGCGCGCATCGGATTGGCAGCCACCGAGGCGAAATCGTAGAAGAAGATGTAGCCGATCCGGCCGCCGGCAACGACGCCGATTGCGGCCCACAGGACGAAGTCGTCGATCTGCTGCAGGGTGGCCGGTGCCTGACCGTTCGGCCACAGATGCGGGCGTTTCAGCAAGTCGCGGGCGATCATCCAGCCGAGAAGGATGCCGGCGACATAGGCCAGCCCATACCAATGGACCGCCAGCGGACCGATCGAGAAGGCGACCGGGTCGATCGCGGGAAAGGATACGGCGGCGAAAAGGTCCAGGACTGACAACAATGGAGTACTTTCGTTAATGCTGCTGGAAAATGGCGTTGCGGATAGGCACGGTCAAGATGGAATCGGGCCGTCTGCGACACCGTCAACCACCTTTATCTGCTGCTGCCGTCTTGCATGCCGGCGGATCTGGTCCTACCTCCTTTTCCAAGGGTTGAATCCCAGTCCGTTGTCTGCTTGAGAGGAGTTTTCCATGTCGACCGGCCCCAATCGTATTCTCGATGATTTCGCCAAGTTGATGACCGATGCCGCGGGTGCGGCCCAGGGCGTTCGCAAAGAAGTGGAAACCGCCTTCCACGCCCAGGCCGAGCGCTGGCTGAACAGCATGGACCTCGTCAAGCGCGAGGAGTTCGATGTGGTCAGGGAACTGGCGCTGAAAGCGCTTGAGGAGAACGAGGCTCTGAAAACGCGTCTCGAGGCCCTGGAAGCACAGCTTTCGGCCCAGGCTAAGTAACCGCTGTTCCGTTTCGAAACGCTTTGCGCTTCGCTGTCATGCCTGTCGAAGACCCATTGCCTGTGGCTTTGGGTCTTTTTGTCTTTTCAGAGCCTTGACCGGCGACGCCAAGGTGTTTTCTCACGAAAAAAATGCAGCTTGTGGACATCTCCCAAAAAGCCAATCGGCAGAGTCGCTTATGGGGTGATGCAAAGGCGATTCTGAAAGCGCCATCCACAGGCGTCTGAGCCAAATGTGGCTGAGGGGGCTGGTGCTGGCCCCCCACGATTATACACTGATTTTCAACGATGATTCTGAGCGGGGGCCGCGTAAGTTTCGGGCAGGGTGCGTGTTCTACCCTGGGGTCCTTCGGAATCGTTTTCAGTAGTTTCCGGTTCAGGTGTCCGAGTGGCCCGGCGGTTCGCCGGGTGCCCGTATTCATTCCGGTCAAGAAGGTGATGCATGAGCCTCATGGAAATCGAAATCGAACGCCAGTCAAACCCGGTCGACATGATCGAGTTTGTTGCGGCGACCAATGACTGGTCGTTCGAACGTTCGGGCGAAGACGAAATCGCGATGACAGTCGAAGGCCGTTGGGCCGACTATCACGTCTCCTTCTCCTGGATGGAGGAGTTCGAGGCACTGCATCTCGCCTCTGCCTTCGATCTGAAGATCCCTGAGAACCGGCTGAACGAAGTCATCAAGCTTCTCTCCTACGTCAATGGTCAGGTGCTGATGGGGCATTTCGACCTGTGGCGGAACGAAGACGTGGTGATCTTCCGCCAGTCTCTGCTGCTGGCCGGCGGTGCCGAGCCGACCAATCGCCAGGTCGAGGTCTTGCTTTCGTCTGCCGTCGATGCCTGCGAAGCCTATTACCAGGCGTTCCAGTTCGTCGTCTGGTCCGGCATGGACGCCAAGAGCGCCATGGATGCGGTCCTCTTCGAGACCGTCGGAGAAGCCTGAGCATGACGAATGCCGCATTCGGACACATCGTCCTCGTCGGGGCCGGCAATATGGGCGGCGCGATGCTGGCCGGCTGGCTGAAGAGTGGTGTGCCGGGGGCTTCGATCACGGTGCTCGATCCCGGTCCTTCCGAGACAATGATGGCGATCATTGCCGAAGCGGGTGCGCGGCATTCCGTTTCGCCGCCCGAGGGGCTGGTCGCCGATATCCTCTTTCTTGCGGTGAAGCCGCAGGTGATGGACGCCGTTCTTCCGGGACTGGCATCCGTCGTTGGCCCGCAGACAACGGTCGTCTCGGTCGCGGCCGGCAAGACCATCGCCTCGATGGAAGGCCATCTCGGCAAGGCTGCCATGGTGCGCGCCATGCCGAACACGCCGGCCATGGTTGGCCGTGGCGTTACCGGCGCCTATGCCAATGCGGCTGTGACAGACGTACAACGTGACATCGTCCATCGCCTCCTGCAGGTCTCAGGGCCGGTCGAATGGGTGGGAAGCGAAGCAGACATCAATGCCGTGACTGCGCTTTCAGGCAGTGGTCCGGCCTATGTATTCTACCTCGTCGAATGCATGGCAGAGGCAGGCCGGAAAGCGGGCCTGCCGGCGGACCTCGCCATGCGTCTCGCACGAGAAACGGTCGCGGGGGCTGGTGAATTGTTGCACCAGTCCCCCGACCCTGCCTCTCAGTTGCGCAAGAACGTGACCTCGCCCGGTGGGACGACGGCGGCAGCACTTTCCGTGCTGATGGCCGAGGATGGCATGCAGCCGCTGTTTGATGTGGCGATCGAGGCCGCGCGCAAGCGGGCCGAGGAACTCGCCCAGTGAGCGGAACCGAGATCACCTTTGCCGATTTCGAAAAGGTCGACATCCGTGTCGGCACGATCGTCGAGGTCGAGGCATTTCCGGAGGCGCGCAAGCCTGCCTTTAAGCTCAAGATCGATTTCGGTCCCGAGATCGGCATCAAGAAGTCCTCTGCGCAGATCACCATGCATTACACGCCGGAGACGCTGGTCGGCCGTCAGGTGCTGGGTGTGGTCAACTTTCCGCCACGCCAGATCGGACCGTTTCGCTCCGAAGTGCTCACCCTCGGTTTCGAGGATGAGAATGGCGCTATCGTGCTGGCGGCAGTCGAACAGCCGGTGCCCAACGGCAAGAAGCTGATGTGATCTGCTGGGCCTTCGGGCCCTTTTCTTTTTCTCAGGTCCTCAAACGGGTACGCGGATGACGGCGCGCAGGCCGCCGAGCGGGCTGTCCTCGAGCGTGACGTTGCCGCCATGGCTTCGGGCGATGTCGCGGGCGATAGCAAGGCCGAGGCCCGTGCCTGAGGCGTCGAGGTTGCGCGCTTCATCGAGGCGGTAGAAGGGCTTGAAGACGTCGTCGCGCTCTTCCTTGGGGATGCCCGGACCGTCGTCATCGAATATGATCACCAGCCATTTCGCCGTATGCCTTGCATCGATGTCGAGCCGGTTTGCATAACGGCGGGCATTCGACGCGAGGTTGGTGACGAGGCGCGTGAAGGCGGTCGGACGCACAAAGACCAGCGGGTCGCCGTCGAGCTTCCAGGTGAGCGCGCGCTCATGCAGCGCAAAGTCTGCTTCGACCCGCTCGAAGAGTTCGCTGAGGTCGAGCCTGCCGACATCTTCCTCGACCTCTCCCTTGGCGAAATCCAGGTAACCTTCAAGCATGCTCTGCATGTCGTCGATATCCTGGTTCAGGCTGTCGAGTTCCGGCCCGTCGCCGGCGAGCGCCAGTTGCAGGCGAAAGCGTGTGAGGATGGTGCGCAGGTCGTGGCTGACGCCGGCGAGCATGGCCGTGCGCTGTTCCATCTGGCGCTCGATGCGCTCGCGCATCAGGATGAAGGCGAGGCCGGCGCGGCGGACTTCGTCGGCGCCGCGGGGGGAGAAGCCTTCCGGCGGGCGCTGGCCCTTGCCGAAGCTCTCGGCTGCGTTTGCGAGCGCCGTGATCGGCCGGATCTGGCCGCGCAGGAAGAGGATCGAGATGACGATCAGCACGAGCGCCGTCGAGACCATCCAGACAAGGAAGATGTGGGTGTTGGATGCATAGGCGGAATTGCGCGACGCAAAGATGCGCAGCGTCTGGTCGCCGAGCACGATCCGGATCTCGACCAGCCGCGACATGCCGACGGTGTCGATCCAGAAGGGGCGGCGTATCTGCTCGGCGATCTCGTCCGACAGGATCTGGTCGAGAATGGAGAAGAAGGGGCGCTGGCGGGGCGAGGGGAGTTCGGTGCCGGGTTCCAGAGAGACGATCAGGTTCAGGCGGCTGGCGGCGACGTTGACGATTCTGTCGAAGTCTTCCCGCTCCGGATAGAGCTCGATGAGTTCGATCACCGCGGAAATGTCGCGGGTGACGGCTTCGGAGAGGCGTTCGGTTACCAGCTGCCAGTGGCGCTCCATGAAGACGAAAGCGACGACAGTCTGCAGGATCAGCATCGGCAGGATGATGATGAGCAGCGAGCGGGCATAGAGACCGGTCGGCAGACGGTGCCGCAGCCAGCGCAGCATGCCGGAGATGCCGGTCGCCGGGCTGCGGTCCTGATCGCGGCGGATCTGATCGAACAGCGTCATGTCATTTTCCTCGACGCATGCTGCGCCGTTGCCGAGGGCTTCAATCCATGCTCAGGCGGTAGCCGATGCCACGGACCGTCTGCAGCCAGACGGGGTTGGCCGGGTCGTCTTCGATCTTGCGCCGCAAGCGGTTGATCTGCACATCGATCGTGCGCTCTCCCACCTCGGCGTCGTTGCCGACGAGTTCATGGCGCGGGATTGTGTCGCCCGCGCGGGTGGCGAAGAGATACATGATATCCTGCTCGCGGTCGGTGAGGCGGATCACCTCGGCGCCCTTGCGCAATTCCTTGCGCAGCACCGAGAAGGTGTAGGGGCCGAACATGACCTGCTCGATCTTCGGCGCATCCGGGTTCATGTTGCGCTTCAGGATATTGTTGATCCGGAGCACGAGTTCGCGCGGGTCGAAGGGCTTGGCGAGATAATCGTCGGCGCCGGCTTCGAGGCCTGCGATGCGGCTGTCGGCTTCCGAGCGGGCGGTGAGCAGAATGATGGGCACCCGCTTCTCGTCGGAGAGGCTCTGGGTGAGCGACAGGCCGGATTCGCCGGGCATCATCACGTCCAGAACGAGGAGATCGAAGCTCAGACCCTCCAGCTTGCGGCGAGCCTCTGCGGCGTCGGCGGCGACCGAGACGCGAAATCCCTTTTCCGTCAGGAAGCGGTGCAGGAGGTCGCGGATGCGGGTGTCGTCGTCGACCACGAGGAGGTGCGGGGCGTCATCGGTGAGCTCAATCTTCTTCGACACGTCAGTCGGCTCCATCCGTCTCGAGGGGCTGGGTCACGGTCTGTTTCTGCATGCCTTCGAGGAAGCGACGCACGGTCGCGCGCTCGTCTGATGTCATGCCGTCCATGGCGTGGGCAATGCGGCGGGACTGGGGCTCGGAGAGCGCCAGCGACAGCTCGCGGCCAGCAAGCGTCGGATAGAGGCGGCGCTGGCGGCGGTCGGCTGGGCCTGCCATCTGGCGGATATAGCCGCTGTCGATCAGCTCCTTCAGCACCCTAGCGAGGCTCTGCTTGGTGATCTGCAGGATGCCCAGGAGGTCTGCGACCGTCATGCCCGGCCGGCGGCTGACGAAATGGACAACGCGGTGATGGGCGCGGCCATAGCCGAGCTTGGCCAGGATGGCATCCGGATCAGACACGAAATCGCGATAGGCGAAAAACAGGCTTTCGATGGTTTCGAAGTCGATCGTCTTGTCATCGACCACCGGCAGGTCCGGCAGGGTCTTCTTGGCAGTCTTCGTCGCAGACTGTCGGGCCACGCTCGTCATTCCTTTCCTCCGGCGCAAGCGACTGTCAGGTCGCGAACGCCGGTTCATCCACTCATCGCTCAGGGTCGATGCTTCCCCGTGGCCGGTCCGTTTGCCGTTCGGCCATTGATCCACGTCTCACTGACGGTGATTGCCGGCAAAACTATGCGCAAGTGTAGCAAATTTCCAACAAATTTACGCAGATCGCACAGCTTACGAGCGGGATGCGAAACCTATCGCCACCAGCCTCGTTACTGCAGCACTGATCAAGCGCAAGCCCGGGACAAGCCAATTGGGCGAAGCTTGGCGAAGGAGAGAGGACTTTCACCATGACGGATCGTGAGCAGACCACCGAGACTTCAAGCCTGCGCCCTGTTGCCGTGCTGGTCTTTACCGCAAAGATCATGGTTGCGAGCTTCCTGGTGGCCCAGGCATCCATTCTGCCGGCCTCGCCGGTGTCGCAGGTCTACGGCCTGTCGCGCTGATCTCTGTACCGCTTCGCTTGCGGTTTCTCTCGTTTCCAAGGCGTGTTAAGGCGCTTCACCGAACCGAGAGAAGGACCGCCAGCCGATGGGACAGATTCAAGCGGGCATCATCCCCGTCACCCCTTTTCAGCAGAACTGCACCATCCTGTTCGATGACGAGACGCGCGAAGGCGTGATCGTTGATCCGGGCGGCGATGTCGACGTCATCCTGCAGGTGATCGCGGAGAACGCGATCACGCTCAAGGCGATCTGGCTGACGCATGGTCACCTCGATCACGCGGGCGGTGCGGCCGAACTGAAGGAAAAGACCGGCCTCACCATCGTCGGACCGCACAAGGACGACCTGCCGCTTCTGCAGCGGATCGAAACCCAGGCGGCGACCTATGGCATTGAAGGTTTGCGCAGCGTGGTTCCGGACCAGTGGCTGGACGACGGCGAAACGGTTTCGTTCGGCGACCACGTTTTCGAGGTCTATCATTGCCCGGGCCACGCGCCGGGGCATGTCATCTATTTCAACCGGTCGCAGAAGTTCGCCCATCTCGGCGATGTGTTGTTCAGCGGCTCTGTTGGTCGCACGGATCTTCCGGGCGGCGATCATCAGACGTTGATGAACTCGATCCGCGACAAGGTCCTGCCGCTCGGCGATGACGTCGGCTTCATCTGCGGCCACGGGCCGGGTAGCCGGATTGGGGACGAGCGTCGCTCCAATCCCTTCATCCAAGGTCTATGAACGACAAAAGCGCCGGGTGACCGGCGCTTTCTCGATTCCGCGGTGCAGTTACGGTCGGCTCAGCCAGCCGTGCAGAAATGGGTGCGGCCGTCATAGCCGACGAATGTGCCGGTGCGCGGATTGAAGCTCCGGTAACGCTGCGAGCAGTAGTCATACCAGGCGCCGGTCCAGGGCTCGACACCGTAGGACTGAACGACAGGGCGCGGCTGCTGATAGACCGGGCGCGGACGATAGGTGTGGCGCGGCGGCGGCGGCGGATAATCGTCGACATAGTAGTCGCGGTCGTCATAGACGGAGACCGGACGGTCGACATAGACGCGGCGCTGCGGAGCCGGATTTGCGAGCGCAGAGCCGACGATCACGCCGGTCGCCAGACCGATCACGCCGAGGGCGAGCGCATCGTCGCCACGGTGATGGCGATAGTAGCGGTCGCCGGCCTCGGCCTGCGTTGCAGCGGCGATCGGCGTCAGGGTGACTGCGGCCGCGAGAAGAGCGTTTTGCGCGAATTTCATCATGACGTCTGTTCCTCAAGCCTTGGCTAACCAGGGGCCGGTGCGGGCTGTTCGGGCCACCGGCGATGATTGCAATCTATGAGGCGCCGCCTGAACGCAGGCTGAACGAAAAAACCCGGCAAAAATGCCGGGCCGCAATTCGTCGAAAACCGGATGATGTCAGCCGGAGATCTGCAGGTTTACGGCCTTAGGGCCCTTGCCACGGCGATCGGGTTCGGTGTCGAAGCTGACCTTCTGGTTTTCGGTCAGACCCGACAGGCCCGATGCCTGAACAGCGGAGATGTGGACGAAGATGTCCGCGCCGCCATTGTCGGGCTTGATGAAGCCAAAGCCCTTGTCGGTATTGAAGAATTTTACAGTGCCAGTCTCGGCCATGCGTCAGGTCCTTTTCTCTCTGCCCGTATTCGGCGGGGCAGCATTGCAATGTACCCGCAAGCGGGTGAGCGACAGGCATTTGTCGATATTGGAGGAAAGGGGCCCTGTTACCGCAGACTAACTCCAGTCAATGTTTCCATCTTCTCAAGTTCGACTGCCCGGGGTTGTTATAGCGTCCCCGGCGCGCATTACT
Source organism: Allorhizobium sp. (assembly GCA_051861045.1). GTDB lineage: Bacteria > Pseudomonadota > Alphaproteobacteria > Rhizobiales > Rhizobiaceae > Allorhizobium. The sequence continues at coordinate 111,368 of JBHYDI010000011.1, forward strand.
TTATAGGTCTTCCCATGCTCGCAAAATTGCCCGAACTCACGAAGAGTGCTTGGTTTGGCGGAAATTGGCAAGTGAAAGTTTTAACCCTTCCGAAGGGGAGAGTCCTTTGTTTTCAGTGCGAACAGGGTGATTCGAATTGGCGGCAAGCCCGCTTTGCGTCGTTTTGGCGAAAATTTGCATCGCTTGCGATGGAGATCGCGGGAAAAGCCTGCACAAACACGGAAAATTGCGGATGAAAATTTTCCGTGTTCGCTTCTGCGCAGCGTGGAAACGAGAGGCGCTAGAGCCGCAAATTAGCCCCTAAAAGTGACGATTGACGGCTTCGAGATCCCGCTGAGCCGATACTCAGCTTTCGCCGCTGCGGGTAATCCGCAAGAGCTGACCATCTTCCTCGTCGGTCACGAGCAGGATCGAACCATCCGGGGCGACCTTGACGTCGCGAATGCGGCCATACTCGCCCTGCAGCATTCGCTCCTCTGCGCCGATCGAGCCGTCTGCGCTGCGATCGATGCGAGCTACAAGCTGGTACTTGAGAGCTGCGACGAGGAAGTCGCCCTCCCATTCCGGGAACATGGCGCCGCGATAGATCGCTAGCGCGCCCGGCGCAATCGACGGATCCCAATAGTGGAGTGGCTGTTCGTAGCCGTCCGCCGACTGGCCGATGCCGATTTCCGCGCCCGAATAGTGCTTGCCGTAGGAGATGACCGGCCAGCCGTAATTGTTACCGGCGTCCGGAGCGTTGATCTCATCGCCACCGCGCGCACCATGCTCGACGGTGTAGAGCTTGTTGTCGGCGGGATCGATGGTGAGACCTTGCGGATTGCGATGGCCGCTCGACCAGACTTCGGCCAAGGGCTGGCCCTTGGGGTTGGCCGCAGACGGACTGCCGTCGGCGTTGATGCGCATGATCTTGCCGGCGTGATCGGCGGGATTCTGCGCGCGATCTTCCTCACCGCGGTCGCCGATGCCGAAGAACAGGCTGCCATCTGCGGCGATCGCGATACGCGAGCCGAAATGCTGGCCGGCGCGGGTCAGCTTGTTCATCAGAAAGATGCGGCGCACGTCTTCGAGGCGCCTCTCATTCTGGCTGAGGCGGGCGGAAAAGACGCCAGTGCCCTGGCCGCCGGGGCCGGGAGTGGCTGCCGTGAAGAAGAGACGCCGCGTTTCAGCAAAATCGGGGGCAAGGGCGATGTCGAGCAGACCGCCCTGGCCGACGGCAGCGATCCTCGGCAGGCCGCCGAGTGGCTGGCCGACCTCGCCGTCACGGATGATGCGGATGCGGCCGGGGCGCTCGCTGACGATATAGGCACCATCAGGCAGGACCTCGACGGACCAGGGGTGCTCCAGGCCGCTGGCGACGCTGGTGACCTCGATCTTGACGTTGCCGACAGGATGCTCGCGGGCCTCCTGGGCAGAGAGAGGCAAGGCCACGGACAGAGCGAGAAGCGGGGCGATCATAAACGCGGTCTGTTTCAGGCGGTTTGGCATCGTCATCTCCTTGTCCGGCAGCTATCCAGTTCAGAATGTGGGAACAGCGGTGCCGGCGACAAGGCAGAGCGATGACGGACGGCGCCTCCTGACCGAAAAGTGAAGAGGCGCCCGCGGTTCGTCAGGTGTCGAAGCTCACCGCCTTCAGCTTGTCGATGCCAAGCGCCTGAAGCGCCAGCTTCTCGTAGAAGGGCTCCGACTTGCCGAGCTTCACCTTGTAGAGGAAGTATTTCTCGAAGCCGATCTTGGCTGCGTGAACCCACTTGCCCTGGGACGACCAGTTGACGTTGCGCGGTGGCAGCTGTGGCTGGGCGACGAAGGCTATACCCCCATCGCCGAAATCGGCGAGGCAGACGGCGTTCCAGGTCCCTTGAGCATTGGCCTCCTCGCCGGCGATCAGGTTGGCGATGTTGTGGGCCGTGGCCGTCACCATGGATTCGATCATGAAGCCGGTTTTCGGCACGCCGACGGGCACGGGTGTCTTGCCCATGGGTGGTATCGCGACGCAGACGCCCACGGAGAAGACGTTTTTGAAGGTCGGGTTCTGCTGGTGCTTGTCGGCAAGCACGAAGCCGCGCGGGTTCGTCAGGCCTTCGATGCCCTTGATGGCCTCGACGCCACGGAATGCCGGGAGCATCATCGTGTAGACCGACGGGATCTCGTGGGTGGCCTTGATGCTGCCGTCGTCATTGATCTCCTCGGCAACGACCTTGTCACCCTCGAAGCGGTTCACACGAGCATTGGTGACCCACTTGATGTGCTTGGAGCGCATCGCGCTTTCGAGCAGCCCCTTGGTGTCGCCAACGCCATCCAGACCGAGATGGCCGATATAGGGCTCCGAGGTGACGAAGGTCATCGGTACACGGTCGCGAACCTTGGCATCCCGCAGGGCCTTGTCGAGGATGAAGGCGAATTCATAGGCCGGGCCGAAGCAGGAGGCGCCCTGGACCGCGCCAATCACCACCGGTCCGGGATTGGCGACCAGCTTGTCGAAGGCCTGCTTGGCAGCCAGTGCGTGGTCGATGTGGCAGACGGATTGGGTGTGGTGATGCGGGCCGAAGCCTTCGATCTCGTCGAAGGCGAGATCCGGGCCGGTGGCGATCACCAGATAATCATAGTCGAGAGAACTGCCATCGAGCATCTCGATCCGGTTCTCGGCGGGATGGACGCGGGTCGCGCCCTGGCTGTGCAGGGTGACGTTGCGTTTGGCGCAGGCGGGGCGGAGGTCGACTTCGATTTCCTCGCGTCCGCGCCAGCCGACAGCGACCCAAGGGTTTGAGGGGACGAAGGAGTAGGTGGCTCCCTTGCTCAGCAGATGGATCTCGACCTCTTTGCCGAGGCGATCTCTCAATTCATAGGCCATGATCGTGCCGCCGAGACCGGCACCCAGGACTGCAATGCGTTTCATGACGGTTCCTCCCATTTGATGAGAGGCAGTATCTACGAAAATACATAGATAACAAGTAGACTATTTTATAGGTCCTGGCGTCCGCGTGCTCGCTGGACCAGATCCTGCCAGCCACGCTTCCATAGGCCAAAACCACCGATCGCCATCACCGTGAAGCAGGCGAAGATAAGAAGGATCAGCAGGTGGCGCTCGCTCTGGGGCAGGGGCGTCTGGTGGTTGCGATCAACCATGGCGGCCGACACATGCAGCGGCGTGGTGGATGCGGCGATGCTCGAAGTGGTGATTGCGTCCGGGCGGGTGTTTGATATCTCGGCACTCCCGGCAAAGGATATCGAACCGGGTTCCAGGGTCGCAGGCGTGCTGGCGAGCGCCAATGTGACCAGAGCGACGCCGCTGATGGCTGCGAGCCAGGCGAGGGGGCGGCTGCGGCGGGAGGGCCGTCGAAATGTCTCCAGTTCGAAATCCATGGCGAGAACCTCCGTCTCGTTGCGTTGACCGCATGAAACAGCGTGATCGCGTCGGTAGAGCGACGGAAATGTGGCGGTCCCTGTGCCGAATTGTGATTTCGGCGGTGGCGCGAAATCGTCGCCAATTCCGCCATTGCCATGGTGACGCAAATCTCTTCGGCACGCGGTGCTTTCCGCTTGAAAGCCCGGTGCTCTTTCGCCATAGAGCTTGAACCTGAGGCCCCGGACAGCGGGGTCGATGTTCAATCAGCTCAGGACACGCAAACATGGCTTTCCTTGCCGACGCCCTTTCCCGCATCAAGCCTTCCGCGACCATCGCCGTCACGCAGATGGCCCGGGAGCTCAAAGCGCAGGGGAAAGACGTCATTTCGCTCTCCGTCGGCGAGCCCGACTTCGACACGCCGCAGAACATCAAGGACGCGGCTGTCGCTGCCATTGCTCGCGGCGAGACGAAGTATACGCCTGTTGCCGGCATTCCGGAGCTGCGCAAGGCGATCGCCGACAAGTTCAAGCGCGAGAACGGTCTCGACTACAAGCCGGAGCAGGTGATCGTCGGCACCGGCGGAAAGCAGATTCTTTTCAACGCCTTCATGGCGACGATCAATCCGGGAGATGAAGTCGTCATCCCGGCACCGTTCTGGGTGTCCTACCCGGAAATGATCGCGCTCTGCGGCGGCACGCCCGTCTTCGTCGAAACGACGATCGAGAACAATTTCAAGCTGACGGCTGAGCAGCTGGACAAGGCGATCACGCCGAAGACCAAGTGGTTCATGTTCAACTCGCCGTCGAACCCGTCGGGCGCTGCCTATAGCAAGGAAGAGCTGAAGGCACTCACCGACGTGCTCATGAAGCACAGCCATGTCTGGGTTCTGACCGACGACATGTATGAGCATCTCGTCTTCGGCGACTTCGTCTACTACACGCCGGCCCAGGTCGAGCCCGCGCTCTATGACCGCACACTCACGATGAACGGCGTGTCGAAGGCCTATGCCATGACTGGCTGGCGTATCGGTTATGCCGCCGGCCCGCTGCCGCTGATCAAGGCCATGGATATGATCCAGGGCCAGCAGACCTCGGGCGCCTGCTCGGTTGCCCAGTGGGCCGCTGTGGAAGCTCTGAACGGTCCGCAGGACTTCATCACGGAATCGAAGAAGGCCTTCGAAGAGCGCCGCGACCTCGTCGTCTCGATGCTCAACCAGGCCTCTGGCATCGTGTGCCCGAAGCCGGAAGGCGCGTTCTACGTCTACCCCTCCTGCGCTGCCCTGATCGGCAAGACCGCGCCGTCGGGCAAGGTCATCGAGACGGACGAGGACTTTGTCATGGAACTGCTGGCGACCGAAGGTGTCGCGACCGTTCACGGCTCGTCCTTCGGCCTTGGCCCGAACTTCCGCGTTTCCTACGCGACCTCGAACGCCAAGCTGGAAGAGGCCTGCAGCCGCATCCAGCGCTTCTGCGCCTCGCTGAAGTAAGCCCTGAGCTTTATCGGTTCTCGGAAGGGCTCGCCGTGAGGCGGGCCCTTTTTGCATTTTTCCGGCTTTGTTGAGGGGGCTGAGTGCTTGTGGTATTCTCGGTTGCATGAAGACCGTCAGCCTGCAGGAAGCCACTCGCGATCTGGATGCGCTCGCCCGCGAGGTCGAGCAGGGTGAGGTCGTGACTGTGACGCGGGACGGCAAGCCGGTGCTGGATCTGGTGCCGCATGTGGGGGCGGGATCGGCGCAGGAGAAGAAGGGCGGTTTGGATTTTGAAGCTGGGCAGGCGTATTTGCGGTCAATAGGCGTAACGAAAGCCTTCGATTATATCGCGGAGGATTTTGACGAGCCACTGCCCGAAGACTTCTTGCTCAGGCCGCTCCCCTAACCATGCGCTGCCTGCTCGACACCCACATCGTAATTTCGATGTTGCAGGATGAGTTGATCGAGCGTTTTCCGGGGCCCGCTCGGGTAGTCCAAGCTCCAGGTTTCTTCGGGTTTGTCAGTGTGGCGAGTGTCTGGGAAATTGCTCTCAAGTCTAGGCTTGGCAAGCTTTACCCCTTAACGGATCTGGGCAGAATTCCCATAGCACTTGAAAAAATTGGCGCGACGATCCTGCCCGTTTCCATGCCTCACGTTCTTCACACAATCGATCCCGAGCCGCCCACCCGGGATCCCTTCGACCGGCTGTTGCTCGCCCAATGTCATGTGGAAGGGCTCAAATTGATCACGGTCGACCGTGCCCTCGTCGATCACCCCTTGGCGTTCCGCCCCTGATCGTTTGAGACCAGGGGCGGAAAAGCTCGCTTAACCCTTGGTCAGCTTGACGATCGTTGAGTTGCCGCCGCCGCGCTGTTCGGTGACGGCGTAGACGGCGCCGTCGGGGCCGACCTTCACGTCGCGGATACGAGCATCAAGATCGACGCGCTCCTCGAATTTCACGCGGTCGTTCTCCATGTGCAGCACGACGACGCCCTGGCTGACGAGGCCGCCGACCAGGAAGGCGCCTTTCCATTCCGGGATGGCGTCGGCGTCATAATAGGCCATGCCAGAGGGCGCGATGACCGGATCCCAGTAGTAGACGGGCTGTTCGGTATCGGCCATCTGGGTGACTCCGTCGCCGACCTTGGCGCCGCTGTATTCGACGCCGTAGGTCACTTCCGGCCAGCCATAGTTCTTCCCGGGTTCAGGCAGGTTCAGCTCATCGCCGCCCTTGGGGCCGTGCTCGACGGTCCAGAGGCGACCCCGGCCGTCGATCGTGGCAGACTGGAGATTGCGGTGGCCGAGCGACCAGATTTCCGGCTGGGCATTCTCCTGGCCGACAAAGGGATTGTCGGGCAGGGCTTCACCGGTCTGGCTGATGCGGAAGATCTTGCCCAGTCCGCTCTGCAGGTCCTGCGCCTGGACGCGCGGCTCGGCATCGGAACGCTCACCGACGGTGACATAGAGTTGGCCTTCAGGCCCGAATGCCAGGCGCGAGCCGAAATGCTTGTTGCCGTCATAGCCCGGTGTCTGGCGGAAGATGACGCTCACGTCTTCCAGCGCGCCACCACCCTGATCGTCGGGAACGAGGCGGGCGGAAGCGACCGAGGTGCCGTTGCCGTCATCGCGCGGTTCGGCAAACGAGAAGAAGATCTTGCCTGAGGTTTCGTAGTCGGGTGCGAGCGCGACATCGAGCAGGCCGCCCTGACCGTCGGCCAGGACTTCTGGCACGTTTGCGATCTCGGGGCCGGGTTTGCCGTCTTCACCGATGATGTGCATTGCGCCCTGCTTGGCGGTCACCAGCATCCGGCCATCGGGCAGGAATTCCATCGCCCAGAGATGCGGCAGGCCCTCGGCCACGACTTCCTGCTTGATCTCGACCACCTGAGCGGGTTGGGGCGCGCGGGTCTGGCCGGTGAAAGCCGGCTGCTGGTCCGGCGCATTGGGTGCCTGCGTCTCCGCCGGAGTGCCGGCCTGCTGGGCGATAGCGGGGATTGTCGCGACACCAAGGCTCAGCATGGTTCCGGCGAGAATGTGCGGCAGTCGTTTCATCAGTTCCTCCTGGTCGAATGATTAGACCCGTTCAACGCCTCAAGTGGTCACAAAGCTCCCGTTCGGTAAGGCATGTGAGATCAAGTTCGCTTTATCTGTTGGTGAGGAGAAGCGTGGTCTCAAACGAAAGAGCGGGCCCCGACGGCCCGCTCTGATGGTTTCTCGTCATGCCGGGGATTTGATCCAGCTGCCAAGATATGGCGCATTGGCGAAGATCTTTTCGCGGTCTCGCCACACGGCGGGGAGCGCGAGGATGCCAAGGGCGGCGATGGTGATGAAGGTCTTGGTCAGTTGCGACAGTTCCGGGGTGCGGGCGTCGAGGTAGTAGACCGCATAGACGATCAGCACGTGCCAGACATAGATCTGCAACGAGTGGCGACCCAGCAGCTGAAGGAAGTTCAGCGTGAAGAGACTGGTCAGTGCCGAGGCGATCTTCTGGATGACGGGGCTTTCGTGGCGCGGGCCGGCGATCAGGATCCAGGCGAGGCCATAGGCGACGGCGGCGAAGTTGATCAGATAGACCGGGCCGAAGTCGGCACGCACTTCCATGAGGCCGAATTTTTCCAACACGAAGCCCGGCATGAAGCCATGGGCGGTCGCGACGCGGAGCGGCAAGAAGAAGAGCGTGATCGCAAGCGCCGTCCAGGCGAGCGTGGTGCGCCTGGGGTCGAAGACCTTCTGCCACTCGATCTTCTTCATGGAGGTCAGGGTGCCCGCGATGATGCCGGCGAAGAAGACGATCTGCCAGCCGAGCAGGTTGAAGGAGACGCGCAGGCCTTCTTCATCCGGCGCACCCGCCAGCCAGGTGTCGAGCGGGTAGGTAACGAGGCGGTGCAAGCCGAGCTGGGCCGCGAGCCAGACAAGCAGGGAGCCGATGGCAACGCCGAGCCAGTGGCCGCGCAGGCAGAGCCAGATCACGACAGGCGCAAAGATCATGTAGGCGATGTATTGCGGCAGGATGTCCATGAAGGTCGGCTGGACGAGGAAGGTCGCGATCGGTGCCAGCGAGCTCGGGTTGAGCAGACTTGCGTCGCCCAGCCAGTTTTCCCAGGCGGAGACGGCACCCGGCAGGATCAGCTGCAGGGCAAGGACGATCAGGACGATCGCCATGGCATAGCGGTAGAGCTCGAGCGCCCGCGACCATATCTTGTCGCGGCCGACGGCATAGCCATCCTTCATCATCTTGCGGCTGTAGACCATGCCGGTCAGCAGGCCCGACAGGAAGACAAAGCCCTGCGCATCTTCGACGAAGGCAAGGTTGCGGTGGTTGATTTCAACGAGCCAAAGGCCCCCCGTGAACACCAGGTGGTTGATCAGCATGAAGACGAGGAAGTAACCCCGCATGCCGTCGATCACGTCCAATCTCTTCACGTTCGACTCCCGAGTTGGCCCCCCGGTAACCCGCGGCGGCGATCATCATCCGCATCATGTTGAGAATGCGGCGGGAGGCCCAATGGGGGCCGATCCGTGCGGGGGGAACGGCAGCTTTCCCCAAAAGTTCCGCGCAAAAGTGCTCACGGATCCGTGCCCGGATGTCGCAGAGGCGCGCGAATCAGGGGCGTTCAGAGACCGAGAAAGGCGAGCATGATGAAGGTGGCGAACAGAACGAAATGGGTCATGCCCTCGATCGCGTTGGTCTCGCCGTCATTCAGATTGATGGCGGCTGCGACCAGGGTGATCGCAACCATGGTGGTCTGAACCGGGGTCATGGCCATGACGAAGGGCTGGCCCGTATAGAGGGCAATCGCTTCCATCACGGGGACTGTGAGAATGACCGTCGAAAGCGATGCACCCATTGCGATGTTGACGACTGCCTGCATCCGGTTTCGCAAGGCGGCGCGCAGAGCAGTCAGGATTTCAGGCGCAGCCGAAATGCCGGCGACCAGGATCGCGGTCAAGGCAACCGGCGCACCGGTGCCTTCGAGGCCGGCATCCATCAGGACCGACATGACTTCCGCGAGAACACCGATCAGAACCACGCCGAACAGGATCACGCCGATCGACCAGAGCGTCGATCCCTCATGCTCCTCTTCCACGGCCTGGGGCGCGCTGTCCGCCGGTGTCTCGGCCTGCTGATCCCAGGGGCGGGCGGCCTGGCGGCCTGGATAGCTGTAGGAGAAGAAATAGCTATGCGTGCCCACCTGCATGCGCAGGAAGAGTGCGTAGAGCGCAATCATCGCGCCGATCGTGAAGACGGAATAATACTGCCAGCGGTCGGAGGGCACGAATTCCGGCACGATCATCGAGATGCCCATGGCGGTCAGGATCATCACCCCATAGGTCTTGCCGCTGTCGTCGTTGTAGGCCTGCTCGCCGTGCTTCAGGCCGCCGAGCAGGGCGGCGAGGCCGAGGATACCGTTGATATCGAGCATGACCGCCGAATAGATGGTGTCGCGCACCAGCGTGGGTGACGAACCGTTGCTCATCATGATCGCGAGGATCAACACCTCGACCGCGACGGCCGAAAGGGTGAGGATCATCGTACCATAGGGATCACCGACCTTGTGGGCGAGGATCTCGGCATGATGGGCGACGCGCATGGAGCCGACGACGATGGCGGCGATCAGGGCTGCAGCCCCGAGCAGCGATGCCACCTGGCCCGCACCGAGGACGGCATGTTCCAATGCAAGGGCGAGGATCGCCGCAAAAATCGGGATCAGAAGAAGTTTTTCCTGCCTGATGCGCGACACGTGCTTCTCCTTCTGCTGATCGACGTCCGGTAACGGGGCCGACGGGTATGCTGTTCCAGCCCGGCCGATGATGTTTGCGCCTCGGGACTTTTGATGGAATACTCCTCGCAGCCTAGGAGGAGAAGGCCATGGTGAAGATCATCTATGAGATCGTTCCTCATGATGGCGGTTGGGCCTACCGGCTCGGCGGCGTCTATTCGGAGGCGTTTCCGACCCATGACCAGGCCCTGGAAGCCGCACGCATCGTGATGGAAGAGCAGCAGGTCGGCGATGAGCCGGTGACCATCAGCTATCAGGATGAGAGTGGTCGCTGGCGCGAGGAGTATAGCGACGGCGGCGATCGACCGGAGGTCGAGATCATCGACAGTTTCGTCGGCGAGCAGCCTCCATCCGCGTGATTTTTGGCGGAGAATAGGCCGTCATTACAGAGGCTTGTAGCCTGCTGTTCGCATCATGATTCAGGTTAAGCTTCGCTCGGCGAAAGCTGCTTCGGCAGGCGCATCCAGTCGTCCAGCCCCTGGACCAAGGCGTCGAAGGTGACGCGGAAGCGTGGCACCGTCTTCAGGTTTTCATGCATCACGACAAAGGTCTCGAGCGCGATCTCCAGCGTTCCGGGCAGCACTTCGACCAGCTCTGGGTCTCTGGCTGCAAAGGCATGCTGGCACATGCCGATGCCGAGACCCGCGCGGATGGCGGCGAGCTGGACCAGATTGCTGTCGGCACGGAAGTCGAAGCCGATGCCCGCCAGATCCGGTCGCTGCTTCAGGATGTCCCTGATATAGGCGAGCTGCCGGTCGAAGCCGATCAAGCGGTGATTGGGCAGCTCGGCAAGCGACGCGGGAATGCCGTGCCGGTCGAGATAGCGTCGGTGCGCATGAAATCCGAGCGTAATCATGCCGATGCGCCGGCTCAGCAGTGCCGATTGGCTGGGGCGCACCATGCGGATTGCGATATCCGCCTCCTGCTGGAGCAGGTCTTCGACCGTGTCAGATGCGGAGAGTTCTATTTCGAGAGCCGGGTTCGCATCTTGTAGCCTCGCCAGGATCGCGGGAAGCGTCTCGGCGGCGATCACCTCGCTGGCGCTGATGCGCACCGTGCCGCGGACTTCCTCCATATCGCCGGATGCGATGCGTGCCAGCGCCGCAGACATGGCAGACATGCTGCGGGCATGGCCCTTCATGGCGAGCGCTTTTTCCGTCGGCAGCAGGCCTTGCGGCGTGCGCAGGAAGAGCGGGGCGCCAAAGGCCTCCTCCAGCGCTTCGACATGGCGTCCGGCCGTCGGTTGGGTGAGCCCAAGAGAGCGGGCGGCGCCAGACAGGGAGCCGGTTTCGAGGACGGCGAGAAAGGTGCGGTAATGGTCCCAGCTGATCTGATCGATTGACATACATTTTTGTATATCAACTCAACATTCTTTGGCAATTCTGAATATCTGAGATCAGTGGCAGTGTCTCCGCAGTTCAAACACAGGAGACGACCATGACTGATCTTTCCAATGCAGCTCTAGCAAAGCCCATTGCTCTCGTTCTCGGGGCAACCGGCGGGGTAGGCGGCGCGCTCGCCGAGGCACTGCTGCAGCGCGGCTACCGGGTGCGGGCGATGCACCGGCGGCCAGACCAGCAGATCGCTGCGCGTCCGCGCTTCGAATGGGTTTCAGGCGATGCGATGAATGCCGGAGACGTTTTGCGCGCCGCCGAGGGTGCGAGCGTGATAGTGCATGGCGTCAATCCGCCCGGCTATCAGAACTGGGGTGAACTGGTTCTGCCGATGATCGACAACACGATCGCGGCCGCCCGTGCGGTTGGCGCGCGCATCCTCATGCCGGGCACGATCTACAATTTCGGCCCCGATGCGTTTCCTTTGCTCACCGAAGAGAGCAGCCAGCAGCCGCAGACGGTCAAGGGGCGGATCCGGGTGGTACTGGAGCAGCGCCTCGAGCGGGCCGCAGGTGAGGGGGTGCCGGTGATCCTCGTTCGCGCCGGCGACTTCTTCGGGCCTGACGCCGGTAACAACTGGTTTGCGCAGGGGCTGGTCCAGCCGGGCAAGCCCGTTCGCTTCGTCATCAACCCCGGTCGGAAGGGGGCGGGCCATGCCTGGGCCCATCTGCCTGACGTGGCGGAAACCTTCATGCGGCTGCTGGACAGAGCGGATGCCCTGCCGCGCTTTGCCCGCTTCCATATGGACGGCTTCTACGATTACGACGGGACGCAGATGGCGAAGGCGATCGGCCGTGCTGTCGGGCGGCCTCGCATCTTCACGCTCGGTTTTCCCTGGAGGTTGGCGGGGCTTGTTCGCCGCTTCGTGCCGCTGCTGAAGGAGTTGCATGAGATGCGCTATCTGTGGCGGGAGACGATCCGCCTCGACAACAGTGCACTCGTCGAATTCCTGGGCGAGGAGCCGCACACGCCGATCGATGTCGCGGTGAAGGCAACGCTGCGGAGCCTCGGCTGCCTTCCTGAGGTCGCCTCTCCAGCGGTCCGTAATCCTGCAACTCTGGTCGCTGGAGGCGGACAATGAGTGCTGCTGCATCCATATCGACCACGGCTCCGCTGACTTTCCGGGCTTTCGCCGTGCTCACCCTTGGCGGGATCGCCACCCAATTCTTCCTCGCCGGCATGACGGTGTTCGGGGCGGGGACTGGATGGGAGGCCCATGCGGCAACCGGGGGAGCGGTGGGGCTGCCGATCCTCGGGCTCTTCCTGATGTCGTTCCGCACGAGTTTACGGGCCCATTGGACCCAGACGAGCCTGCTCTTCGGTCTCTATCTGCTGCAGCTGACGCTCGCGGCGCTCGGCCAGACCTTGCCGCTGATCGGGGCGTTGCATCCGGTCAATGGGCTGCTGATGGGATTGCTCGCATCAAGGCTGACTGTGCGCCTTCTGTCTCACACATAGTACAAGAACTGCAGATGCAGAAAGGGCTCCCGGATTTCCCGGGAGCCCTTCTTTCTTAGGCCAGTGCAGGATAGGTCGTGTAACCTTCTGCGCCACCGCCATACAGCGTGGCCTGGTCGAGCGGGTTAAGCTCTGCGTCTTCCTTCAGGCGACGGACGAGGTCAGGATTGGCGATGAAGGGCCGGCCGAAGGCGACGAGATCGGCATAGCCGCTTTCGACGGCTTCGATGGCCGAAGCGCGGTCATAGCCGTTGTTGACGATCCAGGCACCCTTGCCGCCGGCATCACGATAGGCGGCCTTGAGCGCCTTCCAGTCGAAGGGCAGGACGTCACGCGGGCCGCCGGTTGCGCCTTCGATGACATGCACGAAGGATAGATCAAACTTTGCCAGTGCCTCGACGAGCGCGGTGTAAACGGACTTTGGATCCGGATCCGAGACGTCGTTCGCCGGGGTGGTGGGCGAAATGCGGATACCGGTCTTGTCGGCGCCGATTTCCTTGGTCACGGCCTCAACGACTTCGAGCGTCAGCCGAATGCGGTTCTCGATCAAGCCGCCATATTGATCCGTGCGCTGGTTGCTGTTCGAACGCATGAACTGTTCGAGCAGATAGCCATTGGCCGCGTGGATCTCGACGCCGTCGAAGCCTGCATCCATGGCAGCACGGGCGGCCTTGCGGTAGTCCTCGATCACGCCCGGCAGTTCGGCAGTTTCAAGGGCGCGGGGTTCGGAGGTTTCGACGAATGCACCGGAGCCATCGGCATTCAAGACATAGGTCTTGGACTTGGCGGCGATGGGCGAGGGGGCAACGGGCTTGCCATCGCCTGGCTGCAGGCTCGTGTGGGAGATGCGGCCGACATGCCAGATCTGGGTGACGATCTTGCCACCAGCGGCGTGCACGGCGTCGGTCACCTTCTTCCAGCCTTCGATCGCTTCGGACTTGTAGAGGCCCGGAACGTCTGCGTAACCCTGTGCCTGGTGTGTGATCGCCGTGCCTTCGCTGATGATCAGGCCGGCTGTCGCGCGCTGGCGATAGTATTCGACGTTCAGTTCGTTCGGCACGGCGCCCGGGGAGCGGTTGCGCGTCAGCGGCGCCATGGCGATACGGTTGGAAACGGCGGTCGTGCCGACGGATGTCGGTTCAAAAAGCTTGGACATAAAACCTCTCGGAAGCTTCCAATGATGGGAGGATTGGTCATTGGGAGACCCGATGTGGGGCGTTAGAGTGTTCCGTTCAAGGTCTTGACGAACTCAGCGATGGCATCTTCGTTGCGACGATAAAGGACACGCTGACCGACGCGCTTGGAGCTGATCAGGCCGGCACGCTGCAGCGTTGCAAGATGAGCTGATACGGCCGACTGTGACAAGCCGGATCGCTCAAACTGCCCGGCGCTGATGCCGTCGACAGCCTCTTCCTTAGGCACGCCGAAAAATTCCTTCGGGTCCTTCAGCCAGATCAGCATTTCCATGCGTGCCGGATGTGCCAGCGCTTTCATCACGTCCTCAAGGAACATGTCCCCTCCAATTCGTACGGCCATTCGAGTTCAAGGCTGACCGAACGCTGCTCGCGATTCTTTATGCGGAGGGCGCCAGTTTTGCCTGACGCGTCAACGTAGAATGGAACATATCGTTCCATCGAGAAAACAAAAAAAGAGGGCCACCGGAAAAACCAGGGCCCTTTGAATTGTGAAGGTCAAAAACCTCCAGAGGGGAACAGCTGCTGCGGTGGAACTGGGAGGAAAAAGCCACCATGTGCATCAGCTGTGTGCGATATGGTGGTTTTTTGTGCAGTGAACAATGGTTTTTTATGCATGTCAGGCATGCGTGACTTGCAAGTCTGTTTGATGGACAACAAAAAAGGCAGCTAAAAAGCTGCCTTCAGAAGTTCCAGTTGCGGGCCTTGGCGACGATGAAGTCCCTGAAAGCCTTGAGCTTTGCGGCGTTCTTGATCTCGTCCGGATAGCAGAAATAGGTATCAAAGGAGGGGACGTCTGCGCTGGTGACAAGCTGCAGCAGGCCCGGGTCACGCCCGACAATGTAGTCCGGCAGCATTGCGATGCCGATGCCGAGCAGGCAGGCACGCTTGATCGAGGTGAGGCTGTTGATCTGCAGATGCGGCAGTCGCGGATTATCCGATGAGCGACCGGCGACTTCCAGCCAGTTCACATCGAGCAGATAGTTGGGGGCGGGCTCGCCGAACGTGATGATGCGGTGGTTGTCGAGATCCTCGATCGACTGCGGCTCACCATAGCGGTTGATATAGGAGGGGGCCGCATAAACGTGCATGTGCACGGTGAACAGCTTGCGCTGGATCAGGTCCGATTGTTGCGGCTGGCGCAGACGAATGGCGCAGTCTGCGTGGCGCATGTTCACATCCAGCTCCTCGTTGTCGAGGATCAGCTGGATCGACATATCGGGATAAAGCTGGAGGAATTCCTGCACCTTGTCGGTGAGCCAGCCCTGGCCGAGGCCGACGGTCGTCGTGACGCGCAGCTTGCCGGACGGCTTTTCGGTCGTCTCGGTCAGCTGCATCTTGACCGTCTGCAGCTTCAGGAGAACGTCATGGGCGGTGCGGTAGAGGAGTTCGCCCTGTTCGGTGAGGATCAGGCCGCGGGCGTGGCGGTGGAAGAGCTTGACGCCGATGTCCTGCTCCAGCGACGAGACCTGGCGGCTGATCGCCGACTGGGACAGATGCAGCTTGTCGGCGGCATGGGTGAAGGACCCGGCTTCCGCAGCCGCATGAAAAATGCGCAGTTTGTCCCAGTCCAGCGGCATGCCGCCCCCTCTCATGGCGGTTATTCCGCCGCTTGTTGTGTCTCGAGGGGCAAGGCCGAGAGGAAGCGTTCGGCTTCAAGAGCCGCCATGCATCCCATGCCGGCCGCGGTAATGGCCTGGCGATAGACATCGTCGGTGACGTCACCGGCGGCGAAGATGCCGGCCACGTCGGTTGCGGTCGAATCCGGAGCTGTCCAGAGATAGCCGTTGGACTTGATCTTGAGCTTGCCTTTGAAGAGCTCGACTGCGGGCGCATGGCCGATCGCGACGAAGACACCGTCGATCGGCATGTCGGTCACGGCGCCGGTCAATTCGTCCTTGAGCTTCACGCCGGAGACCGACGGCGGCATCGGCGGCTTGGCAGGCGCCCCGGTGATTTCCTCGACGGTGGTGTTCCAGAGAACGCGGATATTCTCCTTGGCGAAGAGACGCTCCTGCAGGATCTTTTCCGAACGGAAACTGTCGCGGCGATGGACGACGGTGACCGACTTGCAGATATGCGAGAGATAGAGCGCTTCTTCGACGGCGGAATTGCCTCCACCGACGACGATCACGTCCTTGTTGCGATAGAAGAAGCCATCGCAGGTGGCGCAGGCAGATACGCCGAAGCCCTGGAAATGCTGTTCGCTTTCGATGCCGAGCCACTTGGCCTTGGCGCCGGTGCAGATGATCAGCGTATCGGCCGTCCAGACCTGGCCGCTGTCGGTCTTCACCGTGAAGGGGCGATTGACAGTGTCGACTTCGGTCACGAGATCGCTGACGATCTCGGTGCCAACGTGGATCGCCTGGTTGAGCATCTGCTCCATCAGCCAGGGGCCCTGGATGGGGTCCGCAAAGCCCGGATAGTTCTCCACATCCGTTGTGATCATCAACTGGCCGCCCTGTTCCATGCCGGCGATCAATACCGGCTTCAGCATGGCGCGGGCAGCATAGATGGCGGCGGTGTAGCCGGCAGGGCCGGAGCCGATGATCAGCACCTTGGTGTGGCGGGCAGTCATGTCGCTTCCTTTCAACGCGCGGTCCGTCTTTTCGACCGGGGCCTCGATATGGGGCTCACCCAGTCATCGCGCAACTGTCGCCCATTTAGGATCGAAGCGAAGCGCAGATCAAGGCGCTCGGCTGCATTAGCAACAGAGCTTTGCGCTGGCGCGCAATAATTGTGCGTGACCGCGGAGGATTCTTGCCAATTCCAATCGTTGGAGTAGATAACGGACACATCTTTAAAAGGAGCGGCTGTGCTCAAGGTAGAACTCGACGCCATCGACCTGCGAATTCTGAAAGAATTGCAGCGGGACGGGCGGATGACCAATGTGGAATTGTCAGAGCGTGTCGGCATCTCCGCGCCGCCCTGCCTGCGCCGGGTACGCAAGCTGGAAGAGGCGGGCGTGATTGAAAGCTATCACGCTGACTTGAACGCCAGCCGGCTGGGCTATGATCTCGTCGCCTTCTGTATGGTGGGGCTGAAGCACCAGTCGGAGGCCAATCTCAAGGCCTTTGCCGCGGCCACAGACAGCTGGCCGATCGTGCGCCAGGCCTGGATGGTCAATGGCGACAGCGACTTCCTGCTGCATTGTGTGGCCGAAAACCTGACGCGCTTCCAGGACTTCGTCATCGAAGTGCTGACGGCGAACGAACATGTCGACACGGTCAGGACCATGCTGACGATCCGGCAGGTGAAGAAGCTGGGTATGGTGGAGATCTGAGGAGGGCGAATGCCCTCACTCGGATGCTTGCGATTTGCTTGCTGCTGAGTGCCGCAGAAGAAGCTTCACGGCGAAGACGGCTCCTCCTGCCAGAATGAAAAAGCTCTCGCCGATCGCCAGGCGATTGTTCGAATTGGTCGCTATGGTGCCGAGGAAGAAGACGGTGATCGTCAGCATATAAGCGAGCGTGCTGGTGGCGATCAGGCCTTGCTGTCGAGCAGCCAGCAGCCGTTGCAGTGCTGCGACCATGAAGATCCCCAGGAACGTCAGGCCAAAGAGACCGTGGCGGACAACGATCTCCAGAAAGCCGTTGTGAAGCAGGGTGTAGCCGACGTCTGCATATGTTGTCTTGTGCCAAGCCTGCAGCCACAAGTTCCCCCGGCCGAAGAAGGGGGCGGTGTGGAACAACTCCAGCGCGTTGGACCATATCATGAGCCGTTCGCGCATGGCTTCGGGGGTCTCACGATCTTCGATCGCTTTTTGCATGGCGTCGGACAAGTCAGTCGAAACCACTGCCGATGTCAGCCGCTCGATAGCCGTAATGGTCGAGCCGGCAACCTGGGTTACGACGGATGAAGCAGAGACCGCTGCGATGACGGCGGCGACGGTCAGGCCCGACAGAGCGATGATGCGCCATCGTCCGGGAATGAGCGCCAGGCACAGCAGGCCAGAGAAACCAACCGTGCAGGCGAGTGCGAGCCAAACGCCCTTTGATTGAGCTCCGAGCATTGCCAGCAGGGATAGGAGAGCCGTTGCCGAGCAAAGCGCAAGGGTCGGCCATTTCCACCGGGTGTTCAGCTTGCCGGTCTCTGTCGCATAGCTCAGCAGGAATACGGCGCTCAGAAACAGCATTCCGCTGCCAACCCCGGCATGGATCGGGTTCTTGTGGAACAATGGCGGGTTGCGCACGCCGCCGAGCACCTGCGTGACATCCAGCGTCGCCATGAGCCCGATGAGGCCTGCCGCCAGAAGGATGAAGCAGGCAAGATAGAGATGGTTGCGCGTGAGATAGAGAGCCGCGCCGATGACGGGGAAAAAGACGGGGAAGATGTAGAGCCACTCCGACGCGCCTTTATCGTCGTAAAAGACGAGCCCGAACGAGAATCGAATGGCCGCATATATCGCCCAGGCATAACAAAGCAGGGCGAGCCAATCCTGCGAGACCTGCGTCAATTGCCGGCGATGGTAGATTGCGACGAAGGCGACCAGAGCGAGGGTGACGTAACGATAGACGTCGCTTTCGACCAGGATCGCCGATGCGAGCAGGGCCCAAAGCGAGGCTGACAGCAGCTTGAGGATCGTCGCCCTGTTGTCGAGGATCAAACCTTCAGTTGCTGCGCGCATATCGCACCCTCCGTACGGTCTCGAGGATCCGGTGCAGATAGGTCTTCGATCGCTTCCACCATGGGAATTTTGTGGCCTTGTAAACGGACCGGCTGGCGATTGTGGTCTCCTGGCGGCCGGCCATGATGAGGTTCGTTCTGACCGTGCAGATGCTGGCCCCCGTTGCCCAGCCACGCTCGAGGGCGACGTCCCAGGGATATTCCATGCGTGCGAGGCCGTTCAGGAGCTTGATCGCCCCCTTGTGGCTGACCGCATAGCAGGCTGCCGAGCCCATGGGGCCGTGGGTTGCCCGACCGACGCTGTCGCCGAGCGACGACGTGCCGAAGAGCCTGAAGCCAACTACACGGTGGTTGAAGAGCTTGATGACATCGGCAGCGGGCACTGCGTCGAACGCTGCCGCGACCCGCGCCGGCAGCTCTCCTGTCAGTTCGACGTCGTCTTCGGCGATTATTCCGATGGGCTCCCCGGAATCGACGAATGTCCGCAGGGCTTGGAGATGGCTCCGGTAGCAGCCGTATTCGCCGGGCAACATCGTGCGGCCATTCTTGCGTCTGAACGCCGGATCGTCGCAATCAATACGGTCGTCAGCCAGTACCAGGGAGCCGTCTAGTCCGGGAACGCGAACGACATCCAGATCGAGTTCTGCCGCTTGCCGCGTGATCGAATCCCATCGCTCCCTGGAGCGATCCAGATTGATTGCGTAAATCTTGACGTCCATTCGCCCATCCATTCCAAGCCAGTCATGTCGTCGCCGACATTAAACAACTCGGTCCCTGCTGCCCGAGCCGGGGCAGTAGCATTTTCGCGCTCGTGCGTGCAAGCGAGGCAGATCACGCAACCACTGTCGTTAGAGCGCTTTTGGTTCTGACCACCGGCTCAGGGATGAAGGCGCTTGTACTGCTCACCGAGGGACAAGGCTTCCCCTTCGATCGAAAAGATCGAGCGGGCGTGGGCGAGGGCGTTTTCCGACATCTTTGCCAGGTCTTCGGGAGAGGCGATCATCTGGGCGGTGGCGCGGGCCATGGCTTCAGCGCTTATCGTGGAAAGCACCACGCCCGTTGAGGGCGCCTCGGTCCTGACCAGCTCCGAGAATGCCCCAACATCGGTCGCCACCACCAGCACGGCGGTCGCCATGGCCTCCAAGGGCGTCAGGCCGAAGCCTTCCCAGCGCTGAGGGGCGACGAACAGGTCGAGGGTCCGGTACCAGTCGGCGATGTTGGTGTGTTCTCCGACAAAGAGGATGCGGCCGGCGAGGCCTGCCTGCTTGACCTTCGCCTTCAGTCCGTTTTCGAAGTCGATATGCTTTGCGGTGGCGCGACCGGCGATGATGGCGGCCCAGCCGGGATGCGACGGCAGGAGCTCGATCATTGCGTCGACGAAGAGGTCGGTACCCTTCTGGTGGCGGACGCGACCGAAGCAGCCGATGTAATTCAGGTCAGGATCGAGGCCGCAGGCGCGTTTCGCCTGATCCTTGTCATCGGCTGGCCTAAAAATCTCGCAGTCGATGCCGTGCATGACGACGGTGCTGGGAACTTCCAGATAGCCGGCCGTATTGGCGCTCGTCGCGATCACGGCGTCCATCCGCCGGATCAGGAATTTCGTCCATCCGGAATGCTTGCGTTGCGAAGCGGAGGTGAAGACAAGCTTCAGCGGCATGCGCAGGAAGTCGCGCAGCAAAATGCCTGGCAGCATCTCGATGTTGCGGCGCGCGTGCCAGACACGGTTCTTCCTGCCCTCCGGTGCGCGCCAGAGCTTCCAAAGGTCGCGGAAACGCAAGTGCGGGAGATGCGGCGGGAGGCCTGGTCCGAGAACCGCGACCTTCTGGCCGAGGCGGTTCTGGACAGGCACGAGCTGGATGATCGTCGAGGTGACGCCGGACAGGCGCTGCTTGAAGTTTGGTGCGATGACGTGGACCCCGGCGGGGTCCACGTAAGTCTTACGCTTCGGCATCACAGGGACCGGTCCATCAGCCCCACTTGACCGCGAGGATCTCGTAAGCCTTGGAGCCGCCGGGGGCGACGACTTCGATGTTGTCGCCGACTTCCTTGCCGATCAGGGCGCGGGCGATCGGGGAGGAGATCGAGATGCGGCCGGCCTTCACGTCGGCTTCTTGGTCGCCGACGATCTGGTAGGTCTTCTCTTCGTCGGTGTCTTCATCGATCAGCTTGACGGTCGCGCCGAACTTGATCGTGGAGCCGGACATTTTCGAGAGGTCGATGACTTCTGCGCGGGCGATCAGGTCCTCGAGTTCGCCGACACGGCCCTCGTTGTGGCTCTGGGCTTCCTTGGCTGCGTGATATTCCGCATTTTCGGAAAGGTCGCCATGGGCGCGCGCCTCTGCGATCGCCTCGATGATGCGCGGACGCTCTTCCTGCTGGCGCCAGCGCAACTCTTCGTTGAGCTTGGCGAAGCCGTTCTGCGTCATCGGTACCTTTTCTACCATTTCTTTATCCTTCGTCTTCATGGCCGCAGGCGCGGGCACAAAAGAAAACAGGTTCCGAAGCAAAGCTGCGGAACCGTGTCACAAATCAGGTTGACCAACACTATAGCAGAATGCCCGCCGCAATTTCCAGAGTTTTCGACATGCCATCCCCGCAGGCCTATTCCTGCGCCAAAAACCGAGCAATATCAGAGGTCATGACTGTCGATGGACCGAATGCCGCAGGGGGATTTCTTGACGAAAGTCATGAGAACGTTTAGTGAACGAACTTATGAAGAAGTCGCTCAAAGAACGCCTCGCCATTCTCTCAGACGCCGCAAAATACGATGCCTCCTGCGCGTCCAGCGGGACGACGAAACGCGACTCCTCGGCCTCGGGTGGTCTCGGTTCGACAGAGGGGTCGGGCATTTGCCATGCCTACGCTCCTGACGGGCGTTGCATCTCGCTGTTGAAAATTCTGCTCACGAACTTCTGCATCTACGACTGCGCTTATTGCATCAACAGGTCGTCGAGCAATGTGGAGCGTGCGCGCTTTACGCCAGACGAGGTGGTGTGGCTGACGATCGAGTTCTATCGGCGCAATTACATCGAGGGCCTGTTCCTGTCGTCGGGCATCATCCGGTCCTCGGATGACACGATGGCCGAGATGGTCAAGGTCGCCAAGGACCTCCGGACGAAGCATGATTTCCGCGGCTATATCCATCTGAAGACCATCCCAGAGGCCTCGGCGCATCTGGTCGAGGAGGCCGGTCTCTATGCCGACCGCCTGTCGATCAATATCGAGCTTCCGACCGATCACGGGCTGGAGCGCTATGCACCGGAAAAGCGGCCGGTGAACATTCGCCGATCCATGGCCGACTTGCGGCTCAAGATCGACGAGGCGCGCGAGCCGACGCATACCGGTCGTCGCAAGAAGTTCGTGCCCGGCGGGCAGAGCACGCAGATGATCGTCGGGGCTGATGGCGCCGATGATGCGACCATTCTCGGATCGAGTGCCCGGCTCTACAGCAGCTATGGTCTGAAACGTGTCTATTACTCGGCTTTCAGCCCGATCCCGGACAGTTCGCGCAATCTGCCGCTGATCAAGCCGCCACTGATGCGTGAGCACAGGCTCTACCAGGCAGACTGGCTGTATCGCTTCTATGGATTCTCGGTCGAGGAGATCGCCTCGATCGGGCAGGGCGGTATGCTCGACCTGGAGCTTGATCCGAAGCTTGCCTGGGCGCTCGCCAATCGCGACCGGTTTCCCGTCGACGTCAACAAGGCGGACCGCGAGACGCTTTTGCGGGTGCCGGGCTTCGGCACGAAGACGGTGAATGGGCTTTTGTCGGCGCGGCGCCATAGGCGTGTGCGTCTGGAAGATCTGTCACGGCTGGGCGTGTCCTTGAAGAAGGTGCGGTCCTTCATCGTGGCTGAAGGCTGGTCGCCGCATAATAGCCTCGACCGCTCCGATCTGCGCGCCGTGTTCGCGCCACCGGCCCAACAGCTGTCGCTTTTCTGATGCGCACGGTCACGCTCGAGGGACAGGGCGATTTCGCTGAGTGGCGGGATGCGGCTCGGCGGCTGCTTGTCGATGCAGTGACGCCCGATCAGGTGCGGTGGCAGTTGTCCGGGCAGGGCGGCGATCTCTTCGGATCCATGGCGGAAGCGACGTCCAACGAAGGCGGGACGTCCGAGATTGTGGTGCCGAAGGGCTTCATCGAGGCGGCAGAAGCGGCGATCTGCCATTCCGATCCGGATCGTTTTGCCCTTCTCTATCGTATTCTCTGGCGGCTGCAGGAGGAGCGCAGCCTTCTACAGGTCTCCTCCGATGTCGACATTTCTCAGCTGATGCGACTGATCAAGAATGTCAGGCGTGACAGCCACAAGATGAAGGCCTTCGTGCGGTTCCGCGAGGTCGAAGGCGTGCAGGCCGGGCGGCGGCGTTTCGTCGCCTGGTTCGAGCCGGAGCATTTCATCGTCTCGCGTACGGCTGGCTTCTTTCAGCGGCGCTTCACCGACATGGACTGGCTGATCGCAACGCCCAAGGGGTCGGCGGCCTGGAACGGCGAGGAGTTGAAGACCTCGCGCGAGCCGGCTGCCCGGCCTGAGGCCGAGGATGAGACGGACGAACTCTGGCGCACCTATTTTGCCAATATCTTCAATCCGGCTCGCTTGAAGATCCGGGCGATGCAATCCGAGATGCCGAAGAAATACTGGAAGAACATGCCGGAGGCGTCGCTCATTCCGGACCTGATCGCGGGCGCCGAACGTCGGGTGGCCGAGATGGCGGCTCGGCAGGCGAGCCAGCCGCCTGCCTTTCACGAGCGGTTGCAGGCGCAATGGCGCGGACGGGAGGACGAGAGCGGGGACGCTGATCTCTCACCACTGGCGCGTCTGCGGGAAGAGGCGGCCGGGTGCACGCGCTGTCCCTTGCATTGCCATGCAACGCAGACGGTGTTTGGGGAGGGGCCTGAACGGGCCGATATCATGTTTGTCGGCGAACAGCCCGGGGATACCGAGGATCTGGCAGGTCGGCCCTTTATCGGCCCGGCGGGCCAGGTGTTCGACGAGGCGGTGGAGGCGGCTGAGATCGAGCGGGGCGAGGTCTACGTCACCAATGCCGTCAAGCATTTCAAATACGAGCGGCGCGGCAAGCGTCGCATCCATATGCGCCCCGATGCCGGAGAGGTCGCTCATTGCCGCTGGTGGGTGGCCAAGGAGATCGAGGTGATCAAGCCGCGCATCGTGGTGGCACTGGGGGCGACGGCCTATCTTTCCCTCACGGGAGAAAGCCGACCGATCGCCGAAGTGCGTGGCATGCCGATCCCGATGCAAGACGACCGGATGCTGCTCGTCACCACGCACCCCGCTGCAATCTTGCGCATGCCGGATGCGGATCTGAAGGCGCGCAGCCTTGCAGCCTTCCGGTCCGATCTGCAGGGCGTGAAGCGTCTTCATGAGACACTGCCTGCAGTTTGACCGCTGTCTTCAATGCCCGCCGATGCGGCTCTCATCCAGCTCCGTGCGTGCATAGACACGTGCGGAAATCGCCGCGAGCAGGAGCAAGGTGACGGTTGCCAGCGCGCAGCAGAGCGCGAAGCCTCCGGCATAGCTTTCTCGTGCCATCACGATCCAGGGGGCAGCTTCGTTGCCGGTACTGCGCGCGACTTCGAGTGCCGTGCCAAGCGCTGATGTGACTGCCGTCTGGTTCTCTGGGGAAAGACCGCTGAGGTCCGCCTCCTGCATGCCGAAGCGATAGAAGAGCGTGCCGAGACTGCCGAGAACAGCCACGCCCAGCGCGCCGCCGAATTCCGCACTGGTTTCCGAGATGGCGGAGGCCGAACCGGCACGCTCTGGCGGGGCCGTGCCGACGATCAGGCCTGTTGTCGTCAGGATCACGGGCACGAAGCCGAGGCCCATGATCATGCTGGCGCCGAGCACGCCGACGAGGCTCGAGTTCCAGGCAGCGACCGCCATCAATCCGGTGCCGAGCGCATTGACGACGAGGCCCAGCAGGACGGTTTTCACCGGCCCCAGCCGGTTGGTTACACGCCAGGCCTGAAAGGACATGACTGTGAAGACCAGGGAGGAGGGGATGGACCAGAGGGCAGCTTCGAGCGGGGTCAGCCCGATGACCAGCTGCAGGAAGAGGTTCTGGAACAGGAAGATGCCGAAGATGAAGAAGACGCCCGCGAGATTGACCATCAGCGAGGCGGTAAAGGCGGGGATCCTGAAGAGCGCGAGGTCGATCATCGGGTGCTCCAGCACCTTCTGGCGCTTCACGAAGACCACACCGATGGCAAGGCCGAAGAGAATAGGCAGGAGCTGGAGCAGCTCGAAGCCTTCGGCGGCCATCTTCTTGAAACCGTAGACGACGGGAAGGACGGTCAGGAGCGACAGCGCAACGCTCAGGAGGTCGAGGCGGCCGGCATTTTCATCCTTGTATTCCGGCAACAGGAAAGGAGCACTTGCCAGAAGGGCTGCCATGATCGGGACGTTGATGAGAAAGACGGAGCCCCAATGGAAATACTGCAGGAGCACGCCGCCGATCAGTGGGCCAATCAGGCCGCCCAGTGCAAAGGCCGTGCCCCAGATGCTGATCGCGCGATTGCGCTCCTGCTCGTCGCGGAACAGGTTGACGACGAGCGAGAGCGTCGAGGGCGCTATGGTCGCGCCGGCAATGCCAAGCAGGGCTCGGGCGACGATCAGCATCGAGGCGGAGTTGGCGAAGGCTGCAAAGACCGAGGCCGCGCCGAAGAAGAAGGCGCCGATCAGGAGCACCCTGCGGCGGCCGATGCGGTCGCCGAGCGTGCCCATCGTGACCAGGAAGCCGGCAACCATGAAGCCGTAGATGTCGTTGATCCAGAGGAGCTGCGTCGCCGATGGATCCAGGTCGGCCACGATCGCCGGCATGGCGAGGAACAGGACCGAGAGGTCCATCGAATAGATCAGGCAGGCTACGGACAGGATTAGAAGGCCGATCCACTCCCGCCGCGTCGCCTTTTCGGCGGGGGCGTCAATCGTAACGGACATACGAATATCTCGAGTTTCAAACTGCGGCAGAGTGCCGTAGCGGCAGGCTTTCGACAAACGTCAAATTTTGATGGAACGGTTGAGACGTCTTTATGAGTGGACGGGATCCGCTGCTGCCCGCACCCAGACATGGGCGAAGCTGGACCAAACGTGAAAGGCCGTGGCCATCACTCCACAAAGACGACGCCCGCAGGAAGATTTGGCGGGTTGTAGGACGTTGCGGTCTGACGAAGGCGGACGGAATCGTGGATGAGGGCCTCCTGTGGAATGAGGCGGTAATCCTCGCGTGGGAGGTAGATACCTCCGGCAGACTTGCCACGGTTTCGCCAGGAGGTGGCCGGGATCCTTCTCGGTACCCATTCGACAAGAGGCCAGAGCTTCTTCATGGAATCGTGGAGCGGCGCTGTGGCATCCGGCTCGACATATTTCGTGTTGCCTTTGCCCTCGACCAATTGCTCCACCATGCGCGGACGATAGATGAGGCCGGTGGTCTTCGTCTCCTTGATCATCCATTGCAGCGGGATCTTGATCTGCGCGCTTTGCTTCTCCGGCTCTCCGCCACCGACGTCACCGTGTACGCCGGCAAACCAGACTTCCTTCACGTCCTGCGGCCGGATCGCTTCCGGATTTCTCGGCTGAAACGGCCCACCCCAATAGGGCTGACCAGACGGCCAGAGTTCGGGCTGAAACATCGTGCGCCGTTCATCGATCGCGACGGCATGGCGGACCATTTCGACGCTGGCATTGCGATGGGTGAAGGGGTGGGTCTTCAGTTGCGGTCCCCATTTTCCCGGTTCGATCACCGAGGCTACAGTGTCGAACAGTCCCAGCAGGCAGATCGGCGGGCGGTCGTTGCGGAGGGTCCGCTCATAGAGGCGCATGCTGTCGAAGGCGGAAGGGGCGTCCCCTGTCGCCTGTTTCTGCGTCTTCTGTTCGTGCTCGGAAATGCCCTTGTATGTGCGGTAGGCGTAGTCGAGCAGATTGAGGTGGATCTTCTTCGTCAGGCCGAAGGCATGGATGAAGCCGGCGAGAACCCGCGCGGTATAGGCGCCGCGGCTGAAGCCGAAGATGTAGATGCGGTCGCGGTCGGTGTGGCGACCGTCGCTATCGACTGGGCCTGCATCGTAATGGTCGACGAGGACGCGGTAGGCTTCCTTGACATTCTCATCGAGTCCCCAGCCCGTGGCCAGCCCCCAGACTTCGGAGGCTCCGCGATGCATCTTTGACCAGGCATTGGCGGCGCCGAAGGTCCCGACGCCAGGATCGTAATAGACGATCTGCTCCTCAGACCGCCTGAGGCAACCGAACAGGCGCAGTATGTTGGTGCGGTCTGCAGAAATCTCGTTTGAGGTCCCGTCGAACAGAATGACAATGTTCTTCGACATTTCATTTCTCCCCTTGCGCCCATAGTCGTGTCATGCGTCATATTGGTTGTGTTTATAAAAATATGCAACTTTATCTAGCGAGACTCCCGGCGGGCTAAGGACGCGGGAGTTGGGGTACGAAGTCCTTGATCTCACTTGTCAGATGGCAGCTTTTTCTCAGTCTTGGCTTGTAAAGGTCGGGGACCTCACGTTTAACAGGCGCACCGCGCTCTTCGACAGTTGAGTGCCGGGCATGGCGTGGAGGAGAGCCTCGTTGCAATCGACATTCGTTCTGACCGCGGTGGCGATGCTCGCCTTTGCCGCCAACTCGTTGCTTGCGCGCGAGGCGCTGGGCACCGTGTCGATCGAGGCGGCCGGTTATACGGCGGTCAGGATCGTCTCCGGCGCCATTGTGCTTTACGGCCTGATGCGGCGTGGCGGAACTGCGTCACGTCCGGACGGGCAGGCTGTGTTGCCTGGCGACTGGTGGGCAGCGGCCGCACTGTTTGTCTATGCCATCGCGTTTTCGGCCGCCTATCTTTCGCTGGGTGCCGCGACCGGTGCGCTCATTCTTTTCTCGTCCGTCCAGGCCAGCATGCTGGCCTTTGGCCTGCTGCGTGGGGACCGGCCCAGTATTCGCGAAGCGATTGGTTTTGCGGTTGCTTTTGCGGCCTTCGTCTACCTGATCCTGCCGGGCGTCGGGCGTCCTGATCTCGGGGGGAGCCTGCTGATGATTGTCTCCGGGATTGCCTGGGCGGTCTATACTCTGCGCGGGCGTGGCTCCCAGGATCCGGTCGGCGAGACTGCCGGTAACTTCGTGCGTGCCTCGGCATTCTGTCTGCCGCTCGCGGTTTTTGCTGTCCTCTACGAGACCACGACGATGACCGGGCTGGTGCTTGCGCTTGGCTCTGGCATCATCGCGTCTGGGCTCGGCTACTCCATCTGGTATCGGGCGCTGCGGGGTCTGACGACATTCCGGGCAGCGCTGATCCAGCTTTCGGTGCCGGTCATCGCCTCGCTCGGCGCGATCCTGTTTCTCGATGAGCGGCTGACGCTGCATTTCGTTGTCGCCGGTGCCTTCGTCATCGGCGGCATCGCCTTTGCCATTCTCGCAAAGCAGCAGCGTCAGGCCTGAGGCCAGGCTGAAGAGGGCGCGTCAGATTGAGGCTCTGATATCCCGTGCGTAGGCGTCGAGGCGCGCCAGCGTCTGTTTGCCGCCCTCTACCGCTCCGAATTTCAACGTCGCATCGCGCGCTTCAGGCGTGGCGAAGATCAGGGTGAGGGTGGCGCGGGTCTGGTCGCCTTCAGGTTCGAGCGTGATTACGCCGTGGAAATGCGCGGCCTCGCCCATCTCGCCACCGTGTTCATAGGCGATGCGTGTGGGTGCCGTGATCTCCTGATAGCGGATCCAGTTCGGCCAATCCTTGCCGTCGGGACCATGCATGGTGTAGCGCCAGAGCCCGCCGATGGAGAATTCCATCTCGTGCGTCTCGTTGCGGAAGCCGTCCGGCCCCCACCAGGCATCCAGATGGCGCGCATCGGTGAACATCTCGAAGACGAGATCGATCGGCGCGCCGACCAGACGCTCGACCTGAAGGATGCGGGCGGGATCCAGTTCCGTAGCCATCTCAGCCTTCCGCTTCCAGAAGCACCTGTTCGAGGCGCTCGAAATTCTGCTCGTTTGCTGCGTGGATGAACTTCTGCAGTTCCCGGTTTTCATCCGTCGGTTCGAACAGCATGCGCCATGTGAGGCGCGTACCTTGTTCGGCTTCTTCGAAGGTCATCTCCAGGGTGAAGACATGCATCGGTTCATGGTGGTGGGCGACCAGCCGTCGTGCCGGTTCGATCTCGTGAAAGGTCCAGCGGTTCACAAAATCGGTGCCGTCCGAGGCGGTCATCGTCACGCGCCAGTCACCGCCGACGCGAAAATCGAATTCGTCGATGCGGTTGGTGAAGCCATGCGGTCCCCACCAGAGTGCCAGGGTCTTGGGATCGGCGACTGCATTGAACACGACGGTGGGTTCTGCGGGGAGCAGGCGCTCGTTCACGATTTCCAGCTTTTCGGTCATGTCTCGTCTTCCTTCACGTCTTCGCGTTCTTTCTGGATCGCCGCCAGATACTCTTCCAGGCGATCGAAACGCTGCTCCCAGAGCTTGCGGTAGTCGCCCAGCCATCCATCGACGGCCTTCAAGGGTTCAGGTTCAAGCCGGCAAGGGCGCCACTGGGCGCTGCGGCCGCGCGAAATCAGCTTCGCGCGCTCCAGCACCTTCAAATGCTTGGAGACGGCCGGCAGGCTCATGGCGAAAGGCTCTGCCAACTCGTTCACCGTTGCCTCGCCGGTCGACAAGCGCGCAAGGATGGCGCGGCGCGTCGGGTCCGCCAGGGCGGCCAATGTCAGGGACAGAGGATCGCTGCTCATGATTAGCCATCAGGTTAATTAACTGTATGGTTTATTAACCTGTCCGGCGCAGGGCGTCAAGCGCTGGTGGAGGTGTGCGCTGGCTCGCGTGGTCGATCACTGACGCCGGCGGGCCAGGGGGCCTACAATCAGCCGAACAATTCCAGAAGTGCCGAGATGACCGTGGCGCCGCCGATCGGGGCAACGAACAGCAGGAAGATGTTGAAACCGACGATCATCATCAGCGTCTTCTGCTGGCGGGGTGTCAGGGAAGGGCGGTCCGGTTCTGCCGGCGGGTCCGGTGGCGGCGTGTAGTTGTTGAGGTCGAGAAACATGGCGGTGGACCTGTCTCGTCTGCCGGTCAGGAGGAGCGATCACTCTAACATAGGCGGCCCATGCAAAATTCCACCTGGGGCGATCAGGAGTTTAGCCGTGGCCTCAATGCACATTGCCTACAAACAAAAATCGCCGCATCCGAGGATGCGGCGAAAATGCCTTATGAGCGCTTGCCTGGGCCATCCTTGGAGCGGCCGAGACGCTGACGCCTCAGAAGTAGCTCTGCAGCGGACGCACTTCGAGCTGGCCACCCTTCAGCGCGCGGATGGCTTCGGCGGCGGCAAGGGCGCCTGCCATGGTCGTGTAGTAGGGCACCTTCTGCATCAGGGCCGCGCGGCGGAGCGACTTCGAGTCCGAGATCGCCTTGTTGCCGTCGGTCGTGTTGATGACCAGCTGGACCTGACGGTTGCGGATGGCGTCCTCGATATGCGGACGACCTTCGAGCACCTTGTTGATCTTGATCGCCGGGATGTCGTTTTCAGCGAGGAAGCGCTGGGTGCCGCCGGTGGCCAGAACCTTGAAGCCGATCTGGGTCAGGATCAGGATTGCCGGCAGGACGCGGGCCTTGTCCTCGTCGCGGACGGAGACGAAGACCGTGCCGTCGCGCGGCAGTTCGACGCTGGCGCCGAGCTGGCTCTTGGCAAAGGCCAGCGCGAAATCGGTGTCGAGGCCGATGACTTCACCGGTCGAGCGCATTTCCGGGCCGAGCAGGGTGTCGACGCCGGGGAAGCGGGCGAACGGGAAGACGGCTTCCTTGACCGCAATGTGCTTGAGGTTGCGCGGATCGGGCTTGGCGCCATAGGCGGCAATGGCGTCATCGAGCTTTTCGCCGGTCATGATGCGGGCAGCGATCTTGGCGATCGGGGCGCCGATGGTCTTGGCAACGAACGGCACCGTGCGCGACGCGCGCGGGTTGACTTCGAGAACGTAGATCACGTCGTCCTTGATGGCGTACTGAACGTTCATCAGGCCGCCGACATTGAGCGCCTTGGCCATGGCGGCCGTCTGGCGCTCCAGCTCGTCGAGCGTTGCCTTCGAGAGCGAACGCGAGGGGAGTGAGCAGGCGCTATCGCCCGAATGGATGCCAGCTTCCTCGATATGCTCCATGATGCCGGAAACGAAGACATTCTCGCCGTCGCAGAGCGCATCGACGTCGACTTCGATGGCATTGGTCAGGTAGCTGTCGAAGAGCAGCGGGTTCTTGCCGAGCAGAGTGTTGATCTGGCCGGTCTTGTCGTTCGGGTAGCGCTGCTTGATATCCTCAGGGACCAGACCTGGAACCGTGTCGAGCAGGTAGGACTGCAGCATCGATTCCGAATGGATGATCTGCATGGCGCGACCGCCAAGCACGTAGGACGGGCGCACGACCAGCGGGAAGCCGATCTCGGAGGCGACGAGGCGGGCCTGCTCGACCGAGTAGGCAATGCCGTTGTTCGGCTGGTTGAGGTCGAGCTTCATCAGGAGCTTCTGGAAGCGGTCGCGGTCTTCGGCGAGATCGATCATGTCGGGGGCGGTGCCGAGGATCGGGATGCCGTTCTTTTCCAGCGCTTCGGCGAGCTTCAGCGGGGTCTGGCCGCCGAACTGGACGATGACGCCGACAACTTCGCCCTTTTCCTGTTCTGCGCGCAGGATTTCGATCACGTCTTCGGCCGTCAGCGGCTCGAAGTAGAGGCGGTCGGAGGTGTCGTAGTCGGTCGACACGGTTTCCGGGTTGCAGTTGATCATGATCGCTTCGAAGCCGGCATCCTTCAGGGCGAAGGCGGCGTGGCAGCAGCAATAGTCGAACTCGATGCCCTGGCCGATACGGTTCGGACCGCCGCCGAGGATGACGACCTTCTTGCGATCAGAGACTTCTGCTTCGGAGCGCAGCGCGCCGACGAAGGGGGTCTCGTAGGTCGAATACATGTAGGCGGTGGGCGAAGCGAATTCGGCAGCACAGGTGTCGATGCGCTTGAAGACCGGGCGGACGTTCAGGCCGTTGCGGAGTTCGGCAACTTCCTTCGGGCGCTTGCCGGAGAGCGAGGCGAGGCGGGCGTCGGAGAAGCCCATGGCCTTCAGCATGCGCAGGTTTTCGGCGTCTTCCGGCAGGCCGTGCTCGCGCACGCGGGCTTCCATGTCGGTGATCGCCTTGAACTGGGCGATGAACCACGGATCGATCTTGCAGCCTTCATGCACTTCTTCCGGCGACATGCCAAGGCGGAGCGCCTGGGCGACCATGCGCAGACGGTCGGGCGTCGGGGTGCCGATGGCAGCCCGGATGGCGTTCTTGTCGTCGCCCTGGCCAAGGCCGGGGATTTCGATTTCGTCGAGGCCTGTCAGCCCGGTTTCGAGGCCGCGCAGTGCCTTCTGCAGCGATTCCGAGAAGGTACGGCCGATCGCCATGACTTCACCGACCGACTTCATGGCGGTGGTCAGCGTCGGCTCGGCTCCGGGGAACTTTTCGAAGGCGAAGCGCGGGATCTTGGTGACGACGTAGTCGATCGACGGTTCGAAGGAGGCTGGCGTCGCGCCGCCAGTGATGTCGTTTTCGAGTTCGTCGAGTGTGTAGCCGATGGCGAGCTTGGCGGCGATCTTGGCGATCGGGAAGCCGGTTGCCTTCGAGGCGAGCGCGGACGAGCGCGAGACGCGCGGGTTCATTTCGATGACGACCAGACGCCCATCGGCCGGGTTGACGGCGAACTGCACGTTCGAGCCGCCGGTCTCAACGCCGATCTCGCGGAGAACCGCGATCGAGGCGTTGCGCATGATCTGGTATTCCTTGTCCGTCAGCGTCAGTGCCGGAGCAACGGTGATCGAGTCGCCGGTGTGGACGCCCATCGGATCGATGTTCTCGATCGAGCAGACGATGATGCAGTTGTCCGCCTTGTCGCGGACGACCTCCATTTCATACTCCTTCCAGCCAAGGACCGATTCTTCGATCAGGACTTCGGTGGTGGGAGAGGCGTCGAGGCCGGAATTGATGATCTCGTAGAATTCCGAGCGGTTGTAGGCGATGCCGCCACCGGTGCCGCCCATGGTGAAGGACGGACGGATGATGGCGGGCAGGCCGACAACGTCGAGCGCTTGGGCAGCGATTGCCATGGCGTGGGCCATATAACGCTGCTTGCGGTCGGTCTCGCCGAGGTTCCACTGGTTTTCGAGTTCGTCGAGAGCCTTGTCGAGTTCGGCACCGGACAGTTTCGCCTTCAGCTCGTTGCGGGCGGCTTCATGCGTCTTGCGGTCGGCGTCCTTGATCTCGGTCGCGTTGGCGAGCATCGACTTCGGGGTTTCAAGCCCGATGCGGGTCATGGCTTCGCGGAAGAGGGCGCGGTCTTCGGCCATGTCGATGGCGGCGGGCTTGGCGCCGATCATCTCGACATTGTAGCGATCGAGCACACCCATGCGCTTCAAAGAGAGCGCGGTATTGAGCGCCGTCTGGCCACCCATGGTGGGGAGCAGCGCGTCCGGGCGTTCCTTGGCGATGATCTTGGCGACGACTTCAGGCGTGATCGGCTCGACATAGGTTGCGTCGGCAAGGCCCGGGTCGGTCATGATCGTGGCCGGGTTAGAATTCACCAGGATGACCCGGTAGCCTTCTTCCTTCAGCGCCTTGACGGCCTGGGTGCCGGAATAGTCGAACTCGCATGCCTGGCCGATGACAATCGGCCCCGCGCCGATGATGAGGATGGACTTAATGTCTTGGCGCTTGGGCATGGATCTATCCGTTCTTTGACCTGCGCGAAAAACCGGCCTGGGTGAGGGAGGTCACCGGCCGGGCGCAGAGAGATGGTCTTTTCAGGCTAGAAGCGGCTTATAGGGAAATGTTGCCCGGGAAGGAACCCCATATTTGCAGCCTCCGACAGGAAAGTTGGGGAGGGACTTTGCTGCTCTCCCGGGGTGACCGTCATACGCGCTTCGTGCAGGACGATTACCGCAAGCGGATCACACCCGAAGGAACTGCTCATGACCATCCCGGAACTCCCCGATCATCTTCATTTCTCCTCCCGCAGCCTCAATCCCGGGCCAATCCCGCATCATGGGATCCGCTACGATACCTCCGGCAGGTTTTTGACCGAGCGCGGCAATACCGTGGTGTGCCATCTGGTCGAGGGTTCGGAGTCTGCTGCCGCGATTCTCGAGGCTCGGACGCGATACACGACGATGCCGGGTGCGGATAAGCTCGCCTTCACCGCGCCGTCCAGCCTGCATATGACGCTCTTCCAGGGGATCATCGAGACGCGACGGGCGCTGCCATACTGGCCAGGCGATGTGCCGGCCGAGACGCCGGTCGACGACATGACGGGCATCTTCATGGACCGTCTGGCGCATTTCCGTTCAGGTCAAGCCTTTGCCGTCGAGGTGAAACACGCGACGCCGCTCGGGCTTGTTGTTGATGGGGTAACTGACGATGATCGAGCCGTCCTCAGGGATTGGCGCAACCGGCTGGCGGATCTCCTCGGCTACCGGCATCCGGACCACGAGACCTATGCCTTCCACATCACCTTCGCCTACATGATCGAGCGTTTCGACGATGAGACGCTGTCGGACTGGATTCCGTTTCTGGAGGAGGTTGCCGCGGATATACGCCGCCGCGCTCCCGTTATCGAACTCAGGGCGCCGGCTTTCTGTGCCTTCGATGACATGAACCATTTCGAAGAGCTTCTGGTCTTCGAGCCGGCTTGAGGCCGCCGCCAACGAAAAATGGCGGGCCGAGGACCGCCATTTCACACATGCGTCTTTGAGACGATCTCAGAATTCTTCCCATTCCGCGCCGCTCGGGGCGGGCTTGGCGCCCATGGCGGAGGCGATCTTGCCGGCAAGGGCTCGGGCCGGGGAGGCGACAGGGCGCGCCGTTTCGGCGACCGTTGCAGGTCGAGACGGGGCGACCGGACGGGCTGCCGTTTGTGTGGGCGCGGTAAAGCTGCGAGCGGCAGGCGCCGATGATGCCTGCTGCCGCGGGCCGGAGCCGAGGTTGAACTGGGCGAGGCGGGCCGAGAGCGACTGCACTTCCGAGACCAACGTATGGGAGGCCGCATTGGTCTCCTCGACCATGGCGGCGTTCTTCTGGGTGCCCTGGTCCATGATATTCACGGCGGCATTGATTTCGTGGAGGCCTGTCGACTGTTCGCGGGCGGCATCGACGATCGCATGAACATTGGTATTGATCTGCTGTACTTCGGCAACGATTGCCGAGAGGGCCTCTCCCGTCTCGTCGACGAGCGAGACGCCGTGCTTTACCTGTTCGCCCGAGGCGGTGATCAGGGCCTTGATTTCCTTTGCCGCATTGGCCGAACGCTGGGCAAGTTCGCGGACTTCCTGGGCGACGACGGCAAAGCCCTTGCCGGCCTCGCCAGCGCGGGCGGCTTCAACGCCGGCATTCAGTGCCAGAAGGTTGGTCTGGAAGGCGATTTCATCGATCACGCCGATGATGTTGGAGATCGACTGCGAGGACTGTTCGATCGCGCTCATGGCATCGATTGCCGAACGGACCACTTCGCCTGAACGTTCAGCGCTTTCCTTGGTGCGGCTCACCTGCTGGCCGGCCTCTTCCGCGCGCTGGGTCGATTCCTTGACCGAACGGGTGATCTGGGAGAGGGCGGCCGAGGTTTCTTCGACCGAGGCTGCCTGCTGTTCGGTGCGGCGGGCGAGATCGTCGGCGGCCGAGCGGATCTCGTTCGAGCCGTTTTCGATGGTGGTGGCGTTGTCGCGGAAGGAGATCATCGCGGCACGCAGCTTCTCGATCGAGTCGTTGAAGTTGCCACGAATTTCGTCGAGTGCCGGAGAGAAGGGCTTTTCGAGGCGCACGGTCATGTCGCCGTCCGACAGGCGGGCAAGGCCGGAGCGCAGTTCGTCGACGACGAAGCGGATCTCTTCCTCACGCGCCTTGTGGCCCTTGGAGCGTTCGACGCGTTCGATCTCTTCCTGCTCGTACCGGGCTTCGGCCGCCTTTTCGAGCTCGACCTTCTTGCGGTTGCTTTCCAGAAGCACGGCCAGCGAGCGCGAGAGGTCGCCCAGTTCGTCGGCGCGGTCCTTGTCGGTCAGTTCGACGTCGAGGCGGCCGGCTGCGATGTCTGTGGTTTGGCCGATGACGCGGTTGATGCGGCCGATGAAGCGGCGGGCCAGCAACCAGCCGACAACGATCAGGATCAGGGTTGCACCGGCGATGACGAGGGCCGAGGTCCAGACGGTGTGCGAGAGCGCGCCGAGCACGGTTGCGCTCGGGACGGCAACGACGACGTTCCAGACGGCGCCCGGGAAAGGCTCGATCGGAACCGCGATTGCCATGCGCTCCACACCGTCCTTGTCGACCATGGTGCCGACGGAGCCTGGGGACTTCAGCAGGCTTTCCCATGCGGTGGCGTCAAGGCCGCTGTCCTTCAGCGCCTTGCCCATGGCCGCCTTGTCAGGATGGCTGACGAAGGCGTTGGCAGAGGACAGGAGCGCGACATAGCCGTCGCCCAAGGGGCGCTTGGCGGCGAGATCGGCGGCTGTCTTGTCGAGGTCGATATCGGCGCCGACATAGCCGAGAGCCTTGCCGTTTTCCATCACCGGGATGGAGATGGTGGTCATCAGGACGTCTTTGCCGTCCACGGGATAGACATAGGGCTCGAGCAGAACCGTTTTCGCGGTCTTGACC
Organism: Allorhizobium sp.; assembly: GCA_051861045.1. Lineage (GTDB taxonomy): Bacteria > Pseudomonadota > Alphaproteobacteria > Rhizobiales > Rhizobiaceae > Allorhizobium. The sequence continues at coordinate 147,304 of JBHYDI010000011.1, forward strand.
GGCAGCTGGTAATAGTCGCCCGTCCCGGGCTTGTCGTAGTCAACAAGCACATCCGTCTTGATGGTCCCACCGGCGCGATAGATGTAGGGCACGAAGCGGCCCGTCTGATCGTGAGCGGGTTTGCCGACGAAGTCTGCATCCTTGCCATCGAAGGCATTCGGTTCCCAGCCCGTGGAGAGGCCAATGGCGCCCGGAAAGCCCTCGAGCGTCTTCGTCAGAACGGCCATCACGACGTCGCGGTCGGCAATTCCCTTCTCTCGCAGAGCGGAGACGGAATAGTCGAGACCAGCTACCATTTCATGGGCCACGCTCAGGGTTCGATTGACCTCAGCTGCCGCGTCGGATGCGGCCGTCTGCATCTTGTCGATGCCGGCCCCGCGGATCGTCCCGTAGCTCAGTCCGACCAGGGTCGCCGCGACGCCGATCGTGGTGACGACGCCCAATCCGACGGTCGAGAAGATGTTCCGGCTGGTGGCGGATTTGAATAACATGGGCCGTTCCCTCATGAGCCTATGACTGCAAGGCAGCGGACAACCGCCGCCGCGCCGGATTTGCGCCGGCCTTTGAAGCAGACTTTAGCTGCCCATGGTTAAGTAGATATTTATATTCGACGAAGCCGTTATGCTCTGCGCTGCTTGATTGGCAGACCGATTGACCGGAAGGTGGCCGGGATTTCGCGAGTCGATCTGGGGGAGTGCCGATGTTCACGGAGTATGCGGATCATGACGGGTTGGGGCTGGCCGACCTGATCCGGCGCGGGCAGGTTTCTGCCTCGGAGGTCCTGGAGGCGGCGATCGCTCGGATCGAGGCGGTCAATCCGCAGCTCAACGCCGTCGTTCGTCCGCTGTTCGAGCGGGCGCGCCAGAAAGTGGCGTCGGGCGTGCCGGCGGGGCCGTTTTCCGGCGTGCCATTCCTGGTCAAGGATTTGCTGGCGCAGATCGACGGCGTGCCGACGGGCAACGGCAACCGGCTGTGGGCGACGCGGGTGGCAAGCGGCAGCAGCGAGCTCGTCGAGCGATGGGAGCGGTCCGGCCTTGTGATTGCCGGGCGCACCAATACGCCGGAATTCGGCCTCACACCCTATACCGAGCCCGGCGCCAATGGACCGACGCGCAATCCCTGGGATCTGACCCGGACACCCGGTGGCTCATCCGGCGGGTCCGGCGCTGCGGTTGCAGCCGGCATGGTGCCGATCGCATCCGGTGGCGATGGGGGCGGGTCGATCCGAATTCCGGCCTCGGCCTGTGGTGTATTCGGGATGAAGCCGACGCGTGGGCGCACACCCGCCGGTCCCTTTATCGGCGAGGCGTGGTCGGGCTTTGCGGTCGAACATGTGCTTACACGATCGGTGCGCGACAGCGCGGCCGTTCTCGATGTGACACACGGACCGGATCGCGGCTCGCCGCATCCGCTGCCGATGCAGGAGGGAACGTTCCTGGCCGCCTCGCAGCGCGAACCGGGGAAGCTCAAGATTGCCGTGTCGCGGGAACCGATGCTCGGCAGGGCGGTGGCGCCCGAGGTGATCTCAGCCTTCGACGACACGGCGAAGCTGCTCGTCGATCTCGGCCACGAGGTGATCGAGGCTGCGCCGCCCGTCGAGCGAGAGGCCTTCTCCATGGCCTTCCTGACGGCACTTGCCGGGGAGCTGCGCGCCGATATCGAATTCACGGCGAAGAGTTTCGGGGTGAAGATCCGTCCCGGCGATTACGATGCCGCCTCCTTCGGCATGGGCCTTCTGGGCGAGGGGTTCACGGCGTCCGACCTCATCACCGCCCATCGCTATCTCTCGCTCTCGGCACGCTCGATCCTCGGCTTTTTCGAAGATGTCGACGTCTTGATGACGCCGGTGCTTTCAACGCTGCCGGTGAAGATCGGCGCGCTGCAGCCGAGTGCAATCGAGAAGAAGCTGCTGACTGTGCTTGGTTATGTCGGCGGTGGGCGGCTCTTGAAGAAACTCGGGATCGCCGAGCAGCTTGCGGCCCAGACATTCGAATTCATTCCGTGGACGCCGGTCTTCAACGTCACCGGCCAGCCGGCCATGTCGGTGCCGACAGGTTGGTCACCCGAAGGCTTGCCGATCGGTATGCAGTTCGTTGGCCGTTTCGCCGATGAGAACACGCTCTTCTCACTCGCCGGTCAGTTGGAGCAGGCGCGGCCCTTGAAGGACAAGCGCCCGTCGCTGTGACGTCGCCGATCAGAGGCCGGGGACGACGAGGACCTTGACCTCGCCGGGCTGTGGCGGGTTGCTGACCACCTCCGGTGCGTCATCCAGCGAGACCTTGCGAGAGATGAGCTTGTCGACCTCGATCTTGCCCGAAGCGATCAGCTCGGCTGCGCGGCGATGGGTGAAGGGGTTGAGGAAGGATGTGACCAGCTTCACTTCCCGGAAGAGAAGATCGAAGGGCTCGATAGCGATCTTTTCGCCTTGCGGCATGACGCCGAGGATGACCGCTGTGCCGCCTGGGCGCACGAGCTTTGTTGCCTGGATCACGGTTTCGCCGACGCCGGCACATTCCAGGACGACATCGACGCCTCCAGGGACGAGGCCGGTCTCACCCGCAATCTGAGCGATCACGTCGCCGGCGGCTGGATCGACGCTGGCCGTTGCGCCGAGGTCTTCGGCAAGGCTCCTGCGAGCTGCCTGGCGGGTCACAAGGATCACTGTGGTTGCGCCTGCCAGCCTTGCGAGCTGTACGGTGAGCAGGCCGATGACCCCGCCACCGAGGACAACGACGGATGCCCCGGCCTTGATCTCGGCGAGGTCGATGCCGTGCAGGCAGCAGGCCAGCGGTTCGCAGAATGCGCCGTGCATGGGATCAAGGTCGGCTGGCAGGAGGAAAGCCTGTTTGTGGGGAACGACCACATATTCGGCAAAGCCGCCGTCGCGGTGGATACCGATGGCTCTCAGGTTCCGGCAGAGATTGACGCGACCATTGACGCAGTGGCTGCAGCGGCCGCAGGCGATGTTGGGATCGCCCGTGATCCGGTCGCCAACCGCAAAGCCTGTGACTGCGCTTCCCACGGCCTCCACGATGCCGCTGAATTCATGGCCGAGGGTCACTGGTGGGGTGCAGGGGAATTCACCGTGGAAGAGATGCCGGTCGGTGCCGCAGACGCCACAGGCCTCGACGCGGACCAGAAGGTCATCAGGCCTGGCCTCAGGCTTCTCCACCTCCCGCGTGAAAAGCTGCCCCGTCGCCTCCAGTCGCATTGCCTTCATGTGCCACTCCTCCCAAAGCGCTCAACGGGCCGAGACTTGCATGCGGGAGGTGGGCTGCCAAGCGGTCCTGACGTGTGATCGGGTCGGAAGTGGTTGAGAAAGTTGCGACCTGCGCCTCGACGGGGAGCGCAACAGCTTCTAGATAGTTCAATCAACGACAATCGAAGGGCACTTTCTGATGATCACCGTTCACTACCTGGACAACTCGCGTGCCCACCGGATCCTGTGGCTGCTCGAGGAGCTCGGGCTCGACTATCAGGTCAAGGTCTATCATCGGACGAAGGAATACCTGGCGCCCAGGGAGCTCAAGGCGGTGCATCCGCTGGGCAAGTCGCCCGTCATCGAAGACAACGGCCGGATTGTCGCCGAGAGTGGCGCGATCATGGAATATCTGATCGAAACCTATGGCGGGGAGGGCCTTCGGCCTGCGGCCGGGACGGACGAGCGTCTGCGCTACCGCTACTGGATGCATTATGCCGAAGGGTCTGCCATGCCGCTTCTGGTGATGAAACTGATCTTCTCGCGCATCCCGGGGCAGGTGCCCTTCTTCATTCGCCCGGTGGCCAAGATGATCAGCCAGGGCGTCTCGCGCAAATTGCTCGATCCGCAACTTTCCGACCATCTGGACCTGTGGATGGCCGAAGTTGCCAGAGATGGCTGGTTTGCTGGCAAGGATTTTTCCGCAGCCGATATCGCCATGAGTTTCCCGGTCGAGGCGGGGCTGACCCGGATTTCCGAGGGCAAGGACACGAGCGTTTTGCGCGACTGGATCGAGCGGATCCGGGCGCGACCGGCGTATCAGCGCGCGCTGGCGCGGGGTGGGGAATATGGTTACGCGAAGGCCTGAAGCGGCCGCTCTGCATCCAGCGTTCAAGGTCCCGCCGGCGTTCCGGTCGACGCAATGACGTCGCAAACGTCACGCCGTCACTGGTGTTAGGGAACAGTTCGGCTATCTTCTCATTGTGAGGGCTAGAGCGCAGAGGGGAAGCATCATGGAATGGAAGGGCCGTCGTCAGTCGGACAATATCGAGGACCGGCGTGGGCAATCCTCCGGCGGAGGCTTGGGCCGCAGCCCCTTTGGTCGATCCGGCATTCAGATCCCGATGGGTGGGCGCCGTGGCGGTGGCTTGAGCTTCGGGACGATCATCTTTCTGGTGATCATCTATTTCGTGCTCAAGGCCATGGGCATCGACATGCTGCAGGTTCTCGGTGAGGGCAATGTGGGAGGTGCAGGGTCCGGTTACGAGCAATCGATCGGCCAGCGTCCGGCGGGCCAGTCCAGCGACGATACGACCGCCTTTGTCCGCACGGTTTTGGCGGAGACGGAAACGACGTGGAATGCCATTTTCTCGGCGTCCGGGGAGCAGTACCGCGAGCCGACGCTGGTTCTCTTCAGCGGGGGCACGGTTTCTGCCTGCGGCCAGGCCTCCTCTGCCACCGGTCCCTTCTATTGCCCGGCTGATAGCAAGGTCTATCTCGACACCCAGTTCTTCGATCAGCTTGAGCAGCAGTTTGACGCGGCCGGTGACTTTGCCCAGGCCTATGTCATTGCCCATGAAGTCGGGCACCACGTGCAGAACCTGACGGGCGTGCTGCCGGAATTCAACCGCCAGCGCCGCTCCATGGGTGAGCGTGAGGCCAACCAGATGTCCATGCGTGTCGAGCTTCAGGCCGATTGTTATGCCGGCATCTGGGCCAAATCTGCAGACAAGGAGGGCATCCTGTCCGACGGCGATCTTGAGGAGGCTTTGAATGCCGCCCAGCAGATCGGCGACGACACGCTGCAGAAGCGAAGCCAGGGTTACGTCGTGCCCGATGCTTTCAACCACGGTACCTCCGCACAGCGGATGAAGTGGTTCAAGCGGGGCTATGACAGCGGCAATGTCGGTGCCTGCGACACCTTCTCCGGCGCGATCTGACGCGCCGGCTCCTTCAACGGATCAGCAGGGCCGTCAGCCAGAGGCCAAGACCGAAGACGGTGTGGGCCAATAGATTGAGGGCGCGGACCTTGGTCGGGTTCGGCGTCTTCGAGGCGGCCCAGCCGATGCCGAGGCCCGGCTGCAGCAGGAACCAGCCTGCAGCAACAGTGAGGATCCCCCAGATCCAGGCAGGCAGGAAGGTCGGCTCCGCGAACCAGACCGGCCCGACGAAGAGAGCGAGCATGATGCCGTAGGCGATGCCGACGGCGTAGTGCGAGATCCAGCCAAGGGCCAGTTCGTGGCGGTAGGGGTCTGCAGTCGAGATGGTGTCGTGGAAGATGCGACCGGACTTCAGGTGGTAGAACCAGCGCCCGACAGGCGCCCAGTTTGCCTTCGGCTGCTTGAAGACAGTGGCGAGGATGATCGCCCAGATATCCATGGCGACGGTTGCTCCAAGGCCGATGATCGCGCCGCGCCAAACCAGTTCCAACATGTGTCGATCAATCTCTCGCTGCTTTCTGGAGCGCAAACAATAGGCGGGTTCAGATGGGGTCGAAAAGGTCGGTTTGGTCCGCTTCCGTTCGGGGGCTGCATTTTCCCCTGATGTCCACGAGAACGCCTGCGAGAGGTTGGCGGATTTTTCATCAAATTCTCTGATGTGTTGCGCAAAAAATTTGCAGTCTGGTGATTTCATCTTGCTGGAATGCGCGATGGCGCTTATCCCGTTGCGACATGCCGCTCGCCAGTATCCTGGAAGCGGCTTTTTTCGTTGAGATTATTGCCATGCACACCGACATCGCCTCGCTCGAAACCCATAGCCCTGCGCCAACCGGTGCCGGTAGCTGGATGTCGCATATCCGCGCGACGCTCTCGCTCGGCATTCCCCTGATCGGGGCCCAGCTGGCACAGCTCGGGATCCACACGACGGATGTGGTGATCGTCGGTCAGCTCGGAGCCGTGCCGCTCGCCGCCATGGTGCTGGCGGGGCAGTTCTTCTTCACCATCTTCATCTTCGGCTCGGGCTTCTCCATGGCCGTCATGCCGATGGTGGCGCAGGCCTATGGTCGTGGCGATGTGGTCTCGGTCCGGCGCTCCATCCGCATGGGCATGTGGGTGTCGATCCTCTATGTGCTTCTGACGATGCCGCTGTTCTTCAATGCGGAGGCGATCCTTCTTGCGCTTGGGCAGAAGCCTGAAGTGGCCGCACTTGCGGCGGGCTATGTCTTCATTATCCAGCTGGGCTTGCTGCCCGCGCTGCTGTTTGCGGTCCTGCGTGCATTGGTCAGCGCGACCGGTCGGGCACGCATCGTGCTTTGGGTGACGCTCGGCATCCTCGTCCTCAACGCCATCCTTGCCTATGCGTTGGTGCTCGGGCATTTCGGCTTGCCGGCGCTCGGCATGACCGGGGCGGCGATCGTTGCGGTCATCGTGCAGTGGGTGAGCTTCGTGGCGATGGTCATCTACATCCAGACCCGCGAGGAGACGAAGCGCTACGAGCTCTTCATCCGTTTCTGGCGGCCTGACTGGCAGGCTTTTCGCGAGGTGTTGCATCTCGGCATGCCGATCAGTGTCACTGTGCTTGCGGAAGTGAGCCTGTTCAGCGCGGCTTCACTGCTGATGGGCAGGGTCGGGACGATCGAACTCGCGGCGCACGGCATCGCGCTGCAGCTTGCCTCGATCGCCTTCATGCTGCCGCTCGGATTGGCGCAAGCTGCGACCGTGCGGATCGGTCTTGCCCATGGGCGGGGCAATTATCCGGAACTGGTGCGGGCGTCGATCACGGTGCTTGCCATTGCCGGACTATTGTCGCTGTCGGGCGGGATCCTCTTCCTTCTCGTGCCGGATCAATTGTCTGCCGCGTTCCTCAATGAAAATGCTCCGGCCGCTGCCGAGGTGCTTGCCTATGCGGGGCCGCTTGTCATGGTGGCGGGGCTGTTCCAGCTGGTCGATGGTCTCCAGGCGATTGCGGCCGGAATGTTGCGCGGGCTGAAGGATGCGCGTGTCCCGATGATCCTGGCGCTTGTTTCCTATTGGCCGATCGGCTTTTTCCTCGCCTGGCTCATGGCCTTTCCGCTTGGGATCGGAGGCATCGGTATCTGGTACGGCTTCTGCCTCGGGCTTGCGAGTGCCGCGGTCATGCTGAGCCTGCGCTTCTATCTGAAGGTCCGGCATGAAATGCAAACGGCCCGGGGATGAACCCGGGCCGCCAAATTCCAGTCTGATTGAATAGGCTCAGCGTTCGGCGAGTGCCGGTTCGCCCTTCGTCTCGCGCACCATATTGATGAAGCGGCGGAAGAGGTAGTGGCTGTCCTGCGGGCCGGGCGAGGCTTCCGGGTGATGCTGCACGGAGAAGACCGGCTTGCCCTTGAGGCGCAGGCCGCAGTTGGTGCCGTCGAACAGGGAAACGTGAGTCTCTTCAACGCTTTCCGGCAGCGACTTCGAGTCAACTGCAAAGCCATGGTTCATCGAGACGATCTCGACCTTGCCGGTGGTGAAGTCCTTCACCGGGTGGTTTGCGCCGTGATGGCCCTGGTGCATCTTCTCGGTCGTGCCGCCGAGCGCCAGGCCCAACATCTGGTGGCCGAGGCAGATGCCGAAGAGCGGCTTGTCGCTCTTGACCAGGTTCTGGATGACCGGCACGGCATATTCGCCGGTGGCCGCCGGGTCACCCGGGCCGTTCGACAGGAAGACGCCATCCGGGTTGAGTGCGAGGATGTCTTCGGCTGATGTCGTTGCGGGCACGACGGTGACCTTGCAGTCGAGGCCGGCAAAGAGGCGCAGGATGTTGCGCTTCACGCCGAAGTCGACGCAGACAATGTGATACTTGGCGACAGCGGCGCCGAGCGTTGTGTGGCCTTCGGTCCAGGACCATGCCTTTTCGTCCCAGACGGAAGACTGGCCCGAGGTCGCGACCTTGGCGAGGTCGAGGCCGACGAGGCCACCCCAGGCCTTGGCTTCTGCCTTCAAGGCTTCCACGTCGAAGACGCCGTTCGGGTCATGGGCGATGACGGCGTTCGGCGCGCCGTTCTCGCGGATCCAGGCGGTCAGTGCGCGGGTATCGACGCCCGAGAGGCCGATGATGCCGCGGCTCTTCAGCCAGGCATCGAGATGGCTTGCGGAACGATAATTTGAAGGCTCCGTGATGTCGGCCTTGAAGATGGTGCCGACCGCGCCGTGGCGGGCAGCCGGCGTCAGGTCTTCGATGTCTTCGTCGTTGGTGCCGACATTGCCGATATGCGGGAAGGTGAAGGTGACGATCTGGCCAAGATAGGAGGGATCCGTAAGGATTTCCTCGTATCCTGTCAGCGCCGTGTTGAAGCAGACTTCCGCCTGAACCTTGCCCGTTGCGCCGATACCGTGGCCTTCGATGACGGTGCCGTCGGCGAGAACGAGGAGGGCGGTCGGCTTGCGGGTCGTCCAGGGGGCTGTCGCGGTCATGGTCGTTCCTTGTTCGCCCGCGTCCCGGCCCCTTGTCGGAGCGGTGTCGCAGGACCATTTATGTTGCAGATCGAGGGCGCGCGAAGTCGCGCGTTTTCAGCCCTGATGACAATTTGCGTGCAGGTGCCGAGCAATAGACATATCGCGTGGCGAGGTCAATTCCGGAGTTGCTTGGGGGCCTGATTTCCACCAAGCCATTTCAATGGTTTGCTCAATTCGTTTGCACTGCAGCACGCGTCTGGCTATGAGAACCACTTAACGAACACGGAAAAGCCACAATCACCGACGGTGAAACGGCGCTTCCCCGGAGAAGAAAATGATACGCGACACGCTCGCCAACTCGCTGAAAGACTCACTGAAGGCCAAGGATGTCCGCCGGACCTCGACCGTTCGTCTGATCCAGACGGCGATCAAGGATCGCGACATTGCCAATCGCGGAACTGGCAAGGATCCCGTCACGGACGACGAGATCATGCAGATCCTGATGAAGATGATCAAACAGCGGGACGAGTCGGCCAAGATCTATGCCGACAACGACAGGCCGGAACTCGCAGCGCAGGAGCGCGAGGAAATCGTCATCATCAAGTCCTTCATGCCTGAGCAGTTGCCTGACGAAAAAGTGCGCGAACTCTGCGCGGCCGTCATCTCGGAAACGGGTGCCCAGGGCCTGCGCGACATGGGCAAGTGCATCAGCACGCTGAAGGAGCGCTATTCTGGCCAAATGGACTTCGGCAAGGCTTCGGGCGTGGTCAAGGACCTGCTGAAGTAAGTCGTTTGATTTAGAGTTTTCGGCGCCGCCCTCGGGCGGCGTCTCGCGTTTCAGGACTTGGAGCGCTTCTGCTCGTCGACGAAGTGGCGCAGGACAGCGTTGATCCGGGTCTGGTAGCCCTTGCCCGTCGCCTGGAAGAAATCGATGATGTCGGGGTCTAGCCGGATGGAGATCGCCTTCTTCCTGTCCGGGATGACCATCTTGGCCTTGGACCAGTCGATGTCCATGTGATCCTTCCAGTCGGGATCGTCGCGCATGGCGCGTTCGATATCCTCGTCGGTCATGGCATCGACGCGGGCCCAGTCGGTCTTGTCCTCACCGCGGGCGATCATCGCTTCGATTTCTTCAATGGTATATCTGACGATATTTTCTTTGCTCATTTTCGTGCGCCGTTCTTGCGGAAATTATGCGGCACTTGTCGCCGCGCATTGTGAACACGACTGCAATGAGTTTCAGCGTGTCTGGGCATATCGACAAGGTACGAACTTCGCCGTTGCGCTGGCTTAGCATGTCCAATCGAGGGCCCCGTAGCGCGTTTGCCGCGCGTGGAAAGTCGATGCCGTGCTTATCCACGTTCGCTAGGCGCTTCTCTTCGTCCCATTCGAAGGACCACTCGCTTTGAGGGATGTCGTCCAGACTTCGCATCGATCAATGCCTTCGGGGTCGATCGCCACCAGTGTATATACAGTCGTCATAACAATCAACCTCTGTGAATAACGGGCACTGCGCGCGAAAGCCTTGGCGCTTCATGATCGCCGCGCCTATATGGAGGATCAGCTTCCCAAGGATACAGATGCGTTTTTCCAGCGACTTCCTCGACGAGATCCGTGACCGCGTGCCGATTTCGGCCGTCGTTGGTCGCCGCGTGACGTGGGATCGGAAGAAAACCAATGTGTCGCGCCAGGACTATTGGGCCTGCTGCCCCTTTCACGGCGAGAAGAGCCCGAGCTTCCACTGCGAGGATCGCAAGGGTCGGTATCACTGCTTCGGCTGCGGTGTGTCCGGTGACCATTTCCGCTTTTTGACGGATCTCGAAGGTCTGAGCTTCGTCGAGGCGGTACAGCAGGTCGCTGATATGGCCGGCATCTCCATGCCGCAGCCCGATCCGCAGGCGGAACGGCGCGAGCGGGAACGCACGACGCTGCAAGACGTCATGGAGATGGCGACGCAGTTCTTCCAGGATCAACTGCAGACGGCGAGTGGGGCGAGGGCACGGGCCTATCTGCGTGAGCGCGGCCTATCCGGGCGGACGATCGAGACGTTTCGGCTTGGTTATGCGCCGGAGAGCCGCAATGCGCTGAAGGAGTATCTGGCATCGAAAGGCGTGCCGAAGGAGCAGATCGAGGCCTGCGGGCTTGTCGTGCACGGACCGGACATTCCCGTCTCCTACGACCGCTTCCGTGACCGCATCATGTTTCCGATCCTGTCGTCCCGCGACAAGGTCATCGCCTTTGGTGGTCGCGCCATGGCGGCGGATGCCATGGCGAAGTATCTCAATTCCAATGAGACCGAGCTCTTCCACAAGGGCAATGTTCTCTACAACTTCTCGCGTGCCCGCCGGGCGATGCAAGGAGCTGACGGTGCGGATACGCTGATTGCCGTCGAAGGCTATATGGATGTGATCGCGCTTTATCAGGCGGGCATCGAGAATGCCGTGGCGCCGCTCGGCACGGCACTTACCGAAAACCAGTTGCAGTTAATGTGGAAGACGACGCCGGTGCCGGTGCTCTGCTTCGATGGCGATGGTGCTGGTCAGCGAGCGGCTTTCCGCGCCGTCGATCTGGCGCTGCCACATATCAAGCCCGGCCAGTCGCTGCGCTTTGCCATGCTGCCTGACGGCAAGGATCCGGACGATCTCGTCAAGCGTGATGGACGCCAGCCCTTCGATCGTGTGCTGTCAGAGGCGCGGCCCTTGGCCGAGATGGTCTGGATGCGCGAGACGCAGGGCGGCGGTTTCGATACGCCGGAAAAGCGGGCGGAACTCGAAGCCAAGCTGAAGCAGATCGTCAATGTCATCGGCGACGAAAACGTTCGACGCCACTATCAGCAGGATGTGCGGGACAGGCTCTACGGCTTTTTCCAGAGTGCTCAGCCTGGCCGTGGCGAGCGCGGCAATTTCCAGGGTGGCAGCCGTGGGCAGGGCCAGGGCGCCCGCAATGGCGGACGGCCTCCTGGGCCGGTTGCCTCCAGCCGCGGGGCGATTTCAGATCGGTTGGCGCGTTCGGGTCTCGTGCGCGGTGCGCTCGACCAGCCGACCCTGCGCGAGAGTGTGCTGGCGCTCACCATCGTCAACCATCCGCAATTGCTCGAAGACGAGTATGACGAGATCGCTGCCATCGACTATGAGCATGTCGGCTTGCAGAAGCTGTGGTCGTCGCTTTTGACGGCGGTTGCTGAAGCCGGTGCGTCGCTGACGCGTGAGGTTCTGATCCAGAAGCTGGAGGCCCATGGTCACGGCACGCTGCTGCGCGGTCTCGATCAGCAGATCCGCAATGCCAGGCTCTGGATCGCAACCGAGATCGCAGCTTCCGAAGATGCGCGGGAGGGCTATGGCCAGGCTCTTGCTCTCTACAAGCGGGCGCGGGCGCTGAAGCGGCAGCGCATGGAACTTGAACGCGAAATTGCCGAGGCGACCGAGACAGACGACGCCGGGCGTATCGAGCAGGTGATCAGCGCGCTGCACGAGGTTCAGCTTGAGGTTGCGCGGATGGAGAACCAGGAGGCGATCATCGACGGCTTTGGCGTGATGTCCGGTCGCGTCAAGGGGCCGGCGACGGGGCACGGCTGATGTAATCGTTTGCATAAATCTGTTGCACTACGGCGGCAAATAAGGGATTCAGGTCTTGTTCCATGGCTGCCGGAAGCAAGAGTGTCGCAGGACGAGTTCGATTTCATAGCCCGCAACGGGCGAAAATTCCGATCGTTCTGGCGATTGCCGAATGCGGTCTGGTGGGTGGCGCGGATCGGGACGGCAGGTTACCCACCGCGCGTGCGCCGCAGGCTTGCGGTGACCAATGTGATCTCGGCCATGGTCAGCCTGATGACCATTCCCTACATCCTGATCTATGTGTTCTATGACTGGTATGGTCTTTTGCCGGCGATCATCGCGTTTTCGCCGCAGATCGTGCTCTATGCGGTCACGCCATTTTTCCATCGCTTCGGTCCCACCTCTGCTGCACTTTACCTCTGTAGCATCTGGCTGATTTTCGGGATCGGCTACTGCATGTTCTTTGGCCGGGAGTCCGGCTTGCACTTCTATTTTCTGCCGGGGGCAGCGGCCTCGATGCTGGTCTTCGGACCGGAGCGGCTCTTCCTATCGGCCTGCGTCACGATCGTCGCGATCATTGCATTCCTGGTCACGGAGGTGGCATTCGTCGCTCCACTCGATTTCATTCAGGTCGAGCAGCTGTTTCTGGATACGCTTTATTACCTGACTGTGCCCTTTACATTCCTGCTGATTTTCACGACGTCCTATTTTGCGTTCAAGGAGGCCTCCCAGGCGGAGATGGCGCTCGAATCAGAGCATGAGTTCTCCGAGCGGCTGCTTCAAAATATTCTTCCGCATGCGGTCGCCATGCGCCTTCGGGATCACGGCACGCAAGTGGTGGCCGACCAGATCCCTTCTGCGACGATCCTGTTTGCCGATATCGTCGATTTCACGCCCCGGGCCGCACGCTGGGAGCCGCAGCAGGTCATCGCATTCTTGAGCCGCGTGTTCAGCCAGTTCGATGCGATCGCGAGTGCGCATGGGCTCGAAAAGATCAAGACGATCGGCGATGCCTATATGGTGGCGGGCGGGTTGCCTGAGCCACAGCCGGATCACGAGGCGGCGGTGGCGCTGATGGCGCTTGATCTGCTCGCTTGTTGTCGGAGGATCTCGGAACAGGTGGGCGAACCGGTCGAGGTGCGGATCGGGCTCGACACGGGTCCGGTGGTGGCCGGTGTAATCGGGCCGAACAAGCTGCTTTACGACGTCTGGGGTGATACGGTGAACACGGCCGCACATATGGAATCACATGGCGTGGCCAGCCGCATTCAGGTTGCCGACTGTCTGAAGACGAGGCTCGAGGATCGTTTCGATTTCGAGTTGCGGGGCAATATCGAGGTCAAGGGCAAGGGAGCGATGCGAGTCTGGTTTTTGACCGGCGTGAAGGCCGAGGTCGCTGCCTCTCTCTGAGCGCAGGCTTGCGGGCGGTTGCCCCTTGTTTCTGGTGCGTCACGTCCTACATCTGCGAAGATCGGTGATAAAGGCGCCGTAATACGGCTTGTTTTGTTGATTTTCCCGATCCAGCCTGCGGAAAGGCTTGACGTCAGGAAAAATTGTGGGAATCACCAATCCAAGCACACAAGGGTGAAGTGGGTTCGGACGGATCTCTGGTATGATGACCGGTCATGCAGACAATCAAGGTTTCGGGGCTATGACCGCAATGCCCATAGTTAATCAGGAATTAAGCAACACTCCGTTAGGTCAGTGACAGCTATCCGCCCGGGTGAGTGGTCCGTCTCCCATTCCTCAGGCGACCAGCAGCATGATCAGACGTCAGGGAAAGCGACAAGATAAATGGCATCGAAAGTCAAAGAAAACGAAGAAGCCGACGGCGAACGCGACGGCGCGACGGACGGTCCGCTTCTCGATCTTTCCGATGACGCGGTCAAAAAGATGATCAAAGCCGCGAAGAAGCGCGGCTATGTCACCATGGATGAACTGAATTCGGTTCTGCCGTCTGAGGAAGTGACCTCGGAGCAGATCGAAGACACCATGGCCATGCTTTCCGACATGGGCATCAACGTCATCGAAGACGAAGACGTTGATGAGCCGGCTGCTGCCGAAGAGAGCGATGACGAAGACGGCGAAAGCGAGGGCGGCGAGCTCGCACCTTCCGCCGGTACTGCCGTTGCCACTGCCAAGAAGAAAGAGCCGACCGATCGTACCGACGACCCGGTGCGCATGTATCTGCGCGAAATGGGTTCCGTCGAGCTGCTTTCGCGCGAGGGCGAAATCGCCATCGCCAAGCGCATCGAGGCCGGCCGCGAGACGATGATCTCGGGCCTCTGTGAGAGCCCGCTGACCTTCCAGGCTCTGATCATTTGGCGCGACGAACTGAACGAAGGCACGACGCTGCTGCGCGAGATCATCGATCTCGAAACCACCTATTCCGGTCCGGAAGCCAAGGCTGCTCCGCAGTTCCAGTCTCCTGAAAAGATCGAGGCTGACCGCAAGGCTGCCGAAGAGAAGGAAAAGGAGCGCGCCAAGCGCCGTCCGCAGGCCGCCTCCGGTGACGACGACGACATCACCGCAATCGGCGGCGAAGGCATGCCGCCGGAAGAAGAGGAAGAGGACGAGGACGAATCGAACCTGTCGCTGGCCGCGATGGAATCGGAACTGCGTCCGCAGGTCATGGAGACCCTCGACCTCATCGCCGACACCTACAAGAAGCTGCGCAAGCTGCAGGACCAGCAGGTGGAGGCACGTCTCGCCTGTGCCGGAACGCTGTCGTCTGGCCAGGAGCGCCGCTACAAGGAGCTGAAGGATCAGCTGATCACGGCGGTCAAGTCGCTGTCGCTGAACCAGAACCGCATCGATAGCCTTGTCGAGCAGCTCTACGACATCTCCAAGCGTCTGATGCAGAACGAGGGTCGCCTTTTGCGTCTCGCCGAAAGCTACGGCGTCAAGCGCGAAGCCTTCCTCGAGCAGTATCAGGGCGCCGAACTCGATCCGAACTGGATGAAGTCGGTTGCCAACCTTTCCGGCCGTGGCTGGAAGGAATTCGCCAAGGAAGAATACCAGACGATCCGCGATATCAGGGGTGAGATCCAGAACCTCGCCACCGAAACCGGCATCTCGATCGCGGAATTCCGTCGCATCGTGTCGATGGTCCAGAAGGGCGAGCGCGAAGCGCGTATCGCCAAGAAGGAAATGGTCGAGGCGAACCTGCGTCTCGTCATCTCGATCGCCAAGAAGTACACGAACCGCGGCCTGCAGTTCCTCGACCTCATTCAGGAAGGCAATATCGGCCTGATGAAGGCGGTCGATAAGTTCGAGTATCGCCGCGGTTACAAGTTCTCGACCTATGCGACCTGGTGGATTCGTCAGGCGATCACCCGTTCGATCGCCGACCAGGCCCGCACGATCCGTATTCCGGTGCACATGATCGAGACGATCAACAAGATCGTACGTACATCGCGCCAGATGCTGCACGAGATCGGACGCGAACCGACGCCGGAAGAACTGGCCGAAAAGCTTGCCATGCCGCTCGAAAAGGTCCGCAAGGTCCTGAAGATCGCCAAGGAGCCGATCTCGCTCGAAACCCCCGTGGGTGACGAAGAGGATTCGCATCTGGGCGACTTCATCGAGGACAAGAACGCGCTTCTGCCGATCGATGCCGCCATCCAGGCGAACCTGCGCGAGACGACCACCCGCGTTCTCGCTTCGCTCACGCCGCGTGAAGAACGTGTTCTGCGCATGCGCTTCGGCATCGGCATGAACACCGACCACACGCTCGAAGAAGTCGGCCAGCAGTTCTCGGTTACTCGCGAACGTATCCGTCAGATCGAGGCGAAGGCGCTGCGCAAGCTGAAGCACCCGAGCCGCAGCCGCAAGCTGCGGAGCTTCCTGGACAGCTAAGCTGGACATTGAGGTTTGTAATCAGAGCCCGTCGGAGCAATCCGGCGGGTTTTTTGTTGTGTCAGATTGGCAGGATAGGATGGGCGATCGTGCTGCAGGCTCCGGCCATGACCTTGTCGAGCGTTGCCACTGGCAGACCGTTGCTAACGGCGATCGCAATATGGAGACTGTCGCCGGCCCGCAGGCCCAGTTCGGTCCGATCGCAGAGCCGGGCGGCAGCGTGGTAGTCGGACGGTGAAACCGGCAAGGTTACCAGCGAACGCGTAACGAGGTGATTGAAGGCGGCGAGAGCACTTGTCTTCTGTGACACGTCGAGTTGGCCAGTGCGCAGTTTCAGGGAGAGGGCCGAGGAGAATTCCGTCATGGTCCAACCGGTGATGTGGAGCGATCCCGATCCCTGATGCCTCAGCCATGCAGACACGCGTTCTGCTGCCGGTTCACGCGTCAGGAGAGCGACAAGGACCGATGTATCCAGATAGATCATCAGTAGCGGTCTTCATCGCGCAGGCGGCGGGTGCCGTCCGCCTCTGTTTTCTGCATCTGGTTGATCACACTGTCGAGCCAGGCAAAGTCTATGGGCTCGCGTGGCTGTTCCGCAGGCATGAGCCTGGCGACCGGCTTGCCGTGCCGTTCGATCTCGATGGTTTCGCCCTGTTCTGCCTTGCTCACCAGTTCGCTGAGATGCGCCTTGGCGGCGGCGATGTTTACAGTGGTCATTGACGCTGCACCCGTTTGAACTAGATGACTAGAATTATGGTCATGGTAGCCTGAAGTGCTGCGCAATAAAAGGCCGATGGCACAGTGTTTAAATCAGGAAACTCGCTTTCTCCTCCCTTTTCGCCGCAATCGTCGTTATGGATCACGCCATGACGGAAACGAGGAAGACAGGCTGGCGGCGTCTCGGCGGCGGGATGACGATTTCCCTGCTGCTGCATGCGCTTGCAGTGGCGGTCTTTCTGTTGAGTTTCGACAGCCCCGTCGATCTTGCCGAAGAGGAGCCGGCCATCGAGGTGACGCTGGTTGCGCCGCCGGAGGAGCCGGAACCTGAGCCGCCGGCGCCGGAACCGGAGCAAACGCAAGAGGCTGCAGCCCCCGAACCTGAGGCGCCGCCACCTGCGCCGGAGCCTGAGGTCGAGCCGCAGCCCGAGCCAGAACCAGAACCGCAACCGCCTGTCCCGGCACCAGAAGTGCCGGAGCCGGAGGTGCCGGATGCAGCGCAGGTGCCCATTCCCGTTTTGAGGCCGGTGGTCCGATTCGGTGAGCAGGACCAAGGGCCGGAGCTCTCGCGCGGCACTGAGGCTGAACCCGAGGCAGCTGAGGAGACGACCGCCCCAGACGAAGCGGAGACCGAAGAAGCTGCACCTACCGTCGCGCAGCCGGAGATCACCTTGCCGGAAGCACCGCCTGTCGAGACGGAGGTTGCCGAAGCGGCTGACGTGACGAGTGAGACAAGCGGCGAGGCGGAAACCTCGGCTACCCCGCAGCCGTCGGATCTGCCGTCCGAGGCTGCGCTCCAGGAGGCGCAACTTGAGCCGCGCGAGGTGACTGAGCTGTTTTCGTCCGCCATCTCCGGCGACCAGGCTGCGATGACCGCAATGGCTGGGCTGACGCGGCAGGAGCGCGGCGATCAGCTTTGCGGTACCGAACTCAGCCAGCAACTTCGCAACGGCAGCCCGGGCTATGTCCCCTATCTCCTGCCGATCCTGCGTCTGAAGGACGGCAATGTGGTGGATGTGCCGCTCGCGGCCTTCCGTGACATCAACGGCGCCTGGATCAACATTGCTGTGCGCTGTGAAGTCGATGACGATGCCACACAGGTGGTGCGCTTCTCGCTATCGATTGGAAAGACCGTGCCCCGCACCGAATGGGCCGAGCGAGGCTTTCCCGATACGTGACGGCGGCGGCGCTCAGTCCAAGGCCTTGCGGATCACTGCCATGAAGACCCGAGCGCCAATTGCGGTCAGGTCATCCGGATAGTCGTAGTCGGGATTGTGGAGGGCAGGGTGTTTCTCACCGGCACCGAGGAAGAACATCGCCGAAGGGCAGATGGCGCGCAGGCGGCCGAAGTCTTCCGAGGCCCTCATCGGCAGGTTCCCTTCGTCGAACCGCACGCCCTCTGACGTCAGCGCCTCTTCGAGATGGGCAACGGCCTCCGGTGCGTTCTCGCAGTGGAAGAAGATGTCGTGGTAGCTGATGGCGTGTTCGGGGCCGCCTTCCGCCGCCGCCTCGACCACAAGCTGTTCCGCCTTCTCGCAAAGCTCGGCCATGCGGTCATCGATGAGGGTGCGCAGCGTCACCCAGATTTCGGCATCGCCCGGGGCAATGCCGAAGGCCTGTTCGCCGAGCGAGGCGTGGGTCACGGTTGCGAGCGTGAAGTCGGTTGCGGGTGGCGCGCCTTTCGAGAGCGCCGTCAGTGCCGGCATCAGTTTCGACATCGCGGCCATGGGCGAGAGACCGGTTTCCGGCTGGGAGGCATGGGCCGTCTTGCCAGAGAGCCGGATCTTCATGCCGCGCGATGCGCAATTCACTGGTCCGCTCTTCAGCGCGACGGTGCCGAAGGCAAGCCCCGGCATGTTGTGCAGCGAATAGGCGAAGTCCGGGCGGATCTCGGCGAATCGCGGGTCTGCGAGCACGGCTGCTGCACCGCTGCCGTCCTCCTCGGCCGGCTGCCAGAGCAGCACGACACGTCCGCGGGCAACCGGCTGTCGCGACAGGCCTGTCGCCAGTGCCAGAAGGATGGTCGAGTGACCGTCATGGCCGCACAGATGGCCTTTGCCAGCGACGGTCGAGCGGTGGTCCGCTTGCGATTTTTCCTCGATCGGCAAAGCGTCGAGTTCGGCGCGGAAGAGGAGGGTGGGGCCGGGCTCATGGCTTTCGAAGACCGCCGCCACGCCGTGACCGCCAAGCTCGGTCAGGAGTTTCGATGGTGCGAGAGGACGCAGTGCTTCCACGACCCGGCGCGCCGTTTCGCGCTCCTCGCCCGAGACTTCCGGGTGTCGGTGCAGATCATGCCGGAAGGCTTGAAGCTCCACCACGTCACGGTTGGTCAGGAACATGCGCATCGTCTCCCCTTGTTCGCCCCGCTGTTTACAGCAATCAGCCGGGTCCCCCAAGGGGGGGAGCTGCGCGCCTCAGAGCAGGAGCTTGACCGCGATCGAAGCCATCACGAGCGCAATCACCCCATCGAGCACACGCCACGCCATGGGGTTTTCAAACAGCGGGGCGAGGAGGCGGGCACCGTAACCGAGGCTGAAGAAGAAGCAGAAGGATGCCGCCATGGCGCCGAGGGCGAATGCGACCTCGTGGCCGGCATAGCGGGTCGAGATCGAGCCGAGCAGGACGACGGTGTCGAGATAGACATGCGGGTTGAGCCAGGTGAAGGCGAGGCAGGTCAAGAGCGCGGTGCGCAGGCCCGTTGCCGTGGTGTCGCCGGCGCGCATGCTGTTGCCACCCGTCCAGGCGGAATGGGCGCTGCGCAGCGCATAGGCGAAGAGAAAGGCCGCACCACCATAGCGGAGCGCCGGCTCGAGCCAATCGAGGCGTGACAGTACGGTTGCGAAGCCTGCAACGCCGGCGGCGATCAGGATTGCGTCCGAGATGGCGCAGGTCAGCACGAGCGGCAGCACATGCTCGCGGCGCAGCCCCTGGCGCAGGATGAAGGCATTCTGGGCACCGATCGCGACGATCAGGCTGAGCCCGAGGAAAAAACCGGCAGTGGCTGCAAGCACCATGTTAAACTCTCCTGAGATGTCGCTTTGACTAGCCAGGACCTTTTCATTAGGAAAGGTAATAATCCTAATCCTGCATAAGGGTTGCTAATGTTTGACCCGGCCCAGCTCTCTGCTCTGTCTGCGGTGCTCCGAACGGGCAGCTTTGAACGGGCGGCCCAGATGCTGCATGTCACGCAGTCGGCGATTTCCCAGCGGGTGCGCCAACTGGAAGAACAGGTCGGCACGTCGCTGATCATCCGGTCCCAGCCCTGCCGGGCGACGGAGGCTGGCGAAAGGCTATTCCGCCATGCCGAGGAGCTGCGCCTGCTGGAGCAAGGCGTGCGCCGGGATCTCGGTCTTTCATCGAAAACGGGCGGGGAGACGGGCGCTTGGCCAACACTGCGGCTTGCGGTGAATGCCGACAGTCTTGCCACATGGTTCATCCCGGCGATGGCGGCGGTGGACGGCGTCCTGTTCGATCTTGTCATCGACGACCAGGATCACAGTGCCGAATGGCTGCAGCGCGGCGATGTGCGGGCAGCGATCAGCGGGTCGCCGAAACCGGTGCAGGGCTGCGATTGCCGGCCACTGGGATCGCTGCGCTATCTGGCGACGGCAAGTCCTGCCTTTGTCGAGCACTGGTTCGGACAGGAGGACGTCACGGCGGCCAAGTTAAAGGATGCGCCCGCGATCACCTTCAATGCCAAGGATCGGCTCCAGACTCGCTGGGCAGAGAAGGCGCTCGGGGTGGGCGTTACCGGCCCGTCCCACTGGCTGCCATCGAGCCATGCCTTTGTCGATGCTGCAATTGCCGGTCTTGGTTGGGGCATGAACCCGGAACCCCTGGCCGCTGACGCCTTGTCCGACGGGAGGCTAAGGGAGTTGATGCCGGGAAACCCGCTCGACGTGCCGCTGTACTGGCATGTAAGCCGCACTGTCGCCACGGCGATGAAGCCGGTCACGGAGGCCGTGCTGCAGGCCGCGAGCGGCGTGCTGCGCCCCTTGGATGAAGCGCTTTAGCGGCTTGTTCAGCCTTGCCACGGCGGATGCCGGGCCTATGTTCAAAACAAAGAAGGAGAGGCCCATGTCATTGGAAGACCAGACACTTGCCGTGATCGATGCCCTAAACCGGCACGACTTCGACGCGCTTCTCCCGATGTTCGCGGAGGAGGCGGTGCTCGACCTTCCCGACGGTATCAGGGTGATCGGCCATGCGTCCTTTCGCGATACGCTGGCGGCCTATGTGCTCCGCCACGGCATCACGCTGTCGGACCATGTCGTCATGACCGACCGGGCCGGTTTCCGGGTTGCGGTCGAGTGTACGCTCAATGGCTCTGATCGACGCGATGCGGAAGGCGGCCCCTCCGGAGACCAGGGTCCCTACGCCTTGGCGGCGGTTCTGGTTCTGGAGCGCGAGAATGATTTCTTCTCGCGCCTCAGTCTGTTTGCGGGCGCTCGTCCCTAAGGCCGGTGAACTCAGCTCTGGCCGAGATAGGCTTCGAGGACGGTCACGATCATCGCGTGGTCTTCCTCGGATTTCAGGCCGGAGACGGTGATCGCCGCAACAACGCCGGTGCCGGCGACCCGGACGGGGAAGCTGCCGCCATGGTCTGCGTATTCCATAGGATCGAGGCCGATTTCCGCAGACACGCTCCGCCCGCGGGCTCGATTCAATTCGCCGACGCGCAGCGAGGCCTTGTGCATGCGCAGCGTCACATTGCTCTTGCGGTGTGCCCAATGGTCGTTATCCGGTGAGGCGCCGGGCAGGGCGGCATGAAACAGCGTGCGGTCCGGGGTGCGGATGTCGATGACCACGGGCGCCTTTTCTGACCGCGCGAGATCCACCAGACGGCGGCCGACCTCGAAGGCCACCAACTCGTCGAAGCTCTTGAAAACGAGCTGGCTTTCCTGTCTTTCGATGGTTTCGATCAGGCTCATCGGTGCGTGGTCCTCCGTTTTTCGGCGGGAGACTACAGAGGTCGGCCGGGGCTGACTAGGGGCGGCGGTGCAGCTTTCCCCGGCGCAGTGGAAAGGTTTTACACATGGCGATGATGCGACTGGCAATCTCCACACGCGGTCAGGGGCTCTACGAGTTTACCCAGTCTGTCCGGGAGTTTTTGCGAGAGAGTGAGGCGGAAGAGGGCGTGATGACGGTCTTCGTGCGCCACACCTCGTGCTCGCTGCTGATTCAGGAAAATGCCGATCCTTCGGTGCAGACGGATCTCAAGGCGTTTTTCCGCCGCCTCGTGCCGCCGACGACGGATCCGGCGATGGATTTTATCACGCATCGTGACGAGGGCCCCGATGACATGCCGGCCCATATCAAGGCAGCCCTCTTGCCGGTCTCGCTCTCGGTCCCCTTTGCCGATCGGTGCCTGCTGCTCGGCACATGGCAGGGGATCTACCTCTTCGAGCACCGCGACAGCCCCCATCGCCGCGAAGTCGTCTTGCATGTCTGACGCCTCGAACCGGCTCGTGGCGACAAGGTGAACACGTGCTGAATGCAGGATTCGGACTGCATTCAGGCGACCGCTTCTACTCTCACATCAATCGCTTTCGACGGCGGGATGGAAACGACGGCGCAAGGATGCGCCTTTCTAGGAGAGAGAACATGTTCGGCATGCTTCGCAAAATCGGTCTTGCTGCCCTCGTCTCGGTCATGGCGACCACGGGCGTTGCGTCCACCGCATCCGCCGACAGCTTCGGCTGGGGCGTCTATATCGAAGGCCCGCGCCATGGCGGCCCCGGTTGGGATCGACCCGGCCGTGGCCCGGGCTGGGATGGCCCGGGTCGTGACCGTCCGCATCGCGGCGAGTGCCGTCCGCACCACGCCGTCGAGAAGGCCCGCTGGAACGGCCTGCGTCGTGCCTTCGTCGCCGATGTGACGCCGCGTCGCGTGGTGGTTGCCGGTGTTCGCCACGGCGGCCGCGACCGGATGGTCTTCGCCAATGTCCGCGGCTGCCCGGTCATCCGCTACTGATGAGGAATGGCTGCGGAGCCGGACGGCTTTCGCCCTGAGGCTCGAGCCTTGATCGCCCGCCGCCCGGGCCATGCAGAATGGGGCCAGACAAGACCCCGGCTGCATGGCCCGACTTTTCCATATCGTCATGTGCCGATGCCTTGAAGACGCCCGAATCGCTCCCCATATGGCGATCAACCCGCTGGTCCGGGCCCCTCTGGCAAGAGCTCCCGGCGCTCTTGCGATGTCGGACCTTTTCGACACCGCTGCCGGTCCAAGGACCAGTTCATGAGACGCCACCACTCCATCTTGATTTCACCCGGCCGTTTTCCGTCGGCCGACGGGGCATACGTGCGCCCCGGTGAGCCGAAGCCACGCCTGCAGACGCAGCGTGAGTTCGGCCCCACGTCCTCGCGTCAGGGGACTGCCCGATGATCGCCGAGTGGATTGCATCGATTTTCGCCATGCTTGTCGTCGATCCGATTGAGGCCGATATCCGTCAGCGACTCGAAGAGATGAAGGCCCCGGTCGAGGTCGTCAGCCAGGCCGGTGACTGCCTGCGCACCACAGGCCCGCAGCTTATCGATCGCGCGACCGGTGATCTCTGGTGGGCCGGCACGACCGTGGTTTCGGTCGTCAGCGGCTTGACGAGCCCGGCTGAATTGCTCGATGCCGCAAACCCGGCCTGTGCGCCGCTTGCCAGCTATCTCGTTTCCGCTGAAGCTGAAGCCTGATCCATGACCGAGGAGGAGAATCGCGCCATGCCCCTATCCGTTGTTTCGACCGCCGCCCATTCCGTCCACCCGCACGAAGAGGACGGTCTCGGCAGCATTCGCGCCCGTCGTAATCTGCTCGCCGGCTACTGGGCCGGATCGTTGATCGGCTTTGCCGGTGACGACCTCGGGCGCTATGCCCGCGACCTGCACATGGTTGACCATGTGGTAAGCGGTGATGGCGATGTGATTGCACGCTTGTCGCGTGACCTGGCGACTGCCGGCCACAGCTTTACCAAGGCCGATATCGAAGCAGCACTGCGCCGTTTCCATGCCCAGGCTCTGAAGGATACCGGCTGCACGGAGTGAGCCTCCTGGCTCCTCCTAAAGTCCGGCGACCGGCTGCAGTATCTGCGTCGAATTGATCCGACCAAGCACTGGCGCGTTGTATCCCGCGCCAGACGCGCTACACTCGACCGTGTCACCATGAACACGCTCGGGGAGGAGCAATTCTATGAGACGCATGTGGCCGGAGGAACTCAGCTCTATTCTCGACGGGGCGGAGGAAGTGACGCTCGAAAGTGCGGCGCGTCAGCGAGAAGATGGTTCGCATAGCGAGGCTATTCGCCGCCAGGCCCTGAAGGTCCGGGTAACGCAAGCCGATTTCGAACGCATCTGGCCGCTCGCTGAAGCGCGCTACCGTTTGCAGGGGGCCTTCGCCGGCAAGGCGATCACGCTCATCGTCAACAATCCTCACTACAGCCAGTGGCACCCGGCAGACGGCGGGACGGTCGAGAGCGTGTCCGACAGCGGGCGGGCCTATTCGACACGCTATGTGGTGGTGCATTTCCTGCTCGATGATGTCCGCGAGACAGTCGAGGCGTAATGTCCCTGGCTGGCCGCCCGGAAGGCGGTCAGCCGCTCATCCTGCTTCCCATCAGAACCTGCAGCCCTGACCGGAATTGAGCCTGCGCCTCCGAGTTGCGAAGGTAATCGCTGTCGGCATTTTCCGGTGTCATTCCTGAAAAGCTTCGGGAACAATCTGCCGTCGTCTGCCTTTCCCAGCCATTGGGAGGCGCATGATCATGCCCAGCGACATTCAGACAGAAGACGTATCGGACCTTGCGTCCCGGCTTGAGGCGATGACCGATGATGAGGTCTTCGCTGCCATGAAATCCCTCGAAACGCGCAGTGAAGATTCGACCAGTGACCGGGATGAGATCCTGGCCAGGATCGCGCTTGTCGAGGACGAGATCGAACGGCGCTTTCCAGGGCAGCTTCTGGCACCATATCGACAGTGGAGGACTGGTAGCCGCTGATGGCCAGCGAGACGACCGGTTTACCTCCGACCGGCATCCTCTCCGGCGTTCCCCTTTGAAGCCACATTCCACGAAAATCCCCCGTTACCATCACCGCCAAAAGGCCCGCCCGCGGGTCGGCGATGCAGAGACCAGGACATTCGATGAGCCACAGCACCACGCTTTCCCTGACGGTCAATGACCAGCTTTACCAACTCGATGTCGACAACAGGACGAGCCTTCTCGACCTTCTGCGCGAGCATCTCCACCTTACCGGCACCAAGAAGGGCTGCGATCACGGGCAATGCGGCGCTTGCACTGTCATGATCGACGGACGTCGGGTGAATGCCTGTCTGACGCTGGCCGTCATGCATGACGGAGACAGCGTGAAAACGATCGAAGGCTTCGGCCAGCCAGGCGACCTTCACCCGATGCAGGCCGCCTTCGTGAAACATGACGGCTTCCAATGCGGCTACTGCACGCCGGGCCAGATCTGTTCCTCCATCGCCGTGCTGGAGGAGATTGAGGCCAATATCCCGAGCCATGTCACTGAAGATCTCACCGCCAAGGCCGTGATCACCGCCGACGAACTTCGCGAGCGGATGAGTGGCAACATCTGTCGGTGCGGGGCTTATTCCAACATCATCGATGCCATCACCGAAGTGGCGGGAACACGCACATGAGAGCTTTTACCTATGAACGTGCCTCCTCGATCGAGGCGGCCGCCCGCTCGGCTGCAAGCAATCGAGACGCGAAATTCGTCGCTGGCGGCACCAACCTGCTGGACCTGATGAAGCTTGAGATCGAGACGCCCACCCATCTGATCGACGTCAACGGGCTTGGCCTTGATGAGATCGAGGTGACGGCGGACGGTGGTCTGCGGATCGGCGCCATGGTGCGCAACACGGATCTCGCGGCCCACGAGACGGTGCGCCGTGACTATCCGCTCCTGACGCGCGCCTTGCTGTCGGGCGCGTCTGGCCAGCTGCGCAACAAGGCAACGACGTCAGGCAATCTCCTGCAGCGGACGCGTTGTCCGTATTTCTACGACACCAACCAGCCCTGCAACAAGCGTCAGCCCGGAAGCGGTTGTTCCGCCATTGGTGGCTTTAGCCGCCAGCACGCTGTCGTGGGCGTCAGCGATGCCTGTATCGCGACCCATCCGAGCGACATGGCGGTTGCGATGCGTGCTCTGGATGCAGTGGTTGAGACCGTCAAGCCTGATGGTAGCCAGCGCATGATCGCCATGGAAGACTTCCATCGTCTTCCGGGCGATACGCCTCACGTCGAGACGGTGCTGGAGCAGGGCGAGATCATCACGGCCGTTGTTCTCCCACCACCGATCGGTGGACGTCAGATTTACCGCAAGGTCCGTGACCGTGCCTCCTATGCTTTCGCCCTCGTCTCCGTCGGTGCCGTGATCCATCCTGACGGGACGGGCAGGGTGGCCCTTGGCGGGGTTGCACACAAGCCCTGGAGGCTTGCCGCAGCCGAGGCGGAATTGCACAAGGGCGCCACCGCGGTTGCATCTGTACTGTTCTCCGGCGCTCGTCCGACCGAGCAGAACCGATTCAAGCTTGATCTGGTGGAGCGCGTCTTGAGCGCCGTGATCTTGGAAGCGAGGGGTTGAGGCCATGAAATTCGATAGACCAGCCACCACGAACCCCATCGACAATCTGAAGGTCGTCGGGCGTCCGATCCACCGCATCGACGGTGCGCTAAAGGTCACCGGCCAGGCGACCTATGCCTACGAAGGACACGAGCCCGATCTCGACTATGCCTACGGCTACCCTCTGGGAGCCGCGATCGCCAAAGGGCGGATACTGTCCATGGATGTCGAGGCGGCGAAGAGCGCGCCCGGCGTGCTGGCCGTCGTGACGACGCTTGATGTCGGCGACCGCGAGAAGGGTGAGTATAACACCGCGACCCTCTTCGGCGGCGACAAGGTGCAGCACTATCACCAGGCCGTGGCCCTGGTGATTGCCGAAACTTTTGAGCAGGCACGTGCCGCCGCGTCGCTGGTCAAGGTGGAGTACGAAGAGGAGGCGGGCACCTACGACCTCGATGAAGCGATGAAGACGGCAGTCAAGCCGGACGAAGAGGAAGAGCCCGACACCGCATTCGGCGATTTCGACAAGGCGTTCCCCCGGTCGCCTGTGACGCTCGATGCGCATTATCGGACGCCCGACCAGTCGCATGCGGCGATGGAGCCGCATGCCTCGATCGCGGCCTGGGATGGCGAAGCGCTGCGCGTCTGGACATCCAGCCAGATGATCGACTGGTGGCGGCAGGATTTGGCGACCTTCCTCGACATGGACAAGGAGAAGATCCAGCTGATGTCGCCTTTCATTGGCGGTGGCTTCGGCGGCAAGCTGTTCCTGCGGGCGGATGCCGTGCTCGCAGCATTGGGCGCTAAGGCTGCCGGGCGTGCGGTCAAGGTGACCTTGCCGCGACCTATGATCATGAACAACACGACCCACCGACCGGCCACGATCCAACGCATCCGGATCGGTGCTGCGGCCGATGGCAAGATCGAAGCAATCGCGCATGAGAGCTGGTCCGGCGACCTGCCGGGCGGCAAGCCCGAGACGGCCGTCAACCAGACGCGGCTTCTCTATGCCGGTGCGAACCGCATGACCGCCATGCGCCTTGCAACGCTTGATCTCGCCGAAGGCAACGCCATGCGCGCGCCCGGCGAAGCGCCAGGCCTGATGGCGCTGGAAATCGCCATGGACGAGATGGCGGATAAGCTGGGCATCGATCCGGTCGAATTCCGAATCATCAACGATACCCAGGTGGATCCGGAGCATCCCGAGCGGCCGTTCTCGCACCGGGATCTCATTGGTTGTCTGCGCCTTGGCGCCGAGCGCTTCGGCTGGCAGGGTCGCCAGACGCCAGGCTCCCGCCGCGAGGGCAACTGGCTCATCGGCACCGGCGTCGCTGCGGCGCTCCGCAACAACCTTCTTGTTCCCTCGGGCGCCCGTGTCCGGCTTTCGCCGGAAGGGCGCGTGAGTGTCGAGACCGACATGACGGATATCGGCACGGGCAGCTATACGATCATTGCGCAGACGGCGGCCGAGATGATGGGGGTCACGGTCGAAGATGTCGATGTGCGCCTCGGCGATTCCCGCTTTCCTGTGTCGGCCGGCTCCGGCGGACAGTTCGGGGCCAATTGCTCGACCGCGGGCGTCTATGCGGCCTGCGTGAAGCTGCGCGAGGCGGTCGTCAAGACGATCGGTCTCAACACCGCCGACGTGGTCTTTGAGGGCGGCCAGGTTCGCTCCGGAAATCGCGCCGTCCCGCTCGCGGAGGTCGCCGGCCCCGAAGGTCTGGTGGCCGAGGACACGATGGAATGGGGCGATCTTTCCAAGACCTATCAGCAATCGACCTTTGGTGCGCATTTCGTCGAAGTGGGGGTCGACATGGCGAGCGGAGAGTGCCGTGTGCGCCGCATGCTGGCAGTGTGTGCCGCGGGGCGCATCTTGAACCCGATCACGGCGCGCAGCCAGGTGATTGGTGCGATGACCATGGGCGTGGGTGCGGCCCTCTCCGAGGAGCTGGCGGTCGACACCCGCCGCGGCTTCTTCGTCAACCATGATCTCGCCGGCTACGAGGTGGCCGTACATGCGGATATCCCGCATCAGGAGGTGATCTTCCTCGACGAGACCGATCCGATGTCGTCGCCGATGAAGGCCAAGGGTGTCGGCGAACTCGGCCTCTGCGGCGTCTCCGCCGCGATCTCGAATGCTGTCTACAACGCGACCGGAGTGCGGGTCCGCGAATATCCTGTGACGCTCGACAAGCTAATTGGCGGCTTGCCGGAGGTGGCCTGAGGTAAGGGGGAGGGCTGCCAAGTGCGCGTAGGGAGCTCGTTCATCTTCAATGGCGTGGCTCGACCATCGCTAGCATCCCAGATCGGCGGAATCGCCTATCTCGTGCTCCGGATCTTGAACTTTCATTTGTCTACGCGTTTGGACAGGAAGATGTTCACTGGTGCTTTGAAGACGCTCTCATCGGCGATCCTTGATGCACCTCTTCCGCCATGGGTGAGGGAGCGTAGGGCGTTGAACTGACACCCTGTATCGCTGAAGGAAGCAGCGCGCGGGGGAGGGCGCGGCTGTTTTCGCTGAAGAGTGGAAAAAGCGTCATATCGCTCTTGCGTGGGGGGTGAGTTGCCGCTATGAGACAGCCCGCGCCAACAAGCGCCGACCAATGTGACCGGAGAGGTGGCTGAGTGGTCGAAAGCACCGCACTCGAAATGCGGCATACTCGCAAGGGTATCGTGGGTTCGAATCCCACCCTCTCCGCCATCGTGGACCTTTGGGGTGTAAGGGTTTAGGGAGCCCCTGGTTATTCAAATTGTTCTCTGCCGCATCATGGGACTTGTTAGAGCCACGCTCGCGGCACTATCGGAGAGACAAGCGCGCTCATTTGAAAAATTGAATCAACTTAATCCTGTATAAGTGATGGGTTCAACCATTGGTCAGGTTGGCGCCAGGTTCAATTACTTTTTATATAAGTGAATATGATTCGTCCCTGAGCCGATCGCTCCTGACGGCAACCCGGCAGTTGGACCTGGTAGAGAGCGCAGCGAATGGTCAAGCCAAAACCGCAACGAATTCGTGACCCGCTCCACAATCTCATTGAATTCAATTCAGATCACTTCGAGCATACGCTTTGGCAAGTCATTCAGACTTCTCCGTTCCAGCGACTGAGACGCATCAAGCAGCTTGGCTTTTCTGAGTTTGTCTTTCCCGGCGCGACCCATACCCGTTTTGCTCACAGTCTAGGTGTTTTCCATACGTCTCGCCTCCTGATGGACGTGATACGAAAATACGTTAACACTCATCAGCAGCAGTATCGCGAACCGCAGGCTAATCATGCCCTAACAGCGGCGCTCCTTCATGATGTTGGACATGGGATGTTCAGTCATGCGTTCGAAGCTATCGGCAAAGAGTTCGGCTGGCCTATGGCGAAGCACGAAGAAGTCAGTCAACGCCTCATTCGGGAGGGGGAGATAGCTGACTTGTTGGATAAGGAATTCGGCAAAGGATATGCCGGGAATGTTGCCGACATAATAGCCCAGGGAATTCCCGACAATCTGTATGGATCGGTGGTCTCAAGCCAATTTGACGCCGATCGCTTGGATTATATGCAGCGTGATAGGCTGATGACAGGGGTGCAGAGTAGCGGAGTAGACCTGACGTGGCTTCTAGCAAACTTAGAAGTGGCAGAGGTGCAAACCGGGGCAGATGAGACTAGCACCGGATCAGTGGAGACTCTGGTGCTTGGGCCGAAAGCGGCGCAAGCTGCGGAGAGTTATGTCCTTGGTCTTTTTCATCTCTACCCTAACGTTTATCTCCATAAAACTACTCGCGGAGCAGAGGTTCTTTTCCAGGCTCTTATGCGAAGGATTGTATATCTAAATACAAATGGTTTTTCGGAAAAGACGGGCCTTCCAGCTCGCCACCCCATATTACGCTTTGTTTCTGATCCTACCGCTCTTAATAACGCGCTTCTACTTGATGACACGGTGTTTTGGGGAGCTCTACCTCTGTTTCTTGAAGCCGATGACGAAGAAATCCGACGCCTTTCTTCTTCGTTGAGGGATCGCCATATGTGCAGTTGCGTTGACTTGCGATCTCGGGTTGAGGCGCAGTTGCCGGTAGTCATCGAAGAACGGCGGGATAAGAGAATCGCGCGCACGAAAATCATCTGTGATGACATCGTAGCGGAACTGAAAAAAATCAACGAAGAGGCCGTGGGTAAGCCGGCTCGGTTTCTCATCGACCAGTATGTCCGCAACCCATACAAGCGCTTTCAGGATTCTAGAACGCAGCTTAATCAGATCTTAATTCGACTCAGCCCCGATAAGGTAACTGACATGGCTGAGTTGTCTCCCGTGATCGCGCACGCAGAACCTTTTAGCGTATGTCGGGTTTACACTTTTCGCGATGACACAGACGCGCATGGTGTGATAGAGAACATAATGAGAACAAAAATCCAAGAAGGCGAAAAACTATGAGCTTAAAGCAACCTCATGTCGCTGCTGCTCGTATCGTTCAAGATGCAGGCGGCGAACTTGTCGGTCGGACCCGGCTCCAAAAGGTCGCGTTCCTTATGCAGTTAGCAGGCTTTGATAAGTCGTTCTCATTCGAATATCGTCACTACGGGCCTTACAGCGAAGACCTTTCCCAGGCGATGGATATTGCTGTGCTTCTGGGGCCCGTGAGTGAGGTCGAGCGCGTCGCCGATTGGGGTGGGCGATATTCGATCTATTCACTCGTTGGACAGGTCCCCGGCGTGGATTATGACGCGGATCGCGCCACCTTTGTCCAAGAGGCGAAAAAGATAGATGCTGTCGAACTGGAACTTGCAGCCACTGCAGCATATCTATTTGAGGTTGAGGGGATTGGAAAAGTATACCCAGGCAACCCATGGGAGGAAACTGCGAGGCGGAAGCCTACAAAGGTAGTTGGAGGTCGTCTTGCAAAAGCCGCACAAGCTTATGAGGATCTTCGGAAGATTAAGACCTTGAACGCCCTTCCCGAACTTCCTCCACTGGGCCAGTCTATCTAACAGGCTGCTATTATATTGCAGGCTCCTGAAACTAGGGAGTGCTGGGATAATTCTTGGCTCCCCACCAGGGGCGTCCTACGCGTGATCTTCAATAAGCATTGGAGATCACATGGCAACAATCCGGAAGCTCAGAGGACGCTGGCAAGCGCAGGTGCGTCGTCGGGGTGTGAAGCCCCGGTGCAAGTCCTTTGACAGCAAGCAGGAAGCCGAGAAGTGGGCGCGTGACCTGGAAGCGCAAGTTGACCGCTTTGGCGCTGCCCCAGACACGAAGATCCTGGAAAGCACGACGCTCGGACAACTCCTGGAGCGCTACCAGCGCGAGATCTCGCCCACGAAGCGCGGGTCCGTCCAGGAGATCCAGCGGATCGACGTTCTACGCCGTCATGACCTTTCCTATCGGACGCTGATCGGGCTGAGCCAGCAGGACATTGCCGCTGACCTGAGCCCCTGAACGTCCTCCAGAATTTGGTAGAGTCCGTCACAATCAGGAGACGGAAGAATGAAGCGTTCACGGTTCACGGAACAACAGATCATCGGGATATTGAAGGAGCAGGAAGCGGGTGCGAAGTCGGTTGATGTTTGCCGCAAGCACGGCATCTCGGACGCAACCTTCTACAAGTACAAGGCGAAGTATGGCGGCATGAACGTGTCCGATGCCCGCAAGCTGAAGGCGCTGGAGGACGAGAACGCCAAGCTGAAGAAGCTCTTGGCCGAAGCCATGTTGGACAATGCGATCCTGAAGGATGTCACTGAAAAAAATGGTGACGCCCGATGTGAAGCGGGATGCGGTGGCTCACGTCTGTGCGCAGCATGGGGTGAGCCAGCGTCGGGCGTGCGAGGTTCTGTCGGTGGATCGGTCGAGCATGCGATATCGCAGCGTGCGGCCTGACGATGCGGCCATTCGGGAGGCGATGAAGAAGGTGGCGTCAGAGCGGCGACGCTTCGGTTATCGTCGTATCCACGTCATGCTCGACCGGCAGGGGATCGTCATGAACCTGAAGAAGCTTCGGCGTCTCTACCGGGAGGAGAAGCTGACGGTGCGCAAGCGTGGCGGCCGAAAGCGGGCCTTGGGGACGAGACGTCCTCTGGCTCTGCCGTCGCGTCCGGGCGAGCGCTGGAGCCTGGACTTCGTCAGCGATGCCTTCACCGACGGTCGCCGCTTTCGGGTGCTCGCCGTCGTCGACGACTTCACCCGCGAATGTCTGTGTCTGGTCGCCGACACATCCCTATCGGGCGCTCGGCTTGCCCGCGAACTGGATAGTCTCATCGCCAGACGCGGAAAACCAAGGACGATTGTCTCGGACAACGGTACGGAGATGACCAGCATGGCCATCCTCAAATGGCGCCAGGCGACCAAGGTCGAATGGCATTACATCGCCCCCGGCAAGCCGATGCAAAACGGCCTCATTGAAAGCTTCAACGGCAGCTTCCGTGACGAGTGCCTCAACGAGACCCTGTTCTCGTCGCTTGCTCAAGCCCGCGCCGCCATCACCGCATGGAAGGAGGACTACAACAGGAACAGACCCCACTCGTCGCTGGGCAACATCACCCCCAGCGAGTTCGCAATGAAAATGGCTATGGAAAAACGGGCCGCATGAGGCCAGATTGAAAACCCAAGACTCTCTCGAAAACTGGAGGGAAATTGGGTCTCAGGTCACTCCAGACACGAAGATCCTGGAAAGCACGACACTCGGACAGCTCCTGTAGCGCTACCAGCGCGAGATCTCGCCCACCAAGCGCGGGTCCGTGCAGGAGAGCCAGCGGATCGATGTGCTGCGCCGTCACGATCTCTCTTACCGGACGCTGATCGGACTGAGCCAGCAGGACATTGCCTCCTTCCGCGATGAACGCCTTCAGTCGGTAGCTCCTTCTACGACCGTCCGCGAGCTTGCGATCCTGAGCCATGTCCTCGAGGTTGCGATCCGCGACTGGGGTCTGCCGCTTGCAAAAAAAAACGTGGTGAAGCTGGTTCGTCGTCCGGTGATCCGCAACGAGCGCAGCCGTAGACTGACCGGCGACGAGGAGCAACGGCTTCTGGACGGCTGCGACGGCGGACAGACACCATACTTCAAAACGCTGCTGATCCTCGCCATTGAGACAGGGATGCGGCGAGGGGAGATCCTGGGGCTGCAATGGTCCGACATCTCGCACAATCGGCGGGTGATCACGCTTGCTCTGACCAAGAACGGGTCCGGTCGCGAGGTGCCGCTGTCTCAGCGAGCATTCGACGCGCTGATGGATTGGAAGACGTGCGCGCCGGTAGATCAATCTACGGTCTTCCCAATGACGCCGGGAACGCTGGAACCGGCGTGGCGTCGATTGCTCATCAGGGCAGGGATCAAATCGCTGCGCTTTCACGATCTGCGCCATGAGTGTGTTTCGGCGTGCAAAATTGACCCCATTAGCGGGGTGGGGGGTCAACTTTCCGCGCCGATTGACAGGCAAGCCCATCGAAACCAATGTATCGCACAGGTCTGCCCCGTGTCCGCTCGACCGCGTCAACCGCCACTTCAAGGCTCCAGCGCCGAACATGCTGTGGTTATCCGATTTCACCTATGTCGCGACCTGGCAGGGCTTCGTTTACGTGGCCTTCGTCATTGATGCCTTCGC
>JBHYDI010000012.1:0-158185 GCA_051861045.1 Allorhizobium sp.
TCCGACCGTCCGCCATCACTTCCACCCCTTCGTCCGGAGGGAGACCGTTGCAGCGGGCCGGGGATTTGCGCCTGCGAGAGCACGCCACCCCGGCGCCGGCCCCGCCTCGCCTGACATCGCATCGTCAGGTGTATCCGAGGGCGGGACGGGGGTGAGTGTAAAAGGGTGGAAATGGTGGGGGATGAAAAAACATGTCGGGGTTTGATTTTGTTGGGGAATTGGGCCGGCGCGTCCCCCTTTTTCAGCAAGATACGTCGAGTTTGTGGCTTTGCCCCTCACCCTACCCTCTCCCCGCAGGCGGGGAGAGGGAGGCGCTAGCGGTTGATGTATCGGCCTTCTCCCCGCCTGCGGGGAGAAGGTGCCGGTAGGCGGATGAGGGGCTGAAGTGATGCAGATGTGGGGCAAACGCCTCCATCGCCTTGCCCATTGATTCACGCCCCTGACAGGCGTAAAAGGCCACGTGTTCCGTGGTGATTTGGCCGGCCGGCTTGCAGCCACGTAAAATAAGTCGCTAAAGGGCCGAGGCGAGTTCGAAGACTTTCCAAGGACCGGTAGCGATATAAAAGCTGCCGGTGTTTTTGTTTCCGCGGTCCTCGAACCGCCGTCACACGGAAAGTCGAGAGTAAGATGCCGATCAGGATCCCCGATACGCTGCCCGCCTTTGAAACCCTCGTGCATGAGGGCGTGCGGGTGATGACCGAAACCATGGCTATCCGCCAGGACATTCGCCCGCTGCAGATCGGCCTGCTCAACCTCATGCCGAACAAGATCAAGACAGAGGTCCAGTTCGCCCGCCTGATCGGCGCTTCGCCGCTGCAGGTCGAGCTGACGCTGGTCCGCGTCGGCGGCCATAAAGCGAAAAACACCCCCGAAGAGCATCTCTTGTCCTTCTACCAGACCTGGGACGAGGTGAAGGACCGCAAGTTTGACGGCTTCATCATAACCGGCGCGCCGGTCGAGACGCTGCCCTTCGAGGAAGTCACCTACTGGCCGGAACTGAAAGAGATCCTTGATTGGACCGAGACCAACGTGCATTCGACCATGAATGTCTGCTGGGGCGGCATGGCTGCGATCTACCACTTCCACAAGGTGCCGAAGCATCCGCTGAAGGAAAAGGCGTTTGGCGTTTACCGCCACCGCAACCTCGCGCCATCCTCGGTCTATCTCAATGGTTTCTCCGACGATTTCCAGGTGCCCGTCTCGCGCTGGACGGAAGTCCGCCGCGACGACATCGAGAGGGTTCCGAACCTGCAGATCCTGCTCGAATCCGACGAGATGGGTGTGTGCCTAGTGCAAGAGAAGCAGGCCAATCGCCTCTACATGTTCAATCACGTGGAGTATGATTCGACCTCGCTGGGCGACGAGTATTTCCGCGACAAGTCAGCCGGCATCCCGATCAAGCTGCCGCACAACTACTTCCCGCACAACGACGACACGCTCGCGCCGCTCAACCGCTGGCGCGGGCACGCGCATCTCCTGTTCGGCAACTGGATCAACGAGATCTATCAGATGACGCCTTACGACCTGAACGAGATCGGCAAGGCCCCGCGCTGACGGCTCGGAGACAGGAGCGGATTTTGTAGGGACAGTCTGCGTCCTCTGTGACAGGATGCGCGCGCCTGTAAACCGAGCTTTTCCAGATCGATGTTCCTGCCGTTTTTCCTGCGTCTGAAACAAGAGAAGGTTCCCGTCACGCTGCGGGAATATCTCGCTTTGCTGGAAGGCCTGCAGGCAGGTCTGGTCGACTTCGACCCCGAGGGCTTCTATTACCTCGCCCGCACCACGCTGGTGAAGGACGAGCGTTTCATTGACCGCTTCGACCGGGTTTTTTCGGAGACCTTCGGCGGTATCCTGAGCGAGGGCGGGCAAGACGGCGTCGATGCGCGAGCCATTCCCGATGACTGGCTGCGCAAGCTCGCGGAAAAGCATCTCTCGGATGAAGACAAGGCGCTGATTGAAGCGCTCGGCGGTTTCGACAAACTGATGGAGACGCTGAGGGAGCGCCTCGCCGAACAGAAGGAGCGCCACCAGGGCGGCAACAAGTGGATCGGCACGGCCGGTACCTCTCCCTTCGGCGCCTATGGCTATAATCCCGAGGGCGTGCGCATCGGCCAGGACGAAAGCCGGCACCGGCGCGCGGTAAAAGTCTGGGACCAGCGCGAATTCCGCAATCTCGATGACCGCGTCGAACTCGGCACCCGCAACATCAAGGTGGCCCTGCGCAGGCTGCGCCGCTTCGTGCGCGAAGGTGCGACCGAAGAGCTCGATCTCTCCGGCACGATCCGCTCGACCGCAGAACATGGCTATCTCGACGTGAAGACCCAACCCGAGCGACGCAATGCCGTGAAGCTCCTGATGTTCTTCGATATCGGCGGCTCGATGGATGATCATGTTCGCGAGGTCGAGGAGCTGTTCTCGGCGGCGCGCTCCGAATTCCGGCACATGGAATATTTCTACTTCCATAATTGCCCCTATGAGCGCGTCTGGAAGGACAATCAGCGCCGCCACGCCGACACCATTCCGACATCAGACGTCATCAGGACATTCGGCTCGGACTACCGCCTGATCTTCGTCGGCGATGCCGCGATGAGCCCCTACGAGATCACGCATCCCGGCGGCTCGGTGGAGCACTGGAACACCGAAAGCGGTGCGGCTTGGCTCACACGACTGACCGACCATTTCCGGCGCCACCTCTGGATCAATCCCCTTTCGGAGGCGAACTGGGACTATACGATGTCCGTTGGCCTGATTCGCCGGTTGATCGGCGACCGGATGTATCCCCTGACGCTCGGTGGCCTCGAGGCCGCCGCACGTGAACTGGCGCGGTGACGGACAGAAAAAAGACTTTGATGAGAAGAGGCGAGGAAGCGACAAGATGACGAAGACAGTGTTTGGCGTGATGCCCACGGGAGAAGCAGTCGAGAAGGTCACCCTGAAGGGAGGCGGTCTTGAAGCCTCGATCATCACCTTCGGTGCGGTCTTGCAGGACCTGCGCCTCGACGGCCACGACGCGCCACTGGTGCTCGGTTTCGAGGACCTTGCCGGCTATCTCGATCATTCGCCCTATTTCGGCGCGACACCAGGCCGCTGCGCCAACCGCATCGGTGGTGGCCGGTTCACGCTGGATGGCACCGACTACCAGCTGGAGCTCAACGAAAAAGGCGTCAGTCATCTGCATGGCGGTTCTGATGGCATGGGGCGCCAGAACTGGACGATCCTGGAACACGGGTCCGATTTCGTCGTGATGGAGGTGACCGATCCGGACGGCCGCGCCGGTTATCCCGGCACGACGCGGACACGCGCGACCTTTGCGCTGAAAGCCGGCGGCACCTTTTCTGCCCTTTATGAAACAGTGACCGACAAGCCGACGATCGCCAATGTCTGCCACCACGCCTATTTCAATCTGGATGGCCGGCCCGACATTCTCGGCCATGACCTGATGATCGCGGCCGACCATTATACTCCGGTCGACGAGAGACTGATCCCGACAGGCGAAATTCGCCCTGTCGAGAACACGGCCTTCGATTTCCGCGAAATGCGACCGATTCGCCTTGAGGTGGATGGGGAGCAACTGGGCTACGACCACAATTTCTGCTTCTCCAGCAGCCGTGTCGCCAAACGCAGCGTGGCGCTGGCCCGCAGCGTCAATTCGGGCGTGACCATGGAGATCCTGACAACGGAGCCGGGCGTGCAGTTCTATGCCGGCGGAAAGGTGTCACCCGCCGTCCCGGGCCTCGACGGCCGCCGCTACGGCGCCTTTGCCGGTTTCTGCATGGAAACACAGGTCTGGCCGGATGCGATCAATCATCCGAACTTCCCGAATGCAATCCTGCACCCCGGCGAGGTGCTGCGTCAGGAAACGGACTACGTGTTCTCAAGGGCATGATGTCAGAATACCGGTCGGCTGCAGGATGTCCTGCAGTCGGTCGCGTACTGGAAACGATCAGGCCACATTGGCTTGGATCGTGACAAAGTTACCATTCTCGGAGGAGAAAATGGAGCGGGTGAAGCGATTCGAACGCTCGACCCCAACCTTGGCAAGGTTGTGCTCTACCCCTGAGCTACACCCGCTCATAACCTCGATCCTGGGGTAGTGTCTGGATCGTGGGCCGTCCGTCTTGCGGCGACGGGCGCTATATGGCCCAACCGATTTTTAAATGCAACAGGGAAATGACGGATCAGGGCCAAAAAAATTCGAAATCTTCACAACAGGCTGACAAAGCTCAGTTTTTGCGGGGTTTTTGGCGCCAAGAAAGATTGCAGTATGTCGGTCTTGAGCCTATGGCTCGAACAGAAATCGAGTAGATGGCCCGGGCAAAACCCTGACTTTTGAAGCGAGGCACCATGACGACGCCGAAATCAGCAGACGATCTCTTCCGTTTCCTCGATGAACTGGGAGCAGCCCACAAGACAAAGACCCATCCGCCGGTCTTTACGGTGGCGGAATCGGTGTCGTTGCGCGACGAGATCCCCGGCGGTCACACGAAAAATCTCTTCGTCAAGGACAAGAAGGACAACTTCTTCCTCCTGACGGTCGAGGAAAATGCCTCGGTCGATCTGAAAACCGTGCACACGATCATTGGCGCTGCCAGCAAGGTTTCCTTCGGAAAGCCGGAGAAGCTGATGGAGTATCTCGGCGTCGTGCCAGGAGCCGTGACCGCCTTTGGCGCGATCAACGATACGGGCAAGAACGTGACCTTCGTCCTCGACAAGGATCTGATGGAGCACGAGATCATCAACTGCCATCCGCTCTCCAACGACGCCACGACCTCGATCGGCCGCGATGATCTGGTTCGCTTCATGGAAGCGACCGGCCACACGCCGCTTGTCTTGAAAGTCACGGCCTGACAT
Organism: Allorhizobium sp.; assembly: GCA_051861045.1. Lineage (GTDB taxonomy): Bacteria > Pseudomonadota > Alphaproteobacteria > Rhizobiales > Rhizobiaceae > Allorhizobium. The sequence continues at coordinate 4,852 of JBHYDI010000012.1, forward strand.
ACGATCTTAACGGCAATGACGGCGGCCACCTTTAGGTCGCGAAACAGGCGGGAGATGCATGATGAGCGACTACGGCAACCCTTACGGCGGCTATGGCAACCAGACCATGACGGCCCAGTTTGGTGGCCCCGCTGCAGCGGCTCCGCCGGCCGGTGAACTCATCAAGGACACCACCACGGCCAATTTTGCCCGCGACGTCATGGACGAATCGCGCAACCAGCCGGTTCTGGTCGATTTCTGGGCCCCCTGGTGCGGTCCGTGCAAGCAGCTGACACCGATCATCGAAAAAGCGGTCACCGAAGCCGGCGGCCGCGTGAAGCTGGTCAAGATGAACATCGACGACCATCCTTCGGTCGCCGGCCAGCTCGGCATCCAGTCGATCCCGGCTGTGGTCGCCTTCGTCAACGGCCGCCCGGCGGACGGCTTCATGGGCGCGCTGCCCGAAAGCCAGGTCAAGGCATTCATCGACAAGGTGGCAGGTCCTGCTGGCGCCGATCAGGCGGCAGAGATCGCGGCTGTGCTTGAAGAAGCCTCCGGCCTGCTTGCCGGCGGCGACATCGACGGCGCGGCCCAGCTCTTCGCCGCAATCCTGCAGGCGGACCCTGACAATACCCAGGCGATCGCAGGTCTGGCGGAATGCATGATCGGCGCCAATCAGCATCAAGGGGCGCGCGAGCTTCTCACGCAACTGCCGGAGGAGCTGGCCAAGGCGCCGGAGGTGCAGGCGCTTCTCAAGCGGCTCGACCAGATCGACGAAGCCCGCAAGCTTGGCGGCCCTGTGGCACTTGAGCACACGCTGTCGCTCAATCCCGACGATCACGAGGCACGCATGAAGCTCGCCAAGATCCGCAATGTCGAGGGTCGTCGCGAAGAAGCGGCGGAGCATCTGCTGCTGATCATGAAGCGTGACCGCACTTTCGATGACGACGGCGCGCGCAAGCAGCTGCTGCAATTCTTCGAAGTCTGGGGGCCGAAGGAGCCGGCAACCGTCATGGCGCGTCGCAAGCTCTCGTCGATCCTCTTTTCGTGAGCCGCCGCAGGCCTTGAGTTTTGGCCGCCGCGACCCAGATAGAAGCAAGAATGAACACCGGATTTTCTCCGGACAGGATGTGCTTCAATGCAAGTGGGAAATGCCCGATATCTGACGGCTGCGGACCTTCCAGAGACGGTCCCGGTCTTCCCCATCTCCGGCGTGCTGCTGCTGCCCGGCGGCCAGCTCCCCCTCAACATCTTCGAGCCGCGTTACCTCGCCATGCTCGACGCGGCGATCTCGGGCAACCGGCTGATCGGGATGATCCAGCCCGCCATGACCGAGGTTCAGGCCAACATCCTGCCCGAGCGTCCGCAACTGGCTCAGGTCGGCTGCATCGGACGGATCACCTCGTTTACCGAGACCGGTGACGGTCGCTACATCGTGTCTTTGGCGGGCGTGTGCCGTTTTCGCCTGATGGACGAGGTCCAGACTTCTAAGCCATTCCGGACCTTCCATATCGCCCCCTTCGTCGCCGATCTGACAAGCGCAGAGGATGAGGGACAGGTGGACCGCGCGGGCCTGCTCGGCGCCTTTAAGGCCTATCTTGAGGCCAACAAGCTGGAAGCGGATTGGGAGAGCGTCGAGCGCGCCTCCAACCTCACTCTGGTTAATTCCCTGTCGATGATGTCGCCGTTTGGTCCTCCGGAAAAGCAGGCCCTGCTCGAGGCACCGGATTTGAAGACGCGCGCCGAGACCCTGATTGCGATCACCGAGATCCTGCTCGCACGCACGTTTGGCGATGCCGACACCATGTTGCAGTGAGCCGATGGCAGACAATCCGACCAGCCTTGTCGATCCCAAGATGCTCGAGCTCCTGGTGTGCCCGCTGACGCAGGGCACGCTGAAATGGGATCGTGAGAAGAACGAACTCGTCTCGGAGAAGGGCAGGCTCGCCTACCCGATCCGCGACGGCATCCCGATCATGCTGGTATCGGAAGCCCGCAAGCTCGAAATGCCGGCCTGAGAGGCCGCCTCGCTTCCGCCAGCGGGATTTGCGTTCAGATGCTCTGTCCGCCCAGCAGGCGAGGACGATCGCGGCCGGAAGCACCTGCTGCCTCGCGAATGAAGTAGCTCTTCAGACCCGGAATGCGATCGACCATGCCGAGGCCGAAATCGCGCATCACCCGGACCGGCGTGATGTCGTTGGAGAAGAGCCGGTTGAGCACATCCGTCGTTACCCCCATCCGGAACGTGTCGAACCGGCGCCAGATCTGATAGCGCTCAAGCACATTCACCGAACCGATATCGAGCCCCAAGCGATCCGCCTCGACCACCGTTTCGGCGAGTGCTGCGACATCCTTGAAGCCGAGATTGAGCCCCTGGCCCGAAATCGGGTGAATGCCATGGGCGGCATCGCCGGCCAGAGCGAGCCGCGGCGCGATGAAGGCGCGGGCGAGCGTGAGGCCAAGCGGAAATGCGCGCCGGTCAGGCGTCGCCCGGATCGTGCCCAGCTTGTGGCCGAAGCGTCGTTCGAGCTCAGCCTCGAAAACCAGATCATCCGAAGCTACCAGCCTGTCGGCATCCTCTGTCCGCTCGGTCCAGACGAGCGACGAGCGATTGCCCTTGAGGGGCAGGATCGCAAACGGGCCGGCAGGCAGGAAATGCTCCTCGGCAACGCCGTCATGCGGGCGCTCATGTTCGACGGTGGTCACAATGCCGGACTGGCCGTATTGCCAGGTGACCGTCTTGATGCCGGCAAGATCCCTGAGCTTCGAGCGCACGCCATCGCAGGCAACGACAAGCCGTGATGAAACGACGCTGCCGTCAGACAGCGTCAGTTCGGCACTCGGCCCCGTGTCGCGAAAGCCGGTTGCCCGCAGTCCGTGACGAATGGCGATCCCGCGATCGGCGCAGGCTTCGCGAAGCGCTGCGACCATGCTGACATTCGGGATCATATGCGCAAAGGGGCGACCGTCCTCGACCGCACCGTCGAAGGTGAGGAAGACGGGACGCACAGGGTCCGACGTTTTCGAATCGGTGACGATCATCTGGGTGATCGGCTGCGCATCGGGCTCAATCCGGTCCCAGAGACCGAAGACGTCGAGCATCTTGGTGGCGGCCGCGATGATCGCGGACGCGCGCAGATCCTTTTTCCAGGCTTCCTCGGGGGCGGCCTCGACCACTTCGACCGCGAGGTGGGGAGCAGCCTGCTTGATGGCAACGGCTGCGGACAGACCGACATAGCCTCCGCCGACGACGAGCACATCCAGCATGGCAAATTCCTTTGTTCTTGTAGACCTGACGACACCTATATAGATCAGCCTTGAACGGGTGCCTATAAGCGGAGCAATGCATTATGTCGCAGCCAGCTGGACAGACCAAACCGATGCAGGAGCTGATCGAGCGTCTCGATCTCGAAAAGCTTGAGGAAAACCTGTTTCGTGGCAGCAGCCCGCAGAATGGCTGGCAGCGGGTCTTCGGCGGCCTCGTCATCGCACAAGCCTTGATGGCAGCACAGCGTTGCGTCGATCCGGATCGCATCGTTCATTCCCTGCATGCCTATTTCATGCGCCCGGGCGATCCGTCCATCCCGATCGTCTATCAGGTCGAGCGCATCCGGGATGGCTCATCCTTCACCACGCGACGCGTCGTCGCAATCCAGCATGGCAAGGCCATCTTCTCGATGTCGGCTTCCTTCCAGGTGGAGGAGCCGGGCTTCGATCACCAGGTATCGATCCCGAACGTACCCGCCCCCGAAACCCTGATGGGCGAAGCCGAGTTCCGCGCTGCTTTCCTCGCGCAGGCGCCGGATACGGTGAAGAAATACTGGGGGCGCGAACGCCCGATCGAAATCCGCCCGACGTCGCTCACCCACTATCTATCACGCGAAAAACTCGAGCCCGAGGCCCATATCTGGGTGCGGGCGTCTGGGCTGGTGCCGGATGACAGGCACTATCAGGCAGCAATCCTTGCCTATCTCTCGGACATGACCCTGCTCGACACGTCGCTTTATGCCCATGGCACCTCGATCTTCGATCCGGAGCTGCAGGTGGCGAGCCTCGACCACGCGATGTGGTTCCACAGACCCTGCCGGCTGGACGACTGGCTGCTCTACACACAGGACAGCCCCAGTGCCGCCGGAGCCCGCGGCATGACCCGCGGCAGCATATTCATGCGGGATGGACGGCTTGTCGCGTCAGTGGCGCAGGAAGGCCTGATCCGCAAACGAGCAAATGACTAAAACAGCATCAAAGTTTCTTTTATGCACAATTTTTGTGCGCACATTGCGCATTCAACTGCCTGTTTATTAGCTCAATTTCACAGAAGCTTTACATTTCAATAACTTATAGAAAATTCTGAATCTGGCACGCCTTTTGAATGTCACTTGTCAGTCGCTGCGCGAAAGTTCCTGCCGGCGGCAAGGAGAGTCGGCTCCGAGCCGAGGACAAGCAAAGGATGGGAAACCAGATGAAGATTGTGATGGCTATCATCAAGCCGTTCAAGCTGGACGAGGTACGCGAGGCCTTGACGGCTGTGGGGATCCAGGGCCTGACCGTGACCGAGGTCAAGGGCTATGGGCGCCAGAAGGGGCACACCGAAATCTACCGCGGCACCGAATACGCCGTCAGCTTTCTGCCGAAACTGAAGATCGAGATCGCCGTCTCGTCCGAACTTGCCGACAAGGCCGTTGAAGCGATCGCTTCGGCTGCCAAGACCGGCCAGATCGGCGACGGGAAGATCTTCGTCTACGCGATCGATCAGGCCGTGCGCATCCGCACCGGCGAAACCAATACCGAAGCGCTGTAAGAACGGCTGTAAGGGGAGTTGTTACTGATGTCATTTGCCAAGTTGAATTCCAACCTCGTGCGCATTGGCGCCGCGTCCGCAGCCCTGCTGGCGCCGGTTGTCGCCTTCGCGCAGGAAGCAGCCCCGGCTGCCGCCGAAGCGGTCGCCGCAGCGCCGGTTCCGAACAAGGGCGACACCGCCTTCATGTTCCTTTGCACGATTCTCGTGTTGTTCATGCTCATCCCGGGCCTCGCTCTGTTCTATGGCGGCCTCGTTCGCGCCAAGAACATGCTCTCCGTTCTCATGCAGTGCACGGTCATCGGTTCGGCAATCATGCTGATCTGGGTGATCTACGGCTACTCCTTCGCCTTTGGTGGTTCGACGAACCCCTATTTTGGCGGCTTCGCGAAGCTCTTTCTTGCTGGCGTCACGCCGGACAGCACGGCAGCGACCTTCTCTGACGCCGTGATCCCAGAGTATATCTTCATGCTCTTCCAGATGACGTTCGCGGCCATTACCCCGGCCCTGATCGTCGGCGCTTTCGCCGAGCGCATCAAGTTCTCGGCCGCCGTTTTGTTCTGCCTTCTCTGGGTCACCTTCGTCTATTTCCCGATCGCGCATATGGTCTGGGACGCAAATGGCCTGATCTTTGGCTGGGGCGCACTTGACTTCGCCGGCGGTACGGTCGTGCACATCAATGCCGGCGTTGCTGGCCTGATCGGCGCCATCATGCTCGGCAAGCGCACGGGCTACGGCAAGGACATGATGGCTCCGCACTCGATGACGCTCACTCTGGTCGGTGCAGCAATGCTCTGGGTCGGTTGGTTCGGCTTCAACGCCGGCTCGAACCTCGAAGCAACGGGTGGCGCAATGCTGGCAACGGTCAACACCTTCATTGCGACCGCAGCTGCCGTCATCTCCTGGTGCCTGGTTGAAACCTTCACCCGCGGCAAGGCTTCCATGCTTGGCGCAGCGTCCGGCATGATCTCCGGTCTCGTCGCCATCACCCCTGCCGCCGGTATCGCCGGCCCGATGGGTGCGATCGTCATGGGTCTGATGGTTTCGCCGCTCTGCTACTTCTTCGTCGCCGTCGTGAAGAACAAGTTTGGCTACGACGACACTGCGGATGTCTTTGGCGTCCATGGCGTTGGCGGCCTCTTCGGCGCTATTGCCACCGGCGTATTCGCATCCGCATCACTGGGCGGCATCGGCTATGCTGAAGGCGTGACCATGGGTGGTCAGGTCATGACGCAGATCTACGCCGTTGTCGTGACGCTTCTGTGGTGCGGCATTGGTTCGATCATCCTCTACAAGATCGTCGACCTGATCGTTGGCCTGCGCGTGCCTGTCGAAGCCGAGCGCGAAGGTCTCGACCTCGCCTCGCACGGCGAAGCCGCGTACCACAACTAAGATCCCTGGCGGATCTTCACCTCCTAAAATGCGGCAGCGCCCGGGTCTCATCGCCCGGGCGTTTTTTTTGCGAACCGCCCGCCATGGGACGCAAACGCATGGTTAATGCGCCATTAACCCTCCATCCTGTAGGGTCCCAGATGGCGATCCCGGTTCACGCCGGGCGTCCGAAGGCATCACCGGCAACAGGACGGACAGAGACCCCATGAGCAGAAGCAATTCCGCAGCGCTTCCGGAGCATTCCACCCGCTCCGCGTTGTCCGCGTTCCTGTTTCGGCAGATTTTCGCGCTGACGGGTTTTGCACTCTTCCTGCTTCTGGTGCTCGCTGTGGCGGCACTCGCCACATGGAACGTGTCCGATCCAAGCCTCTCCTATGCAACGGACAATCCACCCACCAATATCCTTGGCCTGCCGGGCGCAGTGTTTGCAGACCTGATGATGCAGTTCTTCGGCCTTGGCAGCCTGCTGGCCTTGCTGCCGGTGCTCGCATGGTCCTTCGCGCTCATCGGTGGACGCAAGCTCAACCGCATTCCGGCCCGGATTGGCGCCTGGTTTGCGGGCGCGTTGATTGCCGCCGCCGCCGTGGGCTGCTTTCCGCCGCCCAACACATGGCCACTTCCGAGCGGCACCGGTGGCGTTCTGGGCGATCTCATTCTGCGCTTTCCGGCACTGTTTATCGGCGCCTATCCGACCTCGACATTCGCAATGGTGCTTGGCGGCATTCTGGCGCTGCCGGCCACATGGTTGATGCTGTTTGCTGCGGGCATTCTCGGCAAGCCGTCCGAGCAGGTCGAGGATGACGAGCCCGTCGCCCCGATCGTGCGTCGCCAACCGAAGGAACCTGTTTTCGACGACGGCGAAGACGACGAGGACAGCGAGGGACCGATCGCGCTGATGATGGGTGCGGTCACGCACAATTGGTATACAGCGCGCGCCCGGGTTCGCCGTCTTTTCGGCCTGAAGGCAAACGAGCGCCGCGACCGCGACTTCGACCAGCCCTATGATTTCAATGATGACGAGTTCGGCACCCTGAACGAACCCGTGAGGGCGAAGGCTCTCCCGCTCAACGCGCGTGTCGAGCCGTCGCTGGAAGGCGCTCCCGCCCGTCCGGTTGGCCGCTCCATCGTCTCGCCCCCGCCAATGTCCACCGGCAGCTTCGACGACGAGGACGATGATTTCGATCTCGACGACATGCCACGCCCGGCCGGGATCCTTCCCGACAGCGGCGCGCGGGGAGCAAGCGCACGCGCAAGCGGCGCATCTGCCCGGGTCGTTGCCCCTGCCGCCCGGCCCAAACCCGGCGCACGCGTCGATCGCGATGCGCAAGGATCGCTTCTGCGCCCGGAAGGCTTCCAGCTGCCGTCGGTGCATCTTCTCGCCGAGCCCCGCGCGGTTGCGCGAGATGCCACCTTGTCGGCGGAAGCATTGGAGCACAATGCGCGTCTGCTCGAAGGTGTGTTGGACGACTTCGGCGTCAAGGGCGAGATCATCCATGTTCGCCCCGGCCCTGTCGTCACACTTTACGAGCTAGAGCCGGCACCGGGCATCAAGTCTTCCCGTGTCATCGGTCTGGCAGATGACATCGCCCGTTCGATGAGCGCGATCGCTGCCCGTGTCGCGGTCGTCCCCGGCCGCAACGCGATCGGTATCGAACTGCCGAACCAGACCCGCGAGACCGTTTATCTGCGCGAACTGATCGGCAGCCGCGACTTCGACGGCAACAAGGCGAAGCTTGCCATGGCGCTCGGCAAGACGATCGGCGGCGAACCTGTGATCGCCGACCTCGCAAAGATGCCCCATTTGCTCGTCGCGGGTACCACCGGCTCGGGTAAGTCGGTTGCGATCAACACGATGATCCTCTCGCTCCTCTACAAGATGACGCCGGAGCAGTGCCGCCTGATCATGATCGACCCGAAGATGCTGGAACTCTCCGTCTATGACGGCATCCCGCATCTGCTGTCACCGGTCGTGACCGATCCGAAGAAGGCCGTTGTGGCGCTCAAATGGACCGTCCGCGAGATGGAAGAGCGCTACAAGAAGATGTCGAAGATCGGTGTGCGCAACATCGACGGCTTCAACACCCGTGTCGCCCAGGCGCTGGAGAAGGGCGAGGTCCTGACCCGCACCGTCCAGACAGGCTTCGATCGCCAGACCGGCGAAGCGATTTACGAGACGGAAGAATTCGACCTGCAGCCCCTGCCCTATATCGTCGTGATCATCGACGAAATGGCCGACCTGATGATGGTCGCCGGCAAGGACATCGAAGGCGCCGTACAGAGGCTCGCCCAGATGGCACGTGCCGCCGGCATCCATGTCATCATGGCAACGCAGCGTCCCTCGGTCGACGTTATCACCGGCACGATCAAGGCGAACTTCCCGACCCGCATCTCCTTCCAGGTCACCTCGAAGATCGACAGCCGCACGATCCTTGGCGAGCAGGGCGCAGAGCAGCTGCTCGGCATGGGTGACATGCTCTATATGGCCGGCGGTGGTCGCATCCAGCGTGTTCACGGCCCCTTCGTCTCGGACCACGAGGTCGAAGAGATCGTCGCTTACCTGAAGACGCAAGGCTCGCCGCAATATCTGGAAGCCATCACCATCGATGACGATGAAGATGGCGAAGACGGCGGCGGTCCGATCGGAACTGGCAATCTCGGCGAGTCGGACGATCCCTACGATCAGGCCGTGGCGATCGTGCTTCGAGATGGCAAGGCATCGACCTCCTACGTCCAGCGCCGCCTAGGCATCGGCTACAACAGGGCCGCCTCGCTGATCGAACGCATGGAGAAGGAAGGCATTATCGGCCCGGCCAATCACGCGGGCAAACGCGAGATCCTGGTCCCGACCGAAGAGTAACAGCCGGACCACGTTCCATCATGGAACAACAACGGTACGGGACGAGTTGCCGCAGCAGCAAGGGCGCGCATGGCCATGAAGCCGCCGCCTTTTTCGGCGAGACCGTTAGCATATGAAGGAGTACCGCATGACCGATAAAACTGAACGCGACGCACACATGCCGGTGGTGGCCAGCCGTCGCCAGTTCGTGCTGGGCACGGCCGCATTCATGGCTTGCGCCGCCCTGCCCTTTCCCGTTTTCGCCGCCCCCGGCGCGGCACAGCAGATCGCCGACCATTTCTCGAGCGTGAAGACAATGATGGGCGAATTCGTCCAGTTCGGTCCGCGCGGCGAGCAGACCGGCGGCAAGTTCTTTATCGAACGCCCGGGCAAGCTGCGCTTCAACTACGAGAAGCCGTCGCCGATGCGCGTGATTTCCGACGGCAAGAACGTGGTCATCGGCAATATGAAGCTGAAGACCTGGGACCTCTATCCGCTGAACAAGACGCCGCTCAGCATACTGCTTTCGGAGCGCATCGACCTCGGCAATCAGATGGTTCGCGATGTGAAGCAGGAAGCCGATCTGACCACCATCGTACTCGGCGACCGGACAATCTTCGGCGACTCGACCATCACCCTGATGTTCGACCCCAAGAGCTTCGAACTGCGTCAGTGGACGATCACTGACATGCAGAAGAAGGATACGTCCGTCATGATCTTCAACGTCCAGAACGGCGTGCAGTTGGATCCGAGCGTGTTCGAAATCCCCTATGCCGAGGTCCATGGCCAGAAGCGCGGCGGCTGAGGTAAACCCTTCGAGTTGTGGAGAAGGCGGCAGACCCGACAGGTCCTGCCGCCTTTTTCTGTTCATGCGCGCCGTAATCCCCTAAACACGCGGAGGAACCTGGAAAGCGGACGCCATGACACTCTCGATCTCCACCTGGAACATCAATTCGGTGCGCCTGCGCCTTCCGATCGTCGAGGACTTTCTGAAGCGCGTGAACCCGGACATCCTGTGCCTGCAGGAGATCAAGTGCCAGAACGACCAGTTTCCGATCGATGCGATTGCGGCACTCGGCTATTCCAACATCGTGATCCATGGTCAGAAGGGCTATCACGGCGTCGCGATCTGCTCGAAGTTGCCGCTCGCCGAAGATCACCGCCAGGACTATTGCGGCGTGGGTGACAGCCGCCACATCTCGGCAGTCTTCGAATGGGCCGGCCGCCGGATCCGCCTGCATAACTTCTATGTTCCGGCCGGCGGCGACGAACCCAATCGGGACATCAATCCCAAATTCGGCCACAAGCTCGATTTCATCCAGGAGATGAAGATGCTCTCGGCGGAAGCCGAGCCGAACACCGGTTCCATTCTGGTCGGCGACCTGAACATCGCGCCGCTGGAACATGACGTGTGGTCGCACAAGCAGATGCTGAAGATCGTCAGTCACACGCCGGTGGAAACCGAAGGACTGCTCGACATCATGCGACAGGGCAAATGGGTGGACCTGATGCGCCAGCAGGTGCCGGCCTCTGAGAAGCTCTACACCTGGTGGAGCTACCGCGCCAAGGATTGGGCCGCAGCCGATCGCGGCCGTCGCCTCGATCATGTCTGGTCGTCCGGGGACCTCGCACCGCTGCTCACCGGCGTCGACGTGCTGAAAGAAGCGCGCGGCTGGACACAGCCGTCCGACCATGTGCCGGTGACAGCACACTTCAAGGCCGCATAGCAGGCGATAGACAGCAGGCTATTTAATTGAAGCGGGGCGCCAGGGCTTCAGACCCTTCGATCAATGCGGCCAGAGACTGCTTGATCCTGCCTTCAACCTGGCGGGCCATCTGCGGATATTCCTCAAGCAGCCGGTGAAAAAGCGCGCGCGTGATGCGGATGACTTCAACGTCCTGCGCCGCAACTGCGGTGTATTTGCGCTCCACCATGGTCACCAGTGCGAGCTCGGAGAGCATCACGCCTGGCCCGACACGCGTCTCCAGATGAGGCTTGCCATCCCGTCCGATCACGTAGAGCTCGATGTCGCCGCGCGCGATGACGTAGGCGCATTCCGCAGGCGCTTTCTCGCGAAACAGGGCCTGGCCGGCAGCAACCTGTCGATGCTCCGCGCCGAAGGCGATCAGTCGCAACTGATCGGTGTCGAGGCCGGAAAAGAGCGGCAATTCCGACAGGAGCTCGATATCGTCGCTGAGTGCCATGGCGTTCATCCTCTGCAGACGGTTTGGATGTCATCTGCCTGTTGACCGTCCATAACGCAAAACGGGGAGAGTGACGACCCGTCAGCCGTCCTCATCCCCGATATGATGCACTCTCATACCGATCAGGGAACGATCTTGTACCCGCCGTTTTCCGTAACAAGGATCTCGGCATTGGACGGATCCCGCTCGATCTTCTGGCGAAGACGGTAGACATGGGTTTCCAGCGTATGCGTGGTCACCCCGGAATTGTAGCCCCAGACTTCCTCAAGCAGCACGTCGCGTGTCACGACCTTCTGGCCAGCGCGGTAGAGGTATCGGATGATCGCCGATTCCTTCTCCGTCAGCCTGATCTTCTTTCCGTCGTCGGTAGTCAGAAGCTTCTGGCTCGGCTTGAACAGATAGGGACCGACGCCGAAGGTCGCATCTTCGCTCTGCTCGTATTGGCGTAGCTGCGCACGGATGCGGGCCAGCAGAACGGCGAAACGGAAGGGCTTGGTGACATAATCGTTGGCACCTGCCTCAAGGCCGAGGATCGTATCGGAATCCGTGTCGTGCCCGGTAAGCATGATCACCGGTGACTTGAACCCTCCCTTGCGCAGCAGCTTCACGGCTTCACGACCGTCCATGTCCGGAAGACCAACGTCCATGATCATCAGATCGACCTGCGCAGTCTTGGCCGTCTGCATGGCGCGGGTGGCGTTACTTTCCTGAAGCAGCGAGAACTCTTCGTAAAGCGAGAGCTGCTCGACCAGGATCTGCCTCAGATCATCGTCGTCATCCACGAGCAGAATGGTCCGCGTCGTCATCCGTCATCCTTCCAGAATGGTCCATCGGCGAAGGCCTTGCTGCCCTCTTGCACGGCATGTAAGTCGTTGTTGCAGCAGTTGAAGAGCTCAGCGTACAACAATAATCACGAACAAGGCAAAAAGTCGTGACCAAGAGACCAAAGGTTTCGCGACAGCAACGAAAGACTTTGGCCCGTGTTGTGGTCCGCTCGGCTCCGCGCGACCAGCGTCGGGCTATTCTGCAAGCGGGCACCCTCAGTATTCCCGCAGCTATCGGCCGAAGCGGCAGGACGAGCCGAAAGCGTGAGGGTGATGGCGCAACGCCGATTGCCAGCATGCCTCTCCTGTATGCCTATCACCGAGGTGATCGCATCAAGCCGCCACAAAGCCAGCTCCGGCTGCAGCGCACTCGCGGCGACATGCTCTGGTGCGACGCCAATGGTCACCCGAACTACAATCGCCCGGTTCGCGCGCCCTTCACGGCAAGCCACGAACGTATCGAGCGCGTGGACGAACTCTATGACATCTGTGTCGTGATGGACTGGAACATGCGCATGCGAAAGAGGGGCTGCGGATCGGCGATCTTCTTCCACATTGCACGGCCGGGCTTCACGCCGACGGAGGGGTGCGTTGCCATTCGCCACCGGGATATGTGCCGCCTCCTGCCGCATCTTGACCGCAGGACGATCCTTCAGGTTCTCTGATATCCCGTTCAGGCGAATTGGACGGCATGCCTCTTTTATCGCGGCCGGATCGGACTAGTTAGGAAAGGCGGCCGGCATCGAAGCCCGGATTTTACCGCTCCATTTTCCTTCCGCATTCATTGCGTTGACCATCCCCGACCTGGAGATTTCAATATGACAGATCAGCTTTACCTCTCGCTGCATGATGGCGCCCGCATTCCGCAGGTTGGCCTTGGTGTGTGGCAAACGCCCGACAATGAGGCGGCACCGGCGGTCAAGGCAGCACTCGACGCCGGCTATCGTCATGTCGATACGGCTGCCGTCTATGAAAACGAGCAGGGCGTGGGCGAAGGCATTCGCCAGTCCGGCCTTCCGCGCTCCGACATCTTTCTGACCACCAAGCTGTGGAACACGGATCAAGGTTACGAGCAGACGCTGAAGGCTTTCGAAGCGAGCCTCAAGCGCCTCGGCACTGATTACGTTGACCTTTATCTCATCCACTGGCCGTCAGCGCATCGTGGCCTCTTCGTCGACACCTGGAAGGCCCTTGTATCGCTGAAAGAGGAAGGTCGGGCGAAGTCGATCGGCGTGTCGAACTTCTATCCGGAGCATATCGAAAAGATCGTGGCCGAGACCGGCGTCGTGCCTGTCATCAACCAGATCGAGCTTCACCCCGACTTCCAGCAGCGCGAAACCCGCGCCTTCCACGAGAAGCACAAGATCGCCACGCAGTCCTGGAGCCCCCTTGGCCAGGGCAAGCTGCTTGGCCATCCTGTCATCGCAGAGATTGCACAGAAACTTGGCCGTACACCAGCTCAAGTGATCATTCGCTGGCATATCGAGAATGGCCTTGTGGTCATCCCGAAGTCGGTCACGCCGTCGCGCATCGTCGAGAACTTCAAGGTTTTCGACTTCAAGCTGTCGGCGGAGGATCTGGACAGACTGAACGGACTGGATGACGCGGGCGCTCGTATCGGACCTGATCCGAAGACGGCGACCTTCTGATTCACGTGAGACACGACTGAACAGAATTGTGCGGGCCACCTGCGGAAACGCGGGCGGCCCGCTTTTACTTTATTCCTTGATTGCCGAATCCCAGTGTTCGTCGGCCTTCCCGTCGACAATACGCCAGGTGTCATACCACGTGGTGGTATAGGTCTTGGAAGGATCCTTCGGGTCCTTCTCCTCCCGAACGATGGCAACCGTGACCAGATCGCCCTCGGCCGTGACGAACGCCACTGGTGTCGACAGTTTCTCGGGGATCGGCTTCTTTTCGACCTTCAGGACCTGGGTGAAAAACCCGACGACGGTATCACGACCCGAAGGGACGTTGGGATTGTGCTGGAGATAGCGCTCGGTCAGGAACTGATCGGCCTTATCCCAATGCCCGGCCTCCAGGAGGTCGCGCATGATGTGGTAGACCACCTGCTTGTTGGCATGCAGCTTCGGATCGGCACTTGTGAACAAGGCTTCCTTGTCGGCAGCGGCGACGACAGCCTCCTGGGCAGAGACCATAACGGGGTACATCAAAGGCGTGAACAAGCCTAGGCTGATGGCCAGAACTGCGGATCGCTTGAGCATGAACTTATCCCTTGGGAACAGCGAGGAAAATTGCCCGAAGGGATATCGTTTGCTGGAGGGCGCCGCCAGAAGGCAGTTTTTCCAGTTAAGGTCTGAAAAACAGAACCACCCACCCCACCGGCACTGCTAGAACAAGTTGCGTCAGGTGTTCGTCGTCGCGTTGGCAGTCCTTGCCAGCATGGAACAAGATGTGACACTCTGCGCTGCCACAATTCAGGAGATTTCCATGCTGTTCCGCCGCGCCGTTCTTGCCGGTCTGTCCGCCCTTGCCCTTGTTCCTTTCGCCGCGCATGCGAGCGACCTGCCGGATCTCGGCGGAAAATCCGTCGTTGTCGTAACGGAAAACGCCTATCCGCCGCTGCAATTCGTGGACCCCAAATCGGGCCAGCAGATCGGCTGGGAATATGACGCGATGAACGAGATCGCCAAGCGTCTGAATTTCAAGGTGGAATACCAAAACACCTCCTGGGACGCGATGATCCAGGCTGTCTCGGACGGTCAGTTCAACATCGGCATGACCGGCATCACCATCAAGGAAGATCGCAAGGAGAAGGTGGATTTCTCCGAGCCCTATATGCGTTCCGAGCAGTTCATGCTGGTCCGTGGCGACGAAAGCCGCTTCACCGATGGCAAGAGCTTCGGCGAATTCAAGGATGGCCTCGTCGGCGCCCAGCCGGGCACCACGCCCTTCTACACTGCCGTATACGAGATCCTCGACGGCAACGAGCAGAACCCACGCATCAAGCTGTTTGAAACCTTCGGCGCGACCGTCCAGGCGCTGAAGACGGGTGATGTCGACGTGGTCCTGACGGACGGCACGGCCGGGAAGGGCTATGTCGATTCCTCGAACGGCGGCCTCAAGCTCGTCGGCGGTCCGCTCGGTTCGGAAGACTTCGGCTTCATCTTCACCAAGGGTTCGGATCTCGTAGCCCCGGTGAACGCCGCCATCGCTTCGATGAAAGCCGATGGCACGATCGAAGCCATGAACAAGAAGTGGTTCCTCGACTACAAGATGGGCGAATGAGCCAGTTTCAGACCTGCGACCTGAAGGCGGGTAACTGATGGCATTCCAGACCCTGCCCCAGGGTGACCAGAAAGGCGATCGGCCGTGGTGGCTGATCGCCTTCGTCGTGATGGCGCTGACCCTCGGGATCGTCATTTTCTTCAGCGATCTCTACACGCAAGTCTTCAACACCGTGGTCAAAGGGCTCGGCGTCACTGTTTTCGTGACGCTGATCGGCTTCCTTTTGGCCACGGCACTCGGGCTGTTGATTGCGCTGCTCGGCATGTCGGACCATATGGCCCTGCGGCAAGTGGCCCGCTTCTACGTGGAAGTGGTGCGCGGCATCCCGATCCTGGTGCTGCTCTTCTACATCGCCTTTGTCGGCGCGCCCGCCTTTGTGGCGCTTTACAACCTTGTGACCGCGCCACTGATCTCGATCGGCCTGACGGACGCCATGGTCGTGCGCGACTTCTCGCTGATGTGGCGAGCGATCATCGCCCTGATGATCGGCTATTCGGCCTTTATCGCCGAAATCTTCCGCGCCGGCATCCAATCGATCGACAAGGGGCAGATAGAGGCGGCAAAAGCTCTGGGCTTGAGCCGCAGCCAGCGGTTTCGACTGGTGGTCTTCCCCCAGGCGATCCGCGTGATCTTCCCGCCGCTCTCGAACGATTTCGTCGCGATGGTGAAGGACTCGTCCCTTGTCTCTGTCCTCGGCGTCGCAGACATCACCCAGATGGGCAAAGTCTACGCTTCCGGGTCCTTCCGCTTCTTCGAGACCTATTCGATCGTGGCTTATGTCTACCTGGTACTGACGATCGGGTTGTCGATCCTGCTTCGCGGCTTCGAGCAGCGCATGCGCACCCGCATGCGCGACTGAAGCGCCCCGTCAGTAACGCTCAGGAACATACATCTCGGTCGGCACCGGGTTTCGGATATAGTCGGCGTTGCGAACGCGTTCAGGAAGCTCCACGGTTTCCTTTGGCACATGCTCGTATGGCACCTGCGACAGAAGATGGGCGATCATGTTGAGACGCGCCTTCTTCTTGTCGACTGCCTGGACCACCCACCACGGGGCTTCCGGAATATGCGTACGCTCCAGCATCTCTTCCTTGGCACGCGTATAGGCCTCCCAATGGACACGGCTCTCTAGGTCCATGGGCGACAGCTTCCACTGCTTCAAGGGATCGTTGATCCGCATGCGGAAGCGGAATTCCTGCTCCTCGTCGGTGATCGAGAACCAGTACTTCACGAGAATGATGCCGGAGCGAACCAGCATGCGCTCGAACTCCGGCACGGATCGAAAAAACTCCTCCAGTTCGTCCGGTCCGCAGAAGCCCATCACGCGCTCAACGCCGGCCCGGTTGTACCAGGAGCGGTCGAACAGAACCATTTCGCCAGCCGTCGGCAGATGCTGCACATAGCGCTGGAAATACCACTGGCTCCGCTCGCGTTCGGTCGGGGCGGGAAGGGCCACGACCCGGCAGACGCGCGGGTTGAGCCGCTGGGTAACACGCTTGATCGCGCCGCCCTTGCCGGCTGAATCGCGACCTTCGAACAGCACGACCATCTTCAGTTTCTTGTATTGCACCCAGTCCTGCAGGCGGACCAGCTCATGCTGGAGGCGAAAGAGTTCGCGGAAATAGATTCGTCTGTCGATCGTCGGTTCCGACATCCCGTCCGCGACGAGATCGTCGAGACGATCCTCGTCCAGCTGTTGCTCCAGTTCCTCGTCGAAACTGTCGAGGATCTCATTCTTGATGCGATGGATGTCTTCGTTCATGACGCCGGTTCCGAGAGGATGATCTATACTGACGAAGATCAATCATGCTTGCACGACTGCTTCATGACAGACGGATGTCACAGGACCAGCGAAGCAATTGCCGACATCTGCGAAAACTGGTAAGACGCCGCTCATGGGATCGAAATTCGGATGCCTCGCGAACCAGTTTATCGTGCTGCAGGACCACAAGCGTCTGCCGGCACGCTTTTTCGCGCGCGTTCAAGGGGCCTTGGCGAGCCTTCGCGGCTGACCGCCTTCGGCTGCGGCCGACCTTGTTGCATCCTAAAAAACCGAAATCCCTTTTCCTCAGTCTGGACGGAACTTAACCCATGAGCGCACCCCGCACCCTTTACGACAAGATCTGGGACGACCACGTCGTTGATCGCCAGGACGACGGCACCTGTCTTCTCTACATCGACCGTCACCTCGTCCATGAAGTGACGTCTCCGCAGGCCTTCGAAGGGCTGCGCATGGCCGGCCGCAAGGTTCGCGCACCGCAGAAGACGCTGGCCGTGGTCGACCACAACGTTCCGACCTCGCCGGACCGCCATCTCGGCATCAAGAACGAGGAAAGCCGGATCCAGGTCGAGGCGCTCGCCACCAATGCTGCCGAATTCGGCGTCGAATACTACTCCGCGTCCGACAAGCGCCAGGGCATCGTGCACATCGTCGGCCCGGAACAGGGCTTCACCCTGCCTGGCATGACCATCGTCTGCGGCGACAGCCACACCTCGACGCATGGTGCCTTCGGCGCGCTGGCCCATGGTATCGGCACCTCTGAAGTCGAGCATGTGCTCGCGACCCAGACGCTGATCCAGCAGAAGGCCAAGAACATGCTGGTGCGCGTCGACGGGAAGTTGCCCGAAGGCGTGACGGCAAAGGACATTATCCTTGCGATCATCGGCGAGATCGGCACGGCCGGCGGCACCGGCCACGTCATCGAATTTGCCGGCGAGGCGATCGAGGCCCTGTCGATGGAAGGCCGTATGACCGTCTGCAACATGACGATCGAAGGCGGTGCCCGCGCCGGTCTTATCGCACCGGATGAAAAGACCTTCGAATACATCAAGGACAAGCCGCGCGCGCCGAAGGGCGAAGCGCTGGAGCAGGCGATTTCCTACTGGAAGACGCTGAAGTCCGATGAAGGTGCGCATTTCGACCGCGTCGTCGTACTCGACGCTGCCAACCTGCCGCCGATCGTCTCCTGGGGCTCCTCGCCGGAGGACGTCGTCTCCATTGAGGGCGTCGTCCCGAACCCGGATGACATCCAGGATGAGACGAAGCGCACCTCCAAGTGGCGCGCTCTTGACTACATGGGCCTGAAGCCAGGCACCAAGATCACCGACATCGCCGTCGACCGCGTCTTCATCGGCTCCTGCACCAACGGCCGTATCGAGGACCTGCGCGAAGTGGCCAAGGTCGTCGAAGGCAAGACGGTGGCTTCCACCGTATCGGCCATGATCGTCCCGGGCTCTGGCCTCGTGAAGGAACAGGCGGAAGCGGAAGGCCTCGACAAGATCTTCAAGGCCGCTGGCTTCGACTGGCGCGAGCCGGGCTGCTCGATGTGCCTCGCCATGAACGATGACCGCCTGAAGCCGGGCGAGCGTTGCGCCTCGACCTCGAACCGCAACTTCGAAGGCCGTCAGGGCTTCAAGGGCCGCACGCATCTCGTCTCGCCTGCAATGGCGGCAGCCGCGGCTGTGGCGGGTCACTTCGTCGACATCCGCAGCTTCAAGTAAGCCGCTGGCAAGCTGTTTTGCACCATAGCCGCCCGCTGAAAAGCGGGCGGTTTTCTTTTGGCCGGACCGTTGCAAAGGCACCCAAAGCCGCTATCGTCGCGCTGTCACAAAAATGTCATATGCCGCCCTGCAGGTCTTCCATGAACATCCGTGAATTTGATCTCTCGTCCCGCAGGCTGCGGCCGTGAGTACCGTCGCCATCGGCCTGGCGCTGATTGCTGCCGTTCTGCACGCGAGTTGGAATGCCTTTCTGCGCACCGGAGCGGACCGGCTCTGGTCGATCACAGTAATGAGCCTCGCTGGAAGCATCATCACCCTGCCCTTGCTGTTCATGGTTCCCGTCCCCGGAGCCGCCGCCTGGCCTTACATCCTGCTGTCGGCGAGCCTCCAAGTTGGCTACAGCCTGTTTCTGGTCGCGGCCTACAGGCATGGCGAGCTGGGGCAGGTCTATCCCATCGTTCGCGGCACCGTGCCGCTGCTGGTCACGCTGGGCGGCCTCCTCTTCTTCGGTGAGGTGCTGGGGCTCTGGCAAACACTGGGTGTCATCCTGATTGCCGCCGGCATTATGAGCCTGTCGCTCGGCAAGAGCCGGGCTGCGACCTCATCCATTCTCTTTGCCCTGGCGACCGGCCTCATCATCGCCTGCTACTCCACGGTCGACTCTCGGGGTGTGAAACTGGTCGAGCAACCAGTCGCCTATGCGCTCTGGGTGCTGTTTCTCTTCGGCATCATGATCACGATCGCCTTCGCGGTGACCCGGAAAGGCCTGGTCATCGACGTGCGATCTCCGCTGACCTGGAAGGCCGCTGCTGGCGGCGTGGTCGCCATGCTGGCCTATGGGCTCGTCGTGGTGGCCTATGCCCATGCGCCCGCGGGCCTCGTTACGGCGGTTCGGGAAACAAGCGTCGTCTTTGCAGTGCTGATCGGCGCGTTCCTGCTGGGAGAACCGCTCACCCTTCGCAGGCTGCTTGCCTGCATCATCGTGGCCGGTGGTGCGATCAGCATCAGTCTCTGAGCGACCAACCTGCTTCCAAAGGCCCAAACGAAAAAAGGCTCCGGAAACCGGAGCCTTTCATCAATGCGTTTTGCGTCTGCTTATTCGGCAGAAGCTTCGGCTGCTGCTGCAGCTTCAGCGGCAGCGGCCTTTTCAGCGGCTTCGGCTGCTGCCTTTTCGGCGGCCAAAGCCTGTGCTGCTGCGACCTTCTCGGCTTCCAGACGAGCCTTTTCCTCGGCAACGGCGGCGCGCTCGGCGTCGTTCAGCTTGCGGGCGCGGGTGCCGGTGTTCTCGACGATACGAGCCGACTTGCCGCGACGATCGCGCAGGTAGTAGAGCTTGGCGCGACGGACCTTACCGCGGCGAACGATTTCGACGCTTTCGACGAGCGGCGAGTAGACCGGGAATACGCGCTCGACGCCTTCGCCGTAGGAGATCTTGCGAACCGTGAAGCTCTCGTTGATGCCGCCGCCCGAACGAGCGATGCAAACGCCTTCATAGGCCTGTACGCGGGTACGGTTGCCTTCCTTGACGGTCACGTTGACGCGAACCGTGTCGCCCGGGGAGAATTCCGGAAGCTTGCGCTTGGCTTCGATCTTGGCGGCCTGTTCGGCTTCCAGCTGCTGAATGATGTTCATGTCTAACCTCGGTTTCTTCTGAAACAGCCAGAGCGCTCAACTGTCATCCCCAGGTCTATGCCGCAGGATATTGACCCAGATGGGTCGGAGCGAATTCGCAGTTCTTTGTTTTGGCAGACGGGCAATAAGCCCATTTCCGAGGGGGCCATTACACCAAGCAGGCCGGCTTGTCACCCCATGCAAGACAAATTTCGTGTCCGGTAGGCACCCTGAACGCCTTGCTGCGTTGGATTCCTGCCCTTAAGACTTCGCCTCCAAGTATCGGGAGCGCTGTCGCATGACCATTGCCATGATTTTCCTGCTCTTCACATCCGGCTTCCTGTCCGGCGCCGTGAACGCGATCGCAGGCGGCGGCACCTTCCTGACCTTCGGAGCGCTGACACTTGCCGGCCTGCCGCCAATCAGTGCCAATGCCACCTCTTCCGTGACCCAGTTCCCCGGCTATATCACCTCGACGCTCGCCTATCGCAACGAATTGAAAGAGATGAAGCGCAGCGCGATCGTGCTCGGCATCATTTCGGCCGTGGGTGCCGTCGGCGGCTCGCTCTTTCTAATCTCGCTATCGAACCCGGCCTTTCGCTCCATGGTGCCGTGGCTGTTGCTCGGCGCGACCGCGATCTTTGCAGCCGGCCCGAAGTTAAGGCCGAAGACGAAGGGCGAAAGCCACCCGGCAAGCCCGCTCGGGCTCGCGCTTCAGGCAATCACCTCGTTCTACGGCGGCTTCTTCGGCGCAGGCATGGGCATCATGATGCTCGCCTCGCTCGGCCTTGCGAGCGGCGGTGACTATCATCGTTTGAACGCGCTGAAGAACTTCCTGTCGATCGTCATCGCTGCGGTCGCCATCGTGATCTTCGCCAGCGCCGGCGCACTTTCCTGGCTGCATGCCGCGATCATGATCCCGGCCGTCGCCGCTGGCGGTTACGCGGGAGTGGCGATGGCAAAGAAGGTGCCGCAATCCGTGCTGCGCTGGATGGTGGTTGCGGCAGGGCTAGGGCTCGCCGCCTACTATTTCTTCACCGGCTGAGGCGGCAGCAAATCGGGGCGACGCTCGCGGGTGAGTGCGACAGCCTGCTCATGCCGCCATTTCTCGATGACAGCATGATTGCCTGAGGTCAGAACCTCGGGGATCTCCCGGCCCTCGAAGACCTGGGGGCGGGTATATTGCGGGTGCTCGAGCAGCCCGCCTTCGAAACTCTCATGCACGCCCGAGAGCTGGTTTCCCATGACCCCCGGAAGAATGCGCACGACGGCATCGAGCACTGTGAGTGCCGCAGGCTCGCCACCGGAAAGTATGTAGTCGCCGATCGAAACTTCTTCGAGCTGGCGCGCATCGATCACACGCTGGTCCACGCCCTCAAAACGTCCACAGACGATGACCACGCCTTCGCCTGCAGCGAGCTCTCTCACCCGCTCCTGCGTCAGGGGTCGGCCACGCGGGCTCATCAGCAGCCGCGGCCGTCCATCGTCGGCTATGGAATCAATCGCACGCGCCAGTACATCGGGTCGAAGCACCATCCCGGCGCCGCCGCCCGACGGCGTGTCGTCGACGCTGCGGTGCTTGTCCTCGGCGAAGTCGCGGATCTGCACCGCCTCGATTTCCCAGTCGCCACGCTCCAGCGCCCGGCCTGCGAGCGCAAGGCCAAGATGCCCCGGAAACATGTCCGGATAGAGCGTCAGGATGGAGGCCTTGAAGGGCATGGGGCGCTCAGCGACCATTGTTCGGGCGGGGCTTGCCGCCGGCATTGCCATAGGGCTTCTCTTCGCCGTCATCCTTCAGACCAGCGGCAATCGGATCGACCAGAAGCCGGCCGCCTTCGAGATCGATTTCGAGCACGGCGGCTTCGGAAAACGGAATGAGCACGGGGCGCTTGCCCGGCCCCTTGAGTTCGAGGAGATCACCGGCGCCGAAATCATAGACAGCCGTTACGGCACCGTAGTGATTGTTCTCGGCGTCGTAGACCTCGAGGCCCTCGAGATCGGCATAATAGAACTCGTCCTCGTCAAGATCATCATCCGGCAGGGCGTCGCGATCGACGAAGAGTTCGGTTCCGTTCAGCACCTCGGCAGCGTTGCGGTCATTGATGCCGCGAAAGCGCACGATGGCAACGGTCTTGCCGTCACGGATCTCCAGGATCTCGAATTTGCGACCGTCGGCCGCATAGAGGAAGCCATAGTCGCCGAGGCCAAGCGGATCTTCGGTGAATGTCTTCACCCGCACTTCGCCGCGCAGCCCCTGGGCAGCGCCGATCACGGCCATCAGTATCGGGTTTTCAAGCTTGCTCATGGGTGAGAACGGTCCTGCAGAGGCATAGGTTCGACATTCCTTTTATACCAAGTGTCGATGATAGGAACCCATAGGATCGGCTCGACCGCCCTTTCTGGCTAGGAGAGGTCCGAAGAGCGATGCTGTCGCATCGGTCAAGGAGCTCGACGACGCCAGAACGGGCGGGAAGCCGACCAAAGGTGGCTTATTGTGGGCCCCTGGCGTTGTTGCGCCGCTTGGCCGATGCGACAGCATCGCCCGGCGCACCGCGTCTAGCCAGCGACCCACAATAAGCCATCCTATAGGTTCCCATCATCGACACTTGGTATTAGGCGGAACGACGGGGAAAGAAAACGCAAAAACGGGCGGTGGGGTGACCCACCGCCCGCTGTAAACGGCTGGATGCCGATTATTCTGCGGCGGCTTCCGAAGCAGCTGCAGCAGCGTCGGCTGCCTTCTGTGCCTTCTCAGCGGAACGTTCCTGGGCCTTCTTGCCCGGCTTTGCCTTGTCCGGGTTTACGCGGGCAGCGCGCTCAGCGAGACCGGCTTCTGCCATGAAGCGCAGGACGCGGTCGGTCGGCTGGGCGCCCTTGGCAACCCATGCCTTGATGGCTTCAACGTTCAGCTCAACGCGCTTTTCGTTGTCCTTGCCGAGCATCGGGTTCCAGGAACCGACCTTGTCGAGGAAACGGCCGTCGCGCGGAGCGCGGGCGTCAGCAACAACGATCTGGTAGTACGGGCGCTTCTTGGAACCACCGCGGGCGAGACGAATCTTGAGGGACATTGTATTACTCCTTAGGTTTTCGATGCAGGCTGCCGGGGCATGCCTGTTTTTCTTGTTGAGGCCGCCGTCAGGCGGTCTTTTCGGTTGCACCGCCATGTTCGGCGGCAATGGCTTCATGATGCCGGATGACTTCGGTGATGATGAAGTTCAAGAACTTCTCGGCGAAATCCGGATCCAGATGAGCATCCTGGGCCAGGCGGCGCAGGCGGGCGATCTGGTATTCTTCGCGCGCCGGGTCTGCCGGCGGCAATTCGTAGGTAGCCTTCAGCACGCCGACGGCCTTGGTGCAGCGGAAGCGCTCGGCCAGCATGTGCACCAGCGCCGCGTCAATATTGTCGATCGACTGCCGGTAACCGGCGAGCTGCTGCTTCACACTCTGATCTGTCATGCGCCCCTCCTCACTTCTTCTTCGGCAGGCCGGGAAGGCCCGGGAAACCGCCACCGCCGAGACCGGGGAGCTTCGGACCACCGAGACCCGGCAGGCCACCGGCGCCCAGACCGGGCAGACCGCCCGGCTTGATACCAGCGGCTTCCGCCTGCTTGGCAAGTGCCTCGAGCTGCTTCGGATCCATCTTCGACAGGTCAGGCATACCCATGCCGCCGCCCATGCCGCCGAGGCCCATCTTCGAGGCAAGGCCGCCCATCATCTGCTTCATCATGCCGCCGCCCTTCTTGCCGCCCATGGCTTTCATCATGTCGGCCATCTGGCGATGCATCTTGAGCAGCTTGTTGATGTCGGAGGCGTCCGTGCCGGAGCCGGCAGCAATGCGCTTCTTGCGGGAATGCTTGAGAATGTCTGGATTGGCGCGCTCGGCGCGGGTCATCGAGGAGATGATCGCGAGCTGGCGCTTAAAGACCTTGTCGTCGAGGCCGGCGGCCGAAATCTTGTCCTTCATGCCGGCCATGCCCGGCATCATGCCCATGATCCCGCCCATGCCGCCCATGGCCTGCATCTGCTTGATCTGTTCTGCCAGGTCATTGAGGTCGAACTTGCCCTTGGCCATCTTCTCGGCCATGGCGCGGGCTTTTTCCGCGTCGATGTTCTCGGCGGCCTTCTCGACCAGCGAGACAATGTCGCCCATTCCGAGGATGCGGTCGGCGATACGGCGCGGATGGAACTCGTCGAGCTCCGACATCTTTTCGCCGACGCCGATCAGCTTTATCGGCTTGCCGGTGACTGCACGCATCGAAAGAGCCGCACCGCCGCGTCCATCGCCGTCCATACGGGTCAGCACGAGGCCGGTGATGCCGACGCGTTCGTCGAAATTGCGGGCAAGATTGACGGCGTCCTGACCGGTCAGCGCATCGGCGACCAGCAAGATTTCATGCGGCTTCGAGCGGGCCTTGATCTCGGCCATCTCGATCATCAGCGGCTCGTCAATATGCGTGCGGCCGGCGGTGTCGAGAATGACGACATCATGGCCGCCGAGTTTCGCGGCCTGCACAGCACGCGATGCAATATCGGTCGGCGACTGGCCAGCGATCACAGGCAAGGTGTCGATGCCGGTCTGGACGCCGAGTTGGCGCAGCTGCTCCTGGGCGGCCGGCCGACGCGTGTCGAGGGAGGCCATCAAGACCTTCTTCTTCTCGCGATCCGTCAGGCGCTTGGCAATCTTGCCAGTCGTCGTTGTCTTACCGGAGCCCTGGAGGCCGACCATCATGATCACGACAGGGGCGGCAGCCATAAGGTCGACGCCGACACCATCGGTGCCGAGCATTTCGACCAGCTCGTCATGGACGATCTTGACGACCATCTGGCCGGGCTTGATCGACTTCAGGACGGCGGCGCCAACGGCCTTTTCACGAACACGGTCGGTGAAGCCCTTGACGACTTCGAGCGCGACGTCGGCTTCGAGAAGCGCACGACGGACCTCGCGCATCGCTGCCGAGACATCCGCCTCGGACAGGGCGCCACGGCCGGTCAGTCCATTCAGAATGGAACCAAGACGGTCCTGGAGGTTTTCAAACATCGGCTCTTCCTTGCATGGTTTCGGACACCCAAAACCTCGGTCTTCTCCACGCGGAAAACAAGACGCAAAGCCAAAAAGCACCCGAGGGCGCAACGCGCTGTCGGGTGTTGACCTCCGGGATCTCTTTATACCTTCACGGGTCCCGGTCGGCGGCTCGGAGTGCTTGTCTCGTCGCAGATTGCGCGGGATAAACAGGAAAATGGCCTGGAAGTCAAGCGAAGCCCCGATTTTCAGGGATTCGGCCCCGTTCAGCGATCTGCACCAGCCCTATTGCCGTAGAATTGACGAAACCACATATGGGTGAGCCATGAACAGACGCAGCTTTCTCAAATGGTCGGGCTTCGGGCTCGTTGCCGCAACACTCGGAGGCCTCGGCATGCGTGAAGCACAGGCCGGCAACCGCTACTATTCCGGTCCCCTCTCGGATCATTTCGACGGCAAGACCTTCTTCAATCCGGGAGGTGAAGAGCCGCGTGGCTTCACCGATCTGCTCCGCTGGCAATTCGGCGGCGGCAAGATCGACTGGCCCAAGGCAGTGGCGGCAGCGGATTTCGTCACGACGAAACCGGAGCCACGTGTCGAGGGAAGCCGGCTTGTCGTAACCATGGTTGGCCATGCGACGCTGCTCATTCAGACGGCGGGCTTGAACATCCTGACCGACCCGGTCTGGTCGGAACGGGCAAGCCCCGTCTCGTTTGCCGGACCGAAGCGCAACAACCCACCCGGTGTCGCCTTCGACGATATGCCGAAGATCGACATCGTGATCGTCACGCACAATCACTACGACCATCTCGACATCGCGACCCTGAAGCGGCTGATCGAGCGGGACAACCCGCGCCTCGTCACGCCGCTCGGCAACGATACGATCATTCGCAGCGACGTGCCTCGGTTGGAGGCTGACGTCATGGACTGGGGTGACCGGCTCGAGATCGGCAACGACGTCGTCATCCATTGCGAGCCCTGCCACCACTGGTCGGCGCGGGGCATGGGCGACCGTCGCATGGCGCTCTGGGCGGCCTTCGTTCTGGAGACACCGGGCGGCAAAATCTACCATATCGGCGATACCGGTTATGCCGACGGCAAGCACTACCGGGAGATCAGGGAAAAGCATGGCGACATCAGGCTCGCCATCATGCCAATCGGCGCCTATGAGCCGCGCTGGTTCATGAAGGCGCAGCACCAGAACCCGGAAGAAGCAATTTCGGGCTTCGGCCTCAGTGGTGCATCCTTCGGCATCGGCCACCATTTCGGCACCTTCCAGCTGACCAATGAAGGGATCGACGATCCGCCGAAGGCGCTTGTGACGGCCATGTCTGCCGCCGGTATCGGCAATGAGCGCTTCAAGGGCCTGCGACCCGGCCAGCAGTTCGAGGTGCCTCTCACAAACGCTTGAGAGCCAAAGGGCTCGTTGACACAGCCCACGCTTTTGACCACACTTCACGCATTCACCAGGGGTGTCCCGACAAGGGGCTGAGATATCGCTACGCCGAGATGGCAGCGCGGTGACCCGTTGAACCTGATCCAGTTCATACTGGCGTAGGGACGGTGCGAGCGCTGCAATAACGACGATTCGGAAACCCGAATCCCGTGGCGTCTTTCCATCATTCCGGCTGACATGACTGGGTCTCCAACCTGAACACTTGGAGCTCCACGATGAACATTGCCCCTGACTTCAACACGCCCGACGTCACCACCGGGCCGCTTCCCGCCTCAACCAAGATCTTTCTGCCCGGAGACGTCTACCCAGACATCCGCGTGCCCCTGCGCCAGATCGCGCTGCACCCGACCTCCGGCGAACCGCCTGTCAATGTCTATGACGCGTCAGGACCCTATACCGACCCGCAGGCGACCATCGCCATCGACCAGGGGCTTGCTCGGCACCGTCTCGATTGGGTCAAGCAGCGCGGCGATGTCGAGGCATATGACGGCCGCGCGGTCAAACCCGAGGACAACGGTTTCGTCTCTGGCGACAAGCTGACACCAGCGTTTCCCGTGAAACATCAGCCGCTTCGTGCAACGGGCGGCAAGGCCGTGACGCAGCTTGCCTATGCCCGCGCCGGCATCATCACGCCGGAAATGGAATATGTGGCGATCCGCGAAAACCTCGGCCGCAAGGCCATGAAGGAAGCGCTGGTTCGCGACGGCGAAAGCTTCGGCGCCGCGATCCCGGATCACGTCACGCCGGAATTCGTCCGCCAGGAGATCGCCTCAGGGAGGGCGATCATCCCCGCCAACATCAACCATCCCGAGCTCGAGCCGATGATTATCGGCCGGAATTTCCTGGTGAAGATCAACGCCAATATCGGTAACTCGGCCGTCACCTCTTCCATGGCCGAGGAAGTCGAGAAGATGGTCTGGGCGATCCGCTGGGGCGCCGACACGGTCATGGATCTCTCGACCGGCCGCAACATTCACAACATCCGCGACTGGATCATCCGCAATTCGCCCGTGCCGATCGGCACTGTGCCGCTCTACCAGGCGCTGGAAAAGGTCGGCGGCATCGCCGAAGACCTGACCTGGGAGGTCTATCGCGACACGCTGATCGAGCAGGCCGAACAGGGCGTCGACTATTTCACCATCCATGCCGGCGTGCGGCTGCATTACATCCCGCTCACCGTCAACCGCGTGACCGGCATCGTCTCCCGCGGCGGTTCGATCATGGCCAAGTGGTGTCTGCATCACCACAAGGAAAGCTTCCTCTACGAGCATTTCGAGGAGATCTGCGACATCTGCCGCGCCTACGATGTCTCCTTCTCGTTGGGCGATGGCTTGCGCCCCGGCTCGATTGCCGATGCCAATGATGCCGCCCAGTTTGCCGAACTCGAAACGCTGGGTGAGCTGACGCAGATCGCATGGGCTAAGGATTGCCAGGTGATGATCGAGGGGCCCGGCCATGTTCCCATGCACAAGATCAAGGAGAACATGGACAAGCAGCTGAAGACCTGCGGCGAGGCCCCCTTCTATACGCTCGGACCGCTGACGACGGATATCGCTCCCGGCTACGACCACATCACCTCCGGCATAGGTGCCGCAATGATCGGCTGGTTCGGCACGGCCATGCTCTGCTATGTCACGCCGAAAGAGCATCTGGGACTGCCCGACCGCGACGACGTGAAGACCGGTGTCATCACCTACAAGATCGCCGCGCATGCCGCCGATCTCGCCAAGGGCCATCCGGCCGCACAATTGCGCGACGATGCCCTTTCCCGCGCCCGTTTCGAGTTCCGTTGGGAAGATCAGTTCAACCTGTCGCTCGATCCGGAAACCGCGCGCTCCATGCATGACGAAACCCTGCCGAAGGAGGCACACAAGGTCGCGCATTTCTGCTCGATGTGCGGGCCCAAATTCTGCTCGATGCGGATCTCGCATGACATCCGCGCCGAGGCCCAGAAGGAGGGCCTGACCGCCATGGCGGAGAAATACCGCGCCGGCGGCGATCTCTACATGACGGCAGACGAGGTCGCAGCGCTCGAAACGGGAGAGCGGCCATGACAGTTCTGATAAAGGGCGCCGGTGTCGCGGGGCTGGCGACGGCGCTGGAACTGGCACGCAGGGGTATCCCTGTCGAGGTCGTGGAGCGCCGAGCCGATATCGGGCTTGGCGCCTCGCATTGGGCGGGCGGCATGCTCGCCCCCTATTGCGAACGGGAAGCGGCAGAAGAAATCGTGCTGACATCAGGTCTCTTGGCTGCCGACTGGTGGGACGAGGCCGTGCCCGGTCTCGTCCAACGCCGGGGCACGCTTGTGCTGGCCAGTCCGCGCGATCTTGCCGACCTCAAGCGCTTTGCGAGCCGCACGCGCGGCCATCGCTGGCTGGGCGAGGAAGAGATCGGAGAACTCGAGCCGGATCTCAAAGGGCGATTCGGCACCGGCCTCTTCTTTTCGGAGGAGGCCCATCTCGATCCCCGCCAGGCCTTGCGGGGTCTTTATCAGGCGGCCCGGCAGCTCGGTGTCTCCTTCCGCTTCGGGGAGGAGGCCGGTGATACGGGAGACTATGCGAGGGTCGTAGATTGCCGAGGACCGCAGGCGATCGGCGAGATCGAAGGGCTGCGCGGCGTGCGCGGCGAGATGCTCTATCTGGAGACGGCTGACGTCACCCTCTCCCGTCCCGTCCGCCTCCTGCATCCCCGCCACCCCCTCTACATCGTGCCGCGCGGCAACGGACGCTTCATGCTGGGCGCGACCATGATCGAGACGGAGGATGACGGGCCGATCACCGCGCGCTCGATGATGGAACTGCTGAACACCGCCTATGCGCTGCACCCGGCCTTTGCCGAGGCGCGCATCGTGGAAACCGGCATCGGGATCCGCCCGGCTTTCCCGGACAATGTTCCACGGATCATCGAAACCTCCGAAGGCATGGCAGTCGCGGGAATGCACCGCCACGGCTTTCTGCTCGCTCCGGCACTGGCCCGTAAAGTGGCGGAGAGGCTCACGACCACAAACGCAATCGAGAGAAGGAGGCGCGCATGAAGCTCACCGTCAACGGAGAACCCCTGGAACTGGATGCAGGCAACCTCGCCGATCTGCTCGCCAAGCTCGACTACGAGGGCGACTGGCTGGCAACCGCCGTCAACGGCGACCTGGTTCACCGCGAGGAGCGAGCTGTTCATCCTTTGAACGATGGCGACCGGATCGAGATCCTTTCGCCCATGCAGGGAGGCTGAAATGGCGCTGGAACTCTATGGCAAGACCGTCTCCTCACGCCTCCTGCTCGGCACGGCCCGCTACCCCTCGCCCGCGATCCTGGCGGAAGCAGTACGGCGATCGAAGACCGAGATCGTCACCGTCTCGCTGCGCCGGGAAACCGCGGGCGGCAAGGCGGGCGGGGCCTTCTTCCAGATGATCCGGGATCTCGGCGTGCATGTGCTGCCCAACACAGCCGGCTGCCACAGCGCCCGCGAGGCTGTACTGACGGCAAAGATGGCGCGGGAGGTCTTTGGCACCACCTGGATCAAGCTCGAGGTGATCGGCCATCACGACACGCTGCAGCCCGATGTTTTCGAACTGGTGGAAGCGGCGAAGATCCTTGTTACCGAGGGCTTCGAGGTATTCCCCTATACCACCGACGATCTGGTGGTCGGGGAGAAGCTGCTTGCCGCCGGCTGCCGGGTGTTGATGCCCTGGTGCGCGCCAATCGGCAGCGCCATGGGCCCGAAGAACGTGGCCGCGCTTAAATCCATGCGGGCGGAATTTCCAGACATACCGCTGATCGTTGATGCCGGCATCGGTCGTCCCTCCCATGCGACGACAGTGATGGAACTCGGCTATGACGCCGTGCTGCTCAACACCGCTGTTGCCTCGGCCGGAGATCCGGCTGATATGGCCGAGGCCTTTGCCAAGGCGATCGAGGCAGGACACATCGCCCATCAGGCCGGCATGCTGGAACCGCGCGACATGGCCGTGCCCTCGACGCCTGTGATCGGAAAGGGGGTCTTCGCATGAAGCTCGATCCCTTCTACCTCATCGTTGACAGCGCCGACTGGATCGAGCGGCTGGTGCCGCTGGGGGTGAAACTGGTGCAGTTGCGGATGAAGGACGCCGAGGAAGGTATGCTTCGCCAGCACATCCGCCGCGCCCGGCAATACTGCGAGGATCACGGCTGCCAGCTCATCGTCAACGACTTCTGGCAGATCGCCATCGACGAGGCCTGCGACTTCGTGCATCTCGGCCAGGAGGATCTGGCAACGGCAGATCTCGCAGCCATCCGCAGCGCGGGTCTGAAGCTCGGTCTGTCGACCCATGACGAGGCGGAGCTCGAAACGGCGCTCGCCGCCAAGCCTGACTATGTCGCCCTCGGCCCCGTCTATCCGACGATCCTGAAAAAGATGCCCTGGGCGCCGCAGGGTCTGGAACGACTGTCAGTGTGGAAGGAAAAGATCGGGCCCCTGCCCCTCGTCGCCATTGGAGGGCTTCGCCCGGACCGGCTTGCCGGCGTCTTCGCGGCAGGTGCCGACAGCGCCGCTGTGGTGACGGACATCACCCTGCATGCCGATCCCGAGGCGCGAACCCGCGAATGGCTTGAAGTGACCGAGTCATGGCGTTGACCGCGGTTGCGCGGTTTTGGTCGCTCTACTGGTAATTTGGCTGTATTTCCGCCATATAGGCTGAAAGTGCAGTTGTATGGAGTGACGATGTCGGATCGGGTCGAATTCGCTGTTATGAACGGGCTTGGCAACAAGATCCTGGTCGTCGACATGCGCGGTCGCACCGACCGGGTGACCCCGGCTGCCGCTATTGCGCTCGCCGCCGACCCCGCGACCGCCTTTGACCAGATCATGGCGATCCATGATCCGAAGGTCGATGGCACCGACGCCTATATAGACATCCTGAACTGCGATGGCTCGAAGGCGCAGGCCTGCGGAAATGGCACGCGCTGCGTGGTCCAGGCACTCGCCGCCGAAACAGGCCGCAAGAGCTTCACCTTCCAGACCATCGCTGGCATCCTGAACGCCGTCGAGCATCAGGACGGCACGATCTCCGTCGACATGGGCAAGCCCGTCTTCGCCTGGGACAAGATCCCGCTCTCGGAAGAATTCCACGACACCAGCCGCATCGAGCTGCAGATCGGCCCGATCGACGCGCCGATCCTGCATTCGCCCTCGGCCATGTCGATGGGCAATCCGCATGCCGTCTTCTGGGTCGATCGAGATCCGGCGACCTATGATCTGGAACGCTTCGGTCCGCTCCTGGAAAACCATCCGATCTTCCCGGAAAAGGCCAATATCACGCTGGCCCAGGTCACATCGAAAACAACCATGATCACGCGCACCTGGGAACGCGGCGCCGGGCTGACGCTCGCCTGCGGGTCTGCCGCCTGCGCCGCTGGTGTCTCCGCCGCTCGCACCGGCCGCACCGAGCGCAAGGTGACGATCACGGTGGCGTCGAGCCCCAATCGCGGTACCCTGACCATCGACTGGCGCCCCGACGACAAGGTCGTCATGACCGGCCCTGCCGAATGGGAGTGGTCAGGCATGGTGGATCCGGCGACCGGCAGCTGGCAGCACGACGAGAGCAGCCAAGCAGAGGCCGCCACCCAGTGACCTCCGCGCGACACGGCGCCGTCGAGGTCATCACCTTCGGCTGTCGCCTGAACACCTATGAATCCGAAGTCATGAAGGCTGAAGCCGCCAAGGCCGGCCTAGAAAACGCGATCCTCGTCAACACCTGTGCGGTGACCTCGGAGGCCGTGCGCCAGGCCCGCCAGGCGATCCGCCGGGCACGCCGGGAAAACCCGGAAGCGCGCATCATCGTCACGGGTTGTGCGGCCCAGACGGAAGCGCGAAACTTCGCTGATATGCCCGAGGTCGATGCCGTCCTTGGCAACGAGGAAAAGCTCAAGGCAGAGCACTATCGCCGCCTGCCTGATTTCGGCGTCTCGGCGGAAGAGAAGGTGGCCGTCAACGACATCATGAGCGTGACCGAGACGGCACCGCAGATGGTCGCGCATATCGACGGCCATGTGCGCGGTTTCCTGCAGGTGCAGAATGGCTGCGATCACCGCTGCACCTTCTGCATTATCCCGTATGGCCGCGGCAATTCGCGCTCCGTGCCGATGGGCGCCGTCGTCGAGCAGGCGCGCAAGCTCGTCGAAAACGGCTATCGCGAGGTGGTACTGACCGGAGTGGACGCGACCAGCTATGGAGCCGACCTGCCCGGCAATCCAACGCTCGGCTTGCTTGCCAAAACACTGCTGAAACAGGTGCCGGAGATCCAGCGCCTGCGCCTCTCCTCGATCGACAGCATCGAGGCGGACAGCCATCTCTTCGACCTGATTGCCGACGAGCCTCGTTTCATGCCGCATCTGCATCTGTCGCTGCAGCATGGCGACGACATGATTCTGAAGCGCATGAAGCGCCGGCATTCACGCGCCGATGCGCTTGCCTTTGCCGAGCAGGTCCGAAACCTGCGCCCCGGCTTTGCCTTCGGCGCCGATATGATCGCCGGTTTCCCGACAGAGACCGAGGAGATGGCGGCAAACTCAGCCCGCCTCGCCGAGGAGATCGGCATCGCGCATCTGCATGTCTTTCCCTACAGCCCCCGCCCCGGCACGCCGGCGGCCCGGATGCCTCAGCTCGACCGGGCGCTCGTCAAGGCAAGGGCCGCGGAGCTCCGCGCGGTGGCCGAAAGATTGCAGGCTGTGCATCTGGCTTCGCATGTCGGCACGCGCCAGAAGCTGCTGGTCGAGCGCAACGAAATGGCGCATACGGAAGACTTCACCCTCGTCGCAGCGCCCGGCATGAACCCCGGCAGCCTCGTCGAGGTCTCGATCGGCGGCCACACCGGCCGCCATCTGACGATTGCATCGGCAGCAGCTGACGCTGCTGCCTGACATACGGAATAGAGTGACCATGGCCCTCGGCTTCATCAAGAAAGTCTTCACCTTCGGCAAGGAGAAGCCCGCAGAAGCGCCTGTGGTGCCGGCGGAGCTGACGGCCGAGGAGAAGGCTGCAATTTCGGCTGAAAGCGAGCCGAAGGGTCGCGACGAAGATTTGCCCGTTGCCGAAGATCCGGTTCTCGCAGAAGAAATGGAAACGGCCGGCGGCCCGTCCAATGATCTTTCGCCTGAAGATCTCTCGATGGCGCCCCTCGAACTGCTTGAAGCGGAAGCCGAGGAAGAGGTTGAAGAAGCTCAAGCCGTGACGGCCGACGAGCCGGAAGCAGAAGGTGAATCTGCGGCCGTCTCGGAGTCAGCGCCGGAGCCCCTGGTCCCCGTGCTGCCCAAAGGTTTCGCCACCGCTGAGGCGAGAGCTCCGGAGCCCGAGACTCCTGCCCCGGCCGAAAAGCTGAGCTGGTTCCAGCGCCTGAAGGCGGGCCTCTTCCGCACCTCCTCCCAGCTGACGGGTCAGATCACCGCTCTCTTCACCAAGCGCAAGCTGGATGACGAGACGCTGGAGGAGCTGGAAGACCTGCTGATCCAGGCCGACCTCGGCGTCGAAACGGCATTGCGCGTCACCGACACTTTGGCCTCCGAGCGCTACGGCAAGGATGTGACCGGCCAGGACGTGACCAAGATCATGGCGACAGAGATCGTCAAGGTGCTGAAGCCGGTGGCAAAACCGCTGGCCCTTGATCTCAGCCACAAGCCGCATGTCATCCTCGTCGTCGGCGTCAACGGCACCGGCAAGACGACGACCATCGGCAAGCTGGCCGCCAAGCTCTCGGGCTCTGGATTGAAGGTGATGCTGGCCGCAGGCGATACCTTCCGCGCAGCCGCCATCGAGCAGCTGAAGATCTGGGCCGACCGCACCGGTTCGACCTTCATCGGCACCAAACTCGGTGCCGATGCCGCAGGTCTCGCCTATGAAGCATTCGAAAAAGCCAAGGCCGACAAGGCCGACGTTCTGATTATCGACACCGCCGGCCGCCTGCAGAACAAGGCAGAGCTGATGGCGGAACTCGAAAAGATCGTCCGCGTTCTCGGCAAGCTCGATCCGGATGCGCCGCACACGGTGCTGCAGACGCTCGACGCGACCACCGGTCAGAATGCTCTCCAGCAGGTCGAGATCTTCCGCAATGTGGCGGGCGTCAACGGCCTGATCATGACAAAACTCGACGGCACCGCGCGCGGCGGCATCCTGGTTGCAATCGCCGCCAAGCATAAGCTGCCCGTCTATTTCATCGGCGTCGGCGAAGGCATCGACGACCTCGAACCCTTCGAGGCCGAAGACTTCGCCAGCGCCATTGCCGGCATCGCGCGCTGAGCGCCGGAAACATTAGGAAACGACACCATGGCGGATACATCCACCGATACCCACGCCTCCAAGGCCGAAAAGCAGAACCCCGTGTTGAAGATGGCGCTCGAACTCGGGCCGCTCTTGATCTTCTTCTTCGGAAATCTGCGCGGAGAGTGGCTGGCCAAGACCTTTCCGGGGCTGACTGCGATCGGCGGACCGCTCTTGATTGCGACCGCCCTTTTCATGGCCGCGACCGTGCTGTCGTTGGTCATCTCCAAGATCGTTTTCAAGCACCTGCCGGTCATGCCCTTCGTCTCGGGTATTGTCGTCATGGTCTTCGGCGGGCTTTCGATCTGGCTCCAGGACGACACCTTCATCAAGATGAAGCCGACCATCGTCAACACGCTCTTCGGCGTTGTTCTGCTCGGTGGCCTCGCCTTCGGCACATCGTTGCTCGGCTATGTCTTCAACGCCGCTTTCCAGCTGGATGCAGAAGGCTGGCGCAAGCTGACGCTGCGCTGGGGCATCTTCTTCCTCTTCCTCGCGGTGCTGAACGAGGTCGTCTGGCGCAACTTCTCGGATGATGTCTGGGTCAGCTTCAAGGTCTGGGGCACGATGCCGATCACCATCCTCTTCACGCTGGCGCAGATGCCGCTGATTATGAAGCACTCGCTGGAAGACAAGGAACAGAAATGACCAGCGAGGGCAGCGAACACTCCACGACTCGTTTTTGGGCGTCGGTGACCTTCGTCATCATCCTGGTCCAGGTCGTCTCCCAGTATCTCATGGGCCGGATCTGGATCTGTGAGTGCGGTTACGTGAAGCTTTTTGAAGCCGGCGTGAATACGCCCGGCAACTCGCAGCACCTGTTCGACTGGTACACGCCGTCACACATCATCCATGGCTTCCTGTTTTACGGCCTGGGTTGGCTCGTCATGCGCAAGAAGCCGATCACCGCCAAGCTTGCGCTTTCCGCCCTGATCGAGGCAGCGTGGGAGATCCTGGAAAACTCGCCTGTTGTCATCGACCGCTATCGAACCGCGACCATGGCGGTAGGCTATACCGGCGACAGCATTCTGAATTCGGGAATGGACATGGTTGCCATGATTGCCGGCTTCTTCTTTGCAGCCCGCATGCCGATCTGGTTGACTGTCATCATCGCGCTGGGCTTCGAAATTCTGACGGCTATCGTCATCAGAGACAACCTGACCCTCAACGTTCTGATGCTGGTCTGGCCGATCGAGGCGGTGAAGACCTGGCAGGGCGCTCTCTAAGGTCTCTCAGAGACCGGCGAGCGCCTTTTCGATCGCTGGCATCAGCTGCGTCTGGAAGGTCTCGGGATCGAACGGGCCCACCTTCTTGTAGAGGATCGTGCCGTCAGGACCGACGAGATAGCTTTCCGGAATGCCGTAAACACCCCAGTCGATCGCAGCCTTGCCGTTCGGATCGACACCGATGGCTGAATAGGGGTTGCCGAGTTCGCCAAGGAATCGCAATGCATTGTCGTTGCGATCCTTGTAGTTGATGCCAACGACGTTGACCCGCGGGTCCTTCGAGAGTTCGAGCAGCATCGGATGCTCCTGGCGGCAAGGCACACACCAGGAGGCAAACACGTTGACCAGCGTGAGCTTGCCGTCGATTGCCGCGGTGGTGAGCGCCGGACGCTCGGAACCGTCGAGTGCCTCCATTTGCAGCGGCGGCGCTTTGGTGCCCAACAACGCTGACGGGATCTCGGAAACGTCCCGGCCGGATTGAAGCTGGGTCATGAACACTGCGGCAAGGCCCGCGAACAGCAACAGTGGCAGCGCGGCTATCAGGTATCGCCCGCGACCCTTTGCGACCGGTACATCGCTTTCGCTCTGCTGCGTCATGCGCTCGGATCCTGCACGGAAGAGGCTGAGGCCGAGCGTCGCCGCATCCCTTGCGATTCCAGCGTCTTCAATTCCGCCTGCCGCGCCCGACCGTCGAGGTAAACCCACACAGTCAAGGCCAGACAGATGCCGGCGGTCAAGGCATACGACCCGATGACGTAAAAGGCGTGGCTCATGCCGAATGCTCCCGACCGGCCTGACGCGCGGCCAGGCGACGCTGCGCACCGACCCGACGGCGCCAGATCTCATTGCGCATCGCCATCAGATGCAGCGTGAAGAAGAGGAGGGTGAAGGCCAACGCCATCACCAGCAGCGGCCACAAGAATTCCGGATGGATGGTTGGACCGTCAAGCCGCATGACGCTCGCCGGCTGATGCAGCGTGTTCCACCAGTCGACCGAGAACTTGATGATCGGAATGTTGACGAAGCCGACAAGGATCAGAACCGAACTGAGCCTGGCTGCCTTGGACGGATCATCCATGGCGCGGTTGAGAGCGATCAGTCCGAGATACATCAGGAAGAGTACGAAGACAGAGGTGAGGCGCGCATCCCAAACCCACCATGTGCCCCACATCGGCTTGCCCCAGAGGGAGCCGGTGATGAGTGCAATCAGCGTAAAGGCAGCGCCAAGGGGTGCTGCTGCCTTGTGGCTGACATCGGCCAGCGGATGACGCCAGACGAGCGTGCCGATCGCCGAGAGCGCCATCACGGAGTAACACATCATCGAGAGCCAGGCTGCCGGCACATGCACATACATGATGCGCACCGTATCGCCCTGCTGGTAGTCGGTCTCCGAGGCAAAGCCGAGATAGAGCCCGACCGCAAAGAGAAGCACCGTGATGCCCGCAAACCAGGGCAGGATCCGCGCGACCAGCGCGAGAAATCGGGTGGGATTGGCGAGGTCGCCGATTTTTGTAATGGCAAGGCTGTTGTCGGTCATGATGTGTTTTAGCCTGTCTCAATCCCGCCTGCAATTGATCCTGGTCAAGCTGAAATGCCTCAGTCAGCGGAGCTGCGCAAGGCAGCGGCTGCACCGACAGGTCCGATCACGGCAAAGAGAAGTGTGATGGCTGTCAGGAACAGGAAGGGCGGCATGAACGGCGCCGGATCCTCAACCGCTGCATAGGAAGCACTGACCCCGAAGATCAGCACCGGAACGGCAAGCGGCAGCACGAGAATGGACACCAGCAGACCGCCACGGGGCAAGGCCACAGCCACCGCTGCACCCGCCGCTCCGATAAAGGTGATGGCAGGCGACCCGACCAGCAGGGTCAGCATAACAGCGCCGATGGCGACTTCATCCATATTCATGAACAGGCCGAGCAGGGGGGACGCAACGACCAGCGGCAACCCGGTGGCCACCCAGTGGGCGAGGCACTTGACCAGCACGGTGAGAACCAGGGGTGTTTCCTGCATCAGCAGGATATCGAGCGAACCGTCGTCCCTCTCGGCCTGGAAGAGCCGGTCGAGCCCAAGCAGCGCCGACAAGAGCGCCCCGATCCAGACGATGGCCGGACCGATGCGGGAAAGCAGATTGAGATCCGGACCGACGCCGAAGGGGATGACGGCAACGACGGTCGTGAAGAAAAGCACGCCGATCAGTGCGCCACCACCGGCACGCACGGAGAGCTTCAGGTCTCGGAGAAAGAGCGCCATCATGCCGCATACTCCTCATCGACGCCATCAAAGCCGAGCATCTCCAGGTTTGCCGCGCCTTCCATGCCGAGAGGCTGGTGGGTTGCCGCAAGCACGATACCGCCGGCCTGCCGGTGCTGCCGCACCAACTCTTCGAACATGGTGTCAGCGCGACGGTCGAGAGCAGCTGTCGGCTCGTCGAGAATCCAGACCGGCCGATAGGCGACCAAAAGGCGCGCCATAGCGAAGCGTCGCTGCTGACCGGCAGAGAGATAGCCATAGGGAAGATGCGTGATCCCAGCCAGATCGACGGCCGCTGCCGCCTCTTCGACCTCAAGGCTTTGCCCCATGCCGAGATCACCCAGGAAGGATTTCCAGAAGATCAGATTTTCAGCGACCGTCAATTCTCGTTTCATACCGTTGCGATGACCGAGGTAGTGACTGAATTCGCCAGCAGGTCGCGCTTCGTCATGGGCTTGCGAAAAGCAGACCGCGCGCCCCGTTTCAGGGCGAAGCAGCCCTGCCACGACACGCAACAAGGTCGATTTTCCAGAGCCGTTTCGGCCCGTGAGAACCAGTGCCTCTCCGGCCGCCAACGTAAAGGAAACATTAACGAAAATCAGGTCGTCGCCACGGCGCGCTGAGAGATTTTCGGCTTCAAGCCTGATCATGATCGCCTTCTGGCAGGATGAGGCCTGCCTCATAAAAATTTCCGTTTTCGTCCTTCGTCGGTCTGGCGCCTTTCTTAGAAATTATCTATAAGACCTGCAACCACGCCAGCGGCCGGCGTGAAGTTCATCCTTGTGCCGAACTTGGACATCGCGAGGAGCGATTTTCACGGGCGGACAGCGGAAATGGTCGTACCCGCATCCTGATGTGCATGAAGTGCATAGGCGTCCGCACGATTGTGTTGGCTATCAGAATATGCGGGGTTTCTATCCGTGGCTAAATCTCTCGACAGCTTCAATTGCCGGTCGGTCCTGACCGTCGACGGCAAGGACTATGTCTACTACAGCATCCCGAAGGCCGAAGCGAACGGTCTTGCCGGTGTATCGAAGCTCCCTTACTCGATGAAGGTGCTTCTCGAGAACCTTCTCCGCAACGAGGATGGCCGCTCGGTCACCAAGAAGGACATTCAGGCCGTCGCGGAATGGCTTGTTAACAAGGGCCTGACCGAAGCGGAAATCGCCTATCGCCCGGCCCGCGTGCTGATGCAGGACTTCACCGGCGTTCCCGCCGTTGTCGACCTCGCCGCCATGCGCGACGCCATGGTCAACCTCGGTGGTGATCCGGAAAAGATCAACCCGCTGGTTCCCGTCGACCTCGTCATCGACCACTCTGTTATCGTCGACGAATTCGGCACGCCAACAGCTTTCGCCCGCAACGTCGAGCTCGAATACGAGCGCAACGGCGAGCGCTACCGCTTCCTGAAGTGGGGCCAGCAGGCATTCAAGAACTTCCGCGTCGTTCCCCCGGGTACCGGCATCTGTCACCAGGTCAATCTGGAATACCTCGGCCAGACCGTCTGGACCAAGGATGAGGACGGCGAAACGACCGCCTACCCGGACACCTGCGTCGGCACGGACAGCCACACCACGATGATCAACGGTCTCGGCGTTCTCGGCTGGGGCGTTGGCGGCATCGAAGCCGAAGCCGCCATGCTCGGCCAGCCGGTCTCCATGCTGCTGCCGGAAGTTATCGGCTTCAAGCTCACCGGCAAGGTGAAGGAAGGCGTGACCGCGACCGACCTCGTCCTGACCGTCGTGCAGATGCTGCGCAAGAAGGGCGTTGTCTCCAAGTTCGTCGAATTTTTCGGCCCCGGCCTTGATTCGATGTCGCTCGCAGACCGCGCGACCATCGGCAACATGGGCCCGGAATACGGCGCAACCTGCGGCTTCTTCCCGGTTGATGGCGAAACCATCAACTACCTGACCATGTCTGGCCGCACCAAGGACCGTATCGCCCTGGTGGAATCCTACTCCAAGGCGCAGGGCATGTGGCGCGACAGCGACGGTTCGGACCTCGTCTTCACCGACACGCTGGAACTCGACCTCGGCGACGTTGTCCCGTCCATGGCCGGCCCGAAGCGTCCGGAAGGCCGTCTGCCGCTCGAAACCATTGCTCCGAACTTCGCAACGGCTCTCGAAGGCGATTACAAGAAGCCCGGTCAGCTTTCCAACCGCTACGCTGTTGAAGGTACCGACTTCGATCTCGGCCATGGCGACGTCGCGATTGCCGCCATCACGTCCTGCACCAACACCTCGAACCCGAGCGTGCTGATTGCGGCCGGCCTTCTCGCCCGCAACGCCGTTGCCAAGGGCCTGAAGTCCAAGCCGTGGGTCAAGACCTCTCTGGCACCGGGATCGCAGGTTGTCGGCGAATATCTGGCCAAGTCTGGCCTGCAGGTTTCGCTCGACGCGCTGGGCTTCAACCTGGTTGGCTTCGGCTGCACCACCTGCATCGGCAATTCCGGCCCACTGCCGGCGCCGATCTCCAAGACGATCAACGACAAGGGCCTGATCACGGCCGGTGTGCTCTCGGGCAACCGCAACTTCGAAGGCCGTATCTCGCCGGACGTCCAGGCCAACTACCTGGCATCGCCGCCGCTGGTCGTCGCTTACGCGCTCGCCGGCACGGTCCAGAAGGATCTGACCACGGAGCCGCTCGGTGAAGACCAGGACGGCAACCCGGTGTTCCTCAAGGACATCTGGCCGACCTCGCACGAGATCCAGGAATTCATCCTGAAATACGTCACGCGCGAACTCTACGAATCGAAGTATGCGGATGTCTTCAAGGGCGACGCCAACTGGCAGGCCGTTCAGGTCCCCGCTGGCCAGACCTATGCATGGGACGACAAGTCGACCTATGTGCAGAACCCGCCCTACTTCGTCGGCATGGGCAAGACTGGCTCGGGCCTGAAGAACATCAATGGCGCCCGCGTCCTTGGTCTCTTCGGCGACAAGATCACCACCGACCACATTTCTCCGGCCGGTTCGATCAAGGCAGCGTCTCCGGCGGGTGCCTACCTGACCGACAACGGCGTGGCCGTGGCCGACTTCAACCAGTACGGCACGCGCCGCGGTAACCACGAAGTGATGATGCGCGGCACCTTCGCCAACATCCGCATCCGCAACCACATGCTCGGTCCGAACGGCAAGGAAGGTGGCTACACGGTCCACTATCCGTCCAAGGAAGAGCTGTCGATCTACGATGCAGCCATGATGTACAAGGAAGAAGGCGTTCCGCTCGTCATCTTCGCAGGCGTCGAATACGGCAATGGTTCGTCGCGCGACTGGGCAGCCAAGGGCACCAACCTACTCGGCGTCAAGGCCGTGATCGCCCAGTCCTTCGAGCGTATCCACCGCTCGAACCTCGTGGGCATGGGCGTCGTGCCCTTCACCTTCGAAGACGGCACCACCTGGGCTTCGCTGAACCTCAAGGGCGACGAGATCGTCACGATCGAAGGCCTGGAAGGCGACATCAAGCCGCGCGAGAAGAAGATCGCCAAGATCACCTACTCCGACGGCACCGTGAAGGATGTCCCGCTGCTTTGCCGCATCGATACGCTCGATGAGGTCACCTACATGAACAATGGCGGCATTCTGCAGACCGTTCTGCGCGATCTCGCTGCCTAAAAGTTCTGAGACGACAGATGAGAAGCCGCCGGGTGACCGGCGGCTTTTTTCGTGGGTGACGGAATTAGACCGTTGACCAAAATTTCACCCCATCGTGACTTTGCGCACAGGGCACGAGAGAGTATCAAGTGCACCATGCAGAAAAGGCATCGCATCAGCATGTTGCAGGCAAGCAAGAGCACGGGTCGAGAAAAGCTAAGGGCAAAGCTGATTGCTTTGGTCCTCGCGCCATTCATCATCCTTTCCGGCGCTGCAGCGAAGGCTGACGACGCGTCGACGCCGAAGGGCGTCGTGGAACTCTTCACCTCACAGGGATGTCGTTCCTGCCCTCCTGCGGACCGCGCATTCGAGCAGCTCGTCCGTGAAGGCAAGGTCGTGGCGCTGTCCTACCACGTCGATTATTGGAACTACCTCGGCTGGGCCGATACCCTGGCGACCAAGGAAAACACCGCAAGGCAATATGCCTACGCCAAGACTTTCGGTCGAAATGGGGTCTACACCCCGCAGGCGGTGCTGAATGGCCGTGAA
The DNA here is from genome assembly GCA_051861045.1 of Allorhizobium sp. Lineage (GTDB taxonomy): Bacteria > Pseudomonadota > Alphaproteobacteria > Rhizobiales > Rhizobiaceae > Allorhizobium. Next base: position 47,630 of record JBHYDI010000012.1, read on the forward strand.
CATCTGAAGGGCACCGACGCATCGGAGGTCAATCAGCGACTGGACCGCATGAAGTCGAGCGGAAACGGCTTGGTCGTGCCGGTGAAGGCCTCGCGTCACGACGACCAGTTATCGATTACGATCGGCAAGGGTGCCGGCAAGGCAAATGTCGTGGTTGTCTATTTCCGTCAGAACCAGACCGTCGAGGTGCTCAAGGGCGAAAACCTGGGGCAGAGCCTGAACTACTGGCACAGCGTGACCGACGTTCAGACCGTTGGCATGTGGGATGGAAAGTCGCTTGATCTGACGCTTCCGGCAAGGCCCATGGGCGACGAACAGAGTGACGGCATCGCCATTCTCCTGCAGGCTGCCGATGAGGGCGGCAATCCGTCCCGAATCATTGGGGCCACCGTCATGATGACCACGCCAAAGACGCTCTGATTTCAGGGTGCTGGAAACTTGGTGTGGTCCGGCCTGGAAACATTGGGGGGCTGGGGGTAAGGGGTCAATGCGCCAGACCGGACCTTTTGGCGCATCGCGCCAACCAAGTTAGTTATACTATATCGCAAAAAACGGCGCACGTATGTTCAAATTTGGGCATGGCGAAGTTTATCTGACTTGCAGCGTGATTATTGTCACAACCAGTGCGCCAGCCTGGCCAACGAAAAGGCCCGCCCGGTGGACGCCGGACAGGCCTCATTCAATTTCAAGTCAAGCAATGGTCAGCCGACGAGCGCGTCGTAAGCCTGGACATTCTTGATGGCGCGCTCACCGATCACCGCGGCACTATCGCCCGGCTTATAAAGGCTGGAGCCCAGGCCAAAGGCGCGAACGCCGACCTTCCAGTAATCCGCAAAGTTGGCGTCAGAGACGCCGCCGACAGCGCCGAGAGGCAGATGCGGCGGCAGAATGGCCTTGATGGCGGAAATGCCGCTTGGGCCGAGCACGCTGGCCGGGAAGAACTTGAGCGCCGAAGCGCCGCACTTGGCGGCAAGCAGAGCTTCCGTCGGCGTAAAGACGCCCGGCATTGCGACCATCCCATGCGAAACCGCACGGCGAATCACATCAGGCTCGACATTCGGTGTCACCAGCAGATTGCCGCCGACATCGTTCAGCCGGTCCACCTGGGACGCTTCGAGAACGGTCCCTGCCCCGATCAGCACATTTGCCGGTGCAAGTTTACGGGCCTTCTCGATGGAAACGAACGGATCGGGAGAGTTCAAGGGCACTTCGATCGCCTCGAACCCTGCATCCAGCAGCGCATCCACTGCAGCTTCGATCTCCTCCGGCTTGATGCCGCGCAGGATGGCAACAAGATTGCGGCGAAGCGCGGGCCAGGCAACGGATGCGGTCATCAGGTCAATCCTTGAATTCGTGGTCAAAAAGAGAAAGTGCCGAGGCAAGCAGCCCGCGACGGACCAGCAGTCCCCCATCGAGGAGAACCGGTTCGCCGCCAGCCTGGACGATGGCACGGGCATAGAGACGCGTCAGCTTGCCGGTACCGATGAGGTAGGCCTTGCCATACCGCGTCAGGTCGTTGCGGATCGCTGCGATCTCGGCGCCGATCAGCAGACCGGAGAGGCGCGCCGCCGGATTGATTTTCGCATTCGAAGAAAGCAGGCCCTCGGCTCGGATCGAGAAGAGAACCGATGTCAGCGCGAATCCAGGCTCAAGCGCCTGCTGCACGGCAGCGTCGAAGATTTCAGGATCCGCCTCGGCATCACCGCCCTCGGGAACGGAAAGGCGCAGGATGGACTGCCGGCTGATCAAATTGAAAAGCTCGCCCGTCATCACGGTGGAGAAATTGCGAACGTGCCCACCCTCGACGAGAGCCCATTTCGAATGGGTGCCCGGAAGGCAGAAGAGAGCGTTGTCCAGGCCCTGCTCGAGGGCGCCGGCAAGCTGGGTTTCCTCACCCCGCATGACATCAAAGGCACCGCCCTCGCGCTGGCAGACGCCAGGCAGGATATAGACCGGACGGCTAACACCTTCCGGCTGGACCGCATGCTGGAAAAGGCCGACCAGCGGCGCCGGCGTTTCCACATAGGGCGCTTCACGCCAGCCTGTGCGGGCGCCAGCCATACCGGCGATAACCACCGGAAGATCGGAAGACGCACCAAGCGCTGTGAGATGCCCTTCAAGCACGGCGGGATAGGCAGCCTTGTCGAGGCTGCCCATACCCTCTGCAGATTGACGTTCACCGATCACCTCACCCTGGCTGTCGGTCAGCCAGATCCGAAGGTTGCTGGTGCCCCAGTCGACGAGCGCGGCAAACGGTGATGTCGTCACGGCATGTCCTCAGGCGAGATCGGTCGGCAGAAGCGCCGCCGGAATATCCTGGAAGCAGACCGGCCGCAGGAAGCGACGGATCGAGAGCGTGCCGACCGACGTGGCGCCAAAGTTCGTGGAGGCCGGGTAGGGGCCACCGTGAACCATGGAATCAGCCACTTCGACGCCGGTCGGGAAGCCGTTGGCAAGCACACGACCCGCCTTGCGCTCCAGGATCGGCATGAGGCGCTTACCAAGCGTCTCGTCTTCTTCGGCGAGATGGATCGAAGCCGTCAGCTGGCCGGAAAGGCTGCGGGCCATGGCGACCATTTCGTCTTCGCTCTCGGCGATAACGATCAGGCCGAGCGGACCGAACACTTCTTCGCCGAGCACATGGTTGTCGAGCCAGTCCTTAGCCGTGGTCTGGAACAGGTAAGGCGTGGCATTGCGCAGGTCGCAGGTCGAGGTGACAACCGAACGAACACCTTCGGTACCCGCGATCTTGGTCGCACCCTTGCGGTAGGCATCAGCAATCCCATCCGTCAGCATGGTCTGCGGCCCAACGGCCGAGAGAGCTTCCGTCGCCGTCTTAACATACTTGTCCGCGTCTGCGCCCTTGAGCAGCACGACGATACCCGGATTGGTGCAGAACTGGCCTGCACCCATGGTCAGCGAACCGACCCAACCCTTGGCAATGGCTTCGCCACGGGTGGCGATGGCCTTGGGCAGCATGAACATCGGGTTGACCGAGCCGAGCTCGCCGAAGAACGGGATGGGTTCTGGACGCTGCGAGCAGAGATCGAAGAGCGCGCGACCACCACCGAGCGAGCCGGTGAAGCCGACGGCCTTGATCAGCGGATGCTGAACGAGCGCCTGACCGACGTCGCGGCTGCCGCCGTGAACGAGCGAGAAGACGCCCGGGTGCACGCCGCAGCGCTTGATGGCGGCATCGATCGCCGAGGCGACGATTTCGCCCGTGCCCGGATGGGCATCATGCGCCTTGACGACGACAGGGCAACCGGCAGCGAGTGCCGCTGCCGTGTCACCACCAGCCGTAGAGAAGGCGAGCGGGAAGTTGGAGGCACCGAAGACGGCAACCGGCCCGATCGGACGCTGGACCATCCTGAGGTCCGAACGTGGCAGCGGCTTGCGATCGGGCAGGGCTTCGTCGTGGCGACGGTCCAGATAGTCGCCCTTGCGGATATGCGCGGCGAAGAGGCGAAGCTGGCCGACGGTGCGGCCGCGCTCGCCGATCAGGCGTGCTTCCGGCAGACCGGTTTCCTGGGAGCCGATCTCGGTGATCGCGTCACCACGTGCATCGATTTCCTCGGCGATGGCGTCGAGGAAGGCGGCACGCTCTTCGCGCGTCGAATAGGCAAAGGTCTCAAATGCCTCTTCAGCGGCTTTCACCGCCTGATCGACGAGGGCAGGGGTGCCCTTCGAGAAGGTGTGGGAGGAGCCCGTGGCAGGCGACGAGGTGAAAGTATCCGTGCTGGCAACCCAGTTGCCGGCGATCAGGTGTTTTCCAGTCGGTGTATAGGCCATGGGATGGGCCTCCTTTTGATGTCAGTCTTCGAAGTGAGCGACGACTTTTCGTTCCCCGCAAAGGAACGAATCCGCCACGATGCGCAGCGGCTGATAGTCGGTATCGCTCTGGCGGGAGCGGATGAGATGGGCGAAGCGTTCGTAGATTCCCGCATATTCGCGGTCCGGGCCGGACGCCTGTTCCTTACCCCCGATATAGAGTTCCGAACCGCCCTTTGAAAGACGCAGCTCGCCCGCATTCGTCTGGACTGTGATATCCCACGTCTGCGGCCCTTCCTGTCGCCAGTCGAATTCGGCCGTGATTGGCGCGCCTTCGACGGTCCGCATGGCGATGGAAGCGGCGATCGGCTGCTTCTTGTTTTCCGGGAACTCCAAGGTGGATTTTTCCACCATGATGTGGCCTGGCACGATCTCCGTCAGGATGGACAGTGCATTGATACCCGGATCGAAAACGCCGAAGCCACCCGGCTCCCAGATCCAGGCCTGGCCGGGATGCCAACGACGCACGTCTTCCTTCCAGACGATCGAAATCGACTGGATGACCTTGTCGGAAAGCCACTGCTTTGCCGGCTCGACACCGAGTGCAAAGCGCGAGTGCCATGTGGCAAACAGGGTGACGCCAGCCTTGGCGGCAAGCTCGGTGAGAGCCTCTGCCTCGCCCAGAGTGGTCGCCGGTGGCTTCTCCATCAGGACATGGCGGCCTGCTGCAATTGCAGCCTTCGCCATGTCGAAGCGCACTTCAGGCGGGGTGCAGAGCGACACGACCTTGATATCAGGACGCGCGGCCAGGAAAGCATCGAAGTCGGTGAAGTTCTCGGCACCCTCGACCTTGCCGTGACGGCTGACGCCGACGGCAACGACGAAGTCCTGGCCGCCTTCGATCGACGGGATGTGCTGGTCGCGGGCGATCTTGCCGATGCCGACAAGCGCAAGCGGAATACGATCTGACATCGTCAAGGTCCTCAGTGTGCGTCCTTGCCGACCGGCGAACCGCGGCAGCCCTTCAGGAAGTCGAAGTCGGCACCCGTATCTGCACCCTCGACGTGATCGTGGAAGAGGCGGGCGTAACCGCTGGCCGGCGGCTCAACCGACGGGCGCCAGTCTGCGAGACGGCGCTGCATCTCTTCTTCCGAGATATCGAGGTGAATGCGGCGCGATTCGACATCGAGCTCGATGAAGTCACCATTCTTGACGATCGCCAGTGGTCCGCCACGTGCGGCTTCTGGCGAGGTGTGCAGGAGAACGGTGCCATAGGCGGTGCCGGACATGCGCGCATCCGAAATGCGGACCATGTCGGTAATGCCCTTGCGCAGAACCTTCGGCGGCAGACCCATGTTGCCGACTTCAGCCATGCCCGGATAGCCGCGCGGACCACAGTTCTTCAGCACCATGACGCAGGTCTCGTCGATATCGAGCGCCTCGTCGTTGATCTTCGCCTTGTAGTCGTCGATGTCTTCGAAGACCACGGCGCGGCCACGATGCTTCATCAGATGGGCAGAAGCAGCAGACGGCTTCAACACGCAGCCCTTCGGCGCGAGATTGCCGCGCAGAACGACGATACCGCCCTGCTGGGTCAGCGCCTTGTCGACCGGGAGGATAACATCCTCGTTCCAGTTGCGAACGTCCTTGACCTCGTCCCAGATGCTTTCGCCCGAGACGGTCAGCGCATCCTTGTGCAGCTTGCCGGCTTCGCCGAGACGCTTGATGACGACAGGCAGACCGCCGGCATAGAAGAACTCTTCCATCAGGTACTTGCCCGACGGCATCAGGTTGACGATCGTCGGGATGTCGCGACCGAGGCGATCCCAGTCGTCGAGCGTCAGATCGATGCCAACGCGGCCAGCCATGGCCAGGATATGAACGACGGCATTGGTCGAGCCGCCGATCGCACCGTTGACGCGGATCGCGTTCTCGAAGGCTTCCTTGGTCATGATGTCGGAGGGCTTCAGGTCGTCCTTGACCATCTGCACGATCCGGCGACCGGAAAGCTGCGCCATCACCTTGCGGCGGCTGTCGACAGCCGGGATAGCGGCGTTGCCGGAGAGTGCCATGCCGAGTGCTTCAACCATCGACGCCATAGTGGAGGCAGTGCCCATGGTATTGCAGGTGCCGCTGGAGCGGGACATGGAAGCTTCGGCTTCGACGAATTCTTCCTGGGTCATCTCGCCAGCCTTTACGGCTTCGGAGAACTTCCAGAGATGCGTGCCGGAACCGACGCGTTCGCCGCGGAAATAGCCGTTCAGCATCGGGCCACCGGTGACGACGATCGACGGAAGGTCGGTCGATGCAGCCGCCATGACCAGCGACGGGGTCGTCTTGTCACAGCCGACCAGCAGCACGGCGCCATCGATCGGCTGGCCGCGCATGGCTTCTTCGACGGCGAGTGCCGCAAGGTTGCGGTACATCATCGCCGTCGGGCGGAAGGTGTTTTCGGATGCCGAGAAAACCGGGATCTCGACCGGGAAACCACCAGCTTCCCACACGCCAGCCTTCACCTTTTCAGCGAGCTCACGCAGATGACCGTTGCAGGGGGTGAGGTCGGACCAGGTATTCAAGATGCCGATCACCGGGCGACCGTCGAAGAGGTCGTGCGGGTGGCCCTGGTTCTTCATCCAGCCACGATGATAGATGGTGTCGCGGGATGTCCCGCCATACCAATGCTGGGATCTCAGTTGGCGCGGCCAGGCCGCCGGTTTGAACTTGCTCATGGCTTTCGTCCTGTCTCTGGGAAATGGGCGGGTCGGTTGACCGATCCGCTCAGAGCATCTTCACCTTGACGGTCTCTGCGGCAGCCTTTGCCAGGCGGTTGCGCAGGGGGAGACCGAATTGCGGGGACTCGATTTCGAAGACATCGCCTTCCTGCGTGACGAATCCATCAGCTACGGACAGCGTCGCCGTGCCGTACATGTGGACGTGCAGATCGCCCGGCTGGCAGAACAGCGCATACTTGAAGTGGTGATACTCCAGGTTCGCGATCGTGTGGGACATGTTGGCCTCACCCGAGAGGAAAGGCTTTTCCCAGACGGTCTGGCCAGCGCGCACGATCCGCGAAATACCTTCGACGTGATCGGGCAGGGCGCCGACACGCAGTTCCGGGCCGAAGGAGGCGGGACGCAGCTTGGAGTGTGCGAGGAAGAGGTAGTTGATCTTCTCGGTCACATGGTCGGAGAATTCGTTGGCAACGGAGAAGCCGAGGCGATGCGCGGTGCCGTCTTCGCCGATGATGTAGTAGCCAGCCATCTCAGGCTCTTCACCACCATCGAGCGCGAAGGAGGGCGAGACGAGGTCTTCGCCAGGCGCGACCGCGTTGAAGCCGTTGCCCTTGTAGAACCACTCCGGCTGGACGCCGATTTCGCCGGGCTTCGGCTTGCCGCCTTCCATGCCCATGCGGAACATCTTCATCGAATCGCTCATGCCAGCGGTATCCGCATGCATGCTGTCACGGGCGGATGCCGAACCGGTATGCGTCAGGCCCGTACCCGTCAGGTACATGTGAGCCGGATCCGGATGACGCACGGGGCAGTCGAGCTTGCCTTCGGCCGCCAGAGCGACGAGATCGACGGCATCGCCAGCACCCTGCTTTACGATGAGGGTTGCTACATCCGTGCCGGCAGCAATGGCTGCCTTCGCGAGTTCGTAAGTTGTCTTGTAACCTGGGACAAGGCGCGCGGCCTCACCCTGGCGGCAGATGACGCCGCCAGTCTTCAATTGCGAGAGAAACATAAGCCTATCCTCAGACTGCTTTGTTCTTGTTGTAAACGTCGAAGAAGACAGCAGCCAAAAGCACGAGGCCCTTGATGAGCTGCTGGTAGTCGATGCCGATACCCATGATCGACATGCCGTTGTTCATGACACCCATGATGAAGGCGCCGATGACAGCACCGGTGATCTTGCCAACGCCGCCGGACGCCGAGGCGCCGCCGATGAAGCAGGCCGCGATAACGTCGAGCTCGAACCCGACGCCCGCCTTCGGTGTCGCCGAATTGAGGCGAGCCGCGATGATCATGCCGGCGAGAGCTGCAAGCACGCCCATGTTGACGAAGGTCAGGAACACCAGCTTTTCGGTATTGATGCCGGAAAGCTTAGCAGCCTTCTCATTGCCGCCCAGCGCATAGATGCGGCGACCGATCGTGGTGCGCGTGGTGACGAAGGAATAAAGCGCGATGAGAACGCCCATGACGACGAGCACGTTCGGCAGGCCGCGATAGGTCGCGAGCTGATAGCCAAGGAAGATCGCAACAGCGCTGATGATGCCCATCTGCACGGCGAAGAACACGAAGGGTTCGTTTTCGGTCCCGTGCTCTTCGTTCAGGCGGCGGTTCTTCATGCCGTTATAGATCGCCATACCGACGAGAAGCACGATCAGAATGATCGCGACATGGTTGGCAATGCCGGTGGTCGCTACATCGGTCAGCGGCAGGAAGTCCGGGATGAAGCCGGTCGACAGCAGCGTGAATTCCTTCGGGAAGGGACCGATCGGGCGACCCTGCAGCACGACATAGGTCAGGCCGCGGAAAACCAGCATGCCGGCGAGCGTCACGATGAAGGACGGGATCTTCTGGTAGGCGACCCAGTATCCCTGGGCGGCACCCATGACGCCACCGAGCACCAGACACAGCGGCACGACCAGCGAGAAATGCCAGCCCCATTTGACCAGCATGATGGCCGATATGCCGCCGATGAATGCGACGATCGAGCCGACCGACAGGTCGATATGGCCCGCCACGATGATCAGCAACATGCCGAGCGCCATGATGACGATGAACGAGTTCTGCAGCACCAGGTTGGTGATGTTGACCGGACGGAACAGAACGCCGTTGGTCAGGAACTGGAACAGCAGCATGATGACGACGAGCGCGAGCAGCAGTCCGTATTCGCGGATGTTGTTGCGCAGATAGTCGCCTACGGAGACCTTGGGGGTTTCGGTTCTTGTGTCGATAGCCATTAGTGTTTCTCCCCAGAGCGCATGATGGCACGCATGATGGACTCTTGGCTTGCTTCTTCCTTGGACAGTTCCGCGACGATGCGTCCTTCGTTCATGACGTAGATGCGGTCGCAGGTGCCGAGCAGTTCGGGCATTTCCGACGAGATCATCAGAATGCCCTTACCTTCGGCGGCAAGCTGGTTGATGATGGTGTAGATTTCAAACTTCGCCCCGACGTCGATGCCGCGCGTCGGCTCGTCGAGGATCAGGATCTCAGGGTTCGTGAACAGCCACTTCGACAGAACAACCTTCTGCTGGTTGCCACCGGAGAGGTTCACGGCCTCCTGGTAGATTGAGTGCGACCGGATCCGGAGCTTCTGACGATAGTCGGACGCCACCTTGGCTTCCTTGCGATCATCGATGATCGTGCCGCTGGAAACGCCATCGAGATTGGCGAGCGTGGTATTTTCCTTGATGTTGTTCTGCAACACGAGACCGAGATGTTTCCGGTCTTCCGTCACATAGGCAAGACCGGCCTCGATCGCCTTCGGGATCGTCGAAACATCGACCGGCTTCCCATGCATCGAGACGTCACCCGTGATCTTGTGACCCCAGGACTTGCCGAAAATGCTCATCGCCGTCTCGGTACGCCCGGCACCCATCAGGCCCGCGATGCCGACGACTTCGCCGGCGCGGACATTGAAGGCGACATCGTGCAGGAACTGGCGATCGCGATGGTTCTGGTGGAAGACGTTCCAGTTCTTCACCTCAAGCAGGACGTCGCCGATCTTGGGGTCGCGCTTCGGGTAGCGGTCTTCCATGTCACGGCCGACCATGCCCTTGATGATCCGGTCTTCCGTGATCTCCTGGGTGTGACAGTCGAGCGTTTCGACCGTGCCGCCGTCGCGGAGGATGGTGATCTGATCTGCAACCTTGCGGATTTCGTTCAGCTTGTGGGAGATGATGATCGACGTCATCCCCTGCTTGCGGAACTCCATGAGCAGCGTCAGCAGCGCGTCCGAATCCGTTTCGTTCAGAGAAGCGGTCGGCTCGTCGAGGATCAGCAGACGAACCTTCTTCGACAGGGCCTTGGCGATTTCGACGAGCTGTTGCTTGCCGACACCGATGTCGGTGATGCGTGTCGACGGCGCATCCTTCAGACCGACCTTTGCCAGCAGTTCTTTCGTCCGCGCAAATGTCTGGGGCCAGTGGATCACGCCGTTCTGGGCGATTTCATTGCCGAGGAAGATGTTCTCGGCGATCGACAGGAGCGGCACGAGCGCCAGTTCCTGGTGAATGATGATGATGCCGAGCTCTTCGCTGTCGGAGATCCGGCCGAAGCGACGGACTTCGCCGTCGTAGAAGATGTCGCCGTCATAGGTGCCGGCGGGATAGACACCGCTCAGGACCTTCATCAGCGTGGACTTGCCGGCGCCATTTTCGCCGACCAGCGCGTGGATCTCGCCCTCGCGCACCTTGAAGCTGACATTGTCCAGCGCTTTCACGCCGGGAAATGTCTTTGTGATGCCGCGCATCTCGAGAATGATGTTGTCCATGTGCAGAATTCCGGCGCCAGGCCAGCGATCCCGAAAGATCCAGCTGGAGGCGCGAGCTCCCTCAATGCGTATAGAAAATGGGTCCGCGACATGCCGCGGACCCGGATGCGATCCGAAGGATCAGTTGTCGATCTGCTCGGCGGTGTAGTAGCCGGCGCCGACGAGAACTTCCTTGGCATTGGCCTTGTCGAGAGCGACAGGCTTCAGCAGGTAGGACGGAACGACCTTCACACCGTTGTTGTAGGTCTTCTCGTCGTTGATCTCCGGAGCCTTGCCGCCCATGATCGCGTCAACCATGGAAACAGCGACCTTGGCGAGTTCGCGGGTGTCCTTGAACACGGTCGAGTACTGCTCGTCGGCAAGCATCGACTTGATCGAAGGAAGCTCGGCGTCCTGACCGGTAACGACCGGCATGACCATGTCGCCCGAACCATAACCAACGCCCTTCAGAGCAGACAGGATACCGATGGAGAGACCGTCATACGGCGAAAGAGCGCCGTGCAGCTTGTCTTCGGTGTAGGTCGAGGAGAGCAGGTTTTCCATACGAGCCTGGGCGACGGTGCCGTCCCAACGCAGCGTACCAACCTGGTCCATGCCCATCTGGCCCGACTTGACGACGATGTCGCCGCTGTCGATCAGGGGCTGCAGAACAGACATTGCGCCATCGTAGAAGAAGAAGGCGTTGTTGTCGTCCGGCGAACCGCCAAAGAGTTCGACGTTCCACGGCTTGGTGTCCGGGAACTTCGCCTTCAGGCCGTCAACGAGGCTGGTTGCCTGGAGAACGCCAACCTGGAAGTTGTCGAAGGTGGCGTAGTAGTCGACGTTGCCGGAATCGCGGATCAGGCGGTCATAAGCGATGACCTTGACGCCAGCATCGGCAGCCTTCTGCAGGATGTCGGAAAGCGTGGTGCCGTCGATGGCGCCGATGACGAGAACCTTGGCACCCTTGGTGACCATGTTTTCGATCTGGGCGAGCTGGTTCGGGATATCGTCGTCAGCGAACTGCAGGTCCGGGGTGTAGCCGGCTTCCTTGAACAGCTTTTCCATGGTCTCGCCGTCCGAGATCCAACGGGTCGACGTCTTTGTCGGCATCGAAATGCCGACCATACCCTTGTCCTGTGCGAAGGACATGGGCGCGAATGATGCGATGCCGATTGCGAGAGACGCAATCAGGGCGCCAAGTTTCTTCATGGTAACCTCCCTGGTCATACCGTGCGAGGCCAAGCTCCTCCTGGCACTCGCTGAAACAAGAACGGACGGCTGACACGGCAGCCCCCAGCTCCGTGGCGAGTCTTATCGTGGCCAATATACCGATCAAATGATTATTTTGACTTTCTGCATACCATGGTTGATATGTCCTTTATGGCCGAGATTCATGTCCACCGATTACAGCCCAAGCATTTGAACCTGATCCGCTCCATCGCGGAGCTTGGTCAATTAAGCTTGGCCGCTCAGGCACTTGCGCTGACACAGCCTGCGGCTTCCCGCATGTTGGGGGAGATTGAGCGCTATGTCGGCTCGCCGATTTTCGTCCGCACGCCGAAGGGCATGGAGCCCACGGCTGTCGGCAGCGCGCTCGCCCGCCGGGCTTTGAACGTGCTTGAGGAAATGCGCGAAGCGGCAAGAGAAGTCGAAGCCATCCAGCGGGGCCTGACGGGTAAGGTCAGGATTGGCGCGGTCACAGGCGGCGCCGTCGGGCACGTCGTTCCCGCCATTCGCGCCCTAAAGGCAGAAGCCTCGACCGTCGACATTCATGTCGACGTCGCCCCAAGCGGCGAAATGATCCGGGACCTCCTGTCTGGCCAGTACGACTTCGTCCTAGGGCGCATCCCGGCCGGCATCGACGCAAGGCAGTTTCACGTCGAAGGGGCAACCATGGAAGAAGTGGAGATTGTCGTCCACCGCAGCCATCCCCTGGTCAATGTCGACCGGCTGAACATTTCGGACATGACGCATTTCCCCTGGGTGATGCAGGCCCCTGGCACACCTCTGCGTCAGGCAGTCGAGAATGTCTTCATCGAGGAAGGGGCGCCGATCCCGCGCAACATCGTCAACACGACCTCGCTGCTGGTGATGATTGCCATGCTCGCCTCGTCGAACGCGATTGCGCCGATGTCGAGGGAAGTTTCAGACCTCCTCTGTCGCCAGACCCCGGTCGGCGATCTGACGACGCTTCGACTGGACACACCGATCGAGGTGACGCCGTACCACCTCATCACGCTGAGCGGTAAACGACTGTCGCCGATCGCAGCACGCCTGCGCGAACTTCTGCTTGGCCACTTCCTCAGCCGAAGCCGCTAAGGAGGGCAGCTCCGGACAGAGCCCGCCCGTCGAAGCTTGCAATTTCGGGCATGTCAGGCACACTGTCACCCATCCGTCATGAATCGGAGCTCGTGGAGCATTGATGACAGAGCAGCCGGAAGGGCAGCGCCGCGACGACGAGGGTGCAGACAGAAGCGCCACTCCCGTTGTCGACCTGGGTGTCTACAGACAATCGCTTGACCCTCTACCCGTCACCTTTCACCGTCGCGAGCTCGACGCCATCCTCTGGATCTACGGCCGCATGGTCGGAGAAGGCGAGTGGCGCGACTACGCGATCGATCACCTGAAGGACAAGGCGGTGTTCTCCGTCTTCAAGCGATCGGGCGAATATCCGCTCTACCGGATCGAAAAGAACCCGAAACTTGCAGCCAAGCAGGGCGCCTTCTCCGTGGTAGGCACGGACGGACGGATACTCAAGCGTGGGCATGACCTCCGCCAGGTTCTGAAGGTCTTCGACAAGGCGCTGAAAGCTTTGGACTGAGGCTTAAGGCATCACGCCAGGATAGGTCGAAAAATCGGGCAAGGTCGTATTGCCCTCACCCAACGCCTTTTGCATGAAGACGGTATCGAGCCAAAGCCCGTGCTTGAAACCGGTCCCCACCATTCTGCCGGAAAACTCGAAACCACAGCTGCGGTGCACCGCCATGGATGCCTCGCTGGCACCGCCGATCACCGCGACCATCTGTCGGAAGCCCGCTGTTTCGCAGCGGTCGAGTAGCGCGTTCAGCAAGGCCTTTCCCACGCCCCGGCCACGCGCGGATGGATGGATGTAGATGGAATCTTCCACCAGCCATCGATAGGCCGGACGCGTCCGGAAAGCCGAAGCATAGGCGTAACCGGCAAGAGAACCTTGCTCGTCGACAGCCGCCAGGTAGGGATAGCCCTTTGCCTTGAGCGCTTGATATCTCTCGGTCATCTCCGAAAGATCAGGAGGCACGATCTCATAGCTCGCCGTCCCGTTCGCGACCGCATCGGCATAGATCGACGTCACCTCTGAGAGGTCGTCGGGGGTCAGGTCGCGTATGTCGAGGCTCATGCGGTTGCTCCGTTCGGAATGGTCCTTATTTCCATGACGAAGGGGGGCGGACAAGCCTTTGGGTGTCACGGTGACACGGCTATCGGCCAGGCGACATTCGCTTTTCGCCAAAGCCGGCGGCCTGTCGGCTTGACTCACGCTGAAAACCTTGTAATCCCTCGCCGCGAAGAGGAATTCGGTCCATGCACGCTTTCGGGCAACCCATTGCGGTCTTCCACCTCCTGCAGCAGTCTGCTGCCGGCGGCGCATGCCATTTTCTTGCATCCACGACCAAGGCCAAAACGACGACGAAAACCGTCTGACGTCTTCGGCCACCGCTCTCTCCCCGGCACGGCCGGGGACAAGGAAGGTTGCGTCCTGTCGCGAGCTTCCCCCTCACCATCCGCGGAGAGACAGAAAGAGAGCATAGACATGGGTTTCAAGATTGCAGTCGTAGGCGCCACCGGCAATGTCGGTCGCGAAATGCTGAACATCCTTTCCGAACGCGGATTCCCGGCATCGGAAGTCGTGGCGCTTGCCTCGGCCCGTTCGCAGGGCACCGAAGTCTCCTTCGGTGACAAGGTTCTGAAGGTTTCCAACCTCGACAATTACGATTTTTCCGACACCGACATTTGCCTGATGTCGGCCGGCGGCACGATCTCCCAGAAGTGGTCGCCGAAGATCGGCGCGCAGGGCTGCGTCGTCATCGATAACTCCTCGGCCTGGCGCTACGATTCCGAAGTGCCGCTGATCGTGCCCGAGGTCAATCCGGACGCCATTGCCGGGTTCAAGAAGAAGAACATCATCGCCAACCCGAATTGCTCGACTGCCCAGCTGGTCGTGGCACTGAAGCCGCTGCATGATTTCGCGAAGATCAAGCGCGTGGTGGTCTCGACCTACCAGTCCGTTTCGGGCGCCGGCAAGGAAGGCATGGACGAACTCTTCACCCAGACCCGCGCGGTCTTCGTGGCCGACCCGGTCGAAGCCAAGAAGTTCACCAAGCGCATCGCCTTCAACGTCATCCCGCATATCGATAGCTTCATGGAAGATGGCTATACGAAGGAAGAGTGGAAGGTCCTGGCCGAAACCAAGAAGATGCTCGATCCGAAGATCAAGGTGACCTGCACGGCCGTGCGCGTACCGGTCTTCATCGGCCACTCGGAATCGGTCAACATCGAGTTCGAAAACGAGATCACTGCCGATCAGGCCCGCGACATCCTGCGCGACGCACCGGGTTGCCTGGTCATCGACAAGCATGAAAACGGCGGCTACATCACCCCGCTCGAATGCGCCGGCGAAGACGCGACCTACATCTCGCGCATCCGCGAAGACGCAACTGTCGAAAACGGCCTCAACATGTGGGTCGTCTCCGACAACCTGCGTAAGGGCGCCGCTCTGAACGCGATCCAGATTGCAGAGCTTCTGGTCAATCGCGGGCTGATCAAGCCGCGCGCCGCCGCCTGAGACAACAATCCTGAGGCTTCCGGGTTCGGCCCGGGAGCCTCAGCTGGACCTTTCAGCTGAAAGTGATCCGATTTGAGAGGTCGGGCGCCATACATTAGCGTGAGATGGATGACAGCATCCGCTTTCACTGGCATGGTGCCGCCGATTCGTACCCATTCAAAGTCCGTTATGAGGCATCAATGCGACTGACATCCACTCTGTCGGCAGCCCTGGTTTCCGTGGTCGCCCTACTGGCCGGCACGCAATCCGCAGCAGCGGCCGCCTGCAGCAATACATCCGCCGGCTTTGAGGAATGGGCTGCTGCCTTCAAACAGCAGGCCGAAGGCCAGGGCTTCAGCCCGCGCATGCTCGACAAGGTCTTTTCGAGCGTGAGCTACAGCCGCAGCACGATCAGCGCCGACCGCGGCCAGAAGAGCTTCAAGCTCTCCTTCGATCAGTTCATGCAGAAGCGCGGCGGCCAGACGATCATCAATCGCGGCAAGACGATGAAGAAGAACAACGCGGCTTTGTTCTCCCGTCTCGAGCAGCGTTATGGCGTGCCCGCAGGACCGCTCATCGCCATCTGGGGCATGGAGACCGGCTTCGGCTCCTTCCTCGGCAAGGAACACACCCTGTCGGCTGTCGCCACTCTGGCGTTTGACTGCCGCCGCAGCGAGTTCTTCACCGACCAGTTCTACGCCGCTCTGGAACTCGTGCAGGCCGGCAATCTCGACGTGAACGCCAAGGGCGCAGCCCACGGCGAAATCGGCCAGACCCAGTTCCTGCCGCGCAATGTCGTCCGCTACGGTGTAGACGGCGATGGCGACGGCCATATCGACATGGTGCGTTCGCGCGCCGACGCGCTTGCCTCGACCGCGAACTTCCTGCGCGGCCATGGCTGGCAGCCGGGCGCCGGCTACCAGCAGGGCGAGCCGAATTTCGTTGCTATTCAGGGCTGGAACGCAGCGACCGTCTACCAGCAGGCGATTGCCCATATCGCGGCCCGGATCGACGCAGAATAAGAAACGCAATGCGGCGGCTCATGGGCCGCCGCATACGCATTTAGAGATGTAAGACAGAGCACTCGCCGTCAGGCCGCCGCGTCGACATCCAGCCGGGCAAAATCCTGGCTCTTCGGATCCATCAGCCAGAGCTCGCCATTGCTGATGTCGAACCAGGCGCCATGGATGCGCAGCTTCCCCCGCTCTTCCAGGATCTTCACACACGGGAAGGTCCGCAGGTTCGCGATCGAATTGCGGATGGAGATGCGCTCGAGCGCTGTCTGCCGTTCCGCAGGGGTCATATTGGCATTGCCCTGGATCTGCTCGGCGGCAGGCGCCAAAAGGTTCATCCATTTCCCGATGAAATCGCCAGGTGACAGAGGCTCCGCATTCGGATCCAATGCGGACCGAATACCGCCGCAACGACCATGGCCCATGACAATGATGTCCTGGACCCTCAGCGCCTGGACGGCAAACTCGAGGGCCGCAGATGTCGAATGGTACTGTCCGTCCGGCTCGTAGGGCGGCACCATATTCGCGACATTGCGCACCACGAAGAGTTCGCCCGGAATGGAATCGAAGATCACCTCCGGGGCGGCTCTGGAGTCGCAACAGGCAACCACCAGCGTATTGGGCTTCTGCCCCTGCTCGGCGAGAACACGGTAACGATCACGCTGGTCTTGGTAACGGCCACCCATGAAATTGCGGTAGCCGTTGAGGAGTGCGGGAGGAAAACTGGTCATTGTTACCGATTACAGCGCGTGACCAGCCGTTGCAACACCGGGAACAAGGTTTGCCTGAGCGATCAGTCTGAGCGCAGGGGCTTGCGCTGTGCCGGATGCATGAGCCGGCGTATCTGTACCATCGCCATGGGCGTGGAGAGGCTGGACGCATCGCTTTCCAGGGCAAGTTCGTCTCCTCCCCGCTTGGCGGTGCGGGCAAGGATCTCGAAGACACTGGCTGTCGCAGTGCGAAGCGCGGTCTCTTCATCGACACCGTCGAGCAGGCGGGCAAGGAAGACGGCAGCCAGCAGATCACCCAGTCCATTCGGCGGATTGTCGATCAACCTGTGCTCGGCCAGCAGTGCGGAGCGGCCGCTGAGCAGGAGATTGCCCGTACCTCCTGCCATCATCGGCACGGCAGAAGTCACCAGCATGCGCTTCGGTCCGAGAGATAGGGCGGCATCGATGATCTGCTGATTGCTTAGCAGTTCACCACCGACCATCCATTGAAGTTCGTAGCGATTGGGCGTCGCAATATCTGCGATCGGGATCAGATGATCGCGGATGGCAGTTGCGGTTTCGACGGGTATGTACAATCCGCCCAGATCCCCCATCACGGGATCGCAGACATAGGTGAGTTGCGGATTGCGCTCTTTGGCAGCCTTGACCAATCGCGCCACTGCCGCCGGCTGCCGCGGACTGCCGAAATATCCGGTCAGGATTGCAGAGACTTCACCGAGCCACGGAGCCCGGATCAGATCTTCGATGGCACTCTCGAAATCATCGTCCGGAAACCGCAGCCTTGTGGCCGGTCCGTGCCCCGGATGCCAGGGAAGGATGATGGTCGGAAGTGCCCAGACGGGATGACCAAGGACCTCCAGAGCAAAGACCGCAGCTCGATTTCCGACCGATCCGCGGACCACATGGCTGGATATGACGATAACAGCACCCCTGGCCATTTCGTGCATTTTACGTGATTCCCTTTCCAAGTCCGGCAATTGACGCGTTTGATCAGTAGTTTTAGCTAAAATTTGTCGGATATTTTGAATCTGACCGCATATTTTTGCCTGATTTTTTCATATTCCTGTTCCATACATACTTTCGCAAGCCATTTGCGGGAATATTAGTGAAACAGCGTGAACTACGGAGGGGTCAATGGTCAGGACTGGGATCACGAAGCGCGAGGAAATTCTCAAGGGGGCAGGGGAGGAGGCTCGCAAGCTTGGCCATGCGTTCGTGCCACCGACAGTCATCTTCGGCAGAGCCAGCAACGATGATATTGACCGCTATGACGACACAATGCTGGCGCGCGCTTCCGTAAGAGCCGCACGCGACATTGCAAGCTGGGATCGCCAGACACCACACATCGAGATTGAGACGATCGAGGGCGTGAGCCCCGGCGGCCTTCCGGTCAGCGTGCTCTCCATCGTCGATCACAACAAGTCATTCCTCTACGACTCGCTGATGGGCGAAATCACCAGCCACTATCGCGATATCTACATGGCAGTACACCCGATCCTGGCGGTGACAGCCATGGGCGATGTTTCGCTGTCGAACCCGGAATCCGATCCTGAGGGGGCAATCAAGGTGAGCTACATCCAGCTTCACCTGGCGCCACTCACCATCGAACAGTCCGCTGATCTCATCAAGAAGCTCCAGCACGTGCTTGGCCAGGTGAAGATGGCGGCAACAGACTGGAAGCCGATGCTGAATCTCTTGGAGACGGCGCTTTCGGAACTGCGGGACCTGTCGGCAGGAAGAAGCGAGGCGGAACGCGATGAGGCCGTCGCTTTCCTGGAATGGCTGCGCAACAACAATTTCACCTTCCTCGGCATGCGGGAATATGTCTATTCCGGCGAGGGTGCCGGTGCGACTGTCGAGCGAGGCAAGGGAAGCGGGCTGGGTATCCTGTCGAATCCCGATGTTCTCGTTCTCCGCCAGGGGCAGAACCAGGTGACCACCACCCCCGAAATCCTGGCCTTCCTGCAAGGGCCGGATTACCTGATCGTCACCAAGGCCAACGTCAAATCGGTCGTCCATCGCCGTGCCTATATGGACTATGTCGGCATCAAGCGCTTCGGTCCGAACGGCAAGGTCATCGGCGAATTGCGCATTGTCGGCCTCTTTACCGCCACGGCCTATACGCGCTCTGTCAACCAGATCCCGCTCCTGCGCGCCAAGGTCGAGAAAGTGGTGTCCCACTTCGATTTCGACCCCCGCAGCCATTCAGGCCGCATGCTGCAGAATACGCTCGAGAACTATCCTCGCGACGACCTCTTCCAGATTACGCCGGATCTCCTGGCCAAATTCTGCGAACAGATCAACGATCTGTCTGAACGCCCCCGCGTCCGCGTTCTGCCGCGCATCGATCACTTCGACCGTTTCGTCTCCCTGATCGTCTATGTGCCGCGCGAAGACTATAACTCCATGGTCCGCGAGAAGATCGGGCTCTATTTCCAATCCGTCTACAAGGGGCATGTGTCAGCCTTCTACCCGGCCTTCCCCGAAGGCGGCGTAGCGCGTGTCCATATCATCATCGGTCGTCGGGAAGGGGAAACGCCCCAGATCCCGCAGCAGACCCTTGAAGACGCCGTGCGCGAAATCACCGCTCGCTGGACGGATCGCTTTGCAGCACTCGCCGGCACCGGAGCCCCAACGCTCGAAGTCGGGCAGGCTTTCCAGGAAGCCTTCACGCCGGAAGAGGCGGTCAGCGACCTGAAGCATATCAAGGCCTGCATGGCCGGCGCACCGCTCTCGCTGGAGTTCCACCAGGTCGCGGCGGAAGACGGGCCACTGCTCTATCTGAAGATCTTCCACGCTGGAGATCATCTGCCGCTCTCCAGGCGCGTCCCGCTCCTCGAAAACCTCGGCTTCCGGGTAATCAGCGAGCGCACATTCGATATCGACATCGCGGGCTCTAAAGACGAGCAGCAAGCGATCGTCCTGCACGACATGGAACTGCAGATCCCGGAAGGCGTGAACTTCGACAATAAGCTGC
This sequence comes from Allorhizobium sp., assembly GCA_051861045.1. Lineage (GTDB taxonomy): Bacteria > Pseudomonadota > Alphaproteobacteria > Rhizobiales > Rhizobiaceae > Allorhizobium. The sequence continues at coordinate 67,403 of JBHYDI010000012.1, forward strand.
ACGGAAGCCAGGTGGAGGAAGCCTTCCTCGCCGCCTTCACCGGTGCGGTCGACAACGACGCTTTCAACCGTCTGATCCTCGCTGCCGGCGTGAGCGCCCGCGAGGCATCGGTGCTAAGAGCCTATGCCGCCTATCTTCGTCAGGCAGGCGCAGTCTATTCGCTGACCTACATGGCAGAAACGCTGACCAAGCATCCGGCCATCGCCTCGGATCTGGTGGCACTTTTCCGCAATCGCTTCGACGTTGCCGTAGCGGAAAAGACCCGGAAGAGCCGTCACGCAGAACTACTGCAGACGCTGGAAAGCAGGCTCACCGACGTCAAGAGCCTGGACGAAGACCGCATTTTGCGTCGCTACATCAATGCGATCGAGGCGACGCTGCGCACCAACTTCTTCCAGAAGGGCTATCAGCAGAGTGAGCGTCCGATGCTTGCCTTCAAGTTCGATCCCCACAAGCTCGAAGGTCTGCCTGAGCCGCGCCCATTCCGCGAAATCTTCGTCTATGGCGTAGAAGTGGAAGGCGTGCACCTGCGCTTCGGCAAAGTTGCCCGTGGTGGCCTCCGCTGGTCGGATCGCGCGCAGGATTACCGCACGGAAGTTCTGGGCCTGGTGAAGGCCCAGCAGGTCAAAAACGCGGTCATCGTTCCCGTCGGTGCAAAGGGTGGCTTCTTCCCGAAGCTGCTGCCGCCCCAGAGCAACCGCGAGGTATGGCTCGCCGCCGGGACGGAGGCCTACAAGACATACATCCGGACGCTCCTGTCGATCACCGACAACATCGTCGCGGGCGAGATTTCGCCGCCTGCCGACACCCTGCGCCCGGATGGTGACGATCCCTATTTCGTCGTCGCAGCCGACAAGGGCACGGCGACCTTCTCCGACACGGCGAACGGTCTGGCCCAGGCAGCAGGCTTCTGGCTCGACGACGCGTTCGCTTCGGGTGGTTCTGCTGGTTACGACCACAAGAAAATGGGCATCACGGCCCGCGGCGGCTGGGAGACGGTGAAGCGTCACTTCCGCGAGATCGACACTGACATTCAGACGACGCCTTTCACCGTGACAGGCGTTGGCGACATGTCGGGTGACGTTTTCGGCAACGGCATGCTGCTGTCCGAAAAGATCAGGCTCATCGCCGCCTTCGACCACCGCGACATCGTGATCGACCCCAATCCGGATCCGGCGATCTCGTTTGCCGAGCGCAAGCGCATGTTCAACCTGCCGCGCTCCAGCTGGCAGGACTACGACAAGTCCACCCTCTCGGCCGGCGCAATGATCATTTCTCGCGCCGAGAAGTCCGTCAAACTCACCCCTGAAGCCGCAGCCGCCATCGGGCTTGAAACAACGACCGCGACACCGATGGACATCATGACGGCCATCCTGAAGGCGCCGGTCGACCTGCTCTGGTTCGGCGGTATCGGCACTTACATCAAGGCCGCTGCGGAAACGGATGCCGAAGTCGGCGACAGGGCCAACGACGCCATCCGCATTAATGCTACAGACGTACGCGCCAAGGTGATCGGTGAGGGTGCAAATCTGGGCGTCACCCAGAAGGGCCGTATTGCCTATGCATTGAACGGCGGACGCTGCAATTCCGACGCGATCGACAACTCGGCTGGCGTGAATTCGTCGGACGTTGAGGTCAATATCAAGATCGCGCTGAGCCCTGCCATGCAGGATGGCCGCCTGCCCCGCGAGAAGCGCAACGTGCTGCTGGCCGAGATGACGGATGAAGTGGCGGGCCTCGTGCTGCGCAACAACTATCTGCAGTCTCTGGCCATCTCCCTGACCGAAGCCAAGGGCGCCGATAACCGGGAGGAACTGAGCCGGCTGATGGACTATCTCGAGGGCATGGGGCGTCTCAACCGCAAGGTCGAGATGCTGCCGGATTCAGCCGCTGTCGCAGAACGATATGTTTCCGGCAAGGCGCTTACCCGCCCGGAAATCGGTGTGCTCCTGTCCTATGCGAAGATCGTGCTCTTCGACCAGTTGATCGAGTCGGATCTGCCGGACGATCCCTATTGCGAAACGACGCTCGCCAATTACTTCCCGGCAGCCATGCGCAAGGCCTTCGCGAACGACATCGCCGGCCACCGCCTGCGCCGGGAGATTATTGCAACGGTTCTTGCCAACCACGCGATCAACCGCGGTGGCCCCGGCTTCGTGGTCTCGGTTTGCGATGCGACGGGCAGCGCCCCGGATGACGCCGTCAAGGCGGCCCTCGTAACGCGCGACGCCCTTGGTCTATCGGCTCTCTGGGACAAGATCGACGCGCTGGACGCCAAGATGCCGGGTCAGACGCAGAACCGGCTCTATGCGATCATTGCGGACGTCTACACGGCGATGACCCGGCTTCTGATCGACACAGGTCTGGTCAAGGGATCGGTCGGCGATGCCGTGTCTCAACTGACAGCCGCTGTTTCGGCAGCGTCCCCAGTGTTCAAGAAAGCCTTGCCAGCCGCACTCCGTCAGCATTTCGACGACCAGATCACGGAATTGACCGAAGCTGGCGCACCGGCAGCACTGGCGGCAGACGTCGTCAACCTGCAGACCATGCAGCTTCTGCCGGAGATCCTGCAGATCGCTGAAAGAACAGGTGCCGACTTCACCTCCGCGATGCGTGGCTTCTTCGCGGTCTCCGAAGCGTTCCGGATCGGCCGTATCATCGAAAATGCCGGCCGCATCCAGACGACAGATCACTACGACAGTCTGGCTCTGACGCGCAGCCTCGACCGGATCGGCCAGGCACGCCGGCAGATCGTTTGTGCGGCTCTGACCAGCCACGGCAAGGACGCCCAGCCGGTTCAGGCCTGGATTGCAACGGACAAGACCCGTGTCGAGCGCATCGGCAAGGAACTGGCCTCGATCGTCGACAGCGGCGAGCCGAGCATCTCCAAACTGGCTGTCGCTGCCGGCCTTTTGGGTGATCTTGCACAAGAGCATGTGAGGTGACACTGTCGCGGGCCTGATAGCCTGTGGGGGTGTGCGTGACGACAAGTGCAGTGACAAAATCCGGCCACGGCCCCATCAACAGGGGGGTCCGTGGCTGGATGTTCTTTGACTGGGCGGCCCAGCCTTTCTTTACGGTCGTGACCACCTTCATCTTCGGTCCCTACTTCGTGTCGCGCATGACGGATGATCCGGTCAGCGCACAGACAGACTGGAGCAATGCGGCAACAATTTCCGGCGTAGTCATCGCCGTACTTGCCCCGATCCTGGGCTCCATCGCCGACGAGTCGGGCGCGCGAAAACCCTGGATTGCCTTCTTCGCGCTCATCAAGATCCTGTGCCTCGCGCTGTTATGGACTGCAGCGCCTGGATCTTCCGTCGCCTTGGTGATGCTCCTGATCATCCTGGCGAGCGTGGCCGCCGAGTTTTCCATTGTCTTCAACGATTCCATGATGCCGCGGCTGGTCAGTCAGCAGGATGTCGGTCGCGTCTCCAACATCGCCTGGGGCATGGGATATATGGGCGGCATCATCGTCCTGATCTTCGTCGTGCTCTTCCTTGCTGGCAGCCCGACGACGGGTAAAACGCTGATCGGGCTCGATCCTCTCTTCGGACTGGATCCTGCAGCCGGCGAAGACGCTCGCATCACGGGCCCGATCTCAGCGGTCTGGTATTTCCTGTTCATCCTGCCGATGTTCTTCTTCACGCCGGATGCGGCCAAAGGAAAACCGCTGGGCGCTGCGGTTCGCTCGGGGCTCCGGGAAATCCGGTCGACGCTTGGGGAGTTGCGCCACCGCACCAATATCCTGCGCTTCCTGATCGCGCGCATGATCTATCAGGATGGTGTCAACGGCCTGCTCGTCCTGGGCGGCGTTTTCGCCGCCGCCATGTTCGGCTGGTCGACGATGGAGATCGGCATCTACGGCATCATCCTCAACGTCGTCGCCATCTTCGGTTGCCTCGTCGCCGGCCGCGTCGACAGAGCACTCGGCTCGAAGGTCGTCGTTCTCGTGAGCCTGGTCATGCTCATTCTCGCGACATTCGGCATCATTTCGACAGGCGTCGATTTCACCCTCTTCGGGCTCGTGAGCTTGCCGATCACCGGAACGGAAGGTCTCTTCGCCACGCCGGCAGAGAAGGCCTATATCTTCTATGGCCTGCTGATCGGGATGTCCTTCGGCCCCGTCCAGGCCTCGTCGCGCTCCTATCTGGCGCGCAGCGTGGAGCTCCATGAGGCGGGCCGCTATTTCGGCATCTATTCCCTGTCTGGACGCGCAACCAGCTTTCTCGCAACGCTCAGCTTCTCTCTCGTCACCGCATGGTCCGGTTCGGCGCGCGCCGGCATGGCAACCTTGCTGGTCTTCCTGATCGGCGGATTGCTGATGCTCTGGACGACCAGATATCCGGCCACAGACCGATGATTACAAAAACGGCCGGCGGATCGCTCCACCGGCCGTATCTTCTCCAAACTCGATAATCTTCAGTGGCGGAAGTGGCGAACGCCCGTAAAGACCATGGCAACGCCGTGTTCGTCGGCAGCGGCGATGACTTCTTCATCCCGCATCGAGCCACCCGGCTGAATGACGGCCGTAGCACCCGCGGCGATCGCGGCCAACAGACCGTCTGCGAAGGGATAGAAAGCCTCCGAAGCGACCGCCGAACCCTTGGTGAGAGGCTCGGAAAGTCCCAATGCCTTGGCGGCATCCTCGGCCTTCAGAGCGGCAATACGGGCCGAATCCACGCGGCTCATCTGGCCAGCGCCGATACCGGCGGTCTGGCCATTCTTCGCATAGATCACTGCGTTGGACTTCACGTGCTTGGCGATCTTGAAGGCGAACTTCATGTCTTCGAGTTCGGTCGCCGTCGGCGCGCGCTTGGTGACGACCTTCAGGTCGAGATCTTCCACCATGACATTGTCACGGCTCTGAACGAGCAGGCCGCCGGAGACGGTCTTCGCCATGATGCCATGCGAACGCGGATCGGGCAGGGCGCCAGTCGTCAGCAAACGCAGGTTCGGCTTGGCCGCGATGATGGCCTTGGCTTCATCGGTCACCTCTGGCGCAATGATGACCTCGGTAAAGAGCTTGACGATTTCCTGTGCGGTCTCAGCATCCAGGATCTGATTCAGCGCAATGATGCCGCCGAAGGCCGAGGTGCTGTCGCAAGCGAGTGCCCGCTTGTATGCCTCGACAAGGCTCGAGCCGGTGGCAACACCGCAGGGGTTTGCGTGCTTGATGATCGCGCAGGCCGGGCCGTTCACCGGCGGGAATTCGGCGACCAGTTCGAAGGCAGCGTCCGTATCGTTGATGTTGTTGTAGGAGAGCTGCTTGCCCTGGAGCAGAGTGGCCGTGGCGACACCGGGCCGGTTCTCGCCGGTCACGTAGAAGCCAGCACTCTGGTGCGGATTTTCGCCGTAGCGCATCTTCTCCTTCAAGACGCCGCCAACCACGCGGTAGGCAGGCATATCGATCTCGAGCGCTTCGGCAAACCAGTTCGAAATTGCGGCATCATAGGCAGCCGTGCGGGCATAGGCCTTGGCAGCCAGCCGCTGACGGAGCGCGTAGGTCGTCTGACCATCGTTTTCGCCGAGCGCTGCAATGACCTCGGCGTAATCGGCAGCGTCAGTGACGACCGTGACATAGGCGTGGTTCTTTGCGGAAGCGCGGATCATCGCGGGGCCGCCGATATCGATGTTCTCGACGGTGGTCGGATAATCGCCGCCCGCCGCACGGACCTGTTCAAACGGATAGAGATTGATGACCGAGAGGTCGATGGCTTCAATGCCATGCGCCTTCATGGCATCGACATGCTCTGCATCGTCGCGGATCGAGAGAAGGCCACCGTGGACAAGCGGATGAAGCGTCTTTACGCGCCCATCCATGATCTCCGGGAAACCCGTGATCTCGGAAACGTCGACCACCGGCAGACCGGCGGCCGCCAAAGTCTTGTGGGTGCCCCCCGTCGACAGCAGGCGAACGCCGCGCTGGTGCAGTGCCTGTGCAAACTCGACGATGCCGGTCTTATCGGACACCGAAAGAAGCGCGGTACGCACGCGCACGAGGTCAGGGGCGGGGATCTTTTTGGATACGACGGCCATGGGTTCACTCCGAGCTGGCGGGCGCCCGGACAATCGGCAGCGGGCGCGATGCCGCCGCCTAGCACAGCTTCAAGTGTGATGAAACTGCAAGATGACTGCCATCAGACGTGATGCGCCAGAAACCAGCGTATTTCCGGCCCCTGGAAGACGATCTCCAACTGTTGCGAGGGTCGGATGCCGGAAACATCAGCAAAGAACACGTCCTCTCCGACGGAGATCTCTCCAACCGGAATGGAGAAAGACCAGCTTTCCCCATCGGGTGCGACGAGACGCACTTTGCGATCGTCGGAACGCTCGACAGTGATCGACGGATGGATGTGAAAGCGCGCGACGACTTCGGCACCGGGCAGGTTCGGTGTCGGCAGCCCATCAGGCAGGAGAAGACGATCGCGACCGGCGATCTTGGTGCCCTGCTCGTTGATGCGGATTTCCCGCTCATGCAAGACGCCGAAACGTTCGACATAGCCGTCGTGCCGGGCAGAGAGGCGATCGCTGGCATCGGGCCCCGTCTGGCGCTCGACCTCGATCCGCGATGGACCCGCGACGATGATGGGGCCGAGATGGGAGGAATGCGCGATACGTGCAGACGACACATCGCCGATGCAGACGGCGCTGTGCGCCGCCGTGGTACGGGCAAGCTGCCGCAGCCGCTCTCCGGCAAACCGCGGCGATCCGCTGTTGATCATGAAACGGTTGCGCCCGGAAGACAGCTCGAATGAAAGGCAGCCAGCATGAGCCGTTGTCGACAGCCGGGCCGAAATCGGCTTTCCGGTGTCGACGAGGATCACCGTATCCCCGGCAGACAATCGATGAAAGCCGCCATGGGGCAAGGCCTTGAACGGTTGACCCGATGTCTCGTCGTAGCGCAACACACTCATGAGATCGGTTGCAAGCGAGGAACTGGCCCCATTGAACAAGGCAAGATCACCACTGCTGTGCCGGAAGAAGCGGACCGCCGGAAAGATCCGGTCGATCACGGGGATCAGCTTGGATGGCACATCGTGACCGAGGTTGATGTAGCTCTGGCGCAGCGGCAAGAGGTCGAAGAGCAAATCGACCGAAGCTTGCGGGTTGCGAGAAATGTGGCTTCCATCCGGCAAGACTTGCCGCTCCAGCTCCCTGTCGAGCAATCGGCCGGCACGGCGTACAGCGGCTGGACGAGCTTCCGCGGCAATGGAGGCCATGGCAATTGCGATGCGCGCCTTCAGACGGGGCAATCCTTCGGGGAGTGAATCGACGCGGCGCTGGAGAAAACGCACCTGCTGACCGAGGGAAGCTGTAAACCGACGATAAAAGCCGGCATCGGCATCCTGAAGCACGACCGGCGAATGGGAAAGCCAGCTGATGATACGCCGCGAAACGACCTCGCTGTCCCAGGCCAGACCGCGAGTACGATTGCCATGAAGGCCAATCCATTGATCCGTAATCCAGCGGGCATTGTTGCAGGCAACACTGCTCTTGTCGGCACGAACATGCCGCAGCCACCCGAAACCGTGAAGACGCCGTGCAAACTGAACGGACGGCAGCTCCAGTTCAAACGGGGATTGCTGCCCGGCATCGAGAACCCGACCGGCAAGCGGATAGCGACCATTGAGAATTTCTTCTGCAACGAAGGAATCAACCGCCCTCAAATCGGTTGGTGCAACAACGACACGATTGATCCGGAAACGACCCCGTAGAACGAATGGCGGGGTCAAGACGGCAGCCGTCTGCCGCATCTGCCGCCAGGTTTCGGCAATGTGAAGCGAAATCAGTCGAGCGCGATCATTGATTCGCATACTGGTTCCTGTAACCGGATCCTGATGATCCAGCCATTTCCTGTTGTCCGACAATCGTGAGCAGGAAGGACAAGCGTCCTCCGGACCCGATTTTCTGGGGCACGAAATTTCATGTCATACCGCCATGTCGCGGACATGCGGAGCGACCGGCGATGTCCACGCAGACTTGCCAACAGCTTTATTGAGATATTAGTTAAATTTTAGCAACGACCGCCGCGTAGAAACCGTCAAGGCCACCTTGCTCGGCAAGCATCGCCGGCGTGGTCCGGAACTCGCCCTTCGGCGTGATCGCCGCTTCGAGCCCTGGCCAGTCCTCCGGAGCGATCGGCAGCAGGCGCAAATCAGGGCAATCGATCAGCAGTCGATCGATGATTTCCTCGCCCTCTGAGGGATCGATCGAGCAGTTGGAAAACACAAGGCGACCACCCGGCTTCAAGAGTGTGACCGCGTGGCGAAGCAGCTTCTCCTGAAGGGCAGCCAGCTTCGCGATATCTGCGGCATCCTTGGTCCACAGGACATCGGGATGGCGGCGCGTGGTGCCCGTTGAGGAGCAGGGAGCATCGAGCAGAATTGCATCGAAGCTGTCCTCAGCACCGATGGTCAGAAGATCGACGCATCGGGTCTCGGCCGGCAGACCGAGCCGCGCCAGATTGCTTTCGAGCCGCTTGACCCGCGACTTGGACTGTTCAACGGCGACAACATCGCCTCCAGCCAGCACAAGCTGGGCAGTCTTGCCGCCGGGAGCGGCACAGAGATCGGCAACGCGCTTTCCGTGGAGATCACCGAACAACTTTGCCGGAATGGCAGCAGCAGCATCTTGAACCCACCAGACGCCGTCCTCGAAGCCTTCGAGCGTGGTAATCGCCCCCCGAAAACGTTCAAGTCGTACAGTGCCCGTCGGCAGAACCTGACCGCCCAGCCGTTCGGCCCAGCCGGCAGCATCGGATTTCACGGTAAGGTCGATCGTCGGCGGTTGGAGCTGCGAGGCAGCGATCGAGAGCGCATGCTCCTGACCATAGACCGCTTCGAGCCGCTTCATGAACCAGTCGGGCATGCAGGGAAGATCGTCGACAGCCGCGAGCAAATCCTCTTTTTCCCGTCCAATTCGCCGCAGGATGGCATTCACCAGCTTTGCGAAACGACGGCTGCGGGGATCACCATTGGCCTGCTCCACCGCCAGATCGACGGCCGAGTGATCCGGGACATCGAGATAAAGCATCTGAGCGGCTGCAACGACCAGCAGATGGTGAAGAGAGCGAGCGCCTTCCGGCAGCGGATTGTCGAGCAGCCCGGCGATGATGGCATCGATCCGCGGAAGGTGCCGCAAGGCGCTCTGGAGAATGGCCTTCACGAGACCGCGGTCAGCCTCGTTCAGCGGCAGATAGGCAGGGTTTCCGTGCTCGGAATCGAGCATTCCGTCGAGCGATGTCTTTCGATCGACAACCGCTGCCAGAATGCGTGTCGCGGCAATGCGCGCCTCAAGACCAGGCTTCAAAGGTTGCCGAGGTGCGCGCTCGCCATGGCTCTTGCGTCCGGCCTGATTGTTTTTCGGTTTGCCCGTCGATCGATCGCTCAAGACCATGGTCCTTTGGGTGGTTCGGCTTTGCCGCGCCCCCAACCGGTGGTCGGAACGGAACGCGCCGTGCGCGTTGCCTTAACAGGGGCCTCCGGCGGCGTCGATCCCCCAGAGCGGATATCCGTCATCGCCAGAAGTGCCTCGATACGGTTTCGCGTGTTCGGATGGGTGGAGAACAGATTGTCCATCCGCTGGCCGTTCAAGGGATTGATGATGAACATGTGGGCCGTTGCCGGATTACGCTCGGCATCCATGTTCTCGATATGCGACGCATCGCCGGCGATCTTCTGAAGGGCGGAAGCCAGCCAGCGGGGCTGACCGCAGATCTCGGCCCCCCGTCGATCGGCCGCATATTCACGCGTCCGGCTGATCGCCATCTGAACCAGCATGGCCGCAAGCGGTGCAACGATCATGGCGACGATGACGCCAATGAAACCGAAGGGATTGTTGCGATCATCGCGGCCGCTGGAAAACAGGAAGGCGAAGTTGGAAAGCATCGAGATCGCACCGGCAAGTGTCGCGGTGATCGTCATGGTCAGCGTATCGCGGTTCTCGATATGGGCGAGTTCATGCGCCATGACGCCAGCCACCTCTTCCGGTGTGAGGCGCTGGAGAAGACCGGTCGACGCGGCAACCGCGGCATTCTGCGGATTGCGACCCGTTGCAAAGGCGTTCGGCTGGGGATTGTCGAACACGTAGACCTTCGGCATCGGCAGGCCCGCATTGCGGGCCAGATCCCGGACCATGATGTAGAATTCCGGTGCCGTCCGCTCATCGACCTCCTGCGCCCGATAGGCCCGGAGCACCATCTTGTCGGAATTCCAGTACGAGAAGAAGTTCATGCCCGCGGCGACGACGAAGGCGATCATCATGCCGCCCCTGCCGCCGATTAGGAAGCCGACGCCCATGAAGAGGGCGGTCATGAAGGCAAGCAGCATGGCAGTCCGCATGGTATTCATGGCGTGGTCCTCTAAAAGCAGCACTCACGGCAATTCTATTGCCGTTTTCGCCTGTTGATTTAAAAAGCGGCGACCCCAATTTCAATGTTTGCGCATGAAATGCCGTCTCAGCAAAGGACGATGTGATGTCAGAAGATCGTGAAGCCGATGTCAGCGTGGAAGAACAGCCACGTGAGTTGAGCCCGGCTGCGAAGCGGGCACTCGCCGAAGCGGAGGAGCGACGCCGCAAGGAGGCTGCCGCCGAGATGCCGCCTGAGATCGGCGGGCGCGGAGGTGCCGATCCTGCTCGATTTGGCGACTGGGAGATCAAGGGTCGCGCCATCGACTTCTGAGGAATATTTCCCTGTTGATTTGAATTTAACTCCGGAATATGTTCCTATTATGTTCCGGATTGCTAGCAAACCTATGACAGTTTTCCTGATGTTGGCGCCGATGGTGCCGGCGTCTGCCGCCAATAGACAGATTGACGGACCCGTCACCGCAGAGATCGTTAAGGTGATTGATGGTGACACAGTTCTCGTCGAGGCTATGCCCTGGCCGGATCATAAAGTGAGCACATATGTCCGCCTTCGCGGCATTGATGCACCGGAACTGCGATCAAAATGCCCGACCTTCCGCAAGGCAGCCCTCAAGGCAAGAAGCGAGTTATCCAGCCTGCTGGAGGGACATCAGACGGTCCAGTTGACGGCAATTTCAGGCGATAAATTCTTCGGGCGAGTTGTGGCAGACCTCACACTGACTGATGGCCGCCGTCCGGCGGAACAACTCCTCAGCGCCGGGCTAGCCAGGCCTTATGAGGGAAAGCGAAAGGCTAGGTCAGTCTGCCCTGATGAGTTGTAGATGGAGTCTGGACAGTCGTGGACTGGAGCTGCTTTATGCAGCGCATGTCAATCTATCAATTTCGTCGGACAGGCGCTGCACTGCTGCTGGCCTCGCTCCTTCTACCGCCGCAAACCTCTGTCGCCAATTCGCAGGTCGCGCAAGTAGAGCTGGCTGCACGCACGTGCAAACAGGTATCAAGCTGCGAGGAGGCAGTCATTCTGTGGTGCAACGGCTATCGCCGTGCGGATGCTGATAGTGACGGAATTCCCTGCGAGAACGTCTGCTCCACACGCGAGCAGGTTGACGAGATCCGCCGTGTGATCGGCTGTTGAAAACACCGGGAGCCTCATCGGCCCCCGGTGAAGCGATCATTTGTCAGCCGATCTTGTTCTGCCGGTTGGCGATGAGATCGTCGACCACGGCCGGATCGGCCAGGGTCGAGGTGTCACCAAGCGCACCGAAATCGTCTTCGGCGATCTTGCGCAGGATGCGGCGCATGATCTTGCCCGAACGGGTCTTCGGAAGGCCAGGCGAGAACTGGATCTTGTCCGGAGTTGCAATAGGGCCGATTTCGGTACGGACGTGTTTCACGAGGTCCGCGCGCAGCGCATCAGTGCCTTCATGACCCGACATCAGGGTGACGTAGCAGTAGATGCCCTGACCCTTGATGTTGTGCGGATAGCCAACGACGGCCGCCTCGGACACGAGATGGTGCGACACAAGCGCCGATTCGACTTCTGCCGTACCAAGGCGGTGACCCGAAACGTTGAGGACGTCATCAACGCGACCGGTGATCCAATAGTATCCATCCTCGTCGCGGCGGCAGCCGTCTCCGGTGAAATACTTGCCCTTGTAGGTCGAGAAGTAGGTCTGGATGTAGCGATCATGATCGCCATAGACAGATCGCGCCTGGCCGGGCCAGCTTTCGGTAATGCAGAGGTTGCCGTCGGTGGCCCCCTCCAGAACATTGCCTTCGTTATCGACCAATTCGGGTTTGACCCCGAAAAAGGGTTTCGTTGCCGAACCTGGCTTGAGCGCAGTGGCACCCGGCAACGGCGTGATCATGATGCCGCCGGTTTCCGTCTGCCACCAGGTATCGACGACGGGCGACTTCTGCTCGCCAACAACGTTGTAATACCATTCCCACGCTTCCGGATTGATCGGCTCACCGACAGAACCGAGAAGGCGCAACGACGAGCGGTCCGAACGCTTCACGAAATCGTCGCCGGCGCCCATCAGCGAACGGATGGCCGTCGGTGCGGTGTAGAAGATGTTGACCTTGTGCTTCTCGATCACTTCCCAGAACCGTCCCTGGTCAGGGAAGTTGGGAACACCTTCGAACATCAGCGTCGTCGCGCAGTTCGAAAGCGGACCGTAGACGATGTAGGAGTGGCCGGTAACCCAGCCGACATCGGCCGTGCACCAGTAGATGTCCCCGTCGTGATAGTCGAAGACATATTCATGCGTCATCGAGGCATAGACGAGGTAACCGCCTGTCGTGTGCATGACGCCCTTCGGCTTGCCCGTCGAACCCGAGGTGTAGAGGATGAACAGCGGATCTTCCGCCTTCATCTTCACCGGCGGGCATTCCGCCTTGACCGTATGCACTTCCTGGTGATGCCAGATGTCACGGCCCGGCGCCCAGCCGATCTTGCCGCCAGTGCGGCGTACGACCAGAACCTTGTTGACGATGACATACTGCTTGGCAGCAATGTCGATCGCGATATCGGTGTTTTCCTTGAGCGGTACCGGTTTGCCACCGCGCACACCCTCGTCGCAGGTGATGACGAAGGTCGATTCACAGTCGACGATGCGTCCGGCCAGTGCTTCCGGCGAGAAGCCACCGAAGACGACCGAGTGAATGGCGCCGATGCGCGCGCAAGCCAGCATGGCATAGGCGGCTTCCGGGATCATCGGCATGTAGATGGTGACGCGATCGCCCTTCTTCACGCCGTGCTTCTTCAAGACGTTCGCCATCCGGCAAACATGCTCGTAGAGCTCGTTATAGGTGATCTTCTTGTCGATATACGGGTTGTCACCTTCCCAGATGATGGCGGTGCGTTCCCCATGTGTCTTCAGGTGGCGGTCGATGCAGTTATAGGAGACGTTCGTCAGCCCATCCTCGAACCACTTGATCGGGACCTTGCCCTTGAAAGACGTGTTCTTGACCTTCGTGTAAGGCTTGAACCAGTCGATGCGCTTGCCGTGTTTACCCCAGAACTTCTCGGGGTCTTCGATGCTTTCCTGGTACCATTTCTGGTACTTGTCATCATCGATCAGAGCGCGGACTTTTGCCGATTTCAGCACCGGATAGGTTTTGGCTGACATGAATTCCTCCTCATGTTGACGGGCCACAACTGGCGACCAGGACCGTCCTCCCCGGCCTATCGCCGACATACATAGCAGGTGCAACATGGCCAGCAATTAGACAAAGGTCATTCGCGACTTCGCGAATTGCAATTTCGTTACATAATCGCTATAAGGACGCCGAATTCCCGGAAATAGTGGTTTAAACCCACGGCCCGCGACAACCGGCGCGGACCCTCAGAAGGATTGTATCCATGGCCCAGACACTGCTCATGCCGAAGGCGACCGCCGTTTGGCTCGTCGACAATACCGCGCTGTCATTCGACCAGATCGCGCAGTTCTGCAAGCTGCACCCGCTCGAGGTGAAGGCTATTGCGGACGGCGAAGCAGCCCAGGGCATCAAGGGTCTGGACCCGATCGCAACCGGCCAGCTTTCGCGCGACGAGATCGCCCGCGCTGAAAAGGACGTGAACTACAAGCTCAAGATTTCGGAGCCGAAGGTTCGCGTGCCGGACTCCAAGCGCCGTGGCCCGCGTTACACACCGGTCTCGAAGCGCCAGGATCGCCCGAACGCCATTCTCTGGCTGGTTCGCAATCATGCTGAACTGAAGGACGCCCAGATTTCCCGTCTCGTTGGCACCACCAAGTCGACGATCGAGCAGATCCGTGACCGCACCCACTGGAACTCTGCCAACCTGACACCAATGGATCCTGTGACGCTCGGCCTCTGCAGCCAGATCGACCTCGATCTGGAAGTCGAAAAGGCCTCCAAGGGTCGTCCGCTTCCGACCGCTGCCGAACTCGGCGCGACCTTGCAGTCTGCAAGCGAAACCGAGAATGTCGGTTTCAGCTATGAGCGCGAGGAAGAAAAGGAAATTGACGCAAACGCCGTCTTCGCCAAGCTCCAGTCGCTGAAGTCCGACCGTCGCAACGACGACGAAGACGATCAGTACTGAGCTGCATGATCGACGAATTCAGCCCCGGCCGCCCATGGCAGCCGGGGTTTTTTATTGCCTTGAATTCAGGTCAAACGATCGCAGCTGTCTTCGCGACGGCAGGAACCTGACCATGCGCCTGCAGGACGGCGGTGATCTCGTCCAGGATCGCGGGATCGTCGATGGTCGCCGGCATCTTCCAGGGCAGTCCATCGGCGATCTTCTGCATGGTGCCGCGTAGGATCTTGCCTGAACGGGTCTTCGGCAGACGATCCACCATCAACACCATCTTGAAGGCGGCCACCGGGCCGATTTCGTCCCGCACCAGCTGAACGACTTCCTTGGAAATCAGCGCATGGTCGCGGTGGACGTTTTTCTTCAACACGAGGAAGCCGCAGGGGATCTGGCCCTTGAGCTCGTCGGCGATACCGATGACAGCGCATTCGGCCACATCGGGATGCATCGCGCAGACCTCTTCCATCCCACCCGTCGAGAGGCGGTGGCCGGCGCAATTGATGATGTCGTCGGTGCGGGCCATGACGAAGACGTAACCGTCCTCGTCGATCACACCGGCATCGGCCGTCTTGTAGTAGCCAGGGAATTCTTCGAGGCACGAGGTCCGGAAACGCTCGTCGGCATTCCAGAAGGTAACGAGGCAACCCGGGGGTAGGGGCAGCTTTGCAACGATATTGCCGAGCGTGCCAGGGGCCACCGGATGGCCGGCGTCATCGAGAACATCAAGCGCGTAACCCGGCATCGCCTTGGTCGGTGATCCGTGTTTCACGGGAAGCAGACCAAGACCTGCCGGATTGGCGGCAATGGCCCAGCCGGTTTCCGTCTGCCACCAGTGATCGATCACAGGGATTTTGAGGATCCGCTCCGCCCATTTCAGGGTTTCGGGGTCGGCTCGCTCGCCTGCGAGAAACAGCGCGCGCAGCCCTGATAGGTCATAGCGGGCGACGTGGTCACCTTCGGGATCGTCGCGCCGGATCGCGCGGAATGCCGTCGGCGCGGTGAACAGCACTTTGACGTCATGGTCACTCACCACGCGCCAGAATGTGCCAGCGTCGGGCGTACCCACGGGCTTGCCTTCGAAGATGACAGTCGCATTACCGGCCAGCAGCGGGCCATAGACGATATAGGAATGCCCGACGACCCAACCGATATCCGATGCCGCCCAGAAAACCTCCCCAGGCTTGACGCCATAGACATTCTTCATGGTCCAGTTGAGGGCGACCATATGTCCGCCATTGTCGCGCACGACGCCCTTGGGTTGGCCCGTCGTCCCTGATGTGTAGAGGATATAGAGCG
Organism: Allorhizobium sp.; assembly: GCA_051861045.1. Lineage (GTDB taxonomy): Bacteria > Pseudomonadota > Alphaproteobacteria > Rhizobiales > Rhizobiaceae > Allorhizobium. The sequence goes on from JBHYDI010000012.1 coordinate 83,130, forward strand.
GATCGGTTGCCGCCACCGGCACGCAATCGGCTTTGGTCCCGTTGACTTTTTCCTGCTCGATCGCCTGGGCGAGATCCACATCGCCGTGCTCGTAGCGCAACGGAGCATGATATTGGTCACGCTGCAGGATAAGGCAGAAATCGGGTTTGACCTTCGCCATGTCGATCGCCTGGTCGAGCAGCGGCTTGTAGGGAACGATACGCCCCGGCTCCAGACCGCAACTCGCGCCGATCACCACCTTGGCCCCGGAATCATCGATACGCGTGGCAAGCTCGTGCGCCGCAAATCCTCCAAAGACCACGGAATGCACGGCACCGATGCGCGCGCAGGCGAGCATGGAGAAGACGGCTTCCGGGATCATCGGCATGTAGATGATGACGCGATCCCCCTTGCCGACGCCATGATTACGCAGCACGGCGGCAATCGCGGAAACCTCGGTCAACAGGTCATCATAGCTATAGCGGGCAGTCTGCCCGGTCATCGGACTATCATAGATGACCGCGGTCTCCGCCCCGCGTCCTGCCTCAATGTGGCGGTCGATGCAGTTGAAGCAGGTATTGGTCTCACCACCGGAAAACCAGCGACCGTAGCTGCCTTGTGAAGGATCGAAGACGACCTCCGGCGCTTTGTACCAATGGATCTCCTCCGCCAAGCCACCCCAGAAGTCCTCGGGGTTCGCTTTCCAGGAATCATAGATGTCCTGATAACTGTCGCGCATGTCGATCCTCCCGTGACAACGCTTCGGCTTTCGCCTTTACCGTCATTTTAGGATCGACGAAGGGAGGAGGGAAGAGAGACCAAAGCGCTATGCCAAAGGTCTAAGGCAACTTAACGTGTGCCAAAAATTGCCGAACCGACACGCACACTGGTCGCCCCGAAGCCGATGGCCGTCTCGAAATCGCCCGACATGCCCATCGACAACTTCGTGAGACCGTTTTCGTCCGCAAGCTTTGCCAGCAGTGCGAAATGCGGGCCCGGGTTTTCATCGACCGGCGGGATGCACATGAGCCCCTCGATCTGCATGCCCAGTTCATCCCGGCAGAGCGCGACGAACAAAGCCACATCGTCGGGCGCGATCCCGGCCTTCTGCGGTTCAAGACCCGTGTTGACCTGAATGTAGAAGCGAATGCTGCGCCCCTGCCGTTTCACTTCCTCTGCAAGTGCACGCGCGATTTTCTCGCGGTCGACAGTTTCGACGACATCAAAAAGCGCCACGGCATCGGCGGCCTTGTTCGACTGAAGGGGACCGATGAGATGCAATTCGATGGTAGGTGTTTCAGCCTTTAAGGCTGGCCATTTACCCTGCGCTTCCTGCACCCGGTTTTCGCCAAATACCCGCTGTCCCTCTTCGATCGTCGGCCTGATATGTTCGGCGTCGAAGGTTTTCGACACGGCGACGAGCGAAACCGAATCCGGCTCACGACCTGCTTCTTCCGCTGCCTTCGTGATTTTGTCCCGAACGTCCTGAAGCCGCTCTTCAACTGACATGCCAAACCCTCGTTTTGATCTGCTCGATATCTGGCGTCACCAGAACTTTCTGCAAGGGGTTAATCGCAGCCTTGGACGATGGCAAGCGCGGGCGCGGAAAGGCCATGCGAATGCCCCAAAAACTTGACGCTTGGCCGGTTTCATGATGAAGGTCGGCCCTCTCTTTTTGATGCTATTCCCGGAAATGCAATCCATGGCTACCGAACGTTACAATCCGCGCGACGCCGAGCCCCGTTGGCAGGTGAAATGGTCCGAAGACAAAGTCTTCGAGACGGACAATGCTGATCCGCGCGAGAAATACTACGTCCTCGAGATGTTCCCCTATCCTTCGGGACGCATCCATATGGGCCATGTCCGCAACTATGCGATGGGCGACGTTGTGGCTCGCTACAAGCGTGCCCGCGGCTACAACGTTCTGCATCCGATGGGCTGGGACGCCTTCGGTATGCCGGCCGAAAATGCGGCGATGAAGAACAAGGTTCATCCCAAGGCCTGGACCTATGAGAACATTGCCACCATGCGTGGTCAGCTGAAGTCCATGGGCCTGTCGCTCGACTGGTCGCGTGAATTCGCGACCTGCGACGTCGACTACTACCATCGCCAGCAGCACCTCTTCCTGGATTTCCTGGAGAAGGGTCTCGTCTATCGCAAGAATTCCAAGGTCAACTGGGACCCCGAGGATATGACCGTGCTCGCCAACGAGCAGGTCATCGACGGTCGCGGCTGGCGTTCGGGTGCGCTGGTCGAACAGCGCGAACTGACTCAGTGGTTCTTCAAGATCACCGATTTCAGCCAGGATCTGCTCGACGCGCTTGATGAGCTCGACCAGTGGCCTGAAAAGGTCCGGCTGATGCAGAAGAACTGGATCGGCCGTTCTGAAGGCATGGCCGTGCGTTGGGAAGTGGCCTCCGGCAGCGAAGCGGGCGAAGTCACTGTTTATACGACCCGTCCCGATACTCTGTTCGGCGCCTCCTTCCTGGCGATAGCCGCCGATCATCCGATGGCGAAGGAAGCTGCAGCGCGTGATGAAGCCGTTGACGCCTTCTGCCAGGAATGCCGTCATGCCGGCACCTCGCTTGCGGCTCTGGAAACAGCCGAGAAGAAGGGCATCGATACCGGTATCCGGGTAAAGCACCCGCTCGATCCGAGCTGGGAGCTGCCGGTCTATGTCGCGAACTTCGTCCTGATGGAATACGGCACAGGTGCCATCTTCGGCTGCCCCTCCGGCGACCAGCGCGACCTCGACTTCGCCCGCAAGTATGATTTGCCGGTGGTCCCAGTCGTCATGCCGAAGGATAGCGACGCTGCGACCTTTGAGATCGGCGACACCGCATTTACCGATGACGGCGTGATGATCAACTCGCGCTTCCTCGATGGCATGTCCACGACGGAAGCCTTTGAGGAAGTGGCCAAGCGTCTGTCCTCGGAGCAACTGAACGGCGCGCCGCAGGGCGAACGCAAGGTCAACTTCCGCCTGCGCGACTGGGGCATCTCCCGTCAGCGTTACTGGGGTTGCCCGATCCCGGTCATTCACTGCGATGATTGCGGCGTCGTGCCTGTCCCGAAGAAGGATCTTCCGGTCCGTCTGCCCGATGACGTCAGCTTCGACAAGCCTGGCAACCCGCTCGACCGTCATGCCACGTGGCGGCATGTGGCCTGCCCTTGCTGTGGCAAGGATGCCCGTCGCGAGACGGACACCATGGACACGTTCGTCGATTCCAGCTGGTACTTCGCCCGCTTCACCGCCCCATGGGAAGACAATCCGACGGATCCGGCGGTCGCCAGTCATTGGCTGCCGGTCGACCAGTATATCGGCGGCATTGAGCATGCGATCCTGCATCTTCTTTATTCGCGCTTCTTTACCCGCGCGATGCGCGAGACAGGTCACGTAGGGCTCAAGGAGCCTTTCAAAGGTCTCTTCACCCAGGGCATGGTCGTGCATGAGACCTATAGCATCGGCGAAGGCCTGGAGCGCGAATGGGTGGCTCCGGTTGATCTGCGGATCGAAGAAACCGACGGCGCACGTCGGGCATTTCTGCTCACCAATGGCCAGGAAGCCAAGATCGGCTCGATCGAGAAGATGTCGAAGTCGAAGAAGAATGTCGTCGACCCCGATGACATCATCGGCTCTTACGGCGCCGATACCGCACGCTTCTTCGTTCTCTCCGATTCCCCGCCGGATCGTGACGTCATCTGGTCCGAGGCAGGCGTCGAAGGCGCCCATCGCTTCGTGCAGCGCGTCTGGCGTTTGGTTTCTGAGGCAGCTGACAGACTGAAGTTCGTGGCGCCGAATCCGGCTAAGGAAGGCGAAGCGCTCGCCGTCTCGCAGATCGCGCACAAGACGCTGAAGGCTGTCCAGGGCGACTTGGACAAGCTCGCCTTCAATAAGGCGATCGCGCGCATCTACGAACTGGTGAACGCACTTGCCGCGCCGCTGACCAATGTCGCAGCAGTGCAGGGTGATGCTGCCTATGTCGCAGCCGTGCGCAACGCGGCCGAGATTCTCGTCCAGTTGATTGCGCCGATGACGCCGCATCTGGCCGAAGAATGCTGGGCCATCCTCGGCAACGAAGGCCTGATTGCCAAGGCAGCCTGGCCGCAATTCGATGAAGGCCTGGTCGCTGAGAACGAAATTGTTCTGCCTGTGCAGATCAATGGCAAGAAGCGCGCCGAATTGACAATCGCGCGCGACGCAGACCAGAATGCAGTTCAGGAGGCCGTACTGGCGCTCGACGCCGTCAAGACCGCGCTCAACGGTCAGGCTCCGAAGAAGATCATCGTCGTCCCGCTAAGGATCGTGAATATTGTCCTCTGAACTCAAGCCATCCACGGTGCTTCGGCGCTCGCTTCTGATCGGTGCGGCCCTGCTTCTGGCGGGATGCCAGGCACGCCCCCTGTACCAGGACGCCAATGGGGAGACCCGTGGCGCTCTGGCCGCAATCTCCTATTCGGAAGCGACCAGCCGCGTGGGGTTGGAAACGCGTAACCGTTTGCTCTTCCTGACCAGCGGCGGCAAGGAATCGCAGACCCCGGAATACCGCGTCGAGCTCGTCATCAGCGGCGGGGTCGAAGGTATCCTGCTCGACGAGGCTGCGGACACGCCAAACGCGGGTCGGGCAGCGGTCGTCGGCACCTATACCTTGAAGCGCATTTCGGACGACACCGTCGTCAAGACGGGTCGCAGAACCGGTGTGGCGCTCTTCGACTATCCACGTCAGGAATTCGCCAAGCTCCGTGCTGCGCGAGACGCAGAGACACGAGCCGCCCGTGAACTGGCCGAGTTCATTTACGCCGATCTCGCAATGGCACTTGGTCGCTGATCGGCGACCATGGTGGAAGTTAAATCCCACGAGTTTGATGGATTCCTGGCCAAGTCGGCGAGGCACTACAGGTTGGTTGTTGTCTATGGCCCCGACCGTGGGCTTGTGGCGGAGCGCGCAGCACAGGTGGCTGCAACTACCGGCGTTGATTTAAGCGACGGTTTTGCTCTGATCAGGCTGGATGCATCTGATGTTCAGTCGGATCCCGGTCGGCTGATCGACGAGGTGAACGCGTTTGGCCTCTTCGGCGGCGAGAAGCTGATATGGGTGCGTGGCGCTGCCAATGAAAAACAGCTGGTCGATGGGCTGGCGCATCTCGCGGCACATCCGCCGGAAGGAAGTTACCTGCTGATCGAAGCGGGGGACCTCAAGAAGGGCTCCGCCTTGCGCAAAGTCGCGGAAGGGGAGCGTACCGTGGCCTGTATCGCCTGTTACCAGGACGATGCGAGAGCCTTGAATGCCTTGATAGACGCAGAGCTTGCCGCAGGCAACTTGCGGATCACGCCTGCTGCACGCGAACTCTTGCTCGATTCCATCGGCGGCGATCGGATCGCATCACGCAACGAGATCCAGAAGCTCCTTCTCTATTGCATGAATGACGATCTCATCGACGAAAAGCATGTCTTCGAGATCGTTGGCGACGCCAGCGCCGTCTCGACGGACGAGGTCGTCGATGCCGTGCTATCCGGGGACCCCGATGGCTTCCTACATGCGGTTCAAAAGGTCATAGCCTCCAAGACGGCCGTCTTCCTCGTGCTGCAAGGCACGATGAAGCAGGTACAGTTGCTGGAGACGATGCGGATCGAAATGGAAGAGCGCCAACAGCAGCCGGCGCAGGTTCTTCAAACCCTCGGGCGCGGCATCCATTTCAAACGGAAGCCGATCATCGAGAAAGCGTTACGGAACTGGAACAGTTCTGATCTGGCCCGCGAAGGGGCACGTCTCAACGCAGCAATTCTCCAGAGCCGTCAGAATGCGGCACTCGAAGACAATCTTGCCATCCAGACGCTGCTGGCAACCACGTTGCAATCCGCGCGACGCAATCGCCGCGGCTGACTACTGGGCTTCCAGAAGCCTGCAGATCTCTTCGAGTTGGTCCAGCGTCTTGTAATTGATCTTGAGCTGCCCGCTGCCGCCCTTGTGATTGATCGATACAGACAGACCGAGGCGATCCGAAAGGCTCCGCTCGAGGGCAATCGTGTCCGAATCCTTGGATTCACGAACTTCGCTGGGGGCTGGCGCCTGCTGTGCCTTGATATGGTTCTGGGCCAGCTTCTCGGCATCACGGACAGACAGGCCCTTCTGCGCGATCGTTTTCGCCAGAACGTGCGGATCAGGTGTCGAAACCAGAGCACGCGCGTGTCCCGCCGACAGGCTTCCATCCGCCAACATGTCACGGACGGGATCGGGAAGCTTCAGCAGCCGAAGGCTGTTGGCCACATGACTACGGCTCTTGCCGATGATCTCACCCAGATCATTCTGGGTGTAGCCATGCTCGGCAATCAGCTGCTCATAGCCAAGCGCTTCTTCGAGGGGATTGAGGTCGGCACGCTGGACGTTTTCGACAATGGCCAGTTCCAGAGCAGTCCTGTCATCGACATCACGGACAATCACCGGAATCTGGACGAGCCCGGCCAGTTGGGCTGCACGCCAACGACGTTCGCCGGCAATAATCTCGAAGCGGTCTGTTCCGACAGTGCGAACGACGACAGGCTGCACGATCCCATGCTGGCGAATGGAGCCGGCGAGATCCTGCAACTCGGCTTCATCGAAGTAACGACGGGGGTTTCTGGGACTGCGAGCGACGAACTCGATTGGAACGGTACGATCCGGATTGACGGTCGGCCGCGCTTCGCCGGCGGGAACCGGTTGATCCATTTCACCGATCAACGCTGCCAGGCCGCGCCCGAGGCGGCGTTTCGATACGTCTTCGCTCATACTCACACCCTTGTACGAAGATTACGCGGCTTTTCGCTGCCGCTCGCGCTGGATGACCTCGGAAGCCAACTGCAGATATGCCTGACTACCGGCACATTTCAAATCATAAAGGATAGCCGGCTTACCATAAGACGGAGCTTCGGATACCCGAACATTCCGGGGGATCAAGGTCGTATAGACCTTCTCACCGAGATGCTCGCGAACGTCGCTTACCACCTGCTGAGCCAGGTTGTTGCGGGAATCGAACATCGTCAGCACGATACCCTGGATATCCAGGGTAGGATTGACCGTCTGCCGGACCTGGTTGATCGTATCGAGCAGCTGGCTCAGACCTTCCAGTGCGAAGAACTCGCACTGCAAAGGCACAAGCACGGAATGGGCTGCAGCCATGGCATTCATCGTCAACAGATTGAACGACGGCGGGCAATCGAGAAGAACATAGCTGTAGGCACGCGCATCATCGAGATTGAGTGCCTTGCGGAGGCGAAACACGCGATCGGACTGCTGTGAAATCTCCATCTCGAAGCCGAGAAGATCCATGGTCGAGGGCACGATGGAAAGATTCGGCACAGCCGTATCCAACACCGCCTCTGAGATCGAATGCGTACCGATCAGCACGTCATAGGAAGACAGACGGCGATCTCGACGGTCGATTCCGAGGCCAGTACTCGCATTACCCTGAGGATCAAGGTCGACGATGAGCACGCGTTCCCCGATGGCGGCCAGCGCGGTTGCCAGATTAATGGCCGTCGTGGTCTTCCCCACGCCGCCCTTTTGGTTGGCAATGGTAATGATACGGTTTTTCTCGAGACTCATTTGGCACCCGAAGCGTTAAACCCTGCGCGTCAGGGAGGCGATTTCTAGGATAACGGAATCTGCCTCGACCACGCTTTGATGTTTTATCAGATCAAAGTCCCAGCGACCACGCGCTTTATCGATTTCGGCCTGATAATCCCTGCCTTTATGAAAAACCAGTCGGAGATCGGGATTGGTTTCGGCCCAGGGCATAACATAGCCGAACAAGCTATCGAGGTCAGCAAGCGCCCTGGCGGAAATGAAATCCGGAGCGGCGAGCGACTTGACCGCCTCTTCGATCCTCACTGGATGGACTTTGCCACGACCGCCCGTCTCGGTGAGGGCCATGCGCAGGAAGCTGCACTTCTTGTTATTGCTCTCAACGAGATCAATCCAGCCGTCCTGGCTTTCTGCAAGAGTGATGGCTGTAATGATGCCAGGGAAGCCACCACCGCTACCAATATCGATCCAGCGGCCGGGTTGAGGCACAATGTTTCGAATCTGCAACGAGTCGACGATATGGCGGGCCCAAACCTGTTCAATTGTCGAAGGGGCGATCAGATTTATGCGCGCAGCCCATTTCAGGAACAGGTCAGCAAAACGCTCGAGGCGTTCCTGCGTTTCACGTGAAACATCGATTCCATAATCTTGAACTAAAGATTTCATCTTACGAAGCCATTCGACCAACCGAGTTTTTGCGCAGGTGAGCAACCAACAAAGCCACCGCCGCCGGCGTCATGCCTTCGATACGGCTTGCCTGCGCCACATTGGCTGGGCGAAGTGCCGAGAGCTTTGACTTCAACTCATTCGACAGACCAGGCAACGCTTCGTAGCTGAACTCATCCGGGATCTGACGATCCTCTTCAGCACGCAAACCGGCGACATCTGCAGACTGCCGTTCCAGATATACATGGTAGAGACAATCAATCCCTACCGCGGCCGCGATGGTAGCATCTTCGCTGGAGAGATCTGGCCAGACACGGACGACGTCAGCCCAGGTGATATCGGGATAAGAGAGTATCTCCCGCGCTGAGCGACGACGCCCGTCCTGATTCACGCTCACGCCGACCACAGACATATCGTTTGGCGAAGCTGTGAGTGATCCTAATTTGTCATAGAGATCAATACGTTGCTCTTGGTATCGAGCGAACTTGGTCGCCCTATCGGAGCCAACACAGCCGACAGCAAGTCCCAACGGGGTCAGGCGCATGTCGGCATTGTCGGCGCGAAGCGAAAGCCGATATTCCGCCCGGGAGGTGAACATGCGGTAGGGCTCAGCGACCCCCCGCGATGTCAGGTCATCAATCATCACACCGATGTAGGAATCCGTGCGGCTGAACTTGACCCCTGGTTCGTTGGCAGCAAACCGTGCTGCATTGATGCCGGCGACAAGGCCTTGTGCCCCGGCCTCTTCATAGCCTGTCGTGCCGTTGATCTGCCCGGCAAGGAACAGACCGCTCGCAGCCTTTACAGCAAGGCTGAGGTCAAGCTGCTGCGGATCTACATAGTCATATTCAATTGCGTAGCCTGGCTGCAAAATCCGCACGTTCTCCAGACCAGGAATAGACCGGATGAAAAGCTCCTGGACATCCTCGGGTAGCGAAGTCGATATCCCATTGGGATAAATCGTATCGTCGTCGAGGCCTTCAGGCTCCAAGAAGATCTGGTGACCGTCGCGATCGCCGAACCGGTTGATCTTGTCTTCGATCGACGGGCAATAGCGCGGCCCCACCCCCTCGATCTGACCAGAATACATGGCAGATCGATGGATATTTTGCCGAATGATTTCATGGGTTTGGGCAGTCGTCCGCGTAATTCCGCATGCGATCTGAGGCGTGGTGATGGACGCCGTCATGAATGAGAACGGCACTGGATCTGGATCAGCCTCCTGAAGCTCCAGCCCCTCCCACCGGATCGTCTTTCGATCAAGACGCGCTGGCGTGCCGGTCTTCAGACGGCCGAGTTTCAGCCCCAGGTCGGCCAGATCATGGCTCAAGCCCAGGGCAGGTGCCTCGCCAACCCGTCCAGCGGGAATTTTTCGATCACCAATATGAATGAGCCCGTTCAAGAACGTACCGGTCGTCAAAACCACTGCCGACGCTCGCAGGTGCCGTCCGTCATGAAGCACAACACCTTTTATTTCGGATGAGTCACGAATGAGGGCGGTCACCCCCCCTTCGAGAACTTCAAGATTTTCGGTTTCCTGGATCAAACGCTGAACCGCAAGCCGGTAGAGCTTACGATCCGCCTGTGTGCGGGGTCCCCAGACAGCTGGGCCTTTCTTCTTGTTCAACATGCGCAACTGAATTCCGCCTTCATCGGCCGCGCGACCCATAAGCCCGTCGAGTGCGTCGATCTCACGAACAAGATGGCCTTTCCCGAGGCCGCCGATTGCTGGATTGCAGGACATCACGCCAATTGTATCCGAGCGGTGGGTAACCAGAGCGGTTTTTGCTCCCATACGAGCAGATGCCGCTGCGGCCTCTGTGCCGGCATGGCCTCCACCGACAACGATTACATCAAAATCTCTCTGAGACATGTGCAGTAAGCCTGTTTCACGTGAATCACTTGCCGACACAGAATTCGGAGAAGATTTTGCCCAAAAGCGTTTCGGTATCGATTCGACCAGTCACCCGCGCCAGCTCAACGGAAGCTAGCCGTAAATCCTCAGCTCGCAGCTCGAGGGGATATGACACCCCGTCCAGAGCCGACTGCAAATGTTGAGATGCAGAGCGAAGGCGCTCTGCATGCCTCATACGGCTCGGAATTGCAAGACTGCCGACATTCGTACTGCTTCGAACAGCCTCCAAGAGAAGTGCTCTCAACTCGTTGAGACCGGCCCCGGTCGACGAGGAAACCAACGCGTCAAAACCGAGTAAAGGATCGACATCGCCTTCGATGAGATCAAGTTTTGAGCCCACCCGCAGCCCGGCGTACTCATTGGTGCCGATCTCGTCGAGCGCGCTGAGATCCAAAACGTTCAGGACAAGATCAGCATCGCAGATCGTCTTGACTGCGCGACGTATCCCTTCCCGCTCGATAACATCCTCGGTATCTCTCAACCCGGCAGTATCGAACAGCTCGAACTTGTAACCTTCAATATCCAGCTCGCATCGGACAACGTCTCTCGTCGTCCCGGCGATAGGGGTCACGATCGCGACATCCCTTTGCGCCAGCGCGTTCATCAGGCTCGACTTGCCAGCGTTGGGTTTGCCGGCGAGTGCCACCCTGAAGCCATCACGCAAGATCTCAGCAGCGCGCAGTTTGGAGAGTGCGTCGTCCACCTCACCCTTGAGCCTGGCGACCTCAGCCCAGATGCGGTCCGACACGGATCCGGGAATATCACCCTCATCGCTGAAATCCAGCTCGGCCTCGAGCATGGAGCGCGCAAATACGAGCTTTTCACGCCAGCCTTCGTAAACGCTGGACAACTGACCGCTTGCTTGTTCGGCTGCCAGACGCCGTTGCATCTCGGTATCTGCTGCCAGCAGGTCCGCCAGACCCTCGACTTCCACGAGATCCATCTTGCCATTTTCGAAGGCACGCCGCGAGAACTCGCCTGCTTCAGCCAATCTTGCGCCTTTGAATCCGGCTAATGAAGTGAGAACAGCGGTCACTACTGCACGCCCTCCGTGGAGATGCAGTTCTGCGCAGTCCTCACCGGTGAAGGAATGAGGCCCCTGGAACACAAGGACCAGCCCACGATCGAGAAACATCCCATGGGGAGTGCGGATCGTGCGGAGGGCAGCTACACGCGGGGCAGGGAGATCGCCTGCGAGGCTTCGTACCATCGTGAAAGCGGCCGGTCCGCTGATCCTCAGAACAGCAACACCGGCCGGCAAAGCACCAGAAGCCAAAGCAAAAATCGTGTCAGAGTGCGTGGTCACGAGACAACCTCAGCCGCTGAACGAAACCGACCGACTACCGCCGGTCGACATTCACGTGTTCATGGAGTCGAAGAAATCGCCGTTGTTCTTCGTCTGTTTGAGCTTGTCGATGAGGAACTCGATAGCGTCCGTCGTTCCCATCGGGGCCAGGATGCGGCGCAGTACGAAGATCTTCTGGAGATCCTGGCGCGGCACGAGCAGGTCTTCCTTACGCGTGCCGGACTTGAGGATGTCCATGGACGGGAAGATACGCTTGTCGGCAACCTTGCGGTCGAGCACTATTTCCGAGTTACCCGTACCCTTGAATTCTTCGAAGATGACTTCGTCCATACGGCTGCCGGTATCAATCAGAGCCGTGGCAATGATCGTCAGCGAGCCGCCCTCTTCAATGTTACGCGCAGCACCGAAGAAGCGCTTTGGGCGCTGCAGTGCGTTGGCGTCCACACCACCAGTCAGTACCTTGCCGGAAGACGGCACAACGGTGTTGTAAGCGCGGCCGAGGCGGGTGATCGAATCCAGCAGGATGACGACATCGCGGCCATGCTCGACCAGGCGCTTGGCCTTCTCGATGACCATTTCTGCGACTTGGACGTGCCGCACGGCGGGTTCGTCGAAGGTAGAGGATACAACCTCACCCTTCACCGATCGCTGCATATCCGTGACTTCTTCCGGCCGCTCGTCGATCAGAAGAACGATCAGGTAGCATTCCGGATGATTGGCCGTAATGGAATGGGCGATGTTCTGCAAAAGAACTGTCTTACCCGTGCGCGGCGGAGCGACGATCAGACCGCGCTGGCCCTTGCCGAGCGGTGCGACGAGATCGATGACGCGCGACGAAAGATCCTTCGAGGTCGGAACGTCGAGTTCCATCTTGAAGCGCTCGTTCGGATAAAGCGGCGTCAAGTTGTCGAAGTGAACCTTGTGGCGGATCTTTTCGGGATCCTCGAAATTGATCGTGTTGACCTTCAGGAGCGCGAAATAGCGTTCGCCTTCCTTCGGTCCCCGGATCGGGCCTTCGACTGTGTCACCGGTCTTCAGCGAGAAACGACGGATCTGCGAGGGCGAGATGTAGATATCGTCAGGACCCGGCAGATAGTTTGCGTTTGCGGAGCGCAGGAAGCCGAAACCATCCTGCAGAACTTCCACCACGCCTTCGCCGATGATCTCCACATCCTGGCTCGCCAGCATCTTGAGGATCGCAAACATGAGCTCCTGCTTGCGCATCGTGCTCGCGTTTTCAACTTCGAGCGATTCGGCAAACGTCAGAAGATCGGTCGGCGATTTGCTTTTGAGTTCTTGTAGCTTCATTTCAGCCATGAAGAGGGACCACGTCAGATAGAATTTTCAAGGGGAACGGCGAGCTGGTGGAATTCGGTACGATCGCGAAGGCCGCAAATGACTGAATAATACGCAAGCCAAAAGAGGGAGTGGCGCGAAAATAGCGACTCGCGGATTCGACCGCAAGCGAAAAGCCCGGGATCACGAAAATAATACGACCGTGCTGAAAATGCTCAGAAAGGTTTGACCACGGCAAGCACGACGATGAGGATCATCAGAAGGGTAGGGGCCTCGTTCATCATCCGCCAATAGCGAGGCGACCCAACATATTGGCCCCGGCCGAAAGACTTCACCGACTTGGCGAAATAGCCATGCACGCCAGAAAGCGCAAAGACTGCGGCAATCTTCGCATGCAGCCAGCCACCCTGAAATCCAAAGACCTGCCAGGCGAGATAAAGGCCCAACACCCATGACACCACCATGGCAGGGTTCATGATCACGTTCATCAAACGGCTTTCCATTACGGAAAAGGTCCGCGCCTGATCAGAGGCCGGATCGCAATCCGAATGATAAATGAACAGCCGCGGCAGATAGAGCATGCCGGCCATCCAGGAGATGATGGCAATCACATGAAGCGCCTTGATCCAGGGATAAGCCTGATCCGGTCCTGCCAGCATGATGCCACCACCCACGAGACCGAAGAACAGCAAAGCCGTAGCTGCCTTCCGCGCGGCGCGAGCTCCCGGCTTGGCGTCGATCTGCTTTTCCATCCTCAGCCGAAACTCCGGACCTGTGCGACCAGCTCGGTGACATGTGCAGGGTCTGCCTGCGGCGTAATCCCGTGGCCGAGATTGAAAATCAGAGGTCCATGTCCGAGAGACTGAAGGATGGCATCGATACCATCCCTCAGAGCCACACCACCTGCCACGACGCGCATCGGATCAAGATTGCCCTGCACCGCGCCATCCTTTTGCAGTTCGACTGCAAAGCTCAACGGGACTGACCAGTCGAGACCGATTGCGTCGGCATTGGTGTCCTGGCGGTATCGCTTGAGCAAAATCCCCGCACCCTTGGCAAAGGCGATGACCTTGGCATGCGGTCGACGCGATTTGACAAGATCGATGATGCGGCGAACAGGCCGAACTGCGAAGGCTTCGAACTCCGCCTCTCCGAGCACGCCGGCCCAGGAATCGAAGATCTGGACCGCGTCTGCTCCAGCATCGATCTGGGCGACAAGGTATTCCGCGGAAACTTCCGCCAGAAAATCCAGCAAGCGTCGGAATGCCTCCGGATGACGATAGGCGAACAATCTCGCAGGCGCCTGGTCCGGTGTGCCGTGACCAGCGATCATGTACGTCGCCACAGTCCAGGGCGCTCCACAGAAGCCAAGCAGGGTGGTCTCAGCGGGAAGCTCTGCACGAAGACGCGCAACGGTCTCGATGACTGGCTTCAGGTGATCCATGACGCCGTCCGGTGACAGCTTGGCGATGCCATCGGCATCGATCGGATCCATCTGTGGCCCATGTCCCTCCGTGAAGGTGACATTCCGATGCAGTGCATCAGGGATGACCAGGATATCCGAGAACAGGATCGCCGCATCAAAGCCATAGCGCCGGATCGGCTGAAGCGTCACTTCGGTGGCGAACTCAGGCGAATAACAGAGATCGAGAAAGCTCCCGGCTTTCTGTCGCGTCTCCCGATATTCCGGAAGGTATCGGCCTGCCTGCCTCATGAGCCAGATCGGGGGCGGCGTCACCGTCTTCCCATTCAGAACGTCGAGGACTTTACGGTTCGGCGTGCTCAAGGCTCAGGCCCTTTCAATAAAGAAAAGATATATAGACTCTTCTTCTATTTCTAAGAGTCTCTGACTATCAAGGATTAATCCGGGATCACAGCTTGTTCCTCATGCAGTGTGATCCGACACGGCTCTCATCATCGCTCAGACGGCAATTTGGGGATAGTGGGGATAAGTCGATATTAACCCGCGATTCCAGCGGCTTCAGTTTCATGTCAACGCGTTCTTAACCGGGGATCAGGAGTCGATTACGAAAGGATGACATCGTTTGATCACCATTATTCACAACCCTGGCCAAACACATCCATCGTGGTGCGGGATTGTGGATAAATCGGCACTTTTCCCCTTGCCCCCCGGCCCTCGTCGCCGCTACCTCTGTTTATCCCAAACTATCAACAGGGCACGGTGAACAACGTGGAGAACCGGAAAAACTTCTTCCATCTCCACCTGATTTCTGACTCAACAGGTGAGACTCTCATCTCTGCAGGGCGCGCCGCAGCCGCGCAGTTTCGTGGATCCAATGCCATCGAGCATGTCTATCCGCTGATCCGCAGCAAAAAACAGATCAAGGCCCTGATCGACGCTCTAGACCGAGAACCGGGCATCGTCCTCTATACGATTGTCGACCAGGACTTGGCGGCGTTGATCGAGACAGGGTGTCACGAGCTCGGTCTGCCCTGTGTCAACGTGCTCGCGCCGATCATCGAAAAGTTTCAGACCTATCTCGGAGCACCGTCGCGGGGGCGGGTGGGTGCCCAGCACGTGCTGAACGCCGACTATTTCGCACGCATCGAAGCGTTGAATTTCACGATGGACCACGATGATGGTCAGGCGCCGGAAGACTATGATCAGGCCGATGTCGTCATCATCGGGATCAGCAGGACGTCAAAGACGCCAACGAGCATCTATCTCGCCAACAGGGGTATCAAGACGGCGAACCTGCCAATCGTTCCCGGTGTGCCATTGCCCGACGGTCTCCTCAAAGCGACCCGGCCGCTCGTCGTCGGATTGATTGCAACATCGGACCGGATCTCTCAGGTGCGCGAGAACCGCATTCTGGGAACAACGCCAGGCTATGATCGAAGCGAATATGTCGATCGCGCATCGATTACCGAAGAGCTCAAATACGCCCGCGCTTTGTGTGCCCGCAATAACTGGCCGCTGATCGATGTCACCCGCCGATCGATCGAAGAGACGGCAGCGGCGATTGTTGCTCTCCGTCCGAAGCCGCGCTAATCCACGTCAATTGCTATCATCAAGGTATCTATCATGGGTTCACCTTTGATCCTGGCGTCCGGCAGCAAGACCCGCCAGGCGCTTCTGAAGAATGCAGGGCTGCAGTTTCTCGCAGTCCCGGCTGCGGTGGACGAACGCGCCATAGAAGAGAACCTGCCGCTGGCGGGTCGCGATCCAGTCTCGGTCGCGCGCCACCTCGCACTCGCCAAGGCCATCGAAGTATCCCAGCGTCATCCAGGCGCCTACGTCATCGGCTGCGACCAGACCATGTCGCTCGGCGATCGCATCTTCCACAAGGCTGCGTCCCCGGACGAGGCACGGGATACCCTCAGGCAGCTGAGGGGCAAGGCGCATTTTCTGAACAGCGCCGTATGCCTGGTCCGAGACGGTGAGTTGCTGTGGAGTGAGGTGGTTCGCGCCTGCATGCAGGTTCGGGACTTCTCGGATGCATTCCTGGATGGCTATATGGAGCGCAACGGCGAGACGATCCTCTCCAGCGTCGGCTGCTATCAGTTGGAAGGGGAGGGCATCCAACTCTTCGATGCCATCGGAGGTGACTACTTCACGATCCTCGGCCTGCCGCTTCTTCCACTCCTCGAGGCCCTGCGTGAACACGAGATTAACCATGCGTGATTCACGTGAAACATTTCCGCCGCGTGCATTTGTCGCCGGCTATCCGATCAAGCATTCGCGCTCGCCACTCATCCATGGGCACTGGCTGAAGACATATGACCTACAAGGCTCATACGAGAAGATCGCAGTGGAGCCCGATCGATTTGCGGAATTCGTCGATGCGCTGAAGCCGGAGACGAGTTCGTTCTGCGGCGGCAACATCACGATCCCGCATAAGGAAGCCGCGTGCCGGCTAGCGGATCGAGTGGATCCGATCGCCGAGGAACTCGGTGCCGCCAATACCTTGTGGCGCAAGGACGGGCTTCTGCATGCCACCAATACCGATGGCATCGGCTTCATCGCCAATCTCGACACACAGCATCCTGGATGGGACAAGGCTGAACGCGCTGTAGTTCTGGGGGCAGGGGGCGCCAGCCGGGCGATCCTTCAGTCGCTTCGCGACCGCGGCATTTCTGAAATCCACGTGGTTAACAGAACTATTGACCGCGCACGGGAACTGGTCGACCGTTTTGGTGGACCGCTTGAGGCGCACGGCATGGAGGCCCTCGATGCCCTTCTCGATGGCGCCGGCCTTTTTGTGAACACCTCGTCTCTTGGCATGGATGGCGCACCAGCTCCTCACCTGCCGTTCCACAAGATGAAGAGCGATGGCCTGGTCACCGACATTGTCTATGTCCCCCTGATGACTCCCTTTCTGTTGCAGGCCAAAGAGGCAGGCCTTGCCACCGTCGATGGACTGGGCATGCTTCTGCACCAGGCGGCGCCGGGATTTGAAAAGTGGTTCGGGAAAAAACCGGAAGTCACGCAGGAACTGCGGCAGATCGTTCTCGATGATATCGAGGCACATGCATGATCGTCATCGGACTAACCGGATCGATCGGCATGGGAAAGACAACGACAGCGGGGCTGTTCGCTGATGAAGGCGTTCCCGTCAACGATTCAGATCAGGTCGTGCATGACCTATACCGGTCTGATGCCGTCGCTCCGATTGCCGAGCTTTTTCCCGATGTAGTCGTTGACGGCGTCGTCGATCGCGTGAAGCTCTCGGAGAATCTGGCGAAGAATCCGGCTAAGTTCAGAGATCTCGAGACGATCGTTCATCCGCTGGTCCGCGCACTCGAGGTTGCCTTTCTGCAGAAACAACGAGAGTTGGGGCGTTCTATCGTTGTGCTCGACATACCGCTCCTGTTCGAGACGGGTGCCGATGCCAGAGTGGATAAGGTGGTGGTCGTGACTTGCGAGCCGGATGTGCAGAGGCAACGGGTCCTGTCACGGCCGGGCATGACGGAAGAGAAGTTTGCGCTCATCCTTTCCCGCCAGACACCGGATGCGGAGAAGCGCGCGCGGGCGGATTACGTCATTGATACCGGCCACGGCATTGACATGGCGCGCGAGCAGGTCAAGACGATCGTGAGAGAGTTACGCGAGCAGGCGGAGCAGACGAACCATGCGTGAGATCATCTTCGACACCGAAACAACGGGCCTCGACAACAAGGCCGATCGTGTCATCGAAATCGGCGGCATCGAGTTGATGAACCACTTCCCGACCGGTCGCACATTCCATGTCTACATCAATCCAGGCGACCGTAAGGTTCATCCGGATGCGCTTGCGGTTCACGGCATCACGGATGACTTCCTGAAAGACAAGCCACCATTCGCAGGTATCGTTGCCGAACTGCAGGAGTTCTTCGACGGAGCGAAGTGGATCGCGCACAACGCGACATTCGATATGGGCTTCATCAATGCGGAATTCGACCGGTTGGGCCTTCCGCCCGTTCCCGGCGATATGGTCATCGATACGCTTTCGCTCGCCCGCCGGAAACATCCGATGGGTCCGAACTCCCTGGATGCCTTGTGCCGCCGCTATGGGATCGACAACTCGCACCGTACCAAGCACGGAGCCTTGCTCGACTCCGAGCTTCTGGCCGAAGTCTATATCGAGATGCTCGGCGGTCGGCAGGCAGCGCTCGGGCTTACCAGTGTCGAAACGCGGCGCAACCAGACTGACGAAGTCACCGATGTCATCGAGATCAGCTATGAGCGGCCTCGAGCGCTCGCGCCGCGCCTCTCACCCACTGAGGTAGAAGGTCACGGGGGACTTGTCGCCCGACTTGGGGCTAAGGCGATCTGGTCCAAATACAGCGCATGAAAAAGGGCCCGATCAAGGGCCCTTTCCATATCTGCTGACTGCAGAGTTTCTCAGTTCGGAGCCGACTGGCTCTGCGCGCGCGACTGTTCTTCCGAAACGCGCTGCGCGAACATCTGCGCAAAGTCGATCGGGTCGATCATCAGCGGCGGGAAACCGCCGTTGCGGGTAGCGTCCGCGATGATCTGGCGGGCAAACGGGAAGAGGAGGCGCGGGCACTCGATGAAGAGAACCGGCAGCATGTGTTCCTGCGGGAAGCCGGAAATCCGGAAGACGCCGCCATAGACCAGCTCGGTGACGAAGACCACCTTGTCGCCATCCTTGGCTTCTGCATTCAGAGCCAGGACGACGTCGAAGTCGGTGTCCGACAGCGGATTGGCATTGACGTTGACATTGATGTTGATGGCCGGCGCCTTGTCGCGCGCCTGAAGCGATCGCGGTGCACCCGGATTTTCAAAGGAGAAATCCTTGATGTACTGGGCGAGAATATTGAGGGAAGGAGAAGTCGTTCCCTGATTGTTGTCGGCCATAGGGCGTGTCCTTGAAGATGAATTGCTAAGGCCATCTAACATTTGAAACTTCACCTTACAACCCTGCGGCCCGGCAGGGGCAGGGCATGTCAGTCGCGGCCGATCCGAGGATCGCGCCAGGGAGAGTCGGGCCTTGCCGAGTTCGGATTGCTCTCTCTCTGAAACTCGTCGTCACCGAGGTCGACAACATTTTCGTCGGCCGGACGCGTCGTGCGGAAACCGGCGCTTGAAAACGCGCTCCGGACGACGAGGCGCGGCTTGATCAAGCGCCAGGCGAGGACGCGGATGAAGGGGAGGAAGAGCAGAATGCCAATTATGTCGCCGAAGAAGCCGGGCACGATAAGCAGGAAGGCCGCAACGACGAGAAGTGCCGCATGAACCAGTTCGCGTCCCGGGTCGACACCTCTCTGAGCCTCGCTTTGCAGGCGGCGCAAGATGCCAGCCCCCTGGAAGCGCAACAGCGCTACACCGACAACGGCCGACAGGATGATCAGCCCGAGCGTGGGCAGAACGCCAATCGCCTGACCAACGATGATGAAGCTGGCGATCTCGATGAGCGGTGCGATCAGAAAGATCACCAGTGGCAGGCGCATGTATCACTCCAAACGCCATTGTGATCCCGATATCGCAACAGTCGGCGGAAACTCGCTGCAAAGAATGCGCATCGCCATTTGAATGATGCGGCGCTGGAGACTATATGGGAGAACGAAAAATCAAATTCAATCAAGCCTGGCGGTATTCATGGGATCTAGCGATTTCGTTACATTGTTCTTCCTGGTGGCCGCGGTCCTGATCTTTTTTCAGCTTCGCAGTGTGCTCGGACGTCGTACGGGCAGCGAAAAGCCACCCTTCGATCCCTTTGCTCAGCGCGATCTGTCCAAGGCGTCGGAGCGTGACGACGGCAAGGTTGTGACCTTGCCGCGCCGCGAGGAAGCGACAGGTGACGAGCGCTTCGGTGCCGTAGACGCTTATGCGCCGGCCGGCACGCCCCTCAATGATCAGCTTCGCGAACTTCTCCGCCACGATCCGAGCTTCAGCCCGAAGGAATTCCTGAACGGCGCCAAGATCGCTTACGAGATGATCGTGATGGCCTATGCGGATGGCGATCGCAAAGCCCTGAAAGGCCTGTTGTCTCGCGAAGTCCTTGAGGGCTTCGAGAGCGCAATTGCCGACCGTGAAAGTAGGGGCGAGACCGTGAGGTCGACCTTTGTCGGGATCGAGAAGGCGGAAATCACCCAGGCCTCGGCACGAGACAACGAAGAGCAGGTCACGGTTCGGATTGTCAGCCAGCTGATTACGGCCACTTTCGACAAGGACGGGACCATGATTGATGGCGACGCCGAGGCGGTGTCCGAGGTGAACGATGTCTGGACATTCGCACGCGATGTTCGTTCGCGTGACCCGAACTGGAAGCTGATTGCGACCGAAGCGGAACAATGACGGAGGTCGGTTCCGCCTTTCGCCTGAAGCCCGTCTCCTTTGACGATATCCCAGGCTGGCGCTTCGATGACCCATCGTC
Source organism: Allorhizobium sp. (assembly GCA_051861045.1). Lineage (GTDB taxonomy): Bacteria > Pseudomonadota > Alphaproteobacteria > Rhizobiales > Rhizobiaceae > Allorhizobium. The sequence continues at coordinate 103,695 of JBHYDI010000012.1, forward strand.
TCTCTGGACTGCCATGGCCGACTGCGGGAATTACCTGCGGTCGGTCAAACCGTATAAGGCGGGCGCACTTGGCCTGACTGCCGACGATCTACTGCCTCTTCTTGAGCGCGCCGGCACTTTGAATTCCGTCGATGCCAGTGAGGCGCGATCATTTTTCGAGCAAGAGACGCGGCCTTTTCTGATCGAGCCCACAGGCACGCAATCCGGACTCGTTACGGCATTTTACGAACCCGAAGTGGCCGTCAGCGACGTTCGGGATGATGAATTCTCCTATCCGTTCTATCGCCGTCCCCTCGATCTGGTTGATGTCGATGACAGCAATCGTCCCGATCACCTCGATCCGTCTTATGCCTTCGCCTTGCAGTCGGGTGATGGGATCCAGCTCTATCCGGATCGACGCGCGATCGACGAAGGCTGGCTCGACGGTCGAAACCTTGAGATTGCCTGGGCTCGCTCAAAGGTCGATGTCTTCTTTGCCCATGTTCAGGGTGCAGCGCGTTTGCGCTACCCGGATGGCCGGCTTCGGCGCATCACCTATGCCGCAAAAGCCGGACATCCCTTCTCAGGTATCGGCCGTCTGCTGATCGATCTTGGCGAGATCCCGGAAGCGGCAATTTCGATGCAGTCGATCCGGGCTTGGCTGGCCGACCACCCTGAGCGGGTGGATGAGATCCTGTGGCACAACAGATCCTACATCTTCTTTCGCGAGGCAGAGGTCGATGATCTCACCCGCGGTCCGATCGCAGCGGCTAAGGTGCCGCTGCTCGCCGGACGGTCACTCGCGGTCGATCGCCAGATCCACACCTTCGGCTTTCCCTTCTTCATCCATGCCAAGGGTCTCACCCATATGGATGGAGGGCGTGATTTTGCCCGCACCATGTTGGCGCTTGATACCGGCTCTGCGATCGTCGGCCCGGCTCGAGGAGATATCTTCACCGGGTCTGGCGATGAGGCCGGCGAACTCGCCGGCGCCGTGCGTAGTGCGGCGGATTTCTATATACTGATCCCGAAGCAGGCGGCAGAGAGGTTCTTCTGAGTGTCGGGTGGATCAAAGCTCAATCCGGAAGATCGTGTCCTCTGGGGCAAGGTCGCCCGCTCGACCCGCCCCATGCCCGGGCGGATGGAAGACCTTTTGAGCTTCGAGGAGCAGTTCGAGACACCGGTCGAGGAAAAGGATGTACCCGCGCTCAACCGCGCTGCCTTGTCCTCGTCTGCAGTCAGCACCGAAGGCGATCGCAAGCCAGCGCAGCATGCGCACCACCCCTTGGAAAAACCGGTCAAGCGCAAGCTCTCCCGTGGTCATCTGGCACTCGAAGCGCGCATCGATCTGCACGGCCTGATCCAGAGCGAGGCGCATGGCATGTTGCTGGACTTTCTGATCCGCGCGCATGAGCGTGGGCTGCGCCACGTCCTAGTCATTACCGGCAAGGGCAGCTCGCTCGGCAGCGAAGGCGCATTGAAGCGTGCAGTCCCGCTCTGGTTCGCGATGCCGGAATTCCGTTTCATCATCTCGTCCTATGAGCCGGCAGCACGCCATCATGGCGGGGAGGGCGCCCTCTATGTACGGCTGTCCCGCCGCGGGCAGGATCGTCGATGACGCCCTTCGGCGACGCCTTGCGGCAACTGCGGGAACGCAAGGGCGTGTCCCAGAAGGAGATGGCTGCTGCTATCGGCGTATCGCCTGCCTATCTCTCGGCACTGGAACACGGCAAGCGGGGTCTGCCGAATTTCGACTTCCTCCAGCGGGTGGCCGGATACTTCAACATCATCTGGGACGAGGCCGAGGAGCTTTTCTCGGTGGCCGGTCGTTCTGACCCGCGGGTCGTCATCGATACCTCCGGTATGAAGCCCGAATACACCGCATTCGCCAACGATCTTTCGAAGCTGATTCGCCAGCTCTCTCCGGATGTGATACGAGACATGCAGGATATTCTGGATGGCGCCAAAAAACGGCCGTGATGGGGTTGAAAAGCCCTCTCTATCCACCAGAAACAACGCCCTCGCCTTTGGAACTCAGGCCAAAACCCCTATAGTCGGGCCACTTGAAGCTGCTGATTCGAATCAGCCGGGCCTTTGAGAATTGACTGGAAAGATTGCTGAATGACCGACTTGCCGATCGCGGAAAATGATGGTCCGGCCGAATATGGCGCGGACTCGATCAAGGTTCTGAAGGGACTGGATGCAGTCCGAAAGCGCCCCGGCATGTATATCGGCGATACCGACGACGGCTCGGGCCTTCATCACATGGTCTACGAAGTCGTCGACAACGCGATCGACGAGGCTCTGGCCGGTCACGCCGATATCGTCACGGTCACCTTGAACGCGGATGGTTCGGTCACGGTAACCGACAACGGTCGTGGCATCCCGACGGATATCCATACAGGCGAAGGCGTTTCGGCTGCCGAAGTCATCATGACCCAGCTCCATGCCGGCGGTAAGTTCGACCAGAATTCCTACAAGGTATCAGGCGGTCTGCATGGCGTCGGTGTATCCGTCGTCAACGCGCTCTCGGTCAAGCTCACCCTGAAGATCCGCCGCAACAACAAGCTGCACGAAATCACCTTCACCCATGGCGTGGCCGACGGCCCGCTGAAGGTGATCGGTGAATATGAGGGCCGTTCGGGAACGGAAGTGACCTTCCTTCCCAGCACCGAGACCTTCACCAATGTCGATTTCGACTATGGAACGCTGGAGCACCGCCTTCGCGAGCTCGCCTTCCTGAATTCCGGTGTCCGCATTCTTCTGACCGACAAGCGGAAGTCCGATATCCGTCAGGAAGAAATGCTCTATGACGGCGGCCTCGAAGCCTTCGTCCGTTATCTCGATCGCTCCAAGAAGCCGCTCGTCGATAAGCCTGTTGCCATCAAGGGCGAGAAGGACGGCATCACCGTCGAAGTCGCCATGTGGTGGAATGACAGCTATCACGAGAATGTCCTCTGCTTCACCAACAACATTCCCCAGCGCGACGGCGGCACCCATATGGCCGGCTTCCGCGCTGCCCTGACGCGTCAGGTAACGTCCTATGCGGATAGCTCGGGCATCACCAAGAAGGAAAAGGTATCGCTGCAGGGTGAAGACTGCCGCGAAGGTCTCTCGGCCGTCCTCTCGGTAAAGGTGCCGGATCCGAAGTTCTCGTCGCAGACGAAAGACAAGCTTGTTTCGTCGGAAGTGCGCCCGGTCGTCGAAAACCTCGTCAACGAGGCGCTCAGCACTTGGTTCGAAGAACATCCGACCGAAGCCAAGATCCTCGTCGGCAAGGTGGTCGAGGCCGCTGTTGCCCGCGAAGCCGCCCGCAAGGCGCGTGAACTGACCCGCCGCAAGGGCGCACTCGACATCGCCTCCCTGCCAGGCAAGCTCGCCGACTGCTCCGAGCGCGACCCGGCCAAATCCGAACTTTTCCTCGTCGAGGGTGACTCGGCAGGTGGCTCCGCGAAGCAGGGCCGTTCGCGCGAAAACCAGGCGATCCTGCCGCTGCGTGGTAAGATCCTGAACGTCGAGCGCGCGCGCTTCGACAAGATGCTCTCGAGCCAGGAAATCGGCACGCTGATCACAGCGCTCGGCACATCGATCGGCAAGGACGAGTTCAACGCGGACAAGCTGCGCTACCACAAGATCATCATCATGACCGATGCTGACGTGGACGGCGCGCATATCAGAACCCTGTTGCTCACCTTCTTCTTCCGTCAGATGCCGGAATTGATCGAACGCGGTCACCTCTACATTGCCCAGCCGCCGCTCTATAAGGTCTCGCGCGGCAAGTCCGTTCAGTACCTGAAGGACGAGAAGGCACTGGAAGATTATCTGATCACCATGGGTCTCGAGGAAGCCACGCTTACTCTCGCCAATGGCGAAGTCCGCGCCGGCCAGGACCTGCGCGACGTGATCCAGGATGCGCTGCGCCTGCGTTCCCTCGTCGATGGTCTGCATTCCCGTTACAATCGCAATGTCATCGAGCAGGCGGCAATCGGCGGCGCTCTCAATCCTGAGCTCACCGGCAATCGCCAGCAGGCGGAAGCAACGGCAGCGCTTGTCGCAAGCCGCCTCGACATGATTGCCGAAGACACTGAGCGTGGCTGGCAGGGTTTTGTCACCGACGAAGGCGGTCTGCGCTTTGAGCGTATGGTCCGTGGCGTGAAGGAAGTCGCCTCGGTCGACGTCGCTCTCATCGGATCTGCCGATGCCCGCCATATGGATCAGATGTCCGCACGCCTCCGCGAGATCTATTCGCAGCCACCGGTTCTGACCCGCAAGGACGGACGCAGCGATATGTCCGGTCCCCGTGCGCTGCTGGATTCGATTTTCGCCACAGGCCGCAAGGGCCTTTCGATGCAGCGATACAAAGGCTTGGGCGAAATGAACGCCGAGCAGCTCTGGGAAACCACGCTGGACCCGAATGTGCGGTCCCTGCTGCAGGTCAAGGTCAACGATGCGACGGATGCCGATGGCCTGTTTTCGCGCCTCATGGGCGACGAAGTCGAGCCACGCCGCGAGTTCATCCAGGAAAATGCGCTGAGCGTCGCCAACCTCGATATCTGATCTGCTCACTCAGCAAACGACAAAGGGCCGCTTCGATCCGAAGCGGCCCTTTCTTTATCCACAGTCTTTGCCGGCACAATGGTTAACGTGATTCACGTGAAACCAGGCAAGGCTTTTAGAAGTGACCCTCAAGGGCGACTTCTGAAAGCGGCTTGCGATCGTTGGGGGTTTCCCGCGAACGCAGGCTTTCGGGCAGGGCTTCCTTGTCGCCGAGCTTCCCAATCGCAACGGCCGCATTGATATGGAAACCTTCAGGTGCGCCGAGCTCGGAGAGTGCCCGGTCGAAGCTGAAGCCGGTCATGGCATGCGCGAAGTAACCCGACTTGATGGCCTGCAGGGAGAGAAGTCCCCAGGCTGCACCCGCGTCGAAGCTGTGGCTGCGGTACGCTTTCGGCTCAGAACCGTCGGCAGGCCGGCTCAGCGTGTCGGAGAAGATGAAGACCAGAGCCGAGGCGTTCTTGGCCCAGCTCTGGTTGAACTCGATCAGAATGTCGAGAAACTTGTCGAACTCCGGCGTGCCCTTCAGGGCATAGACAAAGCGCCAGGGCTGGTAGTTGAACGCAGACGGCGCCCAGTGAGCCGCATCAAGGATGGTCAGCAGGTCTTCTTTCGGCATGCTGCTTCCGTCGAAAGCACGCGGAGACCAACGATCGAGGAAGATCGGATCGACATTGTACTCGGACTTACGGTGATTGCTGGTGGTCATGGTGTTCCTTCACTCATGTCTTGGGACGACGGATGGAACAAACATCAATTCGCAAGCCTCGGAAAGGGTAGAGGCTGCAATTTCAGGTGAACTCTGCGGTCATTGATTAACCGCGTCGCGGGGAGGGAACCTTAAGCCTTTTCGAACATCATCCGAAGTCTGAGGGCTTTCCGTGACGCCAGCCGAGGAAAAATCCGGGCTTTTGCGTTGCACAAAGTCTGTTAGTGTAGCGAATGAACTCGGACCTCTCGGTCTGGTACAAAGGTACAGAACCCATGTTCTATCAGCTCTACGAACTGAACCACGCAGTCATGGCACCTTTCCGGGCAACCGCCGACGCAATGAACCTCGCCTGGAAAAATCCGTTGAACCCCTGGTCGCACACAGTCGTGGGGCGCTCCTTCTCCGCAGGCTTCGAAGTCTTCGAGCGCGTCACGCGCCGCTATGGCAAGCCTGCCTTCGGTCTTCCGACAACCACGGTCGATGGTGAGAGCGTGAAGGTCGAGGAAGAGATCGTCTGGCGCAAGCCCTTCTGTGACATGATCCATTTCAAGCGGCATCTGCCGGCCGGTGCTGAAAAAGGCCCGCGCATCCTGATCGTCGCTCCGATGTCCGGCCACTATGCCACATTGCTGCGCGGCACAGTCGAGGCGCTGCTGCCGAGTGCCGATATCTATATCAGCGACTGGATCGACGCCCGGATGGTTCCGGTGACAGAGGGCGACTTCGATCTCGACGATTACATCGACTACGTCATCGACATGCTTCACCATCTCGGCCCCGACACCCACGTCGTTGCCGTCTGTCAGCCCTCCGTACCGGTGCTTGCCGCCGTAGCCGTCATGGAAGCCGATGGAGACACCTGTGCCCCTGCATCGATGACGCTCATGGGCGGCCCGATCGACACACGCATCAACCCGACAGCGGTCAATCAGCTGGCGCAGGACAAGCCGCTCGAATGGTTCCGTGACAATGTCATCATGCAGGTTCCATGGCCGCAGCCCGGCGTCATGCGCGCCGTCTATCCCGGCTTCCTGCAGCTCTCGGGCTTCATGTCGATGAACCTTGATCGGCATATGATCGCCCACAAGGAATTCTACATGCACCTCGTCAAGAACGACGGGGACTCGGCCGAGAAGCATCGTGACTTCTACGACGAATACCTGGCGGTCATGGACCTGACCGCGGAATTCTATCTGCAGACGGTCGATACCGTTTTCATCAAGCATGCGCTTCCCAAGGGGGAGATGATGCATCGGACGAAGCGTGTCGACACCACGGCGATCCGCAATGTCGCGCTTCTGACCGTGGAAGGCGAAAACGACGACATCTCCGGCGTTGGCCAGACAAAGGCCGCGCAGACGATCTGCACGAATATTCCGGAGCATATGCGCATGCATTACATGCAGCCGGATGTCGGGCACTACGGTGTGTTCAACGGCTCCCGGTTCCGCCGCGAGATCGCTCCGCGCATCGTCCAGTTCGCCAAGACCCACGGCAAAGGCCAGAAGGCGACGCCGGTCAAGCGCGTCATCAAGGGCGGAAAGGCTCTCTGATACTTTCGGCATTTCGAATTTAAGCAGCGGATTCAGTCGGTTCTCCGATTGGGTCCGCTTCTTTCTTGAAGGGCAGGGTTGCATTTCCCACATCGAAACCATCGGACGGCATTCCGCCGTCCGCGCAAAACGAGGTTATCGATGATGAACCAGTCAGCACTGCTTCGGCCGGATTGGACTCCGGCAACCGTCGCCTTGATGGTAGTCGGCTTCATGGTCTTCTGGCCGCTCGGTCTGGCCATGCTTGCCTACATCCTGTTCGGTGAGAAGTTCCAGAGCTTCAAGCGGGAAGCCAACCAGAAGGCGGATAGTGCCTTCGCCTGGTGCCGCTCCAACAGCTACACTGCGCCTGCCTCCACCGGCAACGTCGCTTTCGACGACTGGCGCAAGACCGAACTTGAGCGTCTCGACGCAGAACGTCGCCGTCTCGATGAAATGCGCGCCGAATTCGACAACTACGCCCGCGAACTGCGCCGGGCGAAGGACCAGGAAGAATTCGACCGCTTCATGCGCGACCGTCAGCAGATGAAGACGTCAGGCGAATCCGCTCCGACGCAGGGCTTCACCGGCAACTGATCTGCCGGGTGCTCACGTGACGAGACCGAGGTCGGCGCTATTGCGCCGGCCTTTTTTTGATCAGCATCCGCGCACGAATCGGCTAGAACACGGACCATGTTGCCCCTGCTGAAAAAGCTGAAACCCCTTAGAGAACCAGCAATCCAGCTGGAGCGAGCCGTCGCCGTCAATGGCCGGTCGATCCCGCTGACAATTCGCAGGAACAGCCGCGCAACCCGTATCACGCTCAGGATCGAGCCAGGCGGCCGCGCCTTGAAGATGACCATTCCCCATGGTTTGCGGGAACGGGACATCGATGACTTCCTTGATCGGCACCAAGGCTGGCTCAGCACCAAGCTGAAGCGCCAGAAGTCGGTCGGCAGCGTCGAGGACGGTGGAGAGATCCTGCTCCGCGGCATTCCGCATCGGATCGTCCATACCGGACAACTGCGAGGTCTCACCCAGTCGATCGACAGCGAGATTGGCCATGTGCTGAGCGTTAGCGGTCTTGAAGATCACCTGCCGAGGCGTGTCGCCGACTTCCTGAAGAAGGAAGCGCGTCGCGATCTGGAGCGTCTGGTCGAGTTTCATGCCAAAAATGTCGGTAAGCCGGTCAAGAGCATGACCCTCAAGGACACCCGCAGCCGCTGGGGGTCCTGTTCCTGGGATGGCAAGCTCAGCTTCTCCTGGCGCATCGTCATGGCGCCGCCTCTTGTCATTGACTATCTCGCCGCCCATGAAGTTGCGCATCTGCGCGAGATGAACCATGGCCCGGACTTCTGGGCACTGTGCCGCAAGCTCTGCCCGGAGATGGAAGAGGCCAAGGCCTGGCTGAAGAGGCACGGCTCGACACTGCACGCCATCGACTTTGCCTGAGGGACCCGCGACCTTTCAGCCTTTGTCGCAAATTGGCTCGACTCTTTTTTGATTTCGTGCGACTTCGCTGCCATGAGACCCGATATCAAGATCTGCGGACTGAAGACGCCGGAGGCCGTCGATCGTGCGGCCGAACGTGGCGCGAGCCATATTGGCTTCATCTTTTTCGAAAAAAGCCCGCGCAACATTGAGCCCGATATCGCAGGAACGCTCGCTGATCGCGTTCGCGGCCGTGTCAAAAGCGTCGCGGTGACTGTCGATGCGGACAATGATGATCTCGACGAAATTATTGCGCTGATGCGTCCGGATATCCTGCAGTTCCATGGCCACGAAAGCCCGGAACGCCTGCTGACTGTCAAGGCCGTAACGGGCCTGCCGATCATGAAGGCATTTTCCATCCGCGATGCCGATGACCTGAGGCGCATAGAGCCCTATATCGGTATTGCCGATCGTTTTCTCTTCGACGCCAAACCGCCTTTGGGTTCAGATCTGCCTGGCGGCAATGGCGTGACCTTCGATTGGCGCCTGCTGCGCTCGCTTGACGACAGCGTCGATTACATGCTTTCCGGGGGCCTGAACAAGGCCAACATCGCAGAGGCCCTGCGGGAAACCGGAGCCCGTGCAATCGACGTATCCTCCGGCGTGGAATCCGCGCCGGGCGTCAAGGATCTGCAGATTATGGATGAGTTTTTTGCGGCCGTCGCCGAGGCAAGTCGTGCGCAGCCGGTTTCAGGGAGTGTCAAGTGAACCAGTCACCCAAACCCAATTCCTTCCGTGAAGGTCCAGACGAAGACGGCCGCTTCGGCATCTTCGGTGGCCGTTTCGTGGCCGAGACGCTGATGCCGCTCATCCTGGAGCTGCAGGCGGAATGGGAAAAGGCAAAGACGGATCCGGAATTCCAGGCCGAACTGGCGCATCTCAATACCCATTACACCGGCCGTCCGAGCCCGCTCTATTTCGCCGAGCGTCTGACCGAAGAACTCGGTGGCGCGAAGATCTACTTCAAGCGCGACGAGCTGAACCACACCGGTTCGCACAAGATCAACAACTGCCTTGGCCAGATCCTGCTCGCCAAGCGCATGGGCAAGACGCGTATCATCGCTGAAACCGGCGCTGGCCAGCACGGTGTGGCCTCTGCCACGGTCGCGGCCCGCTTCGGCATCCCTTGCGTCGTCTACATGGGCGCGACCGATGTCGAGCGCCAGGCGCCGAACGTCTTCCGCATGAAGCTCCTTGGCGCCGAGGTGAAGCCGGTCACCGCTGGTCACGGCACGCTGAAGGATGCCATGAACGAGGCGTTGCGCGACTGGGTCACCAATGTCGACGACACCTATTACATGATCGGCACGGCGGCTGGCCCGCATCCCTATCCGGAAATGGTCCGCGACTTCCAGTCGGTGATTGGCCGGGAAACCCGCGAGCAGATGCTTGCCGCCGAAGGCCGTCTGCCGGACATGCTGATTGCTGCCGTCGGTGGTGGCTCGAACGCGATCGGCCTTTTCCATCCTTTCCTCGACGATGAAAGCGTCCGCATCGTCGGCGTTGAAGCCGGTGGCAAGGGTCTTGAAGGGGAGGAGCATTGCGCCTCGCTGACCGCAGGCACGCCCGGCGTCCTTCACGGCAACCGCACCTATCTGCTCCAGGACGGCGATGGCCAGATCAAGGAAGGTCATTCGATCTCCGCCGGCCTCGACTATCCCGGCATCGGCCCAGAGCACTCCTGGCTGAAGGATATGGGCCGCGTCGAATACGTTCCGATCAGGGACGATGAGGCACTCGCCGCGTTCCAGCTGCTGACACGCACCGAAGGCATCATCCCGGCGCTCGAGCCGAGCCATGCGCTTGCCGAAGTCATCAAGCGTGCGCCTGGCATGGACAAGGACCAGATCATCGTGATGAACCTCTGCGGCCGCGGCGACAAGGACATCTTCACTGTCGGCAAGATTCTCGGTATGGGGCTCTGATCATGACTGCGCGTATGGACCAACGTTTCGCTGCCCTGAAGGCAGAAGGCCGCCCGGCACTCGTCACCTATTTCATGGGTGGCGATCCGGATTACGACACGTCGCTTGCGATCATGAAGGCCCTGCCGGAAGCCGGCGCCGACGTCATCGAGCTCGGCATGCCCTTCTCGGACCCGATGGCTGACGGTCCGGCGATCCAGCTTGCCGGCCAGCGTGCCCTCAAGGCCGGTCAGACGCTCGTGCGCACGCTCGATCTCGCGCGTGAATTCCGCAAGACGGACAACGAAACGCCTATCGTCATGATGGGTTATTACAACCCGATCTACGTCTATGGCGTCGAGCGCTTTCTTGATGACGCTCTGGCTGCCGGCATTGACGGCCTGATCGTCGTCGATCTGCCGCCGGAAATGGACGACGAACTCTGCATTCCTGCCCGCAGCCGCGATATCAACTTCGTCCGCCTGGCGACACCGACCACCGACGACAAGCGTCTGCCGACCGTTCTCAAGAACACTTCGGGCTTCGTCTATTACGTCTCGATGAACGGTATCACCGGTTCCTCGCTGCCGGATCCCTCGCGTGTTGCCGGCGCTGTCCAGCGCATCAAGGCGCACACGGACCTGCCGATCTGCGTCGGCTTTGGCGTGAAGACCGCCGAGCATGCCCGTCTGATCGGCGCCAATGCCGATGGCGTCGTGGTCGGGACCGCGATCGTCAATCAGGTTGCCACCAACCTCACAGCCGATGGAAAAGCGACGGCGGATACGGTTCAGGCCGTTGCCACGCTGGTGCGCGGACTGGCAAGCGGCGTGCGTTCCGCACGTCTTGCTGCCGCCGAATAAGCACCCCATATGGGCTCGAAACATCAGGAGTAAGCCGCGTGAACTGGATAACCAACTATGTGCGCCCGCGCATCAATTCCATGCTGGGTCGCCGCGAAGTTCCGGAAAACCTCTGGATCAAGTGCCCGGAAACGGGCGAGATGGTCTTCCACAAGGACCTGGAAGAGAACAAGTGGGTCATCCCGGCCTCCGGCTATCACATGAAGATGCCGGCCAAGGCTCGCCTGACCGACCTCTTCGACGGTGGCCAGTTTGAGGCCCTGCCGCAGCCGAAGGTGGCGCAGGATCCGCTGAAGTTCCGCGATTCCAAGAAGTACTCCGATCGTCTAAGGGACAGCCGCGTCAAGACCGACCAGGAAGACACCATCGTCGCAGGCGTCGGCTCCGTACAGGGTTTGAAGCTCGTTGCCGTCGTCCACGAGTTCAACTTCATGGGCGGCTCGCTCGGCATCGCTGCTGGCGAAGCGATCGTGAAGGCCTTCGAGCGTGCCATCAAGGAAAAGTGCCCGCTCGTCATGTTCCCGGCCTCGGGTGGTGCCCGCATGCAGGAGGGTATCCTTTCGCTCATGCAGCTTCCGCGCACGACGGTCGCCGTCGACATGCTGAAGGAAGCCGGCCAGCCGTACATCGTCGTCCTGACAAACCCGACCACGGGCGGCGTCACGGCGTCTTATGCAATGCTCGGGGATCTGCATATCGCAGAACCCGGCGCCGAGATCTGCTTTGCCGGCAAGCGCGTTATCGAGCAGACGATCCGCGAAAAGCTCCCGGAAGGCTTCCAGACCTCGGAATACCTCCTGGAACACGGCATGGTGGACATGGTCGTCAAGCGTCATGACATTCCAGACACGCTGGCGCGCGTCCTGAAGATCATGACCAAGCGCCCCGCAAACGACACGGCGGTTCCGGCCAACGTGACGAAGCCGGTCGCCAAGGCCTCGGCCTGAGCCTTGCTTCCCCTTGAGCCCGCGGCAGCGGAACGAGTGTCATGACAGACCCCATCGTCAGCCAGGCCGATGCCGAGATCGAAAAGCTCATGGGGCTGCACCCCAAGGGCTATGATCTCTCGCTCGACCGCATCCGGCGCCTCCTCGAGGTTCTGGGCAATCCGCATCTGAAGCTGCCGCCGGTGATTCATGTGGCCGGCACCAATGGCAAGGGTTCGGCCACCGCCTTCTGCCGTGCGCTCCTGGAAGCGCAGGGCCTATCCGTCCACGTCCATACGTCGCCGCATCTGGTGCGCTGGCATGAGCGCTATCGTGTCGGCGTCAAGGGTGGTCGTGGGCAGATCGTCGACGATGCGCTCTTCGCCGATGCGCTGCGCCGTGTTGCCGAGGCCAATGGCGGCCAGCCGATCACCGTCTTCGAGATCCTGACGGCGGTCACCTTCATTCTCTTCTCCGAGCAGCCAGCCGACGTCGTCGTGCTCGAAGTAGGCCTTGGAGGGCGTTTCGACGCCACCAATGTCATCGAAAACCCGGCTGTCTGTATCGTTCAGCCCATCTCGCTCGATCATCAGGCCTATCTTGGCGACCGCGTCGAGCTGATTGCCGCCGAGAAGGCCGGCATCATGAAGCGCGGTATTCCCGTGGTCATCGGCCACCAGGAATTCGACGGCGCCAAGGACGTTCTGATCAGCACAGCCGAGCGCCTGGGCTGTCCGCTTGCCGTCTTCGCTCAGGATTTCCTTGCTTATGAGGAATTCGGTCGCCTCGTCTATCAGGACGAGTTTGGGCTCATGGATCTGCCGCTGCCGCGCCTTCCGGGTCGCCACCAGATCGGCAACGCGGCAACAGCGATCCGTGCCGTTAAGGCTGCCGGCTATTCGGTCACCGAAGAAATCGCTGAAAAGGCGATGCTCTCGGTGGAATGGCCGGGCCGCTTGCAGAGGCTCACGGAGGGCCGCCTGGTGGAACATGCGCCTGAGGGCTCGGAGATCTGGCTTGACGGTGGTCACAACCCGGGTGCGGGCGAAGTGATCGCCGAAGCCATGGCCGCCATGGAAGAACGTCAGGCAAGGCCGCTGCATCTGGTGATCGGCATGATCAACACCAAGGACCCGATCGGCTTCTTCCGTGCCTTCGTCGATATCGCCCACAACGTCTACACCGTCCCGATACACGGCTCTGACGTTGGCCTTGACCCAGTGGCCCTCGCTCTGTCAGCAGCAGAGGCCGGACTGAAGGCGGTTCCGATGGGATCGCTGGCCCAGGCACTGGATGCCATCCGCGAACGCAGTGAAGGCGGTATTCCGCCGCGCATCATGATCGGCGGCTCGCTTTATCTCGCGGGCAATGTGCTCGCCGAAAACGGCACCATCCCCACATGAAAAAAGCCCGGTGAAAACCGGGCTTTTTCTTTGGTCATCAATGACGTGCGGCTTATGCAGCGCCGGCGATCCAGCTGGACAGCGCGGTCTTCGGGGCTGCACCCACCTTGATGTCAGCCACTTCGCCACCCTTGAAGACAGCGAGCGTCGGGATCGAGCGAACGCCGAACTGGGCAGCCAGTTCCGGGTTTTCATCGATGTTGAGCTTGGCGATCTTCACCTTGCCGGCGAGCTCGTTGGAGATTTCTTCGAGGCTCGGCGCAATCATCTTGCACGGGCCGCACCATTCGGCCCAGAAATCCACGACAACCGGTTCGGAAGCGTCGAGAACCTCGGCCTGGAAATTGGACTTGTCGACTTTAACGGTAGCCATAGGGCTCTCCCTTCATAAATACGGAATTGACTAGATATGTGATGCCGCACGGCAGCAATTTCAATATGCGGTATCTCACGATGTTTCGAGGTCGGCAAGGGACCGCTGAAGAAGGCTGTCATCAAGGGGAATGAGGCTGCCGTTTTCGGTGTAGATCAGCCAGCATTCGACTTGTTTGCCGGGATAGAGTGGCTGCAGGATCTCGCGGTAGATGGCGAGCTGGACCCGATGGGAGAGAGGGGCTTGAGCAGCCTCCAGAGGTGGATTGCGGTTCGTCTTGTAGTCCGCGATGATGACCCGGTCGGGAAGCACTGTCATGCGGTCAATCCGCCCGGACACCGCGCGAAGCTCACCTTTCAGCCGCATCGTTCCCATGACGGAAACCTCAGCTCGGCTGCCGACGCTGAAAAGGGGACCGAGGCTTTCGTCCTCCAGAACGGACATGACAGTCGAGACCAGTCGCTCCCGCTGCTCTGCGGTCCAGAACCGTGCGGCGCGATTGGCATAGCGCTCGGCTGCCATTCTTTGCTCTGAGGCTGGAAGGACTGGAAGGTTCTGCAGCAGGCGGTGGATCAGGCGTCCGCGCTGGAGGGCGAGGTCGGCCTTCTCCGTCGTTGCAAAGAGTGCCGAGGCGGTCAGCACATCCTCGTCGTCATCCACGACGATGCTGCCTGCACCGGAAGGGCTCAAGGGTCGTGGCAGGCTGACGGGCGGCGGCAGCGGTTTCCAGAGCGTGGAGGGGAGGCTGTGGCTCTCTTCGCTTTCGGCGTTCTCGGCGATAACAGGCAGATCCTGCTCAGCCTCACCCAGGGACCAGCGCATCCCGGTCCAGGCACCGTCCGGCCCTTGAAACTCCATGGGGCGTGAGCGGATCTCATCTGAACTGAGCGCATGGGAGATCATTTTGTGCCAGATCTCGCCGGTGTCCTGTACGCCGCGATAGCCCGCCACGATCAGGCGATCTGCCGCGCGCGTCATCGCGACATAGAGCAGGCGGCGATACTCCTCTTCTGCCTGGTCCTTGCGCTTGTCCATGTCGCCTGCGGAGATCGAATTTCCGAGCGCCTTGGTCGGAACCCAGATCGGCAAAGCCCCCCCTTGGGGACTCTCGAGGATCCGGAGTTTGGCCACATGGTTGGAATTGAACGGCTTTGATCCACCATCGATGAGGAAGACGATTGGCGCCTCGAGCCCCTTCGAGGCATGCACCGTCATGATACGGACTTCATTGCGCTCCTTGTCCTGCTCGCGCTTGACCTCCGGCGCCTCCATTTCGAGCGTCGAGACGAAGGATTGGAGGCCCGGCAGCCCGCTGGTCTCGAAGGACAGGGCAAAGGTCAGGAATTCGTCCAGGATATCGCTGACCTCGGAGCCGAGACGGCCCAGATAGGCCCGTCGACCGCCATGAACGCTGAGCACGCGCGCATAGAAATCATGAACGGAGTATTCTCGCGCCTGCTCCAGAAACAGGCGGAGCAGGTCGCAGGTTCGCTTCCACGTCGCATCCGTCTCGGCCTGCGCCGCCATTCGGTCCCAGAGACTTTGCCCCTCCGGCCGCTCGGCCGCCAACTCCATCAGCGCGTCTTCGCTATGGTTGAGGAGGGGACTTTTCAGAAGGGACGCCAGGGACAAGTCGTCACCGGGGAGCAGCAGGAAGCGCCCGAGTGCCAGCAGGTCCTGCACCGCGATATGGCTGGTCAACTTCAGACGGTCGGCACCGGCGACCGGTACGTTGTAGGGACGCTTGAGAGAGCGTGTCAGTGCATTGACGAAACCGTCGCGCTTGCGGACGAGGACGAGGATATCGCCCGGGCGGATCAGCCGCTTGTTGCCCTTCTCGATGATCGTCTCGCGGCCGACGATCTGGCTGATCTGGTGCGCCACGCGCCGTGCCAGAATGGCGGAGGGCGCGCTTTCCGGCGTGGCGTCGAAAGGCGCGGTCCAGTCTTCGTCTTTCTCCTGCTTCTCGGCAGCGATCATGTCCCAGACGTCGACGGTACCGGGATGACCGATACGGCTGGATTGATGCACGACGTCGGCGCCGGCAGCACTCAGGCCCCGGTTGTTTTCAGAGAAACTGAAGACCTGGTCGACAGCCGCGAGCACCGACTGCGTCGAGCGGAAGGACAGCGGCAGGCGCACCGTGTTGAAGCTCTGTCCACTCTCGGTCACGGCCCGTTCTGTCTGGCGCGCTTCTTGAGAGAACTGCTCGGGCCTTGCGCCCTGGAAGGAATAGATCGACTGCTTCTCGTCACCCACGGCGAAGAAGGTTCGGATCTCCGGCCGAGCACTCAGGCCCGTAAAGAAGTCCTCGCGGAGCGACCGGATCACGTCCCATTGCACGGGGCTCGTATCCTGCGCTTCGTCGACGAGGATATGGTCTATGCCTTGATCGAGCTTGTAATGCACCCAGGCGCCGACATCGCCCCGCGTCAGAAGCCGGGCGGTACGAACGATCAGATCCTCGAAATCGAGCTGCGACCGTCGCTTTTTCAGTTCCTCATAGTCGGTGTCGAGACGCACGGCCAGCGTCAGCGCCGAACGCGTCGCCTCGTACATACGGAAGACCCGGAGCCGATCGCGCATGGCCACCACATGATCGCGGGCAGCGATCACGGCATCCTTGAGATCAGGCGCGACCTTCGTCATGGCCGCGGCAATCAGCGAGCTGTCGGCCTTCGGGGCTTCCTGCGCCGTCAGGAAGGCCTGGTCGAGCAGCTTCGCCCGCTCCAGCGGATCCGCCTCCACCAGCGCCCGCTCCAGCACTTCCGCGACAGTGCGCACCTTCTCGCCGCCCTTCTCCAGCGCGAGCTGGATGTAACGGCTGAAATTGCCACCTGACAGGCCGGCAAGCGGCCAGTATTCCTCGGCGCGACTGATCTCGCTTTCGAGCGGGCGAATACCAAGGCCTTTGCGCAGGGCGGCGTCGAGACCACCGGTCCGTTCTGCACGCAGTCGGAAGTCGCGGATCGCGTGTCTGTTGGCCACGGTGTCGGCAATGAGTGCTTCGAGCCCGCTCTCATCCGCAATGCTCAGCACCTGGGAAAAGGCTTCCGCCAGGCCGGCGTCGTTTTCCGTCGATGTTGCCGCCAGCAGCAATCGCCGCGCCTCGGCAAGGACGGTTACGGCCGCCCGATCATCGAGAACGTTGAAATGCCCGGCGACGTTTGCCTCCAGCGGAAACTGATGGAGTAGCGCTTCGCAAAAGGCGTGGATCGTCTGGATCTTCAGCCCACCCGGCGTTTCCAGTGCCTTCGCGAACAGTCGGCGTGCGGCCGCAAGCGTCGCGCGATCCGGCTCCTTCTGCTCGATCGCTGCAATCCGTTTGGCCAATTCCCGATCGTCAAGCGTCGCCCACTCCGCGAGCCGCTCGAAGACGCGGTTCGACATTTCGGATGCTGCGGCCTTGGTATAGGTGAGGCAGAGAATGGAAGAGGGGCGGGCGCCAGCCAGCAGCAGCCGGATAACCCGCTGCGTCAGCACGTGCGTCTTGCCGGAACCGGCATTGGCCGACACCCAGGCTGACTGGCCGGGATGCGAGGCCCGCGACTGGGCAAGCGTCGTCCAGCCGAGCCAGGCGGCGGGATCGCTGCCGGTCGGAAGTTCGTCCAGGGCAAAGCGCTGATCACTCATCGCCGGCTCCTTCCTCGGCTTCCGCCGTCGACCACTCCGCGACACGCGCCAGATGGTCGTATTCACCGCCATAACTGTTCTGTTCTGCCGGGATCAGGCGGGATACATAACCGCGCTCGCCGCTCTGCAGCGCCTGGACGAAGCGGCCGAGCTCGTCGACGGATTGCGTCGCAAGCTCAAGCGCCGACTTCTTGCTGTCGCCTCGCGTAGCCATCTCGTTGTTCACCTGGTCTGCCGAGAACCGGTCGCCGGGTCTCAGACGCACATAGACCAGGTTGAGCGGCTTCACGTCTCCGGCGGGCTTGAAGGCGCCTTGGAGAAGGGCTGCAGCTTCGAGTGCCAGCTGCGGGTCGAGCAGGCTGCGCGCTTGGTTGGCGCTCGGATTGAGCCCCGTCTTGTAATCGATGATGTCAGCAAAGCCGCCGCCTCGGATATCGATCCGGTCGGCAATCCCGCTGATGGTGATATCAACTGGGCGGAGCAGGACCTTGCCACGCACTTCCGTCAGTGATCGCTTCACTTCCGGTCTGCGCTCGCGCTCCCAGGTGAGGAAAGCCCACGCGACGCTGTAGAAGCGCTGCCGCCAGACAATATCGATATGCAGTGGCAGGGCTTCTGTCAGAAACTCCTCATCCGTAATCCGATGCAGGATATTGATCGCGTCCAGCCGGGCAGGGTCATGATCCTCGCGAATGAAGCGCTCGACGATCCGGTGGTAGAGCGTTCCCCGCTCGGCTGCCCCCGGATCCTGGTTGAAGGCATCGAGAGGATCGAGGCGAAGAATTCGCCGTGCATAGATCGAGTAGGGATCGCGCCGGAAACGTCCGACCTCGGAAAAGCTGAAAGAACGCGGCTGAAGTTCGGCGCGCGGTCGTGGCGCGGGGCGCTGTGCCGGGGCCTGGTTTTCGCCCTGGTCGATCAGATCGGCGTAGCGGCGATAGATCTGCCCCCGCTGCCGCATCTCGTCTTCAAGCAGCGGACCGCCCAATGCCATCAGTCGCTGGAGCCAGCGCGAGGCAACCGTCGGCGCCGAACCTTGCCGAAGGGATCGTGAAAAGATCAGCTTGCGGGTGCCGCAGGCCATCTGGAAATCATGGGCTACCTGGCCGATCTGCCGTTCCGGTGGCTCAAGACCTACTTCCGTCTTCATGACGCGCGACAGGAAGGGGTTGTTCTTGGTCTGCCCCGGCCAGCTGCCTTCGTTCATCCCGCCGATCACCATCATGTCGACATTCTGCAGGCGGGCTTCCAGTGTGCCGAAGATGAAGACGCGCGGGTGCCGCATGGCGCGCGGCTTGACCGCCTGGCCAGCCATCAGCGCCGTCAGGATATCCACCCATTGCGCACCATCCGCCTCGATCTGGCCATCCGTTTCCAGCACCTCGGCGAGAAGCCGGGCGAGAGCCTCACCCGCTGCATTGCCCCAGAGGCCGGCAAGATCGCCCCGCTCGTCGATGGTGACGGCCTCGAGCACCCGGCCCGTGCGTTCCGCCCAATCACTGAGCGTTAGTTGCTGCGACAGGACACGTCCGTCGCGCGAACGGACCAGGGAAGAGACAAGCGGCTCAACGGCTGCGGTCACGCGTTGCGCAAGAGCCCGCGCGAGTTCGATCTCTTCCGCGCTGATCGAGATCCGCCATTGCGGCTTGTGCCGGTCTGCGAGATGCGTCTCTAGCCCTTCCGCGAAAAGCGCTTCCATATCAGCGAGATCGAGGCTCTTGAGACCGCCACGTAGTGCGATCCTTTCGAGGGCGTCAGCCGCCTTGCGCATGTCTTCGGCCGAAAAGCCGAAACGCGCCAGCGGATGCTTGATCACCGAAACGATTGCCACCGGGTCGCCAGGCCGCAGGCAGGCCTCCGCCACCACCTGGGTCAGCATGGCAGCCTGTGTACCGGTCATCGGCGTACCCGCCGAATCGTCCGCCTCGATCCCGAAGCGGGCAAGTTCCGACATCACCCGCCGCGCAAGGGCACGATCCGGCGTGATCAGCGCCACCCGGCTCTCCGGGTTCTCCGAAGCCTGCTCCAGCCCCAGACGAAGCGCGATCGCGATGGCCGTCGCTTCCTCGCGCTCGTTCGCTGTCTCGATGAGCGCGACATCGCGGAATGCGTCGAGCACCCGGTGATCATCGATACCCCCGCGCCAGGCTTTCCAGGTGTCTGTCGCCTCCGCAGGGGCCATGGCGCGGGAGAGGAATTCGGCACGGTCTCTGAGGGCTTGTGCTGCGGGTTCGAGCACCTGGACATCCGCGCGCTCAAGCTTCATGTGGCGAAGCAGATGGGCGAGGCCATATTGCGGATGCCCGCGAACGGCCGGGCTCGGTCGTATGAGAGAGATATCCCGATCGTTCAGCTTCAGCCAGTCTTCGTCCGGCATGTCGAGATCGAGCCCCGGCAACACCACGACGCCTTGGTCGAGTTCTGCAATGGCGGTAATCAATTCGGCCGCTGCCGGGATCGAACCTGTCGAGCCGGCGACGATGACGAGCCCATCCGCACCCTGTCTGCGAAAACGCTCCGCTTCGGCCCGCAGCACGGCATCGCGGTGGCGCGCCGGAGAGGATCGGACCAATTCCTGCAGTAGCGCCGGCCAGAAGCTGGTGGCGATCTTGAGAAACTCCAGCGTCAATTGCCACCAGGACCCGAAGTCTGCGGATTGAAGCTTCTCCAGATCGCTCCAGTCACATCCCTCCGTCTCCGCCGCCTCGATCAGTTCGACGAGTGCCCTGGCCAGCCAGACGGCATCTGCCGGGCTCGCCGGTGCCACGAGCGGCGTATCGGCATGGATCGACCGCACGATCTCCGGCAACTGGTTGCGCCAGGCAAGGATGAGCCGTGCCAGTTCGAGAAGCATCACGGTCCCGCTGACAGGCGGTGCAAGGTCCATCAGCAGGGGCGCATCGAGGTCGAAAAAGCCGCTGTCGTCGTCGGTCTCTCCGAGTGTGCGGATATCGGGAAGGATGGCAGCGCGCCCGCCGAGCAGGTCGACGAATTCTGAGCGCAGCACGCGCGCCGCGCGTCGCGTCGGCACGAGCAGCGTCACGCCTGCCAGGGAAAGCGGATCCGCCGGGTCGTAACGAAAGCTCTCGGTCAATCGCCCGTCGAGCAGGGCTTCCGTCAGCGTCCGGAGAAACGGCCGACCCGGAGGGATCGTCAACAGACGCGGCGCCGCGCCCGCCATCTCAGGCGCTCCCGCCGTATCGGGCAACCACGGCTTCGGCAGGCGCAATCGCGTCAGGCGTCCCGACCGTCAGCCATTGTCCCTCAAGTGAAGTGCCGAACAACCGCCCGGCTGAAATCGCGCGATCGAAATAGATGTTCAGGTTGAAGGGTCCAGCAGGCGCATTGGCTAAGAGATGCGGCATCAGAGCCAGAGCACCAGCATAGACGACCGGGTTCGGTGCGTCGGCAACATAGCGGGTGAGCCGCCCGTCTTCCGCCATCGCAAAATCGTTCTTTCCATTGTGGCCTGTGGTGCGCGCCTGATCCACGCAGAGCATGGACATGTCCATGCGCGAGGCATCAAACCGCCCCGCAAGCCGCATAAGATTGCTGGGCTCATCATGCCGTTCACCGACCCAGAAAAGATCGGCATTCATCACCAGCGCTGGCTGGTCTTGATCAAGCAGCTTGAGGCCTTTTGCCAGGCCGCCGCCAGAATCCATCAGCCTGTCTCGCTCGTCCGAGATCCGGATCTCCGCGCGCTTCTCTGTCGCGAGATGCGCTTCCATCTGATCGGCGTGGTGATGGACATTCACCACGATCGTTTCGACGCCGGCCGCAACAAGCGTATCGAGCACATAGTCGATCATCGGCTTTCCGCCGATACGAACCAGCGGCTTTGGGGTTGTCTCTGTAATGGGGCGCATCCGCGTACCGAGTCCGGCCGCGAGCACCATGGCTTGCTTGATGATCATTTTGCTTAGGCCGGTGATTCGGGAAGCTCGATTCCAGCCTCTATGCACCAGTTCCGCAAGGGGGCGAGAACAGGATGCTCAAAAGCCACGTTGAGATGCCAGAGGGTCCGCGGCAGATGGCGCATATAGCCCGGCTTGCCATCTCGTTCCTTCAGTCGGACCCAGAGCCCGTTCAGCTTGCAGGCTCGCTGCGCCGACATGATCGCCCAACTCTTCAGGAATGCGGCTTCATCGAAGCCCGACATCCTCGACCGCGCGGAAAGATAGTCGGCCATCAATTGGTCCATCAGCGGACGCTCGATCGTCACCCGCGCATCCTGAACCAGCGAAACCACATCATAGGCGGCTGGCCCGATCATGGCGTCCTGGAAGTCGATCAACCCGACCCTGTCATGGCCTTCACGGTTGTCCCGCCAGATAATGTTGGGCGAGTGGAAGTCACGCATCACGATAGATGTGTCGGCATCCGCCAGTTCGTCGATCAACTGATCCCAGATGGCGAGATAGCGCGTGCGCTCTTCCGCCGTTGCCGGCTTCCCGTCCCGTTTCCAGGGTAGATGCCAGTCGAGGAGCAGTTCGACCTCGAACTTCATCGCTGCGCGATCGAAATCCGGGATCCTGTGCCGATGGCCGCCGGGGATGGTGATGTCTCTATCGAACGGCGTGTCGTGAATGGCGGCAAGGCAAGCGGCACTGGCGCGGTAGCGGTCCGCGATCGGTTTGCCCTCTCCGTCGAGCACGCCGTCTTCACCCAGATCCTCGAGAAGCAGGATGCCTGCATCAAGGTCCTGGGCCAGCACTTTCGGCGCCGCAAAACCCCGCTCTCTCAAAGTCTGGCCGATGGCGACGAAGGGCCGGACATCCTCTGCGAGATGCACGAGCTGCGAATACGGTTTCCCGTCGCGGATCGGTGGACCATTCGGCCGTTTTGGCGCGTCCATCAGAACAAGACGCGTACCTCCGTCGGCAGGGTAGACATGTTCATAGGCGCGGTTGGAGGCGTCGCCCGTCAGGTGGCGTCTGCGCGCATCCTGTAGGCCGTTGGCGTCGAGGAAGTCTCTGATATCGGAAACGCGGCGCAACCTTGCCAGTTTCGCCTCCGGGCCCTGGATGGAGAGGTCCCGCCCACCGTCGGACGCAAATGCGAAACTGATCTCGATCCGGTTCTTCGGTAGCGCGCGGCCTGCTTTGCCGGGCCATTCAACGAGGCAGATGCCCTCGGCCAAGGCCTCCTCCAGGCCGAGTTCGTCGAGCTCGCTCGGATCGGACAGGCGGTAGAGATCGAAATGCGCGACGGGGATCCGCAGCTCGTAGTTCTGCACCAGCGTAAAGGTCGGACTTGGAACCTCCAGATCCGGATCCGCTGCGAGGGCTCGGATCAAGGCTCGGCTCAGCGTGGATTTCCCGGCGCCAAGATCGCCTTCGAGCGCGATGCAATCACCGACCTGAAGCGCGAGAAGCAAATCCTCGCCGAACAGTGCGGTGGCACGGTCGTCGGCGAGGTGGATGGCAAGCGGGGTGGGCTCGGCGCTCATTCGGCGGCGGCGATCATCTGCGGTAGACTGGCAGAGGGGATGCGGCAGTGAACCGTGGTTCCCCGGCCCGGCTCGCTGTCGATCTTCACTTCACCCTTGTGCAGGTTGACGAAGCTCTGGACGATCGAGAGACCAAGACCCGGCCCGCTACGCTTGCCGCCCTTGGCGCTCGTCGAGAAGCGGTCAAAGGCCGAGGACACGAGGTCGGGGCTCATGCCGCAGCCGTTGTCACTCACGGAAAAGGCGAAATCATTGGCCTCGCGCCAGCATTTCATCGAGACGACCGAGCCTTCGGGGGCGTAGTTCACGGCATTGGTCAGGATCTTGATGAGGATCTGTTTCAACCGCTGCCGGTCGGCAATCAGATGACCAAGCTGCGCCGGGGCCGCGATCTCCAGCGTCACGCCGCCTTCCTGCAATCGGTCGGTCATCTGCATCGAGACATCGTCGAGAAGGTCGCTCAGATCGATTTCCGAATAGTCCAGCTGCATGATCCCGGCATCGACAGTCGCGAGATCGAGAATGTCGTTGACGATGGTCAGCAGTACGGAAGAGGAGGTCGAGATATGGTCGATATATTCGGCCTGCCGTTCGTTCAGCGGACCGATCGTCGGAGTCTTGAGAAGATCGGTAAAGCCGATGATGTTGGTGAGCGGCGAGCGCAGCTCGTAGGACACGTGCTGGACGAAATCGTTCTTCAGCTCGTCTGCCTTCTGCAGCGCTTCGTTCTTCTCCTTCAGCGCCCGTTCCGCACGAACGCTGTCGGTCATGTTCACGAAGGTGAGCATGGTCTGCGCATTCGGCAGCGGCGTCACGGCGTAATCCAGCACCAGACCGGAATAGAGCTCCAGCGTGCCCTGACTGGACGGACGCTCGTCCTCGAAACTGGTGATCATCTTGCCGAAGGCCTTCCAGCCGTCCGGCCTGTCGTAGGACGTCCCGCAGGCAGCTTCGAGCAGGCGGATATGGGTGCCAACCGCGGCCTGCGCTTCGGTGATGCCCCAGAGGGCGCGGAAGGCGGGATTGGACAGCTGGATCCGGCCATCTGGGCCAAAGACGGCAACGCCTTCGGACAGGTGGTCGATGGTTTCACCCTGCACCTGCACGAGTGTGTTGTAACGGGTCTCCAGATTGACCTGTTCCGTGAGGTTCTCGAACACCCAGGTGGCGCCACCCTGCGGATGGGCTGACGCAATCACGCGAAGCGTCTGGCCGTTCGGCAGATGCCAAAGGTCCGTCTGCGTCTCCAGAGCACGGTAGACGGAGAGGCAATTTTCCTTCCACGCCTTCCAGCTCAGCTGTTCCGGCAGCTTGTGTGCGGCACGAAGCCGATCCAGCAGTTCGGCATGATCGGGCCGGCTTTCGAGGAACTTGGCTTCGAGACCCCAAAGCTGCTGGAAAGCCTGGTTGTAGAATTGCAGGCGGCGGTCGGCGTCGAAAATGGCAACCGGCGTAGCCAGATGGTCCAGCGTATCGGCATGGCTCTTCAGGGTCCGGGTCAGGTCTTCTCGAAGCGTCTCCGCGGACGAGACATCGATCGCCATGCCACAAGAGCCCGCAGGACCCCTCACATCGACAACATCGAAGAAGGTCCGCGCACCACGAACAGCCGTCGAGACGGTGTCCTGGAAAGGGGACTCCGGGGTTGCCGACGCCTTGATCTTTTCTCGGGTGAGGGTGCCCAGAATTTCGCGCCCCTCCTGCACCGCCTGTTGCGGCGAGCTTGCCTCCACGGCGTCGCTATAGGCCTGGTTGACCCAGACCAGACGGCCTTCACCGTCGCGCTGCCAGACGGGCTGTTCGATGGAGTCGAGCAGCGATTCAAAGGTTGCAATCGAGCTGCGCAGGCGGTTGCGCTCGATCTTCAGTTCGGCCAGTTCAGCACGCAGGTTGTCGAGGGCAACGAAATGCGCATAGGCGCGACCGCCATAGAGCTTGCCTTGAACCTCCAGAACTTCACCGCGCTGAGTTTCGACGACCAGATCGAAAGACTTGGCATTCAGCCGCAGACCTTCGATGGCGCGTTCGACTTCGCTTGCGGAGTGTGGCTTCAGCCAGCGGCCAAAAGCCAGAAAGTCTGGATCCTGTTGGGGAGCGCCTGTTTCTGCCGGAAGCTGCCCGAGCAGTTCGGCTTTTCCGTTGTGACCTTCCCAGATGACCGTGCGCCGGTTCTTGTCGGCGATCAGGGTCTGGTACCGAGAAATTTTGTGCTGGCTGTCCGAAAAAGCCGAGCGCAGTTCGCGCACTTCGACATCAAGCCTGTTGCGCTGGCGAAGCAGAACGGCCGCGAAGATCAAGGCTGCAGAGACCGATCCGAGGAGCACGGCATAGCCCGCTACATCGGCGCTGTCGAAGCCGCGCAGCGGAGCCGCAGCGGTCTGGGCATGCGCGAGGCTAGGCGTGATGATGCCCGCAAGTGCGCTACCGCAGGTCAGCAAGCGGCGCATGGCTGCCACGGCTGGGCGCTGTGCGACCTTGCGCAGCACCGCGGTTGTCAGGTCTGAAGTTGGCCGCCAGAGGCTTGGAAAACCGGCCGTCATAGCCGTATCCCGCTGACGCGGGGCGCGTTGATGTACCGACATTCTCGGTCTGTCTCCGTCTTATTATGTGCCGCATCGTCGACAAGACATCCGTATCCGCGGAGCGCTCGTGCAGTCCACGAATCAAGTTCTAAAACAATACCTTTGATGGATAGGGTCGGGAAGGCCGGGGCCCAAAAAAGAAAGCGGCGCCCTTGTCAAGGCGCCGCCCACTAGATGTAGATATTATCCAGCTATATTTCAATAGCGATAGTGTTCGGACTTGAACGGACCCTGGGTCGTGACGCCGATATAGGCTGCCTGTTCGTCGGAAAGCTGCGTCAGCTTCACGCCGAGCTTTTCGAGGTGCAGACGAGCGACCTTTTCGTCGAGGTGCTTCGGCAGGACGTAGACGCCCGGCTTGTATTCGTCGTTCTTCGCAAACAGCTCGATCTGGCCGAGAACCTGGTTGGTGAACGATGCCGACATGACGAAGGACGGGTGGCCAGTTGCGTTGCCGAGGTTCAGCAGTCGGCCTTCCGAGAGCAGGATCATGCGGTTGCCCTTCGGGAACTCGATCATGTCCACCTGCGGCTTGATGTTCGTCCAACGCAGGTTCTTCAGGGAAGCGACCTGGATCTCGTTGTCGAAGTGGCCGATGTTGCCGACGATCGCCATGTCCTTCATCTCGCGCATATGCTCGATGCGGATGACGTCCTTGTTGCCGGTGGTGGTGATGAAGATATCGGCCGAGGAAACGACGTCCTCGAGCGTGACAACTTCAAAACCGTCCATGGCGGCCTGCAGGGCGCAGATCGGGTCGACTTCCGTCACCTTGACGCGGGCGCCGGCGCCACGTAGCGAGGCGGCCGAACCCTTGCCGACGTCGCCGTAGCCGCAGACGACGGCAACCTTGCCGGCCATCATCACGTCGGTACCGCGGCGAATGCCGTCAACCAGCGATTCCTTGCAGCCATACTTGTTGTCGAACTTCGACTTCGTGACCGAGTCATTGACGTTGATGGCCGGGAAGGGGAGGAGGCCCTTCTTGGCGAGTTCGTAGAGGCGGTGCACGCCCGTGGTGGTTTCTTCGGTCACGCCCTTGATGGCATCACGCTGCTTGGTGAACCAGCCAGGCGTTGCGGCCAGGCGCTTCTTGATCTGCGCGACCAGAATTTCTTCTTCTTCCGACTGCGGGTTCGAAAGAACGTCCTCGCCAGCTTCGGCGCGGGCGCCGAGCAGGATGTACATGGTGGCGTCGCCACCGTCGTCGAGGATCATGTTGGAGAGGCCACCGTCAGTCCACTGGAAGATCTTGTCGGTGTATTCCCAGTAGTCCGTCAGGGACTCGCCCTTGATCGCGAAGACCGGAATGCCGGCAGCAGCGATTGCTGCCGCAGCATGGTCCTGCGTCGAGAAGATGTTGCAGGATGCCCAACGGACCTCGGCGCCGAGCGCGACAAGGGTCTCGATCAGGACGGCTGTCTGGATCGTCATGTGCAGCGAACCGGTGATGCGCGCACCCTTCAGCGGCTTGCTCGCCCCGAATTCTTCGCGGCAGGCCATCAGGCCCGGCATTTCGGTTTCAGCGATGCTGATTTCCTTGCGGCCAAAATCGGCAAGACCGATATCGGCGATCACATAGTCATGTTTGCTCATGGGGTTCTCCGGCTGGATCCGATCCGATCCGCAATTCATGGCGGATGGACAAACTGGCTCTCCCGCAGATCTGTCTGCAGGGCTTGGTCGTGTTCTAGCAGGGAAAGCCATTAAACGCAATCTGACATAAAGAAGTCTTTATGTCTTTATGTCGCGATGCTTTACATCTCTTCACCAAAGCGATCAGCGACGAGTGCCGAAAGGGCGTTCATCACATCCTGCGCCTGGTTGCCCGAGGCGGAGACTGAGATGGAGCAGCCGGGGCTGGCAGCCAGCATCATGAGCCCCATGATCGATGTGCCGCCGACGGTGGTGCCGTCTTTCGATACGCTGACAGTCGCGTCAAAGCCGCCGACGGTCTGAACGAACTTGGCCGAGGCCCGGGCGTGGAGGCCACGTTTATTGATGATCAGCAGATCGCGCGAGATCATGTCGCTCATCGTTTCACTTACCACTCAACACGCGGCTGGCGACATTGATGTATTTCCGTCCGGCTTCCGAAGCCTCGACGAGCGAGCGATCCATGTCGTTATCGCCACGAACGCCTGCAAGCTTGATCAGCATCGGGAGATTGACCCCGGCGATGACTTCGATGCGACCGGTGTTCATGACGGAGATGGCGAGATTGGAAGGCGTGCCGCCGAACATGTCGGTCAGGATGATGACGCCATGACCATCATCCGCGCGCAAGACGGCATCGAGAATGTCCTGGCGGCGCTGATCCATGTCATCTTCGGGGCCGATCGAAACGGTCTCGATGAATTTCTGTGGGCCTACGACATGCTCCACCGCGTGGTGAAACTCTTCAGCCAGCTTGCCATGCGTGACAAGCACAAGTCCGATCATTCTTAACTGCCCCTTAGCGCAACTCTCGCCGAATAGCTCAAGATTGGCGTTTCGTCCATCAGTGGGTCGCCATCTTGTCGATCAAAGCGGGAAGTGCAAGCCAAAACAGCGTGTGTTTCATCCGGTTGTCTGCAGACTGCGGATCCGTGCGAAGATCAAGCTCAGCGGAAATCGACTCCACAAGGGCAATCGGATGGCCGGCAGACGGATGGCGGGAGTGATGTCGGCGACCTCATCGTCAGGCGGAAGCCGGTCCACCTCATCGCCTGATACCGGCAGGATTGCGTAGTGAATATCCGCCTCGGCAACATGAGCGACGGAGACGATGCCGCTATAGCGCAATTCGATCAGTCCGCGGATCGAGCCAGGACCCGCCCCGATGATCGTATCGCCGCGCTTCGACACCAGCACGCGGTCATCGGAGATCAGTGCGCTGGAACAGCCCATCAGCCTGGCCTCTGACAGACAATCGAAAGCAAGGCTTGATTTGCCGCTTCCCGATGGTCCGAGGAAGAGAAGCCCGATGCCATCCACGGTGATAGCCGTCCCGTGAATGTTCTCGGGCGTTTCGCTCATGTGGGCGTGCCCACAGGCAGCGACAGGACGAAGCGAGCGCCGGTAATGCGGCCCGTGGCCGGATCCATCACATTCTCTGCCCTTAACGTGCCGCCATGCGCTTCTGCAATCTGCCGGCTGATCGAAAGACCAAGGCCGGAGTTCTGGCCGAAGCTCTCACCCTCGGGGCGGTCGGTGTAGAAGCGCTCGAAGATACGGTCGATGTCTTCGGCCTGAATGCCGGGACCGTTGTCCTCGACCTGGATAAGGCATCGGCTCTTGTTGCGCGAAAGCTTGACCAGGATCCGGCCGGTCTCCTCAGGCACGAAGGAGCGGGCGTTTTCGATCAGATTGGTCACGATCTGGCCGAGCCGCAGATCATGCCCGTTGACGAGGAAATTCTGGTTCGAGCCCTGCTTATGGTCCACCACGCAGTCGATCTTGACCACCTTCTTACCGCTGCGGATCTCCCGAGAGATATCGACAAGGCTCGAGACCAACACTTCCAGATCAACCGGCTTGGCATCCGAGCGCGCAAGCTCGGCGTCGAGCCGCGATGCATCCGAGATGTCGCTGATCAGACGGTCGAGGCGGCGAACATCGTGCTGGATGATGTCCATCAGCCGCTGCCGGGATTGATCGGTCTTTGCCAGAGGCAGGGTTTCGACGGCGGAACGAAGGGATGTCAGCGGGTTTTTCAACTCGTGGCTGACATCGGCAGCGAAGCTCTCGATCGCATCGATCCGGTCATAAAGCGCCGTCGTCATCTCGCGAAGTGCGATCGACAGGTTGCCGATTTCATCCTGACGTATCGAAAAGTCCGGGATCTCCTCGCGTTCCTTGGCGCCACGGCGAACGCGGATGGCCGCTGCCGAAAGCCTGCGCAACGGATTGGCGATGGTCGAGGACAAAAGCAGCGACACGACAATGTTGACCAGGGTCGCCACGCCGAAAACGCGCAGGATGGCGAGGCGTTCTGCATGCACGATCTTGTCGATATCACCGGCCTGGGTGGAGAGCAGCAGTACGCCGAGCACCGCACGTGACCGTTGGACGGGAACCGCCACCGATACGATTAGCTCGCCCTGATCCGTCACGCGAACCACGGCGCCGCGCACACCGGTCAGCGCGTTCATCACCTCCGGATAGATCGAGCCGTCTCCGCCTGGCGCTTCGCGGTAAACGGGCAGGTTTCCGGGCTGCAGGATTGTATTGAAGAGACGCGTGATCCAGTCGGTGAAGCTGGTGGAATCGTTGTCAACAGGCGGCAGGTCGAAGCGCAGCACCTGGCCGCGCGAATAGAGATGCCGGGAATCGAGCAGAAGATTGGCATCGGCATCGAACAGGCGGGCGCGGATGCGCGTCGGCGAGATCAGGCGTCGAAGAACCGGCGCCACGCGCTCCGGATTGATCGGGAATTCCAGATCCTCGTCGTTCGGAACAGGCGTGATGCTCTGGCCGGCCTGGAGCTCGAGCAGCTTTTCCGGATCGATCGTGATCGAATTCGTATCGACCGAGGCCGAGGCGGAGACGGCAGCGGCGATGATTTCGCCCTGTGTCAGCAGGCTCTCGACACGTGCATCGATCAGCCCCTCGCGGAACTGGTTGAGATACATGATGCCGCCGACCAGCACGATCAGCGCGGCAAGGTTGAAGAAGACGATACGGCGCGTCAGGCTCGAAAACAGGGCGTGGCCGAAGATCCGACGGATCAGCGTGAAGGGATGGGTGAACAGCCGACGCTGTTCGGAGCCGGATTCCGGCTCCTCCAGATGTCCCTCGTCAACCTGCTGGGTCAAACCTTTACCTTTCGCCCGTCTGCATTGGCCGAAGCGGCCATGACGACGAGACCTTACGCTGCTTCGCGGAACCGGTAGCCCACACCGTAAAGGGTTTCAATCATGTCGAAGTCGGTATCGACCATCTTGAACTTCTTGCGCAGCCGCTTGATGTGGCTGTCGATGGTCCGGTCATCGACATAGACTTGCTCATCGTAAGCGGCATCCATCAGAGCATCACGGCTCTTCACGACGCCGGGGCGCTGTGCCAGCGAGTGAAGGATCAGGAATTCGGTGACGGTCAGCGTGACCGGATCGCCCTTCCAGGTGCAGGTGTGACGCTCCTGATCCATGACCAGCTGACCACGCTCCAGCGTGCGCGCCTGTTGTTCTGGGCTCCCCTTGGCAGGGCCGCCACCAGCCGCGAGCGTCTCACGGCTTGCCGAGCGCCGCAGGATCGCCTTGACGCGCTCGACCAGCAGGCGCTGCGAAAACGGCTTGGTGATAAAGTCGTCGGCGCCCATCTTCAGGCCAAAGAGTTCGTCGATCTCCTCGTCCTTGGAGGTGAGGAAGATCACCGGAATGTCGGATTTCTGACGCAGGCGGCGCAGGAGCTCCATCCCGTCCATACGCGGCATCTTGATGTCGAAGATGGCCAGCTGCGGCGGACGGGCGAGAAGACCGTCGAGAGCCGAGGCGCCATCGGTGTAGGTTTCGACCTTGTAGCCTTCTGCTTCGAGAGCAATCGAAACCGAAGTCAGAATGTTGCGGTCGTCATCCACGAGGGCGATCGTCTGCATAGTGTATGTCTCCGTCATCGTTGCGCTGCTCCTGGTTCGTCCAGCCCAGCTCTGGTTCCATGGCAGTGCGATATGAGGATAAAGGTGGAACAAATTGTGGCAGAGGGGAAGGGGCGTGCCGAGCAGATTTCGGCCAAACGGCAATTTCGCTCTTCTGATCTCCGTCTTTCGACGTGGAATGGAAGCGGAACTAAACGATTTAAAAAGCCCATTTTCCAGTTTAAATCGATTAAATAATTGATATCATTATATTTTTTAGAGTGCTGCCTTGCTTTTCGAGCCGGTGCCGTTTAGTTTTCCCTCATTCAGTTCTGGCCCATGTGAGAGGAAGGCGCACCCATGGAGGAATTCGGCGTGAGGAACCCGGCTGCGGGTATCGCGGATATCGGCTTGGGGAAGGCCGCCAGCGTTCGCTACAACTTCCTGGAGGCCGCTCTTTATGAAGAGGCTATTCGTCGCGGCGAGGCCGAGCTTACAGCCGATGGTGCGCTGCGCGCTCTGACCGGCCAGCACACGGGTCGCTCCGCCAAGGACAAGTTCGTCGTTCGCGATGCAAAGACCGACGACCAGATCTGGTGGGACAACAACAAGCCGATGTCGCCGGAGCATTTCGCCGTGCTGCATCAGGACATGCTGGCCCATGCGGAGGGCAGGGACCTCTTCGTTCAGGATCTGATTGGCGGCGCCGACGCAGACAACGCCCTGCCGACCCGTGTCGTGACCGAATTCGCCTGGCACTCGCTCTTCATCCGCAACCTGCTGATCCGTCCCGAGCGTGACGCTCTGGAAGGCTTCCTGCCCAAGTTGACGATCATCGATCTGCCGAGCTTCCGCGCCGATCCGGCCCGTCATGGC
Organism: Allorhizobium sp.; assembly: GCA_051861045.1. GTDB lineage: Bacteria > Pseudomonadota > Alphaproteobacteria > Rhizobiales > Rhizobiaceae > Allorhizobium. Next base: position 135,529 of record JBHYDI010000012.1, read on the forward strand.
TGCCGCACGGAGACGGTCATCGCTTGCGACCTGACCAATGGCATCGTCCTGATCGGCGGCACGTCCTATGCCGGTGAGATGAAGAAGTCGGTCTTCACCGTGCTCAACTACCTGCTGCCGTCGAAGGGTGTCATGCCGATGCATTGCTCGGCCAATGTCGGCCCTGATGGCGACGCCGCTGTCTTCTTCGGCCTTTCCGGCACCGGCAAGACCACGCTGTCGGCCGATCCGAAGCGCACCCTGATCGGTGACGACGAACATGGCTGGGGCGAAAACGGCATCTTCAACTTCGAAGGCGGCTGCTACGCCAAGACCATCCGTCTTTCGGCAGAAGCTGAGCCGGAGATCTTCGCCACCACCAAACGTTTCGGCACCGTGCTCGAAAACGTCATTCTGGACGAAAACCGCGTTCCGGACTTCAATGACGGCTCGCTGACGGAAAACACGCGCTGCGCCTATCCGCTGCATTTCATTCCGAATGCATCGGAGACCGGTATCGCGCCGCATCCGAAGACGATCATCATGCTGACGGCCGATGCCTTCGGCGTGTTGCCGCCGATTGCAAAGCTGACGCCGGAACAGGCCATGTACCACTTCCTCTCCGGCTACACCGCAAAGGTAGCCGGGACGGAAAAGGGCGTCACCGAACCGGAAGCGACCTTCTCGACCTGCTTCGGCGCCCCCTTCATGCCGCGTCACCCGACGGAATACGGCAACCTGCTTCGCGATCTGATCGCACGCCACGAGGTCGATTGCTGGCTGGTCAACACAGGCTGGACTGGCGGCGCCTATGGCACCGGGAACCGCATGCCGATCAAGGCGACCCGTGCGCTGTTGACGGCGGCTCTCACTGGCGAGCTGAAGAAGGTCGAAATGCGCACCGATGCCAACTTCGGCTTCGCCGTTCCGGTCGCCGTCGGTGGCGTCGACACGAAGATCCTCGACCCACGCTCGACCTGGGCAGATGGCGTCGCCTACGACGCGCAGGCCAAGAAGCTGGTCGGCATGTTCATCGACAACTTCGCCAAGTTCGAAGCCCATGTCGATGGCAAGGTCCGCGACGCTGCCCCGGGCATTCGCCTTGCGGCCGAGTAATGTACTGATTTGACGAGCATGAAGAGGCCCGGCATGTTTGCCGGGCCTCTTCTGCTTCCGGCTTGCCTTTGAAGTCTTTGCGGCCGATATGGAAGCCGAGAAAGAGACCGATGACATGGCAAGCGAACCGCTAGAGATCAACAACCGCATCACGATCGCCGGCTGGGAGCTGACGGAGCAATTCGTGCTGGCCGGCGGCCCTGGCGGCCAGAACGTCAACAAGGTCTCGACGGCTGTCCAGCTCTTCTTCAACCTGCTCGGATCTCCGGCGCTCAATGATCGCGTGAAGCAGAATGCCGCGAAGCTCGCCGGCAAACGCCTGTCCAAGGAAGGCGTGCTGATGATTGAGGCGAGCCGGTTCCGCAGCCAGGACCGTAATCGCGAAGACGCCCGCGATCGCCTGAAGGAGCTGCTGCTCGAAGCGGCCAAGCCACCACCGCCGCCCCGCAAAAAGACCAAGCCCACTAAGGGTTCGATCGAACGGCGTCTTAAGGCGAAGTCCGGACGCTCGGATGTGAAGAAGATGCGCGGCAAGCCGGCGGGAGACTGAGCATGGCTGAAACGAAAGCCGAGATCAGCCTCCAATCCGGTCTTCGTTATCTCCCGGGCCGCCTGTCGCGGACCCAGCAGGAAGAATTGGTCGAAATCATCCGGGGCGTGGTCGCTGACGCGCCGCTTTACGTGCCCGTGATGCCCGGCTATGGCCGACCCATGTCGGTGCGCATGACGAATTGCGGTCCGCTTGGTTGGGTCACCGATAAAGAGAGGGGCTATCGTTACCAGCCGTCTCATCCGCTGACGGCCAAGCCCTGGCCCGACATCCCCCAGGTTTTGCTCGACCTCTGGCGCGAGCTCTCAGGTCATCCCAAAGATCCCGAAGCCTGCCTCGTCAATTTCTATGCCGATGACGCCAAGATGGGGCTGCACCAGGATCGAGATGAAACCGACTTGTCGGCCCCGGTCCTCTCGATCTCGCTTGGAAACACCTGCCTGTTCCGCATCGGCGGTCTATCCCGCACTGACCGGACAAAGTCCTTGAAGCTGGAAAGCGGTGATCTCTTCATCCTCGGTGGCGAAGGTCGACTGTGCTTCCACGGCGTCGACCGCATCTATCCAGGCACGTCGACACTGCTGAAATCGGGCGGGCGGATCAACCTGACGCTTCGTCGGGTCAATCCATAGCCGGCGATCGATCGCTCACAATTTTCTGAGCGCGACGGTTTCGACGAGGTGATTGTCACCCTTACGCAGGATCAGATCAGCCCGCGGACGCGTCGGTAGGATGTTTTCCCTGAGGTTCTTCAGGTTGATGTTCGCCCAGAGCCCCTCGGCGATCTCCTTGGCCTCATCCTCGCTGATCGTCGCATAGCGATGGAAGTAGGAGTTCGGATCGCGGAAGGCGGTTTGCCGGAGCTTCATGAAGCGTTCGACATACCAGCGATGGATCGCATTCTCATCCGCATCGATATAGATCGAGAAGTCGAAGAAGTCTGAGACCATCGGCACGATCTTGCCATCTGCCGGCAGATTGCGCGACTGCAGAACGTTGATCCCCTCGAAGATCAGGATATCCGGCCGGTCGATCACGCGGTGCTCGTTCGGCAACACGTCATAGGTCAGGTGCGAATAGCTGGGCGCCTTGACGTTCGGCAGTCCGGCCTTGATCGCCGACAGGAAGCGCAACAGCGCCCCGATGTCATAGCTTTCCGGGAAGCCCTTGCGGTTGAGAATACCGTTCTTCACCAGATGAGCGTTCGGATAGAGAAAGCCATCGGTGGTGACGAGATCGACCTTCGGGCTCGAAGGCCAGCGGGCAAGCAATTCCTTGAGGATACGCGCTGTCGTCGATTTGCCCACCGCCACCGACCCGGCAATGCCGATCACAAACGGTGTCTTGAACACGTCCGACATGCTGAGGAAACGGTTGCGCTGCTCGAAAAGCAGCTGCGAGGATTCGACATGCGACGACAGCAAGCGCGACAGCGAAAGATAGATCCGACGGACCTCATCAAGGTCGATCGGGTCGTCGATCGATCGCAGCCGCTTAACTTCATCAGCCGTCAGCGTCAGCGGCGTATCAGCGCGAAAATGCGCCCATTCCTCGCTGTCGAAGAACAGGTAGGGGGAATAGCCGTTCGCCTGAAAATGGTCGAGGACGTCTGGCGTTTCGGGGTCCCGCATAGCTATCGTCATGGATCCTGCCGACTGGCCTTCTCATTCAGGCCCGTCTGAGCGGTCCGACGCTCAAGTTCCTGCATCACTGCTTGTAAAGGGATGTCCGCAATTTTCAATACGACCATCAGGTGATAGAGCAGGTCCGCGCTCTCGTAGACGAGGTTCTCGCGGTCTTGCCTGACCGCAGCCATGACAGCCTCGATCGCCTCTTCGCCCAGCTTCTTCGCGGCTTTCGCCTGCCCGCCTGCCACGAGTTTCGCCGTCCAGGACTGGCTCGGATCCGCCTGAGCGCGGCTGTCGACGATGGCCTCCAGATCGGCAAGAGTGAAATCGCTCATGACAAGCCTTTCCGCGTCAGTCGAGACGCATGGCGATGCCGGCTGCGGCCATATGGGCCTTTGCCTCTGCAATCGAATAGGTGCCGAAATGGAAGATCGATGCGGCAAGCACCGCGGTCGCGTGACCATCGCGAATGCCGGCGACCAGATCATCGAGATTGCCAACGCCGCCGGACGCGATGACGGGCACGCGAACGCTGTCTGCGATCGTGCGGGTGAGGCCGATGTCATAGCCGCTCTTGGTGCCGTCGCGGTCCATCGAGGTCACCAGCAGTTCGCCGGCGCCGCGTTCGACCATCTTGATCGCGAATTCGACCGCATCGATGCCGGTCGGCTGGCGTCCGCCATGGGTGAAGATCTCCCAGCGATCCGTTTCGCCGGCAGCGGAAACCTTCTTCGCGTCGATCGAGACGACGATGCACTGGTTGCCGAATTTGTCGGCGGCTTCCGCCACGAAATCGGGGTTCTTCACCGCTGCCGAATTGATCGAAACCTTGTCGGCGCCGCAGAGCAGGAGCTTGCGGATATCGGCGACGGCGCGAACGCCACCGCCGACCGTGAGCGGCATGAAGCAATGGTCGGCCGTCTGCGCAACCACATCGAAGATCGTATCGCGGTTGTCCGAGGATGCGGTGATGTCGAGGAAGCAGAGTTCGTCGGCGCCGGCTGCGTCATAGGCCTTTGCGGCCTGGACTGGGTCACCGGCATCGATGAGATCAACGAAGTTGACGCCCTTGACGACGCGGCCGTCCTTGACGTCGAGGCAGGGGATCACGCGGGCCTTGAGTGTCATGGTCTTGTCCTCAGCCTCTCGCGGCCTTGATCAGCGCCAGCGCCTCTGTAGCGTCGATACGCCCATCATAAAGCGCGCGGCCGGAAATCGCACCTTCGAGCTTTCTCGCATCCGGCTCAAGCATCCGCTTGATATCCTCGATCGAGGCAAGACCACCAGACGCGATCACCGGGATCGAAACGGCAGCTGCAAGCTCCAGCGTCGAGGCCCAATTGATACCGGTCAGGATCCCGTCGCGGTCGATGTCGGTATAGATGATCGCCGCAACGCCGGCGCCTTCGAAACGCTGGGCGAGTTCGATCACGCCGAGTTCGGAGGCTTCCGCCCAGCCTTCGACAGCAACCTTGCCGCCTTTGGCGTCGATGCCGACGGCGACCTTGCCCGGGAAACGCTTGCAGGCTTCGATCACGAGGGCAGGATCACGCACGGCGACCGTACCGAGGATCACCCGCGACAACCCGCGCGACAGCCAACTCTCGATGTGGTCGAGCGTGCGGATGCCGCCGCCGAGTTGCACGGGGTTCTTCGTCGCCTTCAGGATCGCATCGACGGCAGCGCCATTGACGCTTTCACCGGCAAAGGCGCCATTGAGATCAACCACATGCAGCCACTCAAAGCCCTGGTCTTCGAAGGCGCGCGCCTGTGCGGCCGGGTCGGGATTGTAGACGGTGGCCTGGTCCATATCGCCAAGCTTGAGGCGTACGCACTGGCCGTCTTTAAGGTCGATGGCGGGAAAAAGGATCATGGGAGTATCCGTGCCCTTCAGGGCGTCCAGGTCAGGAAATTGGCGATGAGCTTCAGGCCAAGTGCCTGGCTCTTCTCGGGATGGAATTGCGCCCCCACCATGTTGTCGCGCCCGACAAAGGCCGTCATCGCGCCACCGTAGTCGGTCGTCGCGATCACGTCCGCCGGGTTACGTGCGGCCAGATGATAGGAATGCACGAAATAGGCGTGCAGCCCGTCCGGTCCCGTCGGAATACCCTCGAATAGCGGATGCGGCCGGTTGAGTGTCAGTGTGTTCCAGCCAATCTGCGGGATCTTGAGCGAGGGATCGGACGGCGTCATTTCGACCACGTCGCCTTCGATCCAGCCGAAGCCGTCGGTCACGGTCTTCTCAAGCCCCCGCGACGACATCAGCTGCATACCGACGCAGATACCGAAAAAGGGGCGGCCCTTCTTCTCGACAACGTCGGTGATCGCATCATGCATGCCGGGGACCGCATCGAGTCCCCTACGGCAGTCGGCATAGGCCCCGACGCCCGGGAGCACGATCCGGTCGGCGGTCGCGACCCGGTCTGCCTTGTCGGTGAGTTCGATCTCGGCGCTAAGGCCGGCCTCGCGGGCGGCCCGTTCAAAGGCCTTGGTGGCCGAGCGCAGATTGCCCGAGCCGTAGTCGATGATAGCTACACGCATGTGTTCCAGTCCTTTCTGCTCGACGGATCGGTTTCAACGTCCGAGCCGGAGCCAGGTGGCAGTTCCCCTGCGGGGGAAGATGCCCCTTAAACCAGGGTGCCCTTGGTGGAGGGGATACGGTTTGCCTGCCGCGGATCGACTTCGGTTGCTGTGCGAAGCGCGCGGGCGACCGACTTGAAGCAGGTCTCGGCAATATGATGGTTGTTCGCGCCGTAATGGTTCAGCACATGCAGCGTGATCCCAGCGTTCTGGGCGAGAGCCTGGAAGAACTCGCGCACCAGTTCGGTGTCGAAGGTACCGATCTTCGGCGCGCTGAAATTGACATTCCAGACCAGGAACGGACGGCCGGAGACGTCGATGGCCGCCTTCGTCATCGTCTCGTCCATGGCGAGGTCGATCGACGCATAGCGCGTGATACCCTTGCGGTCGCCCAGCGCCTTGGAAATCGCCTGGCCGAGCGCAATGCCCGTGTCTTCGACGGTGTGGTGGTCGTCGATATGCAGGTCGCCCTTCACATCGATGTCCATGTCGATCAGCGAGTGGCGGCAGAGCTGGTCGAGCATATGGTCGAAGAAGCCCACGCCTGTCGAAATCTTGCCCGTGCCGGTGCCGTCGATATGGACGGAAACCGAGACCGAGGTTTCGTTGGTCTTGCGGGAAACTTCGCCTTTACGCTCTGCCATTTGGCTGCTCCATGAGGATCTCGGCCCTCCCATAACAGCAGGGCGGTGAAATATCCAGAAGTTACATTGCGCTGCCGCAAGGCGGCGTCAGAGCTTTTGCCGCAGATTGCAATCGTCGAAAGCCCACTTACATAGGAACCGACGAACCGGGCCAGACAGCCCGCTCCACAAGGCCCGCAGAGCGGGTGACAGGTGACTGATGACAACGATTATTACCGTACGCAAGGACGGCAAGGTGGTGATGGCCGGTGACGGCCAGGTCAGCCTCGGCCAGACCGTGATGAAGGGCAATGCCCGCAAGGTCCGCCGCATCGGCAAGGGCGGTGACGTGATCGCAGGCTTCGCCGGCGCGACCGCCGATGCCTTCACCCTGCTCGATCGACTGGAAAAGAAACTCGAGCAGTATCCCGGCCAGCTCATGCGCGCCGCCGTCGAGCTCGCCAAGGACTGGCGCACCGACAAGTATCTGCGCAATCTCGAAGCCATGATGCTGGTGGCCGACAAGTCGATAACGCTCGCGATCACCGGCAATGGCGATGTCCTGGAGCCTGAGCACGGCACGATCGCGATCGGCTCTGGCGGCAACTTTGCCTATGCGGCTGCGCGCGCACTCATGGATACCGATCGCTCTGCCGAGGAAATCGCGACACGTGCGCTGACGATTGCCGGCGAGATCTGCGTCTACACCAACAACAACATGGTGGTCGAAACCCTCGACGCCGACTGACGGCTGCCAAGATAACCCCACCGCAAGCGACGATGCGCGGTTCCGCGGCATCGTGAGGAGCAACCCGAAATGACCAATTTCTCTCCGCGCGAGATCGTCTCCGAGCTCGACCGCCACATCATCGGCCAGCATGACGCCAAGCGCGCGGTCGCAATCGCACTGCGAAACCGTTGGCGCCGCCAGCAGCTCTCGGAAGACCTTCGCGACGAGGTCATGCCGAAGAACATCCTGATGATCGGCCCGACCGGTGTCGGCAAGACGGAAATCTCCCGTCGGCTGGCCAAGCTCGCTGGCGCGCCCTTCATCAAGGTCGAGGCCACCAAGTTCACCGAAGTCGGCTATGTCGGCCGCGACGTTGAGCAGATCATCCGCGATCTGGTCGAAATCGGCATTGCGCTGATCCGTGACAAGAAGCGTCTGGAAGTGCAGGCCAAGGCCCACCAGCTGGCCGAAGAGCGCGTGCTCGATGCCCTGGTCGGCGCGACTGCGTCGCCCGCCACACGGGACAGCTTCCGCAAGAAGCTGCGTAGCGGCGAACTCGACGACAAGGAAATCGATATCGAAGTTGCCGACAGCGGTTCCGGTTCGCCCGGCTTTGAAGTCCCCGGCATGCCCGGTGCCAATATCGGCATCCTCAATCTGTCGGAAATGTTCGGCAAGGCCATGGGCAACCGCACCAAGAAGGTCCGCACCACCGTCAAGGCATCCTATGCCGACCTGATCCGTGACGAATCGGACAAGCTGATCGACAATGAGGTCATCCAGCGGGAAGCGCTACGGTCGGTGGAGAATGACGGCATCGTCTTCCTCGACGAAATCGACAAGATCGCCGCCCGCGAAGGTGCCATGGGTGCAGGCGTTTCGCGTGAAGGCGTTCAGCGCGATCTCCTGCCGCTCGTGGAAGGCACGACCGTTGCGACCAAGTATGGGCCGGTGAAGACCGACCACATTCTCTTTATCGCATCGGGGGCGTTCCACGTCTCCAAGCCCTCGGACCTTCTGCCGGAACTCCAGGGCCGTCTGCCGATCCGGGTCGAGCTGAAGCCGCTGACCAAGGAAGATTTCCGCCGAATCCTGACGGAGACCGAAGCGAGCCTGATCCGCCAGTACAAGGCGCTGATGGCGACCGAAGAGCTCAACCTCGATTTCACCGAGGATGCGATCGATGCGCTCGCCGATGTCGCGGTTCAGCTCAACGAAACCGTCGAGAACATTGGAGCCCGTCGCCTGCAGACGGTCATGGAGCGGGTCCTGGATGAGATCTCTTTCCATGCACCGGATCGTGGCGGCTCGGCTGTGATGATCGACTCGGCTTATGTTCAGCAGCATGTCGGCGATCTCGCCGCCAATACGGACCTGAGCCGCTACATCCTGTGATCTTTGTGCATCTATGGGTCGCTTTCGCCCCGGGCGTGCCGGGAAAGTGAAAGCGTCCCATATCGACAATACAGGCAGGCCTTATGTAAGGAGTGCCGCTGTCGGGTGTCGGCCACCATGCGTCGCCAATCCGTTCAAGGACAAATGTCCGAGGGGCCGCGCATCGTGCTGAACATCACCAGGATCATCATCGTCGCATTGGGGCTGTCCGGGCTCGCGCCCGCAGTAACCTTCGCTGCCGACAAGGTGCCGCCAGGCAATCGCAATGCAGAGCAGCCGGCCATCCCCGGCGCCTCGGTTCGCCGCACTAAGGCGGGCAAGACCAGCTTCGACCTGAAATACGAGAAGGTCCGCGATCTCCTGCGCACGGATTCCGCGCTCGTTGGCAAGATCAAGAAGACTGCGTCTGCCTATGGGATTGCGCCGATTCATATGGTCGGGGCGATCGTTGGTGAGCACACCTATAATGTCGACGCCTATGACAGCCTGCAAAGCTATTATGTGAAGGCGGCTTCCTACGCTGGCAACAGCTTCCGCTTCGGCTACAAGGACGAGAGCATCTCCGACTTTGTCAGCCGGCCGGAATTTGCCGAATGCAACGGCTATTCGGACTCCTATCGCCTGTGGACCTGCCGGGAAAATGTCTGGGAGGATAGCTTCCGCGGGAAGTCCGTTGGCGGTTCATCCTATCCCAACAACCGCTTCAGCGCCGTGTTCTTCCAGCCATTCTATGCGGGTCAGACATTCGGTCTGGGTCAGATCAATCCGCTGACGGCATTGATGCTGTCGGATCTGGTGCATGAAAAGTCAGGCTATCAGAAGCTCGACGAGAACGATGCGGCAGACGTGTACAAGGCGATCATGGACCCGGATATCTCGCTCGCGTTCATGGCGGCTGTCATCCGCAAATCCATCGACGATTACCGTGAGATCGCCGATGTCGATATCTCTGCAAACCCAGGCCTGACCGCGACGCTCTTCAACATCGGCGGGTCGCAGCAGCGTGCCCAGGCACTCGCATCCAAGCGCGCCAGCGGTGCGGCCAATTGGCCGGAAGAGAACTATTACGGCTGGCTGATCAATGATCGACTGGAAGAGTTGCAGGCTCTGCTCTAACTCTTTGAGGGGGCCTTTAAGCCCTCGAAGGAGCATGACATGGACGCCAGTCTGCGGAAATCGACCTTTGAGCCGCCGGCACCCGTGCCGCGGACCATTCCGCCCAGCCGGCTTGAAATCATCCGAACGGTCCTGCGCAACCCGCTCGAGCTCTGGGGGCAGCCTTCCTACACCTGGCCCTGGATCGTCACGCGCTTCCTCGGCCAGACCACCATCATCGCCAATGATCCCGGCCTCATCCGGCATGTGCTCGTCGACAACGCTTCGAATTACGAGATGTCGGAGATCCGTCAGCTCGTGCTGCGTCCCATCCTGCGCGACGGTCTGTTGACGGCAGAAGGACCCGTCTGGAAACGCTCCCGCAAGGCCATGGCGCCCGTGTTCACCCCACGCCATGCGCGTGGCTTTGCCCGCCAGATGCGCGAACAGAGCGAGCTGTTTCTCGAACGCTACCAATCGCAAGGGGAAGGCGTCGTCCGCGATATCGCCGTCGACATGACCGAACTGACCTATGCAATCCTCTCCGAAACGCTCTTCTCTGGCGGGATCATCTCTGAACAGGGCGATTTCGCCAGGGACGTCGACGATCTCCTGCACAGCATGGGACGGATCGATCCTCTGGACCTGTTGAAGGCACCCAAATGGATCCCGCGCCTTACGCGCATTCGGGGCCTTGGTGTTCTTCGCAAGTTCCGCGAGCTGGTCCGCCGGACGATGGATCATCGCCGTGCAATCATCAACACCGAGCGTGAAAAGGCGCCGGATGACTTCCTCACGCTCCTGCTTGAACTCGAGGGGCCCGAAGGGCTGACCTCCGAGGAGATCGAAGACAATATCCTGACTTTCATCGGTGCGGGCCACGAGACCACCGCGCGGGCGCTCGCCTGGACGCTCTATTGCGTGGCCCATTGTCCTGACGTGCGGGACGCGATGGAGCGCGAGATTGATGCAGTGATCGCCTCCGGTGCCGATCCTGTCGAATGGCTCGACCAGATGCCGCATGTGCGGGCTTCCTTTGAGGAAGCCATGCGGCTCTATCCGCCGGCGCCCTCGATCAACCGTGATGCAATCGCCGATGACCGCTACACGGCGCCCAACGGCGAAGTCGTGGAGATTACCAAGGGTACGACGGTCCTCGTCATGCCCTGGACGCTTCATCGCCACGAGCTTTACTGGGACAAGCCGAGGGTGTTCGATCCCTCCCGCTTTCTGCCGGGCGAGCGGGAAAAGATCGGCCGCTTTCAGTATCTGCCTTTCGGGGCGGGGCCGCGCGTCTGTATCGGTGCGACTTTCGCCCTGCAGGAGGCGGTGATCGCGATCGCGGTCCTCATGCAGCGCTACCGGTTTGATACGACCCCGCAGACGAAACCCTGGCCCGTTCAAAAACTCACGACCCAGCCGGCTGGCGGGCTTCCGATGCGGATCACACCGCGCAAGCCGTAAAGCGGCGTCATCCTGCCGCTCCTTCGCTGGAAATCGGGCAGATGGCTGTGCCATAAGGATTGCGTCGCCATCCGGGCGGGCTCTATGGGGAAGACTGCGTGACATCCGATTACATGCTGGGCATCGACACCGGCGGCACCTACACTGACGCGGTGATCTACAGCGAAGAGCATGGGATCGTCGCCAAGGCGAAGTCGCTCACCACCCGCCACGATCTGTCGATCGGCATCTCCGGCGCGCTCGAAAGTGTTCTGGCCGAATCAGCAATCGATCCCTCGGCCATCAGACTTGTCTCGCTGTCGACGACGCTCGCGACAAACGCGCTGGTGGAAGGGCAGGGCGGCCGCGCCGGCCTGATCATGATCGGTTTCGGCCCCGAGGATCTGAAGCGTGATGGCCTCGCCGATGCGCTCGGCAACGATCCGGTCCTCTTCATCGCGGGTGGCCATGACGTGCACGGCAATGAGACCCCGTTCGATTCGGACACCCTGGAGGCCGCCCTTCCCGAACTCTCGGCCAATGTTTCGTCCTTTGCGATCGCCGGCTATTTCGCCGTTCGTAACCCGGCGCACGAACAACGGGCACGCGATATCATACGCCGCCATTCCGGCCTGCCCGTCACCTGCAGCCACGAGCTCTCGTCAAAGCTCGGAGGCCCGCGCCGCGCCTTGACCACGCTTCTCAACGCCCGTCTCGTGGCCATGATCGACCGGCTGATTGGTTCGGCCGAGCGCTATCTCCTGGAGCGTGGCATCCATGCGCCGCTGATGGTCGTGCGTGGCGACGGCGCATTGATTTCCGCCGCTGAAGCCCGCCTGCGCCCGATCGAAACCATCCTCTCCGGTCCTGCGGCAAGCCTTGTCGGCGCGCGTCACCTGACCGGACTTGATGATGCCGTGGTCTCCGATATCGGCGGCACGACGACCGACGTCGCTGTCATGGAAGCTGGCCAGCCCCGCCTTGATCAGGACGGCGCCGTCGTCGGTGGCTACAGGACCATGGTGGAAGCCGTGGCCATGCGCACCTTCGGCCTTGGTGGCGATTCGGAGGTCCGTTTCGATGATCGCGGCCTCGCAGCCAAGATCGAGCTTGGTCCCCGCCGCCTCGTCCCCTTGAGCCTTGCGGCAGCCCTGCATGGAGCTGCTATCGCCGACGTGCTCGAGCGCCAGCTGCGTGCGCCGCATCTCGGACGCCACGACGGGCGCTTTGCTGTCCGCACCGGCGTGCCGGATCACCTCGCGGCGGGCCTCCAGCCACAGGAGGCGGCGCTTTTCCAGAAGATCGGCGCCGTACCCCTGCCGCTCGATCAGCTGATCAGCTTCACCCAGCAGAAGGCGACGCTCGACCGTCTCGTCGCGCGGGGTCTTGTCCACATCTGCGGGCTTACCCCGTCGGATGCGATGCATGTTCTGGGCCGGCAGGGCCAGTGGGACCGCAAAGCCGCCGAACTCGGCATGATGCTGGCGATTCGCCAGAAAGATGGCTCCGGCCAACCGATTGCGACATCGGCTGAAGTGCTGGCCCAACTCATTGTCGATCGGCTCAGCCGACAGTCGGCGGAGGTCATTCTCTCCACAGCCCTCGCGGAGGATGGCCTCGCAGACGTTGATCCGGCTCGGTCCGTGCTCATCGATCGTGCGCTTCGCCGGGAGGCGGGCATTGCCCGCTTCAACCTGTCGCTCGATCGGCCGCTGATCGGCCTCGGTGCCTCGGCAGGTGTCTACTATCCCGCCATCGCCGAGATGCTGGCATCCGATTTTGCGGTGCCGTCAGATGCTGACGTCGCAAATGCTGTCGGCGCGGTGGTCGGACAGGTGCGCAGCAGCGTCACCATCACCGTCAGTTCGCCGGAAGAGGGGCTCTTCATTCTCACCGGGGGCGGCGACAGCGAACGCATGACGAATGAGACAACCGCGCTGGATGCCGCGCGCCATCGGGCGAGCGAACTCGCGCGGACACGAGCCGAGGCGAGTGGCGCCGTCGATGTGGTTCTGCTGCTGAAGGAAGAACTCGACGCCCCCGAAATCGAGGGTCGACGCAAGCTCGTTGAAGCGCGGATCACCGCGACGGCCACGGGTCGACCGAGAACGACGAGAAGCTGACTTTCCATTTTGGAAATAATATTTCTAACTTATGACAGATTGACTGCTAATGCGGTTCGGCGCGATGCTGCCATCCGAAAACGAATTCAGTGCGAGGAGTGACGTCATGCCATCAGTTGAAGCCCACGGACTTTCGATCGACCAGCGTCTGTATGATTTCATCGTTGCCCGGGCGATCCCGGGAACGGAAGTCGACGCGGATACCTTCTTTGCCGGCTTCTCGAAGATCGTGCATGCTCTCGCACCGAAGAACCGCGCCCTTCTGGCCAAGCGCGATAGCCTTCAGGCCGAGATCGACGCATGGTACCGGCAGAACGGTGCCCCGTCTGACCTGGCAGCCTACGAAGCATTTCTGCGCGAGATTGGGTATCTTCTGCCTGAGGGACCCGACTTCAAGATCGAAACAGCCAATGTCGATCCGGAGATCTCGACCCTCGCAGGCCCCCAGCTTGTCGTTCCTGTCATGAACGCCCGCTACGCCCTGAATGCCGCCAATGCACGCTGGGGCTCGCTCTATGATGCCCTTTACGGAACGGATGCGATTTCCGAGGCCGACGGTGCTGAGAAGGGCAAGGGCTACAATGCCGTCCGCGGCGCCAAGGTCATCGCATGGGTACGTGCCTTCCTCGATCGCTCCGCCCCGCTGGCAGCAGGCGCCTGGGACAAGGTGGCCAGCCTCGCGGTCGAAAACGGCGCACTTTCGGTCCGCCTTGAGGACGGCGGCATGACGGGCCTGGCAGATCCGGCTCAGTTTGCTGGCTTCGTGGGTGAGGTGTCTGTTCCCTCAAGCATCTTCCTGCGCAAGAACGGTCTGCATGTTGAAATCCTCGTCGACAAGACGGGTGTCATCGGCAAGGCCGATCCGGCAGGCATCAACGACTGCCGGATGGAATCGGCGCTCACCACCATCATGGACTGCGAAGACTCGGTCGCCGCTGTCGATGCAGAGGATAAGGTCGTCGTCTATTCGAACTGGCTCGGCTTGATGAAGGGCGACCTCACGGAAGAGGTGTCGAAGGGCGGCAAGACTTTCACCCGCGCGCTCAGCGACGACGTCACGCTGACAGGTGGGGACGCAGGTGCTGTCACCTTGCCTGGTCGCTCCCTCATGCTGATCCGTAATGTCGGTCACCTCATGACCAATCCCGCGATCACAGACCGCGATGGAAACGAGGTGCCGGAAGGCATCATGGACGCAGCGATCACCGCCTTGATTGCACTTCATGACATCGGTCCGAACGGACGCCGCAAGAATTCTCGCGCTGGCTCCATGTATGTCGTGAAGCCGAAGATGCATGGGCCGGAAGAGGTCGCCTTCGCCTGCGAGATCTTCTCGGCGGTCGAAGAGCTTGTCGGCATGGCACCCAACACCATCAAGATGGGCATCATGGACGAGGAGCGCCGCACCACCGTCAACCTCAAGGAATGCATCCGCGCCGCCCGTGAACGCGTTGTCTTCATCAATACCGGCTTCCTCGACCGCACCGGCGACGAGATCCATACCTCGATGGAGGCGGGTCCGATGATCCGCAAGGGCGACATGAAGCAGGCGGCCTGGATCTCGGCCTATGAAAACTGGAACGTCGACATCGGTCTCGAATGCGGCCTATCGGGCCACGCCCAGATCGGCAAGGGCATGTGGGCCATGCCCGATTTGATGGCGGCCATGCTCGAGCAGAAGATCGCCCATCCAAAGGCTGGCGCAAACACCGCCTGGGTCCCGTCGCCGACTGCTGCGACGCTGCATGCCACCCACTATCACAGCGTCAACGTGGCCGACGTGCAAAAGACCTTGAAGTCCCGGCCGCGCGCTAAGCTGGCCGATATCCTCTCCGTTCCGGTCGCACCGCGCCCGAACTGGACACCTGAGGAAATCCAGCGGGAACTCGACAACAATGCCCAGGGCATTCTCGGCTATGTCGTCCGCTGGATCGACCAGGGCGTCGGCTGCTCCAAGGTCCCGGACATCAACAATGTCGGCCTGATGGAAGACCGTGCCACCTTGCGCATCTCGGCCCAGCATATAGCCAACTGGCTGCATCATGGCGTGGTGACTGAGGAGCAGGTGATTGAGACCTTGAAGCGCATGGCGATCGTCGTCGATGGACAGAATGCTGCCGATCCGGCCTATGTCGCCATGGCTAATGACTATGACGGCTCCGTCGCCTTCCAGGCAGCCCTCGATCTCGTCCTGAAGGGCCGGGAGCAGCCCAATGGCTATACTGAGCCTGTCCTTCATCGCCGCCGCATCGAACTCAAGGCGAAAGCCGCTGCTTGATCCACCGGGATGCGTCATCAAACAAAAAGACCCGCTGGAGCGATCCAGCGGGTCTTTCGTTTAGACTACGTGTCGGCAGATTACTGCTGAACAACGACCTTGGAGTTGCGACCAGGCTTCACGCGATTGTACAGGTCGATAACGTCCTGGTTCATCATGCGGATGCAGCCCGAAGACGCGGCCGTCCCGATCGAGGCCCATTCCGGCGTGCCGTGCAGGCGGAACAGCGTGTCCTGACCCTTCTCGTTGAAGAGATACATGGCGCGGGCGCCCAGCGGGTTGCGAAGACCGGGGTCCATGCCCTTCTCGACATACTTCGCGACCTCAGGCTTGCGCTCTGCCATTTCCTTCGGCGGGTGCCAGGTCGGCCATGCCTGCTTCCAGGCGATATAGGCTTCACCCTGCCATGCGAAGCCCTGCTTGCCGACGCCGATGCCGTAACGAACAGCCTTGCCGCGCGGCATCACGTAATAGAGGAAGCGCTCGCGGGTGTTCACGACGACAGTGCCGGGCTTCTCCGTGGTCGCATAATCGACAATTTGTCGATGAAACTTCTTGTCGACCTTCTGGATCGGAATCGCCGGCAGCGCATAACCTGCGTCCGTGACCGAACCGTAGGAGTCACTGAAGATCTGAACCTTGGTGGTTTCGGCGACTTCGGCTTTTTCACCAGTCGTCGTCGTGCAGCCCGCGAGGCCTAGCGACATGACCAGGCCGAGCGACGTCATTATATTGCGGAAGCGCATAAGGAAGCTCATGGGTGATGGCTGGGAGATGGTTCGTCGTCGACCATCTTTGATTATGGTTTATTTTGAATTAATCTCGGCGACGCAAGTGCCGTACTTCCGCCGAATGTCTTCGGCGCTGCAAAATGACTCCGCATTGCTTTTTTGCAACAGACTTGAGCGTGCGGAGCGGAGTTGTCCATGACCTTAGTCTCTGTCGCAGTAAACAATCCCTTAATCGACGGGCGTCAGTCCGATCGTGCCATGATGATACGCCGCGGCGTCCAGATCCTCCTGGCGGAGATGCGCTTCGCCATGTTGCCGGAATTGACGCTGTCCAACGGACGCCGCGCCGACCTCATTGGCCTGTCGGAAAAGGGCGAGATCTGGATCATCGAGATCAAGTCGTCGATCGAGGATTTTCGCGTCGACAGGAAATGGCCGGACTATCGACGCTACTGCGACCGTCTGTTCTTCGCGACCCATGCGGGCGTGCCCTTGGAGATCTTCCCCGAGGACTGCGGACTGTTCCTGTCGGACGGATACTCGGGCCACATGCTGCGGGACGCGCCGGAGCATCGACTGCCCCCCGCGACCCGGAAGTCGGTGACCCTCGACTTCTCGAGGGCCGCCGCACAAAGGCTTCTTGCCGCGGAATGGGCAGCTCAACTCAAATCGGTCTGATTATTTCGGCGCGCGTTTGGCCAGAATGCGCTGCAGGGTCCGGCGATGCATGTTCAGCCGCCGCGCCGTCTCCGAAACGTTCCGCTCGCAGCTTTCATAGACGCGCTGGATGTGTTCCCAACGGATCCGGTCGGCCGACATCGGGTTTTCGGGGATCTCCGCCTTCTCGCCGGGCCGCTGGGTCAGCGCCAGATAAACATCATCCGCATCCGCGGGCTTGGCGAGATAGTCGAGCGCGCCGAGCTTCACGGCTGTAACTGCCGTCGCGATATTGCCATAGCCGGTGAGCACGATGATGCGGGTATCCGACCGCCGCTCCCGGATTGCTTCGATCACGTCGAGCCCTGTGCCGTCTCCGAGCCGCAGATCGACCACGGCATAGCTGGGAGCTGCCTCCTTGGCCTTGGCAATACCTTCTGCGACGGAGCCGGCAAGCTCGACCACAAAGCCGCGGCTTTCCATGGCGCGCGCCAGACGGCGCAGGAACGGCGCATCGTCATCGACGATCAGGAGTGACGGATCAGGGCCGAGGTCATGACTGCCGGCTGCTGGCGCGCCTGTGGCGGATTTTGCGACCTGTGATACTGCGTCTGCCATCTTCTTGTTCCTGCGGCTGTTTGAAAAAACTGCGCTGTCGACCTTATGCGGGCCAAGGCCGCACAGGTAAAGTCATAAGGACGTGTCCAATTCCATGTACTCGCGCGGCCAGTTGACCACGACCCGCGCCCCGGAACCTTCGGGACTGCGATTTTCGAACCGAAGCGCGGCTCCGGACCGTTCGAGCAGGGTCTTGGCTATGAAAAGCCCCAGACCCAGGCCGCCGGCGCGTGTATCGCTCTGCCTGCTCGTAACATAGGGCTCGCCAATTCTTTGCAAGACCCCGGCCGAGAAACCGGCGCCGTCGTCCTCGATCGTCACCATCACATCGGCCGCCGTATGCTCGACGCTGACCGTCACCTTCGAGCGGGCATAATCCACCGCGTTTTCCAGAAGGTTGCCGAGACCATAGAGAATGGCCGGGTTGCGGGTACCAACCGGTTCGAGCGCGCGTTCCGAAAGCTCGATCAGTTCCACCTTCACCCCGAATTCCCGATGCGGTGCAATGACCTCCTCGATCATCGACGAGAGAGGCAGCTCGCGCATATGCGCTTCCCCCTCTGTTGCCAGCGACGTCAGCCGGCGCAGGATATCCCGGCACCGCTCGCTCTGACTGCGCAACAACTGCACGTCTTCCCGGTAGCGCTCGTCATGGCCGAGATCGCGTTCCATTTCCTTGGCGACGACGCTGATCGTTGCAAGCGGAGTGCCGAGCTCATGGGCCGCAGCGGCGGCAAGCCCATCCAGCTGATGCAGGTGTTTCTCCCGCTGCAGGATCAGCTCAGTTGCCGTCAGCGCATCCGCGAGCAGGCTCGCCTCCTGCGATACGCGATAGGCATAGAAGGCGGCAAAGGCGGTCATCGAGACGATGGAGCTCCACATGCCCAGCTGCAGGAGCGGATGGACTTCGAGTGTCCGGCCTTCGAACCAGGGCAGGGGATAGGGCGTGAAGGCGAGAAGCGTAATGAAGGCAAGCGCTGTGATGAAGAGCGCGATCGAATGACGGCTCGGCTGCGACGCGAAGGAAATGATGACGGGGATGCAGATCAGGGGGGCGAAGGGATTGTTCAGGCCACCTGTGATGAAGAGAAGCGCGCCCATCTGAAAGAGATCGAGGGCCAGCACCGCGAAAGCCGCGGCCGGCTCCAGCCGATAGGTGGACGGAAAGGCGACCGATAGCAGCGAGTTTGCTGCTGCGAGGGCGGCGATCAGCCCGAGGCAGGTCATCAATGGCAGGGTAAAGTCGAACCACAGCGCCACGATGAGGATCGTCAGCAACTGGCCTGCAACGGCGACCCAGCGCAGCTTCACCAGTGTCTCCAGGCGAAGGCGTCGGCTGCTCGGGCCGAATTTCGCTGCCAGGTCCATGCTCATCCATATCCCCTGTCTTGCCGCGCCCTCAGGTCCCGCGGGGTTTCGCTCGTGTCGTTGGCTGCGCCGCAGCGGGGTCTTCAGGCCAGGGATGCTTCGGGTAGCGGCCGCGCATGTCGGCGCGCACATCCTTCCACGAGCCAGCCCAGAAGCCCGGGAGATCCCGTGTGGTCTGAATGGGGCGATGGGCCGGCGAGGTCAACTCCAACAGCAGTGGCAATTTGCCGCCGCCAATCGTTGGGTGCGTCTTCAGCCCGAAGAGCTCCTGCACTCTGATCTGAAGAACCGGTTCTTCGCCGTCATAGCGGATCGGATGCGACTGACCCGTCGGGGCGGTAAAATGCGTCGGAACGAGCCTGTCCAGCTCCCGCTGCGATCCTCCCGGTACGAGCGACATCAGCCCGTCATGCAGGCTGCCCGCACTGACATCCTGAAAGCGCGTGACGCCGGACTGGAAGGGGATAAACCAGTCGTCAAGACGGTCGACGAGACACTCGTCGCTGGTGTCCGGCCAGGGATCGCCAAGGCTTCGGTACAGAAAGCCGAGCCGTTGCCGAAGCTGCTCGGCGGCTTTTGAAAAGGGAAGGGCGTCGAGCCCGAGCGACCTGACGCCGTCTGCCAGCGCCTTGGCGGCTTCTTCTCCCCTCGGTTTGGCCAAAGGCTGCTCTTCGAAGACAATCGCCCCGAGCCGTGTCACGCGGCGCGCGCGCACCTGGCGGCTCGAGAGATCAAAGCCGCTTTCATCTGCAGTCCGGATGGCATTCGGATTGAGCGCTTCGATATCGCTGCGAGTAATCTCGGCGGCCGCAAGCACGCGGGCCTGAGCCGCCTTGCCGGTGAGGTCCGCGATGACGAGAAGCTCGGCACCCGCGAGCCGCTCCGTATTGGCGATCTCCGCCCCGCGACCGTTCGCCATGACGAAACGCCCGCGTCCGCCGCGCTGCTGCGCAATTCGGTCCGGAAAGGCATGGATGAGCAGCGCCCCTGCCGAAGCCGGCAGCCCTGCACCCTCAGTCTTTCGATCTGACAAGCCGGAAGACAGCCGCTGTGCCAGGCTACGGGCATTGCGCGCCCGCTCTCCCTTGTCGCGCCGGAACTGCCGCATTCTTTCATCCAGATCGAGATCCGTGCCGCCAAGGCCCTGCTCGGTCAGAAGCACGGCCAGTTCTGCCG
This sequence comes from Allorhizobium sp., assembly GCA_051861045.1. Classification (GTDB taxonomy): domain Bacteria; phylum Pseudomonadota; class Alphaproteobacteria; order Rhizobiales; family Rhizobiaceae; genus Allorhizobium. Next base: position 155,619 of record JBHYDI010000012.1, read on the forward strand.
CAGCCCCGGCCTCGCCGTGGTCGGCGGCATCGAGCACCATGGCAGCGAGGCGCGGCGGCAGGCCGAAATCGCGCATCCGCCGGCCCTTGGCCGTCAGTTGCAGGGCCTCGTCCAGCGCGCCAAGCCCGATCAACAGCTGCCGTGCCTCCTTGAGCGCCGCCTCGGGCGGCATGTCCAGCAACAGCAGCTGACGCGGATCGGCGACCCCCCAATGCGCCATGTCGAGCGCCAGGCTTGAGAGATCGCTCGACAGGATCTCAGGCGGCGTGAAGGCCGGCAGTGCTGCCGTCTGTCCGCTATGCCAGAGGCGGATCGCAATTCCCGGTTCCGTTCGCCCGGCACGACCGGCCCGCTGATCCGCCGAGGCCTTTGATACGCGCACCGTTTCCAGCCGGGTGATACCCGTTGACGGCTCATAGACCGGAAGGCGTTGCAAGCCGCTGTCGATCACCACGCGCACACCGTCAATGGTGATCGAAGTCTCCGCGATCGACGTCGCCAGAACCACCTTGCGCATGCCTGCTGCAGCCGGACGGATGGCCGCGTCCTGTTCCGCCTGGCCGAGCATGCCATAAAGAGGTGTGAGCACGACATCGGCGCCGACCCGGCCTTCGAGCCGTTCTGCCACGCGTCGGATCTCGGCCTGTCCCGGCAGGAAGGCGAGGATCGATCCCTGCTCGTCCGCCAGCGTCTTGAGCACGGTGGAAGCCACGGCATCTTCGATCCGCTCGTCGCCCGGTCTGTCCCGATGCCGCATCTCCACCGGAAAACTCCGACCCTGGCTGATGATCACCGGCGGGCCCGAGAGGAGAGATGCAATGCGTTCGACATCGAGCGTCGCCGACATCACAAGGATCCTCAAGTCCGGCCTCAGCGCCGATTGCGCATCGAGCGCGAGGGCCAGCCCGAGATCCGCATCCAGCGACCTCTCATGAAACTCGTCGAACAAGACGGCGGCCACCCCTTGCAGCTCTGGATCATCAAGGATCATCCGCACGAAGACACCTTCCGTCACCACTTCGATGCGGGTCCGCGCGCTGATCCGGTTGTCGAGCCGCATGCGATAGCCGACCGTCCCGCCGACAGTTTCTCCTAGAAGTGCTGCCATGCGGGATGCCGCAGCACGCGCTGCAAGCCGCCGCGGTTCGAGCAGGATGATCCGACTATCCTCTCGCCAGGGCTGGTCGAGAAGGTGAAGTGGAACCAGTGTCGTCTTGCCGGCGCCCGGGGGAGCGGAGAGGATGGCGCGATTTTCGGTCTCGAGGGCGGCAGCCAGGGCTGCAAGCTTTTCGGTGATGGGAAGAAGAGCAAGGGCAGGGCGTGTCACGGAGCAGCGCCAGCTTTCTGAGCCGTCTCATAGGCGAGGATCGCGCCGGCCAGATCTTCGAGGGCGGCGCCTACGGATTTGAAGAGCGTGATTTCGTCTGCGCTTTGCCGGCCAGCTGAGCCTCGCACCAACTCGGCGAGTTCCGCCTGGACATGCTCCTTGGCGATCACGCCGGATGCGATCGGCTGCAGGATATCGCCGGCTTCCGCAAACGCACCGGCGCGCGTGTCGACGAACACGCGTGCGCGTCGAACGGCTTCGTCGTCGCTTTCACGCATCTCCTTGGTAAAGGCGCCGATCAGGTCGAGGTGACTGCCGGGCTTCAACCATTCTCCCCGTATCAGCGGCGCGCGCGACAGGGTGGCGCAAGAGATGATGTCGGCCTGGCGCGCCGCAGTCTCCAGATCGCTGGCGACCTCAACCGAATAACCGAGCGCGCGCGCCTCGGCTGCCGCCTGCGAGGCTTTGTGTTCGTCGCGCCCCCAGATCAGGACCTGCTGAATGGGACGCACGCGGCTGTGCGCCTCAATGAGATTGACGGAGAGGCGCCCAGTCCCGACCACCAGCAAGGTCGAGGCATCTTCGCGGGCCAGATGGCGCGCGGCGAGTGCGGAGGCTGCAGCCGTGCGCCGCGCCGTCAGTTCACCGCCATCGAGGACGGCGAGGAGTTCACCAGTGCGTCCGCTGGAAAGGAGATAGCTGCCATGGATCGCAGGCAGGGAGCGCAGATGATTGTCCGGAAAGACGGAGACGAGCTTGACGCCAATATACTGTCCAGGCTGCCACGCGGGCATCAATAGCAGCGTCGCATCCGCCTCTCCGGGAACACCAACCGTGTGGTGATGCCGCACGGGCATGACGCAGTCACCCTTGAACATGGCGCTAAGGGCAGCGATCAGTGCATCCCAGTCGAGATGGTGTCGGGTCTGGATCGGATCGAGAATGAGCATGTGAAGGGGCACTCCTTATAGGGACTGGGAGACTATCAAGGAGCGCTGCGCTTGCAAACGGAACCCGCTGGGGATCTGGCGCCCGAAAGGACCGCGGCCTTGCAGGCGAGAGGTCCACTTTCTTGGTCACATTTGCCACCATCAATTGGCCAAAGAACAAAAAATGTATTTAAATCAATGCGATATGCATTTTTTTCAGTTTTGTGAATGCCAGCTGTTGACGGTTTGTGGGAGTGGCCGTATAAGCCGCTTCACCGAACGAGAGGGCGGCGCCGCAGGGCCCGCCGGAC
>JBHYDI010000013.1:0-157169 GCA_051861045.1 Allorhizobium sp.
CTTGTAGGCCATCGCAGCGATGGTCGGCATCTTAGCGATCATGCGCAGCGAGGCGACCATGCGCTGATGCGGATCGGTGATGTCGGTCGAGTCGTGATAGAAGGCGGAGAGCGCGCCGACCGTGCCGACCATGACCGCCATCGGATGGGCGTCACGGCGATAGCCGGAGAAGAACTTGCTCATCTGCTCGTGCACCATGGTGTGGTGCGTCACGCGATAGTCGAAGTCCTTCTTCTGGGCTGCCGTCGGCAGTTCGCCGTACAGAAGCAGGTAGCAGACTTCCAGGAAGTCGCCCTTTTCCGCGAGCTGTTCGATCGGGTAGCCGCGATGCAGCAGCGTGCCTTCGTCGCCATCGATATAGGTGATCTTGGATTCGCAGGAGGCCGTGGACGTAAAGCCCGGATCGTAGGTGAACGTGCCCGTGTGCTTGTACAGGGCCGCGATGTCGATAACGTCTGGGCCGATCGTGCCGGCCTTGACGCTCAGGTCGACCGTCTTGTCCCCGAGTTTCAAAGAAGCGCTTTTGTCCGTCATGCTGATCCTCCGGTATTGGCGGGAAGGCGTCTCAAAAAAGCCGCCATCGGTTAAGCGTATCGATGTAGCTATATGATACCGAAGTTAATGCCAAGCTATCCAAAGGGCAAATTGTGCGTCGCGAAAACGGCAACAATCGAACCGATCGGTTCTAATCGTTTGAAGCCCGGATAGGCGGCAGAATCACCACTCTGCGCACGCTATGATTGCCCCCGGTTTTCACCTATCCTGTGGCGGTATGGGGTGGCTTCGGTTGGGCGAGCCGAATGGTCGACGTGGCAGAAAGGCAGGGGGTAGGGTATGCAGGGCCCGGCGAAACGCTGGCCCGCAGGGACCTGCCGCGTGCAATAGATCAATCGCCCGCGCATCGACCGACGGCATCGGGAGCTGTAGTCCGCAGCCGTAACCGACTGGGGCGAATTCCGCGACACATCAGGCAAGCCATGACGGAGGAGGTCCAGCATGGACATCTCTTCCTGTTCGTGCCGGTCTGCCTGGGCATAGGCGCTGCAATCTGGTTTGCCGTGAAGAGCCCGCCTTCGGCCTGGATCCTTTTGTCTATCCTCGCCGTGCTTTCGATCCCACTCGTGCGGTCGCTCAGGCATACTGCCACGCACATCATCCTATGGGGCGCATGTTTGACCGTCATCGGCATGCTGCTGGCCGAGTGGGAGACCCGCCGGCTGTCGACTGTGATCCTTGATCAACCGCTCGTCACAACCGTGAGCGGGATCGTCGAGCGAAGGGAGCAGGGAGCAGCCGGCGAATGGCGCTACACTGTGCGGATCCTGCAGACGGTTGAGCCGACGGTGCGGCGCCCGCCCGAACGTGTAAACCTCCTTGCCCGCAGCAAGCATGTGCCGGCGGCGATCGGGGAGCGCCTTACTGGCCGCGCGCGGCTCTCTCCCCCCTCCGGTCCGGCCCTGCCGGGTCTCAACGACTTTGCCTTCCAGAGCTATTTTGCCGGAATCGGTGCTGTTGGTTTCTTCCTCGGCGCGCCGAAGCTGGAGCCGGGAGGGCAGGGGCATGCCGTGGCCCTCGCTGCCCGCTTCGATGCGGCCCTGTTTTCGCTGAGAGACCGCATTTCGAATCGCATCCGTGCAGTCCTTCCCGGAGACCCCGGCGCCTTCGCCGCCTCGATCATCACCGGCGAGCGGCGCTCCATGTCGGAGGACGCGACAGAGGCGCTTCGGGTCTCGGGCCTGGCGCATATCACCGCAATCTCCGGTCTCAACATGGCACTTGCGGCCGGCATCTTTTTCGTCGGATTGCGTGGCCTGCTCAGTCTCGTGCCTGTTCTTGCCCAGCGTTATCCGATCAAGAAGATCGCGGCGGTGGGCGCGCTCATCGCGACGACCGGCTACGTGCTGATCTCCGGCTATCAGGTCTCGGCGCTCCGGGCCTATCTGATGACCGCAATCATGCTGACGGCCGTGCTTTTCGACCGCCCCGCTGTCAGCCTGCGCAATCTCGCCCTGGCGGCGATTGCCATCCTCTACGTCCAACCGTCCACCGTCATGGGACCGAGCTTCCAGATGTCGTTTGCGGCGACGGCGGGTTTGATCGCGGGCTATGCCGGGTGGCGGGCAAGGCCGCGCGCGATCCTTCCGCCGGCGCGGTCTGTGGGGATTCGGATCGCAGCGGCCAGTGCCACATTCGTCGGCGGCACGCTTGCGACCTCCCTGATCGGAGGCATGGCAACCGCGATCTTCGCCATCACCCATTTTCACCGGCTCTCGACTCACGGCCTCGAAGCCAATCTCGCTGCAATGCCGCTGATTTCGATCGTCGTCATGCCTGCAGGCTTCATCGCGATGCTGCTGATGCCGCTTGGTCTCGATGCGCCCTTCTTCTGGGTGATGGGGCAGGGATTGGAACTGGTGCTGCTGGTCGCACACACCGTGGCCGGATGGGGTGGAGGCTACGTTTTCCCCAGATTGCCGGCCTCATTCCTGATCGGGACGGTCGCCGGGATGCTGCTATTGACGCTCCTGCGCACAAGCCTTCGCCATGTCGGCACGGCGCTGATCGCCATCACGGTGGCTGCGACATGGTGGGCGCCGCGGGAGAAACGAAGCGACGTGCTGATCAGCGAAGATGCCCGCCTCGTGGCCGTCTGGACAGGGGAGGAAACCGAAGCCGCCCTCGCCACAAATCGCACGCGGCCGTCGGCCTTCCTCTTCGATCAGTGGCAGCCCGTCCTCGGTATCGACAAGCCCGTGCCGCCGCTTTTGCTTGAGCTCGGGCCATTGCCGCCGGCACCCGATTGGCGCCTGGGCGAGACATGGACGGATGCCCAGCAAGAGGAAGCAGAAGCGATCTTCGATCGCCTGATCGCCTCGGCCGAGACCAGCCGCTTCGTCTGCATCAACAAGGCGTGCGCGTTGAAGCTGATATCCGGAAAAACACTAATGACGGTCGATCGCCCCGAACTTCTCGGCGCAGCGTGTGACCGCGCCGATCTGCTCGTCCTCGCCGCAAGGACCCGGCAGACCTATTGCCGATCCGGTGCGGCTCTCTTCTCGCAGACCAGCCTGAGAGCCACTGGCGCCATCGAGATATCAGGCGCCGCAAACATGCCGCAAGGCCTGACGGTCAGAGCCTCTTTCGAGGGCGCGGCGCGACCCTGGACCGCGCACCGTCTTTATGACTGGCGAACTGGAGAAGCCGCCGCAAAACACATGGCGCCTGATCCATTCGGTCGCGGTACGAAGCAGCAGCCCACGGACCCAATGCCCGACATCAATGGTAGCGGCGGATGAGCCCGACCAGCTTGCCCTGGATCTTGACGCGATCCGGCGGAAAGATGCGTGTCTCATAGGCCGGGTTCGCGGCCTCGAGTGCGATCGAGGCACCGCGGCGGCGGAAGCGCTTCAACGTGGCTTCCTCATCGTCGACGAGAGCTACGATGATGTCGCCCGGATTGGCATTCGAGGCATTGCGAATGATGACCGTATCGCCGTCGAGAATGCCGGCTTCGATCATCGAATCACCTTTGACCTCAAGGGCGTAATGATCCCCAGCGCCGATCATTTCGGCAGGCACCGTAATGTCATGCGTATTGTTCTGGATTGCCGAGATCGGCACACCGGCCGCGATTCGCCCCATGACCGGGACGGAGACAGACGAACTGCTCTCTTCCACCGGCGGCTTGGTGAGGCTTGGTGGCGGCGTTTTGCCGAGGCTGCCCTCGATCACGCTCGGCGCAAAGCCGCGACGCGGCTGCAGGCTCGGCGTATAGGCTTCCGGCAGCTTGATCACCTCGAGCGCACGGGCCCGGTTCGGCAGTCGGCGGATGAAGCCGCGTTCTTCGAGAGCCGTGATCAGTCGATGGATGCCGGATTTCGATGCGAGGTCCAGCGCATCCTTCATCTCGTCGAAGGACGGCGGGACACCCGATTCCTTCATCCGTTCGTGGATGAAGAGAAGCAGTTCCTGTTGCTTGCGCGTCAGCATATGTGGTGCCCCTTAGGGTGAAACAAATCCAGAACAGACACTATATGTTCCATTTGTGTTCCGCAAGTGGATAAATTTCCGTGAAGAGCCGGTGAGAAAATGCGATAGCCCGGGATGAAACTTGGCAACAAGACAGGATCGGCGCGCGGCGTTGCCAAAAAGACGTCTCGCGTGGAGTGAGACCCTTTCGGGAAGTGGGATATGCTGAAAGACATCGAGAAGATCGTATTGGGCAAGCAGACCTCCGACCTGACCTCGGCCGAGAAGAAGGTGCTGAGCAAGGCGCGTGAACGCCGGACGGTCTCCACCAATGCCGGCGAGGACTTTCTAGCCGGCGCCACCTTCGGTCAGCGTCTCGCAGATGCGATCGCCAGGGTCGGCGGATCCTGGGCTTTCATCATCGGGTTCATGCTCTTCCTCGTCGCCTGGGTGTTCCTCAACACGGTCCTTCTCGCGACGCGGGCGCTCGATCCCTATCCCTTCATCTTTTTGAACCTCATTCTGTCCATGCTGGCCGCCATCCAGGCGCCGATCATCATGATGAGCCAGAACCGTCAGACAGAGCGCGATCGTTTCATGGCGGCGAAGGATTATGAGATCAACCTGAAGGCCGAGATCGAGGTCTTGGCGCTGCACCACAAGATCGATGAGCAGGTGTTGAAGGAACTGCGCGAAACCCGAGAGCAGATCGATGCCCTGCGCCAGGCGGTCGAGGCCCTTTCAAGCCGACCGAACAATTCCTAAATCAAGATTCTGAAACAGAGACACGTCATGTCCCATCCCATGTCTGCGCCGCGCGCCATCGATCACCTCGTGCTGCCCGTGGTCGACCTTGAGACGGGCCGCAACCGCCTGAGCCAGCTCGGCTTCACTGTCGCCGCCGACGCGCGCCACCCCTTCGGCACAGAGAACGCCTGCGTCTTCTTCGCAGACGATACCTACCTTGAGCCGCTGGCCGTCGGAAGTCGCGAGGATTGCCTGGAGGCGCAGCGCAACAACAATGTCTTTGTGGCGCGCGACCAGGCCTTCCGCTTTCGCCGCGGTGAGGGGCTCTCGGCCTTCGTCGTCAAGACCGCTGATGCGGCAGCCGACGATGCGCGGTATCGCGCCGAGGGGCAGAGCGCCGGTCCTCTGCTCGAATTCGCGCGCCAGTTTCGTTTCCCCGATGGTCGAACGGCGGAAGGCTTCTTCCGGCTGGCCTTCGCAGCGGATCTGAGGGCGCCGGACTTCTTCGCCTTTGCCTGTGAGCGCGTGAACCCGATTCCCGCCGATCGCGGCGCCCTGACTGTCCATCCAAACGGGTCGACGGGTCTAAAGCGGATCGTCCTGATCGAGGAAAACCCGAGCGACTTCCAATATCTGCTGGAAATGGTGCTTGAGCAGCGCGACGTCACCGCCCACTCCTTCGGCCTCTCGATCGAAACCGCCAATGCGGCCGTCGATGTGTTGACGCCCGAAGGCTTCTCCGCCCATTACGGCCAGGATCATCTTGCCCTCTCCGAGCGTGGTCTCCTGGGTGCAGCGGTGGTCATCTCCACCGCTGATCTCGGCGTGACAGAAGCCTGCCTCGCTGCTAATGGCGTCCACTATCACAAAACGGGCGCGCGCCTCGTTGTCGCGCCGGAAAAGGGGCAAGGCGTGACCTTCGCCTTCGAGGAGTTGAAATGAGCGTATCTCCCAATTCGGAAGTCGTGGTCGGCGAAGGTACGGGCAAGGCCGTCTTCTCGCAGAATGGCCGTTTTGCCCTGATCGCTGGCCCCTGCCAGATGGAAAGCCGCGATCACGCCTTCATGATCGCCGGCCAGCTCGTCGAGCTCTGCCGCGAACTCGGCCTCGGCCTCGTCTACAAGTCCTCCTTCGACAAGGCGAACCGCACCTCGCTGTCGGCCGAGCGCGGGATTGGCCTGGAAACGGCAATGGAAGTCTTCGCCGACATCAAGAAGGAATTCGGCGTTCCGGTTCTCACCGACATCCACACGGAAGAACACTGTGCAGCCGTTGCCCCGACCGTCGACATCCTCCAGATCCCGGCTTTTCTCTGCCGCCAGACGGACCTGCTGGTTGCCGCTGCTAAGACCGGCCGTGCGATCAACGTCAAAAAGGGCCAGTTCCTGGCCCCCTGGGACATGAAGAACGTCCTCAACAAGATCACCGGTTCCGGCAATCCGAACGTTCTGCTCTGCGAACGCGGCGCCTCCTTCGGCTACAACACGCTCGTCTCCGACATGCGCTCGCTGCCAATCATGGCCGCCATGGGCGCGCCTGTCGTCTTTGACGCTACCCACTCGGTGCAGCAGCCGGGCGGGCAGGGCGGTTCCACCGGTGGCCAGCGCGAATTCGTCGAGACGCTCGCGCGTGCGGCAGTCGCCGTCGGCGTCGGCGGTCTCTTCATCGAGACTCACCAGGATCCGGACAATGCCCCTTCGGACGGGCCGAACATGGTGAAGATCACTGACATGCGCCGGCTCCTGGAAAAACTCATCGCCTTCGACGAGATCGCCAAGGCATCCTGATTGGCCTCTAGCGGCGCTTCAATCGGTTGAACAGGAAGCGCCGCAGGCAGTTGCTGTTTAAATCGATTAGATTTCGTTCATGCCGCTTCCTATCCGTCATTGTATTTTCCCGATCATCGGATAAGAGAGGATGACTCACAGGCGGGTCCGGTGGCTTCTTGCCCGGTGATCGGCCTTCGGAGCCTTGTCCAATTTCCGTCTACAGGGAGCGAACATGACCGCCATCACCGACATCATCGGCCGCGAAATTCTCGACAGCCGCGGCAACCCGACCGTCGAAGTCGACGTCTACCTCGAAGACGGCAGCATGGGCCGTGCGGCTGTTCCCTCGGGCGCGTCGACCGGTGCGCATGAAGCCGTCGAACTGCGCGACGGTGGCTCGCGCTACCTCGGCAAGGGCGTCGAAAAGGCAGTCGAAGCCGTCAACGGCGAGATCTATGATGCGATCGGCGGCCATGATGCCGAAAACCAGATCCAGATCGACAACCTGATGATCGAGCTCGACGGCACGCCGAACAAGGCGCGTCTCGGTGCCAATGCGATCCTCGGCGTCTCGCTCGCCGTCGCCAAGGCTGCAGCCCAGTCCTCCGGCCTGCCGCTCTACCGTTACGTCGGCGGCCCGAACGCCCATGTCCTGCCGGTTCCGATGATGAACATCATCAACGGCGGCGCGCATGCCGACAACCCGATCGACTTCCAGGAGTTCATGATCGTGCCGGTCGGCGCCGACACCATCCGCGACGCCGTTCGCATGGGTTCGGAAGTCTTCCATACGCTCAAGAAGCAGCTCGCTGCCGACGGCCACAACACCAACGTCGGTGACGAAGGCGGCTTCGCGCCGGGTCTCGCATCGGCTCCGGCCGCCCTCGACTTCATCATGAAGTCGATCGAAAAGGCCGGCTACCGTCCGGGCGAAGACATGCACATCGCGCTTGATTGCGCCTCGACCGAATTCTTCAAGGACGGCAAGTACGTGCTTGAAGGCGAAGGCCGCACGCTCGAGCCGGAAGCCATGGCCGAATACCTCGCTGAACTGGCTGCCAAGTACCCGATCTTCTCGATCGAAGACGGCATGGCGGAAGACGACTGGGACGGCTGGAAGGCTCTGACCGACAAGATCGGCAGACAAGTCCAGCTCGTTGGCGACGATCTCTTCGTCACCAACTCGGCCCGTCTGCGCGACGGCATTAAGATGGGCGTTGCCAACTCCATCCTGGTCAAGGTCAACCAGATCGGCTCGCTTTCGGAAACCCTCGATGCCGTCTCGACCGCACATCGCGCTGCATACACAGCCGTGATGTCGCACCGTTCGGGCGAAACCGAGGATTCGACGATCGCCGATCTCGCAGTTGCCACCAACTGCGGTCAGATCAAGACCGGCTCGCTCGCCCGCTCGGACCGTACCGCCAAGTACAACCAGCTGATCCGCATCGAGGAAGAGCTCGGCCCGCAGGCGCGTTACGCAGGGTCTTCCATCCTGCGCGGCTGATCGCCTCTGGACCCATTCTGAAAGCCCGTGCCGGTTCCCCGGCGCGGGCTTTTTCTATTGGGCGCGGAACAGGGTCAACGATCGGTTAAGACATGCCCGCTAATCTGAATGGGAATTTCAGTTTCGCGTTTCAGGGCATTTGTCGGCATGTGGACCAGACATCACAAAAAGAAAAAATACGGTCGTCTCGTTCTCCCAGCCGTCACAATCGCTTTCCTGTCCTATTTCGGCTATCATTCCATTCATGGCGACTATGGCCTCAGGGCCGGTCAGGAATTCGAGCGCGTTCGCAAGGAGCGTGCAGCCGAACTCGACAAACTGGTGGCGCAACGGACGGTGCTTGAAAAGGAAGTCAGCCTGTTGAGCGATGGCTCGCTGGATGAGGATATCATCGACGAAAAGGCGCGTTATCAGCTCAACATGTCCCGCCCGGATGAAATCGTCATCTTCAACACCTATTTCTGATTAACCTGAATTGAGTTAATCGTAAATTTTTTAGTCATTACAGTTGCTTGCGGCGAATGTGAGCCATGCATTTATGGCATTGCCGCCGTCGTCTTTCTTCCCTATTCTGTGTCCAACTTTGGACCATAATAACCCATGGGAGGGATGCATGGCGCCTCGCAAGCCAGCAGCTGCGAACGGTCGGAAGTCTTCCGCCAAATCGGCCGGCAAAGAATTCACCGGGAAGAACTCACCTGAATTTGGAGCAGACGAAGAGCTTCACGCCTATCGTGAAATGCTTCTGATCCGCCGTTTCGAAGAGAAGGCCGGCCAGCTCTATGGCATGGGCTTCATCGGAGGCTTCTGTCACCTTTATATCGGCCAGGAAGCTGTCGTTGTGGGTATGCAGATGGCGCAGAAGGAAGGTGATCAGGTCATTACCGCCTATCGCGACCACGGACACATGCTCGCAGCCGGTCTGAGCGCTCGCGGCGTCATGGCCGAGCTCACGGGTCGCCGCAGCGGCCTGTCGAAGGGCAAGGGCGGCTCGATGCACATGTTCTCGAAAGAGAAGCATTTCTACGGTGGCCACGGCATCGTCGGCGCGCAGGTTTCGCTCGGAACCGGTCTTGCCTTCGCCAACAAGTATCGCGGCAATGACAACGTCGCTGTTGCCTATTTCGGCGACGGCGCCGCGAACCAGGGCCAGGTCTACGAGAGCTTCAACATGGCTGCCCTTTGGCAGCTGCCGATCATCTACATCGTTGAGAACAACCGTTACGCCATGGGCACCTCGACGGCCCGCGCCACGGCCCAGTCGAACTACTCGCTGCGTGGCTCCGGCTTCGGCATCCCCGGCGTCCAGGTCGACGGCATGGATGTGCGCGCGGTGAAGGCTGCCGCCGATGAGGCGCTCGAGCATTGCCGTTCCGGCAAGGGTCCGATCATTCTGGAAATGCTGACCTATCGCTATCGCGGCCACTCGATGTCCGACCCGGCGAAGTATCGCTCCAAGGAAGAAGTGCAGAAGATGCGGTCGGAGCAGGATCCGATCGAGCAGGTCAAGGCCCGTCTCCTCGAGAATGGCTGGGCCTCAGAAGACCAGCTCAAGGCGATCGACAAGGATGTGCGTGACATTGTCGCGGACAGCGCCGATTTCGCCCAGGCCGATCCGGAGCCGGATGTTTCCGAGCTCTACACCGACATTCTTCTGTAATCGGGGAGGGAACCCATGCCGATCGAAATTTTGATGCCCGCCCTTTCTCCGACAATGGAAGAAGGCACGCTTTCCAAGTGGATCAAGCAGGAAGGCGACACCGTAAAATCTGGCGACGTGATCGCCGAGATCGAGACCGACAAGGCGACCATGGAAGTGGAAGCCGTCGATGAAGGCGTGCTCGGCAAGCTGCTGATCGCGGCCGGCACCGAGAACGTCAAGGTCAACACGCCGATCGCCGTTCTGCTGCAGGATGGTGAAAGCGCCGATGCGGCACCCGTTCCGAAGGCAGCGCCTGCTGCCGCCGAGCCGGTATCCGCACCGGCAGCCGAAGCGCCTGCTGCTGCCGCCGTTCCGGCTGCTCCGAAGGTTGAAGTCGCTGCCGATCCGGACGTTCCGGCCGGCACCGAAATGGTGACGATGACGGTGCGTGAAGCGCTGCGCGAAGCCATGGCCGAGGAAATGCGCGCCAACCCTGACGTCTTCATCATGGGTGAAGAAGTCGCCGAATATCAGGGCGCCTACAAGATCACTCAAGGGCTGCTGCAGGAATTCGGCGCCAAGCGCGTCGTCGACACCCCGATCACCGAGCATGGCTTTGCCGGTCTCGGCGTTGGTGCGGCGATGGCCGGCCTGAAGCCGATCGTCGAATTCATGACCTTCAACTTCGCCATGCAGGCGATTGACCACATCATCAACTCAGCTGCCAAGACGCTCTACATGTCCGGCGGCCAGATGGGTGCGCCGATTGTCTTCCGTGGTCCGAACGGTGCAGCTGCCCGCGTTGGCGCCCAGCACAGCCAGGACTATGCGGCCTGGTACAGCCAGATCCCGGGTCTGAAGGTCGTCATGCCCTACACGGCAGCCGACGCCAAGGGCCTGCTGAAGGCTGCTATCCGCGATCCGAACCCGGTCATCTTCCTGGAAAACGAAATCCTTTACGGTCACTCCTTCGAAGTGCCGAAGATGGATGACTTCGTCCTGCCGATCGGCAAGGCGCGCATCCACAAGACCGGCAAGGATGTGACCATCGTTTCCTTCGGTATCGGCATGACCTATTCGGTCAAGGCCGTCGAGGAACTGGCGAAGGAAGGCATCGACGTCGAACTGATCGATCTTCGGACCATCCGTCCGATGGATCTGCCGACCGTCATCGAATCCGTCAAGAAGACCGGTCGCCTCGTGACCGTCGAGGAAGGCTATCCGCAGTCCTCCGTCGGCACCGAAATTGCGACCCGCGTCATGCAGCAGGCCTTCGACTATCTGGATGCGCCGATCCTGACGATCGCCGGCAAGGATGTTCCGATGCCTTACGCGGCCAATCTCGAAAAGCTGGCACTGCCGAGCGTTGCCGAAGTCGTTCAGGCCGTCAAAACCGTATGCTACAAGTAAGGGGGCAAGGTCATGCCGATCAATATCACCATGCCGGCCCTGTCTCCGACGATGGAAGAGGGCAATCTGGCCAAGTGGCTGGTCAAGGAAGGCGACAAGGTCAAGTCCGGCGACGTGATCGCCGAGATCGAGACCGACAAGGCGACCATGGAAGTGGAAGCCGTCGATGAAGGCATCGTCGCAAAGATCGTCGTTCCCGCCGGCACAGAGGCCGTGAAGGTCAATGCGCTGATCGCGATCCTTGCCGAGGAAGGCGAGGACGTGGCAGCCGCCGCTGCTGGTGGCGGATCTGCCGCACCGAAAGCTGAGGCGGCTCCTGCTCCTAAGGCGGAAGCAGCACCTTCACCTGCCGCGGCACCAGCTGCAGCGCCGGCTCCTGCAGCTGCGTCGGCTGCTCCGGCAGCGTCGAGCGGGGAGCGGGTCTTTGCCTCGCCACTCGCGCGCCGCCTCGCCAAGGAAGCCGGTCTCGACTTGAAGGCTGTCTCGGGCTCCGGTCCGAAGGGCCGCGTCGTCAAGAGCGACGTCGAAAAGGCCGTCAGCACCGGTGGAGCAAAGGCTGCACCGGCGCCTGCAGCAGCTGCGTCGACTGCCGCACCCGCACCGGTTCTCGCCAAGGGTGCGTCGGAAGAGGCGGTTCTCAAGAACTTCGCCGAAGGCTCCTACGAGCTCGTGCCGCATGACGGCATGCGCAAGACGATCGCCAAGCGTCTTCAGGAATCCAAACAGACCATCCCGCACTTCTACGTTTCCGTGGATTGCGAACTGGATGCCCTGATGGCGCTCCGTGCCCAGCTGAACGCCGCTGCCCCTGAAAAGGACGGCAAGCCGGCCTACAAGCTCTCGGTCAACGACATGGTGATCAAGGCCCTGGCCCTCGCACTGCGCGACGTGCCGGATGCCAACGTCTCCTGGACCGACACCAACATGGTCAAGCACAAGCATGCCGATGTCGGCGTGGCGGTCTCGATCCCCGGCGGCCTGATCACCCCGATCATCCGCAAGGCCGAGGAAAAGAGCCTGTCCACCATCTCCAACGAGATGAAGGACCTCGGCAAGCGCGCCAAGGACCGCAAGCTGAAGCCCGAGGAATACCAGGGCGGCACGACTGCCGTGTCCAACATGGGCATGATGGGCGTGAAGAGCTTCTCGGCCGTGGTCAACCCGCCGCATGCAACGATCCTCGCGGTCGGCGCCGGCGAAGAGCGGGTGGTGGTGAAGAAGGGCGAGATGAAGGTAGCGAACGTCATGACCGTGACGCTCTCGACCGACCATCGCTGCGTCGATGGCGCGCTCGGTGCCGAGCTGCTCGGTGCCTTCAAGCGCTACATCGAAAATCCGATGGGCATGCTGGTGTGAAAATGACGGGCTCGTCAGAAAGGGAAACCTACTTTGGCGAGCTCTTAGACAGCGAACTGAAGGGCGGAATTGTAATATCAGAGTATTCCGCTTTTCTGGCCCGCGACGCGGAGGCGGCATTCGTATCTGGCGCCTTTATTTCCACCGTGATCGTTTGCTGTTCAGCGATAGAGGCTCACATCAGATTTGAAGGTGGTCAAGGAAACAACCTTCACACCCTAATGGCTCACTTAAATGTCTCCGAGGAGACGCTAGTCGAGATAAACATCGTTCGCCAGTTCCGCAACAAATGGGTTCATGTGAGAAATCCCGAGATGGATGAGAGATTGCAGAAGGAATGCGATGTCGTTGTAGATGAGTGTGAAGCCATGGCTAGGCGCGCGCTGATGTGCCTCGTGAAGGTGTTGTGCGCGGAACAGTATGTTTAAGGGTAGAAGATGAAGACCGTTCTCGCTTACGGCGACAGCCTGACATGGGGATACGACCCGGTGAACCTGGGTCGCCATGCCCACGAGGACCGCTGGACGAGCGTCTTGCAAAAGGCGCTCGGTCATGGGGTCAGGGTGATCGCCGAAGGCCTGAACGGCCGCACCACGGCCTATGACGACCATCTGGGCGATTGCGAGCGCAACGGAACCAAGCTGCTTCCGACGCTTCTCGCAACGCACAAGCCGATCGATCTCGTGATCATCATGCTGGGGACGAATGACCTCAAGCGTGGCATCCAGGGAACGGCCATCGGCGCGACCAGCGGCGTCAAGCGTCTGGTCAAGCAGGTGCAGAAGCACGACTGGGGTTTCGAGTTTGAAGAGCCCGAAATCCTGATCGTTGCACCGCCTGCGATCCGTGAGACGGCCAATTCGGTGTTCGGCGCCATGTTCAACCACTCTGTGGAAGAAGGCGCAATGCTGGCCAGCATGTATCGCGACGCGGCGGACGAGGCCGGATGTGCCTTTTTCGATGCCGGATCGGTTGCCGAGACCACACCGCTCGACGGCATCCATCTGGATGCTGAGAACACCCATGCCATCGGACGCGGCCTTGAGCCGATCGTCCGCATGATGCTCGGGCTTTGAAGAAAACACGGCGTCCTGAACTCTCCGTCAGGGCGCGTTGATCAAAATCAAGGAGGTCTTGTGCGCTGCGTCTAACCTGAGCCCATCAACCCCGACAAGAGGAGATGGGATCATGTCGAACACACCGCACGAACTGGCAGTGGAATTCCCGGAACACGTCGCGCTGATGCGTCATCTGAAAGAAACGGATGGTCATTTCGCGAGATTGTTCGAAACCTATCATGAGGTGAACCGGGCCATCCACCGCGCCGAAACCGATGTCGAGCCTGCAGACGACTTCCACATCGTGGAAATGCGCAAGAAGCGGATGCAGCTCAAGGATGAAATCTACGGGATGCTGGTTCATCACGAACCGGAAGCCGAGACACCCGCAGCCTGAGGGTCTCGCTTCCAGTCCCCAAACGGGCCTCCGTTTTAGCGGAGGCTCGCAGGAAACCGAGGAGTGGAAGCGCCCATGTCGAATGCTTACGACGTCATCATCATCGGCTCCGGCCCCGGCGGCTACGTCACCGCTATTCGTGCAGCCCAGCTCGGCCTGAAGACGGCGATCATCGAGCGCGAGCATCTGGGCGGCATCTGCCTCAACTGGGGCTGCATCCCGACCAAGGCGCTCCTGCGCTCGGCCGAGATCCTCGATCACGCCAATCACGCAAAATCCTACGGCCTGACGCTGAACGGCACGATGACCGCCGACGTTAAGGACGTGGTCGCCCGTTCGCGCGGCGTCTCGGCTCGCCTCAACGGCGGCGTCGCCTTCCTGATGAAAAAGAACAAGATCGACGTGATCTGGGGCGAAGCCAAGCTGACCAAGCCCGGCGAAATCGTGGTCGGCAAGATGACCAAGCCCGTGGTTGAACCGCAGAACCCGATTCCGAAGGGCGTTCTGGGCGAGGGCACCTACACCGCCAAGCACATCATTGTCGCGACGGGCGCACGTCCGCGTGCGCTCCCCGGCATCGAGCCGGATGGCAAGCTGATCTGGACCTATTTCGAAGCGATGAAGCCGGACTTCATGCCGAAGTCCATGGTCGTCATGGGATCGGGCGCGATCGGCATCGAATTCGCCTCCTTCTACCGCTCCATGGGCGTCGATGTGACCGTTGTCGAGCTGATGGCCAACATCATGCCGGTTGAAGACGTTGAGATCTCCACCTTCGCCCGCAAGCAGCTGGAAAAGCGCGGCCTGAAGATCATCACCGAAGCCAAGGTCTCCAAGGTCGAAAAGGGTGCGAACTCCATCACCGCCCATGTGGAAACCAAGGATGGCAAGGTCCAGACGATCACCGCTGATCGCCTGATCTCCGCCGTCGGCGTCCAGGGCAATATCGAAAACCTCGGCCTCGAAACGCTCGGTGTGAAGACCGATCGCGGCTGCATCGTCATCGACGGCTATGGCAAGACCAATGTGCCGGGTCTCTATGCGATCGGCGACGTGGCTGGCCCCCCGATGCTCGCCCACAAGGCCGAGCATGAAGGCGTCATCTGCATCGAGAAGATCGCTGGCCTGCCGAACGTTCACCCGATGGACAAGGCGAAGATCCCCGGCTGCACCTATTGCAACCCGCAGGTCGCCTCGGTCGGCCTGACGGAAGCCAAGGCGAAAGAACAGGGCCGCGAGATCCGTGTTGGCCGCTACTCCTTTGCCGCCAACGGCAAGGCGATCGCACTCGGCGAAGACCAGGGCATGATCAAGACGATCTTCGACAAGAAGACCGGCGAACTCATCGGCGCCCACATGGTTGGTGCGGAAGTGACCGAGCTCATCCAGGGCTTTGTCGTCGCGATGAACCTCGAGACGACAGAGGAAGAGCTGATGCACACGATCTTCCCGCATCCGACGCTGTCGGAAATGATGAAGGAAAGCGTGCTTGACGCCTATGGCCGGGTACTCAACGCCTAAAGCCCGGTTGTGAAACGGAACCTCGCCGCCTATATGGGCGGCAGGTTCCAAATTGACGATCCGAAGGGAGTTCGACGTGGCAGGG
Organism: Allorhizobium sp.; assembly: GCA_051861045.1. GTDB lineage: Bacteria > Pseudomonadota > Alphaproteobacteria > Rhizobiales > Rhizobiaceae > Allorhizobium. Next base: position 15,462 of record JBHYDI010000013.1, read on the forward strand.
TTTGAAGTCGGCATTATCGCGACGATCTTCTTCGGCGGCCTCGCTGGCTGGCTTGCCGGCAAGCTGATGGACATGCGCTTCGGCGTCTTCATGAACATCGTGATCGGCATCGTCGGTGCGGCAATCGCAGCCGCGATCTTCCGTCGCCTCGGCATCTTTGTCGAAGGTGACTGGCTCGGCTACCTGCTCACCAGCTTCGTCGGTGCCAGCATCCTTCTCTTCATCGCCCGGCTTGTCCGGCGGTAATCTCGATTAGCCGCACGAGCGGCGGGACAGGGTTTTGACCATGGTCACCATTCTCGACAGGACCAATCTTTCGAACGCAGCACCCGTGGTGCCCGCGGACGAAAAGCGTGTGCGCCATCCTGAAAAGGCCCACAAGCCCGACACCGAAGTGCTGCGCAAGCCGGAATGGATCCGCGTCAAGGCGCCGACCTCGAAGGGCTATCACGAGACCCGCGAACTCGTCCGTTCCCACAAGCTGGTGACTGTCTGCGAGGAAGCTGGCTGCCCGAATATCGGCGAGTGCTGGGACAAGAAGCACGCGACCTTCATGATCATGGGCGAGATCTGTACCCGCGCCTGCGCCTTCTGCAATGTCGCGACCGGCAAGCCCAATGCACTCGACCTGGACGAACCTGAAAACGTCGCCAAGGCCGTCCGCCAGATGGGTCTGCAGCACGTCGTCATCACCTCCGTCGATCGCGACGATCTGGCCGATGGTGGCGCCGAACATTTCGAAAAGGTGATCTGGGCCATTCGTGCCGCGTCGCCGCAAACGACGATCGAGATCCTGACGCCGGACTTCCTGAAGAAGCCCGGTGCTCTGGAGCGTGTCGTCGCTGCCAAGCCCGACGTCTTCAACCACAACATGGAAACCGTGCCGGGCAACTACCTGACGGTCCGTCCGGGCGCGCGCTATTTCCACTCCGTGCGCCTGCTGCAGCGGGTCAAGGAACTCGACCCGACCATGTTCACCAAGTCGGGCATCATGGTTGGCCTCGGCGAAGAGCGAAACGAAGTCCTGCAGCTGATGGACGACCTGCGCACCGCCGACGTCGACTTCCTGACCATCGGCCAGTATCTCCAGCCGACCCGCAAGCACCACAAGGTCGAGCGCTTCGTCACGCCGGAAGAGTTCAAGTCCTACGAGGACATCGCCTATACCAAGGGCTTCCTGATGGTATCCTCAAGCCCGTTGACCCGATCCTCCCACCATGCCGGCGATGACTTTGCGCGGTTGAAGGCGGCGCGGGAGAAGCTGCAACTGGTTCGTACCTAGGCTGCCCTGTCGGTTTGGATGAAATCATGATAAGAGATTTCAAGGACAAACTGACGGAGCAACTTTTCAAGACCTCGAACGTTCGACCGCTCCCGCCGGACGTAGTTGAACGGGCCCGGCGAAAGCTGATGGCAATAAACGCCGCTCACGATCTTGGTGACTTGCGCGTACCGCCGAGCAATCGGCTGGAGAAGCTGAGGGGCAATCGAGAAGGCCAGCATTCGATCCGGATCAACGATCAGTGGCGAATATGCTTCCGATGGGTCGATGGGGATGCTTACGACGTCGAAGTTTGCGACTACCACTGAGGTGCCAGATGCTGCAGTTGCCTGATGAGCCCATCCATCCCGGTCGCGTCCTTTTCGATGATTTCATCGCTGACTTCGGGCTGGCGTGCGCGACGGTGGCTGCGGAGACCGGTATCCCCTTGCCTGCGCTCGAATCGCTGGACAAGGGCGATGCCCATGTAACGGCGGAGATGGCGTTGCGGCTGGCGCGCTATTTCTCGACAAGTCCTGAATTTTGGCTGAACCTTCAGCGGACCTACGACCTTGTTCAGGCAAGCAAAACCGCGAAGGGTCTTGATCAGATCAGGCCCGTGGCCGCAGCTTGACGGTTGCTCCGAATGTTGCAGATCCCGCTCGGAAATGATGCCGCTATCCAATTGCGTGACGCTCGACGCATCTGCGTCATCGGCTCATCAGGCGCCGGAAAGAGCACGTATTCCCAGTGCCTCGCATCCTCGCTCAATCTCACTTACGTTTCGCTGGACAGGGATGTGCGCTGGCTGCCCGGTTGGCAGGAACGGAGCAGGCAAGAGCAGCGTGAACGCTTGAGTGTCTTGGTTGCCGACGAGGCTTGGGTCATAGACGGCAGTGGTTCGTCGTCATTTGACATAAGGCTACCGCGCACCGACCTCATTATTTGGCTGCGGCTTTCCAGATGGAAATGCCTTCTGGGCGTTGCGAAAAGAGTGGCGCGTTACAAAGGTACAGTCAGACCTGATATGGCGGAAGGCTGCCCCGAACCCTTACCCGACCGCGAATTCCTCTCCTACATCTGGAACTTCGAGCGCCGCTTCGCCCCACGCATCATCCAGGAAATCGATCGTCACGGCCCGTCCGTGCCCGTGATAACCCTCAAATCCCACGGCGAAATGGCGCACCTGCTTGATCTCGCGGGACTTCCTCATTAAGTCCCGCTTCATGCCACAATTCGAAACCCGCCGCCCCGTCAAGCACTCGCCCGACCGCATGTATGCTCTCGTCGCCGACATCGAGCGCTATCCGGAATTCCTGCCGCTCTGCGAAGCGCTGACCATTCGCTCGCGTCGCGAACGCGATGGCAAGGAATTGCTGCTGGCTGACATGACGGTGGGCTACAAGGCGATCCGCGAAACCTTCACCACACAGGTCCTGCTGACGCCCTCCGAGCGGACCATCGATGTTAAATACATCGAGGGACCGTTCAAGTATCTCGACAATCGCTGGCGCTTCGAAGAAACGGCGGATGGCGGCTGCTCCGTGCATTTCTACATCGACTACGAGTTCAAGAACCGCATCCTCGGCGCTCTGATGGGCTCGATGTTCGACCGCGCCTTCCGCATGTTCTCGGAAGCCTTCGAGACGCGGGCGGACAAGATCTACGCTGGGTCCTGAGTTACTAAATCAACGGGCGCTTCTCGATATAGTGGCCGTAAAGCGTGGTGAGGACCGACAGCCCGAGCATGGCCAGGAACCACTGCGCGGGGATGTACCAGACGAGCATCAGACCTAGCGAGATGCCGGCAAGGAGCTGGGCAATGAAATCGGTCGCCAAACTTGCGAGTGCCAGGATTACCACGAGCCCGAGGAAGTTCAGGCCGTTTCCGTCGCTTGCGGTCAGTCCATCGGTCAACGAGGTCTGATGGCCGAGCGCAACACCGGGCAGTATCGTCGCAAGCCGAAGACCAATCGTTGAAATAAGCAGATAGGCCGGCACGACGAGAAGCATCGTGTAGGGCGCAAGGCTGGCAGGCAGATTTGCCACAAGCATAGTGATGAAGAACATCAGCATTAGCGCCGGTATGACGAGGATCAGGCCAATCAATAGACCTTTGCCGAAGTAGGCTGCCATGCGTCCCCCGTGAAAGGGGGGGCGCCAGCCCGAAATTTCTCCCAGCAGCACGAAACGGTGCCAAGCGACAGCGGTCCAGAAAAATATGATGGTGAAGATGGCAACCGCAAGAAAGGATCGTCCGACATCGTCAGCAGCCTGCCCGCTGCTGGCGCGCAGCTGCATCTGTTCGGGCGTCAGGAACAGAATATCGCCGAGCAGTATAATTGCTGAGATCAAAGCCAGGGCGAGAGGCAGCGCCGAAACGGAGATGGCGGCCTTCATATTCCCTGTGAGTTGAAGCAAGGCGTGCCGAAAAATTTGCCAGGCCTTCATGAGACTGCTCCAGACTTGAGGCTGAGGGGGGTGATAGCGTTGTCAGAGGGGCGCGTTTGGCTGATGAGTCTTGTGTCGAAAGAACTATTCTACAGCCTTGAGTAGCATTTCAAGTGCGGTCCTGACGGTCCCAAGCCGCACCTGATCCCGTCCGATCTCGCCATAGCGCATCTCCCGGTGATCGATGAGGCCCGAGCGGGTCTTCAAGGCGAGATGCACGAGGCCAACCGGCTTCTCCGCCGAGCCGCCGCCCGGTCCGGCAATGCCGGTTACGGCCACCGCGACCGCGGCACCCGAACGCATCAGCGCCCCATGCGCCATCTGCAGCGCCGTCTCCTTCGAGACTGCACCGAAGACCTCCAGCGTCGCCGCTGAAACGCCGATCAGATCCATCTTGGCTTGGTTGGTATAAGTCACGAAACCGCGGTCGACGACGGCCGACGAACCGGCGATCTCGGTCAGGGCGCCGGCAATCAACCCGCCGGTGCAGGACTCGGCCGTCGCGATCATCCAGCCCAGGTGTCGATAGGCGGCAATGATCTCTGCGGCCTGCGCCTCGATGTCGGCCGGATAAAGCCCCATCACTCTGCACCGCGGAAGACGACGGTCGCTGTCGCAATCGCCGCGATCCCCTCGCGCCGCCCGACAAAGCCGATCGTCTCATTGGTCGTCGCCTTCACCGAGCAGCGATCAAGCGAGATGGTGAGAATTTCAGCTAGCTTCTCCCGCATGGCCTGGCGATGGGGTCCAATCTTAGGCGCTTCGGCAATAAGCGAAATATCTGCATTCATGATGATGCCGCCGGCCTCACGCACGATCTTGGCGGCATGCTCCAGGAAGATGCGCGATGGCGCACCCTTCCACTGCATGTCCGAGGGCGGAAAATGATCGCCGATATCGCCGGCACCACAGGTCGCCAGCAGCGCGTCCGTCAGCGCATGCAGCGCGACATCGGCATCCGAATGTCCCTTGAGCTTCTGGTCGTGCGGAATGAAAATGCCGCAAAGGGTCACGCCATCACCAGCTGCGAGCTGGTGCACGTCATAGCCGTTTCCGGTGCGAACATCGGGCAGGGCGGTGCCCCGCAATTTCTCGTCGGCCATGGCGATATCCCTTTGCACGGTCAATTTGACATTGTCGATCGAGCCTTCGACCAGGTGGACCGGTAGACCCGCCCATTCCGCGATGGAGGCATCGTCGGTGAAATCCACGGCCTGCTCCTCGGCCGCCCGTTCGTGGGCAGCAAGGATGGTCGTATAGTGAAAGCTCTGTGGTGTCTGCGCCGCGAAAAGATCCTTGCGTGGAACGGTCGCTCCAACGACACCAGAGGTGTCGGCGCGCTTGATCGTGTCCGAAACGGGCAGGGCCGGCAGCACGGCCCTTTTTCCAGCTGCGAGTTCACTGGCGATCCGCTCCAGAAGTGCGGCATCGACGAAGGGTCGCACGCCGTCCTGGATCATCACATGCTCGATGCCGCGATCCTGCAGGGCACGCAGGCCGTTCAGCACGGAAGCCTGTCGCGTGGCGCCACCCGTCACGATGATCAGACCCTCTCGTTGGGGCAAATCGGCGACGGCAGCCTCGAGCAGCGCCCGATCGTCGGGGTGGATCACCACGGCGATCGGGCCACTTCTGGGCCAGTCGAGGAAAATCTTGAGCGTGTGCCAGATGACCGGCTTGCCGCCGATCCGCCGATATTGTTTGGGTCCTTCGACCGAGGCGCCGGCGCGTTCGCCGCGTCCTGCGGCAACCACCGCGACCCCGATTGTTCCGCTACGCCCTTGCTCCATCGCCCTGCCTGGTCCATGACACATTTTCTTCGCAACCGTGCTCTATCGGCTCGGCATCAGCTTTTCCAGCATTTGCACGATTTTTTGTCGATGCGTGAGCTTTGCCTCTTGGCAAGCTAGAGCTGACTGTCTAAAAATAATGCAAATGCGTTCTTTGCCTGAAAGATAATCATTTGATTTGCGTCGCGTTGGACACGCCCTTCAGCATCGGCAAGGTTCCTGTCCGGAACCGGCTTGTGCTTGCGCCGATGTCCGGAGTGACCGATCTGCCATTCCGGCAGCTGGCCTTTCGCTTTGGTGCCGGGCTTGTCGTGACCGAAATGGTGGCAAGCCGCGAGCTCGTCTTCAATGCAGCGGAAAGCTGGTCGCGTCTCAAGGGGGCGGGGCTCACGCCTCATATGGTCCAGCTTGCCGGCCGCGAGGCAAAATGGCTGGCTGAGGCGGCCGTCATTGCCGAGGCGAACGGTGCCGACATCATCGATATCAACATGGGCTGCCCGGCCAAGAAGGTCATCGGTGGTTACGCTGGCTCTGCCCTCATGCGAGAGCCGGATCACGCACTTTCGCTGATCGAAGCGACGGTGAAGGCAGTGAAGATCCCCGTCACGGTCAAGATGCGTCTCGGCTGGGACGAAAACTCGATCAACGCGCCTGACATTGCGGCCCGTGCGGAAGCTGCTGGTGTGCAGCTGATCACGGTCCATGGCCGCACGCGCATGCAGTTTTACGAAGGCCGCGCCGATTGGGACGCCATCGCGGCTGTTCGCGATGCGATCCACATTCCACTGATCGCCAATGGTGACGTCGAGACCGTCGAGGATGCTCACGAGATCCTGCGCCGCTCCGGCGCCGATGCGGTGATGGTCGGACGTTCGTGTCAGGGCAGGCCCTGGCATGCCGGTGTCCTCGCTGGCCATGCCGGTCCTCAGGCTTCCGAGATCCCCGGCCTCGTTGTCGAACACTACAGGATGATGCTGGAGCATTATGGCGCGGTCGGTGTCCGCCATGCCCGCAAGCATCTCGGCTGGTATCTCGACCGCCAAGCACCCGATCTCGCGGGCGAAACCAAGGCCGCAATCATGACATCGAAGGACGCCGGTTTTGTCGCCGAGGCTCTGGAGCTTGCGCTCTCGAGCAGTGCCGATGCCAGCGCCAGACAGGAGGCCGCATGACGGCGAACGACAACGCGGGCACCAATGGCCTCGCCATGGCCGTGCTGAACGCCATCCAGAACCCGGTGGTGATGGTCGACGCGAACGGCCATATCGCATTCGCCAATTGGGAGGCGGAAGCCTTCTTCGGCGCGAGTGCTTCCCATCTGGCGCGCTACCGCATCTCGACCTTCATTCCCTTCGGCAGTCCGCTGCTCTCGCTGATCGAGCAGGTGCGCGAACGCCGCGCTCCGGTGAATGAATATCGCGTCGACCTGAGCTCGCCGCGTCTCGGCCAGGAGAAGCTGGTCGACCTCTATGTCGCGCCGGTTTTGAGCCAGCCCGGCAATGTCGTGGTGGTCTTCCAGGAACGCTCCATGGCCGACAAGATCGACCGCCAGTTGACCCACCGAGCCGCGGCCCGTTCCGTCACCGGCCTTGCCTCCATGCTCGCGCACGAGATCAAGAATCCGCTGTCCGGCATCCGCGGAGCGGCCCAATTGCTCGAGACAGCGGTAACCGACGAAGACAGGGCGCTGACACGGCTGATCTGCGACGAGACCGACCGCATCGTCTCGCTGGTCGACCGCATGGAGGTTTTCTCCGACGAGCGCCCGGTCGACCGCCAGTCGATCAACATCCACTCTGTCCTCGATCAGGTGAAGGCAGTCGCCAAGGCAGGCTTTGCCCGCAACATCCGCATCACCGAAAATTACGACCCTTCTCTGCCGCCGGTCTTTGCCAACAGGGATCAGCTCGTCCAGGTCTTCCTCAACCTCGTGAAGAACGCTGCCGAAGCGATCGGCGAACGCTCCGATGGCGAGATCCAGCTGACCACCGCCTATCGCCCGGGCATTCGCCTCTCGGTCGCAGGCTCGCGCGAGAAGATCTCGTTGCCACTCGAATTCTGTGTCCATGACAATGGGCCAGGCGTGCCATCCGATCTGCTGCCGCATCTCTTCGATCCCTTCATCACAACGAAGACGAACGGCTCCGGTCTTGGGTTGGCCCTGGTCGCCAAGATCATTGGCGGCCATGGCGGCATCGTCGAATGCGACAGCCAGGCGAACCGAACCACTTTCCGGGTCCTCATGCCCATGTCGAAAGAGACGGCGCTCGACGATGCGCCTCTTGCCAAATCCACGGGAACGAACTGATGACGGCCACGATCCTTGTTGCAGATGACGATGCTGCGATCCGCACGGTGCTGAACCAGGCACTGAGCCGTGCAGGTTACGACGTCAGGATCACCTCAAACGCTGCCACCCTCTGGCGCTGGATCTCGGCAGGCGAGGGCGATCTGGTCGTCACCGACGTCGTGATGCCGGATGAAAACGCTTTCGACCTCTTGCCGCGCATCAAGAAGGCGCGGCCGGACCTGCCGGTCCTCGTCATGAGTGCTCAGAACACTTTCATGACTGCCATCAAGGCCTCTGAGAAGGGCGCCTATGACTACCTGCCCAAGCCCTTCGACCTGACCGAGCTGATCGCCATCATCGGCCGCGCGCTGTCGGAGCCGAAGAAGCGCCCGGCGCGTCTCGACGACGACATGCAGGACGGCATGCCGCTGGTCGGCCGCTCGGCCGCCATGCAGGAAATCTACCGCGTGCTCGCCCGCCTGATGCAGACGGACCTGACGCTGATGATCACCGGCGAATCGGGCACCGGCAAGGAACTGGTCGCCAAGGCGCTGCACGACTATGGCAAGCGCCGGAACGGTCCCTTCGTCGCCATCAACATGGCGGCCATCCCACGCGATCTGATCGAATCCGAACTCTTCGGCCACGAAAAGGGCGCCTTCACCGGCGCCCAGACCCGCTCTACCGGCCGCTTCGAGCAGGCCGAGGGCGGCACGCTCTTCCTCGACGAAATCGGCGACATGCCGATGGATGCCCAGACCCGTCTGCTTCGCGTCCTTCAGCAGGGCGAGTATACCACTGTCGGTGGCCGTACCCCGATCCGTACCGACGTGCGGATCGTGGCTGCCACCAACAAGGACCTGAAGCAGTCAATTAACCAGGGCCTCTTCCGCGAAGATCTCTATTATCGCCTCAACGTCGTGCCGCTGCGGCTGCCGCCGCTGCGCGACCGCGCCGAGGACATTCCGGATCTCGTCCGCCATTTCATCCAGCAGGGCGAAAAGGAAGGTCTCGATTCGAAGCGCTTCGACCACGAAGCGCTCGAAGTGATGAAGTCCTATGCCTGGCCGGGCAATGTCCGCGAGCTTGAGAATGTGGTCCGCCGCCTGATGGCGCTTTATCCACAGGATGTGATCGCCCGTGAAATCGTCGAGCAGGAACTGCGTGCCGATGTGTCCGACAGCCCGATCGCCAAGGTCGGCATGCCCTCCGGCACGATGACGATCTCGCAGGCCGTCGAGGAGAACATGCGGACCTACTTTGCCTCGTTCGGCGATGCCCTCCCGCCGTCGGGCCTCTACGACCGTGTTCTGACGGAAATGGAATATCCGCTGATTCTCGCGGCCCTGACCGCCACCCGCGGCAATCAGATCAAGGCAGCCGATCTGCTCGGCCTCAATCGCAACACGCTGCGCAAGAAGATCCGGGAGCTGGGCGTCTCGGTCTATCGAAGCTCCCGCTCCGCTTGACAATTGCGGAACCGCCGTTGCAATTTCGCCACATTGCGTTGCTCAAAAGTCACGTCTCATCGTGATGGAACGTGTCCGTTCATGGCTACCGATGTGACGAGCCTTGCAGAAACAAAGTCGACGGGAACCGCCAGGCGACCGCGTCAATAAGATCCGATCGAGCGGATCCGGGGGAAATGATGGCACGCGTGAGGAACGCCGCCGCAGCAGATGTAGACACGCTGGCACATGACCGCCGCGCATCCTTTGCGCTGCCTGGTCTGCTGACCGCCGGCGGTGCGCTGCTCTGCGCATCCCTGACCCTGCCGATTCTGCTGGGCCTCACCCCGATCGAGCCGACCTCCCGCGTGCTGGTCGCGTCGGCGGTCATCAATTCGCTCTTCATCGTCGGTCTGGTCTTCCTGATCGGCCGCGAAGTGATGCGCCTGTTCAAGGCGCGCAACCGTGGGCGTGCCGCCGCTCGCCTGCATGTGCGCATCGTCGCGCTCTTCTCCGTGATTGCGATCACGCCGGCGATCCTTGTCGCCATTTTCGCCTCGATCACGCTGAATGTCGGGCTGGATCGCTGGTTCTCGATCAGAACGCAGTCGATCGTTTCATCGTCGATGAACATCGCCCAGGCCTACATGATGGAGAATGCGAGCTACCTCCAGGGCCAGACGATCTCGATGGCGAACGATCTGGAGCGCAATCGCGCGCTCTTTTACCTTGATCGGACCGGCTTCGTGGAGCTGATGACCCGCCAGGCGCGCGGTCGCGGCATGCTCGGCGCCTTCCTGGTGCGGGAAGATGGTTCTGCCATCACTCAAGCCGACATCGATACGGAAAAGCCTCTGCCGGCCATTCCCCGGGATGCGCTTGCGAGCGCCTCGGCCGGTCAGCCGACCTTGATCCCGCCTGGTATCACCAATCTTGTCGGGGCCATCATCAAGCTCGACAGCTTGTCGGGAACCTTCCTCTACACGATCAGAGCCGTTGACCCGAAGGTCATGCAGGCGATGCGCCAGATGGAAGAAAACACCGCCGAATACCAGTCGATGGAAGATGGCCGAACAACGCTCCAGATCGCGTTTGCCATTCTCTATCTCGGTTTCGCACTGATCGTGCTGCTTGCCGCCATCTGGACCGCGATCGCCGTCGCGGATCGGATCGTGCGGCCGATCCGCCTGTTGATCGGTGCCGCCGACAGTATCGCGTCCGGCAATCTCAATGTGCTGGTGCCCGTCCGCGCGGCAGATGGCGATGTCGGCAGCCTGTCGCGCACGTTCAACAAGATGGTCTCGCAGATCCGCTCGCAGCGCGACGAGATCCTGGAAGCCAAGGACGAGGTCGACGACCGCCGCCGCTTTATCGAAGCGGTTCTCTCGGGCGTAACGGCCGCCGTCATTGGTGTCGAGGACGATGGTATCATCACGATCGTCAATCCTTCTGCCGAATACTTCCTGGCTCTGCCCGGCGAACAACTGATGGGCCAGAAGCTGGCGCTGGTCGCGCCTGAGGTCGACCGAGTGCTGGCCGAAGCGGCTGTGCGCCATCGCGGCGAATATCGCGAGCAGATCAACATGATCCGGGGCGGCAAGGAACGGACCCTCAACGTCCAGGTGACGCGGGAAGAAACGCGGGGCTCGGTCGATTCCTACGTCATCACCCTCGATGACATCACCGATCTGGTCGTCGCCCAGCGCTCCACCGCCTGGGCCGATGTCGCGCGTCGCATCGCCCACGAAATCAAGAACCCGCTCACTCCGATCCAGCTCTCGGCGGAGCGGTTGAAGCGCCGCTATGGCAAGCAGATCGCAGAAGATGACAAGGCCGTCTTCAACCAGTGCACGGACACGATTGTGCGCCAGGTCGAGGATATCGGCCGCATGGTCGACGAATTCTCCGCCTTCGCCCGCATGCCGAAGCCGACGAAACAGCGTTCAGACCTGCGCGAGATCCTGACGGATGCCGTCTTCCTGCGCGAGATCGGCAGCGCCGACATCGAATTCCAGCGCAGCTTCGGCGATGAGCCGCTGGAGGGCAGCTTCGACGCCCGCATGCTGGCCCAGGCCGTCGGCAACATCGTCAAGAACGCTGTCGAATCGATCGAAGCGGTGCCGAAGGAAGAACTGGGCGACCACGGCAAGATCCTGGTCCGCTCGACATTCGATTCCGAACTCGACCGGTTCACGGTCGACGTCATCGACAACGGCCGCGGCCTGCCAACGGAGAACCGGCACCGCATTCTCGAACCCTACATGACGATGCGCGAGAAAGGCACCGGCCTTGGCCTCGCGATCGTGAAGAAGATTATTGAAGAGCATGGCGGGCAGCTTGAGCTGCACGACGCACCGGTGGATTTCGACCGGGGCAGGGGTGCGATGATCCGCATCATCCTGCCGCGCGCAGACGCCCCCGCCATGGTCACTGAAAGCGATAAGGAAAAGGTCTATGGCCTCTGATATTCTGGTAGTCGACGACGAAGAGGACATTCGCGAGATCGTCTCCGGTATTCTGAGCGACGAGGGACACGAGACCCGCACCGCCCATGATGCCGACAGCGCGCTTGCCGCCATCTCCGACCGTGTCCCGCGTCTGGTCTTTCTCGACATCTGGATGCAGGGCAGCCGGCTCGATGGCCTCTCGCTGCTCGACGAAATCAAGGCCCGCCATCCGGACCTGCCGGTCGTAATGATATCCGGTCACGGCAATATCGAGACGGCCGTCTCGGCCATCAAGCGCGGCGCCTTCGACTTCATCGAAAAGCCCTTCAAGGCCGACCGCCTGATCCTGATCGCCGAGCGCGCGCTGGAAAACTCCAAGCTCAAGCGCGAGGTCTCGGAACTCAAGCGCCGCACCGGTGACGCGATCGAACTGATCGGCACCTCGGTCGCCGTCTCGCAGCTGCGCCAGACCATCGAGAAGGTTGCGCCGACCAACAGCCGCATCATGATCTTCGGCCCCTCCGGCTCCGGCAAGGAACTGGTCGCCCGCATGATCCACAAGCGTTCGACCCGCTCTGTCGGGCCGTTCGTCTCGTTGAATGCGGCGGCGATCACGCCGGACCGTATGGAGATGGCGCTGTTCGGCACCGAAGGCACGCCCGGTCAGCCCCGCCGCATTGGCGCGCTGGAAGAAGCCCATCGCGGTATTCTTTATCTCGACGAAATCGGCGAAATGCCGCGCGAGACGCAGAACAAGATCCTGCGGGTGCTTGTTGAGCAGCAGTTCGAGCGCATCGGCGGCTCCAAGCGCGTCAAGGTCGATGTGCGCATCATCTCGTCGAGCGCCTACAATCTCGAAAGCCTGATCGCCGAGGGCCGCTTCCGGGAAGACCTCTTCCATCGCCTGGCCGTCGTGCCGGTAAAGGTGCCGGCGCTTGCCGAGCGCCGCGAGGATATTCCCTTCCTCGTCGACATGTTCATGCGCCAGGTCTCCGAGCAGGCCGGCATCCGCCAGCGCAAGATCGGCGAGGACGCCATGGCGGTCCTCCAGGCGAATGACTGGCCGGGCAATATCCGTCAGCTCCGCAACAACATCGAACGCCTGATGATCCTCGCCCAGGGCGACAGCCCCGAAGCGCCGATCACGGCCGAGATGTTGCCGCAGGATCTCTCCGACATGTTGCCGAAGGTTTCGGCCCGCAACGACACCCATATCATGACGCTGCCCCTGCGCGAGGCGCGCGAAATGTTCGAACGAGACTACCTGATCGCTCAGATCAACCGTTTCGGTGGCAACATTTCACGCACGGCGGAATTCGTCGGCATGGAACGCTCGGCCCTCCATCGCAAACTGAAGTCGCTTGGCGTATAAGCGGTCGAACCGAGTCCGGTAGAACCGATCCTGGGGCAGGAAGCATAGAATGAAAGTCATCATCTGCGGCGCGGGCCAGGTCGGTTACGGCATTGCCGAGCGGCTCTCCCAGGAAGGCAACGACGTCTCGGTCATCGACACCTCCGCCTCGCTCGTCTCGCATATCACCGAGACGCTGGATGTCAGCGGTTACGTCGGCCATGGCGCTCATCCGGATGTGCTGGCGAGGGCCGGCGCCGACCAGGCCGAAATGCTGATTGCCGTCACGCTCTACGACGAAATCAACATGACCGCCTGCCAGGTCGCCCATTCGCTGTTCAACGTCCCGACCAAGATCGCCCGCATTCGCTCGCAGAACTATCTGCGGCCCGAATATTCCGATCTGTTCAGCCGTGACAACCTGCCGATCGACGTTACCATTTCGCCGGAGATCGAGGTCGGCAAGATGGTTTTGCGGCGCATTTCCTTCCCCGGCGCCACCGACATCGTGCGCTTCGCCGACGACCATATCGCCATGCTCGCCATCGAATGCATGGAGGATTGCCCTGTCGTCGACACTCCGCTCAATCAGCTGAGCGAACTCTTTCCCGACCTCATGGCGACGGTTTGCGCGATCTATCGCAACGGCCGCCTGAATGTCGTGCGCTCGCAGGATCACTTGCAGGTCGGCGACCTCGCCTATGTCATCTGCCAGCGCGACCACGCCCGCCGCACGCTCGGTCTTTTCGGCCATGAGGAGCAGGAAGCCGGTCGCATCGTCATCGCCGGCGGTGGCAATATCGGCTACTACGTCGCCCGCGCCATCGAAGAGATGCAGCCGAAAACCCGGCTGAAGATCATCGAGAACGACCGTGAGCGCGCGCTTGCTGTGTCCGACCAGCTGAAGGACGGCATCGTCCTGCACGGATCGGCACTCGACCAGAACATCCTCCAGCAGGCCGACATCCAGGATGCCGACCTGATGGTGACGCTGACCAACAACGACCAGACCAACATCCTGAGTGCCGCCATGGCCAAGCGCCTCGGCTGCAAGTCGGGCATGGCGCTGATCAACAGCCCGTCCTTCCACGAACTGGCGACGTCGATCGGGATCGATGCCCACATCAACCCGCGCGCCGTCACCATTTCCCGCGTGTTGCAGCATGTCCGCAAGGGCCGCATTCGCGCCGTCTATGCCGTCCAGAAGGGCAAGGCCGAAGTGATAGAGGCTGAGGCGCTGGAAACCTCGCCGCTCGTTGGCAAGCCCTTCCGGGAGCTTGAATTGCCGCCGGGCCTGCGCATCGGCGCCATCCTGCGCGACAAGACCGTGATCCGCCCCGATGGCGACACCAAGATCAAGGCCAAGGACCGCGTCGTTCTCTTTGCCGCGGCAGAGGCCGTTCGCCACGTCGAGCAGCTCTTCCGCGTTTCGATCCAATATTTCTGAAGGTTCACAACCCCATGCCGCGCATTGCCTATGTCAACGGTCGCTATCTGCCGCATTCCGAGGCGGGCGTGCATATCGAGGATCGCGGCTACCAATTCGCCGACGGTGTCTACGAGGTCTGTGAAATCCGCCACGGCGTTATTGTCGATCTGACCCGGCACCTGGACCGTCTGGATCGCTCGCTGTCGGAGCTTGCCATGAGGCGCCCGATGAGCCGGGGAGCACTCACCCAGGTCATCCGCGAGGTCGCCCGCCGCAACCGGGTGAAGAACGGCCTGTTCTATCTTCAGGTGACGCGTGGCGTCGCCCGCCGTGACCATGTCTATCCGTCGCCGGATACCCCGCCGAGCCTCGTCATCACAGCCAAGATCACCGATCCGGCGGTAATTGCGACGAAAAACGAAAAGGGCCTGAAGGCCATCACGCTTCCCGACAATCGCTGGGACCGGGTCGACATCAAGACGGTCGGACTTCTGCCCAACGCCATGGCCCGCCAGGCGGCAAAGGAAAAGGGTGCACAGGAAGCCATTTATGTCGACGCGCGGGGTATGGTCACTGAGGGTGCCGCAACCAATGTCTGGATCGTCGACAAGGATGGTCTGCTCGTGACGCGTCCAGCCGAACAGGGCATCCTGCGCGGCATCACCCGCACCGGGTTGATGGATGTGACGGCAAAGCTTGGCATCAACGTGCAGGAACGTGAGTTCTCCCGCGAAGAGATGCTCTCGGCCCGCGAAGTCTTTATCACCGCTGCAACCAGCATCTGCTTCCCGATCGTCGAGATCGATGGCCAGCCGATCGCCAACGGCCATCCGGGTGCCATGGCCGAACGGATCCGTTCCGCCTTTTTCGACGTTGCGGAAAAGACGGTGATTTGATACCACGTTTTTTCGGCGGAGGGGCGAGGGGCCAATTCCCCAAGCGGACCAGCTGTCAAACAATAATCACACCGGTCGACAAAGCACCGGCAAAAAAGAAAGAAGCGGCGCCATGGCGGAACGTTCTCAGAATCTGCAGGATCTTTTCCTCAACACCGTACGAAAGCAGAAGATTTCGCTGACGATCTTCCTGATCAACGGCGTGAAGCTCACCGGTGTCGTGACATCCTTCGACAATTTCTGTGTTCTCCTGCGTCGCGACGGCCATTCCCAGCTGGTCTATAAGCACGCCATCTCGACCATCATGCCCGGCCAGCCGATGACGATGTTCGAGAACGACGAAGCCTCTTCCGGACAGGACTGAGATCATCACCAGCCGCGATACAAAGAACGAATCGATCATCCCGGAGGACGAAAAGCGCCGGGATGACATGCGGGCACTCGTGCTCGTTCCTGTCCTGAAGCAGGCAAAGGCGCAGCCTCTTCCCGAAGGCGCGCCGCCGGCCCCGAACCGCTCGAATGAAGCGCGTCTCGAAGAGGCGATCGGTCTTGCCCGCGCCATCGATCTGACCATCGTTCAGGGCTTGATCGTCACTGTCAGCCAGCCACGACCCGCAACATTGATGGGATCCGGCAAGATCGCCGAAGTGAAGGCGCTGCTCGACGAATTCGACGCGGGCCTCGTCATCGTCGATCATCCGCTCACCCCTGTTCAGCAGCGCAATCTCGAAAAGGAATGGGGCGCCAAGGTCATCGACCGCACCGGCCTGATCCTCGAAATCTTCGGTCGCCGCGCCTCCACCAAAGAAGGCACGCTGCAGGTCGACCTCGCGCATCTGAACTACCAGAAGGGCCGCCTTGTGCGCTCCTGGACCCACCTTGAGCGCCAGCGCGGTGGTGCTGGCTTCATGGGTGGACCGGGTGAAACCCAGATCGAAGCCGACCGGCGCATGCTGCAGGACAAGATCATCAAGCTTGAGCGCGAGCTTGAGCAGGTGGTGCGCACTCGCCAGCTCCACCGTGCCAAGCGCCGCAAGGTACCGCATCCGATCGTCGCTTTGGTCGGCTACACCAATGCCGGCAAATCGACGCTCTTCAACCGCATCACCGGTGCGGGCGTGCTCGCCGAAGACATGCTGTTCGCAACGCTCGATCCAACGCTCCGCCGCATGAAGCTGCCGCATGGCCGCACCGTGATCATGTCTGACACCGTCGGTTTCATCTCCGATCTGCCCACACACCTCGTTGCCGCCTTCCGCGCAACACTGGAAGAGGTGCTGGAAGCCGATCTCATCCTGCATGTCCGCGACATGTCGGATCCGGACAATGGCGCACAGTCGGCCGATGTCCTGCGCATCCTCGACGATCTCGGTATCGACGAGAAGGAGCGCTCGGAACGGATCATCGAGATCTGGAACAAGATCGACCGCCTCGACCCGGAGAACCACGACGGCATTCTGCAGAAGGCAGCGGGTCGCACAAACGTCCTGCCCGTCTCCGCCATAACGGGCGAGGGCGTCGACACACTGCTCGACATCATCTCCCAGCGCCTGTCCGGCGTGTTGACCGAGGCGACGATCACCATTCCCGCCGACAAACATGCCGTCATCTCCTGGCTCTACGAGAACGCGGTCGTCGATGGCCGCGAGGACCACGAGGACGGCTCCGTCAGCCTCGACGTGCGCCTGACCGACCGCCAGGCCAACGAGTTGGAGCGCAAGCTCGGCGGACCGCAGCCGGCGCCTGAGGAAGACTGGGAGCGCTGACCAAAGGCGCGATGACCTCTTGATCCAGGTCAACTGATCCCGCCGCCATGTGTGTCAACTTTTGTTTACACACATGGGAGGTGGTCATGCGCGTCGTCTTCATTCATCCGAACTACCATTCCGGCGGCGCCGAGATCGCCGGCAACTGGCCACCCGCCTGGGTCGCCTATCTCGGCGGCGCGCTGAAGTCGGCGGGCTTCACCGACATCCATTTCCTCGATGCCATGACCAACGACATGACCGAGGACCGCTTGCGCGAGGAACTCCGCCGCCTGCAACCTGACATCATCGGCTGCACGGCGATCACGCCGTCGATCTACATGGCCGAGCGCTGCCTGGAGATCGCAAAAGAGGTCTGCCCCAGGGCGCTCCGCGTTCTTGGCGGCATCCATGCCACCTTCATGTACCAGCAAGTGCTGACCGAGGCGCCCTACATCGACGTGATCGTCCGTGGCGAGGGCGAGGAGATCA
Source organism: Allorhizobium sp. (assembly GCA_051861045.1). Taxonomy (GTDB): domain Bacteria; phylum Pseudomonadota; class Alphaproteobacteria; order Rhizobiales; family Rhizobiaceae; genus Allorhizobium. Next base: position 33,062 of record JBHYDI010000013.1, read on the forward strand.
TCGTCGAGCTCGTCCGCGCCTTTGCCGCCGGCGCCTGGAAGGAGGCGAGGGCGGGCATCAAGGGCCTCGCTTACATCACCGACGACGGGAAGATCATCGCCACGCCGGCAGCACCCACCGTCAAGAACTTCGACGCCGTCGATCCGGACTGGACGCTGCTTGAATGGGAGAAATACATCTATGTCCCGCTCGGCGTGCGCGTCGCGATCCCCAACATGGCGCGCGGCTGCCCCTTCACCTGCTCGTTCTGCTCGCAGTGGAAGTTCTGGCGTGACTATCGCATCCGCGATCCAAAGAAGGTGGTCGACGAAATCGAGAAGCTGGTCAACGACCACCAGGTCGGCTTCTTCATCCTCGCCGACGAGGAACCCACCATCAACCGCAAGAAGTTCATCGCCTTCTGCGAAGAGCTGATTGCCCGTGGCCTGCCTGACAAGGTGAAATGGGGCATCAACACCCGCGTCACCGACATCATCCGCGACGAGGAATATCTGGCGCTCTATCGCAAGGCCGGCCTCGTCCATGTCTCGCTCGGCACGGAAGCGGCCGCCCAGCTGAAGCTCGACCTCTTCAACAAGGAAACCAAGGTCGCCGAAAACAAGAAGGCGATCCGCCTGCTGCGCGAAGCCGACATCTTCACCGAGGCGCAGTTCATCGTCGGGCTGGAAAACGAGACGGCGGAGACGCTGGAGGAAACCTATCGCATGGCTCGCGACTGGAACCCGGATCTCGCCAACTGGGCCATGTACACGCCCTGGCCATTTTCGCCGCTGTTTCAGGAGTTGGGCGACAAGGTCGAGATCTTCGACTTCTCGAAATACAATTTCGTCACGCCGATCATGAAGCCGGATGCCATGGATCGCGCCGAACTGCTCGACCGCGTCATGAACAACTACCGCCGCTTCTACATGATCAAGGCGCTCTTCCACTACCCCTGGCGCGGCAAGGGCTTTCGGCGGCGCTATCTCCTCGGCTGCCTGAAGGCCTTCATGAAAGCCGGCTTCGAACGCAAGTTCTACGATCTCGGCAAGCACAATTATTGGGGGCCGCAGTCAAAGGAAAAGGTCGATTTCGGCTTCGACATGACCCGCAAGATCGCGCCCGCCCAGATGGCCGACTGGCAGGCGGCCTCCGATAGAGCCAGCCAGCTGCGCGCACGCAAGGCGGGCGAGGCGGAAGAGGCGCGGACACCCGTGCTTGCCTGCGGCGGAGGGCCGGAGAGCCACGATGCCCACGTCTGAGGCCCGTCTCTCAGGAAGGGTAGCTGAGGGCGCGGAAGAAGAGGCGCAACTTGCCTGCAGCAGAACGCAGATATCGAACGGCAATGGCGCCCGCATCGGGCCGAACAGCCTGATCCAGACGGGTCAGGCGCTCGCGGCGCTGTTTGGCGATGAGACGGCCCGCCGGATCTTCGACCGAGCGGGCATCGGCCATCGCTACGCCGATCCACCCGGCACGATGATCGATGAACGAGAGCCGCAGCGTCTCTTCGCCGTGCTTTGCGACACCTTGTCGGATCAGGACGCCACCCGCGTCTTGGCGGAAGCCGGTCACCGCACGGGCCATTATCTGCTCGCGAACCGCATCCCGAAACCGGCACGCCGCCTTTTGCCGCGTCTGCCGTCCGCCATTTCCACGCGGCTGCTTGTCCGCGCCATCTCCGTCCATGCCTGGACCTTTGCCGGCAGCGGCCGGTTCTCGGGCGAAGTGCAGGGCTGGAGGCGACCGGTCGTTCACCTTGCGATCCAGAACAACCCCTTGCCAACCCCCGGCTGCCCCTGGCATGGCGCCGTCTTCGAACGCCTCTTCGCCACCTTGACCGCAACCCAAGTCTCGGTCCTGCACCCCCGCTGCCAAGCCGAGGGCAATGACTGCTGCGAATGGACGATTACGGCTGCGACCGGGCCACTTCGGCAGGTCCGAATGTCTCGGAGAGCCGCAGCCGACCGACCGGATCGAGAAGATCGCCCGTCACAAGCGTCGAGATGACGGATCGCACGCCCGGCAACGTCGTAATGGGCGCGATCAGATGATCCCGCATGGCAGGCAGGAGACGGCTGTCCGATTGGTAGAAGGGCGTCAGCACCCGACTGAGGAACTGGTAGCTGCGCACATGCATCTGCCTTTGCCGCAGATGCCGCGCGATTGCCGCATCAACATCCTCTGCATGCACCAGTGCGGAGGCGAGCGAAGCAGCGTCGAGCAGCGCCATGTTCGCGCCCTGGCCAAGTTGTGGGCTTGTCGCATGCCAGGCATCCCCGATCTTCAGCGCATGCCGCCCGATAACCGGCGGGCGGGTCTGGTGGCGATAGCGCGCATGAACGGGTTCGGCGACCGCCGCGAGCGGAAGCGCATCCGGCCAGAGCTTGCCCACCGCCTCCAGCCAAGCGTCGCGGCCAGCCCTGACCCAATCGGGATGATCCGCGGTGCGCAGGCTCCAGAAGAAGGTCGCCATGGCGGGCGCGCCCTCGCGCGCGGTCCCGACCGGCAGCACACCTGCCATCCGTGAGGCACGGTCATAGCGCTGTTCGAGCAGATTTTCCTGGAATGGCCCACTATTAGGGAAGGGCACCGTTGCCCAGAGCGCCCCATAGCTGAGTTCGCTATCCGGCTGACTGCCTATCGGAGAATTGGCCCCCATGGCATCAATCACGAGGTCTGCCGGCAATGAACGCGCACCGTCCTGGAAGACGAGACGGGCACGAGGCCCCGGCTCAATACCGCTGATCCGCGCCGATGCCTCGAAAGCCACACCGGCTGCGCGAGCCGCCTCGAACAAGGTGTCGAACAGCGCCACCCGCTGGACAGCGATCCCGAATTCGCCGGACCGGTAGCGCACGTCGAGCACAGGCTTGCCGCCGTCCTTCAGCCGTCCGACCATCCGATCGATGCGTCGCCCACGAGCGGCAACCGGATCGAGAAGGCCCATGGCCGCAAGAACCTGAGCGCCCGTCGGCTGCAGCACGAAGCCGGAGCCCACCGGACGGGGCGCATCCATCTGGTCGTAGAGCGTCACGGAGGCGCCGAACCGGGCGAGCATGGTGCCGAGCGCCAGTCCGCTGACGCCAGCACCTGCAATGGCCACATCAAGTCCAGTGAGCTTCATGCTGGTTCAACCAATTTGCCGCTGGATGCCTTTTGCCGCCTGCCAGAGCTCTTCCATCCGTTCCAGCGAAGCATCGACCAATGTCTCACCTGATGCTTGAAGAGATGTTTCTATGTAATTGAAACGATTTCGGAACTTAATATTTGTTCCACGCAGCGCCTGTTCCGGTTCCGCGCCCACATGCCGGCCGATGTTGACCAGCGCAAAGATCAGGTCGCCGAGTTCGTCCTTGACCTTCTCCGGCTTGTTTTCGGCCAGCGCCTCGCGCAATTCGCCGATCTCTTCCTCAATCTTGTCGAGGATGGGGGCAGCTTCAGACCAGTCGAAGCCGACTTTAGCCGCACGCTCCTGCAGCTTCAACGCTTCGGTGAGTGCCGGAAAGGAGCGCTGCACCGAGCCGAGATAGCCGGTATCCGGATCATCAGCCGAGCCGCGGGCGGCACGGCGTGCGAGACGTTCCGCCTTCTCCTGTTGCTTGATCTTGTCCCACTGTGCCTTGACCGCCTCCGGCGTATCGGCATCGGATCGCGCAAACACATGCGGATGCCGCCGGATCATCTTGCGCGTGATGGCTTCGACGACGTCGCCGAAATTGAACTGTCCGGCCTCTTCGGCAATGCGGGCATGGAAGACCACCTGCAGCAACAGATCGCCCAGCTCCTCGCAGAGATCATCCGGATCCTTGCGCTCGATCGCGTCGGCGACCTCATAGGCCTCCTCGATCGTATAGGGCTTGATCGTCTCGAATGTCTGGACGATGTCCCAGGGGCAACCCGTCTCGGGCTGGCGCAGCGCCGCCATGATCTCGAGCAGGCGGTTGATATCGGTGGAGGCTTCCATGATGGTCCTGCAACCGTGGCTCAGTTGAGCGGAATGTCATTGTCGCCCTTGGACGACTGATAGTTCTCCGACAACCGGTCATACTCCGCCTTGATACGGCTCACCTGTTCGAAAAGGGCAGGCCGATCGGCGTCGCTGGCAGAGGCCACCATCTCGATCATCGCATGGCTCAGCCAGAAGGCGTTGTGCCGGCGATAGCCACCGGGCTCCAGGCCGAAGACTTCCTTGAGGATCTTCAGATCGTGGGGGATCGCAAAAGCGTCGCGGCTGTCTTCATGGCTGAAGAAATAGTAGAAATTGTCAAAACCCGCCCAGGTGATCGCCGACATGCACATGGTGCAGGGTTCATGCGTCGACAGGAAAATCAGATCCTTGGTGTTTGGCCGCTCGCCCTGTTCGTAGAAGCGTTTTAGCGTATGCACCTCGCCATGCCAGAGCGGATTTTCGAGCTCGTTGTTCGTCTCCGCCAGCACGAGCGAAAGATCCGACTTGCGCAGGATGGCCGCGCCGAACACCTTGTTGCCGGCGGCAACTCCACGGGCGGTCAGGGGAAGAATGTCGTGTTCGATCACGTCGAGAAGCCGACGGGTAAGTTCTGGTGTGGTCAAGGTGGCGCGCTCCGCAGTCTTGTGCAATGCGATCCTAGCGCTTGCAGAGCGACCGCCGAAAGGGAAATGATGCTCTGTCTCCAACTTTTTGGCCCGCTTGATGGCTCTGGCCCGGGCGAGCGATCCGTATGAGCGAAACTCGGTGCATTTTGCTCGCAACGGCGGAGGCACTAGGACAGAAATACGCAAGGTGCTGAGCGAAGGAATTTCTGTTTCTTCAATTGTTAAAGACAAAACGCGATAGTGCAGCACTCTGGCAGCGGATGATTCATGGCACAGCAGGACAAACAGCTTTCGGTCTTTCCGGCTTTCTTCAAAGTCGAGAATGAGGTCACCGCCGTTTTCGGAAACGGCGACGAGGCCTATGCGAAGGCGCGCCTGCTGAAGAACACCGAAGCCCGCATCGTCGCCTACACTGATGCCCCGGAAGCCGATTACGCTGCCTTCCTCGCCCAGCACGGCATCGAACAGGTAGCTTTGCCCTTCGAGCCCTCCCAGGTGGATGGCGCGCGCCTGGTGTTTGCCGCGACGGGCGAGGGCGCTCTCGACCGCGAGATCGTCGCCGCCGCCCGCGCCGCGCGCATTCCGGCCAATGCCGTCGACCAGCCCGACTATTGTGATTTTTACACGCCCGCCCTCGTCAATCGCGCCCCGATCGCGGTTGCGATCGGCACGGAAGGCGTCGGCCCGGTGCTCGCGCAGATGATCCGCGCCGATATCGACCGTCTCCTGCCGCGTTCGCTCGGCAAGCTCGGCCGTCTCGCCAATTCCTATCGCCGCGCCGTCGACCGCCTCGTACCCCGTGGAGCACCGCGCCGGCTGTTCTGGCGCGATTTCTTCAAGGGCAAGGTCGCAGACCATGTCGAATCCGACGAGATCAGCCTCGCCCGTCGCGAAGCGACCCGCATCCTGAAGGGTGTTGCCGCTGACCGCGTTGAAGGCCGCGTGTTTCTCGTCGGTGCCGGTCCGGGTGCCGAAGACCTGCTGACGCTGCGCGCCCATCGCCTGATGATGGAATGCGATGTCATCGTCTATGATGCGCTCGTCCCGCGGGAAGTGGTCGACATGGGCCGCCGCGATGCCGAGCGCATTCCCGTTGGAAAACGCAAGGGCTGCCATTCGAAGTCGCAAAGCGAAATTAATGCGCTCCTCGTCGAACTCGGCCATGCCGGCAAACGCGTCGTGCGTCTGAAGTCAGGCGATCCGCTGGTCTTCGGTCGTGCCGGTGAGGAAATGGCTGCCCTTCGTGACGCAGGCATTGCCTATGAAATCGTGCCGGGGGTCACCTCGGCGCTAGCCGCGGCCGCCGATTTCGAACTGCCACTGACGCTGCGTGGCGTCTCGTCGTCGCTGGTCTTCACGACCGGCCACGATCTTCAGGGTAATGTACTGCCGGATTGGGCGCGTCTCGCGCTGTCGGGCGCCACCGTCGCCGTCTACATGGGCCGCACGGTTGCCGCCTCCGTCGCCGAGCGCCTGATGGCAGGCGGTCTGGCCGAGGATACGACGGTCGCCGTTGTCGAGAATGCCGGGCGTCGCGGCAACCGCCTGCTGCATGGCACATTGAAGGAATTGCCGGGTCTGGAGGCTCGCACCGAGCTATCAGGTCCGGTCATGGTCATCATCGGCGACGCCGTCGCCGGCGCCGATTTCAGCCGTTCCGAGCCGCTTGGCGCGCTCGCTCCGGCCGAACCGCAACTTGCAAGGATTTGAGGATGGTAGACAAGGTTCTCACAGCAAACCGCCTGACCGACGGCATCGCCGTCTGGCTGGACGCCAATGGCCAGTGGACCGAGCGTCTGCAGGAAGCCTTTGTCGCGCGCCACACCGAGGCGGTCGATGCTCTCGAAGCCGCCGGCAAGCAGGCCTTTGCCAGCAATCTCGTGGTCGATGTCAACGTCATCGAGATCGAGGAAAAGGATGGCAAGCTGCGTCCGCTGCGCCTTCGCGAGCGTATCCGGGCCGAAGGTCCGACCATTGCATATGCAGAAGGGCATGGTTATGCCGACCCTGCATTCATCGCGGCTTGAGGCCTGAGGTAAGACATGTATCGTTATGACGAATTCGACCACGCTTTTGTGTCGGCGCGCGTAGAACAGTTCCGCGACCAAGTGGCCCGCCGCCTGTCGGGTGAGCTTGCGGAAGACGCATTCAAGCCGCTGCGCCTCATGAACGGCGTCTATCTGCAGCTTCATGCCTATATGCTGCGCGTCGCCATTCCCTATGGCACGTTGAATTCCAAGCAGATGCGCATGCTGGCCCATATCGCCCGCAAGTATGACCGCGGCTATGGTCACTTCACCACCCGCCAGAACATCCAGTACAACTGGCCGAAGCTCTCGGACACGCCGGCTATCCTGGAAGATCTCGCAAGCGTCGAGATGCACGCCATCCAGACCTCGGGCAACTGCATCCGCAACGTGACCGCCGACCATTTCGCTGGCGCTGCCGCCGATGAAGTCGCCGATCCGCGCCCCTATGCCGAGATCCTCCGCCAGTGGTCCTCGCTGCATCCGGAATTCTCCTTCCTGCCGCGCAAGTTCAAGATTGCCGTTACAGGCGCCGACAAGGACCGTGCCGCGATCCAGGTGCATGACATCGGCCTGCAGCTGAAGAAGAACGAAGCCGGCGAGCTTGGTTTTGCCGTCTATGTCGGCGGTGGTCAGGGCCGCACGCCGCTGATCGCCAAGAAGATCCGCGACTTCTTGCCCGAGGAAGATCTTCTGACCTACATCACCGCCATCGTGCGCGTGTACAACCTGCATGGCCGCCGCGACAACAAGTACAAGGCGCGCATCAAGATCCTCGTGCACGAGACCGGTGTCGAAGAACTGACCCGTCAAGTGGACGCTGAATTTGCCGAAATCCAGGACAGTGAACTGAAGCTGCCGGAAGGCGATATTCGCGCCATCGAAACCTATTTCGCCCCACCGGCACTCGCCGCTCGTCCCGACGGCTGGGAAGCGCTTGCCCGTGCCCAGAAGGCGGATCCGACTTTCGGTTCCTGGGTCCGCCACAACGTTCAGGGACACCGCCACCCCGACCACGCCATGGTGACGATCTCGTTGAAGCCGATCGGCGGCACGCCGGGCGACGCTTCGGATGCACAGATGGATCTGGTGGCCGATCTCGCCGAGCGCTACGCCTTCGACGAGATCCGCGTCAGCCACGAGCAGAACCTGATCCTGCCGCATGTCGCCAAGGGCGATATCTATCCGCTCTATCAGGCGCTAGAGAAGGCAGGGTTGGCGACTGCCAATTCCAACCTGATCACCGACATGATCGCCTGTCCCGGCTTGGACTACTGCGCGCTCGCCAATGCGCGCTCCATCCCGGTCGCCCAGGCGATCTCGGAACGCTTCGGCTCCCAGGCCCGCCAGGAAGAGATCGGCGAACTGAAGATCAAGATCTCCGGCTGCATCAATGCCTGCGGCCACCACCATGTCGGCCATATCGGCCTGCTGGGTGTCGAGAAGAAGGGTGCTGAACTCTATCAGATCACGCTTGGTGGTTCCGGCGACGAGAACTCCTCAATCGGCGAGATCATCGGTCGTGGCTTCGAGCCGGAAAAGGTGACCGACGCCGTCGAGACGATCGTCAACACCTATCTCGGCCTGCGCCTCGACCCCAAGGAGACCTTCCTCGAAGCCTATCGCCGCGTCGGCCCGAAGCCCTTCAAGGATGCGCTCTACGGCAACGCCGCCGTCGAAGCCGCCTGAGACTGGAAAACACATGACCAAGATCTGGAAAGAAACCGGCTTCATCGAAGGCGACATCTGGGTGACCGAGACGGAAGAGCGCAAAGCAGGCGAGGGCGAACAAGCCCTACTGCCGCTCGAAGCCTTCCTCGAAGCGGTCGCTGAAACCAATGACGTCGGCCTCGGCGTCTTCATCGCGCCCGCCGATGACGTGAAGAAGCTGGAACCGCATCTCGACCGCATCGCGCTGATCGCCGTCGCTTTCCCGGCCTTCAACGATGGCCGTGGCTTCAGCCATGCAACGCTGCTCCGCGAACGGCTGGGCTACACCGGCGAGCTTCGTGCCGTCGGCGATGTGCTGATCGACCAGGTGCCGCTGATGCTGCGCACCGGCTTCGACAGCTTCGCTGTCACCAATCCGGTTGCCCAGCGCAGGCTTTCCGAAAACTGTCTCACGGGCGTGGCCCAGCGTTACCAGCCGACCGCTCGGGATTCCGAAGCAGTTGGTGGTTTCAGCTGGCGTCGTCTTGGCTCCACCGGCGCCTGAGACTTATAAAAATCGCTATGTAAGGGCGGCGAATTGACCTCGGTCAAGGTTGCCGCCTTCGCATTGATGGATATCTCGGCTGCGAAATCTGCATGCCGGCTGAATTGTGGAATGGGACGGTCTGGATTATAGGCTCTTCCCAATCGACCGAACGATAGGACCGACAGCCTATGAATGCTCCTGTGAAGACCGACAATGCCGAACTGATCGTGCCGGATGGCGTCTATGCCGAGACGGTGCTGAGCGTTACGCATTATACCGACCATCTCTTCCGCTTCCGCATGACGCGACCGGCCGGCTTCCGTTTCCGTTCAGGCGAATTCGCCATGATCGGCCTGATGGTCGAGGGCAAGCCGATCTACCGCGCCTATTCGATCGCAAGCCCGTCCTGGGATGAAGAACTCGAATTCTTCTCGATCAAGGTGCCGAACGGTCCGCTCACCCAGCACCTGCAGCGGATCCAGCCGGGTGACAAGGTCCTGATGCGCAAGAAGCCGACCGGCACGCTGGTGCTCGACGCGCTCACCCCCGGCAAGCGCCTCTACATGTTCTCGACAGGCACCGGCATCGCGCCCTTCGCCAGCCTGATCCGCGATCCCGAGACCTATGAGAAGTTCGAGGAAGTCATTCTCACCCACACCTGCCGCGATGTCGCCGAGCTGAAATACGGCTTCGACCTCGTCGACGAGATCAAGAATCACGAATTCCTCGCCGAACTCGTCGGCGACAAGCTCAAGCACTATGCGACGGTCACCCGTGAAGACTATCCCTTCCAGGGCCGCATCACGGACCTGATCGCAAACGGCAAGATGTTCACCGACCTCGGCGTTCCCCCGCTCGATCCCGCGATCGATCGCGGCATGATCTGCGGCTCGACCGCCATGCTCAAGGACACCAAGGAACTGCTGGAAAAGGCTGGGCTGACCGAAGGCGCCAACAACAAGCCGGCCGAATTCGTCATTGAACGCGCCTTCGTCGGCTGATGAAGCCTGAGTTTTGACGGAACGCCCGGCCAACACGCCGGGCGTTTTCATTTCTGCAGTTCGATCGGCGTGCTTTGACCGTTGGCCAGTTCAAGTTGAACCTTGCCGTCTCTGACCGCACTCATTCGCTCGATGGGTGAGGGAACCATCCATTCTTTCGTGATGTCAGCGCGCCCTTGGCGAAACGAAACTGCCACCAACCGCTTCCTGTCCAGGGACGGCAGAACGATCTCGATGCTGCCATCTCCGTCCAGATCTACCACTTGAGACAGGTCGAGATCACGATTGCCATTGATGTGATTTGTCACACCGTCGATGCCACCCAGGTTGACAAGCCGTTTGCCCACGATGCGATAGAAGCGCAGCGAACCGCTCAGATGCGGAGTGAGCACTGCTGCGGCCATAAGCTCGCCTGAGCCGCTGAAATCAGCAATGCCGACGGGATTGAGCCAGCGATTTCTCTGACCGATAGGCTCGCTTTCCGCCATCAGCTCGATGCCGTCTCCCTTGATTGTGTATAGCGCAAGGGATGCGCCGCGCGTCAAATCAGCCCGAACGATCAAGGCTTCCGGACCGCCATCTCCATCCACGTCTTTGAGCCGAACCCGCCGGTCCTCAAAGACCTGATCCGCCGGCAGGCCAAAGAGGAGCCTTGAACCGTTCCCCTCAATGACAAATCCGGCCGCCTCGATCACATCGCCAAGTGCTCCATGCGCATAAATGTTGGTCGGGCCAACAAGCCATGCCGAATAGCGTCCAGAGCGCGTTATCTCGCCATCCGGCAACTTGCTCATGTCTTGGGCGGACGCGGCGTTGGCAATTGTTGTGAGTGCGAGGGAAATCAGAAGGCCTGTTTTCCACACGGTAGCTTCTCCTTTATGCATGGGCGCTAGACGACGAAAGCGTCGAATAGCGTCACTGTGTCGGAGAGCGTCTAAGGTTACATCTCACGTTTCAGTGAGAGCAAGCTGGTCGAATTATTCATCGAATGCGGCTTCCTTGGCAGATCGCGGATCGCATTCCAGAATGACAAAGGGCGCCCACAGGCGCCCTTTGTCATTTTGCTCTCTGGTGGAGATCAGTTTCCGCGTCGACGCGGACGACGGCTGCTTTCCTGCGCACCGCTCTCGTCCGCAGTCTTGTTGCGCAGCGGCCCGATGCGATCGACGATCACCTCCAGTGTCGGGCGAGGGCCGGGCGTATAGTCGTCAAGTGCCTTGCGCATGGCGGCAAGGTGATCACAGGACGTCCCGCAGCAGCCGCCGATGATCTTCGCACCTGCATCGCGGGCAAGGCGAGCATAATCCGCCATCAGCGGCGGCGTACCCGAATAGAAGATCTCGGCGCCCCGGAATTCCGGAATGCCGCAATTGCCCTTGACGATCACAGTCGCCTCCGGGTTCGCCCCGGTCATGTCGAGCAGGCTCTGCAGGATGTCGGATGCACCCACGCCGCAATTGGCGCCAACCGCCAGCGGACCGGCGCCGATGTCCGGCGCAACCCCGTGGATGTCCTTCGGGTGCAGACCCATCATCGTCTTACCGGCCGTGTCGAAGGAACCGGTAAACGTGTAGGGCATGCCGACCTTGACGGCAGCTTCGGCCGCCGCGCGGATTTCATCCGCCGACGACATGGTCTCGATCCAGGCGACATCTGCTCCACCGGCCTTCAACCCCTCCATCTGCTCGACGAAGGCTGCGACCGCATCCTCGTAGGACATCGCGCCGAGCGGGATCAACAATTCACCGGTCGGACCGACGGAACCCGCGACGATCACCTTGCGCGGCGCCTTGTCGGCAACCGCGCGGGCGATTTCAGCGGCCTTCTTGTTCAGTTCATGGACGCGGTCCTGGGCGTGGTGCAGCTTCAGGCGATGGCGCGTGCCGCCAAACGAATTGGTGAGGATGATGTCGGCGCCGGCATCGACGAAATCCTGATGCAGCTTGACGATCTTTTCCGGCTGCGCCTCGTTCCACAGTTCGGGTGCTTCGCCGGCTTCGAGACCCTGCGCGAAAAGATTGGTGCCGGTGGCTCCATCGGCGAGCAGCACGCCCTTTTCGGCCAGCAGTTCGGAAAGCGGATTGGACGGGGTTGCCATGGCGGTTCCTCTCTTTGTCATGGTGGTCATATAAAGAAGTCTTTATATGGTTTCAATCTCCAAAACGACAACGGCCCCGCACAGTGCGGGGCCGTTGAGCCGCATCTCCCTTGAGGGAGAGAAAAGCGCTACTCCGCCGCGAGCTGTTTGTCTTCGTGGCTCTTCGGTGTGACCATGGCGGAGATGATCTGCTGCAGGTCCGCGCGGCCAATCGGCGTGCCGGCATCGTCAGTAACGATGGTGCTCGACTGGCGGGCATCCGTCATGATCCGGGCTGCCGCTTCCAGAACCGTGCCGCCAGGCAGGGCAAGCCCTTCGCTCGGGCCGGCCACAGGACCCATGATCGTATCGAGGCGGATCACGCGACCGCGGTTCACCTCCTTGACGAAGGCGGAGATGTAGTCGTCGGCCGGCTGCAGAACGATTTCCTGACCGGTGCCCTGCTGGATGACTTCGCCGTCGCGCAGGATCGCGATCTTGTCACCGAGCCGCAGCGCTTCGTCCAGATCGTGGGTGATGAAGACAACGGTCTTCTTCAACTCCTGCTGCAGGTCGAGAAGCACCGTTTGCATATCGACGCGGATCAGCGGATCGAGCGCCGAATAGGCTTCGTCCATCAACAGGATGTCGGCATCGTTGGACAGTGCCCGCGCCAGACCGACACGCTGCTGCATGCCGCCGGAAAGCTGGTTCGGATAGTGGCTCTCAAAGCCGGAGAGACCGACGCGATCGATCCAGCGGCGACCGATATCCTCGCTCTTCGAACGCGGAATGCCCTGGATGTCGAGGCCGTAAACAGTGTTTTCCAGCACGGTACGATGCGGCAAAAGCGCAAACTTCTGGAAGACCATTGCCGTCTTGTGGCGGCGGAACTCCCGGAGCTCCAGAGGGTTCATCCGACAGACATCGACGCCGTCATAGAGCACTTCGCCCGATGTCGGCTCGATCAGCCGGTTGATGTGGCGGATCAGTGTCGACTTACCCGAGCCGGAAAGGCCCATGACGACGGTGATGCCGCCACCCGGCATCTGGATGTTGATGTCCTTGAGGCCGAGCACATGGCCATGCGTCTCGTTGAGCTCCGCCTTCGACATGCCCGCTTTCACCTGATCGATGAAAGCCCCGCCGTTCGGCCCGAAGATCTTGTAGAGATTGCGGATCTCGATGTCGTGACTAGCCATGGACCACCTCCGTATGGCGCTGAAGACGCTTGCCATAAGCCTGGCTGGCGCGGTCGAAGATGATGGCAATGGCGACAAGCGCGAAGCCGTTGAGGAAGCCGATCGTCAGGAACTGGTTGGAAATTGCCTGCAGAACGTTCTTGCCGAGGCCACCGACACCGATCATCGACGCAACGACGACCATCGCAAGCGACATCATGATGGTCTGGTTGATACCGGCCATGACGGTCGGCAGTGCCAGCGGGATCTGCACGTTCATCAGCTTCTGGCTCGGCGAGGAGCCGAACGCATCGGCTGCTTCCAGCACTTCGCGATCGACGAGCCGGATGCCGAGATTGGTGAGGCGGATCATTGGCGGCACGGCATAGATCACGACCGCGATCACGCCGGGCACCTTGCCGATGCCAAAGACCATGACGACGGGGATTAGATAGACGAAACTCGGCAGCGTCTGCATCACGTCCAGGATCGGATTGACCAGGGACTGGGCACGATCCGAACGCGCCATCATGATGCCGATCGGAATGCCGATGACGATCGCGAGCAGCGTCGAGACCGTGACGATCGCGAGCGTGATCATCGTATCTTCCCAGAGCCCGACGAAACCGATGAACAGCATGCCGATGACGGTGATAGCGACGATCCGCATGTTGCGGCTGGTCAGATAGACGATCAGCACCATCGCAGCCAGGAAGATGAACCAGGGCGTGTTGACGAACAGCGCCTCGAGCCAGTTCAGGAAAAGCTGCAGTGGATGGGTTACGGCATCGATCACGTTGCCATAGGCACGGACGAAGCCCTTGAAACTGTCGTCGATACTTTTTCGCGCGACGCGCATGACCGTATCGTCGATTTCCGGAAACCTGCACAGCACTTCGGGCAGGTAGTTACATAAAGTCGAAGCCATCTCGTTCCCCTTGTCGACCCTCGCACTTTATGACGTTTGAACGCTGCGATGGGCCCTGACGGCGATGCCATATTCCCGAGTGAGAGGCTAATCGAGTTCCGGAAGGGAATTCATGCCGTCTGCGACGTCGGGAGTCGTTTGAATGGCGTGATGCGGCATGCCGCTTCGCAGAAAGCGCGGCGGGCCGGAGCCCGCCGCATGTTTGCAGACAGTTCAGGCTTAGAGAGAAGCCTTGATCTTCTCGGCGACCTCAGGGGCGACCCAGGTCGTCCACATGTCCGGATAGGTTTCGAGGAAGTGCTTGGCGCCATCTTCGTTGGTGCCCTGGTTTTCTTCCATCCAGGCGAGAACCTTGCCGACGGTCGCGTTGTCCCACTTGCGGGTCTTCACGTAGTCCATGGCAACGCCGGCCTTTTCAGCAAAGCCCTTGGTGACGACCGTGTAGACGTCTGACACCGGATAGGCATTCACCTTCGGATCGGCGCAATCCGGAACGGCCGTGCAGGCATCCCAGGTCGCCTTGTCGTGCTCAACGCCGAAGGAGAGCTTGACCATTTCGTACTTGCCGAGGATGGCGGTCGGAGCCCAGTAGTAGCCGAGCCAGCCCTTCTTGTTTTCAAAGGCATTGGCGATCGAGCCGTCGAGGCCGGCAGCCGAGCCGGTGTCAACAAGTTCAAAGCCCTTTTCCTTTGCGCCGAGCGCACGGTAGAGGTTGGCGGTCGAAACCTGGCAGTTCCAGCCCGACGGGCAGTTGGTCACGGCAGCCTTGGTCGGATCTTCCGGAGCCGGGAAGAGTTCCGGATGCTTCAGCGCGTCTTCGACAGTCTTGATGTCGGGGTTGGCATCGGCGATGAATTTGGGGATCCACCAGCCTTCAACGCCACCGTCGGAGAGCAGCGGGGCAGCCTGGATCAGGCGACCTTCAGCAATCGCCTGGTCGAGAGCGGTGCGCACGGCATTGACCCAGAACTCCGGAGCCATGTCCGGCTGGCCCTTTTCGTTCATCGAGGCGAAGGTCGGCATGGTGTCACCGGTGACGACGGTCACGGTGCAGCCATAGCCGCTTTCCAGGATGATCTTGTCGACATAGGCAGCGACGCCAGCCGAGGCCCAGTTCATTTCTGCGATGGAGACATCGCCGCATTCGGCAGCCTGGGCGGACCCGGCAACTGCGTAAAGGCCCGCGGCGAGAAGTGTGGAAGCAAGGAGCTTCTTCATGGAGTTAAGACCTCCCAGTCTTATCTTGCAGCGTTCATCGGGAAGGGCAGGGACGGCTACTGCGCACCGCTCTGCCAATTTGTTCTTCACTGCGAATGGTGACCGGGGCGCGTCTCGCCGGCTCGCCATTCATGTGACCGGGCCTTGTCATGAGGGGCTGAGTGCCCTGTCGACCGCGTGTCACGACCATCAGCCTACGTCTTTGGTTCTGAAAATCAACCTCTCGCCGCAGCCATCGAGTCCGGTGGTCGTCGCCCCAAGCCATTGGTGCGACTGATTTTGCCGCATTTCGGCCCTTGCGCGAGCCTTGGTCGCCCAATGGACGGGCAGTTGTATCCGGCGGATCAGAAGCTGGGGAGGGTCGCCCTCCCACGTGAGACTTAACGTGTCTCAACTGCGTCAATATGACGGGCGTTTGCGTGCTCGGAGGCGCGCACAAAAAAAATTGAAAAAATGCGATCTGGCCCCGATCGATAACGATCCGGTAACGTCTGTAACGATAGATGGAGGGGCCGGCGCGTTACTGTCGGTTGCGCCCCGGATCGAGTATCGCGTACCGGGGCGTTTTGTTATTCTGGCGCACCTGCTCGGCAATCGAAGGTCTGATGGACCGCCGCATTCCAGGTGCCGAATGGACGATCAGCCCTTGGCGGCCTTGATCGGATTGCGAACTTCCCAACGGGCGACAGGCTGACGCTGCGGTGCACGACCGTTCCAGGCGATGGCGAGGCTATTGCGGTTCTGCAGGATGTAGAGCATGGGTGTTTCCTAGGGTGCTGCGCCTCTTCGGGGCGCTGATTTCGAGCCGCAGATAATCACTTCGGAGACGCTGCGCCAGAGCGCAAACCGTCATGGCGCGTCGCAAATGACAAACTGCGCACGAAAGGCCCGCGACAGGCTGCCGCAGTGTCGCATTTGCGGTAACATTGATGGCAAGATCGCGGCAAAACCATGAAAAACAGGCGATCTGCGCCAAGGCGGAAACAGGACAGGATGCGATGACACGGACGATCATGTTGCAGGGGACAGGGTCTGATGTCGGAAAGACGATACTGGTCGCAGGGCTCTGTCGGCTGGCGTCGAATCGTGGTCTGAAGGTCGCCCCTTTCAAGCCGCAGAACATGTCCAACAACGCGGCCGTTTCCGATGATGGTGGCGAGATTGGCAGGGCCCAATGGCTTCAGGCGCTCGCGGCCCGCACGACCTCCTCGATCCACATGAACCCGGTCCTCTTGAAGCCGCAGAGTGAAACCGGCAGCCAGATCATCGTGCAAGGCAAGGTGTTCGGCCAGGCGAAGGGGCGCGACTATCAGCGCTTGAAGCCGCAGCTTCTCGGAGCGGTCCTCGAAAGTTTCGCAACCGTCAGCGAGGGCCGCGACCTCGTGATCGTCGAAGGCGCGGGCTCGCCGGCTGAAATCAATCTGCGTGCCGGCGACATCGCCAATATGGGCTTTGCCACCCGTGCCAAGGTTCCGGTCGTGCTCGTCGGCGACATCGACCGGGGAGGGGTGATCGCTTCGCTGGTCGGCACGCATACCATTCTGCCCGACGAGGATCGCGCCCAGGTCGTCGGCTATATCATCAACAAGTTCCGCGGCGATGTCAGCCTTTTCGACGACGGGATTTCCGCGATCGGCGACTTCACCGGCTGGCCCTGTTTCGGCGTGATCCCCTGGCTGAAAGCGGCAGGCCGGTTACCCGCAGAGGATTCGGTCGTGCTGGAACGGCTGGCCAAGGGCAATGGCGGAGCGCTGAAAGTCGCGGTTCCCGTTCTGTCGCGCATCGCCAATTTCGACGATCTCGATCCGCTCGCAACCGAGCCGGAAGTCGACCTCGTCTACATCAGGGCCGGCGAACGACTGCCCCCCAATGCGGGACTTGTCGTTCTGCCGGGTTCCAAATCGACCATTGCCGATCTGGAAGAATTCCGCGCCAATGGCTGGGACCGTGATCTCCAGATGCATCTGCGTCGCGGCGGCCGGGTCATCGGCATCTGCGGCGGTTACCAGATGCTCGGCCGAAGCGTTGCAGACCCCCTCGGCCTTGAAGGCGCACCCCGCACGGTTGAGGGGCTCGGCCTGATCGACGTGGAGACGGTGATGGCCGCTGAAAAGACGGTTCGCAACAGCAAGGCCCACTCGCTTGAACACGACGTTCCGCTGTCGGGCTACGAGATCCATCTGGGTGTAACCGAAGGGCCTGACACGGTTCGGGCTCCCATCGAGATCGACGGACGCCCCGATGGCGCATCTTCCGCCGACGGTCGGGTGATCGGCACCTATCTGCACGGATTGTTCTCGAGCGACCCCTATCGTCGCAAGCTGCTGGAAAGCTTCGGGATCGAAGGCGGCGGAAAGAGCTATCGTGCCATGGTCGACGAAGCGCTCGATGAACTCGCGGCCGAGCTGGAAACCCGCCTGTCGCGCGATTGGCTGACGCAACTCCTGGGCTGATTCCATTACTTCTTGGAAGGAGCAGGCGGCCCATTCACCTGCTCAGTGCCTGGCCGCAGAACAAGACACTAGTCCGAAATGACAGATGAAAAAGTTGTCCGTCAGGACACGGATGACGAAGACGTCAGCTTAATGCGCCTCAGTCACATCCATCGGCGATGCCATCAGCTCGCCGCCGCCCATCGAATTGTTCGAGTATTTGAACGCGAGAATGCTGAGCACCGAGGCGACCAGCAGGATGAAGATGTAACGCATTGTTTTTTGCTCCTGCCTGAAGCTCTTCAACGAGATTGCGGCAAAAGCAGTTCCGCTCGACAACCTTTTGCGCTCAAGCAACGACCGAAGCTGAGGACTTGTTGCTGATCCGCAACAAATTGGGCGTCAGCCCGTTGCGACTTCGGTCGGCGACGCCGTCAACCGCCTGGTTCCGAGCGAATTGTCCGAATGTTTGATCGCCAGAATGCTAAACACTGCCGCGATCATCAAGAATACCATCACGCGCATGGGCTACCCCTAGCCAGAACATGGCTCAGAATAGAACAGGGCGATTGGTGATCGGCTAAGCGGATCGTTACAATCTGAATGATCTGTCGGAAATTCTAAAGAGTGGTGAGAGCGCAGGGATTCGAACCCTGGACCTACTGATTAAAAGTCAGTTGCTCTACCGGCTGAGCTACGCTCTCCCGTGCGGATTTTGCGCCGCCTCAAGAAGTGCGCGGAACATATGCAGGTGACCCCGACCGGTCAACCGCAAAAATGCAGTTTGCCAAGCAAAATTCAGCCCCGTTGTCGCAGCTTACGCATTGGTGATTGGCAAGCATGGGGTTGCGGGATTAGGAAGGGCCCGGTTCGGGTTCCGGAGTTGATCGTGTCGATTGCCGATATTTCCTTTTTCAGCGCGCTTCTGGCCGGAGCCTTGTCCTTCCTGTCGCCCTGCGTGCTGCCGCTCGTGCCGCCTTACCTCTGCTATATGGCAGGCATTTCGGTGGACCAGTTCCGCGATGGCGAGCAGGCTGAGAATGCCGCCGCCCGTCGAACCGTGCTCCTGACGTCACTCGTCTTCACCCTTGGCTTCGCAACCGTCTTCGTCTCGCTTGGGGCAGGGGCGTCTACGATCGGCGGCCTCTTGCGCCAGCACATGGATCTTCTGTCGAAGATTGGTGGCGCAATCATCATCGTGATGGGCCTCAATTTCCTCGGCGTCTTTAGGCTTGGCCTGCTGTCCTCGGAATATCGATTCGCAGGCGGTGGAAAGCCGGCGACGTTGTCGGGCGCCTATGTCATGGGGCTGGCTTTCGCCTTCGGCTGGACGCCCTGCATCGGGCCTGTCCTGGGTGCGATCCTCGGCGTGGCCGCCTCCAAGGAGACCGTCGGTGACGGTGCCCTGCTGCTTGCCATCTATTCGCTCGGTCTTGCCGTGCCCTTCTGGATCGCAGCCGGCTTCTCCGGCGCCTTCATGCGCTTCCTCACCCGTTTCCGCCGCCATCTGGGCCTGGTGGAGAAGGCGATGGGCGCGCTGCTGGTCCTGACAGGCCTCGCCTTCATGTTCGGCTACATCACGGACCTGGCGATCTGGTTCCAGCAGACCTTTCCAATCCTCTCGCAAATCGGCTAAGTCGCGACAGGGCGCAGTTTCGCGCTCCGAGGGAGAAAGCCCATGGCGGATATCGTCGCGCTGGTCCTGCCGTTCTTCGGCCTGATCCTGATTGGCTATGTATCGGGCAAGCTCGGCGACCATTCTGCCCAGGCACTCGGCTGGCTGAATTTCTTCGTCATTTACGTCTCGCTGCCGGCGCTCTTCTTCAAGCTCGTGTCGCGCACGCCGATCGAAGAGCTGACGCGCATCGATTTCATCGCCGCCTGTCTTGCCGCGACCTATTCCATCTTCGTGCTGGTCTTTGTCATCGGCCGCTATGTTCGCGGTAACAACATTGCCGAATCGACTGTGCAGGCGCTGGCCGGCGCTTATGGCAATATCGGCTACATGGGCCCCGGCCTGTCGCTGCTCGCCTTCGGTGAGAAGGCAGCCGTCCCGGTGGCGCTGGTCTTCTGCTTCGAAAACGCTGTCCACTTCATGGTCGCGCCGGCGATGATGGCCTTTGCTGGTGGCGACAAACGCCCGCCCGCGCAGCTCGCCTTCGATGTCGTCAAGAAGATCCTGACGCATCCCTTCATCATCGCGACCCTCATCGGCTTCCTCGCCGCCGCGCTTGCATTCGAACCGCCGCTCGCCCTGCAGCGCCTGATCGACTATCTCGCACAGGCTGCCGCCCCATGCGCCCTGTTTGCAATGGGCGTGACGCTGGCGCTGCGCCCGTTGAAGCGCATCCCGGCCGAAATCGGCTACATCGTGCCGATCAAGCTCGTGCTGCACCCCGTGCTCGTCTATGTCGTCTTGAGTTTCGTCGGCAATTTCGACCCGCTCTGGGTCTATACGGCGATCCTGCTCGCCTCGCTGCCGACGGCGACCAACGTCTTCGTCATCGGCCAGCAATATGGCGTCTGGCAGGAGAGGGCGTCAGCCACGATCCTGATCACCACGGTGATTTCGGTCTTTTCCGTCTCGGCGCTTCTCTTCGCGATCACCAGCGGCGTGTTACCGGCGGACCTTTTCCCGTAGCATCGAAGGCAGGCTTTTCAGCCCCCGCCCAGGTGCCACCCCTTCCTGCATCACGAGGTTGCGCAGAGGCGCAACACTTGCCAGCACCTGAAGACCGGCGGCGCGCAGCATCTGCACCGGCAGCAGACCCGACAGCAGCGAGCGGTTGAGCAGGTCCACACTCGCTGTCCGGCTGGCGATATCGATCCGGCGCTTGCGATCGAAGCGGTCCCCACAGTCGGCTGCAATCGGTGCCGCGCTGTGATCGATCAGGATCTCCTCGAGTGCTGCGATATCGCGCAGGCTTAAGTTGAGACCCTGGGCGCCGATCGGCGGGAAGGCATGGCCCGCCTCGCCGATAAAGGCAGCGCGCCCCTTGCCATACTGGCGAGCCGTCATGCCCGACAGCGGCCAGGCCTGCACGCCGCCTTCCACCGAGACCTTGCCGAGCATGGACTGCATGCGGCTCTCAACCTCGGCGGAGAGTTGTTCAGATGAGAGCGATGTCAGTCTCTCGGCCTCCTGCGGTGTCACCACCCAGACAAGGCTGGAGCGCAGCCCGGGAAGCGGGACCTGCGTGAATGGTCCCGATTCGGTGTGGAATTCCGTCGAGATATTCTGGTGCGGCAGCGTGTGGGTGAAATTCATCACCACGGCGGTCTGCGGATAAGACCAGGTCTTCACACCGACCCCGGCGCTTTCGCGGGTTTTGGACTTGCGGCCGTCAGCCCCGATCACGAAGCCCGCCATCAGCGGCTCTTCACCCTGAATGCCGATCGTCACCGCATCGGCGCCAACATGGATCGTCTCGGCAGCGGCTGGCTTGCGGGTGATCAACGGTTCCGCCGCCACGGCCTTCGACAGCGTCTCAAGAAGGGCCGCATTCGGGGTGTTGTAACCAAAGGCATCAAGGCCGATCTCGGCGCTCCGGAAGGCGACAGTCGGCGCGCGCAGCAGCCGTTTCGTCCCGTCGATGATCAGCATCACCTGGAGTGGAGCGGTCCGGGTGCTCAACTCCTCCCAGAGGCCAAGCCGCTCCATCATAGCGAGCGACTGGTCCATCAGCGCGGTCGTTCGACGGTCGGAACCGTCAGGCTCAGGACCGACGAGTACAACGCGCCTGCCTCCGCGGGCCATGGCGATCGCGGCGATCTGCCCTGCCGGCCCGGCGCCGATGACGGCGATGTCGAATTCGTAGGTCATGGTCAGGATCCCAATTGTCTTCTCTGTCATGTTATCTAGATCCCGGTCACGACAAAATCCATGGGCCCAAATGGCGCAGTCGCATGAAACACCTGCCCGCGAAAAGCGGGCATAGACCGCCACTTGTGTTGCAAACTGCGTCGTTTCGTCCGATACCGTTTCCTCCGAAATGCCGCCGACTGGAGCAAGGATGAAGATCTTCAACTACAAGCGGGTGCCTTATGCCGAGATCCGCGCGTTCTCGGTCCATATTCTGACCGCTTCCGGATCCTTTCTTGCCTTTCTCGGCGTTGTCGCAGCAGCCGAACGGCGTTTCGTGGACATGTTCTGGTGGCTGGGGCTGGCGCTTCTCGTTGATGGTATTGACGGACCGATCGCCCGCAAGGTGCGTGTGAAGGAAGTGCTTCCCAACTGGTCCGGCGATACGCTGGACAACATCATCGACTACGTCACCTATGTTCTCCTGCCGGCCTTTGCGCTCTATCAGAGTGGCATGATCGGCGAGCCCTGGTCCTTCGTCGCTGCTGGCCTCATCGTCGTGTCGAGCGCGATCTATTATGCCGACATGGGCATGAAGACGGATGAGTACTTCTTCTCCGGCTTCCCCGTCGTCTGGAATATGCTGATCTTCACGCTCTTTGTGATCGACGCCAGCGCAACGACAGCCCTAATCGTCGTTCTCGCCTCCGTGTTCCTGACATTCCTTCCGATCCATTTCCTTCACCCCGTGCGGGTCAAGCGGCTGCGGACGGTGAATATGGCGGTCTTCCTGCTCTGGTGTGCCTTCGGCGGATATGCGCTCCTCCTGCATTTCCAGTCGCCGCCCTGGGTCGTCTGGGGTACGATCCTGACCGGTCTTTACCTCTATGCGATCGGCGGCGTGCTGCAGATTTTCCCGGCCTTGGGGCGCCGGGACTAAAGCTGCCAGGTGATGGCTGGGCAAAACCAAAAAAAACTTTTGCCTATATATTGTGCGCTGCCGCAAACCGGTTATGAATTGAGCGGCGGACCGGGCGGAAGACCCGGCCGGGACGCATCGCAATGCAAGAGGGACCTGTGCCGCAACAACCGCCCGAGGGTGACAAGCCGCTGCTGACCGTGCGGGGCCTCACGAAGCTGTTCGGCAGTTTCAAGGCCTGCGACGGCATCGATCTCGACATCGGCCATGGCGAGATCCATGCGCTTCTCGGCGAAAATGGCGCCGGCAAGTCGACCCTGGTGAAGATGCTTTTCGGCATTCTCGCACCGTCTGCCGGCACGATCGGATGGGAAGGCCAAGAGAGGATCATCCCCAATCCAGCCGCCGCCCGCCGTCTGGGCATCGGCATGGTTTTCCAGCACTTTTCTCTGTTCGAGGCGCTGACGGTCGCGGAAAACATCGCTCTGTCGCTCGACGAGAAGATCTCCATCTCCGAATTGTCCAAAAAGGCTGCCGAGCTTTCGGTCGCCTACGGCCTGCCGCTTGATCCCGGCGCCCATGTCGCCGATCTCTCGGTCGGGGAACGCCAGCGCATCGAAATCGTCCGCGCACTGCTGCAGAACCCCAAACTCATCATCCTCGACGAGCCGACTTCGGTGCTGACGCCGCAAGAGGCAGACAAGCTGTTCGAGACGCTGTTCAAGCTGAAGGCCGAGGGGCGCTCTGTCCTGTATATCAGCCACCGTCTCGAGGAAGTGCAGCGCATTTGTGACCGCGCGACCGTGCTTCGTCACGGCAAGGTCACGGGCGCCTGCGATCCGCGCCAGGAGACCCCGGCCTCGCTCGCCCGCATGATGGTCGGTGCCGATGTCGCCGGTGTCGAGAAAGTCGAACCGCCCGCAGACGGTGCCATCCAGTTGCAGGTTACCGATCTCTCGGTCAGCCCGCGCACGCCCTTTGCCATGCCGCTCAAGAATGTCTCGATGACGGTGAGGGCAGGCGAGATCCTGGCGATCGCCGGTGTTGCCGGCAATGGTCAGAGCGAACTGTTCGACGCACTCTCCGGCGAATACCCGGTCCAGAGCCCTGATGCGATCCGGTTGCGCGGTAAGTCGGTCGGGCGTTTGGGGATCAACGAGCGGCGCCTTCTCGGCGGCGGCTTCGTGCCCGAGGAGCGTCACGGCCATGCGGCCATTCCCGCCATGAGCCTGTCCGAAAATCTTTTCCTGTCGCGCAACGCGTCTGACCGGAGCGCCTATCTTTCGGGCGGCAAGATCGGCCTCATCCGCCACGGGCTCGTCCAGCAGGCGGCACGGCGCATTTCCGAGATGATGGACGTGCGCAAAAGCGGTGATGATCCGGCAGCCGGCTCCTTGTCTGGCGGCAACCTGCAGAAATTCATCGTCGGCCGCGAACTCGATCGCCAGCCCTCCGTGCTCGTCGTCAATCAGCCGACCTGGGGCGTGGATGCAGGTGCTGCTAGCCGCATCCGCCAGGCCCTTGTCGATCTTGCCAAGTCGGGTTCGGCAGTCGTCGTCATCAGCCAGGACCTCGACGAGATCTTCGAAGTGGCGACATCGATTGCCGCCATTTCCGAAGGCAGGCTGTCCGACGCCTATCCCGCCTCGACCATGACCCGCGAACGCATCGGCATCCTGATGGGCGGCGTCCACGGTGTCCAGACTGCCCCGGAGGCGGCCCATGCGCATTGAACTTGAACGCCGCTCCCGCCAGTCGAACCTCTTTGCCATCGTCTCGCCGCTTTTGGCGCTGGCATTGACCGTCTTTTTCGGCGGCATCATGTTCGCGCTGCTTGGTAAGGACCCGGTCTCCGCCCTTTTCAGCTTCTTCATCGAGCCGCTGCTCGAGGTCTGGTCGCTGCATGAGCTCGCGGTCAAAGCCGCACCGCTGATCCTGATCGGCGTTGGCCTGTCTGTGTGTTATCGCTCGAACAACTGGAATATTGGCGCCGAAGGCCAGTTCATCGCCGGTGCGATCGTCGGATCCATCCTGCCGATCACCTTCTATGAGTGGACCTCGCCACTGCTTCTGCCGCTGATGCTGGTGATGGGCGCGATCGGTGGCGCCGCCTATGCCGCGGTCCCGGCACTGTTGAAGACACGCTTCAACACCAATGAAATCCTGACCAGCCTGATGCTGGTCTATATCGCGCAGCTTCTCCTCGACTGGTTGACCCGCGGCATCTGGAAGGATCCGGCAGGCTACAATTTCCCGCAGTCGCGGTCCTTTGTGTCCGAAGCCGTATTGCCGGAGATCCTTTCGTCCGGCCGCGCCCATCTGGGCATCATCTTTGCGCTGCTGGCTGCCGTCGCCGTCTGGTTCATGATGCGCTACACGCTGAAGGGCTTTCAGGTGGTGGTGCTCGGCCAGTCCGAACGGGCAGGGCGCTTTGCCGGCTTCTCGTCCCGCAAGATGGTCTGGTTCTCAATGATGTTCTCGGGCGCGCTTGCGGGCCTTGCCGGGATCTCGGAAGTCTCCGGCTCGATCGGTCACCTGCAGCCGACCATTTCCCCGGGTTACGGCTTCACCGCGATCATCGTCGCCTTCCTCGGCCGCCTCAATCCGCTCGGCATCATCGCCTCCGGCTTCGTGTTGGCGCTCACCTATCTCGGCGGCGAGGGCGCACAGCTGTCGATTGGCGTCTCCGACAAGGTGACCCGCGTCTTCCAGGGTCTGCTGCTGTTCTTCGTACTCTCCTGCGACACACTCATTCTCTATAAAGTGCGCCTCGTATTCGATCGCGCCCGCAACACTGCGTCGAAGGGTGCGTGACGATGTTTGAAGCCATCCTTCTGACCATCATCACGGCATCCACACCTCTGGTCATCGCGGCCATGGGTGAGCTCGTTGCCGAGCGCTCCGGTGTGCTCAACCTCGGCGTCGAAGGCATGATGATCATCGGTGCCGTCTGCGCCTTCATCGCCACCAACATGACCGGCTCGCCCTATATCGGCGTTCTCGCCGGCATCGCGACAGGCGCTCTGTTCTCGCTGCTCTTCGGTTTCCTGACGCTGACCCTGGTCGCCAACCAGGTCGCCACCGGCCTTGCGCTGACCATTCTCGGCCTCGGCGTCTCCGGCATGGTCGGCGAAAGTGTCGTCGGTGTGCCGGGCGTCAAGATGCAGCCGATCGTCATCCCGCTCCTTTCCGATATCCCGGTCATCGGCCCGATCCTCTTTGCCCAGGACCTGTTCTTCTACCTCTCCATCCTCCTCGTGGCTGGCGTGAACTGGTACCTGTTCAAGAGCCGCTCCGGCCTGAAGCTGCGCGCCATTGGCGACAGCCACGGTTCGGCCCACACGCTCGGACTTCCGGTCATCCGCACCCGCTATCTCGCCGTGATGTTCGGTGGCGCCTGCGCCGGCCTTGCCGGCGCGCAGCTGTCGCTCGTCTACACGCCGCAATGGGTGGAAAACATGTCGGCCGGCCGCGGTTGGATCGCGCTCGCTCTTGTCGTCTTCGCGGCCTGGCGGCCGTGGCGGGTGCTGGCTGGCGGCTATCTCTTCGGCGCGGTCACCATCGGCCAGCTCCATGCTCAGGCTCTTGGCATCGGTCTGCCATCGCAATTTCTGTCCGCATTGCCCTATGCGGCGACCATTGTCGTGCTGATTATAATCTCCCATAATCGCCGCACGACGCTGATCAACACGCCGGCCTGCCTCGGCAAGCCGTTTGTGCCGGATAGATAATTAAAACAAAAGCTTCAACCTAACCAGACAGGGGTACATCATGAAGAACATCCTCCTCGCGCTTGCCGCCTCGGCAGCCGCCATCGTCGGCGTCGCCGCACCGGCCGCCGCCCAGGACAAGACGAAGGTCTGCTTCGTCCACGTCGGCTCCAAGACCGACGGCGGCTGGACCCAGGCCCACGACATCGGCCGCCAGCAGCTCCAGGCCCATTTCGGTGACAAGATCGAAACGCCTTACCTCGAAAACGTACCGGAAGGCCCGGATGCCGAGCGCGCCATCGAGCGCATGGCCCGCTCCGGCTGCGCCCTGGTCTTCACGACCTCGTTCGGCTTCATGGACGCGACCCTGAAGGTTGCAGAGAAGTTCCCGGACGTGAAGTTCGAGCATGCGACTGGCTACAAGACCGCCGCCAACGTCGCCACCTACAACTCGCGCTTCTATGAAGGCCGCTTCATCAACGGCCAGATCGCCGGCAAGATGTCGAAGACCGGCGTTGCCGGCTACATCGCCTCCTTCCCGATCCCGGAAGTCGTCGCAGGCATCAACGCCTTCCTGCATGGCGCCCGCACCGTCAACCCGGAATTCAAGCTGAAGGTCATCTGGGTCAACACCTGGTTCGACCCGGGCAAGGAAGCTGATGCCGCCAAGGCTCTCTTCGACCAGGGCGTCGACGTGCTCACCCAGCACACCGACACGACCGCTCCGATGCAGGTTGCTGAAGAGCGTGGCCTGAAGGCATTCGGCCAGGCCTCCGACATGATCGCCGCCGGCCCGACCGCGCAGCTCAGCGCCATCGTCGACACCTGGGCGCCTTACTACATCAAGCGCACCCAGGCCGTGATCGACGGCACCTGGTCCTCCGCCCAGACCTTCGACGGTCTGAAGGACGGCATCCTGTCCATGGCGCCCTACACCAACATGCCTGACGACGTGAAGGCAATGGCAATGGACACGGAAGCCAAGATCAAGTCCGGCGAACTGAAGCCCTTCTCCGGCCCGATCAACAAGCAGGATGGTTCGGCCTGGCTGAAGGAAGGTGAGTCGGCAGACGACGGCACCATCCTCGGCATGAACTTCTACATCGAAGGTGTAGACGACAAGCTTCCGCAGTAAATTTTGCGGTTCAGACTTGCTGAAAGGGCGCCTTTGGCGCCCTTTCTTTTTAGCTTTCCCGTGAATAGGAAAATTCTTGAGTACTCACTTCACGATCTTTGCTGTTTCATATAACAAGCCGTCCCAAGGTACAGTGGGGACTGGTGACGGATGCGCAAGGATGAAGTTCGGGATCTGAAGATCGTCACGAATCTCCGCACCAGCCATGCCCGGGTGGTCGATCAGCTTGGCCTCGCAATCGTCGGCGGGCAGTTCGAGATCGGTGAACCCTTGCCCGGCGACACCGAGCTGGAATCGCAGTTCGACGTGTCGCGTTCGGTCCTGCGAGAAGCGATGAAAACGCTGACCGCCAAGGGCCTGGTCGTCGCAAAGTCACGCGTCGGCACCAGGGTGACCGATCGCTGCCATTGGAACCTGATCGACGAAGACGTTCTTCGCTGGCATTTCAAGGCCGGCGTCACCCGCGAGTTCATCGATCATCTCTATGACGTCCGCCTGGTCTTCGAGCCGGCTTCGGCCGCTTACGCCGCCCTGCGCGCGACGCCCGAGGACTGCGCCGAATTGCGGCGCTATGCAAACCTGCTCGGTTCTGAAGATCTCGACTGGCAGAGCCAGGTGGAGGCAGATCTGCGTTTCCATGTGCTGCTCACCTTGGTCGGCGCAAATCCCTTTCTCGAAAGCATGATCGGCTTCCTGAAGGCCGCCCTCGACGGCGCCTTCACGCTGGCCTTCGATCCAAAACTGGCGGGGCGGGGCGAGTCGATCATCGAGACGCATCTGGCAATCGTCGATGCGATCGAGAAGAAGGATGCGGATGCTGCCCGCGCCGCAACGGAAAAAGTCGTCCAGCTTGGCCGCATCACGGCCCTGAAGGCCGCCGACGCGGCCGCCAAACGGAGCTGACGTCAACGCCGGTCTTGCAGCCCTGCGTCCCGGGCGTTAGTGAGAATCGCGTTTCTCATGCCCGGAGCCATCCATGACCCGCACATGCCTTGCCATCGTCCTTGCTGCCGGCGACAGCACCCGGATGAAGTCCTCGATGTCCAAGGTGCTGCACCCGGTCGGTGGACGTCCGATGATTGCCCATGTCATGGCGTCGATCGCAGCCTCCGGTGTCACGGATGTGGCTCTGGTTCTCGGACGTGATGCGGATAAGGTCGAGGCCGCCGCAAAGATCGGCGAACTCACCGTCGAAAGCGTCCTGCAGACCGAACGCCTCGGCACCGGCCACGCCGTACTCATGGCCCGCGATGCAATCGCCCGAGGTTATGATGAAATCCTGGTTGCCTATGGCGACGTTCCTCTAATCACCGCTGCCCCACTCAAGGCTGCCCGAGACGCGCTGGCCGGTGGTGCTGACGTCGCGGTCATCGGCTTTCACACGAACAACCCCACGGGGTATGGCCGGCTGTTGGTGGAGAACGGCGAGTTGGTTGCGATCCGGGAGGAAAAGGATGCGACCGAGGCCGAGCGCGCCGTCACCTGGTGCAACAGCGGCCTCATGGCCATCAACGGCCAGAAGGCGCTCGATCTCCTGAGCCGGATCTGCAACAGCAATGCCAAGGGCGAATATTACCTGACCGACCTCGTCGAGATCGCTCGTTCGCTCGGCGGCAAGGCCGTCGCTGTCGACGCGCCGGAAAGCGAACTGACCGGCTGCAACAACCGCGCTGAGCTCGCCGTGATCGAGCGCCTCTGGCAGGAACGCCGTCGCCACGAGCTCATGGTCTCGGGCGTGACGATGATTGCACCGGAAACGGTCTTCCTCAGCCACGACACGGTCATCGGTCAGGATGCCCTCGTCGAGCCGAATGTCGTCTTCGGCCCCGGTGTCACCGTCGAGGGCGGCGCCGTGATCCATGCCTTCTCGCATTTGGAAGGTGCCCATGTGTCCGCCGGTGCGACCGTTGGACCTTTCGCCCGCCTGCGTCCCGGTGCCAACCTTGCCGAAGGCTCAAAGGTCGGCAATTTCTGCGAAGTGAAGAAGGCCGAGATTGGCAAGGGCGCCAAGGTCAATCACCTGACCTATATCGGCGACGCCGTAGTGGGTGCCGAAACCAATATCGGCGCCGGCACGATTACCTGCAACTATGATGGCGTGAACAAGCACGAGACCCGGATCGGGGCAGGTGCCTTCATCGGCTCCAATTCATCGCTCGTTGCCCCCGTCTCGATTGGCGATGGCGCTCTCATCGCCTCGGGCAGCGTGATCACCGAGGATGTGCCAGCCGACGCGCTCGCCTTCGGTCGTGCCCGCCAGGAGATGAAGCCGGGTCGCGCCGCCGTCATCCGCGAGCGCAATCTTAGCCTCAAAGCCGCCAAGAAGTCCGGCAAGTAACAGCGCGAAACCAAACTTCACCGCTTGTAATGCTGCGTTGCATTACGAGACGAAACGCAATTTGACCTCAGGTGCGATTGCCTATTGCGGCGGAACCGCTAGGAACAGTCCGCGTAATGGATAGGAAACGGAGAATTGCATGTGCGGCATCGTCGGCATCGTCGGTAACAAGCCCGTGGCGGAGCGTCTCGTCGACGCCTTGAAGCGGCTCGAATATCGCGGCTATGATTCCGCCGGCGTCGCCACCATCAACGACGGCAAGCTCGACCGCCGCCGCGCCGAAGGCAAGCTCTTCAATCTCGAGACCAAGCTCGCCGGCGAACCGCTTCCAGGCAATATCGGCATCGCGCACACGCGCTGGGCCACTCACGGTGTGCCGAACGAGACAAATGCCCATCCGCATTTCGTCGATGGCGTCGCGGTCGTTCACAACGGCATCATCGAGAATTTCTCCGAGATCAAGGAAGAGCTCGCGGCCGACGGCGCCGTCTTCACTACGCAGACGGACACCGAAGTCGTCGCCCAGCTCTTGGCCAAGTATCGCCGCCAGGGTCTTGGCCGCCGCGAGGGCATGCACGAGATGCTGCGCCACGTGACCGGCGCCTATGCGCTCGCCGTCATCTTCCAAGACGATCCCTCGACCATCATGGCGGCCCGTTCCGGCCCGCCGCTCGCGATCGGCTTCGGCGATGGCGAGATGTTCCTCGGCTCCGACGCGATTGCGCTCTCTCCTTTCACCAACCGCATCGCCTATCTGCATGACGGTGACTGGGCGGTCATCGGCAAGCAGGGCGCACACATCTTCGACATCGACGGCAATCCGGTCGATCGCCCGGTGCAGATCTCCTCGGCCAGCGCCTACATGATCGACAAGGGCAACCATCGCCACTTCATGGAGAAGGAGATCTACGAGCAGCCTGAAGTGATCTCCCACGCGCTGTCGCATTACGTCGACTTCGCCAATCACACTGTTCGGGACGCGGCAAACGAGATCGATTTCGCCAACCTGCGCGGCCTCGCAATCTCCGCATGCGGCACGGCCTATCTGGCTGGCCTCGTCGGCAAATACTGGTTCGAGCGTTATGCGCGCCTGCCGGTCGAGATCGATGTCGCCTCGGAATTCCGCTACCGCGAAATGCCGCTGTCGAAGGACCAGGCGGCCCTCTTCATCTCTCAATCAGGTGAAACGGCCGATACGCTGGCGTCGCTGCGTTACTGCCGTGACAACGGCCTGAAGATAGGCGCCGTGGTCAACGTCAAGGAATCGACGATCGCCCGCGAATCGGACGCCGTCTTCCCGATCCTGGCCGGCCCAGAAATTGGGGTCGCCTCGACCAAGGCCTTTACCTGCCAGTTGGCCGTGCTCGCTTCGCTGGCGCTCGCCGCCGGCCGCGCCCGCGGCACGCTGGATGAGACCGAAGAAAAGCAGCTCGTGAAGAGCCTGGCCGAAATGCCGCGCATCATGAGCCAGGTGCTGAACGCGGTGCAGCCGCAGATCGAGGCTCTCTCGCGTGATCTCTCCAAGTTCAAGGACGTGCTCTATCTCGGCCGTGGCACGAGCTATCCGCTGGCGCTCGAAGGCGCGCTGAAGCTCAAGGAAATCTCCTATATCCACGCAGAAGGTTATGCCGCCGGCGAGCTGAAGCACGGTCCGATCGCCCTGATCGACGAAAACATGCCCGTCATCGTCATTGCACCCTTCGACCGCTTCTTTGAGAAGACCGTGTCGAACATGCAGGAAGTGGCAGCCCGCGGTGGCAAGATCATCTTCATCACCGACGAGAAGGGGGCCGCCGCCTCCAAACTCGCGACCATGGCGACGATCGTGTTGCCCGTCGTCGCCGAGATCATCTCGCCGATGGTCTATTCCATCCCGATCCAGCTGCTCGCCTATCACACGGCCGTCTTCATGGGCACCGACGTCGACCAGCCGCGCAATCTCGCCAAGTCCGTCACGGTCGAGTGATCCCGGATCGGGGCAGGCCGCTGCCCCAATTCTTGCTCTTGCGCCCTAGGTGTCACTCCGGCATTGTCCGCAGCGTTACGGCACTGCACAATGACGGTGGGCATGACCGAAGGTTCTGACAGGATTTCGATGGCAACGAGGCTCAGGAACAACTTCCTGACCGGCTTGATCATTTGCGCGCCGATGGCGATTACCATCTACCTGACCTGGACCTTCATCCGCTGGGCAGACAGCTGGGTGAAGCCCTATCTGCCGGATCGTTACAATCCGGAAGCCTATCTCAAGTTCGCCGTGCCAGGCACCGGACTTCTCATCGCAATCCTCTTCATCACGCTTGTCGGCTTTCTCGGCCGAAACCTGATCGGCCGCTCCATCGTCTCCTACAGCGAAAACATCCTCAACCGGATGCCACTGGTCCGCACCGTCTACAAGAGCACCAAGCAGATCTTCGAGACGGTGCTGAAGGAGCAGGGCAATTCCTTCAAGAAGGTCGGTCTGATCGAGTTTCCGCGCGCCGGCACCTGGGCGCTGGTCTTTGTCTCGACCGATGCCAAGGGCGAGATTGCAGCCAGGCTCAACCAGGACGGCGAGGAAATGGTCGCCGTATTCCTCGCGCCGACGCCTGTCCCGACCGCCGGTTTCCTGATGTTCGTGCCACGCAGCAAGCTGATGCTGCTCGACATGAGCCCGGAAGAGGGTGTGAAACTCCTGATCTCGGCAGGCCTAGTTACGCCGGAATATAAGCCGACCGCCGCAGACGCCATGACGGCATTTCAGGACCTCGCGGCGGACGACCCGGTTGAGCCGCCCAAGCGTGCCGGCCGCTCCTGAACACGTCGTTCCTCACCCCGCATGCAGGAAGCGGATCGCCTCATCGCGGCGATGCAGATAGAGCAGCGTCCTGACGGCTTCCCCACGTTCGCTGGTCAGTTCCGGATCGCGATCCAGCAGATAGGCCGCATCCTTCCGGGCAATCTCCAGCAGATCTCCGTGATGCTCGAGGCTCGCGATCTTGAAGCCCGGCGTGCCCGATTGCCGGGTCCCTAACAATTCGCCTTCGCCCCGCAGCTTCAGATCCTCCTCCGCAATCAGAAAGCCATCCTCCGAATCGCGCAGGATCGACAGCCGCGCCTTGCCGGTTTCGCCAAGCGGTCCCTTGTAGAGCAGGATACAGCTCGACGCCTCGTCGCCACGCCCCACGCGGCCGCGCAACTGATGCAGCTGGGCAAGACCGAAACGCTCCGCATGTTCGATGACCATGATCGTGGCATCCGGCACATCGACGCCGACCTCGACCACGGTGGTGGCCACCAGCAGCCGCGTCTCGCCGTTCTTGAAGGCAAGCATGGCAGCGTCCTTCTCCGGCCCCGCCATGCGTCCATGCACCAGCCCGATCGGCGCCTTGATGAACTGCGCCAGCACTGCCTGCCGCTCTTCGGCCGACATCAACTCGCTTTCTTCGGTTTCCTCGACCAGCGGGCAGATCCAATAGGCCTTCTTGCCCTCCGCAATGGCAGACCGCAGCCGTTCGATGACATCGGGCACGCGTTCGGTCGGGACCGTCACCGTCTGGATCGGCTTGCGGCCCGCAGGCTTCTCGGTGAGCTTGGAGACGTCCATGTCTCCGAAGGCAGCCAGCACCAGCGTGCGCGGGATCGGTGTGGCCGTCATGACCAGCATATGTGGAGAGATACCCTTGGACGTCAGCCGCAGGCGTTGGTGCACGCCGAAGCGATGCTGCTCGTCGACCACCGCAAGCGTCAGGTTCCGGTAGACAACGGCATCCTGGAACAGCGCATGCGTGCCGATGACGATCTGCGCCTCGCCGGATGCGATCCGCTCCAGGATCGCTTCGCGCTCTTTGCCCTTGGTGCGCCCGGTCAAAACCTCGATCTTCAAACCAGCCGGCGCGCCGAGCTTGGCAAGTGTCGCATGATGCTGCCGCGCCAGGATTTCCGTCGGGGCCATCAGCACAGCCTGACCGCCGGCTTCCACTGCTGCGGCCATGGCAAACAGCGCCACCAGCGTCTTGCCGGCGCCGACATCACCCTGGACCAGCCGCAGCATGCGCTGGTCGGTCGCCATATCCTTCAGGATATCGTCGATCGCCGCCACCTGACTGTTGGTGGGCGTAAAGGGCAGGGCAGCGCGGATCTTCCCGCTGAGTTCGCCCGTCGGCTTGATCGGTGTGCCCGGCACGCGTCTCAGCTTCTGCCGCACCAAGGCAAGTGACACCTGACCGGCGAGAAACTCGTCATAGGCAAGACGCCGCCGGGCGGGCGCCTGCGGGTCGATGTCTTTTTCGTCGCGCGGATTGTGAAGCGCGACCAGGCACTCGCGCACACTGGCAAATCCCTGTTTGGTCGCGAGCGCCGCATCCGCCCATTCGGCAAGTTCCGGCATCTTCTCGACAGCGGATTCGACCGCCTTGCGCAACACTTTTGGTCCAAGCCCCGCCGTCAGAGGATAGACCGGCTCGACCAGCGGCAGGTTCTCCGCCTCACTCGCCTTCACCATCAGGTCGGGATGAACCATGGATGGCCGACCGTTGAACCAGTCGACTTTCCCTGAGACCATGACGATCTCGTCGACGGGCAATGCCTTTTCCAGCCAGTTGCCCTTGACCCGGAAGAAGGTGAGCGCCAGTTCCCCCGTCTCGTCATGCAGGAAGATGCGGTAGGGCATGTTGTTCTTGCCCGGCGGGGGCGGCATGTGGCGGTCGACGCGTCCGGTGATGGTCACCAGCGAACCCTGCTGCGCATAGGCGATGCCCGGCTGGTGGCGCCGGTCGATCAGCCGGTGCGGTGCGAGGAACAGCAGGTCGACGACCCGCGCATCCTCGGCATCCTCGCGCCCGAGCAGTGTGGCGAGAAGCTGGGCGAGCTTGGGACCGACTCCGCTGAGCGAAGCCACGGAGGCAAAGAGGGGATCGAGAAGATGGGGACGCATGATGGGGGCAAAATGCCTCGCAAAATGCCGGTTTGGCAAGCTGACATTTGCCGGTCGCTGCTCTATAGAGGCGCAAGAATTGGAAGGATGCCAAGATGACTGGACTGGTGAAAAGCAGTGCCGACCTCGATCCGCGCCGTCGGCGCATCCTGTTCCGCTGCTGGCATCGCGGCATCCGGGAAATGGACCTGATGCTCGGCCAGTTCTGCGAGGCTCATATCAGCGAGCTTTCCGATGAGGAACTCGACGAACTCGAGCACATCATGGTCGAGGAAGACAATGACCTCGTCCGCTACATCACGGGTGCCGATCCGGTGCCCGCCCATCTCCAGACACCGCTCTTCGAACGCATAGCCGCTCTCCGGCCGGATTTCTCCCCGGTCACGGGCGTTGAAACCGCTGCAAAGTAACTGATGATGTCCCTGATCGATGTGAAGCGGATTGTCGGTGCACAATCCGCCCTGACGCTCTCCCATGTGCCCGACGGCATGGATGCCTTCATCCTCGCCGAACTCGCGCGTCAGGGCCGCCCTGTGGCCTACATCGTCTCCGACGGCCAGCGGCTGCAGAACCTCGAACAGACGCTCAGCTTCACCGCGCCAGACATCCCGGTCTTGAGCCTGCCAGCCTGGGACTGCCTGCCTTACGACCGCGTCTCTCCATCAGCAGACGTCTCCGCCCGCCGCCTCTCGGCGCTGTCAGGCCTGATTGCGCTCTATCTCAATCCGCATCCGGCGATCGTTCTGGTCACGGTCAATGCCATGCTGCAGAAGGTGGCTCCGGCGGATGTGATCGATAGCCTCGGTTTTTCGGCCAAGCCCGGCAACCAGGTGCGCATGGATGACATTGCCGCCCGTCTGGAGCGCAACGGCTTCGATCGTGTCGCAACCGTGCGGGAAATCGGCGAATTCGCGGTCCGCGGCGGCATCCTTGATGTTTTCGTGCCCGGCGCAGAAGAGCCGGTGCGACTGGATTTCTTCGGCGATACACTCGAATCGATCCGCTCCTTCGATCCGGCGAGCCAGCGCACCATCGGCCAGATCCGCTCGCTTGATCTGAACCCGATGAGCGAGGTGACGCTGACGCCCGAGAGCATCAGCCGCTTCCGCAAGAACTACCTGTCGCTTTTTGGTGCCGCGACCCGCGACGACGCCCTCTATGCCGCTGTCTCCGAGGGCCGGCGTTACGCCGGCATGGAGCATTGGCTGCCGATGTTCTACGACAAGCTGGAAACCACCTTCGATTATCTGCGCGGCTTCCGTATCGTCACGGATCATACCGTACGTGAGGCAGCCGACGAGCGCGCCAAACTGATCCGCGACTATTACGAGGCGCGCCTCAACTCCGCCACGCCTGGCAGGGGCCATCTCGCGCAGGGCACGCCCTACAAGCCGGT
Source organism: Allorhizobium sp. (assembly GCA_051861045.1). Taxonomy (GTDB): domain Bacteria; phylum Pseudomonadota; class Alphaproteobacteria; order Rhizobiales; family Rhizobiaceae; genus Allorhizobium. The sequence continues at coordinate 68,895 of JBHYDI010000013.1, forward strand.
CCCGCCGGAGCGGCTCTATCTCGGCGCCGGCGAGTTCGGCAAGTCGCTCGATGCCTTCGACCCGATCCGCATTACCCCCTTTGCAGAAGCCGGTGGCGAAAGCCGGTTGGTCATCGAGGTCAATGCCCGCCCGACCCCGCGCTGGGCGAAGAGCGCCAATGAAGCGAGCGAAGAAGGCAATCGCGCCAATGTCTTCGGCCAAGCCGTCACCTATATCGCCGACAAGCGCGCAGCCGGCGTTAAGGTCATCGTATCCGGTTGGTCGGAAGGCTCGCTCGATCGCCTGCTTCAGGTACTGAACGAACATGGCCTGGAAAAACTCGTTCCAGTCGCCGCCCTGAAAGACGTCGACAAGCTGAAGAAGGGGGAGGCGGGCACCGCCGTCCTCAGCCTCGAAGGCGGCTTCGAGACAGACGGTCTCGTCATCATCGGCGAACAGGACATCCTCGGCGACCGCATGGTCCGCCGCTCCAAGCGCCGCAAGCGCGCCGCCGACTTCATCTCGGAAGTCGCCGGCATCGACGAAGGCTCGATCGTGGTGCATGCCGAGCACGGCATCGGCCGCTTCGTCGGCCTGCGCACCATCGAGGCCGCCGGTGCCCCGCATGCCTGCCTCGAACTTCGCTATGCCGACGACGCCAAGCTTTTTCTGCCGGTCGAAAACATCGACCTCCTCTCACGCTACGGCGGCGAGGCGACCGAAGTGCAGCTCGACAAGCTGGGCGGCGGCGCCTGGCAGATGCGCAAGGCCAAGCTCAAGAAGCGCCTGCTCGATATGGCTGGCGCCCTGATCCGCATTGCTGCCGAACGCATGACCCGCTCTGCACCGGTCCTGACGACGCAGGAAGGCCTCTACGACGAATTCGCCGCCCGTTTCCCCTATGACGAGACGGAAGACCAGGAAACCGCGATCGAATCCGTCCGCTCCGACCTCGGCGCCGGCCGCCCCATGGACCGCCTCGTCTGCGGCGACGTCGGCTTCGGCAAGACGGAAGTGGCACTGCGCGCCGCCTTCATCGCCGCCATGAATGGCATCCAGGTCGCGGTCGTCGTGCCGACCACGCTGCTTGCCCGCCAGCATTTCAAGACCTTCTCCGAACGCTTCCGGGGTCTTCCGATCCGTGTCCAGCAGGCCTCGCGCCTTGTCGGCACCAAGGAGCTGAACCTCGTCAAGAAGGAAGTGGCAGACGGCAAGACCGACATCGTTGTCGGCACCCATGCGCTGCTTGGCACCGGCGTCAACTTTGCCAATCTTGGCCTGCTGATCATCGACGAGGAGCAGCATTTCGGCGTCAAGCACAAGGAGCGCCTGAAGGAGCTCAAGTCGGACGTCCACGTCCTGACCCTGTCAGCAACCCCGATCCCGCGCACGCTGCAGCTGGCCATGACCGGAGTGCGCGAACTCTCGCTGATCACAACGCCGCCGGTCGACCGCATGGCGGTCCGCACCTTCATCTCGCCCTTTGATCCGCTCGTCATCCGCGAAACCCTGATGCGCGAGCATTATCGCGGCGGCCAGAGTTTTTACGTCTGCCCGCGCCTCGCCGACCTTGCCGACGTCAAGAGCTTCCTCGACGAGAACGTGCCCGAGCTGAAGGTCGCGGTCGCCCATGGCCAGATGGCAGCCGGCGAGCTCGAAGACATCATGAACGCCTTCTACGAAGGCCGCTATGATGTGCTGCTCTCGACCACCATCGTCGAATCCGGCCTGGATGTGCCCACGGCCAATACGCTGATCGTCCACCGCGCCGACATGTTCGGCCTTGCTCAGCTCTATCAGATCCGCGGCCGCGTCGGACGCTCCAAGGTCCGCGCCTTTGCGCTGCTGACGCTACCGGTCAACAAGGTGCTGACCTCTGGCGCCGAACGCCGCCTGAAGGTCCTGCAGTCGCTCGACACGCTGGGAGCCGGTTTCCAGCTCGCCAGCCACGACCTCGACATCCGCGGCGCCGGCAATCTGCTCGGCGAGGAACAGTCCGGCCATATCAAGGAGGTCGGCTTCGAACTCTACCAGCAGATGTTGGAAGAGGCGGTCGCCGAGGTGAAGGGCGTCGATGAGATCCACGACACCGGCTGGTCGCCGCAGATCCAGGTCGGCACGTCCGTGATGATCCCAGACGATTACGTACCCGACCTGCACCTGCGCCTCGGCCTTTATCGTCGCCTGGGCGAAATCAACGAGCTCGGCGAGATCGACGCTTTCGGCGCCGAGATGATCGACCGCTTCGGCCCCATGCCCGTCGAGGTCCAGCATCTGTTGAAGGTCGTCTACATCAAGGCGCTCTGCCGCAAGGCCAATGTCGAAAAGCTGGAAGCCGGCCCCAAGGGCGTCGTTGTCCAGTTCCGCGGCAAGCAGTTCCCGAACCCGGCAGCGCTGGTCGGTTACATCGCCAAGCAGGGCACGATGGCGAAGATCCGCCCCGACCACTCGGTGTTCCTCACCCGCGACCTGCCGACACCGGAAAAGCGGTTGGCAGGGGCTGCAGTGGTGATGACGCAACTGGCGGAACTGGCCAAGGCTGGTTGAGGCGAGGGAGGGGGCCGCTTAGGCCCCGCCTCGTTCAAGTGTCGGACTGTTCCGGCTTAATCGCCAGCGCTGCATCCGACTTGCCGGCCACCGGTGGCGGAAGCGGCGTATCGCGCTTGCGCTCGCGGATCAGCGTCAACAGGCCAGAGCCGACGATCAGCACGATGCCGATGCCCATCGGCCAGTCGACCTTGTCGCCGAAGACGAGGTAGCCGAGCAGGATGGCCCAGAGCATCTGGCTATACTGGATCGGCCCGACGATCGGGGCGGGCGCATAAAACGACGCCAGCATCATGAAGATATTGCCGACGGCAGCCAGCAGGCCGAAAGCGGCAAGCAGCATCAGGTCATGACCACCGGGTGCTTGGAAGTCCGGCAGCGAGAAGACAGCGCAGATGATGACGCTACCAAGCAGGCCCGCGCCATAAAGCGAGATATTCTTCTCTTGCGGCCCCATGGCGCGGAAGATGATGATCGTGACCGCGCCGGCAAAGCCGGAAATCAGCGCCGCCAGATGCCCTATCTGCAATTCGCGAAACCCCGGTCTCAGGACCACCAGCACCCCGAGAAATCCGATCAGCACGGCGGCCCAGCGCTTGAGCCCCACCTCTTCCTTGAGGAAGATCACCGACATGATCGTCGCAAAGCTCGGCAGCAGGAAGATCAGGCAAAAGGCCTCGGCCATCGATAGCTGGGTGAAGGCAATGATACTGCCGACCGTGCCCACGGCAGAACAGACAAAGCGAAGTCCCCAGAGCGGCCAGTTGGTGCTGCGCACCAGATCCGTATAGCGGTCACCGCGCTTCATCAGGAAGGGGATGGCGACGAAGCCGAACAGGCTGCCGATAAAGCCGGCCTCGAAGGCCGGCACGCGGCCTTCCACCATCTTCACGGCGGCATCACTGAAGGAATAGGCGGCAAAGCAGATAAAGGCGAAGAGCACGCCCTTGAAGGTGGTATCGGCGGACAAGGTGATGATCCCGGGGAGGAGGTTACCTCACCGGGATACGAGTGTTCGCTACAACCGTCAATTCAGATTGCGCAGCGCCTCGGCCTTCGCCTTGGCAATTTCGCGCAGCGCATTGGCAAGCTCTGCCGGCGGCTGGGCACCGCTCACAGCATATTGCTGGTCGAAAATGAAGAACGGCACGCCGTTGACACCCATCTGCTTGGCGGCTTCCACTTCGGACAGCACATGGTTCACGTCGGCATCGCCTGACAGCAGCGATTCGATCACGGGACGCGACAGTCCGGCCTCGGTCGCAATGTCGAGAAGTACGGCCGCGTCACCGATATTGCGGCCCTGTTCGAAGTTGGCCTTGAACAGCAGGTCGACCACCCGGGTCTGCGTCTCCCGGCTTTCCTGGCCGGCCCAATGGATCAGCCGGTGCGCATCGAGCGTGTTCGGCCCGACCTTGATCGCCTCGAAGTCAAAGGCGATGCCGACCTCGGCGCCGAGCGACTTCAGATGCGCATGCGCCTGGTCCATCTTGTCCTTGCCGCCGAGTTTCTTGGCGAGTTCGACCTGCTGGTCGACGCCTTCAGGCGGATAATCGGGATTAAGCTGATACGGGCGCCAGTTGATGTCGACACTGACCTCGTCCTGCACCTCGGCAATCGCGAGCTCCAGCCGGGCCTTGCCGAGATAGCACCAGGGGCAGACCACGTCGGATACGAGGTCGATGGTGATGCGGTCCATGAGGGTGTCCTTTCCTGGCAGAAATATGCCTGTCACTTAAAGCAAAGCGGGCCGGAGACAAGCTCCGGCCCGAAAACACAGCGTCAAACGCTTGGATCTTACTGGACGCGTGCGTCAAACCAGGTCGGGCGCTGATAGCCGTAGAGCGGCGCCGTTTCCGGCCGTCCGATATGCTTCCAGCGCGCCACCCACTGCTCACCGATGTGGTAGAGCGGCACGACATAGTGCCCGGCAACGAGCAGTCGGTCATAGGCCCGCACGGCCGCCTGGAAATCGGCCGGCTCGCGGGCTTGCAGCAGAGCCTCCATCATCCGGTCGATGTCAGGATCGGCAACACCCGCATAGTTGAAGCTCCCCTGGGCATCCCTGGATTCCGATCCCCAGCGGTTGACCTGCTCGGCACCGGGCGAGAGCGACGAGGTGTAGGACTTGATGATCATGTCGTAGTCGAAGCTGTTGGAGCGCGCCTGATACTGCGCATCATCGACGGTGCGGATCGCCATGTCGATACCGATGAGCTTCAGCGTCCGCTGGAAGGCGAGGGCCATCTTCTCCTGGCCTTCGTTCTGCGTCATCACTTCGAAGGCAAGCGGCTTGCCGGAGGCATCCAGCATCTTGCCGCCCTGGATCGTGTAACCGGCCTCACCGAGCAGCTTCACCGCCTTGGATAGCGCCTTGCGATCACCGCCAGAGCCGTCGGTCGCGGACTGCGTATAGGTGCCTGCCAGGATTTCCGGCGATAGCTTGTCCTTCGCCGTGCCCAAGAGCGCCAGCTCCTTTTCGTCGGCGGCATTGCCAAAGGCGCCGAGCGCCGAGTTCTGCCAATAGCTCTGGGTGCGGGTAAACGCATTGCCGTAGAGCGTCTTGTTCAACCACTCGAAATCGAAGGCCGTGTTGATCGCCTCACGCACCTTCACGTCTGCGAAGATCGGACGGCGGGTGTTGAAGACGAAGCCCAGCATGCCCGCTGGCAGGCCCGGCTTGAAAGCTTCCTTCACGACGTCGCCATTCTGCACTGCCGGGAAATCATAGGCCCGCTGCCAGTGATTGGAATCACCATCCGGATAGATGTCGATCTCGCCCTTCTTGAAGGCCTCGAACAGTGTCGCTTCCTGCAGGAAATAGGTGACCGTGATCTCGTCGTAATTGTCGAAGCCGATCTTCGAAGGCAGGTCCTTGCCCCAGTATTCGGTGTCGCGCGCCCAAGTCACTTTTTCGCCGGGCCGCAACTCCTTGATCTTGTAGGGACCGGATCCAACCGGAATGGCGAGCCCGCCCTGGTCGAAAGTGGCAGGATCGATCGCATGCTTCGGCAGGATCGGCGTGGCGGATGCAAAGATCAGCGGCGTCTCGCGATTCGCCTTCTCGTTGAAGGTGAACTTCACCCCGTGCTCGCCGACCTTCTCCATCTTGGCGACGGCATTCAGACGACCGTTGAAGGGCGGACGGCCCTTGTCGCGCAGCAATTCAAAGGTGAAGATCACATCCTCGGGCGTCACCGGCTTGCCGTCATGCCACCGGGCCTTGGGATTGAGGTTGAACTGCACATAGGTCCGGTCACCATCCCATTCCACGGTTTCAGCCAGCAGGCCGTACAGTGTGAAGGGCTCGTCGGCGGAGCGTGTCATCAGCGGCTCATAAAGCAGATTGCCGAATTCCGGGTCCCAGACGCCGCGCGCCGTAGTCCGCATGCCTTTGAGCACGAAGGGGTTGAGCGCATCATAGGTGCCGACCACACCGTAATTGACCTTGCCGCCCTTTTTTACATCCGGCTTCACATAAGGGAAATGTTTGTAGTCGGCGGAGAGTGCCGGTTCACCATGCATTGCAATACCGTGAACGGGCTCCGCCTGGGCGACGGTGGCAAAGGGCAGCAGGCAAAGGCTAAACAAGAGACGGCGCAAGATCTCGGTCCTCCCGGGGATATGGAATCTGCAAACTGCGCAGACGCTAGCACAATCACCATAAAACCAACACAAGCGGGTGGGATTTAGACGAGGTGAGTCGATCCGGCGTCAAAGAAACGCTGGATATTCCGGCCGCCACAATGTAACAGGTGAGCCGGATCGCCGGGTCATGTATTTGCCTCATTTGAACGACAGGTGAGGGCAGACAAGACAGGCGAATGACGCGGCATTGAAGTCCGCGCGACAGGGGTTTTCAGGAGACGGAATACGTATGATGTTCAAACTTAGCAACGCAACGCGGACGGCTGTGTCTGCACTCGCATTGTCCTTCGCCGCTGCCGCCATGCCGGCCGTCGCGCAGGCCCAGGAAGCCGCAGCCGCTCCCTCCGAGGCGAAGTGGTTCAAGACCTGCGCCAAGCAGGAAGAATCCGACGTCTGCGTCGTCCAGAACCAGCTCGTTGCCGCCAATGGCCAGCTGATCACGGCTGTTGGCCTGATCACGGTCGAAGGCAAGGTCAACCGCAAGCTGCTTCAGGTCACGGTTCCCTCGGCGCGTCTTATCCCGCCGGGCGTTCTGATGCAGATCGATGGCGCCAAGGGCACCAAGCTCGACTACGCCGTCTGCCTGCCCGACCGCTGCACGGCTGAAATCCCGCTGACGGATGCAATCATCGACAGCCTGAAGAAGGGTGGCGAGGTCGTGTTCACCTCGATCAACTTCCGCCGCGCGCCGAACCCGATCAAGATCCCGCTGAGCGGCTTCACCGGCGCCTTCGATGGCGAAGCGATGTCGCAGTCGCAGGCCGAAGAGCGTCAGCGTCTCCTGCAGGAAGCCATGCAGAAGAAGCAGGAAGAGCGCAACAAGGCGATCACCGACGCCCAGAACGCTGCCAAGCAGGGCAACTGATCCGCTTTACAGCATTGAACAATAAAAAGCCCGCGTCGAAAGACGCGGGCTTCTTTGATTTGTGGTATCGGATGAATGTCAGTGCGCGAAGTTCATCTTCGGCTTGTAGTGGCCGCTCTGCTGCGGCTCGAAAATCTGCTGGATCTGCGGATTGCGCAGCGGCTCCTGGCTCTGGTCGCGCTCGAGGTTCTGCTCGGACACATAAGCCACATATTCCGTCTCGGAATTCTCCGCGAGCAGATGATAGAAGGGCTGGTCCTTGTGCGGCCGAACTTCGGCCGGGATCGCATTCCACCACTCCTCGGAATTCGCAAACTCCGGGTCAACATCGAAGATCACGCCGCGGAACGGAAAGAACTTGTGCCGCACGACGTCCCCGATACCAAATTTAGCGCTTCGTTGTTTCATGGTTTGACATCCTTTCCCTGTCATATTTGGGAAGAAAGCCCGCCAAAATCAAGGGATGGTGTGTGACGTCATTGTCACCTGCGAGACCTAGCTTGTTTTCCGCCTCGGCGCGGTCGCAAGAATGAGGCCGCCGGTCACCAGAACTATGCCGATCGCATGATAGTGCTCGAAGCGCTCTCCGAGGAAGATGACGGCCATCAGGATCGACATGGGTGGCATCAGGTAGAGCGTCATCCCCGCAATGCCCGGCCCGAACACCTGAACCGCATGCTGAAAGCAATAGAAGGCCGCAAGCGAGGCGAACAGGATGATCCCGGCGAGCTTGGCAAACTCCATGCCCGTATCCGGCAGAAGGCCGCCGCCGGCGATCTCGATCAGACCGGGCGGCATCAGCACGATCGAGCCTGAAAGTGCCAGCAGAGCAAACAGCGGAAGCGGCGGCATCTCGCGCACGGACGGACGCCGCAACAGCAGCGAATAGGCGGCAAAGGCAATGGCCGCCACCAGGATCGCCAGATCCCCGATGTTGAAGGTGAGCTCCAGCAGCGCCTCCGGATGCCCTTTCAGAACAATTGCCACGACCCCGGCAAAGGCAATCACCATACCCGCCAGTTCCCGCCGCGTGATCGCGCGCTTTTGAAACAGCCACTGGAACAGGATGATGAACAGCGAGGATGTCGTGTAGATCAGCGTTGCGTTGGAGGCAGTCGTCAGCGTCAGCGCCCAATAGACCACGCCACCGCAGATGCCCATGCCGAGAATGCCGAGCGTCAGCCAGAGCGCCGTATGACGCCGCACGAAGGTGAGGCAGGCCTGCCGCTCCTGCCAGATGAAGGGCGACATCAGGATCGCTGCCCCCACCCAGCGCAGCAGCGCCGTCGTGAATGGCCCCACCTCGCCGGTGATGCCGCGCCCGAAGATCAGGTTCGACGAGAAGAACACCGGCGCCAGCAGGAAGAGCGTCCAGTCATAGAGGCGCGGCGAGGGCGATTGCTGGGAGGCCGGCATGGAAAACCGTGACAACAGAGGAGGGATGACCACTGCTAGCGCGACAGTGCCCGGGGCGAAAGCGCGATTGCCAACAATTGGTACCATTCGAAACGAAAAACGCCGGCGGAGCGATCCGCCGGCGTCTGATAAGTGACCCGAAAATCAGGCCGAGTAGTACATGTCGAATTCGACCGGATGCGGGGTCATTTCGAAGCGCATGACTTCCTGCATCTTCAGTTCGATGAACGAATCGATCTGGTCGTCGTCGAACACGCCGCCGGCGGTCAGGTACTTGCGATCCTTGTCCAGGCTCTCGAGCGCTTCACGCAGCGAACCGCAGACGGTCGGGATCTTCTTCAGCTCCTTCGGCGGCAGGTCGTACAGATCCTTGTCCATGGCCTTGCCCGGATGGATCTTGTTCTTGATGCCGTCGAGACCGGCCATCAGCATGGCGGCGAAAGCAAGGTAGGGGTTCGCGGTCGGATCCGGGAAGCGGACTTCGACGCGCTTGGCCTTCGGGTTAGAGCCGAAGGGAATGCGGCACGAGGCGGAGCGGTTGCGGGCCGAGTAGGCGAGCAGAACCGGCGCTTCGTAACCCGGGACCAGACGCTTGTAGGAGTTGGTCGACGGGTTGGAGAAAGCGTTGATCGACTTGGCATGCTTGATGATGCCGCCGATGAAGAACAGGCAGCTTTCCGAGAGACCTGCATATTCGTCGCCGGCGAAGGTCGGCTTGCCGTCCTTCCAGATCGACATATGCACGTGCATGCCCGAACCATTGTCGCCGAAGATCGGCTTCGGCATGAAGGTCGCGGTCTTGCCATAGGCATTAGCAACCTGATGCACGACGTACTTGTAGATCTGCATCTTGTCGGCATTGCGCACCAGCGCGTCGAACTTGATGCCAAGCTCGTGCTGGGCAGCTGCCACTTCGTGGTGGTGCTTTTCGACGACGACGCCCATTTCGCCGAGAACCGTCAGCATCTCGGAGCGCATGTCCTGCAGGCTGTCGATCGGCGGAACCGGGAAATAGCCGCCCTTGACGCGCGGACGGTGGCCGAGGTTGCCGGTTTCGTAATCGGTATCGTCGTTCGAAGGCAGTTCGGTCGAATCGAGCTTGAAGCCGGTGTTGTACGGGTCGGCCTTGTACTTCACGTCGTCGAAGACGAAGAATTCAGCTTCCGGGCCGACGAAGATGGTATCGCCGATACCAGATGCCTTGAGGTAGGCTTCAGCCTTCTTGGCGGTGCCGCGCGGATCGCGGTTATAGGCTTCGCCGGAAACCGGATCGAGGATGTCGCAGAGGATGACCATCGTCGACTGGGCGAAGAAGGGGTCCATGTGCACGGTGGCCGGATCCGGCATCAGCACCATGTCGGACTCGTTGATGGCCTTCCAGCCTGCGATCGAGGAGCCGTCGAACATGACGCCATCGGCGAACATGTCTTCGTCGACACAGGCAATGTCCATCGTCACATGCTGCAGCTTGCCCTTGGGATCGGTAAAGCGCAGGTCGACGAACTTGATGTCGTTGTCCTTGATCTGTTTCAGGATATCGTTTGCGGTCGTCATATTTTTATGTTCCTCGCGTGAGCAGACGATTTAAACCCGACCTCCCTAAGTGTCGGGTCCGAGTTAGATGGCGTCGATGCCGGTTTCGCCGGTCCTGATGCGGACGACTTCTTCGACATTCGACACGAAGATTTTTCCGTCGCCGATGCGGCCCGTCTGGGCTGCATTGCGGATGGCGTCGATGACGGCCTCCACGTTCTCGTCGGCCAGTACCACTTCGACCTTCACCTTGGGCAGGAAGTCCACGACATATTCGGCGCCGCGATAGAGCTCTGTATGGCCCTTCTGGCGACCGAAGCCCTTGGCTTCCGTCACGGTGATACCCTGCAGGCCGACTTCCTGAAGGGCTTCCTTCACTTCGTCGAGCTTGAAAGGCTTGATGATCGCTTCGATCTTTTTCATGAGAAAATTTCTCTCCGCTTCCTCAGTAAAGCAGGATGAGCCCCGCCCGCCGGGCTGGATGCATGGATTGTGCCAGTCTTTCGCGAAAATTACGCGAAAACCGGCGCCTCCTCCATCCGACCGGGCAAATCTCCAGCAAATTGGCCGGAAAAGCCAGCCCGTTTCGATCAAAATAACGATTTTGGCCAATCTTTTTTAATTGCGGGGCCGCGGCGTAACCCCTTGCGGTCTTTGCGTTATCCCGAATGGAGAAGGGCATAAAAAGTGCAAATGCACATAAAGTAAGCAATCGGCTCTGCCCAAAATCGTGCATCATTGCGCAAGGCTTGGAATATGCTCTAACCTCTCCCCATGAACCACCACACTCCGCAAATCCTGCTTTCTCCATCTGCCATGGCGCGCGTCGATCTCGCCGCGGCCCGATCGGGCATAGATAGCTTCGCACTGATGATGCGGGCTGGCGAGGCTGTGGCCGCAGCAGCGCTCCGCCTCTATCCGCAGGCGCTGCGTTTCGTCGTCCTCTGCGGACCGGGAAACAATGGCGGAGACGGATATGTCACGGCCTCGGCGCTCGCGCGGGCAGGAGCGGACGTCGTCGTCTACAGCCTTATGGAGGCGCGCGAACTCAAGGGCGACGCAGCCAGGGCAAAGGCAGGGTGTGACCTCCCAGTCGCAGCCCTCGGCGCCTTCCTGCCACGTGGGGGAGACGTCGTCATCGACGGCCTCTTCGGCGCCGGCCTGACCCGCGATGTCCCGCAGATCGTGGGGCAAACGATCGCCGCCATTGAGGCAGTCGGTCTTCCAGTTCTGGCGATCGATCTTCCCTCGGGCATTGATGGTGCAACAGGCGGCATTCGAGGCGCTGCGTTCAAGGCGGCCCATACCGTCACCTTCATGACGCGCAAACCTGGCCACCTTCTTCTGCCCGGGCGACTGCATTGCGGTGACCTCGACGTCTTCGATATCGGGATTCCCCGAAGGATCGTCGCGGCCGAGGCGGGCAAGCTCTGGGTCAACGGTCCCCATATATGGGCCGGACAGGACAAGGCGGTCTCGGCCGAGGATCACAAGTATCGCCGTGGCCACCTGACTGTCTTCTCCGGACCGGAAACGGCAACGGGGGCGGCAAGGCTTTCGGCCAAGGCGGGATTGTCCGCCGGGGCCGGCCTCGTCACGCTGGCATCGCCAGCGTCAGCCCTTGCCATCAACGCCGGACATCTGACGGCCGTGATGCTGTCGCGTCTCGATACTGTCGCCGACCTCTCGGCCTGGCTGGCCGATACCCGGCGGTCGACCTTCGTGCTCGGCCCGGGTTTCGGCGACCTCGACCGGGCCCGCCGCTTCGCCGTGATGGTGGGCGAAGCCGGGCGCAGCCTCGTTCTGGACGCCGACGGCATCTCCGCCTTCAAGGACGCCGTGGATCAGCTGTCATCAGCATTCCAGGGTGGTGAGCCGCGACTGGTGGTGACGCCACACGAAGGGGAGTTCGCTCGGCTCTTCCCCGACATCGCGTTGGATACCGCGCTTAGCAAGGTGGAAAAGGCCTTGGCCGCCGCTAAGGCGATTGGCGGCATCGTCGTCTATAAGGGTGCGGATAGCGTGATTGCCTCGCCGGACGGTCGCGCCGCGATCGAGGAAAAGGCACCGGCTACTTTGGCCACAGCCGGCTCAGGCGATGTGCTTGCTGGCATCATCGGTGCCAGGCTGGCCAACGGCATGCCGGCCTTCGAAGCGGCCTGCGCCGGTGTGCATCAACATGGTCAGGCCGCCTTGGGGGCAGGGCAGGCCATGACCGCAGAGGATCTAGTGGCGCATGTCCGGCCGGACTGACGGCCCATCCGAGGCCTAAAGTTCCGCCGGCTGCACCAGACGGCTGCGTCGCAGCAGACCTTCCCCTTCCAGAAGCGGATAGGCGATCGACACGAAGAGCGAGTTGATCTCCTTCAGGTCCCGCATCGTGTCGATATGCAGCGAGCTCGATTCGAAGCTTGCGGCATTGCCCTGGCGCAGGCGCTGCAGATGGCTTTCCTCACTGGTCTTCACTAGGCCGCGGATCGCCTCCTTGCGGGCGACGAGCTGGCGCGCATGTCCCAGATCGCGGGTGACCAGCAGGTTGAAGGCAAGATGCGCATTCTGCACCACCTCATTATGCATGGCGCAGAGCTCCGCCCAACCTTCCGCCGAAAAGGCAACATTGCGCTCGCTCTTCTTGCGCGCCCGCGTCAGCATGTTCTGCGAGATGATGTCAGCCGCCTGTTCGATCTTGATCGTCGCACCCAGAAGGTTCTGGCACTGGGCGGCCGAGATCTGGTCGAGTGCGGTCTCTGATATGCGGGCGAGATAGAACTTGATGTCGCGATGGATCGTATCGATCTGGTCGTCGAGCGTCGCGATCCGCTCCATCTTCTTTGCGTCCCAGCGTTCGAACAGGTCGAAGATGCCGTTCAGCATGACCTCCGTCTTGTCGCAGACCGCAAGAACCTCGCGCGTCGCATTGGAAATCGCCTGCTGCGGGTTGGAAAGATCGACGACATTGAGCGCCGAGAGCCGGTCGTCATTGGCAGCACGATCCTCCGACCGCGCCAGCAAACGCTCGAGCATGCCGGCAACGAGACCGGCAAAGGGCAGGCCAAGCACCAGCACGGCGCCATTCATCGCCAGATGAACAAGAACGACGGCATCGCCGGGCTGGGCCGAGAAGACGGTCGGGCTGACAGCAAAGGCGAACTGACCGCCAAGTGCCACGAGCGTCATCATCCCCCGGATCACAACGTTGCCCAGTGGTACGATCCTGGCATTCGGCTCGGCATTCTTGGTGAGTAGCGCGGCGATGATCGCGGCCCCGAAATTGATGCCCAGCACCAGCGGGATTATCAGCGCATCCGGCAGCAAATGCTTGTCGGCCAGCGAAGCGACAAGAAGAACCGCAGCCACGCTCGAATGGAATGACCAGGCGAGCAGAGCCGCAAGCACGAAGGCGCTGATCCAGTCGCTGGCGAGATAGTTGAACAGGATGGGCAAGATGCTGCTTTCGCGCAGCGGTTCCGACGCTTCACCAATCAGCCGCAGCGACAGGAGCAGCAGGCCAAGGCCGAACAGGATGCGGCCGATCTGTCGCCAGCCGCGCGCTTCCGACGTCCGAAATGCGATCGTGCCGGCAAGAAGCAGCACCGGCACAAGCAGCGACAGATCATAGCGCAGGATGCGCACGACGAAGGCAGAGCCGAAATCGGCGCCGAGCAGCGTCGCCACCCCGATGGCCGGCACGACATAGCCGGCCGCCGAGAACGAGGCGACAATCAGCGCCACCGCCGTCGCGCTCTGCAGGGCCACGGCAAACAGGAAGCCGGCAAAGGCCGCCGAAAACCGGTTGCCAACCGCATGTCGAAGCTTGTCCTTCAAGACGCCGCCATAGGCGCGTTCGATCCCGGTGCGGACCATGCGGGTCGCCCAGAGAAGCAGCGCGACTGCGCCGGCAAGATGAATGAAGACGGCGATGCCCGACATGGAAGTGCCCCGAACTCTCATATTCTGGACGCGCACGTCCAAAGAGGGAAGCATGCCGGCCCAGCGCGCAGAAATGACCGCGACTCTGCGACCGAGCCTAGTCCAGTTTCGCCAATGTCACAAATTGATGACAGCCGGGAAGGCGGGCGAGGTCAGTCGATCCGCTTCTTGAGCTCGATCGCGCCCTTCGGCGCATTCACCTTGCCGCCCGATATGAAGAAGGCAAAGACATCGCGCGGTTCCTTCGTTGCCGGCTTGTCCTTCGCGATCAGGTTCAGGTCGCCGGGCACTTCGCCAGCAACATAGATCTTGAACCGCTCGCCCCAGGCATCGATTTCCCCAGGCGGATAGCAGGTCGGCGTCTCGTCGGTTCCCTTCTGCAGCCGGGCATAGACGAAGTCCGCCGTCGGATCGGCAAACATAGGATAGTCGTGATGATCGGCACACACGGCCGCCACCCCATGCCGGCGAAGCATGTCGATGAATTCCGGCACCAGAAAGCTTTCATGCCGAGGCTCGACCACGTGACGAAGCGGCTGCCCGTTCAGTGCCTTCGGCAACAGGTCGAGGAAGGCCTCGAAATCGTCAGCGTCGAATTTCTTCGTGCCCATGAACTGCCAGAGGATCGGCCCCAGATGGCCCCCAAGCTCCTCGATGCCCTGATGCAGGAACTTCTCGACCGACGGCCCGGCCTCGGCCAGGATCTTGCGGTTCGTGCAGAACCGGCTGGCTTTTAGCGAAAAGACGAAATCCTCCGGCACCTCAGCCGCCCATTTGGCAAAGGTCGCCGGCTTCTGGCTGGAGTAATAGGTGCCGTTCACCTCGATCGCGGTCAGCTGCCGGCTGGCATATTCCAGCTGGCGCTTCTTGGGCAGATCGGACGGATAAAAACTGTCGTCCCAGGGATCGAAGGTCCATCCTCCGATACCGGTGCGGATCGTGCCGGATTTGGTCATGGCTTGAAGTCTTCCTGTTCAGTTTCGGCAAACCCAGCGGTCTGGCCGACCTCTTGAAGAATCAATCGATAAACCCTTCCTTCGCGAGCGGCGGCGACCAGATCCCCGCGGCGCAGTGCCTCGCGTGCTCGATCAAGCTTTCGGACCTCGTCGAGCTTGGCGGACAGCCCCCACGACCCTGCGGCCTCATCCAGGGACATCGACACCTCGACGGCAAGATCTCCCTCTCGCACCATTTGCACCGTGGTCGTCATGTTTCATTCCTCCGCGAATATCGATCCTTCCAGCGATCGGGATCAGGACGATAGGCCGTGACCAGAACTGCAGGTTCCTGAGCGCCTGCCGGCAAGCCCCATACCAAATGGATGGGCGCTTGATTTTCGTCGAACTGCAACACAAGGACCGCCGGTCCTTTGAAGTAGTCGGGGTAATCCTCGACCAGCAAAGCGCCAGCTATTCCATCGATCAGAGGTTCGATGAAAATATCTTCATTCACCAACTTCTGTACCGCATGAGCGGACACCCGCAGATTCCCGTCCCCAACGAGCCGGACGATCCGCTGCAGTGTTTCGCTCATCCGATCACTCCGCCGCCTGCACCTTCTTCACCGGCCGCCGCTGCAAAAGCTCCTTCAGGAACTGCCCTGTATAGGAGGCCTCGACCTTCACCACCTCTTCCGGCGTGCCCTGCGCCACGATCTGGCCGCCGCCATCGCCGCCTTCGGGGCCGAAATCGAGGATGTAGTCAGCCGTCTTGATGACCTCGAGATTGTGCTCGATGACCACGACCGAATTCCCCTGGTTCACCAGTTCCTGCAGCATTTCCAGGAGCTTGGCCACATCGTGGAAGTGCAGGCCGGTGGTCGGTTCATCCAAGATGTAGAGTGTGCGGCCGGTCGAGCGCTTCGACAACTCCTTGGCAAGCTTGACGCGCTGCGCTTCACCGCCCGACAGCGTGTTCGCCTGCTGGCCGACCTTGATATAGCCAAGGCCGACATCGAACAGCGCCTGCAGTTTGTCGCGCACCGCCGGCACTGCCTGGAAGAACTCGACACCTTCCTCGACCGTCATGTCGAGCACGTCGGCGATCGACTTGCCCTTGAAGGTCACGTCCAGCGTTTCGCGGTTATAGCGCTTGCCGTGGCAGACATCGCAGGTGACGTAGACGTCGGGCAGGAAGTGCATCTCGATCTTGATCACGCCGTCGCCCTGGCAGGCTTCGCAGCGACCGCCCTTGACGTTGAACGAGAAGCGTCCGGCCTGATAACCCCGCGCCTTGGCTTCCGGCAGACCGGTGAACCAGTCGCGGATCGGCGTAAACGCGCCGGTATAGGTCGCCGGGTTGGAGCGCGGCGTGCGTCCGATCGGCGACTGGTCGATATCGATCACCTTATCGATGAATTCGAACCCGTCGATGCGTTCGTGTTCGGCCGGGTTTTCACGGGCACCCATCACACGGCGGGCGGCCGCCTTGTAGAGCGTCTCGATCAAGAAGGTCGACTTGCCGCCACCGGAGACACCCGTGACTGCAGTAAACACGCCGAGCGGGATCGAGGCCGTCACGTTCTTCAGGTTGTTACCCTTGGCGCCAACCACCTTGATCTGCTGGCCCTTTTTCGGCTTGCGCCGCTGCGCCGGAACACTGACGCCCATCTCGCCCGTCAGGTATTTGCCCGTCAGCGATTTCGGATGCGCCATGATGTCCTGCGGCGAACCTTGCGCGATGACCTGGCCGCCATGAATGCCGGCCGCCGGACCGATATCGACGACATAGTCCGCCGTCAGGATCGCATCCTCGTCATGCTCGACGACGATCACGGTGTTGCCGATGTCGCGCAGATGCTTCAGCGTATCGAGAAGCCGCGCATTGTCGCGCTGGTGCAACCCGATCGACGGCTCGTCCAGCACATATAGGACACCGGTCAGGCCCGAGCCGATCTGCGAAGCCAAACGAATGCGCTGGCTTTCGCCGCCCGACAGCGTACCGGAATTGCGCGACATCGAGAGATAGTCGAGACCGACATCATTGAGGAAGCGCAGGCGCTCGCGGATTTCCTTGAGCACACGGACAGCGATCTCGTTCTGCTTGTCGGTAAGCTTCGCCGGAAGGTCTTCGAACCAGGAGCCCGCATTGCGGATCGCCATGTTCGTTACCTGGCCGATATGCAGCCCATTGATCTTGACCGCGAGAGCCTCAGGCTTCAGGCGGAAGCCGTTGCAGGCCGGGCAGGGGGCAGCCGACATGAAGCGCTCGATTTCCTCGCGCGCCCAGGCACTGTCGGTCTCCTTCCAGCGCCGTTCGAGGTTCGGCACGATGCCTTCGAAGGTCTTGGTCGTCGTGTAGGAGCGGGCGCCGTCTGCATAGTGGAAGTCGATCTTTTCCTCAGTGCCGTGCAGGATTGCCTTCTGCGCGACGTCCGACAGTTCCGACCACTTGTTCGTCAGCTTGAACCCGAAGGCCTTGCCCAGCGCTTCCAGCGTCTGGTTGTAATAGGGCGAGCTGGACTTGGCCCAGGGCGCGATGGCCCCGTCATTCAGCTTGCGATGCACTTCCGGAACGATCAGCGCCTCGTCGATCTTCTGCTGGCTGCCGAGACCGTCACAGGTCGGGCAGGCGCCGAAGGGATTGTTGAAGGAAAAGAGCCGCGGCTCGATTTCGGGGATGGTGAAGCCGGAAACCGGGCAGGCAAATTTCTCCGAAAACAGCACGCGCTCATGCGTCTCGTTGAGTGACTTGTTGGCGGAGCCACCGGCCGAAGTCTCCTCCGGCGGAAGCGGCTTGTCGGCATATTCTGCGACCGCCAAACCATCGGCGAGCCGAAGGCAAGTCTCCAGACTGTCCGCCAGACGGCTCGCGATATCCGGGCGCACCACGACGCGGTCGACGACCACATCAATGTCGTGCTTGTACTTCTTGTCGAGCGTCGGGGCCTCGGCGATCTCGTAGAACTGCCCGTCGATCTTGACGCGCTGGAAGCCCTTCTTCATCAACTCGGCGAGTTCCTTCTTGTACTCGCCCTTTCGCCCGCGGATCATCGGCGCAAGGATATAGAGACGCGTGCCTTCCTCCAGCGCCAGGATTCGGTCGACCATCTGGCTCACCGTCTGGCTCTCGATCGGCAGGCCCGTCGCCGGCGAATAGGGAACGCCAACGCGTGCGAACAACAGGCGCATATAGTCGTAGATTTCGGTAACCGTGCCGACCGTCGAGCGCGGATTGCGCGAGGTCGTCTTCTGTTCGATCGAGATCGCCGGCGACAGACCTTCGATCTGGTCCACGTCGGGCTTCTGCATCATTTCGAGGAACTGCCGCGCATAGGCCGACAGGCTCTCGACGTAACGCCGCTGCCCTTCGGCATAGATCGTGTCGAAGGCAAGCGACGACTTGCCGGAGCCGGAAAGCCCCGTCATCACGATCAGGCTGTTGCGCGGCAGATCGAGGTCGATGCCCTTGAGATTGTGCTCGCGCGCGCCACGGATGGAAATGGTCTTGAGTTCGCTCATGTCAGGCTCTGATCGGCAAAGGGAAGGGGAGTGTTCCTGGGAGAACTGTCCTTATGTAGTCAACGAAGCCCGCGAGTCGAGGCGCAAGGCGCCACCACGGCGGAAATTCGATTCTGTTGACAGGATCATAGAGAAACACTAGAACAAATAAAGAACATTTTCGCTGTGGATTTAAGCCTGTCATCGCCCAATCGCCGAAGCGGATGGGATAAGGTGGCATTTGATTGGATTTTGAACGCCGCGGCGGCGCGGCAGTAAGGTGAGTGTCATGGCTGGTAGCGTCAACAAGGTCATTCTGATCGGCAATCTCGGAGCCGATCCCGAAATCCGCCGGACCCAGGACGGACGGCCGATCGCCAACCTGCGCATCGCGACCTCGGAAAGCTGGCGGGACAAGAACAGCGGCGAACGCAAGGAAAAGACCGAATGGCATTCGGTTGTCATCTTCAACGAAGGCCTGTGCAAGGTCGCCGAGCAGTATCTGAAGAAGGGCTCGACCGTTTACGTCGAAGGCCAGCTCCAGACCCGCAAGTGGCAGGACCAGACCGGCGCCGACCGCTACTCGACGGAAGTCGTGTTGCAGGGCTTCAACGGCAACCTCACCATGCTTGGCGGTCGCGGTGATGGCGCTGGCGGCGCGCGCGGCGGCAACGACTTCGGCGGCGCAGATTACGGCGGCGGCGGTGGTGGTTACGACGGCGGCTACGGGTCGCCGGCACCGTCGCGTGGTGGCTCTTCCGGTGGCGCAAGCCGCGGCGGCAGCGCCCCTTCCGGTGGCTTCTCCCGCGATCTCGACGACGACATCCCGTTCTGAGCCGGCGCGTCCCGCCGATCGAAAGCACTCCTGGATTTCCCGGACGCCCTGCTTATGCGGGGCGTTCGCCGTTTCAGGAGGTGAGATCCCCGGCTAGTCGCAAAGGTCGTCGCGCAATCGCTTGAGATCGGCCTCGATCGGCAAGGCTTTTTCGGCACGTGACAGAGCAAGGGTGGCCTGGCGCCGTGCTGCGGCCCGAAAATCCGATCCTCCGAGGCGCGATAGCGCTGCGAGGCTTTTCTGCAGCCGAAGCTGAACCTCGACCTGGGCTGCGCCATCGCGGGCGATCGTCATGAAGGCGTCTTCGAAAAGATCGTCGGCCGTCAGAGCCGGTATGAAGACGCGGGGAAACTTTGGTTCCTCTTCCTCGACGGGTTCGGCCCATGTGCTGAGCAGCCGGCTGGCGCGCCCGATGACATCGATCGCCGTACCGGGATCATTGACCGCCGGAGACAGCGCGCGCTGCGCGGTCTCGCTGAGCACGACGAGTCCGAAACGGGGATCCTGATCAAAGTCGCGTTCGTTCCCGATCGTTACGGCGCGTCGCAAGGCATCCTCCGGCGCGATGTCATCCTCCGGTCGAGCCGTGGTCGATGTAAAATAGGCGATAGTGCTGTCGTGATAGACAAAGGCGCCAGGATTGACGCTGAGGTGGATCTCGCCGTCGATCCGCTCGGCAAGCCTTGAGAGTGCCTGCATGTCGATGTGCTGGACATAGCCGATAGAGCCGGCCTTCACCGGCGTCATGCCATCAGCATCTGCGCCTTTCCTGTCCGGCAAGGGGCTGCCGCCGAGATAAGGGTTCTGACGCCGCGCCTCGATTGCCCGTGCTGCCGCATTCTCAACCCGGCTTGTCGTCTCGCCGACACGCCCGAGCGTGGTCAGGTGATCGATCCAGCGCAGCAATTGGAAGACGATAAGCGCGATCACTCCGATCGTCACCACGAAGAGGATGACGCGGCCCCGGTCGCCATAGGCGCCGGTCTGCAGCACCACGATGCCGACAATCCCGTAGAGAAAGGATCCCACAAAGGTCGAGAGTACGTTCTGCGTGACTGGGTCTTCGATCAGCAGCTTCGTTGCGCGCGGCGTGACATTGCTGGTCGCCGAACCATAGGCCGAGGTCATGGCGCTCAGCGAAAACGTGGTCACGGCCAGCATGCTGGAGGCGATGATGTTGAGAATCGTATCGACCGAGTCGGCCTTGATCGATCCCGGGATCTCGAAGGGGACGAAACGCTCTGCAACGGCTGCCAGCACCGCCGCCAGCACGCCGATCGCACCGATGGCCGATGCGCGCACCCAGAGCCGCCGGCTGAATTGCTTCAGGATGAATCGCAAGCGGCTCGAGACGGCTGGATCTTGTGTCATACGGGTTTCCTCAGCCGATAAAGGCAGATTTCACCCCATCAACGACGAACTGGACAGAAAGTGCCGCAAGAAGCACACCGAGCAAACGTGTCAGCAACGCACGGCCGGTCACGCCCAGGAAGCGGTTGAGGCGCTCGGCAAGGTAAAGCGAGACGAATACGAGGCCCAGCACCACGCCGATGACCGCAACCAGCTGCAGCTTGCCGATCCATCCGTCCATGGTGCCCGAGATCAGCACCGTGGCCGAAATCGCACCCGGACCCGCGATCAGCGGGATGGCGAGCGGGAAGACGGCGAGGTTATGGATGTGATCCTTGGTGATCGCATCATCCGTGGTCTTCTCCTTACGCTCATTGCGCTTCTCGAAGATCATCTCGAAGGCAATGGCAAACAGCATCAAGCCGCCGGCGATGCGGAAGGCGCCCATGGAGATCCCGAGCGCGCCGAGAATGGTGGCGCCGAACAGCGCAAACACGGTGAGGATCGCAAAGCCCATGACCGAGCCGCGTATCGCGACCTGCTGGCGCTGCGCCCGCGTCATGCCCTGTGTCAGGCCAAGAAACAGCGGCGCGAGCCCCGGCGGGTCGACGGTGACCAGCAGGGTGGTAAAGGCGCTGATCATCGTGTCTGTCATGGCCATGGTGTCGAATTCTCCTGTGCGAAGGCCCATAAAGCCGAAGCCTTGGTGGGCTTGCAAGGCTGAGGCCCAAGATATTGAGAGAAATGCCTTTCCGCAGCCGCAAAAGCCTGTTTATAACCAGCCTCGAAATTGGCGCGCGTGCGCGTGTTCCGCTATATATTTCCCAGTGATTCCGAACAAAGATCGTGACCTGATTTGACTGATCAAAGCACTCCCGGCGGCGGCAAGTTCCCGCAAGGCATCGAGCCTATTTCCATCATGGAGGAAATGCAGCGGTCCTATCTCGATTACGCGATGAGCGTTATCGTGAGCCGCGCACTTCCCGACGTGCGTGACGGGCTCAAGCCCGTGCACCGCCGTATCCTTTACGGCATGAATGAGCTCGGGCTCGACTGGAACAAGAAATACGTCAAGAGCGCCCGCGTCACCGGTGACGTCATGGGTAAGTATCACCCGCATGGCGACTCCGCGATCTACGACGCGCTGGCCCGAATGGCGCAGCCATGGTCGCTGCGCATGCCGCTCATCGACGGTCAGGGCAATTTCGGTTCCGTCGACGGCGACCCACCGGCCGCCCAGCGTTACACGGAATGCCGCCTTGAGAAGGTCTCGCACGCGCTGCTCGACGACCTCGACAAGGAAACGGTCGATTTCCGCGACAACTACGACGGCACCATGTCGGAGCCTGTCGTCGTTCCCGCCAAGTTCCCGAACCTCCTGGTCAATGGCGCCGGCGGTATCGCCGTCGGTATGGCGACCAACATCCCGCCGCACAATCTCGTCGAAGTGCTCGACGGCTGCACGGCGCTGATCGAAAATCCGGCCATCGAACTTCCGGAACTGATGCAGATCATCCCGGGGCCTGACTTCCCGACCGGCGCCATGATCCTTGGCCGCTCGGGTATCAAGTCGGCTTACGAAACGGGCCGTGGCTCCGTCGTCATGCGCGGCGTTGCCCGCGTCGAGCCGATGCGCGGCGACCGCGAACAGATCATCATCACCGAGATCCCCTATCAGGTGAACAAGGCGACGATGATCGAGAAGATGGCCGAACTCGTGCGCGAAAAGCGCATCGAGGGCATCTCGGACCTGCGCGACGAATCCGACCGCGAGGGTTACCGCGTCGTCATCGAGTTGAAGCGCGACGCCAATGCCGATGTCATCCTGAACCAGCTCTATCGCTATACCCCGCTGCAGACCTCCTTCGGCTGCAACATGGTGGCGCTGAATGGCGGCAAGCCTGAGCAGCTCACTCTGCTCGACATGCTGCGCGCCTTCGTCTCCTTCCGCGAGGAAGTCGTCAGCCGCCGCACCAAATATCTGCTGCGCAAGGCCCGCGAGCGCGCCCATGTCTTGGTCGGTCTCGCGATTGCGGTTGCCAATATCGACGAAGTCATCGCGCTCATCCGCAAAGCGCCGGATCCGGCGACCGCCCGGGAACAGTTGATGACCCGCCGCTGGCCGGCCCATGACGTCGAATCGCTGATCCGCCTGATCGATGATCCGCGCCACCGCATCAACGACGACCTGACCTACAACCTCTCGGAAGAGCAGGCCCGTGCGATCCTCGAACTGCGTCTCGCCCGCCTGACGGCTCTGGGTCGCGACGAAATCGACGAGGAACTGAACAAGATCGGCGTCGAGATCTCTGACTATCTCGACATCCTGTCCTCGCGCGTCCGCATCCAGCAGATCGTCAAGGACGAGTTCAGCGCAATCCGTGACGAATTCGGCACCCCGCGCCGCACCCAGATCGTCGACGGCGGTCCTGACATGGACGACGAAGACCTGATCGCCCGCGAAGACATGGTCGTGACCGTGTCCCATGCCGGCTATATCAAACGCGTGCCGCTGACGACCTACCGTGCCCAGCGCCGCGGCGGCAAGGGCCGCTCCGGCATGGCCATGAAGGACGAGGATTTCGCCACCCGTCTGTTCGTCGCCAATACGCATACGCCCGTGCTGTTCTTCTCCTCGCGCGGCATCGTCTACAAGGAAAAGGTCTGGCGTCTGCCGATCGGCACCCCGACCTCGCGTGGCAAGGCGATGATCAACATGTTCCCGCTGGAGCCCGGCGAGCGCATCACCTCGATCATGCCGCTGCCAGAGGACGAAACGAGCTGGGGCAACCTCGACGTCATGTTCTCGACGACCCGCGGCACGGTTCGCCGCAACAAGCTTTCCGACTTCATCCAGGTCAACCGCAATGGCAAGATCGCGATGAAGCTCGAGGAAGAGGGCGACGAGATCCTCGGCGTCGAAACCTGCACGGAGCACGACGACGTGCTGCTGACGACCGCACTCGGCCAGGCGATCCGCTTCCCCGTCGATGAAGTCCGCGTCTTTGCCGGCCGCAACTCGATCGGCGTGCGGGGTCTGACCCTGGCAGATGGAGACCGTCTGATCTCGATGACCATCCTCGGCCATGTCGATGCCGAGCCATGGGAACGCGCAGCCTATCTCAAGCGCTCCGCTGTCGAGCGTCGTGCAAGCGGCGTCGAAGAAGACGATATCGCACTGGTCGGTGAAGAAGTCGCCGAAGAGGGCGAACTGCAGGAAGACCGCTACCAGGAACTGAAGGCACGCGAGCAGTTCGTGCTCACAGTCTCGGTCAAGGGCTTCGGCAAGCGCTCCTCATCTTACGACTTCCGCACCTCCGGTCGTGGCGGCAAGGGTATCCGCGCCACCGACACCTCGAAGACGGCGGAAATCGGCGAGCTGGTTGCGGCCTTCCCGGTCGAGGAAAAAGACCAGCTGATGCTCGTCTCCGACGGTGGCCAGCTGATCCGCGTGCCGGTGAACGGCATCCGCATTGCAAGCCGCGCGACCAAGGGTGTGACCATCTTCTCGACCGCCAAGGACGAGAAGGTCGTATCGGTCGAGCGCATCAGCGAACCGGAAAGCGATGAGGACGTCGTTGAAGCTGCAGAAGGCGTCGAAGGCGAGGGCACGGCTGCTCCGATAGCAGATGCCGGCAGCGAAACGCCGACGGAATGATCAAGAGCCGGCCCTCCGGGGCCGGCTTAAAACAACTGATGAAAAAGAATGAATAACGAAAAGCCCGCCGGACTTGTGATCCGAGCGGGCTTTTTGCTGGAGGTCTGCATCAAGTTCGATGCGGTCTTCATTGGGCCGGCGTGTGGATCCACCGACTGTGACCGCTTGGGATCGGTCTCAGAATGCCTTGCGGCGTTCCATCATGGCCCGGAAGTCATCGTCTTCGCGCTTCAGTGCGGCAATCGCCGAAACAACGGAGGCAACAAACATGCCGCTGATCAGGGCAGCCAGTACCGACAGGGTGATAAACATGGGCTTTCCTTTCTTTTTCAGCGGGGTTGTTGCATTTCTAGCGGCGAAGATTTGATTTCCGATTAATGCCCGAAGCTGTGGTAGCGGGCGGTCATCGGCGGGCCGTAGAAAGCAGCGTCGCCGCTGTCTTTGATGTAAAAGGTTGCGGAGGTGGCAACCATGGCAGTCATCATCATCATCCATACGAGGTTGATCAGGGTAACCTTGTCATGCATTGCTTTAGTCCTTTGCGTACCGGCATTCGCAGCCGTAAAATGTTTGCGCACGGAAATAGTTCCCGCACAGTGTAGGAAGATGTTTACCAACCGCCGCCTGAAGTCCCCTTGAACACGCCGTTCATCTGGCGTTCATCTTTGTAATCGAATTGCGACGCCTCGATCTGATCTCGAACGACCATCAGGCCGAGTTCGACGAGCAGGGATGCGGCGATGGCGGCGGCGATGAGAAGGACCAGCATGGGAACGACCTTGTGGCTTGGCGGGTTGGTGCAACACTGCTGTTCTACGGTGCCCCGCCTGAAACGACCTTGAATGGGCCGTTCATCTGTGGTTCAGCGCTGGAAAATGGCGGGGAGCAAGCCGAAACGTGAGCTTAAGCCTCCGCTTGCACGCTTGCGAACTCAGGCCTTCCATGACAAAAGGCGGGCGAAACCAAAGAACGGGCTCTCATGGCGACCGCTTTTTATCCTGGCTCCTTCGATCCGATGACCAATGGTCATCTTGATGTTCTCGTGCAGGCGATGAAGCTCGTGGAACGTCTGGTCGTGGCGATCGGGACCCATCCGGGAAAGACGCCGCTCTTCAGCTTCGAGGAACGCGCAGAGTTGATCCGGGCTTCGCTGGCCGAGGTTCTGCCGGCGCGGGCAGGGGACCTCGAAGTCGTCTCCTTCTCCGATCTCACTATTCATGCCGCCCGACGTCATGGCGCCAGCATCATGCTGCGTGGCCTGCGCGACGGCACGGATCTCGACTACGAGATGCAACTGGCCGGCATGAACGCCACCATGGCACCAGATATCCAGACTGTTTTTCTGCCGGCTGCGACCGCCTCACGGCCCATAACGGCCACATTGGTTCGCCAGATCGCCGCCATGGGTGGAGATGTCGGCCCCTTCGTGCCGGCCCCGGTGCTGGCTGCCCTCAATTCCAGATACGGCCACTGAGCCGCAATTTTTCAGAACGGGAGTGATCATGAAGCTCGTCCAACTCGCAACCGCATTCCTCCTGGCCGTCGCCGGTTTCGGCTCCGCCCAGGCCCAGTCCAACGAAGACTTCCTGACCATCCAGCTCAAGGACGGCCCGGTCGTGATCCAGCTGATGCCGGACGTCGCACCGAAGCACGTTGCACAGATCAAGGATCTCGCAGCCAAGGGCGAATATGACAACGTTGCCTTCCACCGCGTCATCGAGGGCTTCATGGCCCAGACCGGCGACGTCCAGTTCGGCGACATGGAAAACGGCTTCGAGCCCGGTCGCGCTGGCACCGGCGGCTCCAGCCTGCCGGACATCGAGGCTGAATTCTCGAGCGTGCCCTTCGAACGCGGCACGGTCGGCATGGCCCGCAGCCAGGACCCGAACTCTGCCAACTCGCAGTTCTTCATCATGTTCGCCGAAGGCGGCTTCCTGAACGGCCAGTACACGGTCGTCGGCAAGGTCGTTGCCGGCATGGAATATGTCGACAAGATCAAGCGTGGCGAAGGCGGCAACGGCGAAGTCACCGATCCCGACCGCATGGTCAAGGTCACCGTCGGTCGCAACTGATATCTACCGGGCGGAAAGCCCCAACCAAGGAGAAACACCATGGCCGAGATCAAGGATCCGGAAAACACCATCCTGATGGAAACCACCAAGGGCAAGGTCGTCATCGCGCTCTTCCCGGATCTGGCCCCTGGCCATGTCGCCCGCATCAAGGAACTGTCGCGCGAAGGCGCCTATGACGGCGTCGTCTTCCACCGCGTCATCCCCGACTTCATGGCCCAGACCGGCGACGTGAAGTTCGGCAAGAAGGGTGGATCCGACTTCAACCCCGGCCGTGCCGGCATGGGCGGCTCCGACAAGCCGGACCTGAAGGCTGAATTCTCGGCTACCCCGCACGTGCGCGGCACCTGCTCGATGGCCCGCTCGCAGAGCCCGAACTCGGCCAACTCGCAGTTCTTCGTCTGCTTCACGGATGCACCGTGGCTGAACAAGCAGTACTCCGTCTGGGGCCAGGTCATCGAAGGCATGGACATCATCGACCAGATCAAGAAGGGCGAGCCCGTCAGCGACCCGGATTCGATCGTCTCGATGAAGGTTGCCGCCGACGCCTGATCGGCTTAAAGCCACACGAAGCCCGCCTCGGTGCCTGGCACCCGGGCGGGTTTTCGCGTTTAGATCTTCCACCCACACCCTGACAGACAGCGATGCGTGTAGACCTTTTCGACTTCGATCTTCCGGACGACAACATTGCGTTGAGGCCCGCAAGCCCGCGCGATCATGCCCGCTTCCTGGTCGTCCGACCGGACCGGACGCCGGTGCTCGAAGACCACCATGTCTACGACCTCCCGTCGTTCCTGCGGCCCGGCGATGCGCTGGTCTTCAACGACACCAAGGTCATCCCGGCCCAACTCGAAGGCATTCGCCACCGTAAGGGCGCCGAAGAAATCGCCGTTTCCTGCACGCTGCATATGCGCGTCAGTGCGTCGAGATGGAAAGCCTTTGCCAAGCCCGGCAAGCGCATCAAGCAGGGTGATCGCATCGACTTCGGTGTGGGGCAGGGCGACAGCTCTGCCTGCCTCATGGGTTCGCTGGTCGCGACCGTCGCGGAAAAGGGCGAGGCCGGTGAAATCGATCTCGCCTTCGATCTCTCGGGCCCCGATCTCGACCAGGCGATCGCCACCGTCGGCCACATCCCGCTTCCGCCCTACATCGCTGCCAAGCGGCCGGAGGACGGACAAGACCGCACGGACTACCAGACGATCTACGCCCGCGAGGAGGGCGCCGTCGCTGCCCCGACCGCCGGCCTGCATTTCACGCCCGACCTCTTCGAGAAACTCGATGCCGCAGGTGTCGAGCGCCATTTCGTCACGCTGCATGTCGGCGCCGGCACGTTCCTTCCGGTCAAGGCGGATGATACCGCCGAGCACAAGATGCACGAGGAGATCGGCTATATCTCACCCTCAACGGCCGCCGCGCTCAATGCCGTGCGCGCCCGAGGCAATCGCATCATCGCCGTCGGCACCACCTCGCTGCGCCTGCTTGAAAGTGCGGCCGAAGACAATGGCCACATCCCCGCCTGGTCGGGTGCCACCGGCATCTTCATCACGCCCGGCTATCGCTTCAAGGCGGTGGACATGCTGATGACCAATTTTCACCTGCCCAAATCCACGCTTTTCATGCTGGTGTCCGCCTTTGCCGGCCTCGACACGATGCGGGGCGCTTACGCCCACGCCATCGAGACCGGCTACCGCTTCTATTCCTACGGCGACTCCAGCCTGCTCTTCCGGAAAGACGACTGACCGATGTCCGAGAATTTCACGTTCAATCTGAAGGCCACCAGCGGCAAGGCCCGCCTTGGCGAGATTACCATGCCGCGCGGCACGATCCGCACCCCGGCCTTCATGCCCGTCGGCACCGTCGGCACGGTCAAGGCCATGTATCTCGACCAGGTCAAGGAAGGCGGCGCCGATATCATCCTCGGTAATACCTACCACCTGATGCTGCGCCCCGGCCCGGAACGCGTTGCCCGCCTCGGCGGTCTGCATGAACTCATCCGCTGGCCCGGCCCGATCCTGACCGATTCGGGCGGCTTTCAGGTCATGTCGCTCTCGGGCCTGCGCAAGCTCGACGAGCAGGGTGTCACCTTCAAGAGCCATGTCGACGGCTCCCTGCACCACATGTCGCCGGAACGCTCGATCGAGATCCAGGGCCTGCTCGACAGTGACATCCAGATGCAGCTCGACGAATGCGTGGCGCTGCCGAATGAGCCGCGCGAAATCGAACGCGCCATGGAACTGTCGCTCCGCTGGGCCGAACGTTGCCGCGTCGCCTTCGGAAACCAGCCGGGCAAGGCCATGTTCGGCATCGTCCAGGGCGGTGACCAGCCGGCGCTCCGCATCCGCTCGGCAGAGGGCCTCAAGCAGCTCGACCTCAAGGGTTATTCGATCGGCGGTCTCGCCGTTGGCGAACCGCAGGCCGTCATGCTCGACATGCTGCGCATCACGCTGCCGGTTCTGCCCACGGAAAAGCCGCGCTACCTGATGGGCGTCGGCACGCCTGACGACATGCTGAAATCGGTCGCCGAAGGCATCGACATGTTCGACTGCGTCATGCCGACGCGTTCCGGCCGCCACGGCCTCGCCTTCACCCGACGCGGCAAGGTGAACATCCGCAACGCCCGCCATGCCGAAGACATGCGCCCGCTGGACGAGCAGTCGTCCTGCCCGGCGACCCGCGATTACTCGCGCGCCTATCTGCATCACCTCGTACGCTCCAACGAGGCGCTCGGCGGCATGCTCTTGTCTTGGAACAACCTCAGCTACTATCAGGAGCTGATGCAGGGCATCCGGCAGGCGATCGCCGAAGACCGCTTCGAGGACTTCAAGGCCGAGACCATCGAGATGTGGGCACGCGGCGACATCGACCCGGTCTAATCGGAAGCAAAGGGCAGGGCGGTCATGCCGCCCGCCCTCTAAGGCCATCAGATGCCTTGGCTATTGGTCTCGCGCATCATGCGCACGCCGTTGATGGCGAACTGCCCGTCGCGCTGACGTTTCAGCTCGTAATAGACAGCCCAATCCTTGCCATCAGGCGCCGAGATCAGCACCTCCTGATAGGCGACAGTACCATCGGGCGAAACCTGGTTGCGGCCGAAGGCATAATTGCCGGGCCGATAGACCGGCGCATAGCTCTTCTTCACCATTTCGAAGAAGCGTTCGGCATTGGGAAAGACCGACTTGATCTCCGGCGAGGCAAAGGAATAGGCGGTCGTCGCATCGTTGTTGAGGAAGGCCGTGATCTGCTGCTCGATCACATCCTTGGCAAGGCCGGCAGCCTCTGTTTTCGTGTCCTGCTGGGCGACAGCCGGGGCAGCAAAGAGCCCGGCCGTGAGAAAGAGGGCAATTCCAATCCGCATGCGCATCATCATCCCCTTGTTTCAGGAAGTCCGAAATAAAAGGATAGGACGATTCGCCCCCTTGGAAAGGTCCTGTGACGGTTTGATGTCGCTCATCGCGATATCGTGAGCGCATGCGCCTCCTTGGACACCAGCCGGTCTGGACAAGACCCGATCAAAAACGCTTTAAAGCAGAGCTGAGATACGCGGCTGCAACGTTGCCGTGAATCGTGCTGATGCGATGGCCTGATGAGGAGTCGGGAAGGGGGCTCCGCCCCGCCTTTGCCAGCCGTGGTCGATTAAGCTGCCAAGGCGGAGGTCGGCCCAGACCTCCGCCTGCCAGTGCGCTTGCCCATACCGCAGAATCCGTTAGAAGGTCCTGATGTCTTCGAAACCGCAGCGGATCCCTTGAGTATGCGCCTCTTTCTCGGATCCGACTTCCACGTCGATTACCGTCAGAATCTCGATTGGCTGCGCTCTCTCTCGCGTGCCGATTTCACCGATGACGTCCTGATTATCGCTGGCGATCTCTCCGATCAGCTCGATCTCGTGAAAGCCTGTTTCGACGAACTCGCGCCGCGTTACGCCAAGCTCCTCTTCCTCCCCGGCAATCACGACCTCTGGACGGCAAGAAGCGGGAAGGGACCCTCCTTCGAGAAATTCGAGACCCTGAACACGCTCTGCCACAGCTACGGCATAGAGATCGGACCGCTTGCCATCGGCAAGTCACTGATCGTTCCCTTGCTCGCCTGGTATGATTATTCCTTCGGCGAACCCGGTCCGACGATCCGGCGCGGCTGGATGGATTTCTACAAATGCAATTGGGAAGGCCTTACGCCGGCCGACGTCGCGGCGCGCTTCGACGCCATGAATGTGATCCCGGACACATCAGGCTATGACGCCGTCTACAGCGTCTCGCATTTCGTGCCGCGCATCGACCTGATGCCGGCGCGCTATCCGGAAAAGCACAAGGCACTGTTTCCCGTCCTTGGCACCGACCGGCTGGAAGCACAGATCCGTCGCCTGGGCTCCCAGAAGCATTTCTACGGCCACAGCCATCTGAACCGCAACAAGGTGATCGACGGTGTCACCTACATCAACAACGCTTTCGGCTATCCCTCGGAGACAGAGATCTCCGCCAAGACCATTCTGCATGTCGCGGACCTCTAACGGTCGAAGGGAAGGTTCACCTCGCTCTCACCAGCCCACACACGAAGATCGCATAAGATAGATTATGGAACTTGAGCTTGTGGCTAATGGTATGGATGTCAGAATCCAGCCCAGCGTTTTCCGAAAACGCGATACCCTGCAAATGCTCGGCACCAACGAGGATGCGATTAGGCAAGCTGGGGTCTCACCCACTGTTCGCCATCGTCCGCGACGTTCCATCCGCGGATGGCCTGAAATGCGGCCAACGCATTCTTCAACGTAGAACCGGGAGCCATTATGCTAGACATCTCCGCCCTTTGACCGTCAGGCGCGAGTTTAAAGATAATCAACGTCTTTCCATCCCACGCTCCGGAGAATTTCTGACCTGAAGCTCTTATGAAATGTGAGGCGCTATTGTTCGATAGGTCCAGTTCATGGCCAGCAGCCTCGGCACTCAGAAATGCTGGACCTGTATCATCGAGCGTGAAGCAGTGGCAGTTGGTACTGAAGCTGAACGGCCTGTTACTGTCTGCGGCTCCCATCAGCTCTTTGCTCGCCTTTGCGGGGTGCCACAGCGTGACATGCAATCCCTCATTCACCAACGCACGTACCAAAGGAACGAAATCCGCGTCGGAAGCTAAGAGAGTGGCACGGCTTATAGTACCGCGAAACGCGTGAGCCATCATGTCTACGGCCAGACGCACATCCACGCCCTTCTGACGCCGGTCACCTCCATCTCCCACGATTTTACCCAAAGCGACGTGCACTCTGTCAAGCGCCTGGATACGTTCAAACCTCTCGTGTTCAGGTTGGACACGCGTCGCGTAATCCTCCTGGGTCTCGCGATACTTCCGACCGGACACCGCATCATAATAGAAAACTTTATCGAAGGACCCGACAAGGCCTCGTACGTATGGCTGGTAGGCGTTTTCATCGCCGAACAAAATTCGGCAGTCCGTCCTGACGCTCGCTCTCAGACACCCACCATCTACAAAAAGATATTCTCGTTCCAGCGATTTCGCGATAGCCATACACCGCTCCCATGACACCCTAATCGAGGAAAGACAAGCGCCCTACTCTACCGCAATCATAATATGAACTAAATCAAATATCTACTTCAAATTCCATAATAAATTGGTCGTAGCCTGGCTCGACATGCGGCGGCGTCTCGCCCATCACGGTCTCATAGTCGAGCGGCGTATGCATATGCGTCAGCACCGCATGAACAGGCGCAATCCGCTCGATCCATCCGAGCGCCTGTTCCAGCGACAGGTGGCTCGGATGCGGCCGATACTGAAGCGCGTCGATATAAAGCAGATCGAGCCCAGAGAGCTTGGCAACCGTCTCCTCGGGAAAGTCAGAGACATCACAGCAATAGGCAACATTGCCGATCCGAAGACCAATCGAGACGATGTCACCATGCTCCTGCATGAGCGGCATCATCGTGATCGCACCGCCAGCTCCTTCGACGACGATCGGCTGATCCATGTCCTCGATGACATGAGGTGCCACGATCGGCGGATAGCTGCTGCCGACTGGCGTCTTCAGGCAATAGCCGAAGCCTTCCTCGATCCGGGCCATCGTATACGGTTCCGCATAGATCGGGATCCGGTTTTTCTGGGTGATGAAATAGCCTCTGATATCATCGATCCCATGCAGATGGTCGGCATGCGCATGGCTGTAGACGACGGCGTCGAGACGCTCCACCCGTGAACGGATCATCTGCTCACGGAAGTCAGGGCCGGTATCGACAACGACAGTTGTCTTGCCGCCGTCGGGCCCAATCTGTTCGATCAGGAAGGATGCGCGGGTCCGCCGGTTGCGCGGATTGTTGGGGTCGCAATTGCCCCAGTCGCCATTGATCCGGGGCACGCCCGGTGACGACGAACAACCCAGGAGCGTGAACCGGCGCGTGACCTTCATCAAAGCTCCCTCAGCCGAGCCTTGGCATCTTGGAGAAGCAGCGGAAGGCATTCTCCGTCGTGATCTTGGCCATCTCCGCGTAGCTCACGCCCTTCACCTCCGCCAGAACCTCTGCCGTGTTGACCACATAGGACGGTTCGTTGCGTTTTCCACGCCAGCGCTTCGGCGCCAGATAAGGCGCGTCGGTCTCGACCAGCAGTCGGTCCATCGGCACCGTCTTGGCGATTTCACGCAACTCTTCCGATTTCGGGAAGGTCACGATCCCGGAGAACGACACATAGCCGCCAAGGGCCACACCAGTATCGGCCAGCGCCTGGCCAGACGAGAAGCAATGCAGGATGAAGGGGAAGACGCCCTTGCCCGTTTCCTCGGTCAGAATTGCTGCCATGTCCTCGTCGGCGCTGCGGCTATGGATGACAAGCGGAAGCTTGGTGCGCCGTGCCGCCTCGATATGGCGGATCAGCCCCGTCTTCTGGTCCTCGGGCGTCTGCGTGTCGTAGAAATAGTCGAGCCCGGCCTCGCCGATCGCCACGATCTTCTCGTGGCTCTCCGCAAGCCGTACCAACTCGTCCGCCGTCACATCCAGCTCCTCGCCGGCATTGTTTGGATGCGTACCAACAGAGCAGAACACGCTCGGATAACGCTCGGTGAGCGCGAGCAGCGTCGGAAGCTTGCGGACCCGAGTCGAGATCGTCACCATCTGCTTCACGCCGGCCTGATGCGCCCGCGTGACAAGCTCGTCACGCTCTGCGTCGAAATCGGCGAAGTCCAGATGGCAATGGGTATCGATCAGCATCGCGTTACGCCTTGCCCGCGTCCGGGGCGACATAGCGCGGATAGACCGGTGCAGGCGCCGGCAGTTCCGTGCCGGGCTTCAGACGGCCGGCCTGACCGAGCTTGGCAAACACGCGGTCGTCTTCCGCCACAGCCACCAGATCGAGGATCTTCGCCGACGAGGCCGGCATGATCGGCTGGAAGAGGATGGCGATCTGGCGCACGACTTCCGCCGTCACATATAGCACCGTGCCCATGCGCGCCTCGTCGGTCTTCTTCAGGACCCAGGGCGCCTGCGCCGCGAAATAGCGGTCAGCTTCGTTGACGATGTTGATGATCGCTGCAACCGCCTTGTGGATCTGCTGGCGGCCCATTTCCTCGCGGCAAATCGCGATGGCGTCGTCAGCCACCTTGAGGATCGCCTCGTCTTCAGCCGTCAGCGGGCCGGGTGTCGGCACCCTGCCCTCGCAGTTCTTGTTAATCATCGAGAGCGAACGCGAGGCAAGATTACCGATGCCATTTGCGAGGTCGGCATTGATGCGGGTGGCGATCCCCTCTTCCGAATAGCTGCCATCCTGGCCGAAGGACACTTCACGCAGGAAGAAGTAGCGCACCTGATCGAGGCCGAAATGCCCAACCAGATCAACGGGATCGACGACGTTCCCGACAGACTTCGACATCTTCTCGCCCTTGTTGAGCAGGAAGCCATGGGCATAAACGCGCTTCGGCAACGGCAGGCCAGCCGACATCAGGAAGGCCGGCCAGTAGACGGCGTGGAAGCGGATGATGTCCTTGCCGATGATATGCACGTCGGCCGGCCAGTACTTGGCGCGCGGACCGTTCTCGTCTTCGACATATCCCGTCGCGGTGATGTAGTTGGTCAGCGCATCGACCCAGACATACATCACATGCTTGTCGTCGCCAGGCACCTTGATGCCCCAGTCGAAGGTCGTGCGCGAGATCGACAGGTCCTTCAGGCCCGACTTGACGAAGGAGATGACCTCGTTGCGACGCTCGTTCGGGCCGATGAAGTCAGGCTGATCTTCGTAGAGCTTCAAAAGTTTGTCTTCATATGCCGAGAGCTTGAAGAAGTAGCTTTCCTCCTCAACCCATTCGACCGGCGCACCCTGAGGACCGTAGCGCACGCCATCGGCGCGCAGTTCAGTTTCCTCTTCCTGGAAGTAAGCCTCGTCACGAACCGAATACCAGCCGGCATAGCCGCCCTTGTAGATGTCGCCGTTCTTCTCCATCCGGCGCCAGACTTCCTGCACCGTCTCATGATGGCGCTTCTCGGTCGTGCGGATGAAGTCGTCATTGGACGAGTTTAAGAGCTGGCCCATCTCGCGGAAGGCATTGGAATTGCGCTCGGCCAGCGCCTCCGGCGTTATCCCCTCTGCACGCGCCGTCTGCTGCATCTTCTGCCCATGCTCGTCCGTACCGGTCAGGAAGAACACATCCCGGCCGTCGAGCCGCTGGAACCGCGCCATGGCGTCGGTCGCGATCAGCTCATAGGCATGGCCGATATGCGGCTTGCCGTTTGGATAGGAGATGGCAGTGGTGATGTAGAAGGGATCGCTCATGTCTACCTGGTGTCTTTTCGTCGGTTGCGATGTCACGGGCCGGACAATGGCGGCGCAAAGGGCCAGCCATGTTGCGGCGACGACAAATGGGGTCGAACGCTCTTAAAGCATTCCTCGGCCTTTAGGAACATCCGTTTTGCTGCAGCGCCACGAAGAAGCGCACTCTGCCAGCAATACGAGACTTGCCACCATCGCTGATCGTGATAGATCGGAATTCCGGCCAACTCGAAGGAAACCGATATGCCGGATCTCTCTACACTGATGCTTTTTGCCGCCGCCAGCGTCGTTCTCACCGCGACGCCGGGACCTGACATGTTGCTGATCGCCTCGCGCAGCATCAGCCAAGGTCGTGCAGCGGGCTTTCTCACCTATATCGGCATCGCACTCGGTACATACTGCCATGCGCTTGCTGCAGCGCTGGGTCTGTCACAGCTCTTTCTTGCCGTCCCAACCGCCTACGAGGTGGTCCGCTGGGCAGGCTGCGCCTATCTGCTCTACCTTGCCTGGAAGACGCTGCGATCTGAAGCACTGCAATTTGCCCCGAATGCCGGCCTCAAGCGCTATTCCATGACACGAATTCTGGGCGAAGGCCTGGCGACGAACCTGCTCAATCCGAAGATGGCGCTGTTTGTCCTCGCGCTGTTCCCGCAGTTCCTCGATCCGGTTCAGGGCTCCTTGACCCTGCAGATCCTGATTCTGGCGACGGTGCTGAACGTCATCGGCTTTCTGGTCAACGGCGCGGTTATCCTGCTGAGTGGCTATATCCGAAACCGGATCACAGGTCTGGGCCGCTTTAGAAAGCTCCCGCAATACCTGCTGGCGACCGTCTTTACTGGCCTTGCTTGCCGCCTTGCTCTTGGCACAAGAAGCTAAAGGCGCAGCACTCTGCGAGGTCGACCGGAAGGAAGCGGCTTAGAAACCAATTCCTTCCGTAACGATTATGATCAGCGCACGATCGCCGCCAGCACATCGAGGATCGTCTGCTTGCGATCGAGGTTATAGGCCGCCGCCACGCCGAGCTGCTGGTTGATGACGGAGGAGAGCCGTGCGTAATGCTCGGCCCCGCCGAGATCGCCTGTCATCGCAACCGTCCGCGCCGTCTCCGCCAGGTGATCACCCAAATGTTCTGTAAAGAAGCCGAAAGCGACTTCGCTGTCCTTGCCCGACAGCGCATCGGCGATCTTGAACATCATCTTGCGCTGTGCCGGACCCGAAGTGGCAAGCATCTGCTCAAAGGCTTCGAGGATGTCGGCGCCACCATAATTCACCAGCTTCAGAGCCCGCGCCACACTGCCCTTGGCAAGCGTCAGCACAGCATCGCGCTTGCCAGCGGGAATGGTGAGGCCCAGCTGCCCCAGCGCCTGATCCATCGCCGGCGGTGACAATTCCTGCAGCTTCAGCGGCAGGCAGCGCGACCGGATGGTCGGCAAGAGCTTGCCAGGCGCATGAGAGAGCACCAGGAACATCGCCCGCTTCGGCGGCTCCTCGAGGATCTTCAGAATGGCGTTGGCCGCGTTGCGGTTGAGATCGTCGGCCGGATCGATGATCACGATGCGCCAATTGCCCGTGCCCGATGTCTGGCTGAAAAAGTGTCCGGCCTTGCGAACTTCGTCCACCGTGATCGCCGTCCTGACACGTCCGGTCTTTTCATCCACCGGCCGCGACAGATGCAGCAGATTGTGGCTGGCACCGGAGGCAAGTTGCCGGGTCACCGGATGATCGGGATCAGGATCGGAAATCGCCTCGGGTGCCGTCGCCGGATCCGGATGGCGCAGGATATGGTTGGCAAAGCGGAAAGCGAGGGTCGCCTTGCCGATGCCCTCCGGCCCCTCGATCAGCACGGCATGGTGGCCCTTGCCCGAACGATAACTCCGCGCCAGAAACTCTTCCGCCGCCTCGTGGCCAAACAGTTTCGTGTTGCTGACCGGCGCGATCGCCCCGTCGAGCAGCCCTGCCCTCTCCTCGCTCATGACCGTGCCGCCTGCCCGTCGCGGTCGCTACCCGCCTGTCTCGCAATCACCAGCGCCACCTCGGAGAGGATGTCCCGCGCGATATGGTCGACGTCGAAGGAAGCATCGAGCACCCGGCAGCGCTCGGGCTCGCGGGCGGCGATGTCGAGAAAGCCCTGGCGGCGCTTCTCGTGGATCTCGAGCTTTTCCTTCTCGAACCGGTCAGGCGTCGCTGCCTCGGCCGAAGCCCCGGCCCTCCGCCGCGCCCTTTGCAGGCCGACATCGGCCGGCAGATCGAGCACCAGCGTCACATCCGGCATGGTCGCCCCGATCGAGACGCGCTCGAGTGCCGCCATCAGCGGCGGCTCGAGATTGCCGGTCACACCCTGATAGACCCGCGAGGAATCTACGAAGCGGTCGCACAACACGATCTCGCCGCGCGACAGAGCCGGACGGATCACGCAGTCGAGATGATCGGCCCGGGCGGCGGCAAACAGCAACGCTTCCATGCGCACGCCGAACGGCTCTGCCGCACCGGAAAGCAGCACATGGCGCAAGGCCTCGGCCCCCGGTGAGCCACCCGGCTCACGCGTCGTCACCACGGTGTGGCCGCGCGCGCGCAGGGCTTCCGCTAGCAGGCGGATCTGGGTCGATTTCCCGGCCCCCTCGCCTCCCTCGAAAGTCACGAACAATCCGCGCGCCGTCGTCAATGCTTGCCTTCTTCCCGCCAGCGGCGTTCCAGATTGCGCCCTTGCGGGCTTGCCTACGGCTCTAACCCAAGATGACCTCAAGCGAAACCGTGAAGCACCCGGGTGCTGCAGATTTTCGTCAGATCCAGAAGAACAGGAGCTCGATCAGCGCATCCCAGGCCCGCTGACGCAGCGTCCCGACCTCGACGGCCTGAGCGCTCTTCAGCGCCACACTGACCAGCGGACGGTCGCCCGACAGGATATTGAGCGTTGCGATTTCACGGTCCGCCGCGACCGGCGGATTGAGCGGCCAGCGATAGACGATGCGCGCCTGC
Source organism: Allorhizobium sp. (assembly GCA_051861045.1). Lineage (GTDB taxonomy): Bacteria > Pseudomonadota > Alphaproteobacteria > Rhizobiales > Rhizobiaceae > Allorhizobium. The sequence continues at coordinate 106,897 of JBHYDI010000013.1, forward strand.
AGCCGCTCGGGATTGTTGACGGGCACATAGACCTCGACCGGCGCGGTCGCTACGAGGGGCACCGTCGATTGCGCCCCGCCATAGACGCTCGCCTCGCCGATCACCTCACCGGCCTTGAAGATCGTGCGCATCTCGAAGCTGTCGAAACCCCAGTTCAGCAGCCGCTGCGCCTCCTCCGTCCGCTCCTTGTCGGTCGCGATCCCGCTCACCCCGAGGAACAGCCGGCGCCCGCCCCGCTCCATCGAGGCGACCATGGCAAAACCGCTGCCCTCGGCAAAGCCGGTCCCTAGCCCATCCGCGCCGAAGCCCAGAAGCGGATTGCGGTTGCGCTGCAGGATCTTGTTCCACTCGAACTCCGGCAGGCTGAACGTCTGGTAGAGATCCGGATAAGTCTTCACCAGATGCCGTGACAGCTTCACCAGATCATAGAGTGTCGAGCGATTGTCAGGATGCGGCAGACCCGTGGCATTGCCGAAGCGGCTGTCGGCAAGCCCAAGCTCGGCGGCGCGCGCATTCATGCGCTCGACGAACTTGGCTTCGGAGCCTTCCATGCCCTCGGCGATGATCAAACAGCCGTCATTCGCCGTCTGCACCGCAATGCCTTTGACCAGATCCGCGACCGGCACCTGACTCTTCACCGCCGCAAACATGGTGGAGGTCCGCGACGGCGCGCCGCCCGTCCGCCAGGCATATTCGGAAACCGGATAGATGGTATCGGGCCGGATCTCGCCCTTCTTCAACGCGTCGAACACCACTTCCAGCGTCATCAGCTTGGCAAGCGAGGCCGGCGCAAAACTCTGCCGTTCGCCCTTGGAAAGCAGCACCGTGCCCGTCGACGCCTCGACCAGATAGACTTGCGCGGCCTTGGTCTCGATCAGCTGTGGAGCAGAAGTGGCAGGAGCCTGCGCCCGGGCGGCAAACCCTGCAAGGGTGAGGATAGAGACGAGCAGCAGGACGGGAAAAGGACGACGCATGATCACACTTCAGCTGCGGGGCACACGGCCTCTCCTGTGCCGCCGCCGGGGCGGTTAGCGCCCACTGGAGAGCTTGATGCCACCCTTGGCGACCGAGGAGAGAATCGAGTGCTCGGTGAGGCCGTCATTGCGCACGAGAATGGCATCGAAGGCAAGCGCGCCCGCCTGCGGCTCGGCCTCGACATAGGCGGCCGCATAACCCGAACCATCGTAACCATCGATATGATGCGGACGCGGCATGGGCATTGGCCCGAAATCCGGAAGGGCTGCAAAGCTCTCGCCCGAAACCGCGCCGCCGGCGGCAACGCCTTGGCCACCCTGCATCAACAGTTGCGCGTCGAGCGTCTGGCTGGCCGCCCCGCCGCTCGGTGTCGAGCCGGACAGCGCCGTCTGATAGGTCGTGGCAACAGGCGGCTGGTATTGCGGAGCGGTTGTATCGTTCGACGCGACCATCACGCCCGATGCGATCTGGCCACCCGGATCCACGACCGGGCCGCGATCGCCCTTCCGCGTATAGGACGCCATGAGATAGGGCATGTCATGCCCGTCCATGCGGGCCGGGCCGATATACTGCACCCGCACTTCGCCCGTGCCGCTATGCTTCATGTCCAGCATGTCGGCGGTCTTGCGTGACAGGTCGATGATGCGGCCCTTGTGGAAAGGTCCACGGTCATTGATGCGCACGATGACGGAGCTGCCGGTGTTCAGATTGGTAACCCGCGCATAGCTCGGTAGCGGCAGCGTCGGATGGGCAGCAGACAGATGCTCCTTGTCATAGAGCTCGCCATTCGCCGTCATCCGCCCATGAAAGGCATCGCCATACCAGGAGGCAACACCGACCTTGTCATAGCCGGGGTTTTCCTTCGGCACGAAGGTCTTGCCCTTCACCACATAGGGCTTGCCGACCATATAGCGCCCGCCGCCCTTCGGCACCGGACCGCTCGCGACCAGACGCGGGCTTGCCTTCACGCCATAGATCGATTCGGCGAAATATTCCTTCGACCGCTTCGGCTTTTCGGCCGTCTTGGTGGTCGAACAGGAGGCGGTGAAGGCGCAGAGCAGCACCAGTCCGAACCACTTCCCCGAATTGGCCATCAGGCCACGCATCGAAAACTGCATCTGTCCCACTTCAGATCAGCAGGGCATGCTGACATCGCGCCCCATCTGCGAGGCCCCCATGCCCCGCTCACTTGCGCGCAATGAAGCCTGTGCAAAAATGGCCAAAATGGGAAAAGTCACAATTTGAACGATCCCGAACGCCGGAAAGCTTCAATCATGGTTAGCGGATGGTTAATGGCGCAGGAGCCGGATCCGATTGCCGAATTGGACCTCAGCGAGGTCGCGCGCTCCCCACCTCAACCCACTTTTCAAGCGACAATCACTCTTGCCAAGTTCGACGGCTTTGCGCATAACGCACCCGTCCGGAAGAGTGTCCGAGTGGTTTAAGGAACCGGTCTTGAAAACCGGCGTGCGGGAGACCGTACCGTGGGTTCGAATCCCACCTCTTCCGCCATTGGCTTTGCAAGCGCATGCATCCATGTGTCTGTTGCTGTTGAGCGAATTCCAGCCCTCATTTGGCCCGCAAGATCTGAGTGGCCACGAACTGGCCGGGAAACCTTTAGTCTCCCGCACCCGGCAGCCATGAGCCTGCGGGTGACCCTTGCCCAGGCCTACGCGATATCGGAGGGTGACGCCTTTCTCCGAATTTTCCACGGTTTGCTCTAGGATGCATGCGTGGCCCCTCAGTCACTCGAACGGCCAAACCTCCGGCCGCAAAGTGATTGGCAAGACATCAGAAATCAGCATCGGCTGGGGTGTCTCGAGCCAGGCATGCAGGGTCACGCCCCCCGGTTCGATGGCAAGCGCATGCACAGCCCCTTCCCGCAGATCGCGATTGACCGAATGCGCAGTGGACGGGCCGATCAGGCAACTGACCTTGCCGATCTGGCCGAAAATTGTGCGATGCACATGGCCGGAGATCATCTTTGCGACGCCGTCATAGCGCTCCAGCCTGTCCATCAGAGCGGCACCATTGCGCAGATTGTCCAGATCCATGGGGGCGATGCCGCATGCCAGCCATGGATGGTGGGTCGCCACGATGACCGGACGACCCTTCAGATCGCTCAGGCATCGATCGACAAAGGCAAAGCCCTCCTCCGCCAGCCAGCCGTGATGGGCGCCCTCAAGCAGCGTATCAAGGCCGATGACCGCAAAAGGACCGAAATCGCGCATCCAGTGAATGGGACCGGTCTTTGGCATCCAGTCGGTATGACCAAAGGCTTTCCGCATGCCGTCATGCGTGTCGTGGTTGCCGGGAATGGCAAGCCACGGCAAAGCGAGATCGGCCATGATCTCGGCGAAGTGGGCATACTCCTCGTCCGTACCATGGTCGGTCAGATCGCCGGTAACGATGGCGCAGTCGACAGGCCCCAGCGCCGGCAGGCGTTCGTTGATTGAGGCAACCGCAGTGCGCAGCGCAGTCGCCGTATCGGAATGGCCGCACACAAAGGCGCCTTTGGCAACAATATGGGGATCGCTGATCTGGATGAAGGCTGGCATTCAGGCGGCTGCTTTCTCGGGATTGAGGGTGAGGATGGATTGCGGCGCGATCGAAAGACGGACGGTTTCACCCGGTTTCGGCGCGCTGAGACCCTGATGCAGGCAAAACAGGGTTTCATCGGCTGCACCGGCCAAGGCGATGCGGTAATGCGTGCCAAGAAAGGTGACGGTTTCAACCCGGGCGACCAGCGTGCCCTCGTCCGCGATCTTCACGTCTTCGGCGCGCACAAAGGCGGCCTTGCCGTCGGCGGGTTCGCTGAGTGTGAGCACACCGCCGGGCAGACGCAGGTTTGCCCCGGAGATATATCCGCCAAGCGGCATGGAATTGCCGACGAACCTGGCGACAAAGGCGTTTTCAGGGGAACGGTAAAGCACCTCTGGCGTCCCGATCTGCTCCACCCGGCCCTGGCACATGACGGCGACGCGATCGGCAATTGCCATGGCTTCATCCTGGTCATGCGTGACGAAGATCGCGGTAATCCCAAACTGCCGCAGCAGGGCCGCGAGTTCATCGCGCAGCGCTGAGCGCAAGGCGGCATCCAGCGCCGACAGGGGTTCGTCAAGGAGCAGAAGCCGCGGGCGCGGCGCAAAGGCGCGGGCAAGAGCCACACGCTGCCGCTGCCCGCCGGAAAGTGCGGTGATCGCACGCGCCGCATAAGGTTCCAACCGGCAGAGCGCGATCACCTCGTCAATGCGGGGTTCGATTTCCTTGCGCGGAAGACCCTGCATTTTGAGGCCGTAACCGATGTTCCCGCGCACGGACATGTTCGGAAACAGAGCATAGGACTGAAACACCATGCCGATCTTGCGCCGTTCCACCGGCTGATCGGTCATATCGCTTTCCTTGAACCGGATCGATGCACCGGCGTCTGCCGTTTCCAGCCCTGCAATGATGCGCAGGAGCGTGGTCTTGCCGCAGCCGGATGGCCCGAGCAGCGAGACGATTTCGCCTTCTGCGATATCAAGATCGGTCGGCAGCAAGGCACGGGTGCCGCCGGCAAAGGTTTTGGCGATGTTACGAAGGGCAAGGGTCATTGGGTGATCCTCTGGGCACGGGCGCTGGCCCATTGCATGGCAAGAAGGAGGGGCACGATCATCACGAAGAAGATCAGCGTATAGGCCGAGGCGATCTCGAGCCGCATGGAGGCATAGCTATCCGCAAGGCCCACCGGCAGGGTTTTCAGGTAAGGCGTGTGCAGCATCCAGGTCAGGTTGAACTCGCCGATCGACAGCGTCACCACGGTAAGCGCACCGGCGAGAATGCCGGGCAAAGCATTGGGCACGACGACATCGACAAAACGCCGCGCCGGCCCTGCCCCAAGGCTTGCGGCAGCCTCTTCCAATGTCTTCAAGTCGATCGCCGCCAGGACGGCCATGACGGAGCGGACCATGAAGGGCAGCGTGTAGAGGACATGACCGACCAGAATGAAGGTCCAGCTCATGCGAAAACCCTTGTAGGTGCCGTAGAGCTGCAAGAGGGCCAGAGCGAGTGCGAGGCCCGGAATAGCAAGCGGCAGCGAGATGAATTCTTCAAGCGCCCGCGTCCACCGACCGGAATTGCGCGCCATGGCATAGGCGGCAGGCACCCCGACGATCAGCGTGACGACAAGGCAGGCGAGCGCAATGCCGATGGAAAGGAAGATCGAGCCGGCATAGAGCTCCCAGACCTCGACAATCCATTTCAGTGTCAGGCCGGACTTCAGGCCTTGGAAATAGTTCACCGTCACGCCGGCCAGAACAGACTGGATGGTCGGCACCAGAAGGAAGGCCGCCGCCAACAGGGTGACGAACAGTTGCAGTGCTTTTCCCGCGCGCATGGCCTTCAGCCTCCCGCCGCAACGGTTGAGCCGGAAAAGATCCGCGCGACAAACAGGATGGCCCAGGTTACGACACCAAGGCAGACCGAGAGGGCTGCGGCCATGGCGATATTCGCCGACAGGGTGAATTCGGTATAGATTACCATCGGCAGCACATCGATATCGGTGGCAAGCGTAAAGGCCGTGCCGAAAGCACCCATGGCCGTAGCAAAGGCAATAGCTCCGGCGGCGATCAGCGCAGGCGACAGCGCCGGTAGGAGAACGTCAACCACCACACGATGCGGCGGTGCCCCAAGCGTGCGCGCCGCCTCTTCCAGTGCGGGGTCGATCTTTTCAGCGGCGGCCATGACGGTGAGCAGCACCCGCGGGATCGAGAAATAGAGATAGCCGAGGAACAGCCCGAAGATCGAATAGGCAAAGACGGCCTGGCCCGGCAGGATCGCGTTGAACAGCCCCTGGCGGCCGCCAAGAAGAATGATCATGAACCCGACCACGACACCGGGAAAGGCCAGAGGCAGCGTCAGGATCGACAACAGGACCGAGCGGCCAAAGAAGCGGTTGCGGGTCAAGAAGACACCGACCGTCGTCGACACCAGAAGTGCTGCCACAGTGACCGCTAGCGAAACCATCACCGTCTGCATCAATGTCGTCAGATAACGCGGGGTCTGCAGGATCTGCCAATAGATAGCGAAGCCCGCCTCTCCCTCGCCAGAGGCCAGAATCAGCCGCGATATGGGCAGCGCCAGAAAAGCCAGTGCGAAGACGGCCAGTGGCACAAGACACAGGCTGACAAACAGTCGGGATGACATGGGGAAGCTCCTTACGGCAGGCAAAAGCCGGGCAGCGCTGAACGCCCTGCCCGGCCAGAGTGTTACTTCACGTCGGCCAGATAGCGTTCACCAAAGCCCTTCTGGGCAGCAGCCATCGCGGAATAGTCGACGGCAACGGCGCGCTCATATTCGCTGTCGGGCAGGAAGCGTGCGGCAACCTCGGCCGGAAGCGCCACAGGGCGGGCCGGCTTCAGATAGGCATTGGTCCAGATGGACTGGCCTTCATCCGAGAGAATGAAGTCGAGCGCCTTCTTGCCAGCCTCTGCATGCGGTGCACCAGCGACCAGGCTCATGACGTAGGGCACACGGATGGTGCCTTCGCAGGGCATGACAAACTCGAACTTGCCGCTCTCGTTGTACTTGGCGCGATAGGCGTTGAAGTCGTAGTCGAACAGGATCGGGATTTCACCCGAAACGACACGGGCAAACGAAGTCTGCTTCGGCACGATCGGGCTGTTGGCGGCCAGATCCTTGAAATACTTGATGGCAGGGTCGAAATTGCTGAGGTCGCCGCCGAAGGCCTGATTGACGGCAACGGCACCGGCATAACCGACAAAGGCCGAAGCCGGATCGAGATAGCCCACCATGCCCTTGTATTCCGACTTGGTGAGGTCGGCCCAGCACTTCGGCACAGGCGCACCGTTCAGCGCATCGACATTCACGAACATGCCGAGCGTCCCGTAGTGAACGGCAAACCAGTTGCCTTCCGGATCCTTCAGGCCCTCGGGGATCTCCTCGAACCCCTTCGGCTTATAGGGCTGGACAACGCCTTCGGAGATGGCGGCGATGCCAGTCGTCACGCCGTAATAGGCGACGTCGGCAACCGGCGAGGCCTTTTCCGCGATCATCTGGCTCAGAGCCTGGCCAGAGTTCTTGTTGTCGTGCGGCATCTTCACGCCGACTTTTTCATCCAGCGCCTTGAGCATGGAAGCCCAGTCGGCCCATTCCGGCGGGCAGTTGTAGCAGATGGCATCTTCGGCTAATGCGGGTGCAGCCATGACCGTTGCGAAGAGAACGGCAAGAACAGTATGTTTCATCGGTTCATCCTTGTTTGAGCGTGAGGTTCGGCAGGGAGAGCAGACGGCGGTTGGGTGGCAGCCCGACCGTCGTCACCTTTTTCCGGCTTCGGTGCGGCAAGCGTGGCCCCGGCCCGGAAATGGAAAGGCAGGGCGGGCGGCTGAACGGGCGCGCCTCCCTGCAACATCTCAAGAATGCAGCGAGCGGCCTGGCGCCCCATGGCCTCGGGCGAGGTCTCGATGGTGGCGAGCGGCGCTTCCAACAGCCGGCCCACTTCAATTCCGTCGAAACCGACGACCGACAGGTCCTGCGGCACCCGCCAGCCCAGCAGCCGCGCTGCCTTCTGAACGGCAATCGCCAGGAAGTCGTTCGAGGCAAAGATGGCGCTCAGGTCCGGGTGCTGCGTCAGAATGGCTGCCAGGCATTCGGGTTGATTAGCCTCTGCCTCGCCGACTTCGATGAGCGCAGGTGCGGGCAAGCCCCGCAGATGGCATTCAGAGTGGAACCCGGCATAGCGGTTGCGAGAGCGGTCAGAGGTCGAAAACCGCAAAGCCAGGAACCCCGTGCGCCGATGCCCAAGCTCGGCAAGGTGCCCTGCCACCTCTCTCGCGGCCTCAAAATTGTCGATGTAAGACGTAATGAACCCATCCATGGGATCATGGAACATAAGGGCAATCGGGATATTGCGCTTGCGCGCAAGCTGCATGGCCGGACTGCGATCAGGTGCGACCATGGTTGCGACGAGCGCGTCGGTCTCCTTCGACAAAAGCATCTCGATCGCTGCATCGTCGGCTGCATCATCATAGTTGGAGCAGGAAATCAGCAGCTGATAGCCCGACCCCAGAAGCTCCGACTGGATCCCCTGCACAGCTTCGGCAAAGACCGGATTGGCGAGCGAGGGCACCAGGCAGCCGATTGTCATCGATCGGCGACTTTGCAGGGCTCGGCCGAAAGCGGAGAAACTGAACCCGAGATCGCGGGCCGCGCGATGCACACGCTCTCGCACCTCCGTGCTGGTCGGACCGGAGTTGTTAAGGACGCGGCTAGCTGTTGCAATGCCACATCCAGCCGCCTGTGCGACATCCTTGATGGTCACGCTTGTGCTGGTGCTTTTGCTCATGCTGCAGGTCCGATGGAAACGTTTCCAACGGTTACCACACCAAGGACTACAGATTCATGACAAGGCAAAAGCATCAGCGCATTTCTGCCCGATTACCATCGTTCCGGACGAGCGCCGGGAATGGCTGCGCCTGAGCCTGGCGAATATGTCGACGCCTGAAGATGAAGCCTCTCTGGCTTCCCAAAATACGATGAGGCTGACCTCTGGGGCGCTTCTTTTCTGCGCTACCTCCCCTGCACCGATAGGCTGATATCAGGAGATCCACTCGCAAAACAACGGACCGCGATCCACAAGCCGTGGCAATGCGCCAAGGCGCATCAGGCACCTTTGTCCGATCCGGCGGGAATTTTGTGCCGATTATGCCGCTGCCTGGCATCCCTCCCTCGACCAGCACCAACCTTACCAATCTTTCACTGTCCTTTCTCCGCCGAAAGTCTATCTGCATAACCATGGAACCCGATGCCCTTGATACCGATCAAGGGGCTTGGCACCGGCCTGGTCCAAGGTTCGGTGAAGCAGAATGATTGAGACGGAGCAGACGTGAGCGACAACCTGAACCCCAAGACCTCGTCCGAGACGGAAGAGCTGAAGGCGCTCCTCGCCAGTGCTGCGCGGCCAAAGGCTCGCTGGGGCCTGCGTCTCCTTGGTCTGATTGCGATCCTCGGCCTCGGTTACGGTGCCTATCTATGGACTGCGGGCGGAACCACCGTCAGCTATACCACCGCCGAGTTGAAGCCCGGCGACCTCACCGTGGTCGTCACGGCAACCGGCTCCGTGGAGCCGACCGTTCAGGTCGACGTCTCCTCGGAACAGTCGGGCACGGTCCGCGAGGTGCTTGCCGATTTCAACAGCGAGGTGAAGAAGGGCGACGTGCTGGCGCGCCTCGACACCGACAAGCTGAACGCTGACCTGAAGGCCAAGGAGGCGGCCCTCGCTTCCGCCCGCGCCTCGGTCTCCAAGGCCCGCGCCGACGAACAATCGGCCAAGTCCAAGCTCGACCGTCAGACCACGCTCGTCTCCAGCCGCGTCTCCACCCAGCAGGATCTCGACACCGCCGAGTATACGTACCAGGCAGCGTCCGCCGCGCGTCAGAGCGCCGAAGCCGATGTCATCTCAGCGGAAGCCGCCCTCGAACAGGCAAAGCTCTCGGTGTCCAAGGCAACTATCGTCTCGCCGATCGACGGCATCGTTCTCTCGCGCGATGTCGACACCGGCGCAACCGTTGCAGCCTCGCTCGAGGCCCCGACGCTCTTCACCCTGGCCGGCGATCTGCGCCAGATGGAGCTGCAGGTCTCGATCGACGAGGCCGATGTCGGTCAGGTCGCCGTCGGCCAGGCCGCCACCTTCACGGTCGACGCCTTCCCCGACCAGCGCTTTCCCGCCGAGATCACCTCGATCCGCTACGCTGCCGAAACCGTAAGCGACGTCGTTACCTACAAGGGCATTCTCTCGGTATCGAATGACGATCTTCTGCTGCGCCAGGGCATGACCGCGACAGCCGATATCGTCGTCCAGTCGGTGAAGAACGGACTGCTGATCCCCAATGCCGCCCTGCGCTATTCCCCGCCGGCCACCACCGCGACGGAGACCACCGGCGGCGGCAGCGGCGTCTTCAGCCTCTTCCGCCCGCCCCGCGAAGCGCCGCAAAGTGCGCCCGAACCCGAAGGCAGCGAGCGCACCATCTGGCTGCTGCGCAACGGAGTACCTGTCGCCGTCAACATCGAGATCGGCGCTTCCGACGGCCAGAACACTGTCGTCGTCAAGGGCGACGTCAAGGAGGGCGACCAGGTCATCACCGACCAGGCCGTCCGCAACGGCTAAGGCGCGCCATGGCCTCCTCCCCGCTCCTCGAATTTCGCCAGATCTCCCGCATCTATGGACGCGGCGAAGCAACCATCCGTGCCCTCGACCGGGTGGATCTGTCGATCGAACGCAACGAATTCGTCGCGATCATGGGCCCGTCCGGCTCCGGCAAATCGACCGCCATGAACATCCTCGGCTGCCTCGACGTGCCAACATCAGGCCAGTATTTCTTTCAAGGCATAGACACATCAGGCTTCGACCGCGCGCAATACACGTTGCTGCGTCGCCACATGCTGGGCTTCGTCTTCCAGGGCTTCAACCTGCTCGCCCGCACTTCCGCCGTCGAAAATGTCGAACTGCCACTCGTCTATCGCGGCATGGACGGGCGCGAACGGCGGGCGCGGGCGCTGAAGGCGCTGTCGCAGGTCGGCCTGGCCGGCCGCGAAAACCACACGACGCAGGAACTGTCCGGTGGCCAGCAGCAGCGCGTGGCGATTGCCCGCGCGATCGTCACAAGCCCCGCCGTGCTGCTCGCCGATGAACCGACCGGCAATCTCGACACCAAGACCAGCCGCGAGATCATGGAACTCATCACGGGCCTTAACCGCGATCACGGCATCACGGTGATCATGGTCACCCACGAAGACGATATCGCCGCCTATGCGAAGCGGACCCTGCGGTTTGTCGACGGCCATATCCAGTCCGACAGCGGGATCGAGGAGGCACGCGCCCATGTTCGGTGAAACGCTGAAACTGGCGCTGCGCGCCATCCGCCGCAATCTTCTGCGCTCCTTCCTGACGGTGCTCGGCGTCGTCATCGGCGTTGCCGCCGTCATCGCCATGGTCACGATCGGCAACGGAACGACGGCTCAGGTCACCAGCGAAATCTCCAAGCTCGGCACCAACCTGCTCTTCGTTCGCCCCGGCCAGTTCGGACCGGGCCGTGCAGCCACCGATGCCAAGAAGTTCACCATCCGGGACATCGAGGCAATTCGCGAACAGATCCCCGGCCTGCGCGCCGTGGCCGCCATCAACCAGTCCAGCCAGACAGTCATCTTCAGCGGCCAGAGCCGCCAGACCTCGATCATCGGCTCTGGCGACGATTATCTGATCGCCCAAAACTGGGAACTGGCCTCCGGCCGCACCTTCCTGGCGTCTGAAGAGCGCGGCGGTCAGGCCGTCTGCCTCGTCGGCGAAACCGTCCGCTCCAAGCTCTTCGGCTCGACGCCCGCCATCGAACAGACGATCCGCGTCGGCAATGTCGCCTGCCAGGTGATCGGCATTCTCGCCAAGAAGGGCCAGAGCGGCATGGGCAGCGACCAGGACGATGTCGTCATGATGCCGCTCAAGGTCTTCCAGCGCCGCATCGGCGGCTCGACTGATGTCTCCAGCATCATGCTGTCGGCCGAAGACGGCGTCTCGACATCCAAAGTCCAGGCCGATGTCGAGCGACTGCTGCGCGAACGCCGCAAGATCGTCGCCGGCCGAGACGACGACTTTTCCGTCAACGACATGACCCAGATGGCAGCCACCCTCACCGGCACCACGACGCTGATGACCGGCCTGCTTGGCGCAGTTGCCGCCGTCTCGCTGCTCGTCGGCGGCATCGGCATCATGAACATCATGCTGGTCTCGGTCACCGAGCGCACCCGCGAGATCGGCATCCGGCTGGCGATCGGCGCGGTCGAGCGTCAGGTGCTGATGCAGTTCCTCGTCGAAGCCGTGACGCTCTCCGTCTTCGGCGGCGTGGTCGGCATCGCGCTCGGCCTTGGCATCGCCTATACGGCCGTCACTCTGATGTCTGTTCCCTTCGTCGCGAGCCCCTCGATCATCCTGCTGGCCTTCGCGTTTTCAGCGGCGATCGGCATGGTCTTCGGCTATTTCCCCGCCCGCCGCGCCGCCCAGATGAACCCGATCGACGCACTGCGCCACGAGTGACGCCACGCTCTCACATAAGCGCAGCAAGCCTCGGGCAAACTTGTTGTGGTGTAGCTCATCCTAATGGATCGGGGCTTGCCCCTGTCCGAGAGCCTTGACCATGTGAGGGAGTAAACCCATGTCCGCTTTTCCGGATCGCGACACCGTCGCCGCCAAGATCGCCTCCCTGCAGGAGCCGGATCAGGCCTTCCTGAAGCTGATCTTCGAGAACCCGGCCCAGGACGATGCCCTGCTCGAAGGTCTCTATGTCTATCTTGAGATTGCCTCGGAAGCCCGCTTTCTCAATTCGCTGAAGCTTGAACGCGCAGGCCAATGGATCGGCGACAATGCCCCGGCCCGTCTCCAGATCCGCCTGATGGAAGCCGCCCGCTCCAGCCAGCATCCGGCTTTCGCCTCGTTCCGCACCGGCCTCAACCGCTCCGGTGGTCTCGAGCGTGCCTATCCGAAGGCCGCCGTCTGACCCCAGTTTTACTGTGGGATCGGCATGCTGACCGAGAGGATCGGCCCCATGGGAAACAGCCGGTCTATCCGCTTGTCCTCGGCGATGAACACGCTCGAAATCGTCCCGTCGAGATAGAGCGCGTTGGCCACACCGAGACGGTCGCGGAAAAACACCGCAAAATCATAGAAGCGCACCGGCACCCGCGAGACCACCATGTGGACCTGCCCGCGGTCGTCGACACCGACGCCGTTGCGGATCTTGAAGCTGTCGCTATCGGCCAGAAATTTCGGATGCAGCTTGCCGTCGATAACCAGCATCGGCCCGGACTGCGTGCCGAAATCCGGCACCACGCCACTGGCGACAAAGGCCTTCGTCTCCATCACGGACGCCTTGCCGTCCTTGATCAGGAAGACCCCGTTCGGCAGCAGGTGGAAATTGCCCCAGCCACCACCGGTCACCGCCTGCTTCAGCACCTTGCCAAATTCGGCGAAGTAACCGACCGGCGACAGATCGTCGTGATACATGCCGGCATTCATCGCAAAGAGCAGCACCCGGCGCTCCGCCCAGAGCTGCCGCCGCAGCCCGGCAAACCCGCCATAAGCCACACCATCGGGTCCCGCGAGATGCAGGCGCACATCCTCCCGCGTCGGATCAAAGCGACAGGCAAGATAGGAGGCGGCCCCCTCGCGCATCTGCTCGCAAGCCGCAAAGGTCAGCGAGGGCAGCAGCAGACCGGTCAGAAAACCGAGCAGAGAAAGGCTCTTGCGCATGCAGGGAATTCCACGGGTCCTTGAGTGAACCCGTTCTTGGCGATGATTCCGGACATTGTGAAGGCCGCAATGCCGATATCCCCGGAATCACCTGTGTCCCTATGTGGGCAGTTTCAGCGCCTGCATATGAAAACCAAGCTGTTCCGGCGGATAGCGATATTCGGCGCCGACCGGACAAGCATTGCGTGCCAGACACCCTGAGACCATGCAGCTCCTTTGCCCCACAGGACCCGCCAGATGCTGCCGACAGCCGGCGACATCAAAGCCGCTTGGCGTGATGGCGTCGACAGGACAGGAGGACAGGCAGGGTTTCTCCAGACAGCGATCGCAGGGATGAGCAACCGCAACAGGCGTTTCGGCATCCTCGTCCCAGTCTCGAAACAACAGCGCCCCCCGATAACTGTGCCAAAGCCCAAAGCGCGGATGGATAAGGATCCCCAGCGGCGAGGCTTTGAGCCCTTCCGCCTTCATCGCCCATGCCTGAAACGGTTGGTAAGGCGCTTCTGACGGATAACAGGCGACCGCCCCGAAATCCTCGGCCACGCCGTCGATGACGATCTTCGACCAGCGATCGAGCGGATCAGATCCGCCCCCGTCCATCTGCGTCGCACGCCAGGCGTCGAACACCGGCCACATCGCACCGCCCACGACACCGATGAGCACGACAGCCGCCGCGGGCCGGCCGTCAGCCAGAGACGGCCCCTGCTCTTGCGCGTCAAACCGAACCACGCCGCGACACGCCAGACCGAATGCCGCCAGCGCCGCATCGAGCCTGCCCAAAACGCCCGAAGGGCCGCTCATCGCGGCCCCTCGATCTTGTAATGGGGTCGCCAGACCTCCTTCTGGATCATGTCGGCAACCTGGTTGGCTCCGCCTTGCTCCCTGGCAACGGGACCCTTTCAGGTGAAGGCGTCGGGCATCGAGTTCTTGCGGCTTGCGATGTAGGCAAGCAGCGCCTCGTCGATAGCAGGATCGAGCGCCGGGGCCTCGTAACTGTCGAGCCAAGAACGGCAAAGCACGTTGGCCCGATCCTCGATGCGCTTGCGACCCTCGATCTCCCACTGTTCGAAGGAGTTGTTGTCGGCAAGCGCCGAGCGGTAGAAAGCCGTCTGGAAATTCGCCTGCGTATGGGCGCAGCCGAGATAATGCGCACCCGGACCCACTTCCCGGATTGCATCCATCGCCTGGCCGTCTTCGGTCAGATCAACGCCCTGTGCCATCTTCTGCATCATGCCGAGCTGATCCTGGTCGATCATGAACTTCTCGTAGCAGGCGGCGAGGCCACCCTCGAGCCAGCCGGCCGCATGCAGAACGAAGTTCGCGCCGGCAAGCAGGGTCATGTTGAGCGTATTGGCGCTCTCGTGTGCCGCCTGCGCATCTGGAACCTTCGACGCACAGAGCGAGCCGCCGGTACGGAAAGGCAGACCCATGCGACGCGCAAGCTGGGCGGCACCATAGGACACAAGCGCCGGCTCCGGCGTGCCGAAGGTCGGTGCACCCGACTGCATCGAGATCGAAGCGGCGAATGTGCCGAAGAGAACCGGCGCGCCCGGACGGATCAGCTGCGTAAACGAAGCACCCGCCAGAACTTCTGCAAGGATCTGCGTCAGCGTGCCGGCAACCGTTACCGGGCTCATGGCGCCCGACAAAATGAACGGCGAGATGACCGAAGCCTGGTTATGGCGGGCATAGACCTTCGACGCACCCAGCATGGTCTCGTCGAAGACCATCGGCGAGTTGGCGTTGATCAGGTTCAGCATGACGCAGTTGTTTTCGACGAAATCGTCACCGAAGACGAGCTTCGCCATCGCGACCGAATCTTCCGCCCGCTCCGGTGCCGTGACCGAACCCATGAACGGCTTGTCGGAATATTTGATATGGCTGTAGACCATGTCCAGGTGACGCTTGTTCACCGGAATGTCGACCGGCTCGCAGACCGTGCCGCCCGACGAATGCATCGACGGCGCCATATAGGCGAGCTTCACGAAGTTGCGGAAATCCTCGAGTGTCGCATAACGACGAACGCCTTCGAGATCCCGGACGAAGGGCGAACCATAGACCGGCGCAAACACGGTGGCATTGCCGCCGATCCGCACACTGCGCTCGGGATTGCGGGCATGCCAGGTGAATTCCGACGGAGCCGTCTTCAGCAGTTCGCGGCACAGACCCTTCGGGAAATGCACCCGCTCGCCTTTGACGTCGGCGCCAGCCTGTCTCCAGAGCTCCAGCGCCTCGGCATCCTCACGGAACTCGATGCCGATTTCCTCCAGCACGGTGTCGGCATTGCGCTCGATCAGCTGAAGGCCTTCTTCGTCCAGCACATTATACGGCTGAATCTTGCGGGTGATGTAAGGCATGGACGGACCGGCACCGCCGCCGCTGCGCGATGCCCTTCGGGCCGCAGCCCCTCGTCCTTCGCCACGCTGGCGGCGGCCTGCGCCCGGTTCTGCCGTGATGTCGTCCATGTCTGCTTCCTCGCTCGAGCGCTCGTCCGCGCTGCTTCTCTCCTCCATTATGCTAATCCAATCCGCTTGTGAAACCATCCTTTATGCGCCAACGACTTGCGTCATGCAGACATCGGCTTTTCCATCACTTGTCTGCCACCGTCGCTTTTCACTGCCGCCGCGTCGTAATCGAAAAGAGTTTTTCACGAACTTGAGGTTTAACTTTCGATCGGGCAGTCTCATGCCCGGCGCGACCGGAATCGCGTTGAAAAAGAAGCGGGAAGCACCACCATGGCCGAAGACGACATCATTCTTTCCGAACTCTCCGACGAAGAGCTCGTGCAGCAGATGCATGATGACCTCTATGACGGCCTCAAGGAAGAGATTGAAGAAGCGACGAACATCCTGCTCGAACGCGGCTGGGCGCCCTATGACATCCTCACCCAGGCGCTCGTCGAAGGCATGCGCATCGTCGGCATCGATTTCCGCGACGGCATTCTCTTCGTGCCGGAAGTTCTGCTCTCGGCCAACGCGATGAAGTCCGGCATGACGATCCTGCGCCCGCTTCTCGCCGCGACCGGCGCCCCGAAGCAGGGCAAGATGGTCATCGGCACCGTCAAGGGCGACATCCACGACATCGGTAAGAACCTGGTCGGCATGATGATGGAAGGCGCTGGCTTCGACGTCATCGACCTCGGTATTAACAACCCGGTCGAAAACTATCTGGAAGCTCTGGAACGCGAGAAGCCGGATATCCTTGGCATGTCGGCGCTGCTCACCACCACCATGCCCTATATGAAGGTCGTCATCGACACGATGAAGGAAAAGGGCATTCGCGACGATTACGTCGTGCTGGTTGGCGGCGCGCCGCTCAACGAGGAATTCGGCAAGGCCGTCGGCGCCGATGCCTATTGCCGCGATGCAGCCGTTGCCGTGGAGACGGCCAAGGAGTTCATCACCCGCAAGCACAACAGCATGGGCGCTCGCGCCTGAGCTGAAAACGGCGAAGCCGGCCCTTAAAGGCCGGCTTCTGCGTAGAACTCGCCCTGATGGGCTGTCGCCATGGTCTGCCAGGCAACATGCCCTCCGGCATACAGGATGGCCGCCAGCATATAGATGGCACTGGCCTTGGCGATGGTCGTGAGCGTCATGCTCCCTCTCCTGATATAGCTGCGCTCAAAGCGGTGTCCCCCGCGCAAACGCGATTAGCGGGAGGCGGCAGCGTCGACGTTGCGGCCCGCAGACTGTGTCGCATCGACGGTATTTGCGGCATCCTGACCAACGCCGCGGATCGTATTGCCGCAAGACGACAGTGCGAAGACGGTGAGAACGAGGGCTGCGCCGACTGTCAGTTTTTTCGCCATCATGTGAATGTACCTTCTGTCTGGTAACGAGTGGATTGCGATGGAACAACGCGCGAAATCGGAAAAGGTTCACGTGATTGCGTGCGGCGCGATTGCGCGCGAGATTCTGGCCGTAAAAGCCCTCAACGGACTGGACCACCTGACGCTCGAATGCCTGCCCGCCATCTGGCATGTCTGGCCGGAGCGCATCGCACCAGCGCTTCGCGAAAAGATCGTGGAAGCCCGCGCTGCGGGCCACGAAAACATCTTCATCGGCTATGCGGAATGCGGCACCCAGGGTGAAGTCGACAAGATCTGTCGCGAGGAAGGCATAGAGCGGCTCTCGGGCCCGCATTGCTACGCCTTCTTTTCCGGCACGGAAAAATTCCTCGCCGAATGCGAGACGGAATTCACCGCCTTTTACCTGACGGATCTCATCACCCGCCAGTTCGAGGCCTTCGTCATCGAGCCGCTCAAGCTCGATCGCCATCCGGAATTGCGCGACATGGTCTTCGGCAATTACACGAAGATCGTCTATCTCGCCCAGACCGAGGATGCCGAATTGCAGGCCAAGGCAAAATGGGCGGCGGACTATCTGAAGCTGGACTACGAATACCGCTTCACCGGCTACGGCGATCTCCAGCCGGAGCTGGTTGCGGCTGCGCGAGTTTCGGCCCCTGCCGCCTGACGCATTTCAGACCAAGTAGCCTTCGTTCTCAGCGCACCGAGTTCGCAACGCTGCGCCCGGCATCCTGAGTCGCATCCACCGCATTGCCGAGATCATTGCCAATCCCGCGGATCGTGTTTCCGCAGGAGGAAAGGCCAAGCGTCACCGCGACCAGCACGGCCACGACAGCTGTGGAGCGTTGAGAAGTTGCAGTCATCCTGAGTCCCCGTCTGATCAAAACACGACGACCTAGGTGACAAGCGCTTGCGGAGAAATCAAGGCAGAGGCTTAGGACGATGGGATGGTATCAAGCACCGGCTCAAACGAGATCTTCAGGCGCGTACCTGTCGCCTTGGCCAGTTTCTCGAGCGTCGAGGCGGAGGGTTTCACACGTCCACTTTCGAGACGCGCCACCGCACTCTGCGAGGTTTGCATGCGCTCAGCGAGCTCGGCTTGTGTCAGTCCCGCCTGAAGGCGCGCCTCGACGACGGCACGAATGAGGGAAAACTCATCTTCAAGAGCATCGTAGGCATCGCGATAATCCGGCTTTTCAAGCCAGGCCTCGTGCAGATCTCTGATCTTCGTCATATCACGTCCTTCGCCCGTTGCCGGGCCAATTCCAAATGCCTCTTTGGCATCTTCTCGGTCTTTTTCACATAGGCATGCACAATGACGACGCGCTGACCCGATGCGGTGACATAGATGGCTCGGGATATGCCGCTCTTGGCCGAAAGCCTCAGCTCCCAGAGCCTGCCCTCGACATGTTTGATCGTTCCGCCTGCTAATTGATCAAGACCCACTTCCTCGATCAAGGCTGAAACCCGCACCAATTTGGCGCGCAGATCCGGCGGCCAGCGCGCATTTTCATCGTCGACGATTTTCCCAGCGTCTCGACCGACCACATGAGGAATTTATATCACATATGGTATATTGATCCACTCATTCTTCACCCTCCCTTCACCATTCCCGAAAGCGTGAACTGCGACCCGGCCGGCTTTTAATCCCCCTGTAATATCCCCGTGCAAACTTGGGGCTAGGTCAACAAAAACCAAGAGAATCAGGAATGACCGACAGGGCGGAAACATGGGTGGCGGGTCTCGTCACCGCGCGTGAACACAATCATCCCGAAAACCTTTCGGACCTTCTGGTCCGTCTGGCTCGCACAACGGAGCGCAAGGTGACGATCCGCGACATCGCGATCGCGCTGCAGGACCGCTCCTTTGGCGCCTTCCTCCTGGTCTTTGCGCTCCCCAACCTCGTGCCCCTGCCGCCCGGCAGCACCTTCATCCTCGGCCTGCCGCTCGTCTTCGTCGCCTGGCAGATGGCCATGTCGCCCGGCGGTCGGGTCTTCTTTCCCCGCGTCGTCAGCGATTACGGCGTAGAGCCGCAGACCTTCGAGGCGATCGTCAAGCGTCTCGTGCCCTGGATGCGCTGGGCCGAAAAGCTGGTCATCCCCCGCTTCTGGCTATTCGAAAGCCGCTTCGCCGAACGGGTCATCGGTGTATTGGCCCTGATCCTTGCGATCGTCGTCTTCCTGCCAATTCCGCTCGGCAACTGGCCGCCGGCCTTTGCGCTTGCCGTACTCGGCTTTGCGCATTCCCAGCGTGATGGCCTCGGCGTCCTCGCCGGCTGCGTCATCGGCATCCTGTCCCTGATGATCGCGGGCTTCGTCGTCTACACCGCAGTCGCCGTCGTCTCGCTCGTCGTCTGATGTCTCAGCCCGTTACGGACACGTCCCGCCGCCCGGTGGTCGTCATGACCGCCGGCGGCCTCAATCCGACCATCGTCGTCCAGTATCTCGTGAAATCCGGAATGGATGTTCACGTCATCCTGGAAAATGCCGAGGGCAAGGGCGAGATCACCCGCCGCCGCGCCAGAAAGCTGGGCTGGGTCGCAGCACTTGGCCAGCTCGGCACCATGGTCGCTGCCCGCCTTCTGCGCCGCCTCGCCGACCGCCGCGTCGCTGAACTGCTGAGCCTTCATGGGTTTGACCGCGTCCTTCCGGACACCATCCCGATCCACCCCGTCACCTCGATCAATGCAGCGGAGACGAAGGACCTGATCGAGCAGATCGGCCCCGGCGCCATCTTGCTTGTCTCCACCCGCCTCATGTCGGCGCGACAGATCGCGGCCATGCCCTGCCCGGTCATCAACCTGCATGCCGGCATCAATCCCAACTATCGCGGCCAGATGGGCGGTTATTGGTCGCTGCGCGAAAACGATGCTGAGAATTTCGGCGCCACCCTTCACCTCGTTGATGCCGGCACCGATACCGGCGGCACGCTCTACGAAGTCCGCACCCGGCCTGCATCAGCCGATTTCATCTCCACTTACCCGCTGCTACTGACCATCGCTTCCCTCGACATCACCAGACGATCCATCGAAGACGCGCTTGCCGGCCGCCTTGCCCCGCAGACGCCCGACGGCCCCTCGGCGCTCCGCTTCCCGCCGACGCTCTGGTCCTGGATCTGGTGCGGCGTCACGCGGCGAATCTGGTAAAAACACCGGGACTCGCAGCAGCGTCGTTTTTGGCGACAAGCGACGTCGTGAAAAGCGCAGTCCGGCGAATGCCCCCCGTGCATTCTGCCGTCAAAGGGAGAGAGTGGCATGGCAGACAAGATCGTCGTTTTCTGGCGGGATATTCCCGCTCAGGTCATCGTCAAGCAGGGTCGCAAATCGGCCAAGCGCGAGCTCTCGCTGCGCTTCACCGAGGCGATCGACATGGCCGCCATGCGCTCAGGCGCCGCTGAAACCGACGCCTATCTCGCCGACTGGCGCAAGGCAGATCCTGTCCCTGTCGGTGACGACCTCGAAGCCGAGGCGGAAACCGCTGCCGCCGAAATCGAAACTGCCTACGACAAGGCCCGCCTCGTCGCCCTCGTGCATGCCGGAGGCCGTGACAATGGCTGAACCCGTGCTCGTCGATCCCGGCCCGCCGAAAAAAGGCAATGCCGCCCCGGCCGCCAAGGCAAAGACCGGCGCCTTCACACCGGCGGGCGTTTCGCCCAACCGCCGCGCCCGCCGCTCCTATACCATCCGCCTCTGGGCGGTACGCAATTCGCGCTTCCTCGAATGGTTCTACCGCAATTTCGCCAATGCCTTCCTCTTCCTCCATCCCGTCTGGAAGAAGCTCGGCTATAACCGCGTCGAAACACCGGTCACCTTCGTCGAGCGCAATGTGAAGGGCCTGCTCTTCGACTGTCGCATGTGCGGCCAGTGCGTACTGTCCTCCACCGGCATGTCCTGCCCGATGAACTGTCCGAAACAGCTGCGCAACGGTCCCTGCGGCGGTGTACGCGCCAATGGCAATTGCGAAGTCGAGCCGGATATGCCCTGCGTCTGGGTTCAGGCATGGAACGGCTCGCGCAACATGGTCGCCGGTGACGCGATCCTGAAAGTGCAGAAGCCGGTCAACCAGTCGCTGCGCGAAACATCCTCCTGGCTGCGCGTCACGGCAGAAGCCGCCGCCGAGCGGGAAAAACAGACGGCAAAGGAAGTCTGAGAGCATGGCCCAGATCGACGAAAATCCGCTTGGCGTCCACCTGCCGCTCGATCCCCTGCCCGGCCATTCCTCGCTCGGCCGCCTGGAGCGCGTTCTGCGCCGCGGCGAATTCGCTGTCACCGCTGAACTCAACCCGCCCGACAGCGCTGACCCGGAAGACGTCTATGAGCGCGCCAAGGTCTTCGACGGCTGGGTCGACGGCATCAACGCGGTCGACGCCTCCGGCGCCAACTGCCACATGTCCTCCGTCGGCATCTGCGCGCTTCTCACCCGCATGGGCTACGCCCCGATCATGCAGATCGCCTGCCGCGACAAGAACCGGATCGCCATCCAGGGCGACGTGCTGGGTGCTGCCGCCATGGGCGTCGCCAACATCATGTGCCTCACCGGCGACGGCGTACAGGCCGGCGATCAGCCAGGCGCCAAGCCGGTCTTCGATCTCGACTGCATGTCGCTTTTGGAAACCGTGCGCACCATGCGCGACGAATCGAAATTCCTCTCCGGCCGCAAGCTGACCACACCGCCCAAGGTCTTCCTCGGCGCCGCGATCAACCCCTTCGCGCCCCCTTACGATTTCCGACCTTATCGTCTGGGCAAGAAAATCGAGGCCGGCGCTCAGTTCGTCCAGAGCCAGTACTGCTTCGACGTGCCGATGTTCCGCGACTACATGGCGAAGGTCCGCGACCTCGGATTCCACGAGAAATGCTACATCCTGGTCGGTGTTGGCCCGCTCGCCTCGGCCAAGACTGCCAAGTGGATCCGCTCCAATGTACCGGGCATCCACATTCCGGACCATGTGATCGCCCGCCTCGAGGGCGCACAGGACCAGAAGAAGGAAGGCAAGCAGCTCTGCATCGATATCATCAACGAGGTGAAGGAAATCGAGGGCGTCTCCGGCGTGCATGTCATGGCCTATCGCCAGGAGGAATATGTCGCCGAAATCGTCCATGAATCCGGCATCCTCAAGGGCCGCCAGCCCTGGAAGCGCGAACATGCCCGCGCCGACGACATCGCCGCGCAGCGCATGCGCGAAATCGGCGCCGATCCCGTCCAGGACCAGCAGGAAATGGCCGGCCGCGCGGCCCATTCGCAAACCCACTGACCGCATTGCTTTTTCCCGGCAATTGCCGGCACATCCCATTCCCGCCGTGCGAGAGCCGGCATCGACCGGAGGACTGAAATGACCCGCACCATCGTCGCATCCGCCACCAAGGAAATCATCATCGGTTTCGACCAGCCCTTCTGCGTCATCGGCGAGCGCATCAACCCGACGGGTCGCAAGAAGCTCGCCGCCGAAATGCAGGCCGGCAATTTCGAGACCGTCATCAAGGATGCGCTGGAACAGGTCGCCGCCGGCGCCACCATGCTCGACATCAATGCCGGCGTGACCTCCGTCAACCCGAACGAAACCGAGCCAGGCCTGCTCGTCCAGACCATGGAAATCGTCCAGGGCCTGGTCGACGTGCCGCTCGCGATCGATAGCTCCGTCACCGCCGCCATCGAGGCAGCACTGAAGGTCGCCAAGGGGCGCCCGCTGGTCAATTCCGTCACCGGCGAGGAAGAAAAGCTCGAAGCCATCCTGCCGCTCTGCGCCAAGTACAACGTCCCCGTCGTCGCCATCTCCAACGACGAAACCGGCATCTCCCAGGATCCGGACGTCCGCTTCGCCGTCGCCAAGAAGATCGTCGAGCGCGCCATGGATTACGGCATCAAGCCGCATGACATCGTCGTCGACCCGCTGGTCATGCCGATCGGCGCCATCGGCTCGGCAGGCCTGCAGGTCTTTGCCCTCATCCGGCGGCTCCGCGAAGAGCTGAAGGTCAACACCACCTGTGGCCTCTCCAACATCTCCTTCGGCCTGCCGCACCGCCACGGCATCAATGCCGGCTTCATCCCGATGGTCATTGGTGCGGGCATGACCTCGGCCATCATGAACCCCTGCCGCCCGCAGGAAATGGAAGCCGTCCGCGCCGCCAACGTGCTCAATGGCACCGACGAGAACTGCTACAACTGGATCAAGACCTACCGCGACTAC
Organism: Allorhizobium sp.; assembly: GCA_051861045.1. GTDB lineage: Bacteria > Pseudomonadota > Alphaproteobacteria > Rhizobiales > Rhizobiaceae > Allorhizobium. The sequence continues at coordinate 130,158 of JBHYDI010000013.1, forward strand.
AAGCCTGCCGAAGGCGGCGCCCACGCAGCCCCGACCGCCTCTCCCGCCTCTGCCTCCACCGGCGGCGGCCGCCGCGGCGGCCGTGCAGCCCGTGTCGGTGGCGGTGCTGCAACGGAGTAAGCTGGAGAAAACCGGATGGAGACGAAGAAGACACTGCCAACCTTCAACAGCGATGAAGACGCGGAAAACTTCGTCGCCACGGCGGATCTGTCTGACTATGACCTGTCTGGCTTTACGCCGGTGACATTCGAATTCGTGGGACGCAAAGGTGACGGCTCGGTCGAGCCCCCCTCTGCCCTGCCGGGCATCTCCCCCACACGGGGGGAGAGCGGATAGCCGCACCGCCTCAGCCGACCGTTCTAGGCAACGCGGGCGAAGGCGAAGCACCACTCTCCCCCCTTGTGGGGGAGATGTCACGCAGTGACAGAGGGGGGGTAAAGCCTCCGCACAACAGCAGAGGGAGACGTCCCTCGAAACCGAAAGACCCTGATGACCGAGACCACCGATCCCCTCGTCCTCTTCATGCCCTCCGGCAAGCGTGGCCGTTTCCCCGTCGGCACTAGCGTGCTCGAAGCCGCGCGCACGCTCGGCGTTTATGTCGAAAGCGTCTGCGGCGGACGCGCCACCTGCGGGCGTTGCCAGATCGAGGTCCAGGAAGGCCAGTTCGCCAAACACGGCATCACCTCCTCCAACGACCACATCTCGCCCGTCGGGCCGAAGGAAAAGCGTTACGCCGAGGTCCGCACCATTCCAGAAGGCCGCCGTTTGTCCTGCTCGGCCCAGATCCTCGGCGATCTCGTGGTCGACGTGCCGCCGGATACAGTGGTTAATGCCCAGGTCATCCGCAAGGCCGCGACCGACCGCACCTTCCCGCGCAATCCCGCCATCCAGCTGTGTTACGTCGAGGTCGACGAACCTGACATGCACAAGCCATTGGGCGATCTCGATCGCCTGAACGTGATGCTGGAGAAAGACTGGGGCCTGAAGAATATCCTGGTTGCCCAGCATCTCCTTCCCGAGGTCCAGAAGACCTTGCGCAAGGGCAATTGGGGCGTCACCGCCGCCATCCACCGCGATCTCGTGACGTCGCGCCCGAACATGATCGCGCTCTGGCCGGGCCTCCACAACGAGGCCTATGGCATCGCCTGCGACATCGGCTCGACGACGATCGCCATGCATCTCGTCTCGCTGCTCTCGGGCCGCGTCATCGCCTCATCAGGCCTGTCCAACCCACAGATCCGCTTCGGCGAGGATCTGATGAGCCGCGTCTCCTATGTGATGATGAACCCGGACGGACGCGAGGCCATGACCAAGGCCGTGCGCCAGGCGATCAACGAGCTGACCGTCAAGGTCTGCGCGGAAGCCGGCGTCGATCCGAATGATATCCTCGATGCCGTCTTCGTCGCCAATCCGATCATGCACCACCTCTTCCTCGGCATCGATCCGACCGAGCTCGGCCAGGCGCCCTTTGCGCTTGCCGTGTCAGGCGCAATCCACACCTGGTCGCGCGAGATCGATCTCGCCATCAATCATGGCGCCCGCATCTACTGCCTGCCCTGCATCGCCGGCCATGTCGGCGCCGATGCCGCCGGTGCCACGCTGTCGGAAGGCCCGCACCGCCAGGACAAGATGATGCTGCTCGTCGATGTCGGCACCAATGCCGAGATTGTGCTTGGTAACCGCGAACGCACGGTTGCCGCCTCCTCGCCGACAGGCCCTGCCTTTGAAGGCGCCGAAATCTCCTGCGGCCAGCGCGCCGCCCCTGGCGCCATCGAACGCGTCCGCATCGACGCGCACACCCTCGAACCCCGCTTCAAGGTCATCGGCGTTGAGCAGTGGTCGGATGAGGATGGCTTTGCCGAGGCTGCCGAAAAGACCGGCATCACCGGCATCTGCGGCTCGGCCATCATCGAGGTCGTCGCCGAAATGTATCTCTCCGGCGTCATCTCCACCGACGGCGTCGTCGATGGCAGCATGGCGGCGAAAAGCCACCGCATCCTCGAAAACGGCCGCACCTTCTCCTATCTGCTGCATGACGGCGCCCAGAAGATCACGGTGACGCAAAACGACGTGCGCGCCATCCAGCTCGCCAAGGCCGCCCTTTATGCCGGCATCAAGCTCCTGATGGAAAAGCTCGAAGTCGAAACCGTCGACACCATCCGCTTCGCCGGCGCCTTCGGCTCCTTCATCGATCCGAAATACGCCATGGTGCTCGGCCTCATCCCCGATTGCGAACTCTCGGAAGTTAAAGCCGTCGGCAACGCCGCCGGCACCGGCGCCCTGATGGCCCTCCTCAACCGCGACTACCGCCGCGAAATCGAGGAAACCGTCACCCGCATCGAAAAGATCGAAACGGCCCTGGAGCCGCATTTCCAGCAACTCTTCATCGACGCCATGGCGCTGCCGAACAAGGTCGACCCCTTCCCGAAGCTCTCGACGGCCGTGACGCTGCCGGAGCGGAAGGTGCTCTCGGAAGGCGATGGCGAGGGTGGTGGGCGGAGGCGGCGGAGGTCTAGGGAGTAAAGATACAACCTATATACAAACGAGCGCAAATTAGTTAATTTGGAGCCATAGCTAAATGGCAGTCTCTAAATGATGGAGCGCTATATGGAAGTGGACAAAGAGCTTAATGAGCTAAAAATAAAGACGTACCAAATTTTCCGAGAGCAAGTAACCCACGAAAACACTCTCTATAACCAGAGGGTTAGCTGGTTATTGACGCTTAATTCGTTTCTGTTCGGTGGTTCCATATATTTGTTCGGGGCTGCAATTGTACAGCCTGATTTCCAGATTTTTCTGTTTCAAGTGTTTCTTGTCTTTTTGATCTGTTCGACGGGTCTATTCGCGAGCCTAATTTGTAACGCGCTGGTGACGCAGTCTAGAACAGTCCTTAACTATCTCCGGACTGAGTGGAACAATGAGGCATCTGTTGGAAAAATTCAGTCCCTTGACGGAGTAGACATTAAGCTGCCTCACCCCTCTGGCGGCGAAGGTACAGCTCAAGCTGCAAAGTATCTCAGGGGTGCTATGCTGCCAAAAGCAATGATCGCTGCATGGTTCATGTTTATAGTGATGGCAATGCTGCTCGTGCACTTGAGATAAATTAGAACAATGGACATTGAATCGGTAGCCTTGGACAATAGAAGTTCGTTATTTCTGGACTTTGACGGCACCCTGGTCGAGTTCAAGGACGATCCGCGGGACGTATACTTAAATAAACGGACGCTGAATAGCATCCTTTCTCTTAGCGCGAGTTTGGACGGTAGGTTGGCAGTCGTTAGCGGCAGAGACATCGAGGATCTTGAGCTGCGCGTCCCTCAGTGCGTGTATCGCGTGGGCAATCATGGCGCACACGCGCTGGCGCCAGAAGAACATAGATCTTTTCGGGAAATGATGGAGCCAGCGCTAACTGGGCGAATATCCGCAAAGTGTATTGAATTGGGCATAGCTTTCGAGATCAAAAAGACCTCAATGGCGCTTCACTTTCGAGCTACCCCAGAGCTGGCTCATGAAGCGAGAGACATCGCGTACAATTCGGGCTTCGACCCATCCAAATATCATGTTCATAACGGAAACATGGTGGTCGAACTAAGAACGAACAGCGCGAACAAAGGTATCGCAATACAGGAATTAATGAATGTTGCTAATTTCGTCGGTTCGTGCCCCGTTTACATCGGCGACGACACCACCGACGAGGATGCGTTCGACGTGATAAACAAGATCAATGGCATCTCGGTAAAGGTTGGCCGACCGCCGTCAAAAGCGACATGCTTTTGTCGAGACGTGCTGACGGTGCAGAACTGGTTAGCGAATGAAGCAGAGAGACTTGAAAGGTAGCGGAGACGTATTTCAGACGTTTGCCAGCCCCCTCACCCCAAAATCCCCGCCGCATCCTCCACCATCTTCGCCAGCGTCTCGGGCTTCGCCCCGCGCACGGGGCTGAAATACTTGACCTTCAAATCCTTGAACCCGCAGAAGGCAAGAATCTGCCGGCGCAGCACCTTCACCCAGCCATTGCCATAGATCCATTTGAGAAAGACGGTCGGCGTATCCGAGGTGATGACCACGCGTGCCTTGCGGCCTGAAAGCAGCGGCTTCGGCAGCGCCTTGCCCTCGATATACTGAAATCCGAAACCCGGCATCAGCAACCGGTCGAACAGGCCTTTCAGTTTGCCCGGCGCCGAACCCCACCAGAGCGGATGCACGATCACCAGCCGGTCGCACCAGGTGAGGCTCTCGGCGAGTGCCTGCAGGTCCGGTTCCCAGTCCATCCGGGCGCGATAGCCCTGGCGCAGATTGGCGTCGAAATCGAGATCCTCGAGATGCACCAGCCGCACCGTCTGGCCGCGCCTGCGCGCCTCGTCCGCGATCCTTTCCGCCATGGCGCCACACAGGGTGTCCCGTGCGGGATTGCCATTCAGCACCAGAACCCGGGACGGCTGGGCATCACGCGACAGGAAAGACATGAGAGATCCTCTTGTTTTTGACCATGGTCAGTATATCATGCTTAAAATGACCTCGGTCAAGATATTTTTGGCGTAGGCTCTTCCAAAAGGAATCGTGCATGAAGCTTCGCCAGTCCCGCAGCCGCCAGACCCGCGAGCAGATCCTGGCCGCCGCGCGCGACCTGTTCTCTCGCCAGGGCTATGAACCGACCAGCATCGACCAGATCGCAACCGTCGCGAAGGTGGCGAAATCGAGCGTCTTTGCCCATTTCGGCGACAAGGCCAACCTGCTGGCTGCTCTAGGTCTGACCGAAATCGAGAAGCTCGCCGAAGCCGGCAAGGCGGAAGTCGACCGCACGGATGACCGCCCGCTGGCCGACCGGCTGCGCGCCCTGCTCTCGCCATGGCTTGCCTATTTCTGCCGTGAACACGCCTTTGCCGGCCTCTATCTCAGCCAGTCCGCCGTCACCCGTGGGCCGCATACGGACGCCTTCCTCGATCTTTGCCGCGTGCTGGAAGGCCAGGTCGCCGCCCTCTTCAGCGCCCGCTCGGCGGCCGGCGCCTCGCCCGAACGCGCGCAGCTTCTCGCCCGCGGCGTGCAGGCGCTGTTCCACGAAGTCATCGTCTATGAAATCTCCGGCTGGCTCACGCCGCCCCAGACCGCCGAGATCATGCTCGGCCAGTTTCTCGACATCTGGATATCAGGCGCCATCCACACCGCGCCATCGTCCGCCTCGACCGCCTGACGACAGCGACGTTATGCGAGGTCAGCCAAGCGACGCGCAAAACCGCCGGGCAGCAGCGCCTAAAACCTCGGGCGGAAATCCCGAAAAGCCGATGACAAGGCCCCGCCGTCCGGACGGTCCCTGATAGAGCGGCGATAGCGCCTTGGTCCCGAAGCCCGCCTCTTTCGCTTGTCTCGCAAGGAAAACATCGTCCGCCCCGGGCGCAAGTTCCGCCACCAGATGCAGGCCCTGCTCGGGTGCGGAGACATGAAAGGCCCCCTCCCTGAGCGCCTCCACCAGCGCATCCCGCGCCGCCTTCACCCGCTTGCGCGCCCGCTTGATATGCGCCGAAAAATACCCGTCGCGCAGGAATTCGGTCAGCGCATCCTCGGCGAGCGTCGAGGGAAACCGATCGGTTAGCCGGCGAATGGTCAGCACCCGCTCACGCAAATGCCGGGGCACCACGAGATAACCAAACCGAAACCCCGGCAGCAGTGTCTTGGAAAACGTCCCGAGATAGATCACCCGGCCCTCGCCATCGATCCCCTGAAGGGCACTCAAGGGTGGCCCGGCAAAGCGGAACTCGCTGTCGTAGTCATCCTCGATGATATAGGCGTTCGCCGCCCGCGCCCAGTCGATCAGGGCAAGCCGCCGCGCCATGGAAAGCGTCACACCCAGCGGATATTGATGCGACGGCGTGACATAGACCGCCTTCGCCTCCGGCCGCGCCGCAATCCCCGCGGAAACATCGATCCCCTCGCCATCGACGGGCACTGGCGTCACCAAAAGCCCCGCCCCCTCGAACAGCTCGCGCGCCGCCGCATAACAGGGGTCCTCGATCCAGACTGGATCGCCGGCTTTGAGCAGCGTCCGGACCGCCAGATCCAGCCCCTGCTGCGTGCCCGCCGTCATGATCACCTGGTCCGGCTCGCACACCACCCCGCGCGCCGCCTTGAGGTATGCCGCAACTTCCACCCGAAGCGCAAAACTCCCCGCCGGATCGTTGTAATGAAAATGCCGCGCCGAAGGCTGCGTCAGATGCCGGTTCATCAGCATGCGGAAGATGCGAAGCGTCGTCTCGTCCGCCGTCGAACACCCGAGCGTGCCGGGCAGCGGCGCTGCCACCTCCGCCTCCACGACGGCTTGAGCCTCGGGTGCCGCCTGCACCAGCGGCACGGCCTCGGCCACATAAGTCCCCGCCCCCACGCGCGCTTCGGCAAAGCCATCCGCCACCAGCATCTCGTAAGCCGCAACGGCTGCCCCGCGCGACACGCCAAACCGCTTGGCGATATCCCGCGTCGTCGGCAGCTTGTCGCCGGGCCGCATCTGCCCGCTCTCGATCAGCCCGCGCAGCGAACGATAAAGCGCCAGCCGCCGCGGGCCCTTCGCCGGCAGCATCGGCGTGCTCGCAGACCAGTCGGAATTGGTTCGGATATTTTTGACCATCATGGATCTTCTTTGGACCAATCACAGCAATTATCCCTGCCGCATCAGCCGTCAGGAGGCAAGCATGAACGAGAGACCCGAGCCAAAATCCTTCCCCGTCACCCCGCGCAACCGGGCCAAGCGCCTGCACGAGCGCGCAGCCTATGACCGCGACGCCGTCTATGCCGTGCTCGATGCGGCCCTCCTCTGTCACGTCGCCTATGTCATCGACGGCCAGCCCTATTGCACGCCGACCATCCACTGGCGCGAGGGCGACTGGCTGTTCTGGCACGGCTCGTCCGCCAGCCGCATGCTGAAGAGCCAGAAGACAGGCATCCCCGCCTGCCTCACCGTCGCCCATCTCGACGGCCTGGTGCTCGCCCGCTCCGGCTTCCACCATTCCGCCAACTACCGCTCCGCCATGTGCTTCGGCACGGCCCATATCATCGACGACCCGGAGGAAAAGGCAGAGGCGCTGAAGGCCGTCGTCGACCGCTTCTACCCCGGCCGCACGGACGTCTTGCGCGAAAACGATGCCCAGGAGGCAAAAGGCACCATGGTCATCGGCATGCGCATCGAGGAAGCCTCCGCCAAGATCCGCTCCGGCGGCGTCTCCGACGACCCCGCCGATGTTGACGCCCACGTCTGGGCCGGCGTCATCCCGGTCGAAACGCGTCTCCGCGCCCCCGAAATCTGCCCCAAGGTGCCCGAAGGCGTAACCTATCCCGACCACCTCGCGCATTTTGCCGAAGGCCGCCGCCTCGACGAGGTCTTGACGGAAAGCCAGGCGCTCTACGAAAGAGAGGGCTGAACGCGCCTCCCGATGCGGGGCACGTTATGAGAGCGAGGCCCCGCATGAAAACCCTTTACGTCGTCACCCATCCGCAATCGATCCATCATGTCGAAGGAAAGGTCGGCGGCTGGTACGACACAGGCCTCACGGATCTCGGCCGCCGCCAGGCTGAGGCGATCGCCACGCGCCTGGCCGAGCTCTGCGCCGGCCAAGCATCCGGCCTCATCTCCTCGGATTTGCTCCGCTGCAGCCAGACCGCCGAGATTATTGGCCGCCAGCTGAAGCTGACGCCTCGCCTGACGCCGGACCTGCGTGAGATGAGCTACGGTGTCGCCGAAGGAAAGCCACAAGCGTGGCTCGACGCCCGCCGCCTGCCCGTGCCGGAACAGGGCGGCCTAGACGACACCGGCGGCATTCAGGGGGTGGAAACCCGCCGCGAGACCGGGACGCGAATCTACCGCGCCATGGACGAAATTCTCGCCGACCCCGCCGACTGCCACATCATCGTCACCCACGGTTTCGCGCTGACCTTCGTCATCGCCTGGTGGATCGGCATGCCGATCGAAAGCCTCGGACGGGTCAATTTCCCGGTCAAATCGGGCAGCATCACCCATCTGGCCGAAAACGCTCAGTGGAAGAGCCGCGCCGTGGTCACGCTCGGCGATACGGCGCATCTCGCCAACCTCGCCTGAGGTTCACCCCGCCTGCATCCACCCCTCAAGCTTCGCCCGCTGCGCCTCCGAAAACGCATGCGACTTCCGCGTCGCCTGGTCGAAATGCACCACCACCGTCTCCGCCGAGGCACACAGCCTGCCCGCCTGAAACACCGCTTGTTGCATGTTCACCGACGACCGCCCGACACGCGTCACCCGCGTGCCGATCTCGACCGTGCCGGGCCACAGCACTTCCGCGATATAGTCGATATCGAGCTTGGCGAGCACAAAGGAAAAGCCGTCCTCCAGCAGCGGATCGGCGGGATTGTAGATCAGCTCCACACGCCCGGTTTCCATGAAGGTGGCAAAGACCGCATTGTTGACATGCCCCTGCCGGTCCGTGTCGCCGTACCGCAGCTTGTCGTAAGACTGCCCGACAAAATCCTCGAGCCTCAGCCCCTTCGTCTCATCATTCATCCGCACTAAAATCCTATTGCCTACCGCCTACCGCGCCAAACACAATTCGGCATGTCCCTAATTCCAGAAATCGCCAATCGCTTACCGATCGGGCCCGCTTACGCCGCCATCCCGATCATCTCGGAAAACGCATAACGCACGCTGTCGGCCACCGCCTGGATCGTCTCGCTCGTCTCGCGGCCGGTCAGCAACCGCACCTCGAAGGAGCCGAGCTCTGGCAGCCCGTGCTTGGACCCCAGCGCCGTCATGTCGTCGGTGAGGTAGCTGCGCGGCAAGGGTGCCACCGCGAGATCGGCAATCACGGCCGCGCGCTGTGCCATCGTATGCGCCGAGAGATAGGCGATGCGGTAAGGCCGCTTGTCCTTGTCGAGCCGCGCCAGCGCATCCGCCCGCCAGCAGCAGCCATCCTCCCAGATCGACACGGGCAGCGGATCGCGTAGATGCGCCGTACCGCATTTGGCGCCTGCCCAGACCAGCTGCTCCTGGTGGATCACCTCGCCCTCATGCACCACCTGCCCCGGCGCGCAATTGACCAGCGTCAGATCCAGCCGCTGCTCGGCGAGCCGCCGGCGAAGCGCCCCCGATGTGTCGACCGTCAGATCCACCATGATCAGCGGATAAAGCTCGGCAAAGCGCCTCAGGATCGTTGGCATGAAGCGTTCGCCGATATCGTCGGGCGCACCGAGCCTGACCACCCCCTTCATCTCCGGCATGCGGAAGCGCCCGACCGCCTCGTTCGACAGCGCCAGCATGCGACGCGCATAGGGAAGCAACACCTCGCCGCTTTCCGTCAGCGTCACCGAGCGCGCATCGCGCAAAAACAGCGTCACATTCAGCTGCTCCTCGAGCTTCTTGATCTGCATCGAGACGGCCGACGGCGTGCGGTACACCCGGTCGGCGGCGGTGGTGAAGCTGCCAGTCTCCGCAATCGCCACGAAGGTGCGAAGAACATCATTGTCGAGAAGCGGAAGCGGCTGGCGCAACATGAGAGTCATGCGGATTGACCTTCAACAAAATTGAATTTGAGAACGATACTATTGCGTTTGATTGAATGTCAATCGGGGCGCATCCTCCTTCCCACACACTGCGAAAGGAGGATTGCCGCCATGCCAGAAGCCCGCTCACCCGCCCATTCACGCACCCTGCGCCAGACCCTCGCGACCCTTCTCGCGAACTCCCGCCACAACGCCACGCGCGAAGCCACCCGCCGCCTGCTCGCCCCGCTGCCCTCGGCCTTGCGCGATGATCTCGGCCTGACCCGCCACCGCCAATTGATCAGTTTTCAGAATGATAGACATCAGAAACATTCGTTTGATTGATGATTGAGACTGCGCGATACCAGAAACCGGCCCCAGACAACGGATGAAGAGAGGGCCACCGAGCCACGAAGGAAAACGACCATGACCATGGTTTGCAGCGTCACCCCCGAGATCAGAACAGCCTCCCCGGCCTCCATGCTGGGTCCAACGGCAAAGGCCATGGCCGGCCACCTCGCGGCGAAACTGAACCGTCTCGCCCGGGCGATCGCCGAGCACCGCCGCCATCGTCTCGAGCAGGCCGCCCTGGAGGCCCTGCCCTTCGATCTGCGCAAGGATCTCGGCTGGCCTGCAGGCGACACGCGCCGCTGAACCCACCTCAAGCCTTCTCCCTCAGCGACGCGGACGCCCCTCCGCGTCGCAAACCGGCGAAACAGCCAGCCGGAAGCCCGATGTCTCCCATTCCGCGAAGCCAAAGCTTTTCAACCACCTGCGACCAGACCCGCCGCCCACGCCCGATCCATGACGTCGCAGCCTGAAAAACGCGGAAAAATGTCGCTCGTTAGCGATCCCGAATAGTTTCACGGCGCGCGATTTCATGACAATGTCGCAAAGCGACCATCGCGCCGATCAATTCAGGCGGAGCATGCCGACAAAACAAGGGAACGGCAGCAAGGACAACGGGGCACCATTATGAGCAAGCAGCAGCCACAGACCAAGAAGCGTTCGATCGTCTTCTTCCTCGTCCCCCATTTCACGCTTTTGCCCTTTGCCGGCGCCATCGAGACGCTGCGCATCGCCAACCGCATGCTGGGTTACGCCGCCTATGAGTGGCGCCTCGCCTCGGTCGATGGCCAGAAGGTCTATTCCTCCTCCGGCATCGGCATCGAGGTGAATTCCTCGCTCGCCGACGAACGCCGCTTCCTCGGCGGCGAAAACCGCCCGAACATGGCAATCGTCTGTTCCGGCATCTATGTCGAGGAGTTCAACAACAAGTCGGTGAATGCCTGGCTGCGCGAAGCCTATAACCGCAATGTCGCCGTCGGCTCGCTCTGTACGGGCGCCCATGTGCTGGCCCAGGCCGGCCTGTTGAATGGCAAGCGCTGCGCCATCCACTGGGAAAATCTGCCCGGCTTCTCGGAAACCTTCCCCCAGGCGGAAGTTTATGCCGACCTCTACGAAGTCGACGGCAATCTCTACACTTGCGCCGGCGGCACGGCCTCGCTCGACATGATGCTGAACCTGATCGGCCAGGATTTTGGCGAGGGCCTCGTCAACCGCGTCTGCGAACAGCACCTGACCGACCGCGTCCGCTCCGCCAACGACCGCCAGCGGCTTCCACTCAGGGCTCGTCTCGGCGTGCAGAATTCCAAGGTGCTGCAGATCATCGAGCTGATGGAAGCCAATCTCGCAGAACCGCTGTCGCTCCTCGAAATCGCCGACGACGCCGGCCTCTCGCGCCGCCAGATCGAGCGCCTCTTCAGACAGGAAATGGGCCGCTCGCCTGCCCGCTACTATCTCGAAATCCGCCTCGACCGCGCCCGCCACCTGCTGGTCCAGTCCTCCATGCCCGTCGTCGAAGTCGCCGTCGCCTGCGGCTTCGTCTCCGCCTCCCACTTCTCCAAGTGTTACCGCGAACTCTACAACCGCTCCCCCCAGCAGGAGCGCGCGGAACGCAAGCTCACGATGTCGAGCAACCGGACGGGGGTGGTGGTGTAAGCCACGCGCCACAAAGGGCGCCGCCAGGTTAAGCCCTCCCCCTTGTGGGGAGGGTTTGGGAGGGGCCTTTGCCCGCAGCGTCCACTCTCCCCCCATGTGGGGGAGATGTCGGCGCAGCCGACAGAGGGGGGTATCACACGGCAAAACGCCAGCCACACCCCAAACCTCCCCTTGGACGGCGAGGTCGCGCGGAACGCGCGGGTGGGGTGACCTCGCGCCACCCACCACCGCTCACCCCACCCCGGAGCTACGCTCCGACCCTCCCGCTCAGGGGGAGGTTAAGGTTTAAGCTGCAGTCAGCCGCTGCCATTCTGCGTCGAACGCAGCCCGCAGGGTCGCGGCCTCGTCCGACGGCAGTGAACGGGTCATCTGCGGGAAGAGCAGTTGGTGATAGGCGCGTTTCTTCCGGTCCCAGGGCATGGTGTCGGCGGCACGCATTTCGGACAAGACAGCCGCCAGCTTGCCGCGAACCCGGTCCGGGTCCGGCTTGTAGTTGGCAGGTTCGGCAGGGGCCAGGTCCACAGCCAGACCGAACAGATCAAGTTGCGCTCTCATGATGTCCTAGATGGTGTCGTCCGATGATTCTGCGCCATTGTCGGCGGTCGTGGTGTCGGCATCAAGGCTCAGAAGCGGCTTATCCAAGATCCGTTGCAGCAGATCGGCCTGTACCGGCTCAAGCCGAACCAGCCGCCCGAGAACATGCAGCAGGTTCATCAGGTCGGTTGTGTATTCCGAAAGCCAATGATCCGGCTGGATCTTGTCGAGCGGCGACGGTTGGCGGCGGTCACCGATGATCGGCCGCGAGCGATCCAGTTTGCGATAGCTGAACCATTGCCGCAGCACTTGCTTGCTGGAAACCTCATAGGCCCAGACGTCAGGGGCCACGTTGTCGATAAAACCCTTGCCGATGATCAGCCTGCGGTTTTCCGGCTGGTAGTCGATTACGTCAGGCAGCGGTTCGGGCGCGCCGGGAATGGCACCGTCGGCGGGAATGCGCGGGGCATCGTCAGGCGAAAGGCGCGGTGGCCCTTTCGGACGTCCCGAGGCTGGATCGGCAAATCGCTCGCCGTAACACTGCAGCCAGATCACCTCGCGGCCCAGCGCCACCGCCTCGAGAAACAGTTCCGCATCCGCCGTCAACGGCACGCGCAGACCCGGCTGGACGAGATCGTCCTTGAACCGCGCGGTGAAGGCCGGATGGGCGAGCGTGGCGGCGATATAGGCCATGACATCGGCAGGTGTGACCTCCTGCCCATAGGCATCGGCGAGAAAGGCGAGAAGCTCCGGGCGGATATTGGACTGGCTGGCGGCGGCATCGCGCCAGAGCGGCATGACACGACCGCCGCGCCCGTTGTAATGATGCAGGTCTGGAATGATGTTACAAAACGATAAAGCTGGTCCGTTTGATGGAGAGCGGTCGTCGGGCGCCGTCAGGAAGATCTGGGCGTCGGAGTAGCCGTCCCAAAGGGCGGGGTTGGGACGATTCAGAACACGTGTATCCGGAATAATCCACTGGCGGTCAAAGGTCCGAAAACCGTAGCGAGCCGGACTTTGTATAGGCTCTTTGTCATCGCGAACGGCCTGCTTCCGCTGTGCATGACCCGCAAGTTCGGTCTGGGGATTTTTCGCGACTGTCTTGTCACCGCCCTGATGCGGATGAAACAGCACCTCCTTGCGCGCCTCGTCCTTCTCCTTGACCAGCGCATCCCAGCGACGACCAAGGCTTTCCTGATCCGGCGCGATGACCCAGGTGCGCCCCGGCATGACGCCGGAGCCGTCATAGACAAACAGGCTTTTCAGCGGCGGCATGTCGGCCCAGGCACCGGTCGCCTCCGGCAGGAAGGCATCGCGCCAGCCATCGGGGCATTCCACCCAGTCCGCGCCGTCCAACGACAGCGTGTCCAGCGCCTTGAACTTGTCTTCGCGTCGTCCGGCAGGCAACGGCATGTAGCGAACATCGGCGGGCTTCGCGCCGTCCATGCCGTGCTTCTTGGCGGCAATGACGATGCAGACAGGCTGCTGCACGCCCTGAAAGATGCGGGTCGCGACTTCCGGCTGATGGCCTTCCGGTGAACAGTCGATGACCCAGATCCTTGTCGCGGTGCGGCGCAGATCCTCGCGCATCTTCTGGAAGCCCGGCCCGTTCAGGAAACCGGCAACCGTGATGTAGCAGATCACGCCTTCCTCATCTCTATCCGGCGTGCCTGTTGCGGCATAGTTGCCCGTGCCGAAGACCTTCCAGGTGGCCCAGCGCCAGAAATAGACATAGAGATTCTTCAGGTGCTTGGTATGTGCAGAGACACCCCATTCCACCGGCGGACGCCACCAGTCCATCGGTGCCTTCATCTTACCGCCCGAGCCCGCCTCGATCCAGCCACCTCGCCCTTCCGCCTTTTCCTTGTAGGGCGGATTGCCGATGACAACGGTGATCGGCTGGCCCTTCTTGATGGCGTTGGCTTCCTTGCGCGAGGTGGCGATGGGGGCCATCACCTGCGGCAGCCATTCATCCTCGACATAAGGGTTGCCAAGCGTATCGGTGATGAAGAGTCTGAGTTGCGGGAGTGTGGCCGACTTGCCTTCCCCGACCACCATCAATTCCTGAAACTCGGCAATCAGGCGAAGCTGCGCCACGGCAAAGGGGCCGAACTGCAATTCGAAGCCGATCAGGCGATTGGCGGCGGCAGAGATCGCGGCGGGCACCGCGCCTGCGCCCATGTCGCCTGCCACGGTTTCCGCGATCTTGCGCAGCACGCCCAGAAGAAACGTGCCGGTGCCGACAGCCGGATCCGCAATCGTAACGTCGGGCGAGGCAAGACCGGTCGTGCGCTCGAACAGGGGACCACGCAAGACGTCGTCCACCATGCGCACCATGGCCTTCACCACTTCCGGCGGCGTGTAATAGGAGCCGGTGCGTTTGCGCAGCGTGTTGTCGTAGACCTCAAGGAAGTGTTCATAAAAGTAGAGCCAGGCATCCGGGTCTTTTTTGCCGACCTCCTGCCAGTTCACCGCATCCAGCACCCGCGCCATGGTGTCGAGCGAGGTTTTCAATGCGGTGCGGTTTTCCGGGTTGTCGGTCAACAGACCAAGCGCGGTGCCGATCAGGGAGTTCGATTTTTTCAGATCGGACGCCGCATGCTCGATGCCTTGGTTGAGCGGAATGTCGCGTGTGCGGGCAATCAACAGGCCGAAGGTGACGGCCTGCGCGTAGCCATCGGCAAACTGCGCGTTGTCGGCTTCCGGGAACAGCAGCTTGCGCCAATCCTTGGCCAAACCGTCCAGCGCGACATTGCCGCGCGCCAGCTGTTCCGTGACCTCGTCGCGCAGCAACCGGCACAGCCGGGCGCTGACTTCCGCCAGACGGCGCGGGTTCTTCGGTGTCTGCGGGGTCCAGGTGAAGAAATCGGAAAACAGCGTCAGCAATTCGCTCGGTGCGCGGACGGCTTTGCCATCCGTTTCCAGATCGCCCACCAGCCGCACGATTGCGCCCTGAAGCTCTCCGTCCCGCCACAAGGAGAAGCTCATGCCATCGGTATAGAGCAGGTTCGGCAGGGATTTCAGCCGATTCCACTGATCCTTGTCATGGCCCTGAAACCGGCGCGGGTCCGCCCCCTTGCCAGGAGCTTTCACCTCGATAAAGCCGGTCAATGCCTTGCCAAAGGTGACCGCGTAATCGGGCCGGGTCATGATTTCGGAGAGGGTGGTTTCGCCAATCAGCGAGACGGCATCCTCCGGATGGCCGAGCAGATCGACAAGCCCTGCGATCATGCTTTCCAGCGGCCCGCGCAACTGGTCTTCCGGCGCACCCGTCACAACTGGGCTCGAAAGCTTCTTGGAAACGGCATGGCCGAAGGCGGATATGACGATATCGAGCGTCGTCATAGGCCCTCCTGCCCCTGCCAGCGTGTTATGAACGCCTCGACCCCTGCTTGCACCGTCACGATTTCCCTCGCCCATTCATAGAGTCGCGATGATAGTCATCGCACAGGTCGAGGCAACCGGGAAAAGCGCCTGAATCGGTCCGTTCCTAGCCGTAAAGGCTCCAGAAAAACCTTCCCGACACGAACAGCAGAAACACCGCAAACCCCATCTCCAGCTGCCGCTTGTTCAGCTTATGCGCCAGCTGTGCGCCATAGGGCGTGACCAGCATGGCGATCGGGAAGATCACCGCAAAGGCGATCCAGTTGACGAAGCCGGTCGAAAACGGCGGCAGGCCCGCCTCGCCCCAGCCGGCATAGATGAAGCCGAAAAATGCCGGGATCGAGATCAGCACGCCCACACCCGACGACGTCGCCACCGCCTGGTGGATCGGCCTTCCGTAAAGCGTCATGAAGGTGTTGTTGAACACCCCGCCACCGACCCCCATCAGGCCTGAAAACAGCCCGATCGCGGAGCCCACGAGAAACCGCGCCGGCTGGCCCGGCAGTTCGGTGCCCAGATGCATCCGGTTGGAAAGAAACAGCATGCGCGCTGCCAGCACCAGGCCCATGACCGCGAAGAACAGCCGCAAGCCTTCGCTCGAGACATAGGCGGCAACGACGGTGGCGAGCAGTGCGCCTGCCGGCACCGCGATCATCCAGCCCTTCAAGAGCTCCATATCGACGGCCCCGCGCTTCCGATGCGCCTGGAACGAGCGGATCGAGGTCGGCACGATCAGCGCCGTCGAAGTGCCGACGGCCAGATGCATGATCACCTCCTCAGGGATCCCGGCATAACCGAAGACCTGGTAGAAGACCGGCACCAGCACCGCACCCCCACCGATCCCGAACACGCCGGCCAGGAGCCCCGCCACGGCGCCCGCGGCAGCCAGCATCACGGCAAACAGGAGAATATCGGCAATCGGCGGCATGGGGCACTCCGGAAAAGATTGACCGCCCGGCCGGACGGTCATGCAGGGCGGATGAGAGGCAAGATCGGGCACAACGACCATCCGGCCGCGGCACAAGAAGTTGCCCTGCCTCTAGGCCTCCGCCACCCCGCCCGCAAGCCCAGCCTTACCCATCCCGGTACGCTCCTCGCAACCGGATCCATCCGCGCAACCGCCATCGCGCGCCAAAAGCGCTGTCACAATTTAGCAAATTCCCGAATTAGCGTAGCAAGCGAAAACCTGCCTCAGCGGCAGTTTCGCTTGTCGAGATAGAGCGAACAATCCTTACCCCCCGGCGCGGATTGCGCCGCGACCCGGCGGGTCTCGACCGGAACCGGATCCTCCATGCCGGAATTGCCGCTGTCGACCGAAAGCGGCAGGATCCCGCCCTCCTCCGGCATCTCCTCGGCAACCTGCGTCTCCGCCACCGGAGCGCCGCTCGGCCCCGTCACGATCTGTGTCGGCTCATCGAAGCCGATCCCGTCCACCACGGGCTGGCTGGTATTGCCCTCGGCAATTGCCATCGCCCCGCCCGCAGTCACCATGTGCGGCTGTACCCCAACAGGGCTTGCCATCTCCGTCGAACCGAGCTCAGCCACCTGAGGGGCAGCCCCAATCCCGAGCTCGCCATCGATGTTCACGCCGCCATCCGGAATGACCATCGCGCTCATCGCCTGGCCCTGGGCACCATCCACCATCTCAGGCTCCGCCGCCGCCATCATGGGCGCCGCCTGCAGCCCGTCGCTCTCGGCCATGTTGGGTGTATCGAGATAATCCAGCCCCTGGCTCCCGCCATTCTGCGCGCCCGCCGCCGGCGCATAGGCCGCAGCCTCCGCCCGGGGATCGCCGACCCGCCCCACGATGACGCGTCCGTCGCGGGCGCGATCCACCTTGCCGATCAACTGGTCGCCAGCCTTCGGTCCGCCGATATCGGCAAAGGGCACACGGTCTTTGCCGGAGCAGCCGGTAACGAGAAAGCTTACGAAAACAGCAACCGTGAGCCGGCTGCCAAGGGACGAAAACACAAAACTCATTTCACCCTCGATGGTCCCATATGGGACAACTTCCAGCAGCTTAAGGTCTCCCGGCTTAATGCGCCATGAACGGAATTCGCCAGGAATTCGCCGCAAGAAATAAGGGCCGGTGGATCGCTCCACCGGCCCTTTCGTTCGTCTGTGCCGACGATCCCTTGCGACGATCAGGCCGCCCGGCGATGGCCCATGGCCTGCTGGGCATTGACCTTGAGGCGCGAGAGCAGCTGGCGCAGATTGTAGCTCTCCTCCGCCAGAGACTGGCCGGCCGCCGAGGTTTCCTCGACCATAGCAGCATTCTGCTGGGTCATCTGGTCCATGTGGTTGACCGAGGTATTGATCTCAGCCAGCCCCGTCGCCTGTTCCTTGGCAGCGGTCGCGATCGTGTTGACGCTCTCGTTGACGCGGTTGACCAGCGCCTCGATCTCGACAAGCGCCTCGCCGGTCGAACGCACCAGGCCCACACCCGTGTCGACTTCGGCCGCCGATGCGCTGATCAGCACCTTGATCTCCTTCGCCGCATTGGCCGAGCGCTGTGCGAGTTCCCGCACTTCCTGCGCCACGACCGCAAAGCCGCGACCCGCTTCGCCGGCACGCGCCGCCTCGACGCCGGCATTCAGCGCCAGCAGGTTGGTCTGGAAGGCGATCTCGTCGATCACGGAAATGATCTGGCTGATCTTCTGCGATGATCCCTCGATCCGGCCCATGGCATCGACAGCATTGCGCACGATCTGACCAGAACGGTTGGCACTGGACTTCGTCTCGGCCACCATCTGGCGCGCCTCATTGGCGCGTTCTGCCGCCGTACGAACGGTTGCAGTGATCTCGTCAAGCGCCGCTGCTGTTTCTTCCAGGGCTGCCGCCTGCTGCTCGGTGCGCTTCGAAAGGTTGTTGGTCGCCTCGCTGATATTCCCGGCAGAAGACGTCACGATCTCGCTTGTCTGGTTGATCGCGGCAATAACGCCGCCCAGCGAATCCACCGCACGGTTGAAGTCGTCGCGCAGCTTTTCATATTCCGAGCCGATCACGCCGATCTGCACGGTGAGGTCTCCCTCGGCCAGCCGCTCCAGCGCCGAACCGAGCGCGTTGATCGCGTGGTTCTGCCGTTCGGATGCCGTGCGCAGGTTGATCTCGTTGCGCTCGCGCTCGCCGTTCAGGCTGGTCTGCTGCTGCACCTCGCGGTCACGCAGCTCGATGCGCTCGCGAACGCTGTTGCGCAGCACCTGCAGCGTCTTCGCCATGCCGCCGATCTCGTCCTTGCGATGGGTGTCGGCCACGTCGACATCGACCTTTTCCTCGGCGATGTCCTGCATGGCACCCTTGAGGCGGTTGATCGGGTTCACGACGCTGCGAACCACGAGATAGGCGAAGAAGACCATGCCGATGGCGGCAAGGCCGATCAGAACGCCGTAGCGGATCGCCGTACCGCGGAACAGCACCGCCAGGTCGTCCGAATAGACGCCGGTGCCGACAACCCAGCCCCAGGCGTCAAAGCCGATGACATGCGAGAGCTTCTCGACCGGTTCCTCGAAGCCCGGCTTCGGCCAGTAGTAGTCGACGAAACCTTCCTTGCCGGCCTTCACCGTATTGACGAACTCCACGAACAGGAACTTGCCGTTCGGATCCTTGTTCTGGCTCAGATCCTTGCCGTTCAGCTCCGGCTTGATCGGATGCATGACCATGGCAGGCTTCATGTCGTTGATCCACATGTAGCCATCGGGCTGATAGCGCATCGCGCCGATCACGTCCTTGGCCCGCTCCTGCGCCTCCTCGCGCGTCAGCGTGCCCTCTTGTTCCATCTTGTGATACTTGTTCAAGATCGCGACAGCGTTGTCATTGATCTGCGCCAGACCCATGCGCCGCTCGTGCACCAGCGAGTCGTAGGATTGAAACAGGCTATATGTGAGCGCGCCGACGAGGACCGCCAGAGCCAGCGCAACCAGTGCATAAAGGCGCACCGATAGAGACATGATTTTCATTCTTCCACCCCCTGAAGATTTCATAATGTCTAAAGTTTGATATTTATCAGTTCTAATTTCCGTAAATGCGTGACTACAAAAAGTGAGGGGCACTTTATCACCCCTAAAAACTAGTAGTGGCGCCACCACCGCAGGCCCCGCTTTCTTGGAGCAGAGCAGAAAAAGAGAATCGAAAAGACATGATCGACGCGACTGCGAAACCCACGGGCGAACTGACACTGCGGACACTGGCCATGCCGGCCGATGCCAATGCCGCCGGCGATATTTTCGGCGGCTGGGTCATGGCCCAGATGGACCTCGCCTGCGGCATCCGGGCGGCTGAACGCGCCCGCGGCCGCGTCGTCACCGCCGCCGTCCAGGAAATGGCCTTTGCCATGCCGGTCAAGATCGGCGACACCCTCTGCGTCTATACCGAGATATCCCGCGTCGGCCGCACCTCCATGACGCTGAAGGTCGAAACCTGGGCCCAGCGTTATCTCACCCACATCATGGAAAAGGTCACTGAAGCCACCTTCGTGATGGTGGCGCTGGATGCCGATGGCAAGCCGACACCTGTGCCGGCCGCCTGACGAGCCTCACCCGGCCGCCATCTGCCGGAACAGCGCCTCGCAGGCCGCATCCGTCGGAAAGAACATCTCGATCTTGATGTCGGCCAGCGCAATGTCTTCGGCAGTGCCAAACTGCGTCATCGTCGAAAACATCGGATAGACCTGTCCGCCGAGCCGGAAGCGCACGGTGAGAACAGGCGGCAGATCACCACCCTTGGCCGGTTCGCCATGTTGCTGATCCGGCCCGAAGGCGAGCCCGGCTGCGGCCCGCTCCAGCACCGGATCGCCGCCGAGATGGGCGCTCTCCAGCCGAAACGTGCCGCCAGATGATGCGCCACCTCAGCCCAGTTCTCGACCAGGTCAGGGCCTCGCCCGGGCGCAAGCAGGAAATCAATGAAGCTGTCGCTGGCATCGAGCCGAAGCCGGCCAGCATGGCGCGACCGCTGGCATTGGCATCGAGCACCCGCCAGTGTCGGTCGAAGACAAAGGCGGGATAGGGCGAATGTCCCTCGATCATATGGGTGATCGCCTTGCGGATCGGCTCCATGGCAGCGCTATCCAGGGGACGGCTGGCATAGGCTGCTCGAAACCCTGCCGCATCCAGCATCAGGTTTCGGTCGGCCCTTGGCACCTCCAGCGCATCTCCGAGCAGCAGCACCATGCGTCGGCTCGGCTTCGCCCGCCCGGTTTCCAGAAAGGCGATGTGGCGGGCAGAGACCTCCGCAGCTAGCGCCAGCTGCAACTGGCTCATGCGCCGCTTGCCACGCCAGGTCCGGAGCTGGCCGCCGAATTCCAATGCCATGACATTCCTCTTTCGAAGCTGGGGCTCCAGACTATCTGCCACGCGCAGCCAATGCCGTCACTTACCTCGGCGGTAATTGCGGCAGTCTCTTCCGCTCGGCATGGTCGGTCCATCGCAACCAAGAAGGAAGACCGCAGATGTCCCCCGAATTCACATCCACCTGGCTGAAACTGAACAGCCTTTTCGTCGTGCTCCTCGGCCTGCTCGTGGCCTTGGGCGCCCATTCGGCCACAGCCCTGCCCGCGACCTGGCTCACCGATATCGTCTTCTGGCCGTTTGATGGCCAACAGACGCTCGACCATCAGGCCGCCCGTGCGCTTGCCGCCATCGGCGGCGGCGTCATGGTCGGCTGGGGCGTGATGATGTGGCTCGTCGTCGACCGGCTGCTCCCGGTCGATCCCAGGCTCGCGCGCCTGTTGCTGATCGAAGCAACGCTCGCCTGGTTCCTCGTTGACAGCACCGGCTCCTTCGTCGCCGGCGCCACGGTCAACGTGTTGCTCAACACCGTGCTGATGCTCGCCATTGTCCTGCCTGCCTGGCGGCTCGAAACAGCACCGGTCCCGGCACATCGTTGAGGAAAGCGGAAACGGTCAGATGGAAGGGCGCGGCTGGCAAGCCGCGCCTTCTCCTTACCCGCGGAAGACGAAGGCAGCGCCCGCGGTAATCAGTGCAAAACCGATGGCGTGATTGATCGTCAGGCTCTCCTTGAGGAAGAACACGGAGAAGCCGGAAAACACGATCAGTGTGATGACTTCCTGGATCGTCTTCAGCTGCGCGGCGGAATAGACCTCGGCCCCGATCCGGTTGGCCGGTACCGCCAGGCAATATTCGAAGAAAGCGATCCCCCAGCTCGCAACGATGGCGATCCAGAGTGCGGACGTCTTGTATTTCAGATGCCCATACCAGGCGAAGGTCATGAAAACATTGGAGAGGGAGAGAAGCAGGATGGGCCAGAGAGCGGCGGGGGAAAAGCTCGGCATGGAAAACTCGTGCGTCGGAGGATGATGGCGCGACCCCGAGTCGCGGCGTGCATCTGACCATAGCAATATGGAACGAGGATGGTGCAGCCGGCAGACAATCCTCTCCGTCATATTTTACAACCTGAGGAGACCTGAGCCCGCCCACAAGCAGATAGACTGCCCGCTAAGCGCGAGGGGATCCCGATTGCTGGGTCGCCGAAAAGTTGCCGATGATTTCTCGTTAAATTGCGCAAAGTTGCCGTAACATCCCGTTAAGTCGCTCTTGTTATTGAGTATTTATTGCGATCGGTATGGGCTTTGTTTTATGTGGTTGAGTGAGAGCCGAAGCGGCAAGACAATGCCGGCAGTGCTGCAAGCCCAGGTGGCGGACATCGCTGACGGCTATCGCTCGACCCTTGTTCTGAACATCATCACGCTCAGCGTCTGCATCTTCATCCTCCACGTACATGACGAAACGACCTGGGCAAGCCTCGCCTGGTTCGGTAGCGCAATCATCGTGATCGCGGCGCGAGCCTATGCCATGCAGGCGCTCACCCGGCGCGGCGCGCTGATGTCAGCGCCCAAGGGAAGCCTCACCATTCTGTCGATCGGCGCCCTGGCCCTCGGCCTGATCTGGGCGGCCCTTCCGTGGACGGTGGCGAATTTCGAGCCGCTCGGACGACATGCACCACTCTTCCTGATGATGGGCGGCATGGCGGCCGGCTCGGTCATCAAGCAGATCGGTTACACGCCGCTGGCGCTGAACTATTCGATCCCGATCCTCCTCTCCCTGATGATCAATCTCATCGGCATGTGGCGGCTCAACGAAGTCTTGGTCGGCCTTTGCCTCTGCCTGATGATCTTCGTCTTCATCCGCCGCAGCATCTGGGCGGAAAACATGTTCGTCAGCAGCCAGGTGGCGCGTCATGAGGCAACAGCCCTGGCCGACAGCCTGACCCGCGCCAACAGCGATATCCTGCGCCAGAATTCCCGCCTAGAGGCCCTCGCGAATCGGGACACGCTGACCGGTCTCGCCAACCGCATGTTCTTTCACGGGCGACTGGCCGGTGACATCGCGCGCGCCACGGTCGTGAAGGAGCAAGTGGCGCTGCTGATCTTCGACGTCGAGCGCTTCCAGTCGATCAACGACACGCTCGGCCACAGCGCCGGCGACGCCCTGCTCCGCGAAATTGCGGCCCGCCTCTCCTCCATCGTCGAGGATGGCAGCCTGATCGCCCGTCTCGGCGGCGACGAATTCGCCGTGGTGGTCAGTGGTCCGCAAGCCCTGGAGCGCGCCCGCGCCCATGCCGCCGCAGTGCTGGAGGCAAGCCGCCGTCCAATCCACTGGCACCAGCGCCAGGCCGTGGTCGGCCTCAGCGTCGGCCTTGCCGCCTATCCCGATCATGCAGACGACGCCGAGGAGCTGCTCGCCTGCGCCGACATGGCCCTCTATGACGCCAAGCGTGGCGACCGTCGCCAACTGCGCGAATTCGATCCCGATCTGCGCCGCAATGCCGAGCGCAAGCGCATCATCGAGCAGGATCTCGAACGGGCGATCGACACCGGCAGCCTCGGCGCCTGGTTCCAGCCGCAGGTGGATCTGATGAGCCGGCGCACCACCGGCTTCGAAGCTCTGGTACGCTGGCAGCATCCGCAGCTCGGCTTCGTCTCACCGCCGGAGATCGTCAATGCCGCCCGCACGGTGCATCTGTCGGAACAACTGACGGCCCGCATTGCGGGCGACGCCTGCCTGCTCGCCCGCCGCCTGCCTGCCCTCGGTCTGAAGGACGTCACGGTGGCGCTCAACGTCTCACCGCGCGAATTCGCGCTTTATTCCGTTGCCTCGATGCTGCACCGCGTGACCGCAGCACACGACGTCGACCCCTCGGCGCTGGAAGTCGAAATCACCGAAGAGGCGATCCTCGATCCGGCGCTCGCCGACGAACAGCTGAAGCAGCTGGAACAGGCCGGCTACAAGCTCGCCGTCGACGACTTCGGCATGGGCCACTCATCGCTCGCCTATCTCATCGGCCTCAAGGTCGACCGCCTGAAGATCGACCGCAGCTTCGTCAAGGACGTCGCCCGCAGCGAGACCAACCAGAAGCTCATCTCCGCCATGGTCAGCCTCGGCCAGTCCCTGTCGCTGGAGATCGTCGTCGAAGGCGTCGAGACGCCCGAAGACGCCGCCATCCTCGCCCGCCTCGGCTGCGGCACCGCCCAGGGCTACCTCTTCGCCCGCCCCATGCCCCCAAGCGCGCTGGACACCTGGATCAGCCAACACCAGCCCAATACCGACCTCAAGCGCAAGACGAAAGCCACGCATCTGTCGGTGGCGTGAGTTAAACGCTAAACCGGCAGCCCAGGCAGACGATCTAGATCTTCCGCACCGCATCCATGGCCTGGAGCACACTCAGCAGCATGGCCGCAAAAGGTCGGACATCCCGTTCGACATCGAGAGTGTGCACTGGCGTGTCGCCATCCCAGCCAAAGCGTGGCAGCGGAAGCAGCACGAACGCGTCCGCGCCCCTGATGGCCACTTGCGGCAGGTCGTCCAGCTTCAGCGTCAGCAGAGTGTCGATCGCACCGACCATGCCGTTCAACCGCATATCGGCCGTTACAAGATCAGTTGAGACAAAGTCATAGGCCCAACGCCCCAGATGTGTTGCGTTTGGAATTGGCATAAGCCTGTCCGGCAAGGCTGTACCTCGCCAGAGCGAACGTTCTTTAGGCGGACGGCGCAAGGCTGCGAAGTCGCCGGGAAATGCGTTGGAAACCCGTGTCCAGACAATGAGGCCTCGAAATGTTGTCTCGGGGTTTTCAGCCGGCGAATGCCGCAGAACCGCCTGCGTCACCGAGAACGGAACGCCGTGCAGAGAGCCTTCGACATGAAAATCGCAATCGATCTCGTCACGCGGAACGAAATAATGACCCGGCATGCGCTCGATCTGTCGCGCCGGCTTCCTGGTGACAACAGACCACTGGTCGAGCGCAGGCAGAAGCAGGGGCAGGATCGCGATGTAGAAATCCGTCTGGAACTGACGCTGCTTGGCCGCGATGACCATGAAAAGCGGGACCAGCGCGAGCAATGCCAGGAAAAGTGTCGCGTGGGCGATTTCCGGATCGGACAGGAGATAGCTCAGCCAGAGCCCGGCGCCGCAGGCCGACGCAATGACGCCCAGGCCGCAAATCTTGAGCATTCGCTCCTGGTTCAGCAGGCTCTCGCGCGCCGTGCTTTGGGCAAGAACGACCGCGTGGACGGGGGACCAGTCCGGCTCCGTCGACATCGACTGCTGTGCGGGCGAATGAGCAGTATGGATACCACGTCTCCCATCGGTTGCAGCACCACTATGCGCAACCCCGCCAGTCTTCGCAATACACATCCGTGTCCCGATCTAACACTCCCACCCTCCTGCCACCACGCTGGCAACAACCTCCTCTCCCCGTTGCGTTTTCGTTCTGATTATCCCTCCCCGCCCCTTCCCTTTGCCGCCGCCCTTCTCCATATTCCGGCCATGGCCAAATCTCCCAAATCCTCCGCCCCCTCTGATAGTTTCGAGGAAGCCCCGCAAGCCTCGTTCGAAGGCGCGCCCCTGTCCGGATCGGTGTCGGACTGGGTGAAGCAGCTTGAGGCCGAAGCCGAGGCGTCCACGGTCGAGAGCCAGCGCGAATTGGCCTCGAAAGCCGGCAAGCACCGCAAGAAAATCGAGATCGAGGCCCGCCGCCACGCCGAGAAGGTGGCGCTCGAAAAGGCGAACCAGTCGGCCGCAGGCCGCAAGCCCGAACGGGCGTCCGAGCCCATGCGAGGCCCCCGCGGAGCGAAGTCGCAAAGCGACGACAGCGTGAGCGCAAAACAAGTCACAGCCAAGAACACCACCTCGACCAAGACCTCCCGGGGCGTGTCGATCGGCGCCTCCTCCGACCCCGGCACCCGCGCCGCCGCCGGTTTGAACCCCGTGGCCGGCATGGACATGTCGCTGGAAGAGGCCCAGTCCCTCGCCCCCGGCGCCGTCACAGCCACCGTCGAGGCGCTCTCCGCCCTGATCGAGAGCGGCAATCCGCTGTTCAAGAACGGCGAACTGTGGATGCCGCACCGCCCGGCCCGCCCGCAAAAGTCCGAAGGCGGCGTGCCGATCCGCATGGCCTCCGACTTCGAGCCCGCCGGCGACCAGCCGACCGCCATCAAGGACCTCGTCGAGGGCCTCAAGAACGACGACCGCACCCAGGTCCTGCTCGGCGTCACCGGCTCCGGCAAGACCTTCACCATGGCCAAGGTCATCGAGGCGACCCAGCGCCCGGCCGTCATCCTCGCGCCGAACAAGACGCTCGCCGCCCAGCTCTATTCCGAGTTCAAGAACTTCTTCCCCGACAACGCGGTGGAATATTTCGTTTCCTATTACGACTACTACCAGCCGGAAGCCTATGTGCCGCGCTCGGATACCTTCATCGAGAAGGAATCGTCGATCAACGAACAGATCGACCGCATGCGCCACGCCGCCACCCGCGCCATCCTCGAGCGCGACGACTGCATCATCGTCGCCTCCGTCTCCTGCATCTATGGTATCGGCTCGGTCGAAACCTACACCGCCATGACCTTCCAGATGTCGGTCGGCGACCGCATCGACCAGCGCCAGCTTTTGGCCGACCTCGTCGCCCAGCAATACAAGCGCCAGGACATCAATTTCGTCCGCGGCTCCTTCCGCGTCCGTGGCGACACGATCGAACTCTTCCCCGCCCACCTGGAAGATGCCGCCTGGCGCATCACCCTCTTCGGCGACGAGATCGAGAGCATCACCGAATTCGACCCGCTCACCGGCAAGAAGACCGGCGACATGAAGACGGTCAAGATCTACGCCAATAGCCACTATGTCACGCCGCGCCCCGCCCTCAACGGCGCGATCAAATCGATCAAGGACGAGCTGAAGACGCGCCTCGCCGAGCTCGAAAAGGGCGGCCGCCTGCTGGAAGCCCAGCGGCTGGAACAGCGCACCCGCTACGACATCGAAATGCTCGAAGCCACCGGCTCCTGCGCCGGCATCGAGAACTATTCACGCTACCTCACCGGCCGCAAACCCGGCGAGCCGCCACCGACGCTGTTCGAATACATCCCCGACAACGCCCTGCTCTTTATCGACGAAAGCCACGTCTCCGTCTCCCAGATCGGCGGCATGTATCGCGGCGACTTCCGCCGCAAGGCGACGCTGGCCGAATACGGCTTCCGCCTGCCCTCCTGCATGGACAACCGCCCGCTGCGTTTCGAGGAATGGGACGCCATGCGCCCCCAGACCGTCGCCGTCTCCGCCACCCCCGGCAGCTGGGAAATGGAAGAAGCCGGCGGC
>JBHYDI010000014.1:0-138264 GCA_051861045.1 Allorhizobium sp.
GTCACCCCCACCCGCCGCTTCGCGTCGACCTCCCCCCTCAAGGGGGAGGTGGGTGTGCGCCGCATGCGTCGCCTTGATGGAGATCGGCCACTCGGATGGCGGGCATCTACCCTCCCCTTGAGGGGGAGGGTCGGAGCGAAGCTCCGGGGTGGGGTGATCCTTGAGGTTGGCGACCTTTGAGGTTGGCTGGACGGGGTTACCCCCACCCGCGCGTGCCGCGCGTCCCCACCCCTCAAGCGGGAGGTGGATGGCTTGCGCCGGGCTGCCACGGCTGGCATCGTCTGAGGCTGAACCTTGCCGTGCCCGGATGTGCCGGCGGGGTGGTCGCTATCGAGGAAAATGCATGGATTTCATGAGGCTGCTGAAGTCGCTGGAGGAGTTGCTCTATGAGCTCGTCTCCTGGCTGGTCTTCTATCCCCTCACCTTCTGGCGGGCGCTGACGCGGCCGCTCAGCATGATGCGCTATGCGGATATCGAGCTCAGCGACCGGCTGGAAGACCAGTATGACGACACGGTGAGCCCGCCGCTTTTCCTGCTGATCACGCTGCTTCTCTCCCAGGCCCTGTCGACGGCCTTTCCATCGGCGAGTGCCGCCTCTGCAGAGGCGGCGGCGCTGACGCATTCAACTTCCAACCTGTTGATCGCGCGCGGCGTGATCTTCGGGATCTTTCCCATGGCAATGGCGGTGACCCTGCTCAAGCAGAAGCAGGTGCCGGTGACGCGATCGACGCTCCGGCCGCCCTTTTTCAGCCAGTGTTATGTGGCCGCTCCCTTTGTCTTCCTCGTCGGATTGGCGGTTGATCTGCTCGCCATGCCGGGCGGGCGGGGGCTGGAGCTTGGGACGCTTGCGGTCGCCATCGCCATCTTCTGGTATGGTCAGGCACAGCTGCGCTGGTTTCGGCAGGATCTCGGGATCGGCCTTGTGAAAGCGGGCGGCCTTTTCCTTCTGGCTTTTATCCTGGCAACCATCTGTTCGCTTGCCATCGCGATTGCGGTCGCCACCCAGCTCCCGCGCTGGAACGCCTGAAGACCCGGACTGGCAGGATCAGTGAAGGCGTTCGGCATCACCAGACGGTGCCGAGCGCGGCGCGAGCACCCGGTCGACCTCCGCCTCCAGAAGGACCTTCTCGCGGCTGTCGAAATCGCGGAAGCCATGAATGGCGGCATGCGACCACAGGATGCGGCCGGAGAGCAGCGGCGCGTCGACCGTAGCAATCAGATGCCCGTTCATCGCCACGTCGAATGTGACGAAGTTCTGGCCGCGCATCTCACTTTGCGCGACATTGGCGATCTGCATGCGTCGCTCTGCCAAGGCTCCTCCTTTGGGCGACCCCTTGCCCTGCCCCGCCCCTCCGGGACATCCGACTATTCTCATATACAAAAAAGCACCGACGAGAACGTGTATTTTGGAGTTATACCCCATAAACGTCACAGGCAGCGTGCTTTCGCCTTTGCCGGAGAGATAGCGGCCGGCCAGAGGCCTCAGACGTCGACATATTTGCGCCAGTCGTGATCTTCCTTGAAGCCCAGGACTTCGCGGATCTTGGCGTTGGAAAGCGGGGCTGCAAAGCCGTCGAGATCGCCCGTGATCGGCGTGTTGGGCGCCCATTTGGCCAGGAACTCGCGGGTGGGCACGGTCGCCGTAATCGTGTCGTTGACAGCGTTGAAGACCTGGAAGCCGAGGCCGTCCTTCTTGACGCAGAGATCGACGATCTGGCCGAGATCGCGGGCGTCGATATAGGACCAGGCATTGCGCTTGCGGCATGGCGGATCGGCGAGATAGCCCGGGAAGGCGGCGTAATCTTCCGGGGCGATGACATTGCCGATCCTGAGCGCATAGACGTCGATGCCGTAGCGCATGGCGAAGGCGCGCGCCGTCTTTTCGTTGACGACCTTGGAGAGGCCGTAGCTATCCATCGGGTCGGTGTCGTAGTCCTCGGTCAGCGGGAATTCATGGTAATCCTGGTCGCCTTCGGCAAAGCAGACGCCATAGGTGGTTTCGGACGAGGCGATGATCACCTTCCTGATGCCGAGCTTGGCGGCAGCCTCGATGACATTGTAGGTCGAGACGGTGTTTTCGGCGAAGGTCTTGTTGTCGGGATGCATCAGGATGCGGGGCACGGCTGCGAAATGCACGACCGCATCGACCGGCTTCGGGCCGCCCGCTTCTTCATAACCGCCATAGCCGAAATGGCAGGACAGCGCGTTGAAGACTTCGCCCGGATCGGTGACGTCGGT
This sequence comes from Allorhizobium sp., assembly GCA_051861045.1. Lineage (GTDB taxonomy): Bacteria > Pseudomonadota > Alphaproteobacteria > Rhizobiales > Rhizobiaceae > Allorhizobium. The sequence goes on from JBHYDI010000014.1 coordinate 2,239, forward strand.
CAAAAGCGTGTGCACGCCCGGCACATCGAGCACGGCGCGGTCGACGTTGAGCACCTTGTGGCCCTTGTCCAGGAGGTAGGGCACGACATGGCGCCCCGCCTTGCCGCTGCCGCCGGTAAACACGATCCGCTTGCCCATGGTGATCCTCCTCAAAGATTGGTTGTCTGACGACCAGATAGCGCGGCGCGGGGAAAAGGGTAAGGGGGAAAGCGGTGTGTTCCGGCTTCAGGGAACCTCAGCCGCAGCCCCCGTGTTTATGCCGTCACACCCAACCCAGGAGAGATGCCGTGAAACTCGAGGATTTTGCAAACAAAGAACCCAGGTTCATTCTGGAGGAGTTCTTTTCCGGCACGCTGCGCGGCTGGGGCGTGACCATCGGCCGGCTCGGCGGCTTCCAGAACCGCTTCACCATCGACGCCCGCGGGCGGTTCGACCCGGAGGCAAATGTCCTGTCGCTGACGGAGGACTATTTCTTCGATGACGGCCATTCCGACACCCTCACCTGGACGATCCTGAAGCGCGAGGAGAACCGCTACGAGGGGCGCGAGACCCTGATCGACGGCGTGGCCGAGGGCGAACAGGCAGGCTCTGCCTTCCGCTGGCAATATGCCCGCGACGTGCCGGATGCCGAGGGCGCAAAGACCCGTTTCGGCTTCGACGACTGGTTCATCCTACATGACGAGCGGCATATGAGCGTGCATGCGTCGCTGACCAAGCTCGGGGTCGAAGTCGCGACGATCGAGGCGTTTTACGAGCGGGTGGGCTGAGGTGCGCTATTGCAGCTAGCTTGCCGAGCTTATGTCGAGCAGCGATTTCGACTGCAAAGCGCCAATAGCAGTCATTGCGGCTGTCGCAAAACTCCCTATTCTGCGACGTCGCAGAAGTCAGTAAAACAAGTGCCGCTTTAATTGGGATCTTCGCGAAAGCTCAGAACCACCGGGATGGATTGCTACCGAATATTCTTGTGCCAGATGAGGGGCAGGACTTTATCGCGAGTCAGTGGCGCTAAATTTAGATCATCTTGTGTCGCAGAATAAACCCACAAAGCTTCCTCAATCTCCGACTGTACAGTGATGTCCTTTTCAGTCGCTAGCCGGAATATCTCGGCGGTTACTGTGCAATTCGTTTCGTTAGCAGCCGGAGACGAAAAACAGCCAAGATACTCTGCCTCCTCTGGCTGGATCACCAGGCCTAATTCCTCCAGCAACTCGCGGCACAGCGCAGATATCGGAGTTTCGTCACCGTCAATTTTCCCGCCCGGCTGCATGAACGCAGACGTGCCACGTTTTCGGACAAGCAGGGTTGCCCCGTCTTCGCGCATCAAAGCGGCGGCTGCGATACGAATTTCCACGTCTCTCCTACTTACATTAGAGATTCAAAAATGTTTACTGTCACGAGAACTCCCGATGTTTGCCTTGCCAAAAATCAACGCCCAATCAGGACCGCACCGGCCGCAACGATTATGCAGGCGAGAATACGCCGGGCGGTTAGAGTTTCCCTGAGAAACAGCCAGCCAATTAGAACCGCAAAGACGACGCTTGTCTCCCGCAGCGCAGTAATTGGGCCGGCCGGCCCAAGGGCATAGGCTGCGACCACAACGCCATAGGCGATCATTGCGACCAGCCCCCCGCCGAGCACCTTCCATGTGCCCGGTGCGCGAAAATCGACCACGAGCTGCCGACGTAGGGCAAGGAATACGGCCGGAAGGAATGCCCCGTAGAGCACGAGAACCCAAGCCGTGTAGGCCGCGCTTTGCCCGGTTTTCCTTACGCCTATGGAGTCGACGGTCGCATAGGCGGCGATGATTGCCCCAGTCGCCAGGGCATACAGGATGGACGAGGTAGTGGCTCGCCCTTTGCCGAGCGCCAGACTCATAATCCCCGCAGCCACAAGGACGACGCCGGCGATCTGATAGGAATTGAGTTTGTCGCCAGTGTTTATGAAACCGCCGAGTGTCACCAGCAGAGGCACGGTTCCCCGCACGATCGGATAGACCTGTCCCAACTCTCCGTAACGATAGGCTGCGACGAGAAAGACGCTGTATCCGACCTGAAGGACGGCCGACAAGACAATATAAAGCCATGCTCCCGACGTCGGCAGAGGATAGACGAACAGAAACGGAAGCGCAAAAATCGTGCCGGCGAAGCTCATCACAGTCACGGTCCAGAGCCGATCGCCGCCGCTGCGCAGGAAGGCATTCCATGCAGCGTGCAGGATCGCGGCGAACAGGGCAAGGCAGATGACGACCGCGCTCATTGAAGCGAGCCCTCTGAGGCTAGAACATCGACCGCCACTCTCCGGGCACTGACAATCGCGGCTTTGCCTTGCCCCATCTGAGCAAGCACCGTTGCGCCCTCGATCAGCATGAACAGCGTTGTTGCGACGTGCCCGGCGTGAGCATCCGTAAGGATTTGCGCCAAAATGTCCCGGAGCCGCTGTTGCAGATCGAGCTTTTGCCGGGCAGCCGCCTCGAATACGGCATGGGCCGGCTCTCCGAATTCGGCAAGGGCGTGCTGGAAAAGGCAGCCATGAAAATCCGGGCTATCGAACCAGCGTTCGTGCCAGTCGAAAATCGCCGCGATCTTTTCGCCCGGCGTCATCGTCGCTTCAGCAAGCTGGTCGAGTTGCTGCTTGAAGCGCTTGGCCCGCCATTCGAGAACCTCGACAATCAGCCCTTCCTTGCTCGGGAAGTGACGATACATGGTCATCTTGGCGACTTCGGCCTCGGCGATGATCTTGTCTATGCCTGTGGCGTGAAAACCGTCGCGTTTGAAAAGGCGATAGGCGGTTTGAACGATAAGGCGGCGTTTTTCGACAGCATCGGCGCGGAGCGACATGGATGAACTCCATATGATAAAGACCTGTCTCACTCATATCTTCTTTGACGAGTTTGGTCAACGGAGGTCGCAAGTTTAACTGTCGCAAAAATGCTGACATCCGCGACACATCGACCGTGCCTGAACATTAAGAGGGAATTTCTGTCGCGAAACTCAGATGCAAAAATCAGAGTTTCGCTACCGACTTTTGCGACGGCCAGAGTCCACTTTGGGCCGACAGCGGGCGAGTGCCCGCCTCCTCGACCAACGGATAGACGGAGAAGAGCTCTACCTCAGCCCGCCGATTGCAGATGTGATACCGATGCCTCCCTTGCGCGTGCCCCCTTGCCTCGCGATGATGGTTTGCTAGTTTGTGCGCCAGGGCCGATGCAGCCTGCCGCCCCGCGGCGTTCCCTTTGGGAATGCGATGGTGAACGCATCACGAGACGACTTCCTCATCCTTTTTCCATTCGGAAGATGGCGACGGATCAGCAGACGCGGGCACTGATTGGACCTGTCGCCACTGCGGAAGGGAAATCCATGCGCGATATTCGCGACGCCAAACTGATGGCCAGGACGCTGAAGGCGGAGCTGGCCAAAGCCAATCTCGACATCACCCACTCGCATGCTTTGGAGCTCGTTGCCCGACAGCTCGGCTTCGACCAGTGGAATATCCTTGCCGCCCGGATCGCGGCGGAGGCAGAGCCGCCGCAAGAAGGGATCGGACTGGAGCCGCCCATCCCGATCTTCCGGATCTTCGATGTCGACAAGGCCATGGAATTCTACCGAGATTTCCTCGGTTTTTCGGTCGATTTCGAACATCGCTTCGGTGAGAATTTCCCGCTCTATTGCCAGGTGTCGCGCGGCCCGTGCGTACTGCATCTGTCGGAACACGCAGGCGATGCCTCGCCCGGCGCCAAGGCCTTCACCTGGATGCGCGGCATCAAGGCCTTTCACGCGGAACTGACCGCGAAAGACTACCGCTATCTGAAGCCGGGTATAGAGAATGCACCCTGGGGACTGGAGATGACGGTGACCGACCCGTTCAGCAACCGCATCGCCTTTTGCGAAAAGCTGTGATGGCCAAGGGGCCGAAGCAACGTTGACAGCTTCGCCACCATCGCCTCCCCGACACCACAGGAGGATGACGATGGGACTGTTCGACGGATTGCTGGGCGTTGGATCAAGCGCCCCCATTCAGTGGAGCAAGAGCCCCTCACCCTGCCCTCTCCCCGCAGGCGGGGAGAGGTTGGCGCGGGCGGCACAGGCACAGTCCTTCGGCAGGCTCAGGAGGCGGATGAGGGCGGCTTCCCACCCGGATTATAACTTATGGTTGCATTTTGCGCGTAACGCTTCACTATAATCCGGTGGCGCCGAAGGTGGCGAGGTTGAGATTCATAGCACCAGGTGCTAGCTTATGTTGGCCTATCGCGTATTCAAGACGACATGGTTCACTCGCGCGGCGCGCAAGGCGCGTATCGACGACGTGGCCCTTTGCCAAGCCGTCGTTCAGACCGTTCTCGGACAAGCGGACGATCTTGGAGGTGGCGTGTTCAAGAAGCGGTTGAACGACAACCGCCACCGCGCCATTCTTCTCGCCAAGGCGGGCGAATTCTGGGTGTTCACCTACCTGTTCGCGAAGCAGGACAAGGCGAACATCGACGAAGACGAATTGAAAGCGCTTCGCGCGCTGGCCCTGCTCTACCGGCGCAAGACGCCAAGCGATATTGCTGCGGAACTGGTGAGCGGCGCGCTAACGGAGATCTGCCATGACAGTCAAAAGAGCCTATAAGACTGACGCCTTCGAGGCCATCCACAGCGCGGTGGCCGGCATGCTGGCGGCCGGGACGATCGACAAGCAGACGATGCGGCGCTTTGACCAAACCTGTCTCCTATCCCCCGACCCAATGCCCCCCGAAGCGATCAAGGCTCTGCGCGAACGCAATCATGTGAGCCAGCCGGTCTTTGCCCGCTATCTCAACATCAGCCCCTCCACCGTGCAGAAATGGGAAAACGGCTCGAAACGTCCGAGCGGCCCGGCGTTGAAGCTTCTTGCGATCGTGGAGAAGCATGGGATCGGAGTGCTGGGGTAAAGATGTCGACCCACAAGATGGGAACGCTCACATGAGGTGCCTGAGGATCTATGCCGACGCCAATGGGGAATCCCACTTCGATGAGGTGGAGTTGCCAACGACACAGGTCGCAGTGCATCCCGATTCCGTACCCTTCGACGTCACCGCAAGCTATCCGGCGTCCCGTGTCCGGATCACTTACATCCCGGCCGGCATGCGGGAAGTCTCCTGGCACACGGTGCCAGAACCAGTGCTCACAGTTCGGCTCGATGGTTCTGTCGAGTACGAAACAAGCGACGGCGATCGGCGCCATGTGGCCGCCGGGAGTTTCGTTCTGGTCGAGGATACGCATGGCAAAGGCCACCTGTCGCGGCATTCTCCGGAGGCACAGACCGTCATCTGGATCTCGCTGCCGAACGGCCTCGCTTAGCGCGTGCCTTGAAGGAGAGAACTGGCCCACCACACGCGGCTATGCATGCGAAGCGCTTTCCAATTTGGAAAAACCCAACGGATGGGTTATGGTGTAGCATGGTCGTCGTTCACAGGGCTTTCGGCTTTCGCTTCGTTATCTACACGCAGGATCACGAGCCCGCGCATATCCACATCACCGGCGCCGGGCAGGCGAAAATCAATCTGCTCGGCCAGAATGGAAAGCCGGAACTGGTCTACAGCATCGGTATCAACCGTGCCGACCTCAGACGGATCCTCAGCGAAGTCGCGGTCGAACAAGCCCGGCTTTTGAATGAATGGGAGCGTATCCATGGCTGACTTCGACGAACGGCAATTCGATGCGGCAGAAGCACGCGGTCGTGCCATGCTCGAGACCGAGCCGCGCGCAGTGGGTGCGCGCTACGATGGCGAGGCGGGCCGGGTCGTGCTTGAGCTCGCCAACGGATGCGCATACGCATTTCCAACGGCGCTGGTCGAGGATCTGCAAGGGGCAAGCCCTGAAATCCTGGCGCGGGTCGAGGTCGACGGGCTTGGCTTCAACCTCCATTGGGCCGATCTCGACGTCGACCTCTATGTGCCTGCACTGATTTCAGGGATTTTCGGCACCCGAGCATGGATGACCCGGGAGCTTGCGCGCCGCGCGGGCCAGGTCACGTCCGAGGCCAAGGCTGCGGCAGCGCGCGCGAATGGCGCGAAGGGTGGTCGACCACGGCGGGCGGGATAACGTCGCTTGCGGTATTGCGGCACCTTTCTGTGTTTGCGGGCCAGTCTGCCCCCTCCCCCACGCCCCAAACTTCCCTCACTCCCGAATCAGTGATACCCCTCGGGCACTGCCGCCTGGCGTCTTGCGCCCGTGTCCTCAAGGTTTCGTCCCGCCCGTGTTTCGTGTTCCGCTCATCGTCGCCACCGCGCTGATCATCGCCTTTGCCGGCGGGATCCTGTCGGCGCTTTCGATGCTGAATGCGTCCGTTGGTTTCGGGGCGATCGAGGTGGCGGGGTGGCGGGCGTTTCCGGCGGCGCAGACGGCTTCGGCCGATCCTTATGCCAAGGCGCATCGGGCAAAGGGCGGACGGCTGCTGTATGGCTCGGCGGAAGGTTTGCAGTTTACCGCGGCGCGGGATGCCCAGGGGCTGACGCTGACGGGCACCTGTTCCTACCGGATGAGCGGGCGCACGCCCACGACAAGGCTCTGGACGCTTTACGCGGCGGATGCCGACGGAAATCGGCTCAATGCCGGCGCGGAGCTACCGACGGCGAAGAATTCGCAGACGGTTCTGAGGCGTCGCGACGGATCCTTTGACATCGTGATCTCGCGCACCGCGAAGGCCGGAAATTGGCTTGCCATTCCCGATGCCGGGGCCTTCCAGCTGGTGCTGACGCTGCTCGATACGCCGGCTGCGGCCTCCACCGGCCTGTCGGGGCTGTCGATGCCTGTGATCGAGCAGATCGGGTGCGGACAATGAGCAAGTTTCTCTATGCCGTACTGACCGGCCTCTTCGGCGCCGTGCTGCTCCACATCATCATCATTCTCGGCGTGCCGCATTTCACCGGCCGCGACGCCTATACCCGCGTGACGTCGGAAGGTCTGCCCTTCGTCTTCCATCCGCTTTCGGCAGCGGCGGATGCGGCCGGGCTTTCCAGCCTCGATCCCTATCTCCGGGTGGCGGTCTGCCATTTCGACATCGAGCGTCAGCCGCTATCGCTCGTCGCACTGGGGGGCGGCGTGGATTTCTGGTCGGTCGCGCTTTACGACCGGGATGCCAATGAGGTGTTTTCGATGAACGACCGCACCTCGGTCGCCGGTGATCTCGATGTGCTGGTGGCGACCCCCGTGCAGGTGGCGCAGCTCAGAAAGACGCCGATTGCGGCGCTGGCCGAGACGATCCTCGTCGAGCATCCGGGCACGGAAGGCTATGTGGTGCTGAGGGTACTTGCCCCGCAGGAAAGCTACGAGGCGGATGCGAAGGGCTTTCTGGCGGATGCCGAATGCCTGCCGTTTACCGGGCGCTGAGCAAGGCTGGGACGCTCAGTGGAGCGGCGCATCGGCGATGACGCTGCCAAGCCGGATGACCATCTTGCGATCGAAGAAATGCGGTCTCGCGAACATCCAGTCCAGCGCTTCCGTCGATGTCCAGGGGCGCTTGTATGGCCGCACCGAGGTCAGGGCCTCGAAGACATCGCAGACGGTGCTCAGCCGCACCGGCACACTCAGATCCATCTGCTTCAGCCCTAGAGGATAGCCGGAGCCATCGAGCGCTTCGTGATGCAGGCGGCAGATATCGAGCACGACGGGCGGCAGGTCCGGATAAGACTGGAGCAGCCGATAACCGGCTTCCGGATGATTGCGGATGACGATGCGTTCCTGATCGGTGAGCTTGCCGGGCTTGTTCAGGATCTCGCTTGGGATGAGCAGTTTGCCGATATCGTGCAGCATGCCGGCGACGCCGAGGATGCCGGTGGTTTCCTCATCCATTTCGAGCGAGCGCGCGAGAAGCGTCATCATGCCGCTTACCGCGAGCGAATGCACATAGGTGGTTTCGTCCTTGCTCTTCAGCCGTGTGACTTCGAGCGCAACGACCGTGCTATCGGACCAAATGCCGGCATTGTCTTCCGCGGCCTGGGCCAGATGGGCCATATCGACGGAGCGGCCGGCGACGAGATCGCCGAGGCTTGCCTTCAGCGCCTTCGCCGATTGGGCGATTTCGTTGCGGACCTCGGCACGGGCCCGATCGGACTTGGACTTCGATGGCCGAGCCTCGGGAGCGCGGCCGTCGGGATCGAGGCCGAGCTGCACATTGATCGACACCTCGACGGCAGAGGTGGCCATGATGTCGTTCAGTTCGGCATCGGTCTTGATGAGGAAACGGCGTTGCGCGAATTCCCGGCTGGGACAGGCAACGCTCTCAACGAACATGCCTTTGCGGATGCGGTCCTTGGCAATCTTCACCAGCATATAGTCAGCGGGGCTCCGCAGGGACAGGACCCGTGGCGGGGCCCTGGAGGCATTGCAGCGAGATACCGCAATTTCGTGGTTTATTGTATGTTATAAAAGTAATTGATACTCCGTGAACGACGTCGACGACGTCGACAGATTGTGCACAGCACGGGCGAGCCAACCGGATTTTGCTGCGATGAGGTATGAAACGCCAAGCCTTTGACGCGCGCGCGGCCTTGCTCGATCACGGAGCCGGACAGCGCCCGCAGCGGCATCCCACCGTTCAGTAGGGCCGGCGACCGGGGCCGAACACGGGGCCTTGCGGGGCAGGCAATGCCGGCAGGGTCGGCAGTTCCACCCGGGGCCAGATGGCGTTGGGGTCCAGCCGCTCGTAGCGAATGCCGGTGAAGAAGAGGATCTCAGCCTTGTGGCCGCCCGTGCGGACAGCGCGGCGCGCGAGGTTCAGCCGATCCGAAATCCTGATGATATCCGCCATGCTCGTCTCCTTTCGAGAAGAAAGATCGAGAGGGTCGAGAGGGTCATCTCGCCCTGCCCTCCACTTACGAGGGCCGGCACAATCCGGTTCATGCTGCGGAAAGTCTCACACGCACCGGGTCATCTGCGCCTTTCTCCGACGCGTTCCCCCTGTCGCGGTTCACCCCACGAAACGGGGTACGCATATGCCTAATATCGGAAACATGCGGCGAATCGTCTGTCTTGGCCATCCGCCTGTGCACAAGAAGCCATAGGTTAGTTAACAGCTTGCTAACAAATTCGTTCTAATCTGGCGCACATCTGTATTGCGTTGGAGTGGGTAGTCGTGAGCGAACAGTTCAGGGAGCTTGAGAGGCCGGCCGGCGCGCGGAACAAGGATGTCGTTCTGATGGCCACGGTCACGAGTTTCCAGGCGCTCTCCTTCCCCGGCAAGTCGGAACTCCGACAATTTGCCGAGCTGTTCCAGCCGCTGTTTGCAGGGTCGTCCATGGAAGCCCGGCGCGAGGCCGTGGCGGCCCTTTCGCAAAGCCCGAGCCTGCCGCTTTCGGTCGCGGCCTTCATCGCCTCACAGCCCATTTCGATCGCCGCGCCCTTCCTTGCCGGATCGCCTGCGCTTTCCGACGACATGCTGATCATGATTGCCCGCACGCAAGGCGCCGATCATGCCCGCGCCATCGTCAAGCGCGAGCGGCTGTCTCCAACCGTGATCGACGCGCTGGTGTCGCTGCGCCATGCGCTTCCGCCGCGCCCGGAAAAGGCAAAGGTGGAAGAGACCAAGGCCGAGCCACCGCAGAAGGCTGTCCCGTCGAGCTTCGACAAGGTGATGGCGGATCTCGAGATGAATGATCTGTCGGGTGCGGCCACCCCCCAGAAGACCGTGCCAGAGCCTGTGGCGCGGGAAGAGGCGCTGCGCCAGACTATCAAGCGCATGGCCGCTCAGCAACGCCCGGCGGCCAGCGACCGGCTCGGTCGCCGCCAGGCGACGCCGGTGCAGACGGCACTTCTTGTGCGCTTTGCGCGCGCGCATGACGGCGGCTTCTTTGCCGCGACGCTGGCCGACATGCTGTCCTCCAGCCGTTGGCTTGCCGAGCGCATCCTGCTCGACATTTCCGGTCGGCAGCTTGCCACGACGCTTTCAGGCGTCGCCATGGACGAACGCGAGGCAATCTTCATCCTCGAACACATCTATCCGCATCTCGCACGGCGGGAGAATGATGCGAGCCGGGCGGAAAACCTGCTGTTCAGCCTGGATCCGGATCAGGCCGAGGCCCGGATCGACAGCTGGGTCCGCGCCGACCGTTATACCTTTGCCGGCGAGGAACTGCCGGCCGAGCCGCGCGATGCTGGCGGGCGCGAGACGGCCTCAGCCGTCACCCCGCTTGCTGCGGCCAACCAGGCCTCGCCCAAGCGCCAGCCGGTTGGCGACGAGCATGGGCGGCAGGTGCTGAGAGCGCACAAGCGGTAAGGCACAGGTCTTAGGTCTTAGGTCTTAGGCCGTAGGCAGTAGGCAGTGGGCCGTCTCCGCCTTCTGACGGCACGTGCACTCTGCCGTCGCCGGGGCCACCCCACCCCGGAGCTTCGCTCCGACCCTCCCCCTCAAGGGGAGGGTGGGTGCCGTCAATCCTTCGGATCTGTCAGCACCAGATAGGTCCCGAGGTCCTCCACCTCGATTTCGACCAGCCAGAGATCACTGTCGAATTTCTGCTCGCGGGCGATCAACGCCTCGACGGCCTCGGGTTCAGCGCGCGTCAGGCGCGGCTCAAAGATCCGGTCGTCGCGGTCCTCCTCGCCGATCATGGCCTGTGGCGCCGGGCCATACAGCGTCTCCAAGCCATCGCGGAAGCGCTGGCGCACGAAGATGGCACCCGATGCCTCCGAGCCCTTGGCGACGATGGCTGCATAGCCGCCGTCGGAGAAGACGCGGCGGGTGAGTGCAGAGATGAAGATGTCGGAGCGGATGCGCATGGGGACGTTCTAGGGGAATGCGGGTGTGGCGTCGAGGGATGAGGTGTGTTCAGGGCTCGTCCAGGCGCCGTCAACTGACGTCTACTCGGCAGCCTCACGCAGGCGCGTCTCGAGAAACGACCGGGCAACCGCATCCGGCATGCCTGATGTGAAGGTGAGAAGCACCTCCGATGAGATCTGGCCTGCGCGTCTCATGACATCCGCGGGCTGGAGAAAGTCCCAGACCCTCGCATTGCTGAGCTGTAGACCGACGACGTACAGGCGATCAGAATCCACACCGCCATCGGGGGCCGCACTCGCCAGATAACTGGCTAGACTCGCAAGGACTTCCTCCGCGTAGTCCGGATCGGCCAGGTTCTCTGGCAGCTTCCGGAGAAGCGAAGGACGCATGTTCGCGATGTCAACCATAACTACCCTGTCAGGATCGAGGTGTCTGGAAGTCTAGCCAGAAATGTAGGCCATTCTCTGCGAATTTACTAGCGACGGCCTGAAGATGCTCCATGCGTTGGCCGGGTCGCAAACCATATCGTCCGGAAGCGTTGGTGAGACAGAAGGTCCGACCGCTGCCATCTGGATCATCCGGATCGAAAACCAGCTCTCCGCCCATGCGGGCCAGCTTGAGTTGATCGCCGATCAGTGTCGGGTGTCCCAGCTTCTGCAAGCCGAGCGGACGGGCCTGGACTGACTTTGGAGGGATGCCAATGGTGGCGCCACTTCCATCGATGACCTCCTCAACGGAAAACCACAGGTCACCGTCTTCGTCGACAATCCAAAGCAAATGGAAGATCTCTGGGAACAGGTTACCGAGGTGCAGATCGGATAGCTGCGCAAGATAGTCCGCGAGGCTTACAGCAGATCTTTGGTCGAGCTTCTGACGGCTTCGCGGAGAGAAGGACATCTCGTGGGCCTGGATACCGTTTCCACCGGCAGGAAGAGCGGGTCCAAAAAGCACGTCGAGCCTTCTGCGCTCTTCATCACTCCGCGACATCGCCAAGCTCCAACAGTCTCGCGGGCGCAACGTCTCACAACCCAGGAATGCAGACAACCTATCAAAATTGCGCTGAAGCGGACATGCGGCACACCAGACAAAGCGTCAAGCGACGCTCTACACCTTCACCGCCAGCCTCAACCCGCCCCAATGACGGCCTGCCACGAAGATCGGGGCGGAGATGTCCTTCATCAGGACGAAATTGCCGCCGCCCATGTCGCGGCGGTAGGTCTGGACGAGGAAGGGGGCGGTGGAGCGGCCGGCGGCGAGGCCGACGCGGTCGTTGAAGATGCGGCGGTTGCGGCAGTTGGCGGTGTTCCAGACCGTGTCGCCCGGGCGCTGGGGCGCGGAGAACTTCTTGTTGTGGGTGGGCAGATAGCCGTTTTCGTCGATGGCGGCGCAGAAGCCGATCCGGTCTGACGAGGCCGCGACCGGCTCGATGATGGCGGGCAGAACCTGGTCGGTGAAGTCGGTGAAGGCCGTCATCATCTGCACCGGATCGGTGCCCGGGATCGGACGGTAGTTGCGATCGAAGAGGTCGCTGGTTCTGATGCGACCGCTGTCGATCGCCTGCTGGAAGACCTGGGATATGCGGGCAGCGACATCGACAGCGGTGTCGATCCAGTCGCTGTCGGCGGTGCGGATACCGGCACTTGCGGTCAGCTGGATCAGGGTTTCAGAGAGTGCCACGACCTTGTCGACGCGGCCGGCGGTCTGCTGCAGGTGGTGGTCGGACTGGCGGACTTCCGCGGACATGTCGCTCAAGGTGGCGACGAATTCCGAGCACTGGCGGTCGACCTGCTCTGTTGTCTGGGCCATGGCCGAGGAGCCGTCGAGAATGCGGGTAATGACCTGCTCCATGGCGGAGAAGGAATTGTTCATGGCCTGCGAGGTCTCGCGCACGTCGCGGGCGCTGGCGGTGGCCCCCCTACCGGCATCGGTCAGTCGGACGATCTTGACGCGGATCTGATTGAGGGTTTCCTGGATGGCGCCGGTGGCCTGGGAGGTCTGAAGTGCCAGCGCGCGGACTTCTGCGGCGACGACGGCAAAGCCCTTACCCGCCTCCCCTGCCCTTGCCGCCTCGATGGCCGCATTCAAGGCGAGAAGGTTGGTCTGGCGGGCGATCGTGCCGATCTCTTCTGCGACCTTGTCGACCTCGGCAAGCGACAGGGAGAAGCTGCCGATCTCGGTGCCGATCTCCTCCGACGTCGAGACCATGTGGTCGATCTTGTCGACGGCGCCGGTCAGGCGCGTGGCGCTGTCGGTCAGCATGCGGCGCGCCTCGCCGGCCGTCTGGTCGGTCTCGCGAAGGGTGGAGGCGACGTCCCGGTTGGTTTCGGCGATGGACAGCGCTGTCCGGGTGATGCCGTCGAAGGTGACCGCATGGCGCTTGGAAATGCCGGCGACATCCTGGATTGCGCCGGCGATATCGACAAGGTCGACGCCGAGGGTGGAGGCTTCTTCGGCCAGGCGCTGGACGATGCCCCGCAGGGTGGCGGCGTCTGCCTCCGGGCGCGGTGCTATCACCGGCTCCCCGGAATGCGGGTCGTCGTCAAGTTGCGCGATCATCGCAGCTGTCATGGTTCATCCTCCTCCAATCGGAGAAGGATATCATTCGTATGATTAATGAGGGATTACTTTAGGGACTGTGAAACTTCGCTTAGACAAAAGGCTCAGAGAGCGCCGATGTCCCTGAGTTTCTTGAGCACTGCAGCACTCGGCTCGCCGGTCTCGGGCAGCTGGTAGTGGCGCTCGAAGCGGCGGATGGCGGCGCGGGTATCCTCGCCGGGAACTCCGTCGATGGTGATGTTCTTGTAGGCCATGTTGGAGAGGCCGCGCTGGATTTCCATGACCAGGCCGGGATCGAAATTCGCCTGCTGCACCGGCGGTGGGGCGGCATTCTCGACTGCGCGTGGCGGCAAGGCCTGGACGGGTACGACCGGACGGCGGGGTGCGGTGACGACCTGGGTTTCGGCGCGGCGGATGGCGGCGGCGACCGGATCCTCACCGCTGGTATTGACGTCCATGACAGGGCGCTGGGCGGGCACGGCGGCGGTGACGCCTCGGTCGAGGGTGAGCGCTGCCAGAAGCTCGGGGGTCACGAGGCCGTTTGCCTCCATGCCGACGGTCTTCTGGAAGACGGCAATCGCAGTCTCAGTGCGCGGGCCGATCACACCGTCGGCCTCACCGTCATAGAGGCCGCGGCGCAAAAGCTCGGCCTGGACCTGACGGATCAGGTCTGCAGTCTTTTCGGCATTGGCCGGCAGGCTTGCGGGCAGCGCGGCAAGCGTCTCGGCTGCCGGTGCTGGTGCAGCCGGATCGGCAGCTGTGGTTGCCTCGGCATCCGGCTTTTCGCGCTCGATGCGGAAGGTGGTGACGGTCTCCGGATCGCGCTCGCTCAGGAGCGGTGCGCGCGGCACGCCGGCGAGTGCCGTGAAATCCTCGGCGTTGCGGGTGCGCAGGAAGGGCGACGGATGCTGGCCGGGTTGATACCAGAGAGCGTTGGCGGCAATCGTGCCGAAGACGAGGGTAAAGCAGAATGCGCCGCCGACGGCGCGCGGATGGCGCCCGGCCAGGCGCACAAGCGCGCCTGCGCCCTTCGACAGAACGAAGAGGGCCTTGTTGCCCGCCTTCTTCTTCTCAGGCGATTTTCGCTTTCGCTTCGTCATGCCCCGGTGCTTTCCCACCCCTCTTGCGATTCTCTCCCGTCTCGGCCAGGCGCGGCGGGAATTCGACCATGTTCGTTTCACAGGCAGCCCTGGCGCCAGAGCCGTCGACCGGCAGCGTCACCATGACCACGGTGCCCTCGCCCGGGCGGCTTTCGATCCGGAAGCTGCCGCCGTGGAGGGCCGTCAATCCCTTTACCAGCGAAAGCCCCAGGCCGGAACCCTCGTAGTTGCGATTGAGATCGTTCTGCACTTGTGCGAAGGGGCGGCCGAGCAGCGCCATCTTCTCCGCTGCGATGCCGATGCCCGTATCGCTGATGCTGATGGTGACCTCGTTGCCGCTTCTGATAGCGTCGATGGTGACGGCTCCGCCGGCATCGGTAAACTTGATGGCGTTGCCGACGAGATTGATGACGATCTGGCGGAGCGCCCGGCCATCGGCCGTGACCTCGCCAAGGCCCTTGGGCAAGCGGCTCGTCAGCTTCAGCCCCTTGGTCTGGGCCTGCAGCGAGAGCATGCGCTCGCATTCCGTCAGGGTGTCGGCAAGATCGAAATCCTCAAGCATGAGTTCGTAGCGGCCGGCCTCGATCTTCGACATGTCGAGCATGGTGTTGACGACCGACAGCAAATGCGCGCCCGACTGGCGGATCAGCTGGACATATTCGCGCTGGCGATCGTTTTCGAGCTTGCCGAAATATTCGCCGATCAGGATGTCGGAAAAGCCGAGAATGGCATTGAGCGGCGTGCGCATCTCGTGGCTGACGGCGGCGAGAAAGCGGCTCTTGATCTCGTGGGCGGCACTTGCCTCTTCTTCCTTGCGGACGACCACATCGCGCATCGCCATCTCGCCCGCGATGTCGAGCATCTGGGCACGGACCGAGGCGAGCGTGCCGTCTTCGGCGCGCACGGCGGTCATGTCGAGGCGGACGTTGAGGAACTGGGTCTGATCAAGGCCGATCACCGGGCGGTCGAGGCGCAGATCGGTGACGACGACATCGGCGCCGAGGCGCAGTTCATCGAGAGCCTGGACGAAGGCCAGACGGTCGGAGACATGCACCTGCTCGACGAAAGGACGCGACAGAGGCTCGCGCAGGAAGGACAGGAACATCTGGCGATCGCGGCCGCCGGCCTGGCGGACGACACCCGTGGCGTCGAGGGCCAGAAACAGGCCTGGGCAATATTCATAGGGATCGCCGACTGCATCGTCGGCCAGCAGAGGACGCGCCTCTGTGCTATCGGCGCCCAGGCGGCGACCGGCAACGAGGGCCACGGCTGCGAGCAGATAGATGGCGGTGGCCAGCGCAAAGCCGATCGGCAGGCCGGTTGCTGCGCCAAAGAAGAGCGTGAGGCCGACGGGCACGGCAAGGAAAGCTGGCGACAGGGCGAATGTCAGCTTGCGCAGGGCTGCGATCTCGGCCCGTTCGGCCGGACGGCCAGCGGCATGACGCGACAGGAGCCGGGCAAGCAGCCCGTCCATCGTTCTCGTCAGTCCATCCGACATTTTACGCAATACAACCACGCCAGAAATCCGCGACCGGTTCATCTGATTTATCGCCAGACGATAGGCCGGACGCGCTTAAGGAATAGATAAGGCAGAGCCCCGGATGGGGCCTTCAGAGCCCGATCTGATCCGAAACAGGACAGGAGAATGATGCTTTCAGCAACATGGTTAACGGGGCGTAAGCGCTGAAATCATTCAACTTTTCTGAAGGGCGTTAAGACTTGTGGTCGGCGATGCCGGCGAGAAGCGGTGGATTGTCGGGTCGCCGCCACATTTATGCTTAACGCCAACGGCTAAACTTTTAGACATGCGTCCCGAAACGGCGAGATCACTCAAATTTTAGTCAAATTCGCATCAAAACCGAGCGGCTTTCGAAAAGCGATTTTGGCGAATCAAACCTAGGGTCGTATCCATGAGTTCGGGGAGAAACCCGGACCGTTCCGGCAAAGACCGGCAACAGGGATTTGGTGAAGACCATGTGGTTTCTGATCAAGGGAACTTTCTATTGCACCGCGACGCTGGTCGCACTGTCCTTCCTCGCGGCACCGCCGGCCGAGGAGCGCGATGGCGCTGGCTTCGACATGGGTGCAGCGATGACTGCGGCGAGCGGTGCCTATGAGTATGTGACGTCGCTTTGCGTCGAGAAGCCCGAGGTTTGCGAAAAGGGTGCCGAGACATTCCAGGCACTCGGCCAGCGGGCCCGCGAAGGGGCCCTTGTCGCCTATCAGCTGCTCGACAAGCAGTTTACTGACGACGGCGCGACTGCCGTGGCGGACGAGAGCACTGCGCCGAAGCGCGGCGTCGTCGAGATCGTCCAGCCGGTCGTCGCGACACCTGAGATCGCCAATGTCGAGGCCGAGGCGCCTGTCATCACCGGCACGGTGACACCGACCGAGCGGCCGCGGCATCTGCCGAAACCCTACCAGCCGCCGAAGCCCTGAGGGCTCAAGCGCTTCCTTCGATTGCTATTGAGCAATCACTCAAGAATTCCGGGGCGGTTGTCCGCCCCTTCCCCGCTTGCAGCCGGCCCTGCCATGGACCGGATGCCTGTCTGCCTGTCCCTGACTGAATTCGGCATTTGCCGGGCCGCGTAGCGCAAGCTGCGCGGCTTTTCTTTTTGGGGGGCAAGGTATGGAGCAGGCCGTTGAGCAATTCGGGCGATGGTCTTACGGTGTCTTATGGCAGCAAGGAGCGTTCCATGGCCGAGGTTCTGCAGTCTGAGACCGTTACCCTTCGAATTCCCTCTCATGTCCTTTCGGAGATCGACCGGATCGCAGGCGCCACCGAACACTCGCGGAGCTACATCATCCTTCGCGCTCTAAAAGGCTACCTTCTTCAGGAGGGAGCCGATGTACTCGCGGCCATCGAAGGGCGCTCTGAGCTGGACGCGGGTGAGCATGAAGACTTCGATGCCGTGCTCGCCGACATAGACCGCGTCATCACCGGTCAGATGGTCTGATCTCCGCCCGGTTTTTCCATCGACAGGTTTCCTTGCCGCAGCCGGTTCAAAAGCTTGTGGGTCTGGCCTATATCGGTCGGACGAAACGTATCGGTGGGCAGCATGGCGACTTTGAACGAAATGATCGACGACTTCGGCTTCCTGGAGGATTGGGAGGATCGGATGCGTTACGTCATCGAGCTCGGCAAGGCACTGCCCGACCTGCCGGATGCGGACAAGACGACCGAGAACAAGGTGCAGGGCTGTGCAAGCCAGGTCTGGCTCTCGGTCTCCTCCGGCGAAGGAGCTGATCCCGTGATGCATTTTCGCGGCGACAGCGATGCCTTCATCGTGCGCGGGCTCGTCGCCATCGTGCTGGAAGCCTATTCGGAGAAAAAAGCCTCCGACGTGGTCGCTTTCGACGCGCTCGACCTGTTCAAACAGATCGGGCTTCTCGAGCATCTGACCGCCCAGCGGGCCAATGGCCTGCGCTCGATGATCCAGCGCATCCGCGAAGAGGCGGCGCGCCGGCTGGTGTGACGTTGCGAGGGCTCGACCTCGCTTTGCCGCCATGTCATCATTACTGGTAGCGTATTCATGTGACTTCTCGGCCCATAACTTGTCTCACAGAGGCTTCCATGTCGCTCAAGCAACTCCTCTCCAGCCTGATCGCGGACGGCATCGGCCATCGACGTGCAATTCTTGCGCTACGTCGCCGGGCCGAGGATGGTGATCAAGCAGCAGCGCTTTCCGTGCTCGACAAAGTGCCGGCAAATGCGCCCGACCCCGGAGATGCCCTGCCCTGAGCGTGGGGCCGAGCCCAGACTAAACGATCCGTGGCCGGAAGTCGTCGTCGCCCCAGTGGCGGGGGCGGGCGTTTGGTGGCGGGGGCGCATAGTGGCGGGCGAGTGCGAGAAGGGCTGCGCGCAGCATCAGCTTGGCGGAGCGGGCCGGCCATTGGCGTTCGCGCTCCACGGTTTCCAGGCCCTTGCCGAAGCAGCAGATGTCGAGTGCCACGCCTGACAGCTCCGGGCCCATGGCATCCACAGCGCTGTTGATGCGGGTTCTCGCGGCGATCCTGTTGTCGGCGAGTTCGACGGCAGCCGGGGCAGCCCCCTTGGCGCGGGCAGAGAGGCGCGGTTGCCAACTGGCGGTGATCCTGGGCTGGAGGCCGGCAAAGTCGAAATCGGCGGCGAGCCGTTCGCCGGCTGCCAGCGCATCCTTCGACAGGAAGGGCCGGCCGTCCTTTTCCTTCAGGCGCAGCAGCGGAAAGAGTGGGGATTCCTGCAGGTTGCGGCGTACCGGCTGACGGCCCTCGGGGGTGACCAGCGTCTCGACCTCGATTGCGCGATGCTGGGTGGCATGGGCCTCTTCGGGCAGATCGCAGAGATCCCGGCGCAGCCAGGCGGCGGTCTCGGCGGTCGCGGTGTATCCTTCGGCGGATGGTATCAGCAGGCCCTCGGAGATCAGGCGGGCGAGAAGGTCCGGTGTCGGCTGGTTGCCTGCCGGATCTCGTTCGGCAGCCGGCTCGATCGGGCCTGACAGCGCGCGTCGGAGGATCTGGCGGATCTGCTTGCGCTCGGTACGCGTCGCTGTGGAGGCAAGGACGCCGGCTGAGGACATGGCGGGAGATTTGGGCACTTGGCCTTTCTCACCGTTGTTGTGGCTGCCAGTGGGTTTGGTGGTTTCGATCCGGCTCTGCTCGTTATGACGTGTCTTCCGGGTCATGGCTTCCCCCTCCCCTTCACACAGGCCGGCCGGCGAGCAGATGGACGGCACTTGCCATGCGCTCGACGATCGCAACGAAGGTGTCGTAGGCGCGGTCGTCGCGGCGGTCCTCGACCATGCGGCAGGCGTGGCCAACCGTGGAGCGATCACGGCCAAAGGCTTGCGCGACCTCTCCCATCGGCATGGAGTAAGCGACATGGCAGACATACATGGCCACCTGCCGGACATGGCTCGTGGCGCGGCGGCCGGGATCCTGGTCGTGTTCCAGGCCTGTCGCGCGCAGCAGTTCTTCCGTAAGCTGACGGACGATCATGCAGAGCAGACGCCGTTCGGGGGTGAGCGGGCGAATGCCGTCCGGGTCGAGATCATCCGGGGCGATGTCTGCCGGATCCCATTCGACGGCGGTCGCTGCAGAGAGGGCTCCGGGTGGCAAAGGGGGAGATTGGGGATCAATGGCCATGGCTCACCTCGCTATAGGATTTTCTTCCTATCTAAGCTAGCAAGTCCGGCAGGTTTGGGAACCCCATGATTTTAGGGTAAAGGCAAGTTCTTGAGGGGCTGCGGTCGATCCCCGCCAGCCCACGGGGAGGAGTAGGCATATTTTCCTTTCTCCAGACATGACAAAGGCCGGTCAAAGACCGGCCTCTATCGAGATCGCCGTCTTGACGGCAGAGGGCTTACTTGGCGCGCTTGCGGCGCTGGCCGAGGCCCATTTCCTTGGCGAGGCGCGAGCGCGCTTCGGCATAGGCGGGAGCAACCATCGGATAGTCGGCCGGCAGGCCCCACTTCTCGCGATATTCTTCCGGGGTCATGTTGTAATGGGTCATCAGGTGGCGCTTCAGCGACTTGAACTTCTGACCATCCTCGAGGCAGATCAGATAGTCGTCCTCGATCGACTTGCGGATCGGAACCGGCGGCTTCGGCTTTTCAACAACAGCCGGCACCGGGGTCGGCGAGGCAGTGTTGTTCAAGGCCTGATGGACGTCGGCGATCAAGTTCGTCAGATCGCTGACCTGGACCATGTGGTTGCTGACATAGGCCGCGACGATGTCGGCTGTCAGCTCCACCAGCAGCTGCTGGCTCGGTCCCTGCTGTACTTCACTCATTCACTTCTCCTGTTCTCATCCTGCTTGGATCCGCCGTCCCTCGCAGACAATATTCCACAATCTCGCTCCCGCTTGCGCAGGCCAACAAGATCAAACTCAGCCCCACTAAGATCACCAAACGTTCCGGCACGGTCCCCAAACCGTCCGTTTTTCTGTTCGTCGGCTTTGGAGAAGATCAGCTGAGTTTCGGCATTAAAACCGGCAACTCATCTTCACCAACAGACCGCGAACGCAACAGGTCAGCGCCCTTCAGAGTGAATTAACATCCCAAGCGCAAATGTCCACCAGTTATTTCTACTAGATTTGACGGGTATAAATCTTATCTATTAGGGGCGGGCCCATATTTGCAGTGCAATCGGACAGTTCCGATTTCAGAAAACACCAGAACTCAACCAGCAATACCCAATAATGATTATCTAATCATATCATCACGTGCCGATTTCGACCAAAGCCTGTATCCGACCTTGTGGGCGGAGCGGGCGAGAAGATGCGCGGAGATGGGTGCCGTCAAGATAAAGAAAACAATACCGGCAAGCGCACGACCAAAGGTCGCGATATCTGCGGCGTGCAGACCGACGGCGAGGAGCAGAAGTCCGGAGCCGACCGTGCCTGCCTTTGAGGCCGCATGCATGCGTGTGTAAAGGTCCGGCAGGCGGTTGAGACCGATCGCGGCGACCAGGGAAAACAGGGCGCCGCCGATCATCAGAACCGCGATGGCGATGGCTGCGAGGAGCGAGATCATTTGGCCTCCTTGCCGCGTGGCGCGGCCGGTTTGCTTGGCTTGCCCGGCTTGGCCTTCTTGACCGTCCTGGACGAGGCCGGTTTGGCCGCAGCGCTGGCCAGAGGCGGAGCAGGACCGAACTCGACTTCCTCTCCCTCCCCGACACGGCCCCGCGCTAGGACGAAGCGAGCGAAGGCGACCGTGGCGAGGAAGCCGACGAGGCCAAGCGCAATGGCGATGTCGATATAGAGCGTATAGCCGGTTCGAAGCGCAATGACGGCGATGAAGCCGATAACGATGCCGACCAGCATGTCGAGCGCGATGATGCGATCCGGCAGGGTCGGGCCGATCACGGCGCGATAGACGGTGAGCAACAGTGCGACGACGAGGATCGCAATGGCTGTGACGGAGGCGTATTCGACGATGAGTTCAGGGGTCATCAGGCAAAGGCCTCCATGATCTTCTTCTCGAAGCCTTCGGCGATGTCACGACGGGCGGCTTCGACGTCCGAGCAGTCGAGGGCATGCACATAGAGCGTCTGGCGATCCTCGGAGACATCGACCGAGAGTGTGCCTGGAGTTAGCGTGATCAGATTGGCGAGCAGCGAGATCTCCCAGTCGCTCTTGACCGTCAGCGGATAGGCGAAAATGCCGGGCTTCAGATCCATGTTCGGGCTGAGCACGAGGGTCGCAACCTTCCAGGCGGACTTCGCCAGCTCGACCAGGAAGAGCAGGACGAGCGACAGGATGCGACGCGCGCGGCTGGTATAGCCGGCGCCGACGAAGCGCTCGCGCAGCAGATAGAGCGTCAGCAGCGACAGGACGAAGCCGAAGACCAGATTAAGGAGCGTGAAGCTGCCCGACACGGTGGCCCAGATCACCGCCATCAGGATGCTGATTGCATAAAGGCTCATCGGGCACCTCCTTCAGGGAAGACCGAGCGGATATAGGTCGTCGGATCGAGCAGGCCGGAGGCCGCGTCCTGGGTGAGGACGATCAGGCTATCCGGGAAAAGGCCGAACCAGACCACGAAGCCGGTGAGGATGAGGATCGGCGCCATGCGCCAGCGCTGTGCGCCGACACCGATTGCCGGCGCTGAGGTCGCAGCCACATTCCCCTCGACCGCCACAGGGCGCCAGAAGGAGAATAGGAAGACCCGACCGAAGGCGATCGTCGTCAGGAAGCCGGAGATCAGCACGGAGGCGGCAAGCCACCAGGCGCCGATATCGATGGATGCCTTGACCAGCAGCGCCTTCGGCCAGAAGCCCGAGAATGGCGGCAGGCCACTTGCGGCAAAGAACAGGGCAAGCGTCACGGCGCTGAAGACGGGGGCAATCGTCCAGAGACCGGCAACACGGTCAAGCCGGTAATGGCCACCGATCCGGGCGATCTCGCCGCCGACGAGGTAAAGGGCCGTCATCAGCAGGATCGAATGCAGGGCGTAGAAGATCGCCGCACCAACCGCGAGATTGCTGCCGATCGCGACACCGACCATCATGTTGCCGATGCCGGCCACCACGACGAAGCCGAGGAAGCGGCGGATATCGTTCTGGGCAAGCGCGCCCATGGCGCCGAGCAGCATGGTGAGAGCGGCGACCACGGCGATGACGAGGCTCAGCGCCTCACGCTCGACCGGGAACAGCATGACCACGACGCGCAGCAGCGCATAGACGCCGACCTTGGTCAGCAGGCCGGCGAACAGGGCCGACACGACGACGCGCGGCGTGTGATAGGAGGCCGGCAGCCAGAAATTGACCGGGAAGGCAGCGGCCTTCATCGAGAAGGCAAGAACGAAGAGCGCCGTCAGCGTCATCAGTGGCGCGGTGTCGGCATAGTCCCGGACCTTCATGGCGATGTCGGCCATGTTGAGCGTGCCGAAGATCGCATAGAGATAGCCGACCGTGATGAGGAAGAGCGTCGTCGCCATCAGGTTGAGAACGGCATATTTCAGCGCACCGTCGATCTGCTCGCGCTCTGAGCCGAGGATCAGCAGGCCGAAGGAGGAGATCAGCAGGACTTCGAACCAGACATAGAGGTTGAAGATATCGCCGGTCAGAAACGCGCCGCAGACGCCGGCCATCAACAGCATGAGAAGCGGATAGAAGCCGTAGCGGCGGCCGCTGGTGTTGATCTCGACATGGGCATAGAGCGCGCCGCAGAAGGCAACGATGGCGGCCGCAAGCGCCATCAGCGCGCCGGTCAGGTCCACCGTGATCGCGATGCCGAAGGGCGGCAGCCAGCGGCCCATCATCATCGTGATCGGGCCATCGGCCATGACCTGCATCAGCAGCAGCACATTGTTGAGAACGAGCAGCGCCAGGCCGGCGAGTGCCACCGGCGGATGCCAGTGGGTGCGGTGGCGGATCATCATCAGAATGGCACCGACGGCGATGCAGAGCGCCATGGGGGTGACCGCCAGCCAGTGGGCAGCCGTCATCGGCTCCATCACATAGGCGCTAGCGTAATCGGCAGGTGTCGTTGTGGGGGCAGCCATGAGGTCCTCGTGTCTCCTGCTCAGTAGCCGCTCGGCGGCAACGGATCGTCCAGCGGCTCGGCGACGCGCATTTCACCCGTGTCGTCGGTGCCGAGGTCCTGATAGGCGCGGTAGGTGAGCACCAGCAGGAAGCAGAAGAAGGAGAAGGAAATAACGATCGCCGTCAGGATGAGAGCCTGCGGCAGCGGATTGGCGGTGCCGGCCGGCAGCACGTCGACCCCACCGGGGATGATCGGCGGGATGGCGGGCGTCAGGCGGCCGGCTGTGAAGAGCAGCATGTTGACGGCATTGCCGAGCAGGACGATGCCGAGCAGGATCCGGATGATCTTCTTCGACAGCATCAGATAGACAGCGGCGGCAAAGAAGATGCCGACGACGAGTGAGAAGATGACTTCCATCAGCCGTCATCCCTTTCTTCAAGTGCAAGTGCGATCGAGGCAAAGGTGCCGACGACCACGAGATAGACGCCGATGTCGAAGGAGATCACGGTGGCGAGCGGCACTTCGATGCCGGCAAGGCTCGGATAGATCCAGATGCCGGTCATGAAGGGGTAGCCGAGCGGCGCGGAGATCACGCCCGAGAGGGTCGAGACCAGAAGGCCGAAGCCCGCGATCGACATCGGATGAAAGACCATGGCGCGGCGCACGGCCTGGACGCCAAAGGCGATGCCATACATGGCGAAGGCTGCGGCGCCAATCAGGCCGCCGATGAAGCCGCCACCGGGCTCATTGTGGCCGCGCAGCAGCACGAAGATCGAGAAGATCAGCATCAGCGCCGTCAGAAAGGGCGCGAAGGTGCGGAAGATCAGGGTGTTCATTGCTGGGCCTCCGTCCCGGAATGGTGGAAAAATTCAGCCAGATGCGCGTATGGCACCCCCCTCTGCCCTGCCGGGCATCTCCCCCACACGGGGGGAGAGCGGAAGGCGGCAGGCGCCGGCACACTCAGCAAAGCTCGGCAGTCGTTGAAGGCGGTCACAAGATCAGCGGCCACTCTCCCCCCCTGTGGGGGAGATGTCGGCGAAGCCGACAGAGGGGGGTGGGCCGAAGGCCTGACGTTCCTGGAGAGCACGCTCATTTGCCTGTCCCCCGCTTCTTCTTGGCCGGCTCAGGAGCCAGCTGATCTGCCGGGGTCGCCATGGCCGGCGCTGCCGGTGCGCCGCCGACGCGGATGCGGATCAGGGCCAGGATGGAGAGGCCGGTGATCATCACGACCGCAATCTCACCCAGCGTATCGACGCCGCGGAAGTCAACGATGATGACGTTCACCACATTGGCGCCGTGGGCGATGATCTTCGAATGCTCGGAGAAGAAGGCCGAGAGCGAGCCATCGAAGGGCCCTGCCGTCGAGGCGGCGAGCATGAGGGCAAAGCCCAGGCCGCAGGCGATCGCGAGCGATCCGTCCAGCAGCCGCGCCGTCATGGGCCGGTGATCCGAGGGCGAAAGCCTGAGCCGGGTCATGGCAAGCGCCAGGATGACGACCGAGAGCGTTTCGACCATGAACTGGGTGAAGGAGAGATCCGGCGCGCCATAGAGCAGGAAGATGACGGCGACGGCAAAGCCCTGGATGCCGAGGCAGACGATCGCTGTCAGGCGATCCTTGGCGGTCAGCACCGCGATCACCCCGATCACGGCAATGGCGAGGATCGCCATTTCGTGGAAGTCGAATTCTGCCGGCATGGCGAGGTTCATCGGCAATTCGCCATAGAGAATGGGCGTCGCCAGAAGCACGATCGCGACGAAGATGAAGGAGAGCGTGATGTAGGTCTCAAGCCGGCCGTTCTGCACGAAGCGGGTGACGCGGGTCGAGAGCTGCACCAGGCCGCTGACAAAATGGTCGAAGCCGCGGTCCGGGCTGATGCCAAGGCCGGTGACAAGACGGTCGACGGCGGCGCGAAGCCGGTCGAGGCCAAGATAGAGAACGACGCCAAGGACGACCGTCAGCACCGAGAGCGCCAGAGCCGCACCGAGGGACGGGATGAGGCTGATGGTGACGGACTGCAGTTCGCCATCCACGGCGGATGCCATGGGCGAAGAGATGAAGCGGTGGGCGATGCCGGAGAAGAGCGCGCCAGCAAGCGATAGTACGGCGAGCGTCAAAGGTCCGAGCCAGAGCAGGACGGGGCCTTCATGGGCGTGCTTGGGCGTATCACCCTCATTGCCGATGAAAGGCTTGAGGCCGACGGCAAAGGCGATGACGAACATCAGCGCATTGCCGATGACGGCGACAGCCGTGAAGAGGATCGCGCGTGGGCTTGTGCCGGCCAGCGCATAATAGATCTCTTCCTTGGCGAGGAAGCCAAAGAGCGGCGGCAGGCCTGCCATCGAGATGCCCGACAGGATGGCGGCGGCAAAGGTGATCGGCATCAGCTTGCGCAGGCCGCCGAGGCGGGTGATGTCGCGGGTTCCGGCTTCATGATCAATCGCGCCGGCGACCATGAAGAGCGCGCCCTTGAAGAGCGAATGGGCGACAAGATAGAGCACCGCGGCTTCGACCGCATGTTCGGTATCAAAGCCGGTCAGCATCACGAGCAGGCCGAGCGAGGCGACCGTCGTATAGGCCAGCATCAGCTTCAGATCCGTCTGGCGCACGGCCATCACCGAGCCGACCAAAAGCGTGATGCCGCCGAAGAAGGGCAGCAGGATTTCCCAGGCAGGCGTTTCGCCCATGACCGGATTGAGGCGCATCAGGAGATAGACGCCGGCCTTCACCATGGTGGCGGAATGCAGATAGGCGGAGACCGGGGTCGGCGCTTCCATGGCGTTGGGCAGCCAGAAGTGGAAGGGAAACTGGGCCGACTTGGTGAAGGCACCGCCGAGCACCAGAAGAAGGGCTGCGAGATAGAAAGGGCTTTCGCGGAGCGCATCGCCAGTGGAGAGCAGCAGCGAGAGCTGGCTGACCCCGGTGATGTTCCAGATGAAGATCATGCCGGCAAGCAGGATAAGACCGCCGCCACCGGTGACCACCAGTGCCTGCAGCGCTGCACGGCGCGAGGCTTCGCGGGTGTGATCAAAGCCGATCAGCAAGAAGGAGGTGATCGAGGTGAGCTCCCAGAAGACGAAGAGCATCAGGAAGCTGTCGGAGACCACGAGGCCGAGCATAGCGCCCATGAAAAGCAGGATGAAGCCGATGAAGCGGCCCTGCTGCGGATGGCCCTTCATGTAGCCGCCGGCATAGAGCACGATCAGCGCACCGATGCCGGTGATCAACAGCGCGAAGGTGAGCGACAGGCCGTCGAGGAACCAGGAGAAGGAGAGATTGAGGCTCGGCACCCAGGCGAACCCGCCGGTCACCCGCTCGCCCGCTGCGATTTCCGGCAGGAAGCCTGCGAAGTGGGCGAAGGCCAGTGCCGGTGCGAGCGCCAGCAGCCAGGCGGCATTGGCTCCGAGGCGGCCCGTGAGCCAGGGTGCCAGAAGAGCGGCGGCGAAGGGCAACAGCATCGCGACCCAGGTCAGGTCGCTCGTCAACTCAGGCATTCCATCTCCCCGTGGGCATCGGATCGGGTCTCGATCATCTGTCGATACAAGGTGCGACCGTGTTAGGACAAGCCAACCTTCGTCTCAAGCAAAAACGGACATTCGCGCCTTCACGGACGCGTCAACCCACGTTTCGGTGAAAAGGGGCCCATGTATTTCAGCTTTGCGTGAAAGGACGGGCCGCGCCTGACGACCAAAGGCATGAGAGGGACAATTGCCGCTCGACGGGACGCACCCTATCTATAGTGCAACACCGGACGGGCTTTGCTTGTTGCTCATCCGCCGCTCACAAGGAGAACATCATGACCGCTTCCACCACCGCTCCGAAGATCGTCAAGTCGGATGCCGAATGGCGCGACCAGCTGACGCCGGAGCAATACCGGATCCTGCGCGAGCACGGCACCGAGCGTGCCTTTACCGGCCCTTACTGGGATAACTTCCAGAAGGGCCTCTATAGCTGTGCGGCCTGCGACGAGCCGCTTTTCGTCTCCGACACCAAGTTCGATGCCGGCTGCGGCTGGCCGAGCTATTTCGAACCAGTGAAGCCGGACGCCGTCACCGAACATCGCGACACGGCCTTCGGCATGGTGCGCACGGAAATCCGCTGCGCCAATTGCGGCGGGCATCTGGGGCATGTGTTCCCGGATGGACCGAAGCCGACGGGCTTGCGCTATTGCATCAACGGGCACTCGATGGTGTTCACGCCGATCGAGTGATGGGGCTACCCTCCCCTCGAGGGGAAGGGGCGGAGCGCGGCTCCGGGGTGGGGTGAGCCCTGTGCACACCTGATCACCCCCACCGGCCGCTTTGCGGCGACCTCCCCCCTCAAGGGGAAGGTGGAGCTCTCCTTAGTTGCAGCGCAGCAATATCTCCAGCCCACTTTTGGTTGTGGACACCACAGCCGTTTGCCCAAATCTGCAATCTTTGGCTTTGACGAAGCGCCACCAATGCGACACCCGGGATGTATTCACAACTGGGGGTCAGCATGAAAAAGTCTATCGCAATCACTGTGGCAATCGCTGCAGCTCTCTCGTCTTGCGCCAGCAAACCATCCGAGATCGAGGCAGCCTATGTCTCGCCTGCACTCTACGAGAGCCTTTCCTGTGATCGACTGCGCGAAGAGGCAACCGCCGTTTCGGCCCGCGCGATCGCTGCCAGCGGCGCGCAGCAGAAGAAAGCCGACAATGATGCGGTCGCTGTCGGCGTCGGGCTCGTCATCTTCTGGCCCGCGCTGTTCTTCGCCAAGGGCGACGGGGCTTCGGCAGCCGAAGTGGCGCGCCTGAAGGGTGAAATGAAGGCGATCGAGATGGCTTCGATCAAGAACAATTGCGGCATCCGCTTCGAAGATCCGAGCGCGAAGCCGGCGAAGAAGAAGGGGTGAGGGGGCAAACACCCTCCCCTTGAGGCGAGGGCCCGAGTGCAGTTCCGGGGTGGTGTGATGGGTTGCGGCGTCTTAGACTCCCTGCCCCTCATCCCCGGCGCAACAAGTTGCGCCTGACCCTTCGGGCACCTTCTCCCCGCAGGCGGGGAGAAGGAAAGAGCCGTCACCGCCCGTCGAAGCCTGCCAGCGCCTTTGGCGAGACGCGGTTCCAGATGCCGATGAGCAGCAGGACGGAGAGGATGGCGCCGAGGATGAAGGGCATGCCGAGGGCTTGCGCGCGCGGCATGACGTGTTCGGCGAGCGTGACGCTGAGACCCGCGATCAGCACGCCAAGCGGCATGGTGCCGAGCCCGAAGAAGCGGTAGACGCTGTTGACCCGGCCGAGCAGATGCGGCGGGATCATGCGCTGGCGCAGCGATACCGTGATGATGTTCCAGACCATGCCGGTGAGGCTTGACAGCGCCAGGACGGCCCAGACCAGCGACGGCACGGGCACAAGGAGCACGACCAGCGCCCAGAGGACGCAGCCGGCGATCGTGGCCCTGAGGCAGGCGGAGGCGCCGAAGCGGCGGATGATGCGCTCGCCCAGCAAGCCGCCGAGCAGACCACCCGCCGCAAGCCCTGTCAGGAGCAGGCCATATTCAGCCGAATTCAGGCCCATGACCTCCTGGGCATAGAGCACCTGCGCGGTCAGCAGCATGATGTCGATGGCGTTCAACACGCCGAGACCCAGCGCGAGATCGCGCAGCAACGGGCGGGCGAAGAGATAAGCGGCGCCTTCGCGGATTTCGGCGACCCAATGGCGCGGTTCCGGCCGCTCTGTGCGGAATGTTCCGGGGATCGACAGGATCAGCAGGCCGGCAAAGGCGAAGGCGAGACCGTAGAGCCCGAAGGCGAGCGGCAGAGCGAGCCCGATCAACAGCCCGGCCAGCGGCGGGCCGATCATCATGTTCATCACGGTCTCGACGCTGCCCATGCGACCATTGGCTGTTTCAAGCCTCTCATGGGGAACGATCGAGGGCAGCAGCGTGACGGCGGAATTGTCGCGCAGGACTTCGGCGAAGCCGACGACCAGGGCCGAGAAGAGCAACAGGCCGTAAAGCAGGTCTCGCGGAAAATCCTGAACCGGCGCCTCTGGCAAAAGGCCGGGCACAAGCATGGCAGCGGAGAGTGCGGCGAGCGTGACGAAGCGCAGCAGATCCATTGCAATGACCAGCTTGCGGCGATCGAAGCGGTCGGTGATGACGCCTGATGGCAGCGCGAAGAGGAACCAGGGCAGTTTCTGCGCCATGCCGACCAGCGCGATGGCGAGGGGATCGCGGGTGATCAGCGAGGCGAGCCAGGGCCACGCGACGACACCGATGCCATCGGCGAGATTGGCAAGGCCACTCGACAGGAGGAGACGCTGGAAACGGGGGCCGAGGGCGGGTTTGGCGGGAAGAGGCTGGGTCACGGGCGGGTCCTTGATGCGGCCCCGACAAAGCACCGGCCCGCCGCCATGGCAAGCCCTCAGATTTTGCTGGAAACGGCAGGTGTGCACAGGATTGTCGGCCAGGGAACTCAAGCTGCACGGAGCGCGGCCAGCACGCCGCGTTCCCTCTCAGAGCCCCTGGCGGTGGGCAAGCGCGATCAGCGGCGAAACCACCGCGAATTGCAGCAGGGTGAAGGCGGTTTCGAGCGCCATGAATTCGCGCACCGAGGTCATCCGGTATTTCGCCGCGACCGGCAGGACGACGAAGGAGAAGGCGAGCAGGCCAAAGACGAGGAAGGCGGCAGCGGTGCTGCGCCAATAATCAGCCGGTGCGGTCGAAAAGAGGCGCGGATAGGCAAAGGAAAAGACCAGGCCCTGGATGATCATCGAGGCGAGACCGAGCGGGATGATCACCTCGGCGCGGTACATGTCGAGGCGGTGATAGACCGGGGCGAAGGTCTTCAGATGCCAGATGTAACCGAGCGGAAAGGTCGGCAGAAGATAGGCGGCGAAACCCAGCCAGAATGCCTTGCCCATGACGAAACCTCCCCAAGGTTTCAGAGTATCATTCCCCGGGATCATGAAACCATGATAACTTGCGATTTGCAAGTGATTTGACCGGAGACATCGTGGCCACCCTTCCCCGCTCCCTCTGCCCCATTGCCCTTTCGCTCGATCTGTTCGGCGATGCCTGGTCGCTGCTCATCGTGCGCGACCTGATGTTCAAGGGCATCTCCAGCTATGGCGGGTTCCTCGCCGCTGGCGAAGGCATTGCCACCAATGTGCTTTCGGACCGACTGGTGACGCTGGAAGAGGAAGGCGTGATCGAGAAGCGGCGCGATCCTGGAGATGGGCGGCGGTTCGTATATCGGTTGACGGCGAAGGGGGCGGATCTCGCGCCCGTGCTGATCGCCATGGTGCTGTGGTCGGCCAAACATACCGCCACCGATGCGCCGAAGGACATGGTGTCGGCCATGGCGGCCGACCCCTCGGGCTTTGCCGCAGATGTCATACACCGCGTGACAGAGGATGAGAGCACGCCGCCAAGGCCCTGATTTCAGGGTTTTTCCGCCAGCGCCTTCAAGCATTGCTCGAAGGCCGTAAGATCGGTGAAGAGCGTGGCGGGACTTGCCGCGTGGACGCAGACGGGGCCGCCGCGGCGGGCGACGCCTCCATGCAGCATGAGGTTTTCGATCATGTCGAAATCTTCGAGCGAATGGCCGTCTGCCCCGCGCATGCGGCCTTCGGCATCACGGCTGAGCGCGCCGCCATACCAGTCAAGCGTGCGCTGATAATGGGTCTCCGTGACATTGGTGTAGCAGGCCACGATCTTTCCCGCGCCGCACATATAACCAAGTTCGAAGACCGTGCCGGGATCGGCGGCAATGCCGCGAAACGGGGTCAGATTGGCAATGATGCCATCGGCGCGGTTCATGAAGCTCTCGTCGATCTCGGAAATGTTGAGACCGAACTGGTGTTTTGTCGGCGCCGGCGGAATGGTGAGGTCACCGGGGCAGATCGGCTCGAAGCCGTATGTGCGGGTGAGCGCGGCCTTGGCATCAAGCACGGCGCGGGCATCGGGAAGGAAGACTTCGGGGCCGGCGAGATAGAGTTTCAGGGGCGAGGACATGAAGGGAGGATCCGGGTGGTTGGGAGTGGGTGATGAGGAGCAGCCGGAGGGCGGGCTGGCAAGGGTGGGTCAACCCGGAGACCGCGATGTGCACAGGGTTTCGGCGATCAACGAAGCAGGAACTCTTCTGCCCAGGCGGCAAACTGCTCAAGACGCTCCAGCGAGCGATCGGCCTCGGCGCGTGACATCAGCCGAGCACCGTATTGCACCTCATCCTTCTGTTCGAGAAGGCTGCGCAGGTTTGCCTCCTGCTTGTCCGGCAGCTCCTTGCCCAAGGCCGCACGCAGAAGCTTGATTGCGCCTTGATGATCCCCCTGATTGATCTCCCCCTTGACCTTGGCTGTCAGTGCGTCGGCATAGGCGATGGCGCAATGAATGACGGTCGACATCGTGGCATTGCCAAAATCGCCTGGATCAGCGAAGGCCGCACTGTTGCGCGCCTCCTTGAGGAAACCCCTGGCGATCTTCAAACGCGCCGAGGCATAGGCAGCGTCCTTCTTCTTCGATGGTCCGGTCCTAACCATCGGCAAACTTCCTCTGCGCACCCGCCAACGCCTCCGGGTGGCGTCCTGAGAGTAGCACGAGGTGGCGAAGCACCCCCTCCCACCAGGGATCATGCTCGCGGCTCAGCCGTCCAACGTCATTGTCAGATAGACCGATGACATTTGGGGTAAACCCCAAACGCAAAGCCGCTTGCCTGAGCCCCTCGCGAAGCGCCTCCGCGGTGCCGGCAAGATCAACTTCAGCGGCAACAACGAGAATGTCGAGGTCACTGTCGGGGCGATCCGTACCGGCCGCTGCACTGCCAAACAGGCAGAGGCTGAGGACCTTCGGCAGTGACCCGGCGGCCTGGCGGATCGCATCCAGAATTTCCGGGAAACGTTGCGCCTCCGCGTCGAACAGAGCTTCTATCGCCGGGGCGAAGTGGTTGCCGCGGTTGAACCGGTGTAACCGTGTGCTCTTTGTGCCCTCTGATATCACCAGATCAAGCTGCTCAAGGGCGAGCAGGCCAAGGCGGATGCTGCTCTTGGAGGCACCCGAACGATCGACGATTTCAGACGCGGCCAAGGCACCCCCGTGGCGGACGAGTTCGCGCAGAACCACGACATTCGCGTCAACGCCGAAAACGGAATTCAGGGGATTGCGAAGAGCGCTCTGGAGTTGCAATCTCGCCATGGCGGCCCGGTTTCGACGCTGGAGTTCGATTGATCCGATATCGGATCGATTGGTCCGATATTAAACCAGGGCTGCGAAAGAGGCAAGGTCCTGTGGCCATCCCCTCCCCCGTCGGCTAAACCTCTGCGCATGCCGACTCACTCCCTGACCGACCCGTTGTTTTCCGACCAGGCCCATGAGAGCCCGCTTGCCGTCTTGAAGCGCGTCTATGGCTATCCGGCCTTTCGCGGGCGGCAGGCGGAGGTGGTCAGCCATGTCGTGTCGGGTGGCGATGCGGTGGTGCTGTTTCCGACAGGGGCCGGCAAGTCGCTGTGTTTCCAGGTGCCGGCGCTCTGCCGGCCGGGCGTCGGCGTGGTCGTTTCGCCGCTGATTGCCTTGATGCGCGACCAGGTGGAGGCGCTGAAAGGTCTGGGTGTCAGGGCCGCGGCACTGAATTCCACGCTGTCCCGCGAGGAATATGTCGAGATCCGCCGGGCGCTTGATCGCGGCGAACTCGACTTTCTCTATGTGACGCCGGAGCGGACGGCGACACCGGGTTTTATCGAGATGATGCAAGGGGTGGAGATCGCGCTCTTTGCCATCGACGAGGCCCATTGCGTTTCCCAATGGGGGCATGATTTCAGGCCTGAGTATCGCGAACTCGGCAAGCTTACCGATCTCTTTCCCGGCGTGCCGCGCATGGCGCTGACGGCGACCGCCGATCCGCATACGCGGGAAGACATCATCGAGCGGCTGCGGCTCGACAGCGCGGAGGTCTTCACCACCTCATTCGACCGGCCGAATATCGCCTATGAAATCGTCGAGCGCGACCAGCCGCGCCAGCAGCTTTTGCGGTTTCTCTCGCGCCACAAGGGTTCGAGCGGCATCGTCTATTGCCTCTCGCGCGCCAAAGTCGAGGAGATCGCGACCTGGCTCGATGATCAGGGGATCCGGGCCCTGCCCTATCACGCCGGCATGGACCGGGCGCTGCGCGATGCCAATCAGGATGCGTTTCTGAAAGAAGAAGACCTCTGCCTTGTGGCAACCGTCGCCTTCGGCATGGGCATCGACAAGCCGAATGTGCGTTATGTCGCGCATCTCGACCTGCCGGGGTCTGTCGAGGCCTATTACCAGGAGACGGGCCGCGCGGGGCGCGACGGTCTGCCATCCGAGGTGTGGATGGCCTATGGCATGGCCGATGTCATCCAGCGCGGGCGGATGATCGACGAGGGCGGCGCTGCCGACGAGATCAAGCGGGTGGAGCGGGCCAAGCTCAATGCGCTGCTTGCGATCTGCGAGACGCCCGGCTGCCGGCGGCAGGCGATCCTCAAGCATTTCGGCGAAAGCCACGCCGGCGGCTGCGGAAATTGCGACACCTGCCTGAAACCCGTCGAGACCTGGGACGGGCTCGACGCGGCGATCAAGGCACTGGCGGCGATCTACCGGACCGGCGAACGCTTCGGCACCGGGCATCTGATCGACGTGCTCATCGGCACCGAGAACGACAAGACGCAGCGCTTTGGGCACTCCGACATGCCGGTCTTCGGGGCTGGCAAGGATCTGCCGTCGAAGACCTGGCAATCGGTGTTTCGCCAGTTGCTGGCCGCCGGATATGTCAGGGTGGACCATACGGCCTTTGGCGCGTTGAAGCTCGAAGAGACGGCGCGTGCCGTGTTCAAGCGCGAGGTGGAGGTGCGCTTTCGCAAGGACCGCCCGACGACGGGCAAGGCAGCAAGGAGTGCCGCCTCCTCGCGCACCGCTCAGGCCAAGGCCGGGCTAGACCAAGCGGATCAGGAATTGTTCGAGGCGCTGAGGGCGAGACGCATGGAGCTTGCCCGCGAACAGGCGGTTCCGCCTTACGTGATCTTCCCCGATACCACGCTGGTCGCACTCGCCACGGAGCGGCCGATGGACGACGACGAAATGCTCGGCATTTCCGGCATCGGGCAATCCAAGCTGGAGCGCTATGGCGACGCGTTTCTCGAGGTGATCACGGCCTATTCGCGGTGAGTTTTTACCCTCCCCTTGAGGGGGAGGGTCGGAGCGAAGCTCCGGGGTGGGGTGATACCCAACGGCGCCTTTGGTGCCCCCCCCCGCCGCTTTGCGGCGACCTCCCCCCTCAAGGGGGAGGTAGGAGTGCACGCCGCCGCCAGTCGCTCGGGTTTTCCCCCGTCACGCGCAGGAATTCGCGGTTGAAGTTGGACTTGGTCATGAAGCCCGCCTCGAAGAGAATCCGGGTGACCGGCAGATCAGTGCCGGCGAGCAGGCGGCAGGCCTCGGTGATGCGGTGGTTGTTGACGTAGTGGGAGACGCTGACGCCGTGGACGCGGTTGACTGCTTCCGAGACGGCACGCGCGGGCATGCCGAGGCGGCGGGCGAGACGGGCGAGGTTGAGGTCGGGATCGGCCCAGAGGCGTCTTTCGGTCATCACGCGGTCGAGATCGGCGGCTAGGCGGCGATGGTCTTCCGTGACGGACTTCGTTGCGGCCGGAAGATTGGCCTGCGCATGGGGTGTTTCGAAGCCATGCCCGTCATCAGGCGCCTCTCCCTCTCCTGCTTCTTCCTCTCCCATCTCTTCCTGGCCGGCGGTGACGGCGCCGATGCCGAGTAGGAGCAGGATGAGCGTGGTGGCAGCCGAGACGACCATCGGCGAATAGCGGCCGCCGGACCAGAGCATGTCGAGGCTGATCGCGACATCGGTGAGGGCCGAGGCGATGAGCGCGAGGCCGGTCAGTTGCAGCGCGCGATAGGAGCGCAAGGCACCATCGAGGCGGGCGGCGAGCAGGCCATCGGGACCAAGGCGCGCGAGCCAGAGCAGAGCCAGACCATAAGCCAGAAAATTGGCGATGATGACGAGATCGACCGGCGCACGGCCGATCACGAGGAAGATCAGCGTCGCCAGCATCGGCAGAAGATGCGGCCAATCCGACAACGAGAGACCGGGGCTTTCACGGGTGAGATCGCGGAAGGCGAGGAAAGACAGCGCCGGCACCAGGCTCGCCATAACAGGCAGAACCGGCAAGACGGCCATCACCCCATAGCCCCAACGCAGGCCGACCAGCAGGCTCTGCACCACATAAAGCGCAAGCAGCGCGAGGAAGAGTCCGTTGCGGCTCCAGCTCTCGCTGCCTTCGCGCAGCAGTCGCACAAGAAAGACGGCGAGGAACAGGGCAACCAGGAAGGAGAGCGGTACGAAGAGCATGCGGGCGTTTTCGATGTGAGGAGATCGGAGTGGATGCCGCGACCATGACCGAAAGCGCGATCCCGGTCGACCCGGATCGTGATCGAGGTCGCGGATGATACGCTCCAAGCAGCAGATGGAGGCATCGAAACCGGCCTGCCAATGGCGGCACGGCCAAACCCCAAGAGGTGAATTCCATGCGCAAGAAGACCATCTTCCTCTCCATCCTCGGCGGTCTAGTCGGGCTCGCGATCCTTGATGGCAGCGTGCAGATGATCCGGGCGAGCGAGGCGATCTCCGGCCCTGTCGACCTTACCGGCGTGACACAGCTTTCGGTGACGGGAGCGGCCAGCGATATCAGCATCTCGACCCGGGGCGATGGCGCTCGCGAGGCGGTGCTCTCCGGCACGCGGCACGGTTGGGGCGCGATCTGGCGCTCGGGCTGGTTTGCCGGAGATTGCGCCGGACAGGCGCGGATGACGCGTGACGGCGCGACACTGACGGTCGATATGGGCGACCGGGGCGGTTTCTTCGGCTGGAATGACTGGGACGAATGCACACTGACCTTCACGGCGGAGCTTTCGCCCGAGGCGCGTGTGTCGATCCGGCAGAATGCCGCGCGCATGCAGCTTTCGGGAGATTTTGCGGCAATCGACGTCGAGAGCGATGCGGGCGACTTTGCCTTTACCGGACATGCGGCGACGGTTGCGGTCTCCGGGGCGGCGCTGCGCGCCAAGCTCGCCTTCGAGCGGGTGATGAATACGGAGGAAATCCGGATCTCGGGCAAGATGCTCGACGCATCGCTGCGCTTCCTGACGCCAACGCCGATCAGCTACGGCGTCGACGCGGTCGCGTCCTATGTCGACAGCGCCTTGCCGAACACGCCGGGTGCGAAACCGTCAATCTCCATCCGGGGCGAGATGGTGCATGCAACGATCCGGTGACTCGGGGCTCCGGGGCTTTGCCTTGAGGCCCCGTCCCCCAAGGTCATTCAAAGGGCGCCGGATTGCTCCGGCGCCCTCAGTAATCTGGCAGTATGTCCTGTCAGAACACCCCGGTCAGAACACCTTGGTGACCGAGATCGCAAAGGTGCGGCCGCGGCCGTGGTAGTCGAAGACCGACTCGTCGACGAGGGCGCCGTAGAGCGCCTTGGCGCGCGAGCCCCAGACGGTGGTGTAGTCGGTGTCCAACAGGTTCTGGATGCCGAAATTGATCGTGGTTGCCTGATCGGCCAGGGTGTAGCGGCCGCCGAGATTGAAGAGGTTGTAGCCCTCGA
Organism: Allorhizobium sp.; assembly: GCA_051861045.1. Classification (GTDB taxonomy): domain Bacteria; phylum Pseudomonadota; class Alphaproteobacteria; order Rhizobiales; family Rhizobiaceae; genus Allorhizobium. The sequence continues at coordinate 39,180 of JBHYDI010000014.1, forward strand.
TCTCGTAGCCGTCATCGTCCTCAAGGCTGAAGACATGTTCGCCGGTCAGGCGGACGGAGAAGGTCTCGTTGCCCCAGCCGAGATAACCACCGGCCTTGGACGTGCTCGCCGTCCCGACCGATTCCTGGTACCAGCCGTTGGCGCCCTTCTTCTCGGACTTCACCCAGTGGCCGAGCAGACCGACGTCGAAGCCGTTGTCAAACTTGTAGCCAGCCTCGGCCTCGATGCCGTAGACGCGGCGCTCTTCGTCCTTCATCTCGATCGTCAGCGTCGTGCGGTTGAGGCTGATCGACCGGTCGGAGGTCGAATAATAGGCAGCGGTCGCAAAGTTGAAGGTGCCGTCGTCATGGCGGAAACCGACTTCGACACTGTCGGTCTTGATCGCCTGCAGCGCCGAGCTTTCGACATTGACGCTGTTGCTCAGGACGTAGCGCCCGCTCGACAGGGTATAGGTTCCGACGCCGTAATACTTGGCAGGATCTGGCAGTTCGAAGCCTTGCGAGAAGTTCGCATAGACCTGCTGGTCGGGGGTGACGTCATAGGTTGCGCCGGCATTGAAGAGCAGCGCGTCGTAATCGACCTCGCCGCCGGGGATAGTATCCGCCGAGGTGCCCGTGCCCTTGAGGATAGCCACCTGCTGGGCGGCACCGACGAAATCACCCACTTCCGTCTTGGCAAACTGGTAACGCAGGCCGCCGCTTACGGTCAGCCGGTCGGTGGCTTCCCAGCTGGCTTCGGCGAAGCCGGCAACCGTCGAGACGTCGATGTCGGGATAAAGGCCGGTGACGCCGATGGTGTCGAAATCCAGGCCGCCCGAGGAGATTGCCTTGGTCAGATCGAAGATCGACTGGGTGGCAGAGAAGCTGTCGCGGTCGGCATCCACACCATAGGTGAGCTTTACGGTATCCGTCAGTTCCGAGACCATGGCGGCCTTGAAGCTAAAGTAATCGGTGGTCTGCTGGCTGGCGCCGAAATACGTGCCGGCGGCCGTTCCCGTCGAGGGGAAGGGATTGAAGATGATCTCCTCGCTGCGTACCGCCCCCTGCAGCAGCAATTGCTGACCGAGGAAATCGGCATCGGTGTAGCTGAGGGTGAGCATCTTGCGGCGGGTCTGAGGCTCGACATCGGACTCATAGCCGGAGCGCGTCGCGAACAGGCTCGGATTGGAGAGGCCCGACAGGTTGGGCCCGTAATAGAGGCCGTAGTCGCTCTCCTGGGCGCTGTCGAAATACTGCATGGTCGCGTCAAGCCGGCGATCCTCGTCGATCTGGACGCCGACCGATCCCATCACGTCGATGCGCTCGTTGAAGGCGGTCGAGGACTGGGTGATGTCGGGGATGACCATCTCGCCGGAGCCATCGTAAAAGGCGCCGGTGCGATTGCCGGAGACGGACAGGCGGGCGTCCCAGTTGGCGCTGTTATAGGTGACGGCGCCGGCTGCGTTGCGGTCGAAATCGCCGCTGCCCTGGAAGCCGCCGGCCATGCCGACCTGGGTTTCGGCATGCAGGCCGTCGCCCGCATCCCTGCCCTTCTTGGTGATGATGTTGATGATGCCGCCCGTGGCATTGCCGCCATAGAGAGATGTTGCGCCCGAGAGCACCTCGACGCGGGCGATGTTGAATGGGTCGATGGAATCGAACTGGCGGCTGAGGCCACGGGCGGAATTCAGCGAGACGCCGTCGATCAGGACGAGTGCGGTACGGCCGCGCAGGTTCTGGCCGTAATTGGTGCGGGAGCCGGTGCTGGCGGCATCGAAGCTCGGCACGGCTTCGGCGAGGATCTGCTGCAGGCTCTTGCCCTGCAGGGCGGCGGCCTTGATCTCGGCTTCATCAACCACCTTGATGGTGCGGGCGATCTCGGAGATCTTTTCCGGTGCGCGGCTGCCGGTGACGACGATGTCGCCAAGAACAGTTTCGCCTGACGTCTCGGCGGCCGTCACGGCATCTTCACCCGATGCATCCTGGGCCAGGCCCGCATCCGCCGTTCCCAGAAGTGCCGCAACGGCAAGCGCCGTCAGTGCCGTGGTCGAACGCGCCAAGGCGCAAGTCCCGCTCAGCCCACGCCTCTGTTCCCCAAAGAATTTCATAGATCCCCTCATCACTCACATTTTCGCAGCGCCCAAGACTTGAGCGCAGCGAGATAAAACATTACTGGTGCGGTCATGTTTAAAACATAACGATGGCACCCGCTTGGATGGAGGCGAACGTGGCTTGGACCAGCGCGAAGTTCCCTAAGGAAAGTTGACCATTCGCATGAGCTTGATCCGCCCCTTGAAATTCGGTTCCGCGGCGCTGTCCGACGTGGAGGCCCGTGCGCTCTGCGGCAGTATCCTGGTCGACATGATGGGAGGGCTGAGCGTCAGCCTCGAGGGTGGCGACATCAGCGGCTCCACGGGGCTTTACTGGCACGACCCGGCTCTTTCGCTCGCCACCGTCTATTTCCCGGCGACACTTGTCAGCCTGAATTGCGAGGGGAGCGGCGACCGGGGCGTGGTGCTCTTGCGCTCGGTCGGCCAGCCGATGACCGTGGAGCATGGGCGTTCCCGGATCGAGGCTGCCAGCGGAGACGTGGTCTTCATTCCGGCACAGAGTGGATTGCGCATTATCCTTTCCGAAGGCGGGCGCCTCGATTGCGCGCATCTGCCGGAACAGGCGGTCGACCGGCACCGGGCCTCACTCGACGTGCTGATGCTGAAGACCGTGCCCGCCGCCTGCCTGCCTCTGCACATGCTGACCAGCTATGCCGGCTATCTCCTGCAACGGGAGCAGCAGACAGCCGAGGACGTGGCGATGATGGTCAGCCATTTCTACGATTTCCTGCCGCTGCTCTCGCAGGCGCTCGGCGGGGCTGCCAAAGAGGTGGCACCGGACAACCGGTTGGCCCGTATCCGGGCGCTGATCGATGCGCGGCTCAGCGATGGCGGCTTCTCGATCAATGACGTGGCGGAGGCCGAGGGCATCACGCCCCGGGCGATCCAGAAGCTGTTTTCGCGCGAAGGCACGACCTTTTCCCGGCATGTGCTGGAGCGGCGGCTGGAGCGGGCGAAGGCCGTGATGATGGCCGCCGGCGAGCGCATGTCGATTGCCGAAGTCGCCTATCAATGCGGCTTCAACGACCTCTCCTATTTCAACCGGTCGTTCCGCAGCCGCTACCAGATCCGGCCATCGGACCTCAAGCGGCAGGTTCGGCCTGCGGCTTGAGGCGACGGAGCATGATCAGCGACAGCGCGATGCCGAGGACGGAGATCACCGTGGCCAGCGAAAACAGCCAGGCGTAACCGACGCGATCGGCGATGATGCCGGCAAGCGACGTGCCGATGATGTAGACCACCAGTTCGGCGCAGGCGAGCAGCGTGAAATCGGTGCCGGGCTGATCATCGGAGGCGGACTTCATGAAGAAGGAATAGATCGCCACCAGCTCCATATAGCGGATCAGCGTCTGGAAACCGGAGGCGGCGAGCGCCACGGCGATGCCCGGGGCAAGGCCGAAGGCATTGAGCGAGAAGGCGAGGAAACACAGGCTGCGCAGGCCGCCGAGCAGGAGCAGCGTGGGCCCAAGGCCGAGCCGGCGAATGATGAGGGCTGCGAGCATGGCACCGGCCAGGCCTGCGGTCGCGGCAGATGTGCCGGAGAGATAGCCGATCCAGGCGGTCGGCACCTGGATATCCACGAGATAGGGGCCTTCCATGCCGCGCACGAGGCCTTCGCTGGCGCGGTAGCTGAGCGCGAAACCGAGGATCAGCCAGGCCTGGGGCCGACGGAAGAAGGCAGCGAGGCTTGGGCGCGGCCGATCAGCTTTCTCCAAACCCTCTTGCTCCTCCGCCATGAACAGGGTGGCGAGAAGCGGCAGGAGTGACAGGAGGGCCACGATCAGAATGGTCGGCGTCCAGCCGATCTGCTGGACGAGCACCAGAACCAGTGTGCCGCCGATGATGACGCCAAGCGCGACGGCGCCCGCCTGCACGGCATTGCCGATGGCGCGTGCGCCGCCCTTCAGGTGGCGCACGGCATAACCGTCGGTGGCGATATCCTGCAGCGAGGACAACAGCGTGATGAAGAGACCGAGGCCGAAGAGCGGCAGCGCCTCAGACGGATCGAAAAAGGCCATGGCGGCAATGGCGAGCGACACCAGCGCCTGGGTCGGCACGATCCAGCCCCGGCGATGGCCGATGCGGGGCAAGAGCTTGTGGCGGTCGACATAGGGTGCGACGGCGAATTTCAGCACGAGCGGCAGCATCAGCAGCGAGAATAGGCCGATCGCCGTGCGCGAGGCGCCCGCTTCGCGCATGAGCGGCGGAAGCGCCACGAGCAGCAGATAGGTCGGGATGCCCTGAGCGAGATAGAGGCCGGCGAGCACGGCATAGAGCCGGGCCATGCCATGACGTGTGGTTGCGTCGGGCGGGTTTGCTCCAGACGGGTTCGCTTCGGCCAGGTGCGCTGTGGATGTGGGCGATGAGGCGGTCACGGACATTGGTGGTTCCAGCAGCTGGGTTGGGCGGCAAAGCGGAGCGGTTCACTCCTCTTTAACTGCGGGACAGTTTTCACGCTTGGACCAGGGCGAACCAGGCGCGGACTGACGCGAACTGCCTGAGGCCTTCGCCTCGCGAATTCGGCCTCTTGCCGCACTCGGCCGGCCTTGCATTCTGGCTGATCCCGGCTGGAGACAACCAGCAGCAAGGAAGGCTTCATGGCCATGGCGACGCGCCATCACCGCGACAGGATGGCATGGAACAACGGTCGGGGCGTGCCGTTGTATGGAACATCGAGGGTGCTCTGCGGTCGGCACGCAAGAGAAGACCCGCCAAGCGCTGCGGCCGATAGCGGCAGTGCGAGAGACCCGATCCCGAATACAGGAGATATCCATGCCCCAAGCGACCACCACCAATCGCCGTTTCGTTCTGGCCGAGCGCCCGAAGGGTGAGCCCGATGAGCGGACATTGCGGCTGGAGACGGCGGATATTCCTGAGCCCGCAGAGGGCCAGATGCTGCTCCGCACCGTGTTCCTGTCGCTCGACCCCTACATGCGCGGGCGGATGAGCGATGCGCCGTCCTATGCGGCACCGGTCGAGATTGGCCAGACCATGGTGGGTGGCACAGTTTCGCGCGTGGTCACCTCGAAGCTCGAAGGCTTCAAGGAGGGCGACTGGGTGGTCGGTTTTGCCGGTTGGCAGGATTATGCGTTGTCCGACGGCAAGGGCGTGACTTCGCTCGGCGCAACCCCTTCGCATCCCTCCTGGGCACTCGGCGTGACCGGCATGCCGGGCTTTACGGCCTGGTCGGGTCTCAAGCAGATCGGCCAGCCGAAAGCGGGCGAGACGCTGGTGGTCGGCGGTGCGACGGGGCCTGTGGGCGCGACCGTGGGCCAGATCGGCAAGATCCTCGGCCTCAAGGTCGTCGGCATTGCCGGCGGCCCGGACAAATGCGCCCATGCGGTCGACACGCTCGGCTTCGACGCCTGTGTCGACTACAAGGCGGACGACTTTGCCGAGCGGCTGAAGGCGGCAACGGGCGATGGCATCGACATCTATTTCGAGAATGTCGGCGGCAAGCTTTTTGACGCGGTTGCGCCGCTCCTCAACACGGCTGCGCGCATTCCGCTCTGCGGCTTGATTGCGCAGTACAATGCGACGAGCCTGCCGGATGGGCCGGACCGGTTGGGCTGGCTGATGGGCATGTTCCTGAAGAAGCGCATCACCGTGCGCGGCTTCATCGTCTTTGACGATTTCGGGCATCTCTATCCCGAATTCGCCAAGGAGATGGCCGGCTGGGTAGAGGCCGGCAAGATCAAGTATCGCGAAGAGATGATCGACGGGCTGGAAGAAGCCCCGCGCGCCTTTATCGGCCTGCTGCGCGGCGAAGCTTTCGGCAAGCGGGTCATCCGCGTCGGCGCCGATGACTGATCCAACGCGACTGATCCTTCGAGGCCCTCGCCTTGCGAGGGCACCTCAGGGTGAGGGTCGCCCGATTTCGTGACATCCAACTTCCCAAGACACTTCAACAACAAGGACTGACACCCATGAAAATCCTGATGGTTCTCACCTCACACGACCAGCTTGGCGATACCGGCAAGAAGACCGGCTTCTGGCTGGAGGAATTCGCAGCTCCCTATTACGTGCTGAAGGATGCCGGCGCCGAGATCACGCTCGCCTCGCCGAAGGGCGGCCAGCCGCCGCTCGATCCGAAGAGCGACGAGCCGGATGCGCAGACCGAGGCAACCGACCGGTTCAAGGCGGACCAGACGGCGCAGCAGCTGCTCGCCTCGACCACGCCGCTCTCGCATATCGATCCCGCCGATTTCGACGGCGTCTTCTATCCCGGTGGCCATGGGCCGCTCTGGGATCTCGCCGAAGACAAGGACAGCATCGCCCTGATCGAAGCCTTCGCCGCCAAGGATCGGCCGGTCGCCACGGTCTGCCACGCGCCGGGCGTTCTGCGCCACGTGAAGGGCAAGGATGGCAAGCCGTTTGTTTCGGGCAAGAAGGTGACCGGCTTCACCAATTCGGAAGAAGAGGCCGTTGGCCTGACGGCGGTCGTGCCCTTCCTGGTCGAGGACATGCTGCAGGAGCGCGGCGGACTTTATGAAAAGGGCGCCGACTGGGGCGTGCATGTCGTCACCGACGGCAAGCTCGTGACCGGTCAGAACCCGGCCTCTTCGGAAGAGGCGGCCAAGGCGTTGCTCAAGCTGCTTTAAGGCGATGCATCCACCCTCCCCTTGAGGGGGAGGGTCGGAGCTCCGCTCCGGGGTGGGGTGAACGTCGAGGCGGCGTGGGAGGTGTCACCCCCACCCGCCGCTTTGCGGCGACCTCCCCCCTCAAGGGGGAGGTGGGAGTTCACTCCTCGAGCTTCAGCTCCACCATCGTCAGCTACACGCTGAGCCTATTTGAATAATTGCCTCCTACGATTTTCGCTGCTTATTCCGCCTACACCAGCGACTTTGATTGAGAACTCATCAATCATTCTCCATTCGCGCCCAGTCTTGGAAATGCCCGCGAGAAAGCCGGCCGCAACAGAAAAGGTAGGGCGGGATTGATCAATGTACCGTGCGGCGCGGGCACGGTTCCAAGCTATTGACGCATACTTCGCCCCAGCAAGAGCGTTTCGCGCCGCGATGAACTCCAGCAGTATCTCTTGCTCATCGCTAGAAATCTCTCGGTCAGCCATAGCAATCCATATCAGAAGATTGAGTCCGCCCCGTACTCTTGCCATGACGGCCTCATGATCAGGATCCTTCTGGTGTAGGTCAACGAACTGAGACCGAAAGTGCCCCACTGGATCGTGAATTCGCTGGCCGCTCATCGCCGATCTTGCGCTCAAAATGCGATCTGCGCGGAACGTCCTTTCAGCATTTCTCAGCGAGCAAACAGCACGGAGGTACACAACTTCAGCGCTGCCCTCGAGGTCCAGAACCTTGATACGACGGGTCGTCACCACTCCATCCACATCGCCGTACTCGATGTCATAGTCGCGCTCGTCATCCGACTTCGGAAGCTCTGCTTTCGTAGGAGGAGGTGTCCGACGGTCAACTTCGATCCGTGATTGAGGTTGCTCTCTTCCGCCCTGAAAGCCATCCTTTGCGAGAGGGGGTGTTTGACCGATCTCTTTGGATTTTCCTGAGCTGTACCAGATAAATAATAGGAACCCAATCGTGCCCAACAGGACCAGCAGCGCCATTATCTTCCCCTCCGAATGCCATGCACCATCAAGAAGATACGACCTTGCTGCACAACCACAAGAGGAGATCAGCCGGGTGCGAACTCACTCCCCGAGCTTCAGCTCCATCATCGTCAGGTCCAACCAGCGGCCGAATTTCTGGCCGACTTCCTGGTGGGTACCGACGAGGCGGAAGCCGAGGCTTTTGTGGAGGGCTATGGAGCCGGTGTTGCCGGCTTCGATGGCGGCGACCATGACGTGGATGTTGCCCGCCTTTGCCCGTTCGATCAGGGCCGTCATCAGCGCCTTGCCGAGGCCGCGGCCGTAAAAATCCTTCTCGACATAGACGGAATGTTCGACCGAGTGGCGGAAGCCGTCGAAGGCGCGCCAGTCGCCATAAGAGGCGTAGCCGGCGATACGGCCGTCGATTTCGGCGACCAGGATCGGGAAGCCGCGCGTCTGGCGCAGCTCGAACCAGGCCTTGCGATTGTCGAGATCGACAAGCGTCTCGTTCCAGATCGCGGTGGTCTCCGCGACGGCGTGATTGTAGATCTCGAGGATCGCCGGCAGGTCGGCTTGCGTTGCGTCGCGGAGGATGTGGAGCATGGTCATAACAGGACTTTTGCAGTTTGCAGCGGAAAAGGCGCCGCGCGAGACGATGATGTGACGGGCGATACTTCGCCGCGTCGACACATCGGGCAACAAGGGGCTAAAGGCAAGACCACGACAGACGGAAAACCATCATCATGACCTCACTCCTTCCCGGCCTCCTGACACGCTTCGTCGTGGTTTTCATCGCCGCGCAGCTCTTCATCTATCTGCTGGTGCTGGTGCTCGATAGCTTCGGCTGGGGCGACAGCCTGTCATCGGCCGGCAATGTTGCGGTGCTGATTGCAGCGGGTTCCTCGGCCGGCAGCTTTGTTGCGGAGCGGCTGAAGGCAAAACCGAGCTGGGGGATGAGCCTTAGGCTCTCCGCCCTGCTCGCCGTTGTCGCCGTGCTGCTCGGCGGGCTGATCCTCGTCGGCGTGGTCATGATCAACGGGATCACCGGTGTGGAGCTTGAGATGCTGGCCGGCCAGATGGACATGAAGCCCGTCACGGCGGCACTGGTGCTGGCGGGTGCTACGCTGGCGCTCAGTTTTCCGGTGACGCTGGCGGGCTTCCGCATCGGGGCCGGTCAGGTGGCAAAGCACCTCGAAAAGCAGGCGAAGCTGACGGAGATTTGAGATGGTCTTTCGTCATGCTCGGGCCGCGTCCCGAGCATCCACTGCCGCTGCAACGGGTGCGACGAGAGCGGAAGCGTCGGGGCCAGGGCCACTCTCGGCAGATCCTCGGCACGGGGGCCGAGGATGACGGTCGTCTAGACCCTGACCACCCTCAGCCGAGGCTGATGGCCGTAAACACCGCCGAATAGTGGACGATGGCGGCGGTCACCACGAAGGCGTGCCAGATGGCGTTCTGGAAGCGCAGGCGTTCCCAGACGTGGAAGACGACGCCGGCGGAATAGATGCAGCCGCCGACGATGATCAGGGTCAGCGTGACGCCGGGGATGATTTCCGAGAGCGGGCCCATGGCGAGCGCGCCGCTCCAGCCCATACCGAGATAGAGCAAGATGGCCAGACGATCATAGCGGCCGGGGAAGCGGAATTTCAGCCAGATGCCGGTGAAGGCCGTGATCCAGATGCCGATGAGCAGCGCCAGGATCAGCGGGCGATCGGCGCCCTGGACGAGGAAGGGCGTGTAGGTTGAGGCGATCAGGATGAAGATCGCGGAGTGATCGAAGCGGCGCAGGATCCACTTCACGCGCGAATGCGGCCACATGTTGTAGGTGAAGGAGACGCCGAGCGAGATGATCAGGCCGAGGCCATAGATCCAGCTGGCGGCGATATTGGCATAGTCGGAATAGACGGTGGCGTAGAAGATCAGGGCGGTCGCGCCGACCAGGGCGAAGACGACACCGATGCCATGGATGATCCCGTCAGCGACCAGCTCATGCAGGTCGTAGGCGCGGCCAAACTTGAAGTTCTCGGTATTCATCTGGTCTCTTCGTCTTTTCTTAAGGGGGCGTCGGTTTCGGGTCGCGAAGCAATGCTCGGGATGATGGCGGAAATGGCCCGGTCTCACAAGCGGCGCTGACTTCACAAACACACCGTGACCGTAACCTTCCTTGCTTGCGCAATCGTGACACGGCGCCTACCAATCAATGGTTACCGTGCCAATTTGTTGCCGAGAAAAATCATGCGCTTCACCATCCTTGCGACCTTTTCCGCACTGCTCACCTATTGCTGGTTCCTGCTGAAAGTCGGCCAGGCGCGGCGCAAGTTTGGCGTCGAGGCGCCGAAGACGACGGGCAATGGGGATTTCGAGCGGATCTTTCGCGTGCAGCAGAACACGGTGGAGCAGATGGTGCTCTTCCTGCCGTCGCTGTGGATCTTCGGCTTTTACGTCTCCGACATGCTGGCCGGGCTGCTCGGCCTCGGCTGGACCGCAGCGCGGGCGCTTTATGCGGCCGAGTATTACGACGACGCGAAAAAGCGTGGACCAGGGGCCGCACTCACGTTTCTGATCGGCATCGTGCTTCTCGTGGGCGGCACGATCGGGGCGTTGATCAAGGGGGTCTGAAGGCCTTCAAGGCTTAGGGATCGGGGATCAGCGATCAGCGGCTGTCGCCGACCAGCACCTTGCGCAGCGACTGAAGCGTTTCGACCAGGTTTTCATCATCGATGAAGCGCGGGCCGACCAGAGCCTTCAAATCCTCGTTCAGGCGGTCGGCGACCGGTTTCAGCGCGATGCCCTTCTCCGTCAGATGGACATTGACCTGGCGCTCGTCGATGCGCGAGCGGCAACGGGTCAGGAGGCCTGCCTGCTCCAGGCGTTTGATCAGCGGCGTGACCGTGCCGGATTCCAGCGCCAGCCGTTCGGCAAGCTGCCCGACGGTGAGGCGATCTTCGGCCCAGAGCAGCCGCATGGCCAGATATTGCGGATAGGTGAGATCGAGCTCTTCCAGCAGCGGACGATAGGCGCGGGTGAAGGCAAGCGAGGTCGCATAGATGGCAAAGCACAACTGGTGGTCCAGGCTCTTTTCATCCTTGTCCGCCATGCGTTCGTCTCCATCCGGGTGCCGCGCCCTTCACTGAGTGGCCTGGTCACCGCTTGCACTGACAGAAGCCTGTCATCGGCAGGTGGTATAGGCTGGGCGACCCGACACAGGCAACCTCAAAGCAATTTATATCACGACAGGCGACATTACGACTTGTGCGCAAATCTCTCGCGTGACAGATATGCTCGCGCAACCTATTGCGCGCGGTGCCCGCGCGACGGAACTGGTGCTCCGAGCTATCTCGAATGGGAGATCTACCATGCTGATCAATCGTCGTTCCCTGCTGTTGACCGGGGCTGCCGCCGGCCTTGGCGCTGCCCTTTCCACATCGGCATTTGCCGCAGCACCGCTTGCGGGTGTCCAGGCGCCGGGCTTCTATCGCCGCAAGGTCGGAAGCCTTGAAATCACCGCCCTGCTCGACGGCTTTGCCCCGCTGTCGGTCGACAACTTCTCCGGCGCTGACAAGGCCGACCTCGTCGGCATTCTCAACCAGGCCGGCCTCACCGAAAGCCTGCCGACCTCGGTCAATGCCTTCGTCATCAATTCCGGCGAGAAGACCTATCTCGTCGATACCGGGCTTGGTGCAAACCAGATGTTCGGCCCGACGCTTGGCCGCACGGTCGCGAACCTCGCCGCCGCCGGCATCACGCCCGACCAGATCGATGCAGTGATCCTGACCCATGCCCATCCCGACCATGCCGACGGCCTCGTCGGCGCGGATGGCGCGGCAATCTTTGCCAATGCCGAACTCGTTCTGCACGAGAAGGAAGCCGGATTCTGGCTCGATGACGGTGCCCTCTCCAGCGCCCCCGACGGCCTGAAGCCGATGTTCGATCTCGCCCGCAAGGCGCTAAAGCCCTATGAGGCGCGCACGCGTCTGGCAAAGGATGGCGAGATCTTCCCGGGCGTCGAGATGATCCTGTCTGCCGGACATACGCCCGGTCACAGCATCCTGCGCGTCGCCTCCGGTGCCGACCAGATGCTGATCGTCGGCGATACCGTGCACAATGCCGCGATCCATGCCGTGAAGCCGGATGTCGGCTTTGCCTTCGACATGGATCCCGCCGAGGCCGCCGCCAGCCGTCGCCGGATCTTCGACATGGTCTCGGCCGACAACATGCTGATCGCCGCCACCCATATCGCCTTCCCGAGCTTCGGCCGGATCTTCGTCGATGGCGACCACTACCGCTTCCAGCCGGCGGACTACGCCTACACGCTGTAAGGCATCGCGCGGCGACGCTGAACAGACAGAACCGGGCCTTGTGCCCGGTTCTTTGCGTTGGGGGCGGACCGCATACATCGTGACATGTTAGGCGAAGGGCAGAGCGTATATTGGGGCACCTTGGCGTGTTTGCATGTACGTGATAGGTTACATGTAACCATGCTTGTAGGAGCCTTACATGACATCGGCATCCAAGCCTAAGTCGTCACGCATCAAGGTCGCCGAGCATCGCCAGCGGCTACGGGCCCAGGGACTTCGACCCATCCAGATCTGGGTGCCGGACATCCGATCGCCTTCCTTCAAGGCGGAAGCCAGCCGGCAGTCGCTGGCTGTCGCCGAAAGCGAGCAGGCAAAGGTCGACCAAGACTTCATCGACGCGGTTTCCGACTGGACCGATGAATGAGACGCGGAGATATCTGGACGGTGGCCGGGGGCAATGACTATGCCGGAAAACCGCGCCCGGCGGTCATCGTGCAAGACGACAGTTTTGACCAGACTGGGTCGGTCACCCTATGCGCCTTCACCTCCGACGAGACCGAAGCGCCCTTGTTCAGGCTCGCGGTTCTCCCGACCACCGGCAATGGCCTGCGGCAGCCCTCTCGGCTGATGGTGGACAAGATCACGACGGTTTCGAAATCCAAACTCGGTGAGTGGGTCGGGCGACTGGATGACGAGGACATCGTACGGCTTAATCAGGCGATGCTGGTCTTTCTCGGACTGGCGGGGCCTCCGCGCCAAAGGTGAACGGTTAGGCTGCGTAACTTCATGAAGTGCCGAGCGGCGCGGGTTCCTGACGTCGAAAGACGATCCGTTTCGGCTGTTGCGGCCGATGTCGCATATTGCGGCGGCGCTTGAGGCGGCCGGGGCGCGGGATTGAGCGCCGGGTGCGGGCCTCGCGTCGACAGACCGTTGCACTTGCCATAGTATTTCCCAAAGACACCGCGACACAGGCGCCTGCATGAAACGCCCTTTGACCCTCGATGATCCATTGAAGGCTAGGCCTATTCATGATGCCGGCGGTTCTATTTTCGTGTTGGAAGGCTTCGACGCCACCACCAAAACAGTGTGTGCTGAATGCCGCGTGCGGATCGACGATCTGGATCAGCTCACAGCGATCCTGGCTCCAGAGAGCGCCTCCGATCCCGGTCTGAAGGGCCTGTATGTCGGGCTTTCACACTGCGACATGCAAGAGATCGGCGCTCTGTGCGTACCGCCCATCGTGCCAGATGATATTCTCACCGGCCTCCGTCGACCGCATTTCGCCTTCGACGCCATTCCCTATCTGATCCATACCAATTTTGAACTTGCGCTGATGTTGGACGGCCGAAAACCGTTGGCCGTGTTCGGGGATGTCTATCCATCCGATTGGTTCGACGAATTGCTGGAGCCGTTCGAGCCATATGTGGCCTCCGGTCAAATCCTTCGCCGTATCATCGACACACCTGTGTCCGCCCTAAAGCAACGGCATGCCGATCTTGATGGCATGCGGGACGTGCTCTTTGCACTTCCGGATCAGGCGTGGCGGATCGACGCCTATGTCAACGACATCTTGAATCGGACCCGTGACTGGGACGAGGATCTCGAGCGCCTGCAAGGGGTCTTGCTCGGTTATGAGGACTGGCAGAACGACTGGTGGATCGCGCAACATTCGTCAATGCGGTGAACCCGGAACTCCCGCAAACCGGGTAGATTCGAAGCAGCAGACGCTGCCGACCACTCTGCATCAGCATTAAGTCGGTTACTGAATTCCCCCAAACGCAAACGAGGGAGCTTAACGCCCCCTCGCCTGTCTCAGTTCATTGTCTCTTGGCTCACGCCGTCTGCATGGCACCTGGTCCCGGCACTGCCCCCGGAGGGCACTTGCCGAGGATGATCATGCCCAAGACTTCGTCCTTGGTCACATCTTCGGTGCGGGCATGGCCCACCACGCGGCCGTTCTTCATGACGAAGACGCGGTCGGCGAGGTCGAAGACGTCGTGGATGTCGTGGCTGATCAGGAAGATGCCGATGCCGTCCTTCTTCAGCTGCTGGATGAGTTCGCCAACCTGGGCGGTTTCCTGCGGACCCAAGGCTGCCGTCGGTTCGTCCATGATCAGGATCTGGGCGTCGAAGAGGATCGCACGGGCGATCGCCACCGACTGACGCTGACCACCGGACAGAGCCTTTACCGGCTCCTTGAAGCGCTGGAAGTTGGGGTTCAAGCGCCCCATGACTTCGCGGGCCTTGGCTTCCATCGCGACGTCGTCGAGCGTGCCCCAGGCGGTGCGCAGCTCGCGGCCGAGATAGAGGTTGGCGGCGGCATCGACGTTATCGGCGACGGCGAGCGTCTGGTAGATCGTCTCGATGCCATACTTCTTGGCGTCGCGCGGGTTGTTGATGTCAGCGAAATCGCCGCGGACCAGGATATCGCCGTTGTCGCGCTTGTAGGCGCCCGACAGGATCTTGATCAGGGTCGACTTGCCGGCACCGTTGTGGCCGAGCAGTGCCACGACTTCGCCCGGGAAGAGGTCGATCGAGGCGTCATCGACGGCGTGAATGCCGCCGAAGGAGATGGAAACGTTGCGCATTTCCACGAGGGGGGTACGATTTTCCGACATGAGTTCAACTCCCCTTACTTCGCACGGGCGCGGTAGACGGTGTCGAGCCAGACCGCGACGACGAGCACGATACCGATGACGATGCTCTGGAGCGGTGTGTCGAGACCGAGCAGAACCATGCCCGAATTCAGTGATTGCATGACGATGGCACCGAGCATGGCACCGGCGATGGTGCCGACGCCGCCGGCAAGCGAGGTGCCGCCGATGACGGCTGCGGCGATGGTGTAGAGCTCGTCGAGCGTGCCCTGCGCATTGGTCGCAGCGTTGAGGCGGGCGGTCGAGATGGCAGCGGCGATGGCGCAGAGTGCACCCATCAGCGCGAACATCTTGACGGTGACCCACTTCACCTTGATGCCGGCGAGTTCAGCGGCCTCAGGGTTACCGCCGATCGCGAAGACATAGCGGCCAAAGCGGGTGCGGTTGGTGATGAAGGCCATGACCATGGCGATGCCGATGGCAATGAGAACGGGAACGGCGATGCCGAGACCGATCTGAAGACCACCTTCCGGCCAGGCGATGCCATTGGCTTCGGCATATTTGCGGGCGAGGTTCACCGGCATGTAGTAGCTGTTGGCCACCCAGACGGCGCCGAGCACGGCCACGCAGCCGGAGGCGACGAGGAAGTATTCAGCCCAGATCGGACGCAGCGGAAAGCCGAAGCGGCGACGCTGACGGCGGGTGTTGAGAATGGTGAGCACGATCATCAGGCAGGCGACGAGGCCGACGATCCAGCTGGCGGTGACGCCGATCGAACCATCCGCACCACCACCCATCAGGCGGTAGGTGGTGTCCATTGGGGCAACCGTTGCACCCGATGTGACCATCCAGGCCGCACCGCGCCAGACGAGCAGGCCGCCAAGCGTGACGATGAAGGCGGGCACGCCGAGGAAGGCGATGATGACGCCATGCAGGGCGCCGATCGCGGTGCCGACGAGGATGCCGGCGGTGAGCGCGATGATCCACATCATCGGATGCTCAAAGCCGATGATCGGCGGCAGGATGCGGGCCTGAAGGACCGCCATGATCATGCCGACGAAACCGAGGATCGAGCCGACCGAAAGGTCGATATTGCGGGTGACGATGACCAGCACCATGCCGGTCGCCATGACCGAAACCGAAGCCGCCTGAACCGAGAGGTTCCAGAGGTTACGCGAGGTGAGGAACAGGCCGTTCGACAAGATGTCGAAGCCGACCCAGATGATCCCGAGCGCGATCACCATGCCGAGCAGGCGCGTGTCGATTTCCGTGGCTTGAAAGAAGCGTTTTACCGCTGAAACATTGGATGCCCGAGCACCATGTGCGGGCGTGGCAAGGCTGTGATCCGCCATACGAATAATTCTCCCCAGTCGTTTGTCGGCTTGCGAAGGGCTCGCGTCTCGCGCGGGCGTTCGGGCGTTCTACCCGCCATGCGAATCGAGGCATCTCATTCTTCGGCGGCTCATGGATCACGCCGGCGATGGCCCCTTGAAGCCGTCCGACATTCTCCTGCTGCCATGCTCTCGATCAGTCGAAACGCCGCAGCGCAAATGGCTGCGGCGTCCCGGCTCAAGCTCTGTGGTCAGTCACGTCAGGATCAGTTGCAGGCAGCAACGGAACCGGCGGCAACGCCCTGGCATGCTTCTTCCTTGGAGATCCAACCCGCGTCGATGACGGTGTTGAGGTTTTCCTTGGTGATCGGCAGCGGAGCGATGAAGTAGGAGTTCATTTCAACGGCCTTCGGGCCGCCGGAGAACTTCACGGTGCCGGCGATTTCGTCCATCGACTTGCCAGCGGCCAGTTCGTTTGCGATTTCAGCAGCCTTCTTGCCGAGTTCGCGGCTGTCCTTCCAGACAGACACGGTCTGGGTGCCGAGAGCAACGCGGTTCAGAGCGGCCTTGTCGCCGTCCTGACCGGAGACCGGAACGGCGCCGGCGAGACCCTGGGCTTCCAGAGCTGCGACAACACCGCCTGCCATGCCGTCGTTGGACGAAACAACGGCGTCAACCGCGTTGTTGTTGGCGGTCAGGAACTGCTCCATGTTCTTCTGGGCAGCTTCCGGCTTCCAGCCGTCGGTGTAGGCTTCGCCAACGTTCTTGATCTTGCCGGCGTCGATGGCTTCCTTCAGGACTTCGATCTGGCCCGAATAGAGGAAGTCAGAGTTCGGGTCGGTCGAGGCGCCCTTGATGAAGACGTAGTTGCCTTCCGGCTTCGCCTTGAACACTTCGCGAGCCTGCATGCGGCCCACTTCCTTGTTGTCGAAGGTGATGTAATAGGCGTCCGGGTTCTCGATCAGACGGTCGTAACCGACGACCGGGATACCTTCAGCAGTGGCCTTTTCGATGGCCGGGCCGATGGCTTCCGAATCCTGGGCCAGAACGATCAGGGCGTTTGCACCCTGTGCGATCAGGCTTTCGATGTCGGTCAGCTGCTTGGCGGCAGACGTCTGGGCGTCGGCAGAAATGTACTTGTTGCCGGCGGCTTCAAGGGCTGCCTTGATCGCGGCTTCGTCTGTCTTCCAACGCTCTTCCTGGAAGTTCGACCAGGAGACGCCGACGGTCAGGCCTTCGGCATTGGCGACAGAATGCAGGCTCACGATGACGGCAGTCGCTGCCATCAGCTTCATAACGGATTTCATTTTAAACCTCCCAAGGTGATAGCGGACCGTCGGAAGACCTCCCAACCATACGACCCGCTGCGAAACTGCCCTTACCCCATGGACCCCCGTCCAATGGTTTTTCTCGACAGTCGAGAAAATAACTGTCAGAAGATTCTCACGCTGTCAACACGGCCCGGAGGAGGCTTGCAAAGACAGTTGCCAAATGCTTTGGGAGGAGCATGCGGTGGACCAGACGAGACCGGGCGACAAGCCCATCATGACAGCCAGTCCGAGGGCGAGCACGGAGGCCGTTCGCCACCAGAACAACGGATTGGTATTGAAAGTGCTCCGGCGTGAGGGGCCGCTGGCGCATACCGATCTTTCGGCAGCGACGGGGCTGTCTTCGGCCACGGTTTCCGCGATTACCGCCCATCTCGAAAAGAATGGATTGCTGGAGCGGCGCGAGGTTTCCAACCCTGGCCAGCGCGGTCGGCCACGCGCGCTCTTTGCCCGGCGGCGGGATGCAGCCCATGTCATTGCGGTCCGGATCTCCTCGCATGCGGTGCAATATTCGCTGGCCGATTATCGCGGCACGATGATCGACCGGTTCGAGGAAGCGCGTGAACAGGGGCCGGAATCACCTAGACGTTTTCTCGACGGGTTTCGCGCTGCGATCGGACGCTTGATCCAGCGCTCGCGCCTGCCGGCATCCGCCATCTCGACGATCTCGATTTCCAGCAAGGGGCTGGTCGACCGGGAGGGCGCGAAGCTCCTGTGGTCGCCGGTCTTCGGCTATGAGGAGCTCGACTTCGAGACGGCGCTTTCGGACTTCGGCAATAGCCGCATCCATCTCTTCAACGAGAGCCTGCTGGTGACCCATGCGCTGGCGCTTCGGCTGGCGAAAAACCGTACCACGCCGCTCGCCTCGCTTGCCACGCTGTCGCTTGGCCATTCGATCGGGCTTGGGATTGCCTATCGTGACCAGCATGGCGATCTCGAAATCCGGGCGCCGAATTTCGGCCATATGCTGCATGCCGATGACGGCAAGCTCTGTCGCTGCGGGGCGATCGGCTGCATCGAGGCCTCGGCCGGTTTCTACGGCATCCTGCGCATGGCATTCGAAGTGCCACCGGATACGATCCCGGCGAAGTTTGTGCCGCTTGCCGAAATGGAGAAGATCGCCAGCCGCGCCCGCCAGGGGCATCGCGCCTCGCAATATGCCTTCCGCCAGGCGGGGCTGGCGCTTGGCCAGGGGCTGTCGCGGATGCTGAGCCTTGCCGAGGAGACCATGCCGATCGCGATCACCGGGCCGGGCACGCGCTTCATGGATCTCTTGACCCGCGGTCTCGACGAGGGGCTGGCGCAATCCCAGCATGTGCGCGTGCGCGGCGCGCCGGAGATCCTCATCATTACCGAGGAGGAGACGCTGGTGTTCGAGGGGCATGTCGACCGGGCGCTGACGGAGATCGATCAGGATCTGGGTGGGTGAAGGTGCGTGCCGCAGTCGTTTGCTTGCCGATTCCTCCGCAAGAGTGACTCCAAGGACTTTTTGTAGTAACAAAAATGTCGAGCTGGTTTCGATCCGAAGGAGCAACTGGACATGAATAAAACTGTGACCAAGGTCGACTTGTCGGACATTGACGACGAGGCACCTGATCTTTCGACCAGCCCTTGGGTGGAGAAATTCCAGGCGGCACCGGTTCGTAGCGGTCGACCCAAAAGCCCCAAGACGAAGGTCTCGACAACAATCCGTCTCGACCAAGACGTGATCGACGCTTTTCGCGCCGAAGGTCCGGGCTGGCAGTCGCGGATCAATGCGGTGTTGAGGGACTGGCTGCGGACCAAATCCTGATTTGCCCTCGACGAAGACGACCGATCTCCGTGATCGACTGTGCCGCATGGTTCATTTTCGAATCGACGCTCGCGAAAAGCTCAGGCATAGCAACACGCAATTCACGTTTTGACGCGCCGGCGGATATTCGCTGTGCCCGCGTCATGCGATCTGCGGCCTGGCCTCAAGACTGGGACGGCTGAGATCGGCATTGTCCGGAGAGAGACCCCGATGATCAAGATCATGGTATTGCTGCATGCGGCTCAAGGCCGGGACTGGCAGACGCCGCCGAAGGGCACGAGCCTGAAGACCTTGGCCGAAGCCGAGGAACAGGGGCTGATCGAGATCCGAGGCGAGTTTCAGAAGCGGCAGTTCCGACTGACGACGCGTGGCTTTTCGACCGTCGAACACGACCGAAAGCGGCTCGCGGCACGCCGCAGCTGATTGCGGCCGCGCGCGGGTCGCGCGCCGCTTGAACGGCGGACGTCTCAGCCCTACCCTCCTTTCAAGGAGGACGCTTCATGACAGACGCAATCGCATCGCAGGATGAGGCCGGCCCCAATGCCGGGCCAGCGGCCTATGTCTTCGACGCCTATGGCACGCTGTTCGACGTGCATGCGGCCGTGCGCCGGCATGCCGACGCGATCGGGCCGGATGCGGCAGCCTTTTCCGATCTCTGGCGGGTCAAGCAGCTCGAATATACCTGGGTGACGAGCCTGATGGGGCAGTATCGGGATTTCCAAGCCCTGACCGAGGATGCGCTCGACTTCTGTCTTGCCCGATATCCGGCGGTAGATGCCGGAGTGAGGACCGATCTGCTTGAGGCCTACAAGCGGCTTGATTGTTTTGCCGAGGTACCGACGGTTCTCGGCGCTCTGCGAGAGACCGGCGCGAAGATCGCCATCCTCTCCAATGGCACGCCACGGATGCTGGACGAGGCCGTGCAGGCAGCCGGCATCGGGCATCTGATCGACGACATCTTCTCCGTCGATCCGCTGAAGATCTACAAGACGGCACCTTCGGCCTATGCGCTCGTCACCTCGACCTACAGGATCGCCGCACCCGACATCGCCTTTCAGTCTTCCAACCGCTGGGATATTGCCGGTGCCAAGGCCTTTGGCTTTCGCTGCCACTGGATCAATCGATCGGGCGCGCCGGACGAATATGCGGAGTTTGCGCCGGACGAGATCTTCTCATCGCTCGACGGGCTGGTGCCGAAACGCACTTGAGTGGATCGGCGATGGCGGAAAAGCGATTTGACCGTTATAGAGCCGCCACGAACCGGCGCTGACGCGCCGCTTGAGACGACAAGAAAGACGTGAAGATATGAGCCAGACCTGGAGCAAACCCGTGATCCTGCACGGGATCGGCGAAGAGGGCGAAGACGTTGTGGTCGACTGCTCGCTCGGTGCGTCCTGGGCGCTGATCGAGGACTGGCCGGAGGAAGAGAGCGAAGCGCTGGACAAGGCCCTGCTGGTGCTCGGTGCCGTCGCCCAGGGCAAGGCCAAGGAAGAAGACGGCCGCAAGGCGCTGATTTCGGCAGCACTGGCAGCCGGGGTGAAGATCACCGCTTGATTTGGGTCAGTCAGAATTGGTCGATCTTTGCATGGCGACCGATTGGGGGCATGCGAACAAGGAACGCCGGTCTATGGCATCCATCATCTTTCTGCATGGCGCATCGAGCAGCGGAAAGTCCACAATTGCCAAGGCGCTTCAGGAGAGCATCGAGGTGCCGTTCTGGCATATCTCGATCGATCACCTGCGGGATGCCGGTGTCCTTCCGACGAGCCGATTTAGAAACGGCGACTTCCGCTGGGCGGATGCGAGGGCGGCTTTCTTCGATGGCTTTCA
The DNA here is from genome assembly GCA_051861045.1 of Allorhizobium sp. GTDB lineage: Bacteria > Pseudomonadota > Alphaproteobacteria > Rhizobiales > Rhizobiaceae > Allorhizobium. Next base: position 60,005 of record JBHYDI010000014.1, read on the forward strand.
TGCCTCGCTCAAGGCCTACGCCGATGCCGGAAACAATCTCATCCTCGAACATATCCTGGACACCGAAGGCTGGCTCGATACCCTGACAGACCTGCTCGACGAGCATAACCTATTGTTTGTCGCGGTCCACTGCCCACTCGATCTGTTGATCGAACGGGAACAGCTTCGGGGGGACCGACCGATCGGCAGCGCGCAAAGGGATTACGAGACCATCCATATCGGCAAGGTTTACGACCTGCAGCTTGATGCGACTGCCGGCACGCAGATCAATGTCCAACGGGTGCTGGACTGCTGGCGCGGGGACCGCCGCGCATCAAGCTTCTCGAAATCCGGGCGCTAGCCCGTCGCGCGACTTGAGGCAAAGCGCCCTCCTTTCACATCATCCCCTGCGTCACAGCCGCCAGCACCAGATAGCGGCCTGCCTTTGCGATCGTGACGAGGACGAGGAAGGTGAGGAAGGGCGTGCGCAGGACGCCGGCGACGACGGTCAGCGGATCGCCGATGATCGGCACCCAGGACAATAGCAGCGACCAGATGCCGAAGCGGCGATACCAGGCCTCGGCTTGGGCGAGCCTTGCGCGGGACACCGGAAACCAGGGGCGGTCGCGGAAACGCTCGATGAAACGGCCGAGCAGCCAGTTGACCACCGAACCCAGCACATTGCCTGTTGTTGCGACGAGCAGCAGAAGGATGAGCGAGCGATCGCCTGCCAGGATCAGGCCGACAAGCACGGCTTCCGACTGCGCCGGCACGATGGTCGCGGCGAGGAAGGCAGCCAGAAACAGGGCGAGATAGGAAGCGAAAGCGGTGATCACGCAGCCGGTCTAGCGCGGGCATCCAGCGCTGGCAATTGGCGGTGACCGGGCACCGATGATCGGCTGCTCACAATCGGGCGAGGCACGACTGCACAAACCGGATGCCAGACATGGAATGGCCGCCATGCATCCGGGGGACGATGCATGGCGGCCTCGATGGCCCGGGGGCTGGCCATCAGAACTTCAGGGTCGGTCAGACGACGCGGCGGGCGGCCTGTTCGATGCGCTCGGCGGACGACACTTCGTCGGCATCGATGACGCGCGTGCCTTCAACCCGGGCACCGGGCTGCAGACCATCAAACCCGACATCACGGACCTGATGCGGCGAAGGCGTGGTGATTGCACCATGGTTCGGATCGTTGACATCCTGGCCTTTCACGCCGTCTTCGGTGCGCGCGTTTTCGCCCGGTGCATTGCGCGTCTCGCGCTCGCTGGTCGCATCGGCGATCAGCTGGTCGAGTTCGTCCGCGGTCATGGCGCTCAGATCGAAATCCTGCATGGGGTCTCTCCCTTTGTTTGTCTGTTGAAAGCTTCAACGCGCGAGTTGGAAAAAGGTGCCACCGGGGCCGCGGGATCTTTGCAACGGATTGGCACCGTGAGCGTTCAGCCTTCAGAGGGAGCGCTGATCATGGATTTTACCAGCATCATGCATATCGTCACCCGGGCCATTGAGGCGGTGGGGGTGGCGGTGATCGTTATCGGGATTGCCGGGGCGGGCTATGGCTATCTGACAGCCCCACGGACATTGTCGTCCTATCGCAATTTGCGGGCGGGCATGGGCCGGGCGATCCTTCTGGGGCTGGAGCTGATGGTCGCCGGCGACATCATCAACACGGTGGCCGTGGAGCCGAGCCTCGATTCCGTGCTGGTGCTCGCCGTCATCGTGGCCATCCGCACCTTTCTCAGCCTGTCGCTGGAAGTCGAGATCTCCGGGCGCTGGCCCTGGCAGGGCGAGCGCAGCGAACTGTCCCTGCATCGCGGCAAGGCGGACGCGGACGAGCGAGGCGCAGAAGATCGAAGCTGATGCTGCTTCCACACGCTGTGTTCATCGCTTGATGATGCTGAGTGTGCCGTCGCTTTCGAGAACCGCGGCCTCGACTTGTTCCAGATCGTCACGGCCATTGGAGCGCACCGCGCTCATGATCTCGTCCTCGGTGATGCGCTGTTGCAGCATGGCCTGACGGCAGAAACTGCCATGGCGGACGAGCAGCGTCGGCTCCGAGCGGATCGCCTTGGCCGCCGACGGCGAGCGGACAGAGGCGAAGGTGACGAGATATTGCAGCAGGATGAGCAGACCAAGCGCCGTTGCGCCTTCGGCCAGCGCAATCGATTCCTGCAGCAGAATGGCAGAGAGCGTCGAGCCGAGGGCAACCGTGACCACAAGATCAAACGCATTCAGCTTAGACAGCGTGCGTTTGCCCGAAATGCGCAGAAAGAGCACAAGCGTGGCATAGGCGAGCGTGCCGACGAGAAGCGTGCGCCCGATGCCGGGCCAGCCCTGAAACAGCATGCTCTGCCAGTCCATGCCGATCCTCCTTCTGTTGTGAGAAGCCTGATATCAGCGGCCAATCCTGGACCGCAATTCAGCGCTCGGCATTGTCGGCATTGGCGAGTGGCGACGGGCGGCCGTCGGGGCCATCCGGGGCTTCGCGCTGGTCGGCGTCTTCCATGTCCTGGTCCACCAGAAAGGTGTCCGTGCCGCCGAGACGGCCCGCCTCGCGGGCGGCATCCTGGCGGGTGGCATCGATTTGCGGGCTGGTGTCACGGGCCTCGCGATCGTCGGAAGCGCCGGGCGCTTCACCCAGCTTGCGCACGCCATTTTCGCGGTGATTGAGGTCGTTGCCGGTCATTGCTGTTCTCCGTTGTCGCTGGGGCCTGAGGTTTCACCCTCGTCCCTGTTCAACGGCGGGCCGGAGATTTTCGTTCCGAACAAGCCGGAGAGAGAGATGTGGTTTGCGGTGTGAGGGCTTGGGCTCAGTCGTCGCGGCGGATCATGCCGGAGATGGCGGCGCATTGCATTCCCACCCAACTTGAGTACCTATAATTGTATGAAGTCTTGGTGCGGGGGGTACGAAGATTGCCGAAGGACGATTTCGTCGTTGGAAAAGCGCAGAATGATGATTCCGCGTCAGGGATCGTAGCCGATCTCATCGGCGGCGGCTTTGCTGCGCTCCTTGATGATAAGGACATCAAGCATGCCTGCCTGAAGGAACTGGCCGAGGTCGGATGCCGTGCGCCCGCGAACCATGTGGTGTGGTTCTGTGCCCGGAAACTGGCCAACGCTGCCGAAGGGTTCCTGTCGGAGACGCTGCAATCAAAGCTGATTGACATTCTGGAGGCGAATTCCGCAATTGCTGGCGTGCTGCGGCGGATCAGCAGTTTGAAATCCGCAGAAAAGGACAAGAACGCACTCAAGCAGAGATTGCTGGAGGACCTGAATGCCACCCCCGCCGACGATGCGGCGATGTTGGCGGATATGACGAGTGAGCTGGAGGTCGTTACGGCCCTTCATGCACGATCAGCCCTGCAGGGCCTCTCCGGTAAGATCGCAGAACTTGCCCGCGATATCGGCGCCACGCTTGAGGCGGTGCTCCGCGACATGACGGAGCCGCGACTGCTGACAGCCGGAGTGGACGGCAACTGGGAACGGGAAAGCGGCAATCTCTCGGTCGCGGACAGACTGAAATACAATTCCGGCCAATATGGATTCTATGGACGCGAACGGGAACTCGATGTTCTCGGTAACTTCCTGCATCAGATTGATCCCACGCCCGGCCTCAACCGCTTTCGTTGGCTGCTGCTCACCGGCCCGGGCGGCGAGGGCAAGAGCCGTCTCGCACTAGAGTTCTGCAAGAATCAGCTTCAAGCCCCTTGGCTCGCAGGCAAGCTGGACCTGGACGAACTGCAAGCGATGATTTCGGGCCAGTTCAAGTGGCGGCCCCGCAGACCGACGCTGTTCGTGATCGACTATCCCGCCCAAAAACCGGAGGCGGTCAATGTGTTTCTGCGGATGCTGGATCGTGACTGGACGAGATTCGAACTACCGGTTCGGGTTCTGCTGCTGGAGCGGGAAACGACCGGGGAATGGTTCAAGAAACTGGTGCCGGAAAATTCCGCCGGCGCGGCGCTGAATGACCATGTATTTGGAGATCTGCGGCTGGGATTTCCGGTCTGGCCTCTGATGCCCGATGCGATTGTTAAACTGATGCAGGAGCGCTTTGACCGGGAAGGAATTCAAGCCCCGGACCCGAGACTGCTCCTACAGGCTGCATACAAGATCGATCCGAGAGGCGCTCAGACAGAAGAGGGCTTGATGCCCCTGCCCCGCGCGCTGTTCGCCTCAGCTGTCGCCGAAGTCATGGTTGAAGCGACCCGCGCGGGAGAGGTTGATCTTGCCCGTCTCATCGATGGACTTAGCCAGAAAGGGATCCTCGATAAGCTCATCGAAAGTGACCGGCAAAGCCGCTGGCAGCATGCCTGTGGCGGGGACGATGAGAGGCTTGAACGGCATGAAAACCTGCTTGCCTTTGCCACCATGTGTCTTGGGCTTCCCCGTGGAAGCCTCAACAGCCTGCAAACCAGAGCTTTACGGACGGAGATCCTGCCGCAAAGTGTGTCCCCTCCTCTGATCAATGCCATGGGCAGCAGCCTGCCAGACCAGCAGATCGCAGCACTGGAGCCCGACATTCTCGGCGAGCACTTTGCACTTTCGCGGTTGGAGAAACTAAGAGAACACGGTCTCGCGCAGGATATGATCGATGCTGCATTCAGCCTTGGCGACGACGAATATGCGATCTTTTGTCTGCGTTGCCTCAGGGATTTCGCAGACAGAAGTAAGGCTCTGCAGATTTTTCTGCCGTCGGACAAGGTGACGCCCGCAGGGGCCTTGATATTTGCAAGGCTAAGTGTCGATCTTTCCAGCCGCTTTGCAGAAAATCACGACTGGCCGCAACTCGACACAATGTTCGCCCGTCTCGATGCGCTCAGACAAGACCTTCCGGGCAATGGCGACATCGCACTCCGTGAGGCAGAGGCCGCCGTCAATGTCACCAGCCATGCCGGCGAGGCCGGAGACTGGCCAAGGGTCGAGGCCATGTTCGCCCGTCTCGATGCGCTCAGACACGCCTTTCCGGACAATGGCGACATCGCACAACAGGAGGCAATGGCCGCCTTCAATGTCACCAGCCATGCCGGCAAGGCCGGAGACTGGCCAAGGGTGGAGTCGATCTATCAGCGTGTTATTGAACTGGTTCAAACCGGCGCCGAGAACGAACAGGTTATCGGAACTTGCGGGCTGGTAGTGTCCGAGCGCTACGCCGCCTATCTTCGTGCAGGAAAACCGCCGGATGAAGAAACGGCGTCCGAAGCTGCCAGTGGGGCGCGGGCCTGGATTGTCAATGCAATCGCGCGAGAGTTGCGTGTCGGGGTCGGAGCCTGTCTGATGGTGATCAAGGGTGCTCAGCGACGCTTTCCGGATGAGGAGAACATTGCTGAGGTCTACAATTGGGGTGCAGAAGCCGGAATTGAATGGGAGCAGATACCAGACTTCGACAGTTGAGGTCGGCGACATGACGCAAAAGAAACATGCTGCTCGATAACCCTGACGGCGCCCGCAGCCCCCTCACCCGGCCTCCGCTGCGCTCGGCCACCCTCTCCCCGAGGGGAGAGGAGTAGTCGCCGGCGTTGTGGCGCCGGTGACCAAAACGCAAAAAAGCCGCCGAGTTCCCCCGGCGGCTTTTGTCATTTCAAAGCTTGCTGCTCGTCTTAGACGAACTGGCTGAGGCCCGGAACCGAGGCGACGACTTCGTCCACCACGTCGGCGCCGGCGTATTCGCGGGCAACTGCCATGGTTTCCTTGGCGAGGGTGGAGATTTCGCCCATGCCGAGGCCTTGCGACATCAGCTGCTGGCCGAGGCCCATGATGCCGCCGCCGCCGATGGCGCTCATCAGGCCGCCGAGGAGACCACCGCCGCCCGAGCCTTCGCCATTGTGCTTGGCGACAAGTTCAGCGGCACCGGGGATGGCTTCGATCATGCGGGCGACCGGGCCGTCGGCTGCTTCGCGCTGCAGGAAGCCGAGCATCATGCCAAGGGCCGTTTCAGCCTTTTCCGGGGAAATGCCGACACTGTCGGCGATGCGGGTGACGATTTCGCTCATTCTCGAAGTCCTCCTGAGGCGATTTTGACGTTAACGTCAACGTAATGGAAGTCGTTTCCGAACTCAAGCACCCGGGGCCGCCTCCGGCGAAAATTGCCGGGGATGCGACGGCTGCCGCAGTCGATCTGCGAGGCACGACGGGGCACCTGTGAGGGTCCTGGCGGGGCCTGTTTCAGCTTGAGACATCTGACCGTTGTCGATGTTCCACACTCCTCCTATAAGAGCAAGCTGAAGTGTTGATGACGCAGGGAGAAACGTCCGCATGCTGCAAGAAGGTTCGCTCTATCTCGGCACCAGCCGCAACCCGGACGACAGCCTGAACAAGGCCGAATATCTGGCGCTGAAATACGGCAACCGCCACGGCATCGTGACCGGGGCGACCGGCACCGGCAAGACGGTGACGCTGCAGGTGCTGGCCGAAAGCTTCTCCGAGGCCGGCGTTCCGGTCTTTGCCTCCGACATCAAGGGCGACCTTTCCGGGATCGCCGCCATGGGCGAGCCGAAGGACTGGATCACCCAGCGCGCGACACAGATCGGCTTTACCGATTATGCGCCGGCCGAATTCCCCGTCATCTTCTGGGATCTCTACGGCGAGAAGGGTCACCGGGTGCGCACTACGGTGGCCGAGATGGGGCCGCTTCTGCTCTCGCGGCTGATGAATGCTTCGGAAGCGCAGGAGGGCGCGCTCAACATCGCCTTCAAGATCGCCGACGAAGGCGGGTTGCCGCTGATGGACCTTAAGGATCTGCAGGCGCTGCTCACCTATATGGCCGAGCATGCGACCGAGCTTTCGAGCCAATTCGGGCTGATCTCCAAGGCCTCGATTGCGACGCTGCAGCGCGGGCTTCTGATCCTGGAGCAGCAGGGGGCGGAGAATTTCTTCGGCGAGCCGGCGCTCAAGGTGACCGACATCATGCGCACGACGAATGACGGGCGCGGCGCGATCTCCATTCTCGCTGCCGACAGACTGATGATGAACCCGAGGCTTTACGCGACCTTCCTGCTCTGGCTGCTCTCGGAACTCTTCGAGGAACTGCCTGAGGTGGGCGACCTCGACAAGCCGAAGCTGGTGTTCTTCTTCGATGAGGCTCACCTTCTGTTCAACGATGCGCCGAAGGTGCTGATCGAGCGGGTGGAACAGGTGGTGCGGCTGATCCGCTCCAAGGGGGTGGGCGTCTATTTCGTCACGCAGAACCCGCTCGATGTGCCGGAAACCGTGCTCGCCCAGCTCGGCAACCGGGTGCAGCATGCGCTGCGCGCCTATACGCCTCGGGAGCAGAAGGCGGTGAAGACGGCGGCCGATACCTTCCGCCCGAACCCTGCCTTCGACTGTGCCGAGGCGATCACCCAGCTCGGCATCGGCGAGGCGCTGGTTTCGACGCTGGAGGCCAAGGGCATTCCCTCCATGGTCGAGCGCACGCTGATCCGCCCGCCATCGGGCAAGGTCGGGCCGATCAGCGATGCCGAGCGGGAGAAGGTGATGAACCTCTCGCCGGTCGCCGGGCAATATGACATCGATCTCGATTCGGAATCGGCCTACGAAATCCTTACGGCCCGCGCCAGGAAGGCGGCGGAGGCGGAAGCCGCCAAGCGGGCGGCCGAGGAGAAGGCCGAAGGTGGCGATAGCGCTGCCGGCCGCTGGACGCTGCCGGGATTTGGCGACGAGCCTGCCGACAAGGAAGGCACGCGGACGACGAAGCGGAGCTCCGGTTATCAGCGCGAGACGGTGATCGAGGCGGCGATGAAGAGTGCTGCGCGCTCGGTTGCAACTTCGGTCGGCCGGGCGCTGGTGCGGGGTATTTTGGGAAGCTTGAGGCGCTGATGTTGCGGTTTGTCAGCAAAACACAAGAACTGAGTGGCGAAAGCTCGCCATTCACACCCAGTTTTTGTTCACTTCCGGGCAACCATCCCTGATATAGAATGAAAATCACCACAATTCCCGGGCAGGTGCGCCCGGGGGTTACATGGGGTTGAGCGTGGACAGCAGTCTGGATCACATCGTTCTGGTCAACAACGCGAAGCGCGCGCTTGAACGCGGCCGCTTCGAGCTCACCTATCAACCCATTTATTCCGTCGACCACCGTGAAGTGGACAGCGTCGAGACGCTGTTGCGCTGGCGCATTTCGCCCGGCCGGCTGGCGGTGGCGCAGGATTTTCGCTCGGTATTTCGCGACCCGATGTTATCGCTGTCGATCCGCGACTTCGTGCTGTCGACCACGCTGCGCCAGGCGGCACGCTGGCGGGCGGAGGGCCATGACTTCGGGCGGATCAGCGTCAATGCCACGGCCTTTGACCTCTGCGCCGGCGATTTTGCGCTGAGGCTCAGCGACATGGTGCAGGATTTCGGCCTGACACCCGACATGCTCGAGATCGAAGTGGCGGAGCCTGCCTTTTACGGCCCGCTGTCGAAGGCGGTCGGCCTTGCGCTCGAGGCGCTGCATTACTGCGGCTTCTCGCTTGCCATGGACAATTTCGGCGCGACCCATGCCGGACTATCGGCGCTGCGCAATCACAGCTTCCGACGCCTGAAGATCGACCACGGGCTGATGCGCTCGGCCTCGACCAATCCGGTCGACAAGGCGATCGTGCGCCATGTGATTGCGCTGGGCCATGATCTCGGGATGATCGTGACGGCAGCCGGTGTCGAAAGCGAAGACCAGATGGAAACCGCTGTTCAGCTTGGCTTCGACAGCGTGCAGGGCTTCTTCGTCTGCTTCCCGAAGGAAGCGGAGCTCTTGCCGCGCGTCTGCCATGTCCTGAACCTGCAGGGCCGCTCCGGCTGAGCTTGCCCGCCCCCGGCCCTTTCGCCCCTCAGCCTGCCGTGGCAGGATCGGCGCCATGACCCTCATCCTCTACCCGCTCGCGGCCTTTGCCGAAATCGCCGGATGCTTTGCCTTCTGGGCCTGGCTGAAGCTTGACCGTTCGCCGCTCTGGCTCGTTCCCGGCCTTCTCTCACTTGCTCTCTTCGCCTGGCTTCTGACCCTCGTGCCATCTGAGGCCGCAGGCCGGGCCTATGCCGCCTATGGCGGGGTCTATATCGCAGCCTCGCTTTGCTGGCTCTGGCTGATCGAGGGGCAAAGGCCGGATCGCTTCGACCTCACGGGGGCCGTGATCTGCCTCGTCGGGGCAGCGGTGATCCTGTTGCCATCAAGGGGCTGAGCGGAATTCCCCTCAAAAGGCAGGATGCCAGCTTGCGGAATTTCCGTATATACATAAACTATGGTGATCGTCTGGGATGAACCGAAGCGGCAGCAGAATCTGGCGAAGCACGGATTGGACTTCGCGGAGCTCGACGTATCGTTCTTCCTGAGCGCTTCGATCCGAACGGCGAAGACGGGTCGGGCCATCGCGATCGGTGAGTTCCAGGGGCGCTTCATCGTCGCGGTCGTCTTTCTGCCGATGGGACGCGAAGCGATCTCCATCATCTCCATGCGTCCAGCGAGCCGGAAGGAAAGGAGCGAGACATGAAGAACAAGTTCTCCTCGGCACGACCACTGACCGATGCGGAAGAGGCAGAGATCCAGGCGATGATTGCGTCTGATCCTGATAATCCCGAACTGACCGAAGAGGAGCTGAAAGAGATGCGGCCCTTCCGCGAGGTCTTTCCCGATCTCGCGGCTTCAATCGATCGTAAGCTCGGGCGGCCGAAATCCGAGACGCCGAAGAAGGCGATCAGCCTCAGGCTTGATGCCGAGGTGATCGAGCGGTTCAAGGCGGGTGGTGACGGCTGGCAGTCGCGGATGAACGAGGCCTTGCGCAAGGCGGTGGGGCTGTAAGGCCCCTGCTGCCCTGCCCTGCATGTCACCAGCTGCGCCACCCTTCCATCAGCATCAGCGCCGCCACTGCGACCAGCAGCCAGCCGGCGGCGCGGCCGATCCAGATGGTGACCTCGGGCTTCGAGACCAGCGCATCGCGCCCCTTGGATGCAGCAAAGGCCAATCCGCCATAGACGAGCGCCTGCAGCATGAGGGTGAGCGCGCCCATGACCAGAGCCTGGCGCCAGAAGGGGCCGTATTCGGGGCGCATGAATTGCGGATAGACGGCGAGGATGAACAACCAGGCTTTCGGGTTGAGCAGGCAGGTGATCAGGCCCTGGCCGAAGATGCGCGCTGTTCGATGCAGCTTCGAGGCCTCGATGCCGTCGATGACGATGGCGCTTTTGGCCAGCGTGTAGCCGATCCAGATCATATAGGCCGAGCCGATCACCAGCATGGGGCCAGCGAGCTGCGGCACCAACGTCGAGAGCGCTGTCACGGCGACGGTGCCGAAGAGCGTGTGGAAGGCGCCGCCGAGCATGATGCCGGATGTGGCGGCGATGCCGGCGCGGCGGCCGCCGGTCAGCCCATTGGCGATGACGAAGATCATGTCCATGCCGGGAACGACGATGATGCCCGCCAAAAGGGCGGAGAAGAGCCAGAGGTTTTCGGCATAGGTCATGTCAGTTGGGTCTCCTTGGATAGGCAGGCATCCCGTAGGGAATGGCCTGTTTTCAATGCGTTGGAGATGCTTTAGACAAGGGCTACTGACAGAGGTGTGTCAGTTGAGATCGAGGATCCCCCATGCGCAAGGCGTCCCGGCTGTTCGAGATCATCCAGATCCTGCGCCTTGCTGCCCACCCGATAACGGCGCAGCAGATGGCGGAAAAGCTGGAGGTGACACAAAGGTCGATCTACCGCGACATCGCAGCCCTTCAGGCGATGCGGGTGCCGATCGAGGGCGAACGCGGGATCGGCTATATCCTGCGCCCCGGCTTCCACCTGCCGCCGCTGATGTTTACGCCTGAGGAAACCGAGGCGATCGTGCTCGGCATGGCACTCACCAAGCGCACGGCGGATCTCGAGCTGCGCGAGGCATCCGCCCGCGTGCTCGACAAGATCGCGGCTGCCCTTCCCGATCCTTTGCGCGACTCGATCCTGTCGCGGTCGCTCTATGCCTGGGGACGCGTGGCGGAGGCGCCCGAGGCGATCGACTTCTCGATGATCCGCCGGGCGATCCGCGACGAGGAGAAGCTCGACATCGACTATGTCAACGAACAGCAGCAGGCGACGACGCGGCGGATCCGACCGATCGCGGTGATCCATTATGCAGAGGCTGCGGTCATCGTCGGCTGGTGCGAGTTGCGGGAGGCGATCCGCAATTTCCGCGTTGATCGGGTCAGGGAGTGCCGGCCAACGGGCGCACATTTTCGCCGTGAGGGCGATCGGCTGCGCAAGCTGTGGGTGGCGGGCTGGGATACTGGCACCAAAGGCTGAGCCGAAGCCTCGTTTCGCATCTTGGAAAAGGAAACGCCCGCTGCTCGGTTGAGCAACGGGCGTCTCGATCTTGAAATTGTGGCGCAGAGATCAGGCGGCCACAGCCATCCGGCGTGCCTCGCGGAAGGACACAAGCCGTCCGCGGGCTTCGTCCCAGAGGACGAGCTTCACGCAGGCGAAGCTTTCCTTCAGCGTGATGCGGCTGATGGTCTTCAGTTCGGGATGGTCACGCAGGACTTCCGGCAGACGGTAGAAGGGGATCTTGCTCGACAGGTGATGCACGTGGTGCACGCCGATATGGCCGGTCAGCCAGCGCAGGCCCCAGGGCAGGTCGTAATGCGAGGCGCCGTGGAGAGCCGCGTGCTGGAACTGCCACTCCGGAGGGTTCGACCAGTGGGTATCTTCGAACTGATGCTGGACGTAGAAGAGCCAGATGCCAAGCGCGCCGGCGAGCAGGACGATCGGCAGATGCACCACGAGGAAGGCATCGAGACCGGCGAGCCAGATCATCAGCGCGGCCATGGCGACCATGCCGGCATTGGTGGCCATGGTGGAGACCCAGGGCAGAGCCCCGTCCTTCATCATGCCGAAGGGCAGACGCTGCTTGAGCAGGAAGACCCAGATCGGGCCGATGCCGAAGAGGACGACCGGATTGCGATAGAGGCGGTAGCCGAGGCGGCCGAGCGGCGAGAGCGCGCGGTATTCGGCAACCGTCAGCGTGGTGATGTCGCCGACGCCGCGTTCCTCGAGATTGCCGGCGGTCGCATGATGTTCGGCATGCGCGCGGCGCCAGTAGTCGTAAGGGGTATAGGTGAGGACGCCGAGCAGGCGGCCGGTCCAGTCGTCGACCGAGCGGCGGGCGAAAAAGGCACCGTGGCCGCAGTCATGCTGGATAATGAAGAGGCGCAGCAGGAAGGCTGCAGCCGGCAGGACCAGAACGAGGCCCGGCCAGAAGGCGAAATGGAAGCTTGCCCAGGCGCCGGCCCAGAGCAGGACGAAGGGCACGAGCGTGATGCCGAGTTCGAAGCTGGACCGGGTGAGGTTCGGCTTGCGGTAGGCATTGACGATCTTCAGCCAGGCCTTGGCATCAGGGGTCTCGTCCTCGGGGATTTGATCGTCGCGGTAGTCGAATGCAGCGCTCACAGGCCGGCCTCCGAGAGGTTGATTGGATCGGGGAAGGCGGCGGAGGGGCTCGATACGCCCAAAATCGGGGCGCGCGACACGGGGCATCCGAAGGAGAGGCCCGCAGCAATGGTCATGGTCGGCTGGCTTTCGTGGCTTAGAGATCGCCCGTCACTCCAGGAACGGGTGGGCTGTCCTAGCAGATCGCAGCCGACTTGTCGCCATGGAACTCCCACACGACGGGGGCTGCGGCATTTCGTCGGGTCCAGAGCGCTGTGGCGTTCATCATGGGGGCCGGATCGCGCGGCGAGAACAGGCGGACGATGCTCTGACGCTTTGCGCTGATTCGGCGACACGCCGGAACGAGAAAGCCCCGCGCTAGAAGACGCGGGGCCAAGAGGTTGTCAGCAGACCTGCGCGGCGGCCGCCAGTTGCGGACGCCTCGGCGCGATCACTCGGCTGGCTTGATCGATTCGAGGATCTTGTTGACCTCGGGGATGTTCTTTTCTTCCGTTTCGGCCGATGCCCAGTAGGTGACGATCGCGGCCTTCTCGGCCGACACAGTGATGAAGCCGACGCCGATGGTCACCGGGCCGTCCTTGTCCGTGCCCTTCCAGGAAAGCGTCTCATAGGGCATGCCGTTCTGCTCGCCCTTGCTTTCGGTCTGGCTTGCCGGGTCCGGCGTGACACCGTTTTCTTCGAGGAAGGCGAAGACGTCGGTCATCACCTGGTCCATGTCCTCGACACCGGCGATGTCGAAGGAGATGTAGGTGCCGGCGTCGGGCGAATTGCCTTCGATGCCGTAATCGGTCGGGGTCGGCTGCCAGTCGTCCGGAATTTCGACGGTTGCGGCCGGCTCGTCGGCCGGGAAGGTGAAGCTGCCCGCAACGGAGGCGGATGCGGTGATCAGGAAGATTGCGGTGGCGGCAAGGAACTTGTTCATCGGATGAGCCCGTGGATGAGTGATAAGGTGAGCCGGCGCGAGCGCGTGATCAACGTGCCGGGCGAGGTTTCCTAGCAAGCAGCGGTGAAGATTGTCGTACTGTTTTTGCGTGGAATCACCACATCCATATGAATTATTCCTGATGTTCGCGATATGGCTAAAGGAAGCCAAACAGACCTGCCATACTGGCCCTCACGGCGTTTTTTGGCTTGCCGGCGCGTGGAGATTCAAGCTTTTGAATCAGGGGCTTGAACCATGCATCCCCGACATTTTACCGCGACGAAATGGCAGTTTTGCCCATTTTGGCTTGTGTCGCGGCGACCGAGCCTCTATATTGCCGCCATCGAAGATTGCGAGCGACTTTGTCTACGCGCCTCCGGCGCACGCCAGATTTCCTTCAACGTCGATATACCAGCCGTCGAATGTCTCGCCGGCAAGCCCAACGATTGAAAGGAAATCGTTATGAACACAGGTACCGTAAAGTGGTTCAACAGCACCAAGGGTTTTGGCTTCATCCAGCCAGATGAAGGCTCTGCCGACGTGTTCGTCCACATCTCTGCCGTTCAGCGCGCCGGCATGCGCGACCTGGTCGAAGGCCAGAAGATCGCATACGACATCGTTCAGGACAAGCGTTCGGGCAAGAGCTCGGCCGACAACCTGCGCGCCGCTTAATAATTTGTCGCTCGCCCTTGCTGATAACGGTTTTACCGACTGCGAGGGCTGAGTGGCGAGGAAAGGTCGGGTTCCGCCCGGCCTTTTTTGTTTGCGTCGAAGGCTGCCCGCGTTCGACTTTCCATTTCTCCCGATCCGATCGGGATCTTCGCCGGGGCGTCGCGCGTTAGCTTGTCGTATCCCCTCTTTTGCAACCCAGTTAAATCGGGCTCACGCCCGGAAAGGAAACGACCGTGCAAGTTCTCGTTCGTGACAACAATGTCGACCAGGCGCTTCGTGTGCTTAAGAAGAAGATGCAGCGCGAAGGCCTCTTCCGCGAAATGAAGGCTCGCAGCGCCTTCGAAAAGCCGTCGGAAAAGCGCGTTCGCGAAAAGGCTGAAGCCATTCGCCGCCAGCGCAAGCTCGCGCGCAAGAAGATGCAGCGCGAAGGCCTGCTGCCGGCCCCGAAGAAGGCTGCAGTTCGCGGCGCACGCTAATTTCGACCCCTCCGTGCGCCTTCGGGCGCGCGGATGTCCGACCACGAGGAAGGCGTGAAGCCTCTCCTCGGTCACCGGCCCTGGCCACCCGGCCAGGAGCGGACGGACCTCAACCCCATGCCGAGACAGGCAGCCAGGCTGCAGGAAGGACCCGGACATGACCGCTACCAAAGAGACATTTTTCAAGCCTGAAAAGGTTTCGCCGCAGGACAAGGCCGCGACAACCGACAGCGTTGCTCGTTCTCTGATCGCTCAGGAAGCAACCGCGCGCGATCGCAAGACCGAAGCGCTGAAGGCGCTGCGTCTGGAGCGCGAGGCGCTGGAAGCCGAAAACGCGCCCGCACCGAAGAAGCGCGCCGTGAAAAAGGTCGTGAAGCGCGGCTGAGGCCAGCGCACACGACCGATGCCTCAAGAATTCGAGAAGGCCGGAGCCGCCCGGGGGCGCTCCGGCCTTTTCACGTTATCGGGTGCCCGAGGTCAGGTTGAAGTAGGCGCCCTGCGGGTCCTGGCAGGCGGCGATCCAGGAACCACCGGGGACCTGGTGGGGGCCCATCAGGATCTCGCCACCGAGCGACTTGACCTTGTCGATCGCCGAATCGATGCCCGGCACGATGAAGTAGAAGCCCCAATAGGCCATCGGCATTTCCGGGCGCTTGGTCATCATGCCGCCAATGCCGCGATCGCCGAGCTTGAAGGTCTGGTAGATACCCATGGCGTCCATATCGACAGCCATGTCCTTTTCCCAGCCGAAGCGGGCGGCGTAGAAATCCCAGACTTTTTCCCAATCGCCCGCCATCAACTCGTTCCAGCCGACGGTGCCCGTGCTGCCGGGGGTGGGCCAGCTGCCGGTTTCGCCATCCGGCATCTGAGGTGCCATGATGCAGACGACGGCCCCTTGCGGATCGGCGACCACGGCAAAGCGGCCGATGCCGGGGATATCCTCAGGCGCGCGGTGGATCGCGCCGCCGTCGCGCTCGAATTCGGCCGCCGTCTTGTCGACGTCGTCGACCTGAATATAGCCGGTCCAATTCGGCGGGATGCCCTGCTCTTTCATCTCGTCACCGAGCGCCATCATGCCGGTGACGCCCGAGGGAAAGCCGGGGATCGCGAAGGTGGTGTAGGTGAAGCCCTCCATCACCATATCGGTCGGCTCCCAGCCAAGCAGCGCGCCGTAAAAGGCCTTGGCTGCCGCCGGATCGGGCGTCATCAGTTCATGCCAAATGAATGTCCCATGCATGCGCAGTTCCTCTCTTTGTTATTGGCGTGTCAGCCGATGCGTTTTGCTTCGCTGGACATGAAGGTCTTGAAGCTGCCATCCGGCTGGCGGACGCTGCCGGAAAAGGTTCGCCTGTCATCATCGATGAAGTGGATGACATCGCGATAAAGCTCGGTGCGCGACGGGTCCTGCATGCCAGGGCCTTCGGCTTCGAGGATGAGCGTCTGGCCGCCATCCTCCAGCCAGCCCTTGTAGATCCAGAACTTGTCCATCATCGAGCCGATCCAGCTGCCGACATAGTGGCCTTGGCGTGGATCGTAACCGAGCGTCATGATCATGGTGGCGGTGTCGTCGCCCATACCGCCCTGCCCTTCGGCGACGACCCAGAGGCCGCCGATGGAGCGGACCTTTTCGGTCCAGCGCTTGAGCGGATCCTCGGGATCATACCCCTCCATGCCCGTCGAGGTGACATAGAGCCAGTCGCCGACGAGGCGGTCGAGCACACGGTGGTGCTCGCTCGGTTTCGGGAATTCCATGACACCCACTCCCTCAGTGGCAGCAGCCGGCCTTTTCGACGGGCTTTGCGACATACTCGTCCTTGCGCTTGACGAAGCTCAAGGTGCCCGTCTCGTTGCGGCCGAGCGGAGCGTGGTCGAGGATCATCAGGGTTCCCAGCGCCTCTTCGCCGCCGCGGGCATATTGCGAATAGGTGTGGAAGATCTCGCCCTTGTCGTTCTTGTAGAAGGCCGACAGGCCGGGCAGTTCGTCATGGGCCTTTTCGCGTGGGGTTTCGCGAAAATTATAGGTGACCGAGCCCGAGGCGAGCTGCTCCGGCGTGAACGAGACGTTGAAGTCGTAGTTGAACTCACTGCCAAAGGAGGAGACCCAGGGAAAGTGCCAGTTCATGCGCCGTTTGTAGGCATCGATCTTGTCGAGCGGGGCGCGCGAGACGGTGACGAAGGTGACGTCGTGATTGTTGAGGTGTGGCAGCATGCCATCGATATGATCAGCGAAGAAGGAGCAGCCAGGGCAACCGGCATCCCAGTCGGGTCCGAACATGAAATGGTTGATCATCAGCTGGCTGCGGCCACCGAAGAGATCGGCGAGCGTCTTTTCGCCTGACGGCGTCTGGAAACGATAGTCCTTCTCCACCCGCACCCAGGGCAGCGCCAGGCGCGCGGCGTTCACCCGATCCCGCTGGCGCGTCAGTTCTTTTTCTTGTTGCAGCAAGGCCTTGCGGGCCTCCAGCCACTCCTCCCGAGAAACAGTCGAATATTCCATTTTTCCGATCCTCCTCTTGACTTTTACGTTGATATCAACATATTTGGTCAATGTCAAATCTGCCCGTGATTCCCTATTCCACCACCATCCATGTGCGCGATACGTGCCTCTGCCTGCATGCCCAGCGCGCCGCACGGGCGCTTGCCCGCCGCTTCGACACGGCATTGAAGCCGACGGGACTGACCAACCAGCAATTTTCCCTGATGATGGCGCTGAACCGACCCGAGCCGCCGCCGATGGGTCCTGTTGCCAGACTTCTGGCCATGGATCGCACAACTTTGACAGCGGCGCTCAAGCCTCTGGCAGCGCGCGGCTGGGTGTCGATCGAGCCGGATCCGAAGGACAAACGCGGCAAGCGCCTGCGGCTTACGCCTGAAGGCTCGCATGCGCTGGCTGAGGCCGTGCCGATCTGGCGGGACCTGCACCGCGTCATCGAAGCCGGCATGGAGAGCGACCCGTCAGCCCTGCGCAGCGGGCTGCTCGAAGTGAGCGTCTGACGCCTTGCGTCAGCCGCCGAAGCCGAGCGGCAGCACGGCGAGCGGGCCGATCAGCATGACCGTCGCCATGGCGAGCGCAATCCGGTCGCGACCTTCGAAAAGCGGACCGTAAAAGGCCGAGGCCGGATACTGCCGGCGGATCTCTTGGCGGGTTTCCTCACCGACCGGCAGATCGGGCGAGAGGCGGTGGTCTTCGTGGATTTCGTTCGCAGTTGTCGTGTGCATGGTTTTATCCTCTGTTGACTGATGTGAAGTCAAACAGAGTTCGGCGGGAAGTGTTCCCCCCAAGAATGACGGCGAGGATTTCCCAGGCCGTCATGGGTCCGGCACGAAGCCCCCCCCTCGCCTGCACGCAAAAAGGCCGGCGCTAGGCCGGCCTTCGGGCGGTGGATGGGGGTCTGTGCGATGCGCTGATTAGCGAACCGAGACCGGCACTTCGGTCGAGGTGCGCATGGCGTGGCTGTAGGGGCAGACGATGTGGGCGGCTGCAACCAGCTTCTCGGCCAGTTCACGCTCCATGCCGGGGATCTCGACGGAGATCTTCACCTCGATGCCGAAGCCGGTGCCATCATCGCGCGGGCCGATGCCGACATCCGTGAAGACTTTGGCGTCTTCCGGGATCTTCACCTTTTCCTTGCCGGCCACGAACTTCAGCGCGCCGAGGAAGCAGGCCGAGTAACCAACTGCAAAGAGCTGTTCGGGGTTGGTGCCGGTCGCGCCGTCGCCGCCGAGTTCCTTCGGGGTCGTCAGCGTGACGTCGAGAACGCCGTTGTCGGTTGCGCCGTGGCCCGAGCGGCCGCCGGTGGCATGTGCATGTGCGGTGTAGAGGATAGCCATTTGCCTGTTCTCCTTGTTTGCGGGGTGGTGACTACATATATAGGGCACAATTGAATTGCGCGCAATTGTTTTTTGCGCATTGAAATCCGGGCCAGTTTTGGCCACTGTAGAAACAATAGATGCCGACAGGGGTTCATCAAGGGCCATGACCGACGAAACGCTCGAAAAGGAATTGAGGCTGGACAAGCAGTTGTGCTTCGCGCTTTACGGCGCAGCGCATGCGTTTACCCGTGCCTACAAGCCGCTGCTCTCGCCGCTCGGCCTCACCTATCCGCAATATGTGGTGATGATGGCGCTGTGGGAGGAAGACGATCTCTCGGTGAAGACGCTGGGCGAAAAGGTCGGCCTCGATTCGGGCACGCTGTCGCCTTTGCTGAAGCGGCTCGAACAGATCAACTATGTCTTACGCCGCCGCGACGCGGCCGACGAGCGCGTGGTGTTCATCACGCTGACTGCCGAAGGTCGGGCCTTGAAGGCGCGCGCCCTTGAGGTGTTCTCGGCGATCGGCAACCAGACGGGCTGCGACATCGGCGAGATCGAGAGCCTGCGCGACAGCCTGAAGCGGCTGAAGGGCCAGCTGGAGGCCATTCCCCAAGACTGAAGCACCTTTAGCCGGAAGTCTGGAGCTTCGGCCGGTTCGGCACACGCGTCTTCGATCCTGAGATCGCATTACAGACTGCTTATGTCTGCGCAGATTATCCGTCATCACGCTGCAGCCCAGCGTCAAGCTTGGCATGGGGCTCCTGTTGCGCAGTTGGACCGGCATACGCCGAAATCCATTGGCCTCGTCAAAGTATTTCCAGCTGTAGCTGACAAAGCAAGCATCGCTTATGTTCGATCCATAATTTTAGCCAAACACGATAAGTTGTCATTGACTCGCACCTTAAAGTTGCGCACTTTTTTGATGTGCAGCGATTGTTGCTGCTATTGGAGGGTGCGATGAGCGAAGAACAGGTATCCCCGTTTGCTGCAGAAAACCGCAAATTTGGCTTTGAGTTGATCGGGCGGATGGAGGCCAATATGGGCCTTCAGATCCGCGATTTGTTTGAGTCTGAAAAGTCGGCACAAGAAATCCGCGCAGAAATGCATGAGCGCATCGTCAGATATGTACAAGACCGCTTGGAGAGCGAGCAGCCATCAGATGAGTGGCCAAATGCCGGACAAGAACGGGACGCCCGCAAAGCGCTCGGACTTGGCGGCGCCATCAATGTTGTGCCCAATGTGTCATTGCTGGAAAGCAACTACAAGCTTGCCAAAAACTACCAAGGCCAGGAACTAAACGATTTCGTTAAGCGGATATCCAATGGATTGTCGCTGATCCAAGAAGGCCAGACAGCAGGACAGGTTGCTGGTGAAATCATCGGTTCCGGACTGGCAGCTTTCGCTCTTGCGATGATCATCGGCACGATAAAAGCCCTGCGCGCAGGCAATGCCTTCCGGCAAGCCCTCGTGCTGGGTGTCCGCGCAATGGGCGGGGTGAGTGTCGTCGTCGGTGTCGCTGCCCTCATCATAACTGAGCTTCTTTTGTATCTTTTGGTCTACAACAAGAAGCAGTTCCTCGGACTTGTCATGAACAATACCGACCTCAATCTTGTGGTCGACGACTGGCGTGACGGCACAGGTGGCGCTGACAAAGGCGATCTGTTCGTCAGCACCGGATCAGTTTCGAGTTTCATGGAGCAGCACGAAACGGAGCAGTTCAATTCACCGCTGATCCAGATCGGCGCGCGCCAAATCATCGCGCCGAACGATCCTGACAACATCATTCTTGGAGGCTTTTTCTTTGGCGAGAAGAATTTCGGCCTCTATGGCACCGAGGGAGCCATAGTGTTCCATGATCGGCAGAATGCGCAGCCGCGTTTTGGCCTTTTATTCGCCTGCCCTTATACGATGGATAATGGTGTCAACGTGACAATCGATACCACCACCCGTTCTGCCAAAGATGTATTTGGTGCATTGTATGGCTCTCGTGATCTTTACAAGAGCGTGACCAATGCCGGATTTACGTTTAGTGCCCGGACAGCCTGGAAGACAGGTGGTGAAACAATGGGCTTGGCAGCACTCGACCAGAACTGACCTGGCGGCCCGTCGTTCGCAACTGCAACGGCGGGCTGCATCTCCTCGATCGTCCAGGACCATGTTCTCCGACCCTCGACACGGAAGTGTTTGTCGAGCGCGGCGCGATTGAAGCGCTCGTCAACGCGACTGGATTGCGGCCGCCGCACCGTCATCGTCCCGCGGTCGATCTCCATGCGCTGCGAAGCAGACTTTACGGATGACGTATCGAGGTCGCCAACGGGCTGACCATTGCCGCGATGAATGCCGGGGCGGCGAGTTCGTTCAGCCCGTTTCGCTGTCGCGGTTGAGGCCTGGCACGGGATCGGTTCACCGGGCGAAGACAAGGGAACCGATGCAGCCCCGAGGGGTTGTCCTTTGGTCAGACACGGCCGCGCCGCCTCCGGTGGACGCCGTCCAGACCAGCAAGGAGAATAGTCATGCAAGTGCCCCAGAACACCGTCATTGCCGTCGCCGACGGCGAGAAGCTGAGCCTCTTCCAGAACGAGGGTAACGCGCTTGATATCAAGCTGAAGGCCATGCCGGCGGAAGAGATCGACAGCTCGAAGATCGCATCCGGCGCCCGCCATTCCAGCAGTGCTGCCAATCCTGACGACAGCCAGCAGGAAGAAGACGGTTTCGGCAGCGGCATCACCGACATGCTGAACCGCCACGTGCTGGAGGGCAAGATCAAGAACTTGGTCATCATCGCCGCGCCGCGGACGCTGGGCGAGATGCGCAAGGGCTATCACAAGCAGCTCTCGGCCGTTCTGATCGGCGAACTGGACAAGGATCTGACCGGCCACTCCGTGGAGGCGATCGAGAAGGCGCTCGAAGCGGCCTGATTTCAAAGCCGAGAGCCGAGATGCAGAAAGGCCCCGCCATCGCTGGCGGGGCCTCTTTTGTATGTCACTCAATTCGATCGCGAAACGACCGAGATCGGTCAGCCGTTACTGGCGGACGACGATCTTGGCCTTGGTCGGCACGCGCTCGTAGAGGTCGATGATGTCCTGGTTCATCAGGCGCACGCAGCCCGACGAGACGGCCTTGCCGATGGAATTCCATTCCGGCGAGCCGTGCAGGCGATAGAGCGTGTCTTCGCCATTCTGGAAGATGTAGAGCGCGCGGGCACCGAGCGGGTTGTCGATACCACCCGGCTTGCCACCGTTGCGGACCGAATAGATCTCGAGTTCCGGCTGGCGGGCGATCATTTCGTCCGGCGGGGTCCATTTCGGCCATTTCTGGCGCCACTGGATGACGCCGGCGCCACCCCAGGAGAAACCGTCGCGGCCGATGCCGACGCCGTAGCGCATGGCGGTGCCGCCGCGCTCGACGAGGTAGAGGTAGCGGTTGGGTGTGTCGACGACGACGGTGCCTGGGGCTTCGCCCGTGGGATCGATCACCTGCTGGCGATAGAAGCGTTCCGGGATCTTCCAGTAAGGCACGGCCGGGATAACGATGCCGCCGTCATAGACTTCGCCATACATGGCGTCGAGTTCAGGCGTGCGGCCAGAGGGCGCGGCCGGCACGACGGGGCCATCGAGGCGAACGCCGGGAGGCAGCGGACGGGAGGTGGTGCAGCTCGCAAGCAGCGAGGCAGCGCCGAGGCCTGTCAGCGACAGGAGCGATCGGCGGGTCAGGTGAGGCGTTGAAGACATGTAATCTATAAATTTCCTGTGGCAGCGCTGCGGATGAAGACGCTGGGAGGTGCGCTTTGTTCCGCGATGATGCGATGCAAACAGGAAAGCTTCCATTAAAGCAACGCTACCCCCCTTTCACGTTTTGGAGAGAGGGGCACCGTCGCAAATGAGTGTCGCTAAATGACAACAATCGGGGTGTTGTCGGGCACGCGCTCGAAGAGATCGATGACGTCCTGATTGAACATGCGCACGCAACCCGACGAGGTCGCCTTGCCGACCGACTGCCAATCCGGCGTGCCGTGGACGCGGTAGAGCGTGTCCTTGCCGTCCTGATAGATGTAGAGGGCGCGGGCACCGAGGGGATTGTTGAGGCCGGCGACGAGACCGCCGCGGGCGGCCGAGACGGGCTTGAGGTTCGGGTTGTTCTCGACCATCTCGTCGGTCGGGGTCCAGTGTGGCCATTTCGCCTTGCGCTGGATGACGCCCCTGCCCGACCAGGCATAACCGTCGCGACCGAGGCCGACGCCGTAGCGGATCGCTTTGCCGTTCGCCTGAACGAGATAGAGGTAATGCGCCTTGGTATCGACGACGATGGTGCCCGGGGCTTCCACCGTCTGGTAGCTCACCTCCTGGCGCAGCATGTCGGAGCGCACCCGATCGAGCGGGATCGGCGAGAGGGTGTGGCCTTCATCCACGACCAGGCCATAGATCGTCCGGTGCAGCGGATTGGAGACCGGCAGGCCATAGGTCTGGTGGAACTGGGTGCGATAGAGATCGCGCTTCTGCGGTGCTGCCTGTTCGGCGGCCGGCGGCGTGCGGGCCGGATCGTACCAGACGGGAGCGACCTCATCCTGGAAGACATCGATGTTCATGCGGCTGGTATCGGTCATCAGGATGCAGCCTGACAGCGAGCCTACGAGTGCCGTGCCAAGCCCCAGCGACAGGAGGCGCTTCGACAGGAGGGAGGCCGAGGTGGCCTGACCGGAGGGCGAGAGCTTGGACATGCGGTACCTGATCATACTGACAGCGTTATCTGCATCCTGTCAGGCGCGGCTGGCGCGAAGCTTATGGCAAAGGCCGGCTTCGCGCCCCGGTTCAGGATTTGCGCGCGGCATCGAGCGTCGTGCGGCAGTCCGGCTGCAGCTCGGCGTGGTGGTCCGAGAGGCAGAGCAGGATGCGACCTTCGCCGCGCTTCACATTGGCGCAGAAGCGCTCGATATCCGCCCGGCACAGGCGGGCCGCCTCCATCAGCTTTGCCCGTCCTTCCGGGGTCAGCGTGATGCCCTGCTGGGCGTGGCCCAATCCGGCGCCGGCGAGCACCATGAAGATGGCGAGATAATTCCGGGTGGCGGTCATGCGGTGTCTCCGTCTGTCTGTGCTGGTTGAGTTTGTCTTTCGCCCAAGGGCAAGGGGTTGGGCGCCTGCCGGCATGGTTCGGCAGCGCCTGCCTCCGGCTTTCGGCCCGCCGGCCGGCGGGTGACCGGGCCGAAGGCGATGGACAGGGCAGCGCGCAGGCTGGCCGCCCTGCCAAGGTCGCGCAGGATTGCCGCCCATTCGCCGAAGGCGATGCGCAGAGGGTTCACGCTCGGACTGCGGCCACGCAGGCCATAACGCAAAGGCTCGTTGCGGGGTGCCTCGGCAAAGGTGCCAAACATCCGGTCGAAGACGATCAGAATGCCGCCGAAATTGCGATCGAGGCAGGTGTCGTTCGATGCGTGGTGGACGCGGTGATGGGCCGGGGTGTTCAGCACCCATTCAAGGGGACCGAGACGCGGGGCAAGCTCGGTATGCAAAAAGAACTGATAGAAGAGGTTCAGGCTGAGAACCGCGACAATGGCGGCCGGATGGAAGCCAAACCAGGCAAGCGGCAGAAAGAAGAGGAACTGGCCGGAGATCGCTCCGGTCCAGCCAAGGCGCACGGCCGCAGTGAAGTTGATGCGGGTGGGCGAATGATGGACGGCATGGGTGGCCCACATCCAGCGGATCACATGGCTGGCGCGGTGCTGCCAATAGTAAAGGAAATCGGCGGCGAAAAAGAGCGCCAGGATGGCGAGCGGCGATGCACTCGAAAACTCGAAAAGCCGGTGCTCGTAGAGGAAGAGGAACGGCACTGCCAGCAGGGCCGATTCCAGCCCCCTGAGCAGGACATGGCCAAGGGCGACGCCGAGGGAGGCGGCCGTCTCGCGCAGGTCGTGGCTTTCGTCGTGATGGGCGAGGCGTGCGAGGCCGTATTCGAGCAGCATCAGGCTGGCGGCCATCGGCAGTACGGCAAGGCGGAAGGTGGTTTCGGTCAACGGGGAGAACATCGGAGACCTCGTCTCTATCGGGGGAGTTCGGCAACCGCGCTCGCGGCGGCCAGGGCATCAAGGAAACGGAAAAGCCGCTCCGGCAAGCGGGACGGGCTTGAGCGGCTCCATGGCAGGGCATTGCTGTCAGTCAGGGATAGAGGCCGGACGATTCCGCGTGGGGGTGAGAGAGAACCGTCCGGCCGGGCAACGTCAGCGGCTAACGCTGCCCGTAACGGTGGCGGAACCGCCGTTCGAACCACTGTAGGTCTTGGTGCGGGTGCAGTTCTGGTAGCTCGGATCGCAGGTGACCGAGCCGTTGGCGCTCATGGAATTGCCGCGCGGACCGGTGCGCACGGCGCTGCGGGTGCATGTACCTCCGGCGCAGGTGCCCGTGGCGCTCATGCTCGACGATCCCTGATTGGTGGTGACGGTGCGATTGCGGCTCCAGGCGGCCGCCTCGGAAACCATGGCGACGCTCATCAGCGCGGTGAGCAGAAGGGCGGTCTTGTTCATCGGGTCAATCCTCGTTGCGGATGAAGTGGGTCTGTGGCGAAAGACCGGAGAGCCAGTCGCTTCGTCGAGGATGACAATGGGAGGGGCGCTTTTCTGGCCGATGAACCGAATGTAGCATTTTGTATCAATGCATCGCCGTGACTTGATTTCAGCGGGGGGCGCCAGCATGCTTTCCACCATGCCTCATGCCGCCCCCACCATCATCCTCGTCGACGACGACCCGGATATCCGCGAACTGGTCAGCAACCTGCTGACACGGGAAGGCTTTGCCGTGACGCCCGCCGAAAGCGGACGCGCGCTCGATGCCGCCCTCAGGCAAGGCATGCCCGACCTTATCATCCTCGACCTGATGCTGCCGGGCGAGGATGGGCTGTCGATTTGCCGGCGGCTGCGCACGACATCTCACGTGCCGATCCTGATGCTAACGGCGAAAAGCGACGAGACCGACCGGGTGGTGGGACTGGAACTCGGCGCCGACGACTATCTGATCAAGCCGTTCGGCCCGCGTGAACTCCTGGCCCGCGTGCGGGCGATCCTGCGGCGGGCCGGCCTGAACGAGCAGCTGCGCCAGCCGAAGGTCCGGCGTTTTGCCTTCGATCGGTTCATCCTGGATCTCGATGCGCGCGTGGTGATGTTCGGTAACGAGCCGGCGGGGCTGACCAGCGCGGAATTCGACCTGCTCGCCTGTTTCGTCGAGCATCCGCGCCGGGTGTTGTCGCGCGATCAGATCCTCGACTATACCCATGGCCGCCAAGCCGACCCGCTCGACCGCACGGTCGACATCCTGGTTTCGCGGCTCAGGCGCAAGCTCGAAACGCTCGACCCGGAGAGCCGGCTGATCACCACCGTGCGCAATGGCGGCTATCTGATGACGGCGACCGTCCGGCAGGCGCCGTGATGGGACGGCTCGGGCTTTCGGCACGCCTGATGGCGATCGGTGCCAGCGTGCTGCTGGTGCTCTGGCTGCTCATTCTTGCGGCCTATTACAGAAGCAATGTTTCCAACCTGCACGACACCTCGCCGGAACGGCTGGCGGCGATCACCAGGATCCTGTCACGCACCGATCCTGGCGAGCGGGCGGGGCTCGTGGCGGCGCTGAGTTCCCCGCCGCTTTCCTTTTCCCTGGCCGCCGGCGAAACACAGGGGCGCCTGTCGCCATCAACTGAGGCGCCGGCGCATCCTGGCGGCGAAGACATAACCGGACGCCCCGAGTTTGTCCGCCATCGCGAAGTCCTCGGGCAAAGCCTGGTTTCGATCCGGATCGCCGAGGGGCGCGTCCTGCGACCGCTTCTGCTGCGCTGGGGCGGAGCGAGCTTTCTGCCTCTTACCTATATCCTGCGCCTCGACGACGGGTCGCTCCTGATCGTCGCGGGCCGCGTGGCACCCGGGTTCAACCTTTTCGGCCTTCCGGTCGGGCTCGGCGCCGGACTGGTCGGCACGATCATGGGGCTCCTGGTGCTGCTGCTGGTGCAGCGGGAAATCCGCCCGTTGCTGACACTCGCGCGCGCCGCCGACCGGATGGATCCGTCCGGCCCGCCGATCCGGTTGCCTGCGGTCTCGGGCCGGACTCGGGAGGTGCGCAGCCTGATCCAGGCCTTCGGGCGGATGCAGGATCGCCTGCAGCTGCTGCTCTCCTCGCGGCTGGCGCTGATCTCCGGCGTGCAGCACGACGTGCGCTCCTTTGCGACGCGGCTGAGGCTCAGGGTCGAGGCGATCCCCGAGGAAAAGGATCGTGAAAAGGCGATCCGCGACATCGAGGACATGATCCGGCTGCTCGACGACGCGCTCTTGAGTGCGCGCGGCGCACAGGGGAGCCTGGACGAGGAACTGATCGACCTCGTCGATTTCCTCAAGGGCGATATCGGCGACCTGCAGCGCAGCGGAATGCCTGTTACGCTCGCCCCCCTGCCCGCCGGAGAAATCGCGGTGCTGGCCGACCGGCTGGCGCTGAGGCGCATGGTGGCAAACCTCGTCGACAATGCTGTCAAGTACGGCGAGCGGGCGAAGGTGTCGCTCGGTCTGGAGGGGCCGTGGGCCGTGATCGGGATTGCCGACGAGGGGCCAGGCATCGCAGCAGCCGACCGGCTCATGCTGCTCGAGCCTTTTGCCCGGGGCGAGCCGTCACGGGCTCGTCAGACGGGGGGCGCGGGGCTGGGGCTTGCTATCGTGCGGACGCTTGCCGAGGCCCATGGTGGGACCATCGAGATCGGCGGATCGTCAACCGGAGGCATCACCGAGGGTAAACGGCACACCGATGACGCATCGGTCCGGGAGGGCGCCGTCGTCCGGATCCGGCTGCCCTTGTTTGATCAAACAATATGATTAATTACTCACTCAACCACCGCATGAACAAAAAACATCAAATATAATCTGCAAGAAGCGCCGTATCGTTTAGCGCTTATTAAAGATAATCCTTAAAAATTATCCCACTGATTCAAACAGCGGGGTTTCCTTCGTCATGCTCAAAAACATAAAGATCGGCCAGAAGATCTTTCTAGGCTTCGGTCTGGTGCTGCTGGTCCTGTGCGGCGTCGCTGGCAGCGGCATCTTCTCTAATATCAACAACAAGACCATGTTCGGCGAATACCGTGCCGCCGCCAGAGAGACGAATGAAGCCGGCCGTATCCAGGCCAACATGCTCGAAGCGCGCCTCGCCTTCCGCAAATATCGTGCAGAGCCAACGGAAGCACTTCACCAGGAAGCGCTTGAGAGGCTGAAAACCACCAAGGCTTCCATCGATTCCTTGCTAGCGCTTTCAACCAGCGACGCCGAGAAGGCGACCATCAACAGCTTCAATGGCATGGTCGACACCTATGTGAAGGCTTTCGGCGACGTCGTCGGCCTGCAGGCGCAGCGCGACGAGATCGTCACCAAGACCCTCGACGCGCTCGGGCCGGAAATGGCGGACAAGTTGGGCGCCATTGCCAAGGTGCTTGAAGATGGCGGTGACGTGGAGACCGCAGCGATTGTCGAGGACGCCAGATATGCTGTCGCCACGATGCGGCTGGGGACCAACAAGTTCCTGTTGAAGAACGACGAAGCCATCCATGCCAAGGCTCTGGAAGCCGCCAAGGATGCCGAGACCAGCCTCGATCTGGCCGCTAAAGCCGTCAAGTCGGCGGACGATCGTGCCACTATCGAAGCGCTGATTGCGAAATTTGACGACTATAATGGTGCCTTGAACAAGATTAGCGAGGTCATCACGGCCCGAAACGAGATCATCAACGGCACGATGAACACCACCGGCAATACCCTTTCGGAGGCTGTCGAGCAGCTGAAGCTCGACCTGAAGAAGGAACAGGACACGCTTGGTCCGGAAATCCAGTCGACCATGGAAGCCGGCGTGATCACCGGCATGACGCTTGGCGGCCTCGGTGTGGTTCTGGCCAGCATCATCGCCTTCGTGATTGCCCGTGGTATCACGGGACCGGTCGGAGCGATCACCCATGCCATGGGAGCGCTCGCCGACAACAAGCTGGAAACAGAAATTCCTGGCCTGGACGACCGCAGCGAAATCGGCCTGATGGCGAAAGCCGTCGACGTGTTCAAGCAGAACGCGCTGCGCATCCGCCAGCTGGCGGCCCAGGAAGCGGCGTTGCAGGAAAAGAATTCCGATCTGCAATCGAATATCGCGACCGTGGTCAATGCGGCAGTTGCCGGCGACTTCTCGCGCCGGATCACCAAGCGCTACGACAATCCGGACCTCGACGCCTTTGCTGCCAACGTCAACACGCTGGTTCAGTCGGTCGACACGGGCATTGCCGAGACCGGCCGGGTGATCAACGCCCTGTCGCAGGGTGATCTGACCGAAAGCATGGAAGGCCAGTATCAGGGCGTGTTTGCGCAGCTGCAGAGCAATGTGAACGAGACCATGACGACGCTGCGCCGCCTGATGGAAGAGGTGCGACAGTCGTCGGATGCGATCAATGGCGGGGCGGACGAGATCCGTGATGCCTCGAACGATCTGTCGAAGCGCACCGAAACCCAGGCCGCCTCGCTGGAAGAAACCTCGTCGGCGCTCGAGGAAATCACCGTCGCCGTGAAGACCTCCACCGAGCGGGCGCAGGAATCGAGCCGCATGGTGGCCGATGCCCGCCAGTTCGCCGAGAAATCCGCAGGCGTCGTCGAGGATGCGACCGCCGCCATGAGCCGGATCGAGCAGGCCTCGAACGAGATCACGCAGATCATCAATGTGATCGACGAGATCGCCTTCCAGACCAACTTGCTTGCGCTGAACGCCGGCGTTGAAGCGGCACGAGCCGGGGAAGCGGGCAAGGGTTTTGCTGTCGTCGCGCAGGAAGTTCGCGAACTCGCCCAGCGTTCGGCAACGGCTGCCAAGGACATCAAGGCGCTGATCAACAAGTCGGGCGAAGAGGTCAAAACGGGCGTTCAGCTGGTGACGACAACCGGCGACGCGCTGCGCGAAATCCAGACCCGGGTCGTCGGCATCGCCGGCCAGGTCACCTCGATCGCGACAGCCGCCCAGGAACAGTCGACCGGCTTGCACGAGATCAGCACGGCGGTGAACCAGATGGACCAGATGACGCAGCAGAATGCCGCGATGGTGGAAGAAGCTGCCGCCAGCACGAACCGGCTGGCCGACGAGACAGCGCATCTGAAGTCGCTGATCGCGCGCTTCAAGGTGCACAAGGCCGGCATGGCGACGACACGCCGCGCGGCCTGACATTCTCGACGCTCCACCCCGCAATGCAGAAGGCCCCCGCTCATAATCAAGCGGGGGCCTTCTGCGTTGAGAGGGGTGGCCGGAGGTCTTCTCTCAGGCCTTTGTCTCGCCTTCGCGCGGCAGGCGGATGTTGGGCAGCAGAAGCGCGCAGATCAGGCCGATCACCATCATGCCCGATGCGGTCAGGAAGAGCGGCACGAAGGCGTCGGAATAGGCGTTGGCAACCAGGGCCCGGGCGGCATCCGGCAGGGCGGCCAAGCCCTCGGGGGTGAGGTTTCGGAAGTCGACGCCACCCGGCAGCGCGATCTGGACATGGGTGAGGCCGGAGCTGACGATGGCGCCATAGATGGAGATGGCGATGGCCGCACCGCCCATGCGGGTGAGCGTGACGGTCCCGGTGGCGGCCCCGACATCGCGGCCCGAGGCGGCGTTCTGCACGCCGATCACGGGCACCTGCTGACCGATGCCGACGCCGATGCCCTGCAGCAGCATGACCAGCCCGATCAGCACCACCGAGGTGCCGGCGTGGATGAAGGAGAAGATGCCGAGGCTGATGACACCGAGCGCGGTCGAGGCGATCGAGAAGGGTTTGTAGCGGCCGGACCTGGCGATCAGCCGGCCGGAGGCCAGCGAACCGATGGCGATGCCGCCTGTTGTCGCGACGAAGAGCAGGCCGGCCATGGAGGGCGAGAGGCCTGTTGTCGTCTGCAGGAAGAGCGCGATGTAATTCACCGAGCCGATGCCGATCGCGCCCGACACGATAGAGATGATCAGCAACAGATTGATCGTGGGCTTGGAGAAGAGCGAGAGCGGCACGACGGGTTCGGGCGCGCGACGCTCGACGAGGACCCAACCGACAGCGCAGAGGGCGCCGAAGGCGACGACGGCCAGGCTCTGCCAGGCGATCAGGGAGCCGAAGATCTGGCCGCTATCGGCCCAGAACACGATCGAGGCGACGGCACCGGCGAGCAGGATCGCACCGGCATAGTCGATCTTCGGCTTTCTATCAGGTTTGCGATAGGGGAGCAGGAAGGCGAGACCGATGAGGACGGCGATGCCGATCGGCAGGTTGACGAGGAAGATCGAGCGCCAGCCGAAGAGGTCGGACAGCGTGCCGCCGAGCACGGGGCCGAGCGCGCCAGACGCCATCAGCACGAGGCTGGAATAGCTCTGATAGCGGGCGCGTTCACGCGGCTCGAAGAGATCGGCATTGATCGAGAAGATCGAGACCATGATGCCGCCGCCGCCGAGCGCCTGCAGCACGCGGGCGGCAATCAGCGTGTCCATGGAGACGGCGAGACCGCAGACCAGGGAGCCTGCCGTGAAGATCGCGATGGCGGCCATGATCACATATTTGCGGCCGAAGAGATCACCCAGCTTGCCATAGAGCGGCATGACGGCTGATGTCGTCAGCAGATAGGCAGAGCCGACCCAGCCGAAGCGTTCCAGTTCGCCGAACTCGCCGACGATGGTTGGAAGTGCTGTCGAGACGATCTGGTTGTCGAGGGTCGCCATGAACATGGCGGACATCAGGAGGAGATAGACGAAGAGGCGGAGCCTGGGATCGGTGACCAGTGGCGCGTTGTCGAGGTTTGCCCCGCCCCTGCCCTTGGCGGGTGTCGGATGCGGTTCGAAACGCGGTTCTGGCCCGGAGGGGGCGGCGGTGCTGGACTTGGTCATGGATCGGGGGCTCCTGTCTGACCTCAAAATGTGCCTCTCGCAATTATATGTCAATAGCACATATTTGCTGACAGCATGCATTTTACTTTTCCCGAC
Organism: Allorhizobium sp.; assembly: GCA_051861045.1. Classification (GTDB taxonomy): domain Bacteria; phylum Pseudomonadota; class Alphaproteobacteria; order Rhizobiales; family Rhizobiaceae; genus Allorhizobium. Next base: position 91,229 of record JBHYDI010000014.1, read on the forward strand.
CGAGCTGCTCTGCTATGCTTCGATCATGACCTCTGCTTCGCATCCCAAGCCCGTGGCTTCCGACCACGCCCCCGAAACCGAGCCCGGAACGGCCGCCGCCGGCTCGCCGCTCTTTGCCATCGGCCAGGCGATGACGCGCATGCGGCTGTTGATTGGTCGGCGCTTCATCGGGCGCATGGCGTTGAAACGCATGGAGACTGGGCTTGAACTCTCCGACATCGACGCGATCGGCGTGATCAAGCGGATCGGCAGCCAGCAGGAGGTGACGGTGGGCACGATCGCCGAGCAGCTGCGGATCGACCCTTCACGCGGCAGCCGGATCGTGGCGGATCTCGTGAAGCAGGGCCTGCTGGAGCGCGCCGCCTCGCAGGAGGACGGTCGCCGCAGCCTTGTCAGGGTGACGGCTGCAGGCCGGAAAGTGCTGGACGAGATCGAGGCGATCAAGCGCGAGACGATCACGGAGGCGACCGCCGGATGGTCGGCCGAGGACGTGGAGACGTTCGGGCGGCTCTATATGCGGTTTACCGAAGGGCTGGAGGCGCAGTTCGACCGGTTCGAACAGGACGAAAACCGCTAGCGCGCAATGGCCGTCGGCCGGAATCGACCCGACCGGCACTCCCTCCCCCGAGAAAATGCCGGTCGGTCGTCATGGGACTGGTTGTTCACCGCCCTTTCCGCTCCGCCAGAACGGTCAGGGTTTGCGTCCCACGCCGAAGGGAATGGTTCAGACGGGCTTCGGCCCCTGAAGCGCGTTGTAGATCTTCTTGCCCAGTACGGCGGCGATCGGAATGGAGATCACCAGACCGGCCGCGAAGGCCGCCGCGATCTGCCAGCCCTCGCGCATGTCGAGCGACAGGACCGCGACCACCGCCGCACCCGCCACGGCGCTGGCGACGAGGATGTAGAGGACTGCGGTCAGACGAAGCATGATCGGTCTCCTTGGTGTTCATGTCTTTCGAGGATCACAATAAGCGGCCTGCCGGGCTTTTCCTTGATCTGCCTCAAGTCCTTGCACGCAAAGGCTTAGACCAAAGGCGAAGTGGCTCATGTCGGCCGTTAACACTGTTTTAAGCCTGTTGTTGCCGGTCCTGCCCGCTTCGGCCAAGGTCGCGCATCGGATTCTGCCAGGAACGACAGGATGATCTCTCGACGCTCGGTGATTGCCGGACTGGGCGGGCTGCTCGCCACTGCGGGGCTGCCCGTGGGTCTGCGCACGCCGTTCGCCCAGACCCTTGCCATGGCGGAGTTGCGCGGCGGGTTCGACGCGGCCGAGGCCGGCATTCTGCCGGGGACGGAAGACGACCAGAGCCGCAAGCTGCAGGACCTGATCGATCGGGCAGCCGCCGTGGGCCAGCCGGTCTTCCTGCCGGCCGGGACCTATGAGGTCGCCAATCTGGAGCTGCGCGACGGCAGCCGGCTGACCGGCGTGCCGGGCCTGACGCGCCTCGTCTATCGGGGTGACGGGCATCTGATCGCGGCCCAGGATATCAGGCGCATCAGCCTTTCCGGCATCACATTCGACGGCGCCAACCGCTGGCTGGCGGATTATACCGAGGGGCTTCTCGCCTTCCGCAGCGTCGACGAGGTCTTAATCGACGCCTGCGAGATCGTCGGCAGCCGCAAATGCGGGATCTATCTCGCGCGCTCCGGCGGGCGGGTCGAGGGCTCGCGCATCTCGGGCGCTGCCGAGGCCGGGATCTGGGCGATCGAGGGCCGCGCCTTCACCATCCGCGACAATGAGGTCTTCGACTGCGGCAATGGCGGGATCCTCGTGCATCGCTGGACGAAGGGCGAGGACGGCACCGTGATCTCGGGCAACCGGGTGGCGCGGATCGCAGCCACCCATGGCGGCACCGGGCAATATGGCAATGGCATCAATGTCTTTCGCGCCGACAATGTGCTCGTCTCCGGCAACCATGTCTCCGACTGCGCCTTCTCGGCGATCCGCGCGAATTCCGCCTCCAACATCACGATCAGCGGCAACCAGGCCTTCCGCTCGGGCGAGACGGCGATCTATGCGGAATTCGAATTCGAGGGCGCGCTGATCGAGGGCAATCTGATCGACGGGGCGGCCATCGGCATCTCGGTTGCCAATTTCGACCATGGCGGGCGGCTCTCGACGGTGAGCGGCAATATCGTGCGCGGCATTGTCGACAAGGGGCCTTACGAGCCGACGGTCAGTGGCTTCGGCTTCGGCATCTCGGTCGAAGCCGACACGCTGGTATCAGGCAATCTGGTGGATCGGGCGGAGACGGCGGCACTCGCGATCGGCTGGGGGCCCTATCTGCGCAATGTCATCGTCAGCGACAACATTCTGCGCGGCAGCCCGGAAGGCATGCGGGTGAGCGTGGTGGAGGGGGCCGGCACGACCGTGATCCGCAACAATATCGTCGATGGCGCATCTGAAGGCGCCGTGGTCGGATATCGCTGGAACGACCGGGTCGGCGGGCCGATCGCCGATGGCGAGACCGGCTTTGCGCACCTTACGCTTTCGGGCAATCGAGCGGGTGGTGGCGGACCGTAACGGTCCTGACTGCAAGCATTAAGACCTCGGAAACCACCATTAGATCTTCCGAAATGTCGTAATTTCTGTTTAAGGCCAATCTGATCTACTCTGGGATAACCAACTTATTGCGGGTCCCATGCTGCTACCCTTGCAGAACACCATCCTCGAGAAGATCGCGACCGGACAGTCGCTGGCGGAGACCGTGGATTATCTGTGCCGCGAAGTGGAGACCACGGCGGACGATATCGTCTGCTCCGTTCTCCTGCTCGACGAGGAGCGGCGCCTCAGGCATCTGGCAGGTCCCTCCCTTCCGCTCGAATACACATCGGCCATCGACGGTATCGCGATCGGCCATGGTGTCGGCTCCTGTGGGACGGCAGCCTTTCACGGGGAACCTGTTCTCGTCGAGAACATCGATACCCATGAATACTGGCAGCCCTACAAGCAGCTTGCTTTGCCGCTGGGGCTCAAGGCCTGCTGGTCGACGCCGATCATCGGCTCGGGAAAGGTGCTCGGCACCTTCGCCTTCTACTATCGCAACATCCGTGGGCCATCTGATCGCGAACGGCAGATCGTCAATGCCTGCGTGCATCTCTGCGCCATTGCCATGGAACGCGACCAGCGCATGGCGGAGCGCCGTCGTATGGCCGATACCGACGGGCTGACCGGCCTGCCGAACCGCAGCCGGTTCAACGAGGTCATATCAGAGGTCTCGCGGCGAGACGGCGACTGGGCCCTGATGCTGGTCGATCTCGACAATCTGAAGATGGTCAACGACACGTTCGGCCATGGCGCCGGGGACGATCTGATCCGGATTGTCGCGGAACGCATGAAGCAGGAATGCACGCCGGGCATGGCCTTCCGCCTCGGCGGTGACGAATTTGCCGTGATCGTGCCCTGTCTTGCGACAACCGATCCGACCGCTCTTGCCGAAAAGCTGATCTTCCGGATCAAGGAGCCTGCCGATTGCGCCGGGCACCTCATCTATCCCGCGGCGACCCTGGGCGGTGCCCGGGCCGGGCTGGAGCGAAGCCCGCAGCAGGTGCGCCAGAACGCCGACTACGCCCTCTACCATGCCAAGGAACGGGCGCGCGGGCGCTATCTCGAGTATCAGCCGGGTCTCGGCACCTCGATCGTCAAGCGTTTCCGCTCGGTGCAGGAGGTCGACCAGGCCCTGCGCAACGACCGGATCGACGCGCATTACCAGCCGATCATCGAGCTCGCTACCGGGCGGATCATGGGCTTCGAAACGCTCTGCCGGATGCGGATGCCTGACGGGCGCGTGATCGAGGCCGCGCATTTTCACGAAGCGATGAAGGACGCCCATGTGGCGATCGAGATCACCGATCGCATGCTGGAACGCATTGCTTCAGCGGCCAGCGACTGGAAGCGCGAGGGGCTGTTGTTCTCGCGGGTCGGGCTGAACCTGAGTGCTGCCGACTTTCACCGGGGCGGGTTGACGCGCCGCATCGTCGACGCCTTCGAGCGGGTCGGACTTGCCCCAGGTACGGTCGTGGCGGAGGTGACGGAATCCGTCTATCTCGCCCAGAAGGACAATGTGATTGCCGACGAGATCCATGCGCTGCGCGAAGCCGGGATCAAGGTCGCGCTCGACGATTTCGGCACCGGTTTTGCCTCGCTCACCCATCTGCTCTCCGTCCCTGTCGATATCATCAAGATCGACAAATGCTTCGTGCGGCGCCTGGCCGATGCCGGCAGCGGCAGCGTGATCACCAAGGGCCTGCTCGATATCGCCCGGGGCCTCGGGATCTGGGTCGTGGCCGAAGGGATCGAGGAAGAGGCCCAGGCGGAGCATCTGGTGTCGCTCGACTGCAAGGCGGGTCAGGGCTATTTCTTTGCCCGTCCCGTCGATCGCGACAGCGTGCGCGAGATGCTGGAGGTCAGCAATTACCACGCAGAATGGATGCGGATCCTGCGCGAGCGCCAGCACCTGGCGCTCGACAAGGCGAGCTGAGGCGCGACAGGCGAAACCCGCCGCGCCCATTCGCAACGCCCTCCCCTACGGCTTGATCAGACGGCCGCCCGTGCGCTCGTCACCAGGCGGATCAGCGCGCGCGCTTCGGGCGGTGGACGCTTCTCCATGCGGCGATAGACACGGCAATCGGGCGTGCGAGTGAGCAGCCCCATATTCACCAGTTCGCGGCGGATCAGGACATGATCGCCGAAGCCGTTGTGGCGCATCAGTACCGCGTTGACAGCCTTTTCCGGCAGTTCCTCGCCGGCCGGCAGGAAGGACCAGAGCACCCAGAGCGCCAGTTGCTGCTGGTTGAGCTTGCCCGGCCAGCGGACGAGACTATCCGTGCCGGCAAAGCAGCGGGCGGTGAGCTCGACGCGGCGGAAGTCGACCGCGGGTTCTGCTTCGACAACGGGCGGGTTGGCGAGGCGCTCCTCGGCGGCGCGGCTTGCCTTGAAATGCTGGTAGTTGCGGAAGCCGACCGCGCGGGTCAGCATGTTCAGAAGCTCGACATGGCCGGGCAGTTCCGCCCGGGCTTCCAGTTCGCGCTTCAGGTTCTTGGCCAGCGCCGACAGATCGGGCGCGGCATAGGCATGGGTCATCCTCGACATCGTATGTCTCCTGGTCGTGCCCGGCTGCCTCAAGCAGCCAACATGGCCGGTGGTCACCGACTTCCGACGGGGCACGGGAAAACGAGCCGACATCGACAAGAGAAAGGCAGGTTTAGCTCCCCTTATCGGGGCGGTGACGCCTGGGTGGACTGCAGACCCTGGAAGCTCAGAGATAAGCGCGGCGGGCCTGTGCTGTCAATTCCGCCGGCGATCAGGAAATTTCATCGGTTCCATCAGCGCAACCGACTTTCCCGGAGACCCGACGCGGGATAGCCTCCGCAGCAACAATCACGGGAGTTCCACATGCTGAAGATCTACGGCGTCTACAAATCGCGCGCGACACGCATTCTCTGGCTTCTGGAGGAGCTTGGTGTTCCGTTCGAGCTCGTACCGGTGCTGCAGGCCTACAAGCTCAAGGACCCGATGGCGCCGAATGCCAGGCTCAACACGCGGTCGGCCGAATTCCTCAAGATCAACCCGATGGGTAGCATTCCGACGATCGAGGACGACGGGCTGGTTTTGAACGAGTCCCTCGCCCAGACGCTTTATGTGGCGCGCAAGCATGGCGGGCCGATCGGGCCGCGCGATCTCACCGAAGAGGCGCAGATGCTGCAATGGTCGCTGTTTGCCGCGACTTCGATCGAAACGGAAGCGCTGAAGATCTCCATGGCCAACAACGAGGGGCGGCTTGGCACTGAGGCCGGCGATCTGGAAGCCAAGGCCGTCGCCCGCATTCTCGCCCGTCCCTTCGGCGTCTTGGAGAAGCACTTTTCCGCCAACGACTATGCCGTCGGCGGCCGCTTCACCGTGGCCGACATCAACCTTGCCGAGATCGTGCGTTATGCGCAGGCCTACCAGCCGCTGTTCGACGCCCATCCGAAAACGGCGGCCTGGCTCGCCCATGTGCAGGCCCGCCCGGGCTTCAAGGCGATGTGGGAAAAGCGGCTGGCAGAGGTGGAGTGAGGGGCTTCGAGCCGTCTTGCCGAAAGCCTTGATGCATTCAGAAACTCCCAGCATGATGCAACCAGAAAGAGTGCATCATGCTGGGACTTGCGATCCTGCCGCATGAGGTTTACCTTGTGAGGTGAAACGATGCCAATGCAGAAGGTCGTTCAGGCGTTCTTCTACCTATCCAGCTCCGGGAAACGACCGGTGCGGGAGTGGCTGATGGCTCTGGGTGCGAATGACCGGCAGACGATTGGCGAAGATATCGCGACACTGGAGTATTGCTGGCCGGTTGGGATGCCGAAATGTGCCGCTATCTCTGGCGTGAAAGGTCTTTTCGAGATCCGGTCCTCGCTTGAGCATGGGCGGATCGCGCGCATCTTCGTCATCATAGCCGAGGGACGTATGGTTCTTTTGCACGGTTTTGAAAAGAAGACGCAGAAGACACCGGCCAAGGAACTGGCAATTGCGATTACGCGGATGAAGGAAGTATCGCGCAATGGCGCATGACGACAATCCACATATCGGCGAGAGCTTCGACAGCTTCCTGCGCGACGAAGGCATCTACGAGGCGGTGACGGCGGTGGCCATCAAGCGTGCCTTGGTGCTGGAGATCGAGCAGGAAATGAAGGTGCAGCAACTGTCGAAATCGGAGATGGCGCGCAGAATGAAAACCAGCGCGACACAACTCGCGCGGTTGCTGGACCCGACCAATGACCGGATTCAGCTCGATACTCTGATCAAGGCCGCCTCGGCCGTCGGAAAGACCCTGTCGGTGAACCTGAACTGACGGGTCAAACAGAGCCGCTTTTTCTTGGTCGTCCGCCTTTGGCGCCGTTGGCAAAATCGACTACGATCCGCTCGGTTTCGCGATCGAAGCGTACAGCGACGGGGAACGGGCGCGTTGCCCGCTCCTCTGCCCAGCGGGCCTTGGCGCTTTGCAATTCAAGCTCGTCAACCATGATCGACGATAACCCATGAAGTTGGGTTTTCCAAGCAGTGGTCGCGTCAGCCCCGGGCGCCTGCCCCGCCCCTCATCCGCAGCCAGGAACATCCTTGAGGCTGTACCAGACCGGGATGCCGCGTTCGGTGGCGATGCGGACATCGTTGTCGGCGCCCTTGGAGGCGCCGGGCAGGCGCAGGACGCCTTCGCAGAGTTGCAGTAGCCTACCTGCGACCGGGTGGAAGATTTCCTCGTAGAGATCGTCGCCGACCGTCTTGCCGCCGGCCGCGTGCCAGATCGGCAGCGCCACCCATTCGCCGATCATCGGCACATGGCCTGCCTTGAACAGGGCGTGCGAAGGCGCTTCCAGGACTTTCAGGTTCGCGGCCATCTTTTCAGGGTCGTCTCCGGTGCCCGAACGATAGGGGCCGGCAATCAAAATCAGCATGTCATTCTCCTTGAATGTGTTCCGCCTCATGCGGGAACATGCCCATATCCGCACGATTCTTCTGGATTGTCGAATCCATTTCGCTATTATCATGCATTATCGTGAACATCCGGGCAGAAACATGCTGACAGAACAGAGACGCCGGCAGATCCTTGATGTGCTGAAGCGCGACGGGCGGGCGGTGGCTGGCGAGCTTGCGCGGCTGTGGAACGTGTCGGAGGACACGATCCGGCGGGACATGCGCGACATGGCTTCGGCGGGTCTGCTGAAGCGCGTGCATGGCGGAGCCTTGCCGGTTGCCGCGCCCCTGCCCGAGCTTTCCGTGCGGCGCGGGCTTGCGACCGAGGAGAAGCGTCGGCTGGCGGCGGCAGCGGTGCGGCTGATAGCGCCCGGTCAGGTGGTGTTCTTAGATGGTGGCACGACGACGGCGGAGATCGTGCGGCAGATCCCCCGGGATATGGCGCTCACCGTGGTCACCCATGCGCCGACGATCGCCACCGAACTGGAAGCCCATGCCGCAGTGGAGGTCATCCTGATCGGAGGGCGGATCTACAAGCATTCGATGGTGTCTGTCGGCCCGACCGCAATTGCAGCCATCGACAGGTTGCGGCCGGATGTCTTCTTCCTTGGTGCGACGGCGGTCCATCCCATGGAAGGCCTAACGACGGGTGACTTCGAGGAGGCCGCGATCAAGCGGCGGATCCTGGAGCGGAGCGTTGCGACCTATTGCCCGGTGACGCTGGACAAGCTCGACAGCGTCTCGCCCTTTGGCATCGCATCGATTTCCGAGCTGACGGGACTGATCGTGGCCGCAGAGACCGCCCCTGAAGTGCTTGACGGCTACAGGGCGGCTGGTGCTGCGCTGATCCTCGCCTGACCGTCAGCCCGCGTCTGCGACCCGCGTGAACGGCCGGACCAGCACCCAATAGCCGGTCTGGCGATGGACCAGGAAGGTCACGACGGCGAGACGCAGCAATTGGACCAGGACCATGGCGGCGGCGGCACCGTTGATGCCCCAGAGGGGCACGAGGAGAAGCATCAGCAGAATGCAGGTGGCAACCGAGATCGAGACGATCAGGAGGCTCAGGCGATATCGGCCTTGCACCACCAGGAGTTCTGCTGCCTGGCCGGTTGCGCCGCGGATGACATAGGCAAGGCCGAGCAGGGCAAGGCACGGATAGGCGGCGACGAATGCCGGGCCGAAAAGGTGGAGCAAGGGATAGCCGGCGACCAGCGTGAGGGCGACAGAGGGAATGGTCAGCCAGAAGGTGGCATTGGTTGAGCGTGTGATGCGGGCCTGCAGCCCTGCCCTATCGGCGGAGGCGAGCGACAGCGAAAAGCCACGGGCGGCGACCAGCATGAAGCCATATTGCACGAAGGCTGCGAGCGAGAGCGACCGCTGGGCGGCGAAATAGAGCGAGGCCTGTTCGGGGGCGACGAGGAAGCCGAGGATGAGCACGTCGATCCAGACGAAGAGCTCTTCCGCCGTCATTGCCGGCATCATCAGGACAGAGGCCAGAAGCCAGAAGCGGCGGCGCTCGCGGTTGGCGATCGGGCGCGCTCGTTTCGGCAGGCGGGCGCGCAGGAGAAGTGCTTGGACGAGCAGGACGATGATCGAGGCGAAGACGACGATGGCGAGAACCGTGACCGCATCGAGGGGAAAGCCTGCCGCGTTTGCCAGGCCGACGCCGAGCATGATCAGCGCCGGGCGCAGGATGTAACCGGGGACGGTGGAGAGCGCATACCAGCCGAAGCCGCGGGCAATACCGGTCAGATAGGTTTCGAGCGAGAGAATGGGAAAGCCGAGGGCCAGAACCCCGAGCGGTACGAGGAAGGCCGGATCAATAAGACCCGGCAGAACGAAGAGAAAGACGAGCGCTGCTGCCGCGAGCAGGCCGGAGCCTGTGATGACGGCGCGAAAGCCGGTCGCGAGATAGCCGGCGAGATGGTCATGACTTCTCGCGCCTGCCATAGCGGGGAATGAAGCGGGCAGCGGAATCGTAAAAGCCGAGCACGCCGATCTGGCCGACGACGCTGACCCAGGTCCAGAGGATGACATAGATCCCGTAGTCCTCAAGCGCCATCAGGCGTGCGAGCAGGATCTGCAGACCAAGGCCGATAAAGGCTGCGGCAATGCGGACGGATATGCTGACAAGGGCACCGCGCAGGCCGGGATCGCTGAGGAGATCAAGGGCCTTGCGCCGCAGCTTGCCAATCATGGCATGCAGCACAGCACGAGGCTCATCGTGCCGCCGCTGCGGCCGGCAAGGCGCTGAAGTGCATCGGCAATGCCCCGAACCCTCGTTCTCCAGGCCGGACCAATGCCCTGATAAAACGCGCGCAGCCGCGGACGCAGGCCAGCCTTCCAGTGGCGGCAATAAAGCTGGCCGAGGCTGGTCAGGGGAATGTAGCAGGCGGTGAGCGGCTCGGTGGTGTTGGTCCAGCTCGACTTGTAGGTCGAGGGATCATTGAGGAAATCGAAGCGGCGGATGCCCGTCTCAATGGCCCAGCGCTGGGCGTTTTCCATCTGCACCTTGCCGGGCGAGTATTTCTGATAGGCAAGGTCGATGGCGCCGAGGAAGCAGTAGTAGTCCTCATGGAAGCGCATGCCGAGTTCCATGGCGATCGGGACACCGTCGAGCGTCAGGGCATGCAGATAGACGCGCCCCTGATCCGCTACCTCTACCGCGCCCAAGTTTTGCAGGAAGGCGGCAAAGCGCGGGTCGAAGAGATCGCGACCCAGGCGGCCGGTGCCTTCCAGCCAGTCCTGTTTCATGGCGATGCAGCGGTCGATGTTTTCGGCAAAACCTTCACTGCCCGGCAACCAGATCCGGTAATCGAGCGCGCCCAGTTTCTCCAGCTTGTTGCGGCGGCTGTTGCGCTGCAGGCGCTGCTTCTTGGGCAGTGCGCGGTGGTAGCCCTCCCAGTCAGCGATGCCGGACAGGTCGAGGATCGAGGACTGCTGCATCAGGTCTGGCGCATATCCCTCGCCTTCCAACATCCGCGCCAGCAGGGCTGATTGCGGCACATGATCGAGGCAGACAGCGTCTGGTCCGCCGCCATTCCGGATCTCGTCGAAGACCATGCGGCCAAGGGTCGGATTGAAGCGGGCGGGATCATAAAGAAGGGTGGCATACTGGTTCATCGGTGCCGTCAGCGGCACCAGAGCGGTGATGGCGGGGCTTACCCGCCGCGTCATCAGCGGCCAGATCATCAGGCATTCGGCATCATCCCAGAGGACATAGACCTTCGGGCCTGCGCCGGAATTTGAGGAATCCGAAAGGAATGTTCTGGCCCAGTTCAGGCACCAGTCGGCGCTCTGGAAATACGTGAAGGGTTCCGGACAACGCCTTTCCAGGTCCCGCCAGGTTTCCTCGAGAGCAGCGAGTTGGCCAAGGCTTTCGCGGCATTCGAGTTCGAGGATGCGGCCCTCGAACGCGATGCGCCCGATGGAAGAACAGAGGGCGGTTTCGCCTTGGGGCCTTGCTCGGCCTCTGGTCGAAGCATCCATGGTGATCGGGCTCGTCGGTTGCGCGCGATGGGTCGAGGCGGCAGTCTAACCGTCAAGGGTTAAACCTCTCTTGAGGCAGAGGCCTATCCCCTTCAACCGATCGGATGACGGCGACCTGGAGATCAGGACAAGAGCACGTCCGTCACCCTGATCGTGCCGACATGCAATCCGTTCCAGTTGGTCATGCCATGGCGGGAAAGCCCAAGCAGGGCGGATTTTTCTGCGCTGCCCTCGTCGAAATGGCGGGCAAGAAGGGCCGCGATCATGGCTTCTGCGGCGCGCGTCGCGCCATCCTCGGCCTTGACGGCGAAGGACAGGCCCTTGTCCGGCAGGAGCGCGCAGAAGACACCTTCCGCGCCGGTCTTGGCGAAGATCTTGCCGGGTGCGACCTCCATCAGCTTCGTGCAGAAACGCTTGGTGCCGGCGACATAGAAGGGTTCGGCCATGCAGGCATTGATCAGCCTGCGGGCGGCAGCGGCGCGGATGGGCTCAAGACCCTTGCCCGTTGCGAGCTTGCCGAAACCGCGGGCAAGGCCCGACAGCGGCACGGCATAGGTCGGGATGGAGCAGCCGTCGGTGCCGCAATTGTCGCGCGAGAGTACAGCGCCGGTCAGGTCCGCCATGATGGCGCGGATCGCCTGCTGCAGCGGATGATCGAAGCCCGCATAACCGCGCGGATCTTCACCGGTGTGGCAGCAGGTGCAGATGAAGCCGGAATGCTTGCCGGAGCAATTGTTGTGAAGGGTCGTCGGCTTATCCAGCGTGCGGGCCTGGTCGATGAGCACGGCCTGGTGCGACGACCAGTGGGCGCCACATTCGAGCACGCTCTCGTCGCGACCGGCAGCCTTCAGCATGGCGGCAGCCGTTGCCACATGCTCCGGCTCGCCGGAATGGGAGGCGCAGGCGAGTGCGAGTTCGCGATTGCCAAAGCCATAGGCGTCAGCGGCGCCGCTTTCGACCAGCGGCAAGGCCTGCATGGCCTTGCAGGCGGAGCGCGGGAAAACGCCGGCATCGACATCCCCGGCGGAAAAGACGGTTTTTCCCTCGGCATCCACCACGATCGCCAAACCGCGATGGCGGCTCTCGACGAGTTGACCGCGCGTGACTTCAACCGTGATCGGATTTTCCATGCTCTGCCTCAAAATGCCAATATTCTCGGAGACTTGTTAAAGCATGCATCGCCATCGCGTTCGAGGTCCGGATTGAAATTTCTGCTGCGCATCGTCTCCGTCATCCTGCTGGTCTTTGTGCTTCCGACCCTGGTGTCCGCCGGGCTGTGGGCGACACGGGACCATCCGGACGGCTGGAGCTCGGCCAAATGGGGCTCGTCGGGCCTTTTGCCCTCGGCGGAAGAAAGCCCTGAAGCGGCGATCTACATCTTTTCGGCGATGACCGGCGGCCTGAAGGGCGCGATCGCCAGCCATGCCTGGATCGTCACCAAGGACGAGAATGGCGCCTATCAGCGCTATGACAAGGTGGGCTGGGGTTCGCCGATCCGCCGCAACCACCGGGCACCCGATGCCTTCTGGTATTCCAACCCGCCGCGACTGGTGGCGGAGGTGAAGGGCGAAGACGCCAAGCGGCTGATCCCGATGGTCGAGGCGGCGATTGCCGGCTACCAGTATGGCCAGCCGGGCGGCTACCGGATCTATCCGGGGCCGAACTCGAACACCTTCGTCGCGCATGTGCTGCGCGAGGTGCCGGAACTCGGCGCCGTGCTGCCGGCCGATGCCGTCGGCCGCGACTATCTGGCGGGTGGGGCCTTCTACCATCTCGACAAGGATGGCCGCGACCTGCATTTGAGCCTCGGCGGCTTTGCCGGGCTGTCCGTGGGCGTGCGCAGCGGGCTGGAGGTGAATTTCCTCGGGCTGGTGGCCGGCGTGGATTTCGCAAGGCCGGGCATCAAGGTGCCGGGCTTCGGCACGATCGGGCTTTGATCGCCCTGCCCTCTAAACAAACCCCATGAATCAAAAGAGCCACCCGCGAGGGTGGCTCCCATGAGTTTAGTCCTTTGTCTGGACCCGGACGGGGAAACCGTCCGAAGGAAGGCTGGATCAGGCCGAGGGCTGCCCCGTCAAAACCACACCCTTACCAAAGTCACACACGCAGACCGAAATCTCATTAGACATTGGATCACCTTCCTTTCGTTACGTTGCCGATGATCAGAAGGTAGGGTGGTCGAGGGGATTCGACAAGGCACGTTGTGTGACGATTTGTTGGGATAATTGTGTTGCATCGCGGCAGGTTTCGTTCACAATTCGCGCGCTGCTTCGGATTTCAGACCGCTGTCGCTAGAGGCGTCAGAAAAACGCGCTCGTAGCGGCGAAACGGTGGGGCCTCACTGAACCGTGCATTCGCGGCTACGCCATCCGGATCTTTTGCCACCTGCTCCCGATAGCGCGCATAGGCTTCTTCATCCGCGAAGGTGAACAGCGCGATCGCAACGTCGGTCGCACCTTCGCTGCCCAAGCCTTCAAAGCTCACCTTGGCATCCTGCGGCTTTTCTCGCGGCATGAAATAGCCATGGTGCGTGCCGCCGTGACGTTCGATCAGTTTGATCCAGATGCGAGCATAGGCCTCGAATTCCGCGATGCGCTCCAGATCGAGGTGATAGCGAACTTCACATGTGACAGGGCTTTTGGGCATGAAGATCTTCCTTGTCGCGGTGCGGGTTCGTTCAGGGCTTGAGGAGGCCTGCGATATCCTATGGCATGAAACGGACCTGAAAACAGACCGTGTAGAAACCCGCAGCCAAGTGGTCAGCACTGGTCAGATCGCCAATTCATGTTGACCGTCCCCGCTCCGGCGGTGACACTCCTCTCTGCAATGGGAGGAGTACATCATGGAAGAACCGATCCGCTGGCGGAACATGCTGAGCGCGCCGAGGGATGGCAGCCGCATTCTGGTGACCATCCGCGCGTCCGAACAGGGGCCGGGGGCCGTTGATCTCGTCTACTGGTCCAAGGGCGACCGCTTCGGCGCCGATGGCTGGCGGTCGTCGGATTCGACGCCGGGGCTGATCATCGCCTATGCGGAGCCGGAGCTGAAATGCTGGATGCCGCTGCCCGGGGTCAATATGGAAGCGATGGCCCGCCCGCCGGCCTGGGAGGGCGAGGACGAGAAGGAGCTGGATGGCTCGGGGATTTGAGGGAGCTGTCCTTCATCAGGCATTGCCGGCGAAGCGAAATCACCGGTGTTCAGGCGGAGCCGTGCGTCCGGAACACTTAATAGTGCACGGCTGTTCTCAGCGGACCGAACCATTTTTGAATACCCGCAATTCTGGAGATAGGCATGTTCACCCACATCATGATCGGCAGCAACGACCTGCAGCGCTCGAAACGCTTTTATGACGCCACCTTCGTGGCATTGGGCGGAAAGCCCGGCGAGACGGACGCGCGGGGCAGGCTGATTTATCTGCACAACGGCAGCCGCCTGATGGTCACGGCGCCGATCGACGGAAAGCCAGCGACTTCGGCCAATGGCGGGACAATCGGCATTCTGGCCGCGAGTGCAGATCAAGTGCGCGCCTGGCATTCCGAAGGCGTCGCGCATGGGGGCACCTCGATCGAAACCCCGCCGTCGGAGCGGCCCGACGGATCGTTCGTCGCCTATATGCGTGACCCTGACGGCAACAAGCTGACGGTACGCTCGCTACCCGGGGCCACGAAATGAGCGACGGCGCTCACGCCTAATCCGCCTGCTTTGCCGTCGTGACTGGTGCCGTGATCAGCTTGAACTCCACCATCTCCTGCGGCGTCAGATAGTAGAGCCGATCCGGGGGTGTTTCGAGCGCGTGGATCCAGAGACCGTCGCCGATGCCCATTTCGTCGAGATGCCGGGCGATGCGGGCGGTGGTGCGCTGCGCCTCCGACATGGCCTGTTCCGGCGACGGGCGCTCCTCGCCTGCATTGAAGACCTGGTGCACGCCGAGAATGGCGTTCTCTTCTGCCTCGCGCGCGACGCCGCCGGCAAAGATCAGCGGGCAGGATGAGGCGCAGAGCGCCTTTGTCACCACTCTCGTATCCAAACCTTTTTCCCGGATCAGCCGCGACATGGCGAGCGCATCTTCGACGGAGCCGCCCGGCGAATTCAAGGAGACTGCCTTCACATATTCGCCGCGTGCGCCGATCTCTTCGGCGAAGCGGTCTGCAGAACCGAGATCGATCGCGCCTTCCGCCTTGAGCAGGCCACCGGGCAGCAGCTCGAAGCGCATCGGCTGGCGCAGGATTTCCCGCGACGTTTCCGGTTCGACCGGCGGTGCCTGCGGCACGCCGTCCGTCAGGGCCGGTGGAAGCACCGGCGCGTCGGTCGTCATCGGATCATGACCCGGCAGGGCGGCGTTTGCGAGGCTCATTTCGCGCAGGTCGACAAACAGGAAAGCGCCTGCCGCCGCCAGAAGGCCAAAGAATGCGCCGCGCATCAGGAGCCCGTCATCAGCGCTCAGAAAGGCTGCCTTCAGGCGCTGGAAGAGCGAGGAGGGTTTCACGCCGGCGGACCCTTTCTGGGGGCCTTCGCCGACATGTCGAGGCTGGTGATGTTGGAGTCCGCCCGGCTTCGCTCATCGTCGGTTTCTGCGGCCTGCAAGGCCTGCTCAACATCGATGCCCTGGCGGCTGAGTGCACGCTGCACCTCGAGTGCCTCAAGCAGTTCTGCCGCCGTGATCCGCTGGGCAAAGGGCATGCGCTCCTCCTGCCGCCGGATGGCGCCATGCACGACGGCGAGAATGAAGACGAGAACGGCCGGGAGCAGATCGATGGAGATTGCGCCGGCCCAGGCGGGGATGAAGTCGGCGGCATAACGCAGCACGGCTTCTGCCGAAGACAGCGGTACGAAGCGGCGCTCCGCCACCGGTTCGCGGGCAAGAATATCGTCCGCCGCCTGCGACAAAACTTGAGACTGGGCCGAGACCGAGGCGCGGATCGTCTCCATGACCTGGTCCTGACGGTCGGCCAGATCGGCGGCCCGTCCATCGGCCACCGGGGCGATGAAACCGAGCGAAAGATCTTCAGCCGCCCGCTTGACCGAGGGGGCAATCGAGGTCTGTTCCAGGGAAGTGATGACGCCTGAGAGGGCGACGACTTCCGCCGAGAATTCATCGCTGCGGGGTGCAACTGCCCCCGGCGCCGACACCAGCGTGCGCATGGTTGCCAGATGCGCCCGCCCCTGATCGAAGAGGGTCGTGACCCGTTCGCGGGAGGCGACGATGCCGGTTTCCAGCTCGTTGAGCTGCGCGGACATCTGGGTCAGAAGCTGCACGACGCTGCCGGCCCCCGTTGTTCCCGTGAGCGCACCGTTCTGGCGCTCGTCTTCGGCAAGCCTCGAAAAGCGCTCCGATGTGCGCTGGATATCCGGCAGCAGGCTTTGGGCGGCCAGCGCGTTCTGATGCGCCTGGTCGAGGTCGGCGGTATAGTCCTGAACCGTCTCGGCGAGATGCTGTTCAAGCGCTGCAGAGCCTGCAAGTGCTGCCGCATTCAGCCAGCTCGACATGGCGATGATCATCGCACAGCCAAGCGCCATGACGCCGATCATCGCGCCGCGACCGGCAGCGCCGGTCACATGCGGATAGAAGCGCGCCATGTAGGACCAGAAGGCATAGATCGCGACCGACACCGAGGCCGCATAGATGATGGCGGCGAAGAAGACTGCGGTCGCCGAGCCATCCAGGAGGCTGCGAACCCCGAGATAGGTATAGACGCCGGAGGCAAGAGCGAGAACCGCAAGGGCAAAGCGGGTCATGGTTTCGACGGCCAAGACGCCGTCCTGCAAACGATGCGAAGCGCCAAGCGCCATGAAGACCTCCGACAGGATGTAAGTCTTAACAAGCTCTTAAGAAGCGGGCGGAATCAAGGCTGAGGGTGGGTTGCGGTGGTTGGCGACTGCGCTTTTGCTAGCGATGGTGCACATCTCCTGTGTGCCCCCATCTCGATGACCAGAACAGACTTCGCCTTTGCCTTTAACCGACGCTGGTTATTGTTTGCGCACAGATGTAGAGCGGCCGCGACTTTGGAAACCGACGACATATCTGAAGCCACCCAATTCACGACAGGATGGAATAGATCCCTGTCTTGGTTAACGACCTGTTAAAAAACAATCGATCCTTCTTGCAAATCCTGCGAGTAAATCACACCTAACAACAACCTACATGCATCGATGCATGCTGCAATAAATTACTGAACGAAACAAATGGGGGGGCGTGAAGTGGCGGATTTCTTTGAAATTGATTTCTTAGGTGTAGAAACCAAGAAGAGTGGGGATGCGATAGCAATTCGTTACCAACAGGAAGGCACGACAACCATACATGTGGTTGATGGGGGCTATACTGCTAGCGGGGAGAGTCTCCGCGACCTGATTGTTAAGTACTATGGCAATCCATCCTTCATCAATCGTGTTATTGCGACGCACAATGACGGAGACCACGCACGCGGTCTCGTCGCAATTCTCGACCATTTTGAAGTCGGCGAACTCTGGATGCTCCGCCCATGGGAGTATGCGAACGAGCTAATCGGACAGTTCACGACATACAATAGTGTGATGCACCTGCGGAGTCGGCTGCGGAGCGCCTACGCTAACCTCGCGGCACTCGAAGATATCGCGATCGCGAAGGGTATCCCTATCCTTGAACCGTTCCAGGGAGCCCAGATCGGGGCATTCCGAGTCATGGCACCCACGCGTCAGCGCTACCTCGATCTTATACTGACCTCGAACAAGACCCCGGCAAGCGACGTTGAGGAAACCGTCATTGACGGCTTCCTAGACGGCCTGATTCAGAAGGCCCAGACAGCGGTCGCATTATTCCAAGCGGCCTGGGGAGGAGAAGCCTTCCCAGCAGAGGATACGAGCAATGAGAACGAGATGAGCGTCGTCCAGTATGCAGTCCTGAACGGGAGGAAGGTATTGCTGACTGCGGACACTGGAAGGGAGGGCTTGCAAGATGTCATCGACTACGCGCCAAGTGTCGGCTTGGTGCTTCCGGGAATCGATGTGTTCCAAGTTCCACATCACGGTGGACGCCGCAATGTAAATTCGCAATTGCTGAACGCCATTGTAGGCCCAATTCTTCCGGGACCGCAACAGAATGGGCATTTTGAAGCCTACATCAGCTCAGCAAAGGAGGATGAAGACCATCCCCGTAATGTCGTGAGGCGCGCACTGATTCATCGTGGCGCACAGCTTCACATGACCGAAGGGCGAAATATCCGCGCGTCAGGCGGCACCCCTCCCGCGAGGCCGGACTACTCGCCGCTGGTACCCTCCGCGTATCCCGATTCCTATGAGAAGGTCTGACGATGGCGGTACCGATCCCGACCGACATCGCACAAATGTTCGACAGCTATGGCCGGCAGGCCAGGCTGTTCCCAGGTCTATTAACGATTTTCCCTCCCCTTCTCGCGATACTGGCGTGGTTCCCATGGTTTCTGCTTTCCAATGTCGCAGCTACACTTCTTACATTGGCGATGTCGTGCGGCCTCTTGTACGCGCTCGGCTCCTACGCTCGCACCAAGGGCAAGCGGATTGAGCCGGAACTCCTGAAGAGCTGGGGCGGCTGGCCAACAACACTGCTCTTGCGGCACGATAGCGAACTCGACCAGCATACACGTCAGCGATACCACGCTTATCTTGCGGAGGTAGTCCCCGGCAACCTCACCTTCCCCACCCTTGAAGAGGAACAGAAAAGTCCAGCAAATGCCAACGCGGTTTATGATTCAGCGGTGCGATGGCTGAAGGAAAGGGCTAGAGGTAGCGAGTTTGCGATGGTGCATAGGGAGAACGCTCAATACGGCTTCCGGCGGAACCTTCGGGGCCTCAAGCCTTTCGCTCTAACTCTCAGCGCCATGACTCTGGTCGTCATGACGCTAGCGATCCTTAACGACGTCCCTGGCCTTGTTGAGTTTATAAGGACCGGGAATTTGGGGGGGCTGGCGAAAGTGGCCTCCGAACTTGGACCCGCGATCCTGTCGGCATTTGCTATCAACTCGTTCGCAATGCTTGTATGGTTTTTTGTCGTGACCAAGCGGTGGGTTCGGGAGGCTGGCAACCAGTATGCATACGCTCTACTCGCAGTATGCGATATGTCGGCAGGCAGAACGAAGTAGAGTAAAATTGCCGTCTAACTGCCGGGGCCGGAACAGTTCCAACGTTGGCGCTTGAGCCCGTTATCCAAGATCGAAAATAGCTCCTTCTTGCAAAGACTGTATCTTGCTCTTTCATCGAGGCGAGCCGGGCAGTTGACCTGTTGATAGTTACGCCTCGTGGCGACGCCCCGCCTTAACACAAACTTCCCATTGCACGCCGTGCCATCACCAGCCGGTGCGCCACCACCTGATGGAAAGGCCAGCCCCACGTGGATGACCTGGACGACTTCGCGTCTAAGGCGGAAATCCGCTCTTGCCAAACGCCGTCACGGGGATGCGGAGCAAACGGGGCCCTTGCAAGAAGCCATCATCCCATCAAGATATCAGAATTAAGCGCGCGGCCTGACTGAATCTTAAGCTCCCTCGTCTCACTATGCTGGCAGCCATGGGCCGATCAACGGGTCCGTAACCGGTGCGTGAGGGGTTTGGAGTGCGTTACAGAGAGGCCGACGATGTGTTCACGACGCTCGTGTCGGAGCTGCACTCGACGCTGACCCCGACAACGATCATGGGGATCACCATTCTTGCCGTCGGGCTGTTCGCCTATGAGAGCCTCGGCAGCACGCCGATCCTGGTTGCCACGATCGGCGGTGCCATTGCATCGCTTGGCAAGATCGCCGTTTCGCTGGCTCACAGACGCACTGAGACCGCCAAGCGCTCAACGGTTGCGGATGCCGCCCGCTGGGAGAAGGTGCAGGGCTTTTTCATCTTTCTGATTGCGGCCTGTGTGGGGACGATCGCCACGATCGCCTTCGCATCCCGGGACCTGTCGGTCCACATCCTCGCCGCATCACTCACCTTTGGATACTGCGCCGGGGTGACCGTCAGGATATCGGTCCGGCCCTTTATCGCCGCGATCACGATTTTGATTGCGGGCCTGCCGACGACAATCGCGGTCATGGTGTATGGCGACACGGTCCACTGGATCCTGGCGGCGATGTCTGCGATCTTTCTGTTCGCTGCGCTGCAGAGCGTACTGCATGTCTATCGAACCACCACGCGGGAGATCCGCCTGCGTCTGGAGATGGAGCATCAGGCACGCCACGATGCGCTGACAGGACTTTATAACCGCACGGCGCTGCGCGAGGCCTATTCCAGCCTTGGCCGGGCAGACGATATCCTCACCTGCGTGCATTGCTTCGATCTTGACGGGTTCAAGGAGATCAATGATCGCTTTGGTCACGCGGTCGGAGATGCGCTGCTGGCGGGGATCGCCGAGCGGCTGCGAGAGAGCCTGGAGCCACCTGCGATCGCGGTTCGGATTGGTGGCGACGAGTTCGTCATTCTCCAACCTGATGTTCGCGATCCCGCCGAGGCGGAGAACCTGGCACGGCAGATCCTCTCTGTGCTCGGCCGGCCCTATCGTCTTGTCGCTGAGGAGATCACCATCGGCATCAGCCTGGGCTATACGATGGCCCTTTCCGGCTCTGCGGAGCTGGAGCAGATGATGGCTTGGGCGGACAAGGCCTCCTACCGCGCGAAGCGAAACGGCGGCGGTATAGACCGCGAAACGCCGCCGACGCTGGACCTTGGCAAGTTTTCTCTGGTCGCCTGAGATGGCGGAGGCCTGCCCAGCGAGAGGCTTTTCGAGCTAAGCTCCGATCGAGCCGAGATTCTCGAGGGAGGAAACAATGCGCCGCGATATCATTCTGGTCGATCCACTGCCGAGAACGCTCGATCTGATCATGGAGCCGTCCGTCAGGGCCCGGCTCGAAGCGCTGGGCGAAGTGATCGTGTCGGAAGAACGAGCGATGCCGGCTGAAGATGTCGACCGGTATCTTCCCGATACCGTGCTCATCTTCGGCCAGACCGACATGCCGAGAGAGCGGCTGGACAGGGCACCGCAGCTGAAGGCGATCATCAATGTCGAGTCGAATTTCCTGCCGAATATCGACTATCAGGCCTGTGTCGAGCGCGGGATCTGGGTGATCACGCCGGCCTCCGCCTTTGCCTCACCGGTGGCGGAGGCAGCGCTCGCCATGGCGCTCGACCTCG
Organism: Allorhizobium sp.; assembly: GCA_051861045.1. GTDB lineage: Bacteria > Pseudomonadota > Alphaproteobacteria > Rhizobiales > Rhizobiaceae > Allorhizobium. The sequence goes on from JBHYDI010000014.1 coordinate 112,295, forward strand.
CCCGGGGGATCACCGCAGCGGATCGGGAGTTTCGCCAGGGCGTCGAGCGCTATGGGCTGGAGGGCAATGCGAACACCTTCCGCTTTGCCGGCGCGCCTGTCGGGATCATCGGCTTTGGCGATCTCGGTCATGCGTTTCGCGACCTGATCCGCCCGTTCAAGAACCGGGTTCGTGTCTTCGATCCCTGGCTTCCGAGCGAGATCATCGAAGGCCAGGATTGCGAGCCGTCGACGCTCGACGCGGTGCTCCGCGAAAGCCAGGTGGTCTTCGTGTTTGCCAGCGTCACAAGCGAGAACGAGGGCTTCATCGGCAAACGCGAGTTCGCGATGATGAAGCCGGGGGCAGCGTTCCTGCTGATGAGCCGAGCTGCCGTCGTCGACTTCCCGGCAATGATCGAGGCTGCCCAATCAGGCCATATCAAGGTGGCAACGGATGTGTTTCCGGAGGAACCAGTCACCGCCGACGATCCCGTGCGCCAGGCGTCGGGCATCCTGCTCTCGGCCCACAGGACCGGGGGCACACGGGACGCCTTCTATGCGCTCGGATCCATGGCCGTTGCCGATGCCGAACTGATCATGAAGGGACTGCCGCCCCGCCTCTGCCGCCGCGCCGATCCGGCAACGGCCAGCAAGATGCGGTCAAAGCCGGTAAGCGTGTCTTGAGGGTGGGGCGGGGTCTTCCCCAGGGAGCCGATGGCGACGCGACCATGCGGTCCGTGTCCGTTCCAAAAATTGCAGGACGCGAGACATGTTTACGCACATCATGATCCGGAGCAGCGATCTAGAGCGCGCGGACACCGCACGGGCAGCTCTGGGCTACATTAAAAACTTGCACTGCAACGGAGATCAATTAGTCTTTTGTGTCGGCGAGTTGCGGCAATATCGTTAGTGCTGCATTGTTGAACAGATAGCGATCCGCCTACATCTCTCCTCTTAGTGACCAAGCGAATAGTTCGATTTCGTGTGAGACCATCGATCATGACTATTCAGGAACGGAAACAGTCTAATGTGGAGCTTCCGCTAAGGCTACGCGTGGCTCGACTATGGAAAAAATTTCTAACTTATGATCGAAGTCTGGCACTTATAGCGACAATCATAGCAATTTCTGGTGGTCTCTGGGGTGCTGGGATAACAATTTACAATGCGCTGCGTGACGATCCTGCTACTGCCAGCGAAACCCAGCCTCCAATTGTATCACCTCCATCGCAATCGGTGGTGAAGATCGGCCCAGATAGCGTCCGTGACAGCAGATTGACTATTAACGATGTGTATCCGCCTGGTGGCATTTATGATGCGTCATACTTTCAGCCAACCTTTGGGACTGTAGGCTTCGGTTCGTGGGGCTTCTGGATGCCGACTCTTGCCGTTGCTACGTTCCCCAACATGCGTGTGCATTATAGCTTTGATGGTGTCCGTTTTCAGTCGGCGGATATGAGTTCTCGTTTTTTCGTCAACGAGGATCTTTCGGGCAAGAGCCTCTTTCTTAAAATTGAAGTTGGCCAGATAACGTATGGACCATTCCGCTATGATTTTGATTTCGCAGCTTCAGCGGTCACCCAGCTTGTAAAAAATGCGATGGCAGGGTGGCCATTCAACAGAGGCACAATTCTACAGCCGGAAAACAAAGATGGTTTTCCCATACTAGCGGCTTTCGACCTACCATCCAGCGCTGAAAAGTCTATTGTCATCCTAGCGGCGGTTTCGATGCCGACTAGTCAATATCTAGTCGATTTTGGTGATGGCTTTTATCAAACCTTCAATTCGGGGTCCAATCGAAACCTGAAACTTCGGCTAGACCGAACAGTTCCTTGGCCTGCGGACGGTCGAATAAGCATCAAAGTCAAAAGTGAAAAGGGTGAAATTATTGGTCCGTCGATCATTGATATCGATGCCGAAAAGCTAGCTCGAATTCACTGGGCCTCCGATTTTGACGAAACGATGAGTCTCAAATGTCAGCGAGCATTGTTCGGCGCCGAAACAAAAGTAATCTGCAGCCCCGGAGATCAAAGCACTATAGCTTGGGCGGGACTTTCCGCTGTCGAAGTGGGACTGAAGCCAGATAATTTAACTCGCCGTTTCGATATCAAAATGACAGAAGAAGACCTACTCACGATCGAGAAAAGCGACTATGGTCCATACAGCGACTATAGCGTTTGGTCCAAAAAAACTGGTACCTGCCTAGGAATTGCAGGCACAGGATGCGACTTCAATGCAGAGTTTCCTACCGATACTGAATTCGTATACGTTAGGTTTTTTTATTCGGATGGGCGCATCTCTGATATCCACCGTGTAATTGTTTCATAATCAATCCAAATCGAATGCACTTCTGCGGCTCTCTCCCGTGCGTACCGATCTCACAGATCCGATCAGATAGACGCGTCGAAGTCAGAAGCGTGACGGGTTCGTGTACAGGGCCCCCTCACCCCAACTTGAGCACGATCTTGCCGATATGTGCGGAGCTTTCCATTAGCCGGTGCGCCTCGACGACCTCTTCGAACGGCAGCACGGTGTGGATGACCGGCCCCAGTTCCCCGCGCTCCAGGCGAGGCCAGACTTCGGTCATCAGGTCGTCCCGGATGGCGCGCTTCTCTTCCGCCGTGCGCGGGCGCATGGTGGAGCCTGTCACGGTGAGGCGCTTGACCATAATCGGAGCGAGGTTGGCCTTTTCCACCATCGAGCCGCCGAGGAAGGCGATGATCGAGAGACAGCCGTCCTTGGCGAGGACCTGCAGGTTGCGGTCGAAATAGGCAGCGCCGATCATGTCGAGCACGACATCGACGCCCTTGCCTTGAGTCTCTTCCTTGACGATCTCGACGAAGTCTTCGAGCTTGTAGTTGATCGCCCTTGCAGCGCCTAAATCCATGCAGGCGGCGCATTTTTCGGCTGAGCCGGCGGTCGTATAGACGGTGGCGCCGAAGGCTTTTGCCAGCTGGATGGCGGTGGTGCCGATGCCCGATGAGCCGCCATGGATGAGCACGGTCTCGCCTTCGGTGAGGCCCGCCATCTGGAAGAGATTGGCCCAGACGGTGAAGAAGGTTTCCGGAAGTGCTGCCGCCCTCACGGCGTCATAGCCCTTGGGGAATGGCAGGGCCTGGGTGGCGGGCACCGTGCAGTATTCGGCATAACCGCCACCGTTTGCGAGCGCACAGATGCGGTCGCCGATCTGAAAATCGGTGACGCCTTCGCCAAGTGCGACGATCTCGCCTGCGATCTCCAGCCCGAGGATCGGGCTTGCATCCTTCGGCGGCGGATAGGCGCCCTGGCGCTGCGCGACATCCGGCCGGTTGACGCCCGCCGCCTCCACCTTCACCAGCACTTCGCCCCTGCGCGGCACCGGCAGCGGTCCCTCGACAAGGCGCATGACCTCCGGGCCACCATGGGTGGGCAGGTCGACATGGCGCATGGTGGCGGGCAGTGACATGGGGGGAGCTCCTCGGATCGATTGCTGAAGGTGAGGCATAGAGCCTCTGAAATGCGATGAAAAGGAGGCCCTTTGTCCGACGTGACAAATGGTATCGGGGGATGCGGCGGATCCTAGAGGTCGATCTGCATGAAGGTGGCGATGGGGGTCTGTTTGTAGCTGCCGAAGGGGCCTCGATCGCGGAATCCGCAGCTTTCATAGAGCCGGCGCGCTTCGATATTGCGGATGCCGACTTCGAGCAACACGGCGGTGATGCCCCGCCCTCTCGCGGCTTGCAGGATCGCCAGGACGATGCTGCGACCAACGCCCTGCCCTGCATAGTCAGGATCGACGATCATGCGCTTGAGTTCGGCCGCGCCATCGGAAAGGTCGAGAAGTGCGGCGCAGCCAACTGCGACACCATCGAGCCGGGCCATAAAGAGCAGCGAGCCGGGAGCATCGAGACTGCGCCCGTTGATCGGTCGGCGATATTCGCCGGGATACAGGCGCTCGGCGACTGCATTGGACATCTGCAACAGTCGATCAACATCCGGTTGATCCGGCGGCTCAACGGCGACCAGGCAGGATTGTGGGCGATGCTCCTGCATGCGCGTTCGCTCTCCGAAATCGAGCGTCAGTTCACCACCTCGGCACCGTCTTGATCATCCAGGGTGGAGACGAGTTTCATGAGCTCGTCCATCTGACTCTGCTGTGCTGCTTCGCTGAAGCCTAGAAAATCTGCGGGGGACACATTAAAGGTTCTCAGCAGTTCATCGATGAAGGGGCTCGTTCCCGGCCCAAGATCCCAAGCGGAAAGCAGTGCGCCAATGTTCTCGGCGGACACCTCTCCCTCCAGGTAGCCGGCGTGCCGATGACAGGCAACGTCCTGAACGAAATCAAAGGCCTGCTGCACCGACGACTGATCAGCGGCAGCAGGAGGGAAACCTTCGTCATCCACAACAACACAGGCACCGCCCAAAATGAGCATGTTGTAGCCGGTCAGCTGCTTGAACAGGTTCCTGTCCCCATCACTGGGATATATCATACCCTCGTTGCCGATCAGGCTGAAATCCTGATCATTCAGCTCGAACACGAGCGCGCGTGCGGCGAAGCTCTTGTCGGACCATTTGTAGCCATCCATATCGAATTCGTAGCTGCCGTCTTCGTTTTGGCTGAGGCGTTTTGCGATCGACGGATCCTGCTGACATAGATTCTCCAGCATCTGCTCGAGATCGTCACGATCCACCTCGCCCAAGGTCTCGGCAAAACCTCCCGCGTCAGCTTGGGTTGCCTTCGATGGCCGGGTGTAGGTGGACGACGTCGTGTAGCTGCAAGGAACTTCCATAACCAACACTCCTCAAAGAAATCTATCGCGTGAATAAAATCCATGGGCCACACCCTATTGGTGTGTCCTTACGCGGAGCTTTCGGGAGTTCCCACGGCAATTCCGGGGATGGTCAGCCTTCGCTACCGGAGACGCCGATCACGACGCCTTCGACACTTTCCTTCGCCTGCTTCTTCAGTTCGGCGATCTCGCCGCTGATCCGGTTGACGTCGTCGATGACGAGGCCGGCGGGGAGTTCCAGCACGCCGATCGAGCAGCGCATCAGGGGGAAATCGCGCTCCAGGCCCTGGCGGTCGAGGCCCTTGATCTGGCCGGCCTGGCGGTCGTCCTCGGAATAGAGGTCGATGACGTCATCATGGAAATCCGAGAGCAGCCGGTCGAGGATTTCGGTCAGTTCCTCGCGGGTCCAGTCGCTTACGCCGATGAAGAAATCATCGCCGCCGACATGGCCGAGGAAATCGCCTTCGGAGAAGAAGTAGCGGCGGAGAAGAGCGGCAAAGAGCGAGATGGCGTGGTCGCCCTGGTGGAAGCCGTAATGGTCGTTGAACGGCTTGAAGTGGTCGAAATCGCAGTAGCAAAAGAAGCGTGAGCCATCGCCATCGAGCGCTGCGGAGCGCATGAAATCGCGGATGGCGCGATTGCCGGGCAGGCCCGTCAGCGGGTTCTGATCCTGGGCGGTTTTCAGCTGTTTCTCGCTCATGATGCGGATCAGCGAGGCGGCGGAAACGACGCCGGCATAGCGCATGTTTTCCGTCAGGATGACGCAGTCCGAGCCCTCCATATTGGCAAACATCGTCATCAAGCGCTCGGCATCGGCATCCAGACCGACGATCGGGGCACGGTCGACGAAATGCGAAATGGAGCGCTCGTAGAGCTTGTTCTTCAAAAGGTCGCGGCCGAAGGGCTGGTAGATGTATTCCTTCAGATGCCGCTCGTTGATGATGCCACGCGGCTCGCCATTGGCGTTCAGCACCGGGAAGAAGGACTGGCCGGGATTGCGGCGGAAAAGATCGAAGACGTGGTCGATGTTTTCGTGTTCGAAGACGGTGGGCAGCGTCTCGATCTGCTTGCGGATGAGGATCTCATCGAGCGACTGGGTGGCGCGGCGGGCCTTGCCGACATCCTGGAGATGGGGAAAGGCGCTCTTCAGCTCCGAGACGATGGTGCTGGGGCGGGCGATGTACCAGCCCTGTACGAGATCGACGCCGAATTCGCGGCAGGCGAGGAATTCACCTTCCGTCTCGATGCCTTCGGCAATCACGCGCACGCCGAGCACATGGCAGAAGTTGACGATGTTCTTGACGAGGTGGCGCTTGCGCGGATTGCTGTCGAGACCGGCGATGAAATGGCGGTCGATCTTCACATAGTCGACGGGATAGTCGCAAAGCAACTTCATCTCGCCATGACCGACGCCGAAATCATCGATGGCAAGCTTGAAGCCGGAGCGGCGCAGGCGCTCGACCAGGGCTGCGAATTCCGGAACGCGGGTGTTGTCGAAGCGCTCTGACAGTTCGAAGCAGACGGAGGACGGCGGCACATGGGCCTTGCGCAGCTGGTCGAGCAGCGTGTCGACGAGCGCATTGCCTTCGGGGATCAGGCGGACGTCGAGATTGAGAAAGAGCGTGGCGCCGGCGCAATCGGGAAGGGTCGCGAACTTGGCGAGCGCCCGGGTCGCGACCATCTGCTCGAGGGCTAAAAGCTGACCGGTGGCGGCCGCCTGATCGAGCAGATCGAGGGGGCTTTCGAAGCCGATGCGGTCCTGGCCACGCATCAGACTTTCATGGCCGAAAACGGCGCCGGTACCGACCTCGACGATCGGCTGGAAGGCGTTTTCGACAACGAGCTTTGCCAGTGTGACGAGCTGGTCACTGGCAAAACGCCGCAGCGCGCCCAAATCTTCCGCGACCCCCGCACCCATACGCGATACTCCAGTATGCATTTGTTTTTATGGGCGGAAATGTGGCGGACCAATCGTCAACAAAGGCTTTCCGTTGTGTGACAGCCAGATGAAAGTTTCATGGCACAACAAATCCAGAATTGGCAGCGGATCGCAGCGGGGTTTGCCTGGAAAGCCCTGCGTGTCAGGCTTTGTGGACGGTTTTTCGGGACACTGTGCGCCATACTTCAGGAGATCCGAATGGGCTTTAGTGCACACGGTTTACGGTTAAACGGCTGGCGCTCTCGTGGCGGTGCATGTCGCAGATTTTTTATTGATTGACCAGTCAATCAAAATTATCATGGGTCAAGATAGGGGATATCAGATGCCGAAGGTTGGAATGGAGCCGGTGCGCCGAAAGGCGCTTGTTGATGCCGCGTTGAAGACGATCGGCCATCACGGCTCGCTGACCGTGACCATGTCGGAGATCGCCCGCGAGGCGGGTGTGTCGGCAGCGCTCGCTCACCACTATTTCGGCTCCAAGGACCAGTTGCTGATCGAGACCATCCGCTCGCTGCTGCGCCAATTGCGCGCCGATGCGGGGGCGGCGCTGAGCGAGGCGAAGACACCGCGCGACCGGATCTCGGCGGTCATCCGCATCTCCTTCCAGGCCGACCAGTTCGCGCCGGAAGTGGTCGCCGCATGGCTCGCCTTCTATTCGGAAGCGCAGCGCTCGGAAGAGGTGCGCCGGCTGCTCGCGCTCTATGCCCGGCGGCTGCAGTCGAACCTGATCTCGGGGCTGAAGCCGCTGTGTGGCCCCGCCGACGCAAGCCGCATTGCCGATGGCGCAGCCGCGATGATCGACGGGCTCTACATCCGGCAATCTCTGAAAGCCGCCCCGCTCTCCTTTGATGCCTCTGTCGCATTGGTCGAGGACTATGTGACGGGGCAGCTTGCCTCATACCCTCCCCTTGAGGGGGAGGGTCGGACCAAAGGTCCGGGGTGGGGTGAGCCATGACGACCGCAGTGACGCCAGAAGCCAAGATCACCCCCACCCGCCGCTTTGCGGCGACCTCCCCCCTCAAGGGGGAGGTGGAGACAAACCACCCGTCTGGAGACAGGACATGAAAGCCCAACCGCAAGCCTCCCACTTCATCGACGGGGAGTATGTCGAGGATACCGCCGGCACCGTCATCGAGAGCATTTATCCGGCGACCGGCGAAGTGATTGCCAGACTGCATGCCGCGACCCCCGCGATCATCGAAAAGGCGATTGCATCTGCCAAGCGGGCGCAGAAGGAATGGGCGTCGTGGAGCCCGGCGGCACGCGGGCGTGTCTTGAAAAAGGCCGCAGAAATCATGCGGGAGCGTAACCGCGAGCTTTCCGAGCTTGAGACGCTCGACACCGGCAAGCCGATCCAGGAAACCATTGTCGCCGACCCGACGTCTGGTGCCGACAGTTTCGAATTCTTCGGCGGCATCATCGCGACCGCGATGAACGGCAGCCAGATCCCGCTCGGTGGCGACTGGGCCTATACCAAGCGCGTGCCGCTCGGCGTGGTCGTCGGCATCGGCGCCTGGAACTATCCGCAGCAGATCGCCTGCTGGAAGGGCGCTCCTGCCCTTGCCGCCGGCAATGCGATCGTGTTCAAGCCCTCGGAAGTGACGCCGCTCGGCGCGCTCAAGATCGCCGAGATCCTGATCGAGGCTGGGGCGCCGAAGGGTGTCTACAACGTCATCCAGGGAGACCGAGAGACCGGGCCGCTGCTCGTGTCGCATCCCGATGTCGCCAAGGTGTCGCTGACGGGCTCCGTGCCGACGGGTCGCAAGGTGGCAGGGGCTGCTGCCTCGCAGCTCAAGCATGTGACCATGGAGCTCGGCGGCAAGTCGCCGATCGTCGTTTTCGACGATGCCGATATCGACAGCGCGATTTCCGGCGCCATGCTGGGCAATTTCTATTCGACCGGCCAGGTCTGCTCGAACGGCACGCGCGTCTTCGTGCACAAGGCGATCAAGGAGACCTTCCTGTCACGGTTGAAGGCCCGCACCGAGGCGATCCTGATCGGCGATCCGCAGGACGAGGCAACCCAGATGGGGCCGATGGTATCGCTCGCGCAGCGCGAAAAGGTCCTCTCCTACATCGACAAGGGCAAGGCAGAGGGCGCGACGCTTATCACCGGCGGCGGCATTCCCAACAGCGTGACGGGCGAAGGCTTCTACATCCAGCCGACCGTCTTTGCCGATGTCACCGACGCCATGACGATCGCCCGCGAAGAGATCTTCGGGCCCGTGATGTGCGTGCTCGATTTCGAGGACGAGGCGGAGGTGATCGCGCGGGCCAACGCCACGGAATTCGGCCTTTCGGCCGGTGTGTTCACGGCGGATTTTTCGCGTGCGCATCGCGTGGTCGATCAGCTGGAGGCCGGCACGCTCTGGATCAACACCTACAATCTCTGCCCGGTCGAGATCCCCTTCGGCGGATCGAAGCAGTCGGGTTTCGGCCGCGAGAATTCGGCAGCTGCCCTGGAGCATTATTCCGAGCTGAAGACGGTTTATGTCGGCATGGGCAAGTGCGAGGCGCCGTATTGATCCTCCACCTCCCCCTTGAGGGGGGAGGTCGCGCGGCACGCGCGGGTGGGGGTGACTGCGTCGAATTTCAGCGATTCTCCAGATCACCCCACCCCGGCACTGCGTGCCGACCCTCCCCCTCAAGGGGAGGGTGTTTGAGACGCCGCCACCGCGCTCAGTCTGTTCTTCTTCTTCGGGGGAAGAGGACGAGGGCTGAGAGTGGGCAATAAGGTCAGATTGTTTTGGGGATAGGCATGCAGAACGCAGATTTCGTCATCATCGGTTCCGGCTCCGCGGGCGCGGCCATGGCCTACCGCCTGTCGGAGGACGGGAAGAACACCGTTATTGTCCTGGAATTCGGCGGATCGGACATCGGGCCCTTCGTGCAGATGCCGGCGGCGCTTGCCTATCCGATGAACATGGAGCGCTACAACTGGGGCTACATGACCGAGCCCGAGCCGCACCTCAACAATCGCCGGATGATTGCGCCGCGGGGCAAGGTGATCGGCGGGTCGTCGTCGATCAACGGCATGGTTTATGTGCGCGGGCACGCCGAGGATTTCAATCGCTGGGAAGAACTGGGCGCGACCGGTTGGGGTTATGCGGACGTGCTGCCCTATTTCAAGCGGCAGGAAACATCGCATGGCGGCGAAGAGGGCTGGCGGGGCACGGACGGGCCACTGCATGTGCGGCGCGGCGAGATCAAGAACCCGCTTTACCGCGCCTTTATCGAGGCGGGGCGGCAGGCCGGTTTCCCGGTGACGGAAGACTATAACGGGCGGAGCCAAGAAGGCTTCGGCCTGATGGAGCAGACGAGCTGGCAGGGGCGGCGCTGGTCGACGGCGAATGCCTATCTCAAGCCGGCGCTGAAGCGGCCGAATGTGTCGCTGGTCCGCTGTTATGCCCGCAAGGTCGTCATGGAAGGCACCCGCGCCGTTGGCGTCGAGGTCGAGATCGGCGGCAAAATCCAAGTCGTCAAGGCGAACCGCGAGGTGATCGTTGCGGCCTCGGCCTTCAACTCGCCGAAGATCCTGATGCTCTCAGGCATCGGGCCGGCTGCGCACCTGCAGGAGATGGGTATTCCAGTCGTGGCGGATCGTCCGGGCGTCGGGCAGAACCTGCAGGACCACCTGGAATATTACCACCAGTTCAAATCAAAGCTGCCGATCACGCTGCATTCGAAGAACAACTGGTTCTGGATGGGCGTGGTCGGCGCGCAGTGGCTGTTCTTCAAGAAGGGTCTGGGCACCTCCAACCAGTTCGAGGCGGCGGCTTTCATCCGGTCGGCGGCGGGGGTGAAGTGGCCCGACATCCAGTATCACTTCCTGCCGATCGCGATCTCCTATGACGGCAAGTCGGCGGTCGGTGGCCATGGTTTCCAGGCACATGTCGGCTACAACATGTCGAAGTCGCGCGGCTCGGTGACGCTGCGCTCGCCCGATGTGAAGGACACGCCGGTCTTGCGCTTCAACTATATGAGCGATCCGGAAGACTGGGTGAAGTTCCGCCATGCGGTGCGCGTCACCCGCGAGATCTTCAACCAGAAAGCCTTCGATCCCTATCGCGAGGTGGAAGTTGCGCCGGGGCCGAATGTGAAGTCGGACGAAGAGATCGACGCCTATCTGCGGGAACATCTGGAGGGTGCCTATCACCCCTGCGGTACAGCTAAGATGGGCCGTGCAGACGACCCGATGGCGGTTGTTGATCCGACGACCAAGGTGATCGGCGTCGAGGGGTTGCGCGTGGCGGATAGCTCGATCTTCCCGCATGTGACCTATGGCAATCTGAACGGCCCCTCGATCATGACGGGGGAGAAGGCCGCCGATCATATTCTGGGCAAGCAGCCCCTGCCCCGCTCCAATCAGGAACCGTGGATCAACCCGCGCTGGGAAGTCAGCGACCGGTAAGGATCAGCGATAGTCGTCTTCGCGCTGGTGGCGGATGGCGAGGATCGAGAGGGTCTCGACGTCGACGATTTCGAAAAGGATGATGTAGCCGGCCTGACCGAAAGGCACGAGAACTTCGCGTAGCATGATGGTCTCGTCGTCTGTTTCGACGCGTCGCCCGATCATCGGAAAGTCGGCCAGAAGGTCGAGGTGACGGGCGACCGCGTCGTAAGCCTTGTCGGCGGCGCGGGGGTTGATGCTCGCGAGATGACGGTAGTAACGCTGCATGTCACGAAAAAAGGCTTCGGAATAATGCAGCCGCCAGCTCATCGCGATTTTACGGCCTTTGCCTTCGCCTCGTCGCGGATCTCGCGCATCATGCCAAGGATCTCGTCGGTCGTGTAGGAAATCCCGGTGCGGGCCATGTGTTCGCGCGCCGCCAAACCTCGTGCCACGAACTCCGCCTGTTCGCGTCGATATTCGACCTCGGCCCTGGCCGAGCGGTCGATGAGGTCGGCGACGGTTTCGCCTTCGCGCAGCACGCTTTCGGCGGCGGCGTGGAAGTCCTCGTCGTCGAGGACTGATGGCTTGACGGTTTCGTTCATGGGCTGGCTCCCTGATCTCGCGGGATCATACCGCGAAAACCGCGCGCTGATAAGGCTGTCGGGTCTAGCGGGACGTGATCCGCGCCAGGATACGGTCGGCCACCAGTTCGTAGTTCTCATCGAAATGGTGGCCGCCGGGGCGGGCGATGAGTTCGAGGCCGTCTTTAACGCGGCCGGCAAGTGCCGGGCAGCCGCTGTCTTGCTCTTCCAGGCCGTAGACGCACTGGACGCTGGCGGCCTCGATGGTGGCGAGATGGTCGACGGGGTCGCCGTGCTTGGCCGTGCCTGCAACGCCGACCCAGCTTCCAAGCACGATCTCGAAATCGGCCTGGTGCGAGAGCGCCAGCAGCGAGAGGACCGTGACGGCTTTGCGGTCTGGATCCGGCAGAAGGTTGTAGACCTTGGGCAGGAGGTTGGCGCCGAAGGAGTAGCCGATCAGCACGACTTTGGAGACACCGAGGCGCTTGCGATAGTGCCCGATGATGAGTGAGAGGTCGGCGGCCGTCGCTTCCGGGGTCTTTTCGCTCCAGAAATAGCGCAGCGCGTCGACGCCGATGACGGGCACGCCCTGTTGGTTGAGCCGGGCGGAAATGCGCTGGTCGATGTCGCGCCAGCCGCCATCGCCGGAATAGAAGATCGCCACCGTATCATGGGCGGGTGTGACGATGTCTTCCACCAGCGGCAAATCGAGGGCCACGTCGTCGGGCTTCAGGCGGGCGACAAGGCCCGTCGCTTCAGCCGAAAGGATGCGCGCCGGGCCGCCCTCGCCGTCGGCGATCACCACATCTGGATGGCTCGCCCGAAGCGATGCCGCATGCCGGACGGCCTCCGGGTTAACGGCGACGGAGAGGGTGATGCGGACAGGATTGGGCAGCTTCCCGGGGGAAAGGCCGTAGGCCGTGCCCTCTGCCGTCTCGCGGCGCGGGGCCGGCGTGCAGAGTGGCTTCGGCAGGGCGATGGCCTCTGTCGGGTCGACGGCAACCGTCTCGCCGATCGTCTCAGCAAAGCTTCCATTCGGGGTCTGGGCGGCGATGGCGAGCGCCAAGGCCCCGCCTTCGCCGAAACCGAGAATGCGCGGCGGGCGATAGAACTCCGCCGTGTGGATTCGGTGCAATTGCCGGGTCAGGCGTTCGATATCGGCGGGCAGGAAGAGGCAGTCGCGCTCGGTCTCGCGCGAGAGTGCGGCACGCCAGGTTCTGAGATCAACGCCGACACCAACCGCGCCTGCGAGCACCACGCTCTCCAGGGCGGCCTGCTCGACCGCGTCCCAGCCATTGGCATCGGAGAGGATCAGCACCACGCCGGTCATGCTGCCGTCGTCGGGGGCGGAGATGCGGTCCTGCGGCAGGCTGACAATGCCATCGGCTGCAGACGAGATATCCGGCACGGTCGCGACGAGGGGCAAGACGAGGCCACAAGTGGCGAGCAGTTTTGCCATCCGGATCCGGATCGGGCTCTGCCCGCGCGGGCGCGTCATTTGCGCAAGAGGCTCTTCAGGCCGCCGCCGATCAGAAGTGTCACGTCGATCAATGACAGGATGGGCAGCCCCTGGCCGGCAACGGCGAGATAACGCGGCTGCCAGTCGGGATCGAATTTCTCCTTGAAGGCGCGCACGCCGCGGAAATTGTAGAAGCGTTCGCCGTGTTCGAAGACCTGGCGGGCAACGTGGTTCCAGGCGGGCGCACGGCGATGTCCTGAGAGACCCGCCAGCGGCGCCATGCCAAGGTTGAGCGTGCGGAACCCCTGCCCCTTCAGGGCCTCCATGATCTTCACGAAGAGCAGGTCCATCATGCCGCGATGGACGCCCGGGACATGGCGCATTAGGTCGATGAAAGCATCGCCATCAGAAGACGCGGTCATCAGGCTGGCGAAGGCAACGACCTGGCCATCCAGGCGAATGACGGCGACGGGGCCTGCGGCGACATAGGCGCGATCGAAAGTGCCGAGCGAGAAGCCCTTTTCGCCGGCCTTGTGGGCTGAGAGCCAGGTGTCGGAGACGGTCTCAAGTTCGTCCAGGACGGATGGTACGGCTTCCTGAGCCAGGAGTTCGAAGGCAAGCCCGTCGCGTTCGGCGCGGTTGATCGAGCGGCGCAGCTTCAGCCAATCCCCCCCGGCCAGCGTGAATGTCGTTAGATCAACGACCGCCTGCTCACCGAGCTTCAGCGCCTGGAGGCGCATGTCGACGGCAACCGGCAGGAAGTCGGCGGAAACCTGGTAGAAGACCGGCCGGCTGCGGGTGCGGCGGGCCTCGGCGATGAATTTTTCGACCAGCGGCGCCCAGAGATGTTTGGGACCCACGGGATCGAAGAGGGCCACCAGCGAGCGACCCTGTCGGGCATACATGATGAAGCCCTGGCCGCATTCCGAGAAGAGGATGCGCTTGTCGCCGAGACGGACGAGGCCGGCGCTGGCATTCCCCTGCTGCGGCAGAAGTGCCGTGGCGCGGGCAAGATCGTCGGCGGCATCGTCTTCCTCTTCCCGCTTGCGGCGCGGGTTGCGCACCAGGCCGCGCGAGGCGATGACACCGAGCACCATGGACAGGCCAAGCGTGCCCTCGGTCGCATCGATGCCATGGCGGGCGAGCACCAGTCCCCAGCCGAATTTCAACAGGTTCTCTTCGACAAGGACCGGACCGAGCAGCGCCAGCATGGCCAGCGCGCCAAGCACCATGCCGGTGCGCGGCGCCCGCAGGACGAGCTTCGGAATCAGCGAGAGAGCGACGACAGACAGGGGCTTGGTGCGACCTGATGAAGGTGCAGGAGCCGCCGCCTCGGCATCGGACAGAGAAGAAGCCATGAACCGGACCACGAACAAAGGGAAACGGAACGCTTATTAGCGCCCATGCATGGACCGAAGCTTGTGACACCAACGGGTAAACGAGTCGGTAAGCCAACGCATAAATTGCGCAAGACACCGGATTTCTTCGTCGGTCAAGCTGATGAAACGCAAGACTGCTCTGCGTGGCGAGCGGACCGATGCCCCCTCGCCGCGTCAGGATCAGACGGTCAGCGCTGGCGCAGAACGGTTGCGGCCAGCGAGAAGGGGCTCGATACGGTTTGCGCCGCGGCATCGAAGACGAAGGCTCCGGCATCGCCGAGCGTTGCGACAGACGCCGGCTTGTTCAGCGTCGTTGCCAACTGCTTCACATCGAAGAAACGATTGTGGTTTGTGGCGTCGATGGATTCCAGCGAGGAGATATCGACGATGGTGATGCCGTAGCGCTTTGCCGCCTCGGCCACCTCGGGATTGCGGGCATCGAGCGCGCCGACCCGCTGGGTGCCGGCACCGAGAACGCTGGAGACAAGCAAGGCGCGGTCATCGGGTGCGACCAGAATGGTGATCGGGGTCTTCATGCGGCCGATGACATCGAGCTGGGCAGTGAAGACATCCTCGTCGATATCGGGGGCTGCCATGATCACCCGGAGACGATCGAGCACATCGCCCTTGCCTTCCAGCCTCAGTTGGCGGAGCGCTTCGACGGTGAGCCACCCGCCCATGGAATGGGCGAAGACATCGACCTCGCCTTTGCGAGCCCGCACGACGTCGGTCAGCATGTCGGCCAGGGCGTCCCGCGAATAGGTGGCGGATTCCTTGTCGGCGACATAACCCGGCAGTGCCGCGAGCGAGGGCCAGGAGAAGAGGATGGGCGTTCCGTCGATATTGCTGTCCGTCTTCAACTGGGCCAGCCGGAACAGCGATTCCTGGAAATTGTAGTTGTAGCCATGGACGAAGACGACAGGCGCGCCCTTCTCCCGCCCGCGAACCGCCTGCAGGAGGCTTTCCCGGTTGAGCACGGATTGGGAGACGACGGCGAAATCGGTCTTTGGATCGACTTTGCGACCGGGCTTTGGCCATTCGATATTGGCCGCCACATGGGTCGGCGGAATGGAGACGTCGAAGCTCGCATAATTCGGCTCACGCGTCTTTTCGGTGGTGAAGACGTTCTTGCCGGGCTCGGCGCGGTCGCGGGTGGTGACCGAATAGAGGGTTTCGACCCGTGTCGGCCGGAAGTCACCCACGGCAACCGTGTCCAGCGTTTCCGGTCCGGGCCTTCCGGCGCAGGCGGTGAGGCCAGCGGTTGAGACCACGCAGAGCGCCATGAGAGCCAAACGCGACCGGCAATGGCCGCCGAAGGTCGGAAAACGCATACAGGATCATCCTTGCAGATCGACAACCGCCGCCACGCGTCCTCATGACCGCGCAGCCGGCGCGAGCTATAACCGCAGAACGAAGTTGCGCCAAGAGCCAAGGAAGGTGGAATGCCGGAAGTGCAGCCTCAGCGCCCCTGCGACACGCGGGTCGAACACGGCTTTGCACAGCTGGATACATACCGATCCGGTTATGGTTTCCGGCCACATAATTATTTGCGTGCCTGCATCCCTTCTGTAATCATAACTGACAAGGAAGAGTCTGCCGGATGGGAGTGAGGAACCGGGCGACGCGATCTTTACATGACTTCATTTGTCATGTTTTTAGATCGCTCCGTTGCCTCGAGCCGGTGGATATTCCCAGCTGAACAAAACATGGGAGGAGGAAATCATGTTGCGCCAATTTTTGATCGCCGGACTGTCCGGTGCTGCACTTTGCCTGACCGGAGCAGCAACTTTCGCTGCGGACGTTACCCTCAAGCTGCACCAGATGCTGCCGCCACAGGCGACGATCCCGTCGAAGGTGCTGCAGCCCTGGGCCGAGAAGATCCAGGCTGATTCCGGCGGCCGCATTGCCGTCGAGCTCTATCCGGCGATGCAGTTGGGCGGCAAGCCATCCGACCTCGTCGACCAGGTCAAGGACGGCGTCGTCGACCTTACCTGGACGCTGTTCGGCTATACGCCCGGCCGTTTCCCGAAGTCGGAAGCCTTCGAGCTGCCGTTCATGGTAACGACCGCGGAAGCGACCTCGGTTGCGTTTCAAGACTATGCCGACAAACACCTGAAGGACGAACTGGCTGAATATCACGTACTGGCCGTCCATACGCATGGTCCGGGCCTGATCCACACCATCGCCTCCAAGCCGGTTCAGAAGCTTGAAGACATGCAGGGCCTGAAGCTGCGCGGCACCTCCAAGGTGGTCAACCAGATGCTGGAAGCCATGGGCGCGTCTGCCGTCGGCATGCCGGTCACGGCCGTGCCGGAGAGCCTGTCGAAGAGCGTCATCGACGGCTCCGTCGTGCCGTGGGAAGTGACGCCGGCGATCAAGATCGCGGAACTTGCGCCGAACCATACCGGCTTTTCCGGATCCACCGGGCTTTACACCGGCACATTCGTCTTTGCGATGAACAAGGACAGCTATGACGCCCTGCCCGACGACCTGAAGAAGATCATCGACGACAATTCCGGCAAGGAACTGGCGCGTCTGTTCGGCAAGGCCATGGATGCCGGCGACATTCGCGGCAAGGACATTGCCGACAAGGCCGGCAACACGACCTATACGCTCGATGAAGCGGAAACCGCCCGCTGGAAGGCGGCCGGCGAGGCCGTGACCAAGGCCTGGATTGCCGAAATGGACGGCAAGGGGCTTGATGGCACGACGCTTTACAACGACGCTCTTGCCCTGATCCAGGCCAACAGCAAGTAACCTCCCCGACTTGTCCGGGCGCTTGTCGGAAGGCGCCCGGACCTTTTGAGCGTATCAGAGGACTTATTGATGGCACCTGCCACTTCAACCAGCTTCGACAGACTGGAGCGGGGCTGTCATGCCCTGGCCACAGGCCTTGTTCTGTTCGGCGGCTTCTGTCTCGTGGTCGCCTGCGGCCTGACGGTGGCCTCGATCCTTGGCGGCCTGACGATCCGGCCGCTGCCCGGGGAAATCGAACTTGTCGAGGCGCTGTGCGGCCTTGCCGTCTTTGCGTTTCTGCCCTTCTGCCAGTTGAAGCGCGGCCATGTGGGGGTCGACATCCTCATCTCCGCCTTCGGACCGAAAGCCATGAACTGGACCCAGCTGATCGGCGACGTTGTCATCACGCTGCTGATCGGCCTTGTCACCTGGCGGCATGCCGTCGGCACGATGGACAAGATCGGCAATGGCGAGACCACGCCGCTGCTGCTGATGCCGGTCTGGTGGGGCTTTGCCATCGCGCTTGCCATCCTGATTGCCAATGTCATCGTCTGCCTCTTCGTGATCGCTGTCGACATCCGCGACATCCGCCGTGGCAAACCAATTGTTGCTGCGATGGGAGCGCACTGATGAGCAGTATTGAAATCGGCCTCTGGTCCTTTCCCGTCCTTATTCTGTTGATTTTCCTGCGCGTGCCGATCGGGGCCGCCATGCTCGGCACCGGCATTGTCGGGACCTTCCTGGTGCTCGGCAAATGGACGCCTGTTCTGGCGCAGATGAAGGTTCTCGCCTGGAACACCAATGCGAACTATTCGCTGTCGATCATTCCGCTCTTCCTGCTGATGGGCCAGTTTGCGGCGCGCGGCGGCATGAGCCAGGCCCTGTTCAATGCGGCTGCGGCGTTTCTCGGGCACCGCAAGGGCGGGGTTGCGATGGCCGCCATCGGCGCGTCTGCCGGCTTCGGCTCGATCTGTGGCTCGTCGCTGGCCACGGCTGCGACCATGGCGCAGGTGGCGCTGCCGGAACTGAAGCGCAACGGCTATGCCGGCGGGCTTGCCACTGCCTCGCTTGCCGCCGGTGGCACGCTCGGGATCCTGATCCCGCCCTCGGTCGTGCTGGTCATCTATGCAATCCTTGCCGAGCAGAACATCGCCAAGCTCTTCCTGGCAGCTTTCGTGCCCGGCATCATCGCGGCGATCTCCTATCTCATCGTGATCGCCATCTATGTTCGGCTGAAGCCGGAATCGGCGGGCCATGCGGCGCGCATTCCGTGGAAGGACCGCGTGCCGGCGCTGATTGCGGTCTGGCCCGTGGCTGCGATCTTCTTTGCGGTCGTCGGCGGCATCTATCTCGGCTGGTTCACGCCGACCCAGGCTGCGGCCATCGGGGCCGCCGGTGCGGGGATCGTCGCCTTCGTCAATGGCGGGTTGGATCGCAAGTCGCTGTTCGACTGCTTCAAGGAGACGGCCGTTTCGACCGGCATGATCTTCTTCATCATCCTCGGCGCCTCGGTGTTCAACTCGTTCCTCGCCTTCTCCCGCCTGCCGCAGGTGGGCGCGGAATGGGTGACCGCGCAGGGCTTTGCACCGATGACGGTGCTGATCATCATCCTGGTGCTCTACATCATCTTCGGCTGCATCATGGACTCGCTGTCGATGATCGTGCTCACCATCCCGATCTTCTTCCCGATCGTGACGGCGATGGATTTCGGCATGAGCCCGGAGCATTTCGCCATCTGGTTCGGCATTCTGGTGCTGATGGTGGCCGAGATCGGGATGATAACACCGCCGGTGGGGCTCAACCTCTTCATCATATCGGCGATGGCCCGCGACGTGCCAATCCGAGAGACCTACAAGGGGATCGTGCCTTTCGTCACCGCCGACCTCTTCCGCATCGTGCTGCTCACAGCCTTTCCGATCATCTCGATCTTTTTGGTGTGAGGAGGCTCCGAGATTATCCCGAAGTCTCGGGCTGATCCGGACAACAGCGTAGACAGGCTCGGAAGCCGCCCCCACGGGCGGCTTCCGCCGTTTCATGGAAAACGACGCTCTCCGGTCGCGCCGGACGCGAGGCGCAGGACGGGCGGCAGTAGATGCCGGTGGAGAGGGTGCCGTAGACGAAGCGACCATCCATGGACCGGTCGCGGGTTACGATGGCATTCCAGCGGATGGGGTCGATCGGATCGGGTTTCACGCGGGCCTCCTGGCAGATAGGTGGATCACGAGGATGCGCGAGGGAGGCAGGACCGACCACCCGTTTCCTGCCTGCAGGATCAAAGCTTTTCGGGTGACGCCGGGGGACAAAGCGCGATAGGTGTCGGATCTCTTGCGCAACCGAATCTCCAGGCCCCATGGAAACCTCGCTCTACCTGCCGGTCAAAGGCTTCCTCGAACAGGCAGGCTATGCCGTGAAGGGCGAAGTCGGCGGCTGCGACGTGGTGGGCGTTCGCGATGACGAGCCGCCTGTCGTCGTCGTCTGCGAGCTGAAGCTCAGCTTCAACCTCGAACTCATCCTGCAGGCTGTCGACCGCGCATCGATCGCAGACGAGGTCTGGATTGCAGCGCGCGTCTCGGCCAAGGGCCGGGGCCGTGAAAGCGACAAACGCTACCGCGATCTCTGCCGCCGGCTCGGGATCGGCATGCTCGGCATATCCGATCGCGGCGAGGTCAGCGTGATCGTCGGCTCCGTCACGCCGATGCCACGCACCAATCCGAAACGACGCTCGCGGCTGATGCGCGAACACCAGAAGCGGAAGGGCGACCCCGCCGTCGGCGGCAGCACGCGAACGCCCCTGATGACCGCCTACCGCCAGCAGGCGCTGGCTTGCGCCTCGGCGCTTTCCGCAGGTCCGCTCAAGGTGCGGGATATCCGCGAACACGTGCCGGAGGCGGCCAAGATCCTGCAGGGCAATGTCTATGGCTGGTTCGAGCGGGTGGATCGCGGCGTCTACGGGTTGACGCCTGTGGGGCTGGAGGCGCTGGCGCGGTGGGGGCCAGCAGGGCAAGAGGTCTAAGCTTCCAGAGGGATAGACTGTGGCAACGTAGCGACACACATTACATCTTCCCTGAGGACACTTTGATTTGATAGCAAGTGCCGTCTATCAAACTTCCCAATAGCTTGCGAAAGGTCTGGGCGAACGTGAAGTGGATCATCGAAAACTGGCAAAGAGTGCTCTTCGCAATCGTAGGATTTGTTTTTCTTTTTTTCAGTATAAAGTTTGTCGCAAACGACAAAGTTGCAGAGGCGTCCGGGATCTTTGCAATATCATTCTTGTGTTTCCTATACTCAAATCTAACGCGGTTCAAAAAATTCAAAGGCTTAGGTTTCGAAGCCGAACTGTGGGAGGACAAACAGAAAGAAGCCGCCGATTTGATCGATAGACTGAAGAATATCGTCTCCATCTACACGACCCAGACTGTCATGAACGGTGTGACAAAGATGCGGTTGGATAGCGGCGGGGACTGGAAATCAAACTGGAAACTGTACGATGACCTTGTCGGGCAGCATGAATTTCTTGGTCAGAAAATTGATTTTTCCGACCTCAAAAAGCGGGTGGACGACTACTTCTTGTTTGATATCTGCATGAATGAATCAAGCATTCGGCAAAGAATAAACTCAGCCAAATCCGCCGCCCGAAAAATGATCAATGATGAATTCGGCAGAGTTGTTTCGGATCATGATGGCTATGCAAAGAAGATTGATCAGCTCAACCAAATCAAAGAAGATATTGAAGACCCGTTTGGGTTGTCGGCCTCCGGCAACCTAGCTCGCGAGATGCTCGAATTGGCAGAAAATGCGCAATCGAAAGCGAAAGAGCATTTCGGCATTGCGATTGAATATGACGTTGAAGAAATCGAAAAATTGCGGAGGCTGTCGCAGCTTTATGAGAACAGGCCCATCATGGTTACAGAGGAACTCATCCAGTTGAGCGAGAGAAAAAAGAACTAGGCGTGTCTGGAAGTCATTAAATTTAGCTTGCATCCATCTCGAATTCACTCTCGCGCAACAGAGCGCATCACCATTTCCACAGCATTTCGTGAGGCCAAGCGTAAGCGTGGCTTCGCCACGCCCGATAAAGTAACGGGGCCTTTTCGGGCGTGCCGCCCCATCACGACTTGCGCGTAAACAGGATCACCGCAAACAGCAGGACGCCCGCGAAGGTCACCAGTGAGGAGACCGCGACGACCGGTTCCAGTGACGGATTGCCGGTCAGCATCAGGAAGAGCGCGGGCGCCATGACCAGGATGCCGATCGTGTAGAGCATGTACTGGATCTTGGCGATGCGGCTGGCGGCCTGAACCGGGTTCAGCGCGTAGTAAATGCCGAAGATCGCCATCGTCACCCAGCCGAGCAGGTTGATATGGGCATGCGCGCCGGTCGCCTCGAACTGGTGGGTGATCGACATGTAGAGGCCGACACAGATGCCGGCGATCAGGAACAGGATGGCCGTGCGGAAATACCAGACAGATAATTGCGGCATGTTGAAATCCCCCGATACAACAAGCCCGCAGGATAACACTGGTGCAGCCGGGCGCAATCGGCTGACAATCGTCATTTTCGGGAAGATCCAGGCACTGGTTTCCGGCGCAGAGACAATCAGAGAAACCCGATCCAGCGGCCGGCCAGGAGGGCGGCGGGCCAGAGGACGAGCGAGGCGAGTGCGGCCAGCCGCAGCGGTGACGTCGCGGGCGCGCCTGCCATCAGTGCCCGCCAGGCACGGGACTGATGGACGGCAAGCGCATTGGCCGTGCCGAGAAGGACGAGCAGCAGCTTGATCAGGAAGGCGGGGTTGGAGGCATATTCAAGCGGGCGCACGGAGAAGAGGAGCGCGCCCGTCAGCACCGCAAAGCCGAGTGCCATCGCAGCGATGCGGGAGAGCACGCGCATTGTCTCGGCGAGCGGCAGGCGGGCAAAGGCGCCGAGCAGGCGCAGGTCGAGGATGACGCTTGCGCCGATCAGCATGGCAAGCGACAGGATATGGCCGGCATTGGCGAAGATGTAGAGCGTCGGCGAGCGGATCAGCGCCTGCGCCACAGGGGTCTCGCCGAGGGCTGCCAGCCATTCCATGCCGTCAGTTCGTCACGATGCGGCTGGGATAGATGTCGTAGTTCTTGCCCGAAACGATGACACGCACGGCCTTCAGGCGCTTTTCATTCGGCTCTAGCGAACGATTGCCGCGCACGGTGATCTCATCACCGACCGCGACGACACCCTCGACGAAGCCGGAGCGCTGGGTCTGGTTCGGATTGCCAAGTTCGATCCGCCAGCCGCCATCGGCGGTGTCGAGTTCCAGCGTCGGATGCGGCGGGGCAAAGGAGATGGCGGTGATCGTTCCTGTCAGGTCGATCTGGTCGGCTTCGGCCCAGGACCAGCCGTGATGGGCCATGGCGGCACCGGCAGAGAGGGCGACGCCTGCCAGAACGGACAGGGAGAGTGAGCGGGTCATGGTCGTTCTCCGGATTGGTTGACACCTAACCTCAAGGTTAGTGCGCGGATCCGGTTTTGCGACCTCACCTTTGCTTGATCACAGAGTGAGGTCGGGAGGGGCGCCGGTTTGTGGGCGCCCCCTGCCCTCATCTCAGTGCAAGGCGGCGCTGGCGGCCAGCCGCCCGTCCTTGTCGTGCAGGGCGAAACGGTCGACCATGTCGGCGCTTGCCTCGTTGAAGCCGAGGACGTCGACCTCGATGCCGGCCTTGCGGTATTTCAAGACGATCTTGTCGAGTGCGCCGACGGCCGTGATGTCCCAGAGATGGGCGGCGGTGACGTCGATGACCACCTTGTTCGCAACATCGGCGAAGTCGAAGGCGTGGATGAAGCTCTCGGCCGAGGCAAAGAAGATCTGGCCCGTGACGCGGTAGGTAACGGTGCCGGATGCCTCGTCTGCATGGCGGCTGACGCGGAAGAGCTTGGCCACCTTGCCGGCGAAGAAGATGCCGGAGAGGAGCACGCCGACGATGACGCCCTTGGCGAGGTCGTGGGTGGCAACGACCGTGACGACCGTTGCCAGCATGACGACCGAGGACTGCCAGGGATTGCGGCGGAGATCGAGGATCGAGCGCCAGGAGAAGGTGCCGATCGAGACCATGATCATGACGGCAACGAGCGCTGCCATCGGGATGATGCGGACGAGATCATCAAGCACCACGATCAGGAAGAGCAGGAAGGCGCCTGCGACGAAGGCCGACAGGCGCCCACGTCCACCCGAGGTGACGTTGATGACCGACTGGCCGATCATGGCGCAGCCGCCCATGCCGCCGATCAAGGCCGAGGCGATGTTGCCGGTGCCCTGGCCGATGCATTCCTGGCTCTTGTTGCTCGGCGTGTCCGTCATGTCATCGACGATCTGGGCTGTCAGCAGCGATTCCAGCAGGCCGACGGCGGCAAGCGTGATCGAATAGGGCAGGATGATCTGCAGCGTCTCAAGCGTGAGCGGTACATCCGGCAGCAGGAAGACCGGAAGCGTCGAGGGCAGTTCGCCGAGGTCACCGACTGTGCGCAGGTCCATGCCGGTCCACCAGGCGAGCGTGGTGAGGACGGCGATGGCGACCAGCGGCGATGGGATCGCCTTTGTCACATAGGGGAAGAGGTAGATGATCCCCAGGCCGGCGGCGATCATGGCATAGGTGAGCCCCGGCACACCGATCAGCTCCGGCAGCTGCGCCATGAAGATGAGGATGGCGAGCGCGTTGACGAAGCCGGTGATGACCGAGCGGGAGACGAAGCGCATGACGCGGCCGAGCTTCAGGAAACCGGCGAGGATCTGGATCACGCCCATCAGGATGGTGGCGGCGAAGAGATATTGCAGGCCGTGTTCCTTGACGAGCGTCACCATGATCACGGCTGTGGCGGCGGTGGCGGCCGAGATCATGCCGGGTCGGCCGCCGACAAAGGCGGTGACGCAGGCAATGGCGAAGGAGGCATAGAGACCGACCTTGGGATCGA
The DNA here is from genome assembly GCA_051861045.1 of Allorhizobium sp. GTDB lineage: Bacteria > Pseudomonadota > Alphaproteobacteria > Rhizobiales > Rhizobiaceae > Allorhizobium. The sequence continues at coordinate 136,468 of JBHYDI010000014.1, forward strand.
CGCCGGCGATGACGGAAAAGCCGATGGCCTCGGGGATGAGGGCAAGTGCTACGACGATGCCCGAGAGGATGTCGCCACGGATGTTGGAGAACCACTCGCGGCGGTAATTGGCAAATGTTTGCATTGTTGATTTTTCACAGTTGTTGCAACGGTCCGAGAGGGTCTCGGGCCAGAAAAAGAAGATGGTTGCGTTGCTGTGTTGTCTGGCGGATCGGCGGCCAGAAGAGCCACCCGGATTTGCACCGGGTCCATGTGGATAGTGGTTCTGTAGCGGAAAAGGTGCTGCGGCGCAACGATAGGCGGCTGCCGGCCGGCAAGAGGCCGTCGCTTTGCTTCATCTACAAACAGAGAAGGCGGCCCTTTCGGAGCCGCCTTCTTGCCTCGGGAGGAGCCGCCCGTCAGGGGCGGTAGATCTGATCGAAGACACCGCCTTCGCCGAAATGCTGTGCTTGCGCCTTGGTCCAGCCGCCGAAGAGCGGATCGTCGATGGTGACGAGATCGAGCTTGGGCAGTTCGGGGCCGGAGCCTGCGGCCACGAGATCCGGACGCGAGGGGCGGTAGAAGTGTTTGGCGGCAAGCGCCTGGCCTTCTGCCGAATAGAGGTAGTTCAGATAGGCTTCCGCCTCTCTGCGGGTGCCCTTCTTGTCGACATTGACGTCAACAACGGCGACCGGCGGTTCGGCGAGGATAGACAGCGACGGGGTGACGATGTCGAAACTGTCGGCGCCGAATTCCTTGCCGGCGAGATAGGCTTCGTTTTCCCAGGAAATCAGCACGTCGCCGATTTCGCGCTGGGCAAAGCTCGTGAGCGAGCCTCGGGCGCCGGTATCGAGCACCGGAGCGCGGCGGTAGATCTCGGCGATGTAGTCGCGGATCTTCTGCTGGTCGCCGCCGAACTCCTTGTTGGCCCAGGCCCAGGCGGCGAGATAGTTCCAGCGCGCACCGCCCGAGGTCTTCGGGTTGGGCGTGACGATTTGCACATCGCCCTTCACCAGATCGCCCCAATCCTGGATGCCCTTCGGATTGCCCTTGCGCACCAGGAAGACGATGGTCGAGGTATAGGGGGAGGAATTGTTCGGCAGGCGCGTGCGCCAGTCCGGCGCGATCAGCTTTGCCCGCTCGGAGATGATGTCGATGTCGCTCTGCAGGGCGAGGGTGACGACATCGGCCTCAAGGCCCTCCATCACGGCGCGGGCCTGGCGGCCGGAACCGCCATGCGACTGGCTGACCGTCACGGTCTCGCCAGCTTCGGTCTGCCAGTGCTTGGCAAAGGCGGTGTTGTATTCGGCGTAGAATTCGCGCGTCGGATCGTAGGAGACGTTCAGAAGCTCCGCAGCACCTGCCGGCAGCACAAGGCCGGTGGACAGGCTCAAGCCGACGAGAAACGCCGCAAGATTTTTCCCAATGCACTTCATGTCTGTGCCTCCTCTCTGGCGTTAACGATTTAAGACTACCTGACTAGTCGTCTTAGTCAACGCAGTGGAAACAGTTCGCAAAAGCGTTTCCCGGGACCCCACCACAGGCGCGACGGGCATGCTGCCCGGGGGCTTGGTTGTGGTGAAAGCTTCCGCAGAAGACGGGTTCGGCAGAACGTGCGGGTGGCTTCCAGGGGGCGTGAACAGGCTCGTCGAACGCCGGTACGAGATGCCGTTCAAAGGGGCGTAGGCGGCGGTTCGAGAGCGACCGGTATGCCCCCGCCACGCCTGAAACTGCTCAAACGGCAGTCACAAAAGGGTGAAAAGAATAAAAAATAATCGTTGTATGTCATAGTTAAATGACGGCAAAAAGACAGCCTAA
>JBHYDI010000015.1:0-102471 GCA_051861045.1 Allorhizobium sp.
TCAGCTTGGCGCTGTAACGATAGCAGGTCTCGCTGACCGCGAAGGTGCGGCAGGCAAGCGCAACGCTCACCCCGCGCGATGCCACTGCTTTCCCGGCCATCTCTCGGCGTTGAGACGGCCGTGTTATTTTTTTTCCCAAAGCCTCCTTCAGCAGTTCCGCCTGCATGCTCATCTCGGCATACATCTTCTTCAGCCGTCGGTTCTCATCCTCCAGAGCCTTCATCTGGCTGATCATCGAGGCATCCATACCGCCATACTTCGAACGCCACTTGTAAATGGAGGCGGTGCTCATTCCATGTTCCCGGCATAACTCCGGCACTGGAACGCCGCCTTCTGCCTGGCGCAGGATGGCAAGGATTTGGGGTTCGCTGAATCTGCTCGTCTTCATCAAAATCTCCTCGTTCATAAAGCCCGAGAAAATTCTACTTTTGAAGCCCGTTAATTGGTGGGGGGATTACCCGCAGACCTCGTTCATCCCGATGCTGACCCTCGGCCTCCCGTCGAACTCGGTGATGGCCTTGATGATCGGCGCCATGCTGATCCAGGGCATTCAGCCGGGGCCGTCGGTGATGACGGAACAGCCAACCCTGTTCTGGGGGCTGATCGCCTCGATGTGGATCGGCAACCTGATGTTGCTCGTCCTCAACCTGCCACTGATCGGCCTCTGGGTCCGGATGATCGCCATTCCCTATCACTTCCTGTTCCCAACCATCATCGCGCTCTGTGCCATCGGCGTCTTCAGCGTCAATGACAGCCTGTTCGATGTCTATGCGATGGCCCTGTTTGGCGTGGTCGGCTACTTCTTCCGCAAGCTGGAGGTCGAGCCGGCGCCGATGCTGCTCGCCTTCATCCTAGGGTCGATGATGGAAGAATTCCTGCGCCGCACGCTTCTCTTCTCCAAGGGCGACCCGAGCGTCCTCTTCACCCCGGCCGCTGAGCGCGGGCTTGCTGTCGATCGCAGCGATCATGCTGCTGCTGGTTGTTTTGCCATCGGTTAGGAAGAAGCGTGAGGAGGCATTCCAGGAGGGGTGACGAGAAGAGGGGCGGCCTTATCGTAGCATTGTTGGCGGATGGCCGTACTTCAATTTGAAAGCGGTCGCGAGGTGGGCTGAGTCTGAAAAGCCGGTCTCGAATGCAATCTCCGTCATAGACATGGCGCCATTCTCAACCAGGAAGCGCGCGTAGCGTAGGCGAGTCTCAAGAATGAACCGTTTCGGCGTCACGCCGATATGTTGCCGGAACAGTCGGGCGAACTGACGGGGCGAGAGCCCGGCCGCCCGCGCTGCCTCGTCGGGGGAAATGTCCTGCCCCTTTTTGCTCTCAATGAGGACGACTGCCCGTTGTATCCGGGTGTCGTCAACATGACGGAAAACCGATGCACGGCCTTGATCGAAGGCACTCATCGTCTTGTGTTCAGTCAGAGAAAGCTGGTGCACCGCTTTCGCCGCCCGGTCGGGCCCGCAATGCCGCCGGATGAGCTCCGTCATCAGCGAGAGGATCGAGACACCGCCGGGCACGGTGATCCGGCCGTTGTCGAGGAGGAAATCGTCACGGGTCGAAAAGGCGATGCGTGGAAAGGCCACGCGAAAATCCTCGGCATGGAAAGGGTGGACTGATGCTTTCCTGCCTTCGAGCAATCCTTCCTGCGCAAGGACGAAGGTCCCCGTACAGGCCCCAATGATTGGGACATTTGCGGCGGCCGCCACCCGCAAATAGTCGCGATGCTGGCTGGAGGCTGCCCGCAGGTGTGGAAGAAGCCCGCCGATGACAACGACATAGTCGAAATCGGTCGGATTGAGGTAGGGCGAGTCCGCCTGCACGCGAATACCGCAGCTCGCGGCCGTGGCGTGGCCTGGCCCACCCATGATCGACCAGCGGCAGTGGAGCGGGCGGGAGTTGTCGGCGAAATCTGCCGCATGGCGGAGCGGCTCGACGATGCCAGTGAGCGACATCATCGGAAAGGTCGGCCACAGCAGGATCCCCACCGAGAGATCCGGTTTGCGCTCCCGTGACGTTTGCAGGCGCCGGGACCAGATTCCATCCAGCCAGTCGACATACCCTGTCTCGGTCGGTGCGGACGACGCTGGCATATCCCCTGAACTCATGCCGCTCTCCAGAAAGACGGGCTCCGCGTCGAATTTTCAAAGAGAATGTCTGAATTATAAAATTCAAGCAAGCGGATGACTGCCAGATTTGAGGCGTCGGATGAGACGGCCGGGGAGAGAAAACGCTCCGGCTTGGGGAACTCAATAGCAAAAAAGGATCGAAACGATGACACTTTCTCTTTCGAGAAGGGTGGTGATGTGCGCCCTGCTGGCAGCCGCAAGCTATCCCGCATTCACGCCCATGGCGACAGCATTTGAACTGGCCGAGGATGGCAAGTTGACGGTGGCCTTTACCGGCGACATGCCCGGCTCCGGTTGGCAAGATGGCAAGTTGATCGGTTATGACGGCGAAATCATGCAGAAGATCGCGGACAAACTGGGGCTCAAGATCCAGCCGGCGCTGATGGAATGGTCTGGCACGATCGCCTCTGTCGAGGCCAGCCGCGTCGACGTCATGCTGGGCACAATGGGCTGGACGGAAAAGCGCACGAAGATCATGACGCTGTCCGAGCCGATCCACTATTTCAAGAACGGCATCATGCAGTCGACCAAGACGAACTGGGACAAGCTTTCCGATCTCGAAGGCAAAAAGGTCGGCACCATCACTGGATTTTCTTTCGTGCCGGAACTTAAGACGATCAAGGGCCTGGAACTGTCGCTCTACGACACCTCCGACGCTGCCGTGCGCGACCTGATCGCAGGTCGCATCGAGGCCGTCATTGGCGATCCACCGGTTGTCTCCTATGCCATCAAGCAGAACCCGGATTGGAACATGCAGTTCCTCGCCTTCACCGACCAGAATCCGGACTTCCCGCTTCTGACCGGTCTCGGCCAGGTCGTTTATGGCATCAACAAGAAGAATGATGACCTGCGCCAGAAGATGGACGCCATCATCGCCGAGATGTGGAAGAGTTGCGAAATGAAGGCGATCGGCGCCCGCTACGGCCTGTCCGCCGACGTCTGGTACACGCCGTCGGGAGAGAATTTCCGCGCCGGCGTCGACCGTCCCGCCGACTACAAGCTGCCGTCCTGCGCTGCAGGCGGCTGACCGGCTCTCCCAGGGGCCGCGCATAGCGGCCCCAATCACAGCTGAAAACATGAGGAGAACGGCGATGTCGGTACTGTTGAGCGTGACAGGACTGCGGAAAAGTTATGGTCCTGTGGACGTGTTGAAGGGCATCGATTTCAAAGTCAAGGCGGGCGAAAAAATCGCACTGATCGGCCCCTCAGGCTCGGGCAAATCCACCTGTCTGCGGTGCCTTAACTTTCTCGAAAAACCCTCGGCCGGCGATATCAGGCTCGACGGTGAACGCGTCGGCATTTGGCCAGTCGGGCGAGACGGGCGTGAGCACATCATGACCGACCGGCAGCTTGCACCGCAGCGGGCGCAAATGGGCATGGTGTTCCAGCTCTTTCATCTCTGGCCGCATTTATCGGTCCTGGAAAATGTCGCCATCGCGGCCCGCAAGGTTCGCGGGCTCCCGGCTGCGGAAGCCCGAGAGCTTGCCATGGAGATGCTCGCCAAGGTGCACATGTCCCATCGGGCGGGTGCCTCGCCGCTGGAGCTGTCCGGTGGCCAGCAGCAGCGTGTCGCCATCGCACGGGCGCTGGCCCAGAAACCCAAGCTGATGTTGTTCGACGAGCCGACTTCGGCTCTCGACCCGGAGCTGGTGCACGAGGTGTTGAAGGTCATTGAAGAACTGGCAGGCGAAGGGCGGACCATGCTGCTCGTCACCCACGAGATCGCCTTTGCACGCGATGTCGCCGATCGGGTGATGTTTCTCGATGGCGGAGTGATTGTTGAGGAGGGCGCGGCACGTGACGTCATCCTCGCGCCTCGAGAGCCGCGTACGCAAGCCTTCCTCAAGCAGATCCGGCATTGAGGGGCTTGTCATGACCGATCTGGACACATTCCTCACCATCCTCCAGGGGCTCTTGCGCGGTGCCGGTGTGACCATAGTCGTCACCCTGTCAGCGCTAACGGTTGGGCTCTCGCTGGGCTTCGTCCTGGCGCTCGTCCGGCAGTTCTCTCGCTTGAAGACGCTTTCTGGTCTGATCGATGCTTACGTGGAGTTCTTTCGCAACATTCCGGCACTGTCGCACCTGTTCATTCTGTATTTTGGGCTGGCGGGGCTCGGGCTCCGATTGTCGTCCATTGCGGCGGCAATCCTTGGTCTGGGCCTGATCGGCGCTGCAGTCTGCTGCGACATTTTCCGCTCTGGCTTCAAGTCCCTTTCTCCGGGCCAGACGGAGGCGGCGCTCGCTGTGGGGTTCACGCCGTTGCAGACGATCTTCACCATCCTCACGCCGCAGGCGATGCGGATTGCCCTGCCATCACTCGGCAATTTCGCGGCGCAGCTTCTGAAGGATACGTCCGTCGTCTCCGCCATCGCTGCACCTGAGATCATGTTTTATGCCCGCTCCATGGTGACCTCGTCCTTCCAGACGACGCTGATCTACGCCACGGCCGCCGGTCTCTACCTCGTCATGAGCCTGCCGCTGATGCACCTCACCAAGGCGCTCGAAATCCGCTACGGGAGAGTGAAATGACCGGCTTCCTCCAGCCTTATGTCGAGTATGGCGGCGAGTGGTTGCCTTTGCTCCTCAATGCGATGATGAAGACGGCACTCCTGTCCATCTCTGCCTTCGTCCTGGCCCTGATCTTCGGACTTCTCCTCTGGTTATGCCAGGGGTCGCGGTTGCAGGTGCTCAGGTGCTTCGCCAGCTTCTACGTGACGGTTGTGCGTGGCGTACCGCTTCTTGCAGTGCTCTTTCTTCTGTACTTTGGCCTTCCAGGCGTTGGTGTTACCTTCAATGCCTTCACCGCCGCCATGCTGGGGCTTGCTCTCTGCTTTGCCGCCCAGGTGGCGGAAGTGTTTCGCGCCGGCATGCTGGCGATCCCGAAAGGGCAGCGCGAGGCGGCGCTGGCCGTTGGCTTCACGCCGCGCCAGTGCTTCACCTTCATCGTCCTGCCCCAGGTTGTGCGCGTGGTGCTGTCGCCCCTGATCGTCACCTTCGTGTCGCTCTTGAAAGACAGCTCGCTCGCGTCGCTGATCACCGTCGATGAACTGGTGCTGACCGGGCGGGCCATGGCGACGGAATACTTCCTGCCCCTGCAGATCTATTGCGCCGTCGGGCTCTGCTATTTCCTCGTGGCCTGGCCGTTTTCCCTGCTCTCGCGGCGTCTCGCCGTTCGCTGATCCATCCGACAAGGCAAAGATAATGACCACCCAAAACAGTCCTGTAATCCGGGGGCAAAACGCCGCTCGGCCAGACGATGCCAATGACGGTCGCCGCCTTCGCAAGCCCCTTATCCTGATGACGCCCGATCTCCTCGAAACCTCAAATGCCGTCACCGAGCGCGAATATGTCGTGCGCGTGAACTATGCAGAAGCCATTGCCGAGGCAGGTGGCATCCCGCTGATCATGCCCTATGAGCTGGACGGCATCTCAGCTGCGCTCGCTATTGCGGATGGCATCCTGATCACCGGCGCGCGGCCCGGCGTTGAAGTGCCGGTGCAGCGCAGCAACTTTGAGAAGGCGCTCGTTCGAGAGGCACTCGACATTGGTAAGCCGTTACTCGGCATCTGCCATGGCATGCAACTGATCGGCGAAATCCTCGGCGGCACGTTCACGACGGATCTGCCGGTGACATCTGCCCAGGATAAAACGGCGCATATGCCGCGCGACATTCCAGATGGTCTCGCGCACAAAATCACGATTGAGCCGGACAGCGTCCTTGCCGCTTCGGTCGGCGATGCGACAGTCAGCGTCAACAGCCTTCACCAACATGCTCTTGCAGGGTCGGGTCAGTTCCGTGTTGTGGCGCGCGCCCCAGATGGCGTGATCGAGGCCTTCGAGGGTGAGACTGCCGGTTTCACCCTGGGCGTCCAATGGCATCCAGAATATCGGCTGACCGGTTTGGATCGGCACGTCATCGCGACCTTTGTCGATTGTGCAGCAGATGACGTAACATCGGCGACCGAGGGGACCTGCCTCGGCCCCTCCATCGCAGATCGCCTGGCCGCGTTGGGGCTGGCCCTGCCTGAAGCACAGTCGCCGCCGGGATCATTTGCCGGCGCCGTGCGCCATGGCAATGTCGTGACGGTGTCTGGTCAGGTGCCGCTGAAGGAGGGAAAGGTCCTGCAAACCGGGCGTCTGGTAGAGGATGTCTCGATCGAAGATGGCCAGGAATGCGCGAGATGGGCGCTCCTCAATGCGCTGGCCCAGTTAGAACAAGTGGCAGGGGGGCTGGATCGGGTGACCGGCTTTGTCCGGCTTGCCGGTTATGTCGCCGCAAGCGCTGATTTCACCCGCCATGGTGCGGTGGTCGATGGTGCATCCGAACTGCTTGCCGCGCTGTTTCCGGATCGCTGGTCCCATGCCCGCATCGCCGTCGGCGTTTCGTCGCTGCCCCGCGGCGTTCCGGTTGAGATCGAACTGACCGCAACCATCATGGAAGAGGGCGCCTGATATGGCGGACCTCGCTGTGATCGGCGCCGGTGTCGTCGGCGTGAGCACCGCCTACATGCTCGCCCGGAGCGGATATCGGGTTACACTGATCGACGCCGCTGGCGCCCCCGGCGCCGGCGCCAGCGCCGGCAACGCCGCGCAGTTGTCATGGGCCTATGGCGATGCCATGGCGTCCCCCGCATTGATCCGGCATTTGCCAGGCATCATGCTCGGTCGCGACCCGGCCTTTCGCATCGGCTGGCAGGCTGATCCCGATTTCCTTTTGTGGGGGTTGCGCTTTCTCGCCAATGCGACGCCCGGCCGCTGGTGGGCAAACACAAGCGCCATCCTAGATCTTGCCACCGTCTCGCGGCAAGAACTTGCCACGCTCCTTCGCGAGAGCGGGATTTTCTTCGACTACCGGCTGGCCGGAAAACTGCACCTCTACAGCGATGCCGCCAGTTTCAGCGCCGCCCGTGCGACGGTGGACAGGAAGAACGCGCTTGGCCTCGATCAACGCATGCTGAGCCGGGAGGATGCCGAGGACATCGAACCCGCGCTCCGCCTCTATCAAGGCGAGATCGCGGGCGCGGTCTATACCCCCGGCGATGCAATCGGCGATGCAGCCGCCTATTGCCGCGCGCTAACGGATCATGTTGTCCGCGAATACGGGATGAAGACGCTTTTCGGCCACCGTGTTTGCGGATTTGCCTCGGCCAATGGCAGGCTTCGCGCCATTCGATTTCTGGATCGTGAGGATATTGCGGTTGATCGCGCAGTTCTCGCCATGGGGCCGGGCGCGTCACTGCTCGCCCGCGAGGTGCCGGAAGCGCGCGCCATCCGCCCTGTGCGCGGCTATTCGCTGACCATTCCCCTATCGGCAGGCTCGCCGCGGGTCAGTCTCACCGACGTCAAGCGCAAGCTGGCCTTCGCCGCCATCGGCGACCGGTTCCGTGTCGCCGGCCTCGCCGATGTAACGGCTGTTGGCGCAGGATTCGATAGCGAACGCTTCGGTGCTCTGCGGATAGCCGCTTCCTCCGTTCTTCCTGAGTTCAAGGAAACGAGCCGCGACGATGCCATCTGGTCGGGAGAGAGGCCCACCACACCGTCATCCCAGCCGATCATCTGCGCCTCGCGCCGAATGGGTGGACTATACCTGAACATCGGCCACGGCATGCTCGGCTGGACGCTGGCGCTCGGTTCTGCGCGAAGGATGGCCAATCTGATTGACTGATTATACGCCGCTTTCGAGCGGGTATGCACCTGCGATGCGACGGTCGCCTAGAGCGCCTGCCGTCCTCCCGTCGAGGGATGAAGCTTGCATGTCCGCTTCTTCTGTCACACAGATGGAAGCGGACGGTCCCCTTACGGCCCCAAACCTGCCGCCTCAGTGAGTTGAACCAACGGCAAGTTCCGGGCGAACGGTCAAGCACTTTGACTGGCAGCAAAGGGGTCGGATCCTGCCAATACGGGCTTCCCTTATACCAGCTCAATATCCGTATGTGTGGCCCGTGCAGCAATCGGTGGCGTTTGCGTAGCAATTTCGCAGACTATCGCACCGTAGCGCGCAATCGGCACGGCTGGCAGGCCGTGCACCGCAAGGCAGGGCGCTCGACCCTTATACCGTGCCAAGATGTTGTTCTGAATAGATAAGCTATCACTAATGGAAAATCGAAATGACGGGTTATTGGTTCGATTCCCTTCAAGAGCTTCATCTCCATGAGTGGGGTTCTGCTTTATTCAAGCGTGTTGAGCAGGAGGCTCAATAGAATGTCCGGCGGAAGGGCATCACCGCCGCTCCCATAGCAGAGGCATCACTGGAGATTTCTGAAATGATAAACTTCGGGTGCAGGCGATGAACGCCGTAACGCGGCCGGTCGTAGATCCGCGTTCGCTCGGCAAGCATCCCTGCCAGATCCGGAGGGATCTGGCCGCCGAATACGATTGCCTGCGGATCCACGACGGCCCGTATCGCGTTGACGAGCCGATTGTAGGCGGGCGTTACCTCGTCGAGCCATTCGGCGACGCCCGGCCAATCCCGATCAAAATGCCGGCGCATGTAATGGATGGAGGGAACATTGACGCCGTTTCGATTGAGTCGGTCGATAAGATACTGCAAAGCCGGCCGGTATTTTGACTCTTCGACGTCGAACAGTCCCGAGAATTCCCCCGCATTGCCATTGCCGCCCTGCAGCAGTTCGCCGTCGATGACGATGCCGCCGCCAAAGCCGTAATTGAAGCTCAGATAGGCAAAATGCCGGATGAAACGGCCCGCGCCGAACATGGATTCGGCAACCGCCCCGGCCTTGCCGCCATTGATCACCCAGGCCGGCCTGTCGAACAGCCCCGCGATCATCGGCCCGAGCTCGATCAGCGACCATTCATGGAGCGGAAGCGGGGCATTGTGCCGTGTGCCGTCGATATGGAAACCTGCAATCGCAAAGCCCACACCGAAGAAGCAATCGCCGGACAGGCCGTTCAGCCCCTGCAGGTCCGTTACCTGTTGTTTCACCAGCTGAAGCGCCTGGGCCTTGGTCTGCTCGCGGAGCGGCACTTCGCGTTCGCCCAAGATTTTGCCGGCGAAGTCCATGATGCAGATGCCGATCACGTCGGTATTGACGGAAATGCCGCAGGCATAGGCGAAGGAACCGTTCAGTCGAAGCATGGGGCTTGGCTGACCGCGCCCAAGTCCGGGCTTTGCGGATCCCAGAAGAATCGTGCCGCGCTCCGCCAATTGGTCAAGAATACGGTGCACCGATTGTTGGGTAAGGTCGGTATGACCGGTGATTTCTGATCGGGAAATACCGGGATTGCGCCAGATGAGCCGCAAAATCTTTCGTTCGTTGGACGAGACGACAGCCGACTCGCCAGACCGAAGGAAGCGGGCGGCAATCAGTGCCTCAGGAGCATAAGTGTCTGTCACGCCTGAATTCCCTACTGCGAAAGTGTACCGACGTCGTCTGTCTCATGCCGCATCGCCATGCCTATCGCCGAATATCCTGCATTTCAAGCGGTTTGAGCCGTCACTGAATTGTTACACATTAAGTGTAGTAAACCGCAGTCAGAGGTCGAGCGGTGCTCGGCCAGCTCAAACAATTCAGGCGAGGCAATGATGAACAAGTTCACTCTGGCGGCCATGGCCGCCCTGATGGCAGGTGCGGGTTCCGCGCAAGCTGCCAATATCGAATTCTGGTATGGCAATACCGGCCCGGTCGAGACCGCCATCAAGGCCCAGTGCGATGCCTTCAATGCCGCCCAAAGCGAGCACAAGGTCACCTGTGTCGGTCAGGGCAGCTACGAAGTCTCGATGCAGAAGGCGATTGCCGCCTACCGCGCCAAGAACCATCCGGTTCTCATTCAGTTCTTCGACGCCGGTACGCTCGACCTGATGCTCTCGGATGCCGTCGAGCCGGTCCAGGATCTGATGCCTGATGTCAAATGGGACCAATACATCACCGGTGCCCGCGCCTATTACGAAACGTCGGAGGGCAAGCTTTTCGCCCAGCCCTACAATTCCTCGACGCTTCTGTTCTACACCAACAAGACCGAGCTCGAAAAAGCCGGTGTCATGCAGACGCCGACCACCTGGGAAGAGGTGATCGAGGCCGCTGGCAAGCTGAAGGCCGCCGGCCATGCCTGCCCCTTCGTCACGGATGGCGACACCTGGCGTGTGCTGGAGCAGTTTTCCGCCCGTCACGGCCTGCCGATCGCCTCAAAGCACAATGGTTACGACGGCCTCGATGCCGAATATGTCTTCAACACCACATTTGCGGCCGAGCATCTCGCCAATCTTGTCGAATGGCGCAAGGAAGGGTTGGTGAAGCTTGCGATCGATACCAAGGCCGGCAATTATGCCGCCGCTTTCAACGCCGGCGAATGCGCCATGATGGAAGGCTCCTCCGGCTCCTATGCTGCCTCGACCAAGGCATTCGACGGCAAATACGAACTCACCGTCGGCATGGCGCCGATGTATCAGGGGCATGAGCGTCACAACACGCTGGTCGGCGGCGCATCGATCTATGTCATGAAGGGCCATGACACGGCCGAGATTGAAGGTGCCAAGGCCTTCCTCGACTTCCTGCGCAAGCCGGAACAACAGATGTTCTTCACCGCCAGCACAGGCTACGTTCCGGTCACCAACGACGTTCTGGATGCGATCGCCAAGAGCGACGAGGCGAACTCGCCGAAATACGCGACCGCCAAGATCGGCGTCGAATCCATGAGCCAACCGGCCACTCCGGATACGCGCGGCATCCGCCTCGGCTTCTACGTTCAGTTCCGCGAAGTTTTCATGGAAGAAACCCAGAAGGCCTTTGCTGGTCAGCAGACCATGCAGGCGGCGCTCGACAGCACTAAGACGCGTGGCGACCAACTGCTGCGCCGCTTCGAGCAGACCTACAAGGGCAAGAAGCTCCCCTGATCCAAGCCCCATCCTCGGCATGGGGCGGTTCGCCGTCCCATCGCTCTCATTCTGCTTTAGGGGCTGTTTCCATGTCGTCGCAATCCTCCCTGTTCGGCCATCGCTGGCTGCCGCTTCTGCTGGTGGCGCCGTTCATGCTGCTGATCGTCCTATTCTTCTACGTGCCGGTGTTCCAGGCCTTCTACTGGTCCTTCTTCCTGGAGCAGCCGTTCGGCGGCACGTCCGAATTCGTCGGCTTTCAGAACTTCGCCCGCGTCCTGGCCGATCCGGAATTCTGGATGGCCGGCTGGCGCACAATCGTCTTCATGCTGACGGCGTCCTCGCTGGCGGTCGTCGTGCCGCTGATGCTTGCTATCGCAGCCGACCGCAAGATCGGCCTCTCATTTCCGGCCCGCAACATACTGGTCTGGCCGAAGGGCATTGCCGGCGCATCGATCGGCGTTGTCTTCGCCTTCATCTTCAACCCGTTCGTCGGCATCATGGCGCCGCTCAACGGGATGTTTCCCGGCCTGTGGAACCCCGGCATCGACGGCACAGACGCCTTCATCACGCTGGTCGCTGCGCATGTCTGGAGCGGCATCCCGTTTAATTTCGTGATTCTGCTGGCCGGCCTGCGTTCGCTCCCGCCCACCATGTACCAGGCCGCGGCGATGGACGGGGCAGGCCCCTGGCGGCGCATCTTCGACGTGCAACTGCCGCTGATCATGCCGCAGCTGTTCCTGACCTTCGTGCTTGAATTCACCGAGAGCATCACCTCCGTCTTCGCGTTGATCGACACCATCACCGATGGCGGTCCAGGTGGTTCGACTACGCTGCTGGTCTACAAGATCTATGTCGACGGCTTCAGCGGTTTCGATCTTTCCGGCGCCTCCACCCAGACGGCCATTTTGATGGTCTTCGTCCTTCTTCTCGCAGCCTGCCAGTTCGTCTTTCTCGGCCGGCACATCAATTACGAGCGCTGAGCCATGATCGAGAACGCACGCTCCATCAACATTGCCGCCAGCATCCTGTTGCTCATCGGTATGATCTACATCGTCGGGCCGCTTTACCTGACGCTGTCGACTGCATCGCAGTCCTACGAATTCATGCTACGCAACGGGCTCGCCTGGTATCCCGGCGACCAGCTGTTCACCAATTTTGGCAAGATCATTACGGACACGCGCATCCCGATCCAGATGCTCAACAGCCTGATCGTGGCCGTGTCGGACGCGCTTGCTACCTGCGTGCTGTCCTTCCTGTCGGCCTATGCGATCGTCTATTTTCGCGTCCGATGGGCCGGCGTGGTCTTTGCGTTGATCCTTGCGACGATCATGCTGCCGCTCGACATCCGTGTAATCACTACTTACCAGGTCGCCTCCAACATCTTCTCTCCGCTCAATGCGGTGCTGGATGTCACCGGCCTCAACGAACTGATCGCCAATGTCTTCGATGCACCGGTCCATCTCGAACTCAGCGTGCTTAATACGCATTTCGGCCTGGTCGGACCGCTCGTGGCCCATGGTACCGGCACATTCCTGTTCCGGCAATTCTTCCTGACGATGCCCAAGGACTTGTTCAAAGCAGCGCGCATGGACGGAGCCGGGCCGATCCGCTTCCTGTTCGATATCCTCTTGCCGCTCGCCCGTTCCAGCGTCGCCTCGCTGTTCGTGCTGACGTTTCTGAGCGGCTGGACGCAGTATCTCTGGCCGCTGGTCGGTGCCTCGACGCCCGACATGCAGACAGCCGTGGTCGGGCTTGCCCGCCTCGTGCCGGACGCCGACGGCCAGATACCCGATTTCCCGAAGATCATGGCCGGCGCCGTGCTCGTTTCCCTCATTCCCCTGTCGATGATCGCTCTTCTGCAGCGCTATCTCGTCCAGGGCCTCGTTCTTTCGGAGAAATGACCCCATGACCGCCATCGACACAGCCATTCGCGCCGCCGCGGCGGATATCGAGCTCATCGGCGTCAGCAAGGCTTATGACGCCAAGACCGTCGTTATCCCGCTGCTCAACGTGGCACTTCGCCCCGGCGAGTTCACCGTCGTGCTTGGCCCATCAGGCTGCGGCAAGTCCACGCTTCTGCAGATGATCGCTGGCCTCGAAAGGGTCAGCGGCGGCAAGATCCTCATTGGCGGGCGCGAAGTGCAGGACCTTGAGCCCAAACACCGCGGCTGCGCCATGGTCTTCCAGAACTACGCGCTTTATCCGCATATGACGGTCGCCGAAAACATGGCCTACAGCCTGAAGGTTGCCGGTGTTTCGAAGGCCGAACGTACCGAGCGGGTCGCCACTGTCGCAACCATGCTCGGCCTTGCCGATTATCTCAGCCGCAAGCCAGGGCAGCTTTCCGGCGGCCAGCGCCAGCGCGTCGCGATCGGGCGCGCCATCGTCCGCGAGCCGGGCGTGCTTTTGTTCGACGAGCCGCTCTCCAATCTCGATGCGCAATTGCGCCACGACATGCGCGTCGAACTCGCCGACCTGCACCGCCGGATCGGCGCCACCAGCGTCTTCGTCACTCACGACCAGGTGGAGGCAATGACGCTCGCCGACCGTATCCTCATCCTCAACAAGGGGCGCATCGAGCAGTTCGACACGCCAAAGGTGATCTACCATCATCCGGCATCCGTCTTCGTCGCAAAGTTCATCGGCGCGCCGCCGATGAATATTCTGGCCGTCGTCGGCGATGGTTCGACGCTGCGCCTGGCCGATGGACAGGTCATCGCAAACTATGCCGGCAAGGGCAATTTCCAGCTCGGTATTCGCCCGGAAGATATCATCGTGAATTCTGGCGGCCCGATTCATGCGCAGATCCGCTACCGCGAAGACCTTGGCTCTCACGAGATCCTCGAGGCGAACATCGCCGGTGAGCAGCTACGCATTGCCACGCCCTTCGGTGCCGAGCTCGATACGACATCGACGCTCGCTTTGTCCTTCCCTCGCGCGCGTCTGCATCTGTTCGACGGCGAGACCGGCCGCTCCATGTCCCACACCTTCGACGAGACCGAGTTCGCTCCTGCGTCGGTGAGAGAATACCAGTGAATTACAGAGAGTTTATCGCCGATCCGACCCGCGCCTGCGCCATCGTTGCCCATCGCGGTATCTGGCGGGACACGCCGGAAAACAGTCTTCTGGCCATTGAACGGGCAATGGCGGCCGGTTGCGATGTGGTGGAAATTGATATCCGTGCCAGCAGCGACGGCGGGCTGTTCCTGCTGCATGACGAGGCACTGACCCGCATGGCGGGTCTCGATGCGGTGCTGGAGGATCTTTCGTCGCAGCACCTTTCCGCGCTTCGTCTGCGCAATCGCGATGGTGGTGCGCAAAATGCGTTCACCGAGGAAAAGCTGCCACGTCTCGCAGAGGTATTCGAACTGACCCGGGGCCGAATCTTCCTGCATCTCGATGTCAAGGAGCGGGATGTCATTCCGGATGTCATCGCCTGCACCAAAGCCATGGGTGTCGAAGGCCAGGTGAATTTATGGGCCTCGCTGACGAGCGCAAAAGACCTTGCCTGGATCCGCGAGACGATCGAACCGCACGACGTCCTCTTCATGGCCAAGACCCGCCTGAACGCGTCGGATGCGGCCAGCCAGCTGGCGCTCCTGTCGGCGCTCTCGCCTTCGGTCTGTGAGATCTATTTTGATCGGCTGGACGAACTGTCCGCCCTCGACGGACTTCTGCGCGAAAGCCGCATGGCGCTTTGGGTCAACACGCTCGATTCCGTCGCCTGCGCAGGCTTCACGGACACCGCAGCAGGTGTCGATCCAGAGGTTGTCTGGGGGCGCCTGATCGATGCGGGTATCTCCGTCATCCAGACCGACGAAGCGGCGGCTCTCAAATCCTATCTCGCGGCGCGCCGCGCCTGACATAACCTCAAGGAAAACAAAATGACCCATTACAAGGACTATATCGCTGACCCCTTGCGCGACTGCGCCATCGTCGCCCATCGCGGCGCCTGGCGCGGTGCGCCGGAAAACAGCTTGGCGGCGATCGAACGGGCCATCGCTGTCGGCGCCGATATCGTCGAGCTCGACGTGCGCAAGAGCGCTGATGGTGAACTCTTCATCATGCACGACGACACACTGCTACGCATGGCTGGCATCGACCGCGACGCTGAGACCTTTACGATCGCCGAGCTGCAGGCGATTGCGCTGCGCGAGGACGACGGCGGTGTCGGCCGCGCTATGACGGACCAACGCGTTCCGACGTTGAGACAGGCGCTCGACATCATCCGCGGCCGCATCTTTGCAGATCTTGACCTCAAGGATCGCGGCCTGTTTTCCGAAGTGGCCGCCTGTGCCCGCGACATGAATGCAGCACCCTATGTCGATCTGAAGACGCGTGTCATGACCCGCGAGGAGCTAGACTGGGTTCGTGAGCAGAACATTGAAGGCGTGCCCTTCATGGCGATGGCAAAATTCACCGCAGGAGATCTGCAGGAAACCATGGCTTTACTCTCTCAGATCAAGCCGTTCATGTGCGAGATGCGCTTCGACCGCATCGAGACGATCGCCGAGAACAGGCAGTTGTTCCGCGATGCCAATATGGCACTGTGGACGAACACGCTCAACATGGCTGAAAGTGGCGAGTGGAGGGATGAAACGGCCCTCACCGATCCTGATCGTATCTGGGGCAGGCTGATGGAGGCGGGTATCAGTGTTTTCCAGACCGACGAGCCTGAAGCATTGAAGGCCTATATCAAGGCGCGCCGTGCATGAACTTTGTCAGCGACGACCTGCTCCTTTCCCTGATGGGCGATATGCGTCAGGCAGCCGAGGCCGACATCCTGCCGCGCTTCCGCGCCATCACCGCCGATGCCATCCGTGCCAAGACGGCAGCCGACGACATCGTGACGGATGCCGACACCGCTGCCGAGCGGTTCCTCAGCCAGCGGCTGACTGAGCGCCTGCCCGGCATTGCCATTGTCGGCGAGGAGGCGGTGTCGGACGATGCTTCCATCCTCTCTCGCCTCGCCGAGGCTGATCTGGTCGCTGTCATTGATCCGGTGGACGGTACCTGGCATTTTGCCCATGGCGTTCCGATGTTCGGCAGTATCCTCTCCATCGTGTCCGGCGGCGAGACCATCGCCGGCCTGATCCATTACCCGATCCTGGGTGATTTCCTGATGGCTCGCCGGGGCGAGGGTGCCTGGCATGTGGCCGTCGACGGTACGCGCACGCGTCTGTCCGTCGCTGCACCGATGCCGATCGATGAGATGCATGGCTTTATTCCGCTGCACATGTTCGAGCCAGATCTGCAGGCGAAGCTAGCACCGCGCGTGCTACGCTTCCTGCGGACCACGACATGGCGCTGCTCGGCCTGGGAGTACCGCATGTTGGCGACCGGCGCGATGAGCTTCTGCCTCAATGAGAGCCTGAAGCCGTGGGATCATGCGGCTGGCGTTTTGATCCATGCGGAAGCCGGAGGTTATGCCGCCGTCCTGACCGGAGAACCTTATCGGCCGACAATGGCCAAAGGTCATCTGTTGACTGCTCCGAACCGGACTTCATGGGAGAATATTGCGGCAGGACTGTTCTGATACCTCATTCGTGGTGGATACTTCATGCATCAGCAAACTCAATCGAAAAAGGTGTCCAGAAGGAGCGTTGGTGCACGGATCTGAAGGATGGTGGAACTCGGTCATTGATGGCGTGATCTATGCTGCCTTTGGCGTGTTGGTTTCCACCCAGAATATCGCGCCGTAGCCCATAATCGGTGCTACTGGCGGGGCGCGAGGGGTTCGAACTCGGCATACGTCGAGAGTCTAAGCCGCAAGCCTCGGGATAGGCCTTTCGACCAATCGCAGGAATCGTTGGTTGAGAGCCCCCGCAACCAGTTCACGCATAAATCAATGATCGCTCCCATCTGATGGGGGCAGCCTTTGCGCCTTGGCGACTGTTCTATCGCAGATAATGCATTGACGGCATCATTGATAAACCAACTTGAGAGGCCCCCCCATCGGGCCGATGGTCGTGCCTCTCAATCGGACATTCCGGATGGGCGATGCTCAACGAGACCAGGTCGCATCCCAGAAGGATTGTGGATCTGTTGCCAATACATCCGAGATCGTTGGAGCCGGGTCGGCAATTCGCTTGCCGCCGGTGCGTTCGGTGAGTTCTTTCTTCGCGGCGGAGATCGTATCCGGGGATGCGAGGAGGGCGATTGCTCCCATGGCGAGTGCCTCCGATGCCATCAGCGGTCCTGGGCTGCTCGAGGGATGCCCAGACAGGGCCGTCCATGCCCAGTGATGGATCGGGACATTGTCCGGATACGCCCAGTTCACCCGGCCGAGCGGAATGTGCCAGCTGATGTCGCCATCGTCCTGACCATAATAATCGATCCCGGTGTCGAAATACTCAAGTTCGCGATTCAGCTTAAAGGGCTTTCCGGGATCACACGTAGCGGAAAGCTGCTCCATCCAGGTGATATCGGCGTCGCTCCATCGTGGTGGGCCAATTTCCCGGAGGCAGGTGTCGAGCACGCGGCCGACTGTGTCGTTGCCGAGATATCCCCGGCAATTGGCGATCTGCTCGGCCACCAGTTCGACGCCCTGTTCGGTGGCGATGCGGCGATAGGTGTCGTGCATCAGCTTGTAGCCCTCCTGCACCACGTCGAAATCATGATGCCGGACGGAGGACCAAAGACGCACCTCCTCCGGCGTCACGCCGGGCGTGATACCGGCGGAGCGGTAGACGTGTTTCAGTTGCAGGCCGGGCACCGCCTGGCGGAGGTGGTCGAACTCGGCATAGGCCGCTTCCGCCGCCAGTAAGGCATTGCGAGTGGCGGTCTTGCCGCCATGCGCGCTTTCACCGATGAACTTGAACTCGCCGCTCGCCATTGCATGGCACGGTCTTGCAAGAGACCCGTTCTGGTAATCGCCATGGGACGTGAGCACGAGGTCGAGCCCGTCAAACACGCCTGCTGCCTGCAGGGCAAGCTTACCCCATCCGATCTCCTCGGCTGGGCAGCCGACAATGGCGATCTCGCCCGCTAGGCCAAGTTCGATCATCGCCTTGGCGGCGGCGATACCAGCGCCGGTATTGGCAGGTCCGATATGGTTGTGGCCGCAACCATGGCCGGGCTTGCGGCGATTGCCCTGGCGGTAGGGAACGGCGTCGTTATACAGACTCGGCAGGGCGTCGTATTCGATCAAGATACCAACCTTCGGCCCCACGCCATTGGATATGCGCGCGAGAAACGAGGTCGGCACGCCACCGACGCCGCGCTCTACGGCAAAGCCGTGACGTTCGATGAAGTCGCAGAGGATCGCCTGCGACTTGTATTCCAGTGCCGGCAGCTCCGGCACTTTCCACATTTCGGCGAAGAGGCCTTCGATTTCCGCTGCAAGCCCGGACCAGATGCGGCGCGTTTCCGTCTGTAGCCGCTCCGCCATCTAGGCAGCCTTACCCTGTTTGAGGGAGAGGAAGGCTTCGTTGATTTCGTCGGCCATTCGGCGGGCGCCGTGTTGCAGATATTCCATGTTGGCAAGCGCCGCATCATGGGCCTCGATTGAGGAGCCTGCGACACAATCCTCGACGACTCGGCAATGGTAATCCGCCTGATGGCCGTCCGCGAAGGTATAATGGACGCAGATGTTTGTCAGGCCGCCGACGAGGATCAGCGTCTCGGCTTTCAGGCCGCGAAGGAGAATTTGGAGGTCTGTGCCGATGAAGCCGGAATAGCGGCGCTTGACGATCGTGTAGTCGTCGTCGCGCAGGCCGACTTCCTCGGCGGCGATTGCAGTACCCGGCCAGTCCTCGCGCAGGTGCATATCCTCGTCGCCATCCATCTCGCGGCCGTAATCGACACCCGTCTTGCGATGGCTTTCCTGAAGGAAAATGATCGGCACGCCGCCTTCGCGAGCGGCATCGATGACGGTGCGGGCCTTGCGCATGCGTTCAACCATACCCGGCATCAGTGGAATTGAACCGTCATCGTCGAAGCCGACTTTCTGAATATCGACAACGATCAGGACCGGCTGGCCAACGATCATGGGATTCTGCTTCTTTGGCATCGGATGCTCCTTTCAAAAACGCGCACCGAGAAGTTTCGGAAGATTGCCCAGTCGAGCAACGGTGATGAAGCCGATGAGGCCGATCAGCATGAAGAGAACCGCTCCGACGCACATGGTCGGCGAAAAGCCGGTACGCATGTTGGAGAAGATCTTGACCGGCATGGTCTCGGCCGTGAAACCGGCCACCATGAAGGCGATGACATATTCGTTGAGGCTGAAGATCGCCACGAAGATGAAACTCGACACAACGAAGGGCAAAACCATCGGTATGGCGACGGTCCTCAGGATGTCGTTTTCGCGAGCGCCCATCGTTCGCGCGGCCTCGACAAGCGACTTGTCGATCCCGGCAAAACCGAGCGAGATCATGACCAGCGGCACGGCGATGAAGGTCACGGCATGGCTGATGACGATATTCTCGATTTGGCCGACATGCCTGACTGTACCCCAAAACAGCAGGAACAGAACGGCGATCACCACCGGTGGCAGGATGAAGGGGATACCCGCCATGCCACTTAGGATCTTCGCAAAGCGCGAGTTTGTCTTCCACTGCATATAGGCGATCGGAAAGGCGATGCTGATGGTGAGAAGCGATGCGGCGATCGCGATTGCAACCGAACGAAGGAAAGCCGATGTCCATGCCGGGTCTTCAGCGAAGGTTAGATACCAGCGCAGGCTGATATCCTGCGGCGGAAAGGTCATCTGCGCCGTGCTGTTGAAACTCACGCCGGCGACGATGATGAGCGGCGCCGCCAGGAAAAAGGTGAGGCAGACAAGGAAGAGTTGTCGCAGCATTTTCAGTGCTGATCGGCTCATGATGTGTATCCTTTCCCGCCGATACGGTTGATCACCAGGATCGTCGCGCCCGTGACCAGCATGAGGAGAACCGCGATGGCCGAGGCCTGTGGCAGGTTCTGGGCGGAGTTGGCGACCTCACTGATGATCACGCCGATCGTCCAATTGCCCGGGCCTCCGAGTACGAGTGGCGCGACATAGGCGCCGATCGACATCACCACGGTCGTGAGATAAGCGGTGGCGATCGGCTTGCGCATTAACGGTAGAACGACGTTGAAGAATGCCCGCATCGGCGTGGCGCCCATTGTGGAGGCGGCTTCCATATAGGAAGAATCCATGCGCGACAGGCCGGGATAGATGGTCATTACGTTCAAAGGGATGACGACATAGACGAGGCAACTGACGACGGCATAGAAGCTGGGTGTCAGCGAGACTGGCTTGTCGAGAACGCCAAGGAAAACAGCAATATTGGAAATGCCGACCCGCTTGGAGAGGATGATCTGCCAAGAGAAGGTGATGAGCACCTCCGAGAGCGCCAGAGTCGTCAGTAGTCCGATCAGCCAGAAGATCTGCCCTTTGCGGCTCATGCGCGTGATGAAATAGGTGGCAGGAAAGGCGATGATCATGCTGATCGTGGCGACCGTCAGCGCCAGACCGAGAGAGAATGTCAAGCCGTTCACCACCATCGGCTGGAACAGGCTCGCCATCGCATCGAGAGACCAGCCGCTGCCCTGGTAGTAGGCCGGATCGACATGGGCGACGCTGACGCGCAGGAGAAGCACGAAAGGCACGCCAAAAAAGGCGAGGACCATGAATAGCGGCCATGCTAGGCCAGTGGCCAGCGACAGCGCGTTCCGCAAACGTTGGCGATCTATGCCGTCTTGTGTCGAAATGAGCGCCATGGTCAGTCCTCCAACACGGTGACTGAACCCGATGCGAAGGAGATGGAAAGCTCGCTGGCGCCTGCGAGATCGGCCCATGCGCTCGGGGCAAGCGAAGCGATCACTTGACGGCCATTGCCTTCGAGAAAGACTTCAACGCTTGAGCCGAAGTCGCGCACAAACGTGACTTTCGCGGTCTCGGAGCCGCCGGCGGGCGGACGTGACAAATGTGTGCTTTCCGGGCGGACGCAGATCGTAACCTTGTCGCCGGGTTTGAAGGAGGAGGGGGCAGGACCCGTGGTTATGACGTTTTCACCGATCCGCACATGTTCGCGATCGACGAGGGTTCCTTCAAAGAGATTGCTCTGCCCTATGAAATCAGCGACGAAGCGATTGGCCGGTTTGCGGTAGATTTCGACTGGGCTGCCGACCTGTTGAACCTTGCCATGGGCCATGACGACAATCTGGTCTGCAATCGTCATCGCCTCACGCTGGTCATGGGTGACGAAGATAGTGGTGATCTTCAGCTTCTGCTGCAGCTGTCGCAGCTCCACCTGCATATGGTCACGTAGCTTGGCATCGAGTGCGGAAAGCGGTTCGTCCATCAGAAAGAGAAGCGGCTCCTGTGCCAGTGCGCGGGCGATAGCGACGCGCTGCCTCTGTCCGCCGGAGAGCTGATCGACCCGGCGGGACTGCATGCCGGGCAGATCGACCAGCTTCAGAAGCTCGTCGATCCGTTCCTGCTTGTGATGCTTCGCCATCGTGCGATAGCGAAGGCTGTAGCCAATGTTTCCTGCCACATCGAGATGTGGAAACAATGCAAGGGCCTGGAACACCATTCCGAAATTGCGTTCGTTGGTCGGGACGCCGGTAATGTCGCGATCGTCGAAATGCACCTTGCCACTGGTCGGTTCTTCCAAGCCGGCGATGATGCGCATAAGGGTCGTCTTGCCGCAGCCGGACGGGCCGAGGAAGCAGACGAATTTACCCTGTTGAATGGTGAGCGAGACGTCGGAGACGACCGTATTTCCACCGAAGGACTTCGTAAGGTTTGAAATTTCCAGGCCCTGCATTTTCGTTAGTCCTGACTTACTGTCCGAGCATCTTGAGAAGCTGCGCTGAGATGAAATCGGCGTGCTTCACCTTGGCGGCCGAGGCAACAACGATCGGCTTGCCTGTTCCGGACACCGCGTCGAATTCTTCTGCGGTCAAGTTGAGTTTGGACTTGTCAATCAGTGGGGCTGCGCCAACGTTACGGGCGATCAGTTCGTGGCACTCCGGCGTGGCGCTCCAGTCGAGGAAGGCAATGGCGGCATCGTTCACTTCGCCAACCTTTGGAAGGCACCAGGCGTTGAAACCCAGAACCGCGCCCTCCTTCGGGAAGATCGAAGCGACATCGGTGCCTTCCTTCTTCATGATCATCGAGACGTCGTGGAAATAGAGGCCGCCGACGACTTCGTCATTCTGGAAGGCGCTCTGCATTGAGCCTTCGTCGGTCCACCACAGCTTTGCGTTGGGCTTCAACTCGCCAATCTTGGCGATCACCTTGGTAATGCCTTCCTCGGTATCAAGGATTGACGGTCCGCCGAAATAGACCGAGGCCACGATATCGAGCAGCACGCTGGTGCCGCCACCTTGCAAGCCCCAGGCCGAAGGGCGCGGCTTCCAGAGTTCTGTCCAGCTGTCCGGCAGCGTGTCAAATTCGGCCGGATTGGCGATTAGGGTGATATACCAAGCCATGGCGCCGACACCGTCCACCTTGTCACCGTCCTCATAGAGGAAACCGTCCATCAGGTTGCTGGTGTTCTTAAGCTTCGATTTGTCGATGGTTGCCCAAAGGCCGCGCTGACGGCCGCGGATGACGTCGGCCTGGCCGGCGCAGCAAACATCCATTGGCGCAGAACCGGCCTGGACCGCCTGACCAAGCTGAATCAGAAACTGCGAACTGCCGGATTGCGGGATCGACTGGACGGCAATGCCGGTCTGCTTGGTGAAAGCGGGATAAACGCTCTTTGCGAAGGCCTCCTCGAAGAAGCCGCCGAAGTTCGAGATCCGGAGCGTCGTTGCGGCATAGGAGGGGCGCACAAAAGGTGCCGAAACGAGTGTCGCTGCGGCAATACCGCCAGCAGCCTTCAGAACTGATCTGCGCGAAAGCGCGGAGTTCATGCCCTGATCGGAAGGCGAGGAAGACTTTTCGAATGCCATGCTGTTCTCCTTGACGGTGTTCTTGAGATGATGACTAAGAGATATGCAACGCACATGCCAGTTTCAGAATGATAATAAATTACAAATAAATAGGAGAATTTTAGAAGGCTCATGGGCGCTTCTGTGTCTCTAGATTTTACGTCAAAGTGGGCAAATGCATAAAAATTAATCCCGTTGTATGCAATGTTGCATACTGACCACCGGTATGTATAATCGCGACCGTTCACGCCACTCCCGTCGGGTCTGATGGTCCTGCAGACGGAATGGCGGCGGTGTTAATTCAGAAGTAAGCGAGTGAAGCCAATGGCCGGAAATCCGATCGTCCCGAAGCCCCTTATCGTCGGGCGTCCCGCCCTAATCGTCGTCGATATTCAGAAGTCGGGCTTCATGCCCCGTCCGACAAGCTCCCGGCTGGAATTCATGGGTGACCACGTTGAGCGCAACTGGCGTGCGAAGTCTGTTGTTGATGCTGCTCGCAAGGCGGGTGTTCCAGTCATTTTTGTCCAGGAAGCGCATCGCGATAGCCTGATCGATTTTGGCCGCGAGTTGGACGGGTCGGAAAGTATCCATTGCCTGGAAAGTTCGCCGGGTACGCCTTTCCCGGTCGAGGAAATGGAGATGACTTCGGACGATCTGCGCATCACCAAGCGCCGCTATTCGGTCTTCTACGGCACTGAAATGGAAATACTGCTCAAAGCCGTGAAGGCTGAGACACTCTTTTTCGTCGGCGGGTTTACCGACGTCTGCATCCACTACAGCTTTGTCGATGCGCACCAGGGCGACTACTACTGCCGCGTCATCGAGGATTGCGTGTCAGGGTCCGGGCAGACGGCACATGACGCCTCGCTGGTCGCCATGGAATATCTCCAGGCCGGCGCTCGTCGCCAAGCCCAGGAAGTTATCGATGCCTTTAGCGCCCACACGGTCGCGGGCTGATCGCCACAGACATGCGAGGTTCGACATGGAATGAGCTGCGGTCCATCGGTGGCATCGCAGCTCCGCTGGCCGTTACCCAGGCGAGCCAGTTGGTGATGAGCCTTGCTGCGAGCGTCATGCTTGGCCGCGTCAGTGGCTCTGCTCTGGCAGCAGGCGGTCTTTGCGCCATCGTCATTCAGGCGCTGACCGTTGTTTCACAAGGTGTCATCGCCGGAGCGCACCCGTTGATGGCAGCCGCCAAGGGGAAAAGCGACGCGGAAACGGTGGATGGAGATGGATCGGCCTATGCCTTTGGTGGGGCGATCCTTCTCGGTCTTGTGTTTTCGATTTTGTCGATGGGGATCCTTCTCAACCTGTCTTCAATATTGCTCCTGTTCGGTGTCGCGCATGACGTCCTGGAGGATGTTGAGGAATTCATCAGCCGGGCGGCTTTCGCCATGCCGGCGATCCTGTGGATTGCGCCGATCCGTCTCTATTGCTCTGTCAGCGGGAAGTCTTGGCTGATTATGGCCTCGGTCGGATTGGGGGCTATCATTTACATGCCGCTTCTCTTCGGGCTCACCTTCGGGGCTTTTGGCAATGCCGGTCATGGAATAGCCGGCGCAGGCCTTGCCTATGCCATCGCTTGGTGGCTGGTTGCGATCGGATTGACGGCTTACGCCGTTGCTGGAAATTACCTGCCGCTTTCGACGTTTCGCGCGGCCGTTCCGACCGCGACGAAGGCAGTCCGCGATGTTTGGTCGGTCGGCTGGCCGATCGCTCTGATCTATGCGGCCGAGCTCGGTATGACGCTGGTCCTGACCTTGGTCACGAGCGGTTTCGGAACGATAGCGATCATTGCCAACCAGATCGCCTATACGCTCAACAGCATCGCCTTTAATCCGATCGTCGCGATTGGCCAAGCGGCAACTGTCCGGGTCGCCTATCACTTGGGCGCGGGACGGGAGGCGGCCGCTCGAATGGCCGGCAATCTAGCGCTCCTCGTTGCCGCAGGCCTGATGGCGGTGTTCGGAGCGATCCTGCTCCTCGGATCAAAAGAGATCGTCGACTTCTTCCTTGCCGGTGAGACTTCGGATTTTGCGGTGATCGAGGTGTTGGCGCAGAAACTGATCATGATCCTTGTGGCGTTTCTGATCTTCGACGGTCTGCAGTCGGCCGCCAATGGCGCCCTGCGGGGCCTCAAGGATACGCGGATGCCGATGATCATCGGTCTCTGCGGTTACTGGCTGCTCGGCGTGCCGGTCGCAATTGTCCTTTCCTTCGGCTTCGGTAAAGGGGTCGTCGGTGTCTGGTTCGGCATATTGGCTGGGATCACCAGCGTCGCATGCACGCTAGCCTGGCGCTGGAAAATCATGAGCGCAACCTGCGCGCCTACAGGGTGCTGCGCTCCCGCGACAAGTGGAAGTCGAAGCGTGTTGCACAAGCAGTCCGATCCGACATAAGAATATTCGCAAAAGATGGCCCTTGCGGACGCAATAATGAAGAAACAGCCCTCCGGTAACGAAGTCATTCCTCCTGTTGGTCAGGAAGGGTCGCGGCGCAAGCTGACGCGTGCGGAGGAAGTGCGCGCACGGCTCGCAGACGATATCGTCGACGGCAAGCTTGCGCCCGGAATGCCGCTTGACGAAACGGAGATCGCTGCGAGCTACGGCGTTTCACGCACCCCTTTGCGAGAGGCTATCCGCGATCTCGCGGCCATGGGGCTGGTTGAAACGAGGCCGCATCGCAGTGCGATCGTCACGCGTCCGTCACCGGAGCATCTGCGACAGATGTTTCAGGTGATGGCAGAACTGGAAGCGCTCTGCGCCAGCCTTGCCGCTGCGACTATGACACTCTCGGAACGGTGCAACCTTGAGACCATCCATGCGGGATTGGCACAGATCCTCAAGGAAAACGATCCGAGCCACTATCATGTGCTCAACGAAAAGTTTCACGCCGCGATTTATGCGGGCAGCCACAATGCCTATCTGGTCGAGATAACACTTGCGACGCGTCGGCGCCTTTCGCCTTTCCGCCGCGCGCAGTTTTTGACCGCAGGGCGTTTGGCGAAGTCCTACAAGGAGCATGATGCGATCCTCGTCGCGGTCCTCCAGGGCAATCGCGAACTCGCCGCAGAATCGATGCGGCGGCACATTCTGACGGTTGAGGATTCGTACGAAGAGTATGCCGGCCTGAAGACACCCTGATCCGAGAGAGCGGGGACATTTTTGGCGGGCTCGGGGGTGGTCTGTTTTACAAGTCTCCGTGCAATCAGGCCCCCGCAACCAAACATCCGACACCAATCTTCAACCGCCTCCAAAAAATCGGGGCGGATTTTGCGTTTGGGGTAGAACTCGATGAAGGCGGTGCCTTGTCCCGTAGAATTCATCCGGTTTTGAGAGTTATCTTCGTCCGCCCTGCCTATTGCGAGAGACCTGCCCTTTGAGGCCGTGGCTTGGTTCAAGGAGCGCGAACGGTTGACGTTGGCGCTCGGCACCTGATCCGGCGAAAGCGCTGAGGACGGCGCGCGTGATCTGTGCTACCGGAACCTGCCGCGCTCAACTCGTCGTGGCGCGCCAGTTGATGTCGTCTACGCCCTCACCGCCATTTTAGTGCCTGCGCCACCTGTGGTCGCTTTGAAGATTTGCGTTCCTTGTCCATTCGGCCTGAGGACTTGATTGCGGCTTAAGCGCCTAGAGGTCGGGCAGCTGCTGTCAGAGGGTGTCGGATTGCATCCTCCAACAAGCTGGTCCCTGGTTCAGGCCGTCACTCTGCGGGCTTGCCTTATGACCTGCTATGTCGAAGGGCTAGAAACTCGAAAAGACGTGCGACGGCCTCGGCGCCGGGATCGATGTGACCTTCGAGCTGCCGGGCGTTGATGTAAACCGCCCGGCCGGCCCGTGCGTTGACATAGGTTGCTGTCAGGTTGGCTCCGGCGCGGGCTGCACTGGCTGCTGCTGCAAAACCCTTGTCATAGGCGTCCAGTGCGGGGGAGAGCGCATCGATCATCGTGCGGTCGCCGAGCTCTGCGCCGCCGATTTCCTGCATGCGAGCAAGGCCAGCTTTGAGCGCGTCGCGCATGCCAAGCCCACTTGAGGCCCCATCGCCTGCTGCGGCAAAGAAGATCGCGAGCAAGACGCCGGAAGAACCGCCCATCGTCTGGCTGAGTTCCTGGCCCATGGCGCGCAGCAATTGCGTGTGATCGGCAAGCGGCAGCCGATCGAGGGCCTCGATCAGGGCGCGTGCGGCGCTTGAAAGGGTCGAGCCGGTGTCGCCGTCGCCGGATTTGGCATCGAGGGCGTTGAGGTCCTTTTCGGCATCCTTCAGAAGCTTGCAGCATTCGGTGAGGAACTGGCGGGTCGGCAGATGCTGCGAGGCAAGCGGCGCGATCGGGGTCAGTCCGTCGGGCAGGGCGATGATGTTGACCGGCCGGATGGCCGTCACGCCCGGCCATGCCGCAAGGCCGACGGGTTTGGCCAGCAAGTCGAGATCGGCCTTTTCCGCTGGCATGACGGATAGCGAAAAGCCATGCATGTCGAGCGAGGTCATCATCGAGGCCGGCCCGACGATATGCGAGATGCGGGCGCCGATCGGCGACTGGACGAGTTCATTGACGACAACGGCCATTTCAAGGACGGACGTGCCTCCGAGATTGTTCAGAAGCACCACATGCGGCTTGTCTTCCATGCCAGCGGCGAGCCTTTCCGCCATGGCGGCCACCGCGCCGCGGACGCCGTCGTAATCGATCTGCTCGACACCGGCCTCGCCATGGATGCCGAGGCCGAGTTCGGCGCGTCCTTTTGGAATGCGGACTTCTTTCGGCGAGCCGGGCACCGTACAGGTGTCGAGTGAAATGCCGATCGAGCGGGTATTGGCGATCACCCGCCGCGCCGTGTCGATAACGGCATCGAGGCTCGCGCCGTTTTCCGCCATGGCACCCGCGATCTTGTGCACGAAGAGTGTGCCTGCGACACCACGCGATTGCGGCAGATCGGGAAGGGCGATGTCATCGTCCACGATGACCATGCCGACATTGAGCCCGAAGGCGCGGGCGCGCTCGGCCGCAAGGCCGAAGTTCAGCCGGTCGCCAGTGTAGTTCTTGACGACCAGCAGGCAGCCCAGCGGACCTGTCACCGCGAGGATTGCAGCAAGAATGGCATCGACGCTCGGCGAGGCGAAGACATCACCACAGACGGCGGCCGTCAGCATGCCACGCCCGACGAAGCCGGCATGGGCAGGTTCGTGGCCGGATCCGCCGCCCGAGACGATCGCCACCTTCGACTTGTCCCAGTCGGATCGCACCACGACGCGGATATGCGGATAGCCGTCGAGACGGCTCAAGGCTCCGGCCGAAGCCATGAGCACACCGTCGATCGCCTCGGTGACGGCATTTTCCCTGCTGTTGAGGAATTGAGACATGAGACACTCCCTTAGACGAGACGCATTCCGGCCGCATCGAAATAGATCGGCTGGTGCGGCTGGATTTTGATGATGTCGCCGCCCTTCAGCGCGGTATGGGCATCGGTGACGGTGATGATCGGGTGTGCCCCAAGCGTGAGATGAAGGCGCGTCTGATCACCGAGATGCTCGACCCGGATCACCTTCGCGTCCTGGCCTTCTCCCGCACGAATATGCTCGGGCCGTAGCCCGATCGTTTCGGCTCTCGCGGGTGCTCCGGGAAAGAGATTTGCAGGCAGCACGTTGATGCGCGGCTGGCCAAGTCGCGTCGCGGCATAGATGCTAACAGGTGCTTCGTAGATCTCACGCGGCGATCCGAACTGCACCAGGCGTCCTTCCTTGAGCACGCCGACATGGGTTGCCATGGTCATCGCCTCGATCTGGTCATGCGTCACGTAGAGGAAGGTGGCGCCGGACCGGGCCTGGATGTTCTTCAGTTCGACCCGAAGATCGGCGCGGAGTTTCGCGTCGAGCGAGCTCAGTGGCTCATCCATCAGATAGATCTGCGGAT
This sequence comes from Allorhizobium sp., assembly GCA_051861045.1. Lineage (GTDB taxonomy): Bacteria > Pseudomonadota > Alphaproteobacteria > Rhizobiales > Rhizobiaceae > Allorhizobium. The sequence goes on from JBHYDI010000015.1 coordinate 28,733, forward strand.
TGCGGACCAGCGCCCGGCCGATCGACACGCGCTGCATCTCGCCGCCCGAGAGGGCGGTTGCCCTGTTGTCGAGCTTGTGGGCGATCTGCAGCATCTCGGCAATCGCCTTCACCTTCTTGTCGATCTCCGCCTGCGGCGTGCGCAGCAGCGGCGACTTCAGCGGAAATTCGAGATTCTGCCGCACCGTCATGTGGGGATAAAGGGAATACTGCTGAAAAACCATCGCGACATTGCGTTGCGCGGGCGTGAGCCCCGCCATGGGTTCTCCGCCAATCCTGATGTCGCCGCTGTCTTGCGTATCGAGGCCGGACACCAGGCGCAGCAGCGTGGTCTTGCCGGCGCCGGTCGGGCCGAGGAGCACCACGAAGGAGCCGTCCGGTATGGTCATCGTCACGTCGTCGAGCGCACGCGTGGCGCCAAACGACTTGCTGATGCTGGAAAGGACGACTTCAGCCACGGCTCAGCACTCCTTCATTCGCTTCGGACACCAGTGCCCTCCCACTTTTCGCATCAAACAGGGTGAGTGAGCGGCGATCGAATTCAAGCCCGACGGAAGCATCCGTTCGGATGGCATCGCTCGACGCCGTTCGCGCCTTAATCTCTCCATGGGCGGTCTCGATCGTGACGATCTGGGTGGTGCCGAGATATTCGACGGCGGCCACCCGTCCGCGAAGGGCGGCTGTATCAGAGAGGCGGACATGTTCCGGCCTGACACCGAGCGTGAGTGCACCCTTGCGGCCTTCCCGGGATGTGGGAACCTCGATGCGGGATCCACCGATCTTCACGGTGTTGCCCCCTTCGTCGATCGCACCTTCGAAGTCGAGAAAGGACATCGGTGGCGAACCGATGAACTTCGCCACGAACTTGGTTGCCGGCCAGTCATAGATCTGCTGGGGCTTGCCGAATTGCTCGATGACGCCATGGTTCATGACGACGATCTTGTCGCCCATCTGCATGGCTTCCAGCTGGTCATGGGTGACGTAGACGGTGGTCGCCCCCATGCGGTCATGCAGGGCGCGTAGCTCCTCTGCCATATGCTCGCGGAATTCAGCATCGAGCGCGCCGAGGGGCTCGTCCATGAAGAAGGCTTTCGGCTGGCGCACTATCGCGCGGCCGAGTGCGACGCGCTGGCGGTCGCCGCCCGAGAGACCGCCCACCGGTTTGTCGAGGATGGATTCGATCTGCAGGATGCGGACGACTTCGGCCACGCGGCGATCGACTTCGGAGCGCGATATGCCCTGGCTGACCAGGGGATAGGAGATGTTCTTGCGGACGTTCATGTGCGGATACAGCGCAAACATCTGAAAGACGAAGGCGATGTCGCGCTCGCTTGCGCGCTTCATGCCGACTTCTTCGCCGCCGATGTAGATCTCGCCACTGGTCGGCAGTTCAAGGCCGGCCATCATCCGCAGCGTCGTGGTCTTGCCGCAACCGGATGGGCCGAGCAGCATGAAGAACTCGCCGTCCTCGACGGTGAAGGTGGACGACTTCACCGCATTGAAGGCTCCGAAGTCTTTGCGCAGGTTTTCAACGCGAATCTGGGCCATGACTTACTCCGGAAAATGACTGACGACGATGAACATGACGGTTCCGATCAGCGTCACCGGAAAGGAGAAGGTAAAGAGCGTCAGCGAAAGCGGCTGCATGAGCATGACCACGCCGAGCGCGATCAGCGCCGAGGCGAGCATTTCCCATTCGGACCGGCGGAACCGGCTGAGGCGGACAAGGAAGTTCATCATTTGCGCACGGCTCCGAAGGTGATGCCGCGGAGCAGATGCTTGCGCAGCAGCACGGTGAAGACGACCACGGGCATGAGGAACAGTGTCGCTGCCGCCGCAACCGCCGGCCAGTCGATACCGCCGCCGACAGACAGGATGGTCGGGATGAAGGGGGGCGCCGTCTGGGCATTGCCACTCGTCAAGAGAACCGCGAATGCATATTCGTTCCAGGCGAAGATCAGGCAGAAGATGGCGGTCGAGGCGATGCCCGTTGCCGCCTGCGGCAGCACGACCTTGTAGAAGGCCTGGAAGCGGGTGTAGCCGTCGATCAGTGCCGCTTCCTCGTATTCGCGCGGGATTTCATCGATGAACCCCTTGAGCAGCCAGACCGACAGCGACAGGTTGACCGCTGTATAAAGCAGGATCATGCCGAGATGGGTGTCCGAAAGTCCGAGCTGGCGGAACATCAGGTAGATCGGGATTGCGACCGCGATCGGCGGCATCATGCGGGTCGACAGGATGAAGAACAGGAGGTCATCCTTGAGCGGCACCTTGAAGCGGCTAAAGGCGTAAGCGGCCAGCGTTCCGAGGAAGATCGACAGGAATGTCGAGCCGAAGCCGATGATGACCGAATTCAGGAACCTTTGCCCGAAGCGCGACGGACCCGAGATGATCATTCCCCTTTCCCGGGTGATCTTGTCATACCAGGTTGTGGGTGCCGGCAGCTTGGCGAGATCCTCCGCCGAGGGGCGCGACTGGGTCGTGAAGAGGTTCACATAACCTTCCAGCGTCGGCTGGAAGACGACCTTCGGCGGATAGCTGATCGAATCCGGGCCCGACTTGAAGCTCGTCGAAATGATCCAGAGCAGCGGGATCAGCGTGATCACCGCGTAAAGTCCGACCAGGATGCCGGCAAGCCACTTCGAGGCGGTCGACGGTTCGGTGACGGAATGAGCACTCATCGTTCTTTCACCTTGTTCAGGGCCTTCACGTAGATGGAGGCGAGGCCGAATACCGTGACGAACAGGACAATGGCATAGGCGCTGGAATAGCCTGTCCGCCATTTCTCGAAGGCTTCGCGCTTCAGATCGATCGAGGCGAGCAGCGTCTCGTCCCCCGGCCCGCCGCCGGTGAGAAGGACCACGAGGTCGAACATCCGGAAATTCTCGATGCCGCGAAACAGGACCGCGAGCATCAGGAACGGCAGTGCCATCGGCAGGGTAATCGTCCAGAACTGCCGCCACTTCGATGCGCGATCGACTTCGGCTGCTTCATAGATGTAGTCGGGGATGGAGCGCAGACCGGCCAGGCAGATCAGCATGACGAAAGGCGTCCACATCCAGGTGTCGACGATGACGATCGCCCAGCGCGCCCAGCCACCGGGGCCAAGCATCGAGAAACTGTCGGCAGGAATGCCGGTCAGGAATTCGACGGCGTAGTTTACCAGGCCGATCTGCGGCTGGTAGAGGAAGGTCCAGAAGTTGCCGACCACGGCGGGCGACAGCATCATCGGGATGACGATCAGTGTCGTCACCAGGTCGTTGCCCTTGAACTTGCGGTTGATCAGCCATGCCAGGGTGAAGCCGATCAGCACCTGGAAGGTGATCGTCCAGATGAGGAAATGGGCGGTCGTCTGCATGTTTGCCCAGGTGTCGGCGTCCGTCAGGATGCGCGTGTAGTTGCGCAACCCGACCCATTTCACTTCTGCATTCGGCTTGTTCGCGGCGAAGTTCGTGAAGGACAGGCGGATGGTCCAGATCAGCGGAAATATGTTGACCGACAGAAGCAGGAAGATCGTGGGTGCCACGAAGATCCAGGCAATGGCCCTGTCGCTCAGTCCCCGGATGCGTTTTGCGACCGGTTTTGGCGTAGCGCGGGCGAGGCGGTCTGCGGGGGTATCGGTCATCGTCCGGATCCGTGTGGCGTTTCCAAAGGGCGGCCGCGCACTGTGCCTTGTCCCTTGAGGCAACGAGGCAAAGTTCGGGTTGTGCCGGCGTGTGGTGTAAAAGGTTGGTGCCGGCGGCAACGCTGGCTTTGGGAGGTCTCCCCCGGATCGCCGGGGGAGAGATTGAGGGAACGGCCTCCGGACAACTGGTCCGGGAGCCAAGCTCTTCTTCTGTCAGAGCTTGCCTTCGTCCTCGAAGGTTTCCGTCCAATCGGCGATCAGCCCGTCCAGCGCTTCCTTCGCGGTGGCATTGCCGGCGACGACATAGTCGTGGAACCGCTTCTGCGATGCCTGGAGGAGCGAGGCATAGGACGGCTCGGCCCAGAAGTCCTTCACGATCGCCATGCTGTCGAGGAAGGTCTGTGCATAGGGCTGGCTCTTGGCGAAGTTCGGGTCTTCGACCACGGCGCTAAGGCACGAGAAGCCGCCCATGGACCACCACTTGTCCTGTACATCCTTCTGGGCGAACCATTTGATGTAGGCGAGTGCGCCGTCCATGTTGTCGGTGTTGGCGACGACCGAAATGCCCTGACCGCCGAGCTGGGCGAACTTCTCGCCGCCGGGGCCTGCCGGATTGACCAAATAGCCTGTCTTGCCGCCGCCGACATTCGGATCTGCCTCAAACCCCGGCCAGGTGAAGGCGAAGTTCATCTGCATGGCGACCTGACCCGACTTGTAGGCGTCGATGCCTTCGCCCATGTAGGTGTTGGACGTGCCTGGCGCGACGCAGCAATCATAGAGAGACTTGTAGAATTCGAGGCCCTTTACGGCGCCTTCAGAATTGACGAAGCCTTCCATCTCATAGGGCTTTTCCGGATTGTCGTACTTGAAGCCGTAGCTGTAGAGCACGTCCATCACGCCCATCGTGATGCCTTCCGAGCCACGCTCGGTATAGATCGAGGCGCCGTAGACCGTCTTGCCGTCGATCTCGCGGCCCTGGAAGAATTCGGTGACCTGCTTCAGCTCGTCAAAGGTGGCCGGCGGCGTCAGGTCGCGACCGAACTTTTCCTTGAAGGCTGTCTGGATTTCCGGGCGCTCGAACCAGTCCTTGCGGTAGGTCCAGCCAACCACGTCGCCGAAGGCCGGCAGCGACCAGTAGTTCGGGGTGTTCTTCGGCCATTCGGAATAGCCCGTGACGGTCGCCGGCACGAAGGCATCCATCTTGATGCCTTCCTTGTCGAAGAACTCGTTGAGCTTCACATACCAGCCGTTCTCGGCGGCGCCGCCGATCCACTGGCTGTCGCCGATCATCAGGTCGCAGAGTTTGCCGCCCGAGTTGAGTTCATTGAGCATGCGGTCGGCGAAGTTCGGCCACGGCACGAACTCGAATTTCATCTTGATGCCGGACGACGCCTCGAAGTCCTTGCTGAGTTCGACGAGAGCGTTTGCCGGGTCCCATGCTGCCCAGCAGAGCGTCAGTTCCTTTTCGTCGGCATGCGCCACCACCGTGCCGAAACTCATCGAACAGGCGACCGTTCCGGCAGCAAGCAGGCCTTTCATGTAAAGCGATTTCTTCATGTCATCCTCCCAGCGCCGTCCGGTCTCCTACGGATGGCGAAACGCCCTTGCGGGCCACATGCCGGCTCCGGACCTGATCTCTGGCCGGTCTCCTCCAGCGGAACGGGCTGCAGTGAATGCATCTCCCCCCCGAACCGAGATGGAAGTTAATTGATGTGCGCACCTCAAGGCAAGCAATTTTTGAGGTGCGCACATCAATTCTTGCGTTTGGTGGCGTTTTGAAGGAAAGCTCTGGACGGCGGAAATCAACAGGAAGGCTTCATGCGTCCAACAGCGAAAGATCTGGCCGAGGCTGCAGGCGTCAGCCTTGCGACCGTCGACCGTGTCTTGAACGACCGGCCGAATGTGAGCCCAAAGGCCGCGCGGCTGGTCAATGACGCAATCGAGCGGATCGGCTTTATCCGAAATCCGGCTGCTGTCAGCCTTGCCCGCAACAAGGTCTACCGCTTCCTCTTCCTGCTGCCGGCAAGCGGCGATCTCTACCTCAAGGAACTGCTGCGTCATGTTGAAGAGCTGACAGGTGCGCTTAAAGGCGATCTCACCGAGATTGCGTATCGCCAGATCGGCATCGACGATGCGCATGGTGTGGCGAAGCTTCTTTCCAGTCTCGACAAGGAGACGGTGGACGGCGTGGCGGTCATGGCGCCTGAATCGCCTCAGGTGCGCGATGCCATGGCGCGGCTCCTGGAGCGCAACATCAAGGTGGTGCAATTCCTGTCCGGTCAGGAGAAGCTGCCCGAGGCCGATTTCGTCGGCATCGACAACTTTGCGGCGGGTGCGACCGCGGGCAAGCTGATGGGCATGCTGGCGGGGCCGCAGCCGGGAAAGGTCATGGTGATCGCGGAGACCATGCAGTCGCTGGACAGCATCCAACGCCGGCTTGGCTTCGACCACGTGATCAACAGTGCCTTTCCGCATCTGACCTGTCTGCCGTCCATCGAAACCCACGCCGACGAGGTCCGGAGCCGGCAGGTGATGGCCCGCGTGCTGGCCGGCAATCGCGATGTCTCTGGTATCTATGTGCTGAGCGCGGAGGCTCGCGTCCCGATCCTGGCTGCTGCCGGAAACGTCGAGCTCGGGGGCATCGCCGTGGTGGTGCACGAGCGAACGCCGTTTACTGAACAGGCGCTTCGGGACGACCGCATCGATGCCGTGATCGCACAAGATCCCGGCCATGCGGTCCGCAGCGCAATTCGCATCATGCGCGCCCGCGCAGATGCCCGCGAGCCGCTCGCCGCACAGGAAAAGATCCGCATTGAAATTCTGCTCAAGGAAAACCTTTGAGCCATGGGGAGGGCTGGTGGGGGCCATCGCTAAGATGGCTTTCAAGTCAGCCGATGCTCAGCGCAAAGAACGAGCGTGATTGGCCCATTGGCTGATGGATCGATCCTGTTCAAGGCGGCGGACTTCGCAAGTCTCCGTGCAATCCTGCCCCCGCAACCAAATACAGCCAAAACAAATCATCAACCGCTTCCAAAAAACGGGGGCGGTTTTTGCGTTTACAGCTTCCGCAAGCTTCCGGCGGTCCTGACCTTAGACCTTAACCCGTGCTCGGCACGCCTCGACATCCTCGAAGAGAGCGACCAGGGCTGAGACGCTTCCGTCACACGCCGAGATAACGATCCTTGATATCACTGTCGATCTGGTCCGGTCGGCCGGTCCAGGCGGAGCGTCCGTTCTCCAGAATGACGCAACGGTTCGCCACCGGGAGCAACTCCGACAGCGTCTTGTCCACCAGCAGGATGGAAAGGCCATCGGATTTCAGTTTGCGGATGGCGGCCCAGATATCATGACGGATGACGGGCGCCAGACCCTCCGTTGCTTCGTCCAGGATCAGCAGACGCGGATTGGTCACCAGGGCTCGCCCGATCGCCAGCATCTGCTGCTCGCCGCCGGACAGGGTGCGCGACAGCTGATCGCGCCGTTCAGCCAGCCGTGGAAACAGTTCATTGACCCTGGCAAGCGTCCAGGGACCGGGCCGCGCGGCTGAAATCAGGTTCTCATGCACGGTGAGATCGCGGAAGCAGCGTCGTCCTTCAGGCACCAAGCCGATGCCGAGGCGGGCGACCTTGAAGGCCGGCAGCCGGGCGGTCGCAACACCCGCAAACTGAATGGCGCCGCTGCGGGCTGGTGTCAGATTGCAGATCGAGCGGATGGTAGTGGACTTGCCCATGCCGTTGCGGCCCATCAGCGCCACCACTTCGCCTTCGTCCAGCGACAGGTCAACGCCGAACAGCGCCTGGCTTTGCCCATAGAAGGTGTTGATATCCTTGACGTCGAGCAGCATCAGTGTTCTTCCCCAAGATAAGCGGAACGGACGAGCGGATCGCGGCGGATCTCCTCGACCGTGCCGCTGGCGACGATCCGGCCATAGACGAGCACCGAAATGCGGTCGGCCAAGGCAAAGACGGCGTCCATGTCGTGTTCCACCAGTAGGATCGGTGCCTCATGCCGCAGGCCGTCCAAAAAGCCGGTCAGCGTCTTGGAACCCTCAGGCCCCATACCCGCCATCGGCTCGTCGAGCAGGAAAGCTTTCGATCCCAAGGCAATGGCGATGGCAATCTCGAGCTGTCGGCGCTCGCCATGGGACAGTTCGGAGGCCGGCAGGCGCGCGCGAGCCGCTAGTCCCACCCGCTCCAGTGCCGCCATGGCCGGCTCGAGCAGGGACACGTCGCTCATGACGGGCTTGAAGAAGCGGAAGCTGGAACCCTGACGAGACTGCACGGCCAGCATGACATTGCGGAGTGCCGAGAACTCTGGCGCAATCGACGAGATCTGGAACGTTCGGCCGAGCCCGCGCCGCGAACGCGCCGCCACGCCTAAGCGGCCAATATCCTCGCCTTCGAAATGGACCGACCCGCTATCCGGCTTCACCGTGCCACAGATCTGTTGGATCAGCGTGGATTTTCCGGCGCCATTCGGCCCGATCAGCGCGTGGATTTCGCCAGGTCGAAGGTCGATACTGACATCATCGGTGGCCCTGAGAGCGCCGAAATTCTTGACTAAATTGCGGATGTAAAGAACCGGTTCAGCCATGACGTGCCCTCCCGCCGAGAAGTCCCAGAATGCCGCCACGCGCAAACAGCACGGTGCCGAGCAGGATGAGTCCCAGGAAAAACTGCCAACGTTCCGTGATTTCCCCCAGGTAGAATTCGATCAGGATGAAGAGGGCTGCACCCGCGAGCGGCCCCATCAGCCGGCCTGTGCCGCCAAGAATGATCAGAACGATCAGTTCTCCCGACATGTGCCACGACATCATGGATGGACTGACGAAGCGGTTGAGATCGGCAAACAGCGCGCCGGCTACACCCGTGATCATGCCCGAGAGGACGAAGGCCACCAGCTTGACCGGATAAAGCGAGATGCCGACCGAGGCAGCCCGCGTCTCGTTCTGGCGGATCACTTCCAGCGCCGTCCCGAAGCGCGAGCGGCGCAGCACGGAGAAGAAGGCGATGCCGAGCAGGAGCAAGACATAGCAGATGAGGAAGAAGCTCAGTGGCTCCATGGTGTTGATACCGGCAAACTGGTTGCGCACCAGGATCGACAGCCCGTCCTCCCCGCCATAGGCGGGCCACGACACCGCGAAGTAATAGACCATCTGCGCGAAGGCGAGCGTGATCATGATGAAATAGACGCCTGACGTGCGCAGGCTGATCGCGCCGATCAAGAATGCGAGCAGGCCGGAGACGACCGCCGCGACAATCCACACCACCGGCATCTGGTCCGAACCACCAAGGCCGAACAGCAGCGGCTCGCCGGAAAAAGCGTGCGCCGAGAGAATGCCGGCCGCATAGCCGCCGATGCCGAAATAGACCGCATGGCCGAATGAGACGAGCCCACCCAGCCCCAGCACTAGGTTCAGCCCCGTCGCCGCCAGTGCCAGGATAGCGATACGGGTGGCAAGCGTGATGTAGAATGTCTCGCCCAGCCAGTTGGCGAGAAGGGCCGCGGCCAGCAGGGCGACCACGAGCGCGAGATTGATGGCATTTTCCCTTGAGATCATGACCGCCTCACCCCTGCGCTGCAAACAGGCCGCGTGGCCTGAACGCTAGGACTAGCGCCATCATGATATAGATCAGCATCGAGGCGATCGAGCCGCCCATGGCAGCCGCGGCTGATGGCGACAGCATCACCGCCAGCATCTGCGGTAGCAGGATGCGGCCCATGGTATCGACCACGCCAACCAGCAGCGCACCGGCCATGGCGCCCTTGATCGAGCCAATGCCGCCGATGACAATGACAACGAAGGCTAGGATCATCACGGGCTCGCCCATGCCGACCTGCACCGACTGGATTGCGCCCACCAACGCGCCGGCAAAACCGGCCAGTGCGGCCCCCAGCGCAAACACCAGCGTGTAAAGCAGCCGGATATCGACGCCGAGCGCGCCGATCATTTCGCGGTCATTCTCGCCGGCGCGGATCTGGATGCCGATGCGCGTGCGGTTGATCAGCAGCGTCAGGCCTGCCGCCACAGCCAAGCCGGCGAGGATGATCGCCAGCCGATAGGCCGGATACTGCCCGCCACCCGGCAAAGGCACGGCGCCCGACAGCGAGGCTGGAATATTGAGATAGAGCGGAAAGGAGCCGAACAGCCAGCGGGTTCCTTCCGAGAAGATCAGGATCAGCGCGAAAGTGGCCAGAACCTGGTCGAGATGATCCCGGTCATAGAGACGGCGGATGACGAGCACCTCGACGATCGCGCCGGCCGCAGCCGCCGCGATCAGGGAGGCCGCCAGCCCCAGCCAGAAGGAGCCGGTTGAGGCCGCGACCGCAGCGCAAGCAAATGCGCCGACCATGTAAAGGGAGCCATGGGCCAGATTGATCAGACCCATGACGCCGAAGATCAGCGTCAGCCCGGCGGCCATCAGGAACAACATAACGCCGAGTTGAAGGCCGTTGAGCAATTGCTCAAGCGCGAGTGCTGTAGTCACTATCCGTTTCCCGGTTTACATCTTGCAGTCTTGGGCATAGGCGTCACCGTGATCGGTGAAGGCCGTGCCGATGATCTTGTTGGTCAGGACATCACCGTCCTTCACCACTTCGCGGACATAAATGTCCTGGATCGGGTGCTGGTTGGTGTTGAACTTGAACTTGCCGCGCGGCGACTTGAAATCGGCCTTCAGCAATTCGGCGCGGAAGGCTTCGGTGTTCTTCACGTCGGCATTGGCGGCGGCCGAGACGATCAACTGCGCGGCGTCGAAGCCCTGCATGGCATAGATCGACGGCAGGCGGTTATATTCGCCCCTGAAGGCGTCGACGAATGCCTTGCTTTCCGGCGTATCCATGGTCGGAGCCCACTGGCCGGAGTTCTTGGCACCGAGCGCCGCATCGCCGATCGCGCCCAGCACGTCCTGGCTGAAGGAGAAACCGGGGCCCATGACCGGGATGCCGACGCCTGACTGCGCATACTGCTTCATGAAGGCGATGCCCATGCCGCCGGGTAGGAAGGCGAAGACGCCATCTGCGCCCGAATCGCGGATCTGCGCGATTTCGGCGGCATAGTCGGTCTGGCCCACCTGGGTATAGACTTCCGAGCTGACTTCGCCCTTGTAATAGCGCTTGAACCCGGTCAGCGAATCCTTGCCGGCGGGGTAGTTGGGGGCCATGATAAACATCTTCTTTTGGCCTTCATTGGCATATTGCCCCATGGCCTCGTGAAGATTGTCGTTCTGGTAGGCGACGTTGAAATAGAGCGCGTTGCAGCCCTTGCCGGCAAGCGCCGCAGGTGCCGCATTTGTCGAGATGTAGAACTTGCCCTGGGCAACCACGGCAGGCTGAACGGCCATCAGAAGGTTCGACCAGACGATCCCGGTAAGGATATCGACCTTCTCTTGCTGGATCATCTTATCGGCTATCTGCACCGCGAGTTCCGGCTTCTGGCCGTCATCCTCGGTGATCACCTCGATATCCGTGTTGCCGGATTGCTTAATCGCCAGCATGAAGCCGTCGCGTGTGTCGACGCCGAGACCGGCACCGCCGCCCGACAGGGTGGTGATCAGGCCGATCTTGACAGGCTCGGCCATGGCCGTGCCTGACATGGCGAGACCGAGCGCCAGCGCGGTCGTGGAAAGCAAGTTCTTCATGTTACCCTCTCTTTCTTCGGTTTTGATGGGTATGCGCCTCTTGGCCAACGGCCGCTGGCGGCCGTTTCCCTGTCGACTATGTCCAACGTCGCGATGACATCCGTCATGTCATTGCGCCGACTTGTCCGGCGCCCGGTTAACGCGCGGCGGGGCGATCGTCCGGCTTCAGCCGGAAACGCTGCATTTTGCCCGCCTCGGTCTTCGGAGGCGCCTTGGTGAAGGCGATGGAGCGGGGATACTTGTAAGGAGCGATGACCGATTTCACATGCTCCTGCGACAGCTTGACCATCGCATCGCTGGGCACGGCATCCGCCTCCAGCACCACATGGGCCTGAACGATCGAACCACGGTCTCCATCTGCCGCAACGATGACGGCGCATTCGCGCACGTTGGCAAGGGAGAGAGGCGCTGCCTCTACCTCCGGGCCAGCGATGTTGTAGCCAGCGGAGACGATCATGTCGTCGGAGCGGACGGCAAGGTGGAAATATCTCTCTTCGTCCTGGACGAAGCTGTCACCCGTCAGGTTCCAGCCATCCCGCACATATTCCCGCCGGCGGCCGTTGCCGCTCAGCGCGGTGCAGTCACCGAAGTCGCGCTCGACCATCCGGTCGGTCAACTCCACGCCTGCGTTGAGACGGTCGGGATAGTCGAAACTGGCCAGGTCGATCTCTGGCCAGTGCTCAAACGGCGGAAGGTTGTCACGCGTGAATGTATCCACGCGACCGGTCGGTCCCAGCATGTTTTTCGTTCCCAGCAATTATCTCTGTTCCCGCGGCGGTCGCGCGAAACGTGTGCCCGTTTCTTCACGCCGACGCCGCCTGGCCATTCGGCTCCTGCGACAAAGCTAGAATTGCACCGGTTCAAATTTTGTTCAATGGAGAAATTTGAAGTTTATAATATTTTTCTTTCGAGGCTGGCTTGCCCATGGAAAAATCCTTGAGTAGCCCGGAGTTCTGCTCTGTGCAAAGAACCAAAAAAGCTCGTTAAAACAGAGACATGTTGCAGCGTATCGAAGACTGGACCGATGCCTACAACAATGGCGGCAAATTCCAGCCGGTGACCGCTAGTCGGCTTTCTAGGGTGAGCTGGCTCGGGTTTTTCACACGTCCACGGCCGAGCAGAGCCGCGCCGACCTGGATCTTGCCTATGGTCCCGGCAACAGAAACAGGCTGGATCTATTCTGGCCAGACGATCCGGCAAGGGGCCTGGTCGTGTCCGTCCATGGCGGATCATGGCTGTGGCTTGATGCAACTCCTGGTCGCATCTGGCGGCCGGGCAGCCTGCCCATGGTTATGCCGAGGCGTGCCGTCCTACACTGTGTGTCCAGCCATCAGGGTTGGCGGGATTGCGCGCGAAATCGGCGAAGCGATCACCTTTGCGGCAAGCCGTGTTGAAGGATCAATCCGACTGATTGGCCATTCGGAGGGCGGCCATCTGGTGTCGCGGATGGCCGAGTAGGCGTGAATATGAGATCTGAGGACACGAAGATTTCGCGTGCGACCGCCACCATATCGCGGGATTCAATTAAATGGTCTGCTCCCAGAGCATCAGCTCCTGCGATTGAAACGGCGGGATTGCCGTCAGCGTTGGCTGGCAGGCATCGCGCCCAACACTGGATATCCCACGATGGCAAATATGCGCGCTTCGACCTGATTGCATCAGACCAAGGGCCGCATCATGGTTCAAGCACCGAAGTGTGCCGATCCATCCTCCATGGGGAGTTTCCACGAGGGATCAAGCAGTACGACAAGCTAGGGTGTAAGCAACTGATGGAAGCTTCAAGCACCACTGGTTTGAAGGAAAGCCTTTTCACAAGGCAAAAGGTGAAGCGTTTTTTGATAATGTCGCGAACTTTAAAAATCCGCAGACCACTGACTCAGCTCGGGGAATCAAGCGATTGAGAAGGCTGATAAATTCCAGGCGAAACACCATGTTGCTGCAGGGTCGTTGGTTGATATCCCTGTCAAGGCGGCCTCTTCGAGAGCGGTAATTAAAGTCGATGGTTTTGGCGGGCCGCCAATCAGACAGACTGGCGTTCCACCAGACGGCACTCGACTTTCAACTGGTCATGCGAACTGGTCAGTCCACCGGCGATGTCAGCAATGAGTTCGACGGCCATGGAGCCCATCTCGAACATGGGCAGATGGAAGGTGGTCAGCGGCGGCATGGTGAACTGGGCGATATCGCGATTGTCGAAGCCAACGACCGAGACATCTGCGGGGACGGACCTGCCGAGTTCTTTCAAGGCTTCGATACAGCCGAGTGCCATCAAGTCGTTGGCGCAAAAGATGCCGTCCGGCGGATTTTTCAGTGCCATCAGCGCATGCGTCTTCTCATAGCCGGACGAAGGTTCCCAGTTGCCGTAGTGCACGAGTTCAGGGTCGTAGGCGAGATCGTTGCTGGCGAGAGCCTGCTTGTAGCCGCGCAGTCGGTCACGCGGATTGTCGAGGCCTTCCTGACCATTGATCAGGGCAATGCGTTTGCGACCCGCCGAAATCAGGCGTTCGGTCGCTGCACGTCCACCGGCGACATCGCCGGGCAGAATGGAGGGCAGGCGGCGTTCCTGGTCGTAACAGTTGACCAGGACCGAAGGCACCTTCAGGAGGGGCTCGGGCGGATCAATCTTGCGGGTCAGGATCGTGCCGAAGACGTAGCCGACCAAGACCTGGCCGTCGCAGATCGAGAAAATGCCGCCATCCGGGTCTTCGCCCTTTCGAAAGACGCCCAGCGTCACGATGATGCCGAGTTCCAGCGCCTTTTCGCGGGCGCCCTCGAAGGCCATGGACATCCAGGGGTCGGTGGTCAGTTCGTCAACGACGAAGACGATGACCTTGTTGGCGGGTGTGTTGCCAAAACCGTTGCTCGCCGACGACTTGTTGGAGAGCCGGTAACCCAGCTGCTCGGCGGCGTCGAAGACCCGTTTGCGGGTCGCTTCGCTGAACCGGGCACCGGAGCTGCCATTGAGAATGAGGGAAACGGTCGCCTGCGATACGCGCGCCAGCGCAGCCACGTCCATCATTGTCGGTTTCAAGGCATTCTCCATGACGAACACCGCTATTTCGGTGGCATTTTCACCGCTCAGGACCGGAAGTGCCTGACGCGGTCGAAGGCAACGGCGACCACAATGAAGGTACCTATGAACATTCCTTGCCAGAATGTCGAGATGCCCAGCAGGATCAGGGAGTTGCGAATGACTTCTATCAACAGCGCTCCTAGAACTGCGCCAAGCGCGTTTCCTTCGCCACCTGCCAGATTGGCGCCGCCGATGACCGCTGCCGCGATGACCGTCAGTTCCATGGCCTGGCCGAGATTGGTCGTGACGCTGCCAAGCCAGCCCGCCATCAGGATCCCGGCAAGGCCGGCGGTCACGGCGGAGAACACGTAGATGCTGACTTTCATGCGCCGGACGGGAATGCCGGTCAAAAGGGCCGCATTCTCATTGCTGCCGATGGCAAAGAGGTGCTGTCCCCAGCGTGTCCACCTGAAGACGAGCGACATGATCAAAGTCAGCAGGGCGAGCACGTAGAGGGGATGCGGTATGCCGAGGGTCGAGCCGCCGCCAACCCAGATCAGCAGATCGTGATCCGGACCGAAGTTCCAGATCATCTTGTTGTCGGAGAGGACCATGGCAAGGGATCGGGCTGCCGAGAGTGTGCCGAGTGTGACCACGAAGGGTGGCATTCCGGCATAGGCGACGAGCGTGCCGTTAAGGGTGCCGACAAGGACGGCGGCGACAAGTGCCAGAGGGGCGGCGACCAGAAAGGGCAAGCCCGCTTCCATGGTGACGCTGATGACCATGGCGCTCAGTACCACGGTGGAGCCAACGGATAGGTCTATGCCGCCGGAGGCAATGACGGCCGTCATGCCAATCGCTATAATGCCGACAAATGCGAAGTTGCGGGCGACGTTGAAGAGATTGCGCTCGGTTGCGAAGCTGTCGGTCAATAGGCTCAGCGCTAGGCAGGCCAGCACTGCGGCCACAAAGACCCAGAACAGCTGCTGGCTTGACACGCGCGCAAACCAGCTGCGGTGCTCGCTACGGGAGATCACGTCTTCCAGTGTGGTCATGGCGGATATCCTCTCAGGCGGCTTCGATGGCGCCGGTAATCAACCCCGTCACCTCTTCGGGCGACGAGCGATCCGCACGCTTGCTAGCGACGAGCTCGCCCCGTCTCAGGACGGCGATTCGGTCAGAGACACCGAAGACATCCGGCATCCGGTGGCTGATCAGGATCACGCTGATGCCTTGGTCCCGCAGCCGGCGGATGACGTCCAGCACTTCTGCCACCTGGCGAACGGATATCGCGGCCGTTGGTTCGTCCATCATCACGATCTTGGGTTTCGACAGCAGGGTCCTCGCGATCGCGACAGCCTGGCGCTGGCCGCCGGACATGCGCCTGACAAGGTCGCGCGGCCGCGTCTCCGATTTCAGCTGCTGGAAGAGGGTGGCTGCGACGCGGTTCATCTGGGCGAAATCGATATAGCGCAGAGGCCCGAGCTTTCGCATCGTCTCGCGCCCCAGGAAGACATTCGATGCGGCCGAGAGATTGTCGCAGAGAGCGAGGTCTTGATAGACGACCTCAATTCCATGCTGCTGTGCGTCCCGGGGGTTGTGGAAGGCGACAGGATCGTCGTCGATGAGGATTTCGCCTGTCGATGGCGGGAAGTTCCCGGCGATAATCTTTACCAACGTGCTTTTGCCAGCTCCGTTGTCCCCCATCAGTCCCAAGACCTCGCCCGGCTCGATTGTCAGGCTGACCCTCGATAGCGCCTGTATGGCGCCATAACTCTTTGAAATTGAATGTAATGATAGTCGTGACACTGTCCGTCCTCCCTCGGCTGATCTCACGATGGCACTCTGAGGCACCATATCCTGCACCGCGCGACTTCGCAAAGTGATATTAATGATGCTTGACTTAATATTATTACTAAATATTAATTGCTCAACCTGAAAATGAACCGAGGGAGGCGGAGATGCGGTTGCTCGTGACGGGCGCCACCGGAAAGGTGGGGCAGGCCTTCCTGCCAGCCTTCCTCGCGGAGCCACGCTTCTCGCAATGGGAAGTGGTTGCGCTTTGCAACAATCGGACTGTCACGGCGCAGCCCCGGATCTCCATCGTGAAGGGGTCGGTGGCTGATCCGCAGGCAGTGGCGAGCGCGCTCGAAGGTGTGACCCATGTTCTGCACTTGGCCGCGGTCAAAGAGACGCCGGGCGAGGCGATCGATGTGGCATTGAAGGGGCTCTATCTGCTGCTGGACGGGTTCAGCCGCTCGCCGACGAGGCGGCAGTTCATGCTGTTGAGTGGGGACTGCGTCGTCGGCCACATCTTCCACGGCTACAGCGAGCCGATCACCGAACAGTCGCCAAGACGGGCCTATCGCGGGGTCTATGCCCTGACGAAGGTTCTGGAAGAAACCATGCTGGAACAGGTCGGCATCCAGGAGGACCTGAAATGGACGATCCTTCGTGCGCCCTGGATCATGGAGAAGGACGACTTCCGCTACGTATTCGAACTGGGCGACGACCAGTTCGGTGGTCCCTCATGGTCCAGCCTGATTGCGCCCGAGGAGCTTGCCGGTCTTAGGGGCCAGCGCGGAGTGCCCGCCATGCGGGACGCCAGGGGCGAGTATCTCAAGCGAAGCTTCATCCATGTCGACGATCTCGTGAAGGCGATGCTTGCTGCCCTCGACAATCCTGCCGCCTTCGGGGAGCTGTTCAATGTCGCCATGGACCGGCCGGTCGACTACGGCGATGTAGCTGATCTGCTTGAAGCCTCTGGAAATCGGCAGCGCCGCGATGTCGCGACGCCGTTTCACAGCAACTGGCTCGACAATTCAAAAGCCCGGATGGTCCTCGGTTGGGAGCCCGAGATCGACCTCAAGGGGCTGATTGAGCGTGCCTGGAATTATCGGCGCGCGGCGGATGATCCGCGCATCGTTTGGTATCCCGGTTGAGCAGGAGGGCTCGGCCGGCGATTTGGAGGAGGAGAAAGGCAATGAAATCAAGATATTTGGCAGTCACTGCACTACCCGTTCTCATGTTGCTGGCCGGTCAAGGCGTCGCGCAGGAGAAGAAGACCTTGGCGATCGTTGTCAAGGGCCTCGACAACCCGTTCTTCGAGCAGATCAATCTCGGCTGCAAGAAATGGCTCTCGGAAAATCCTGATAGCGAATATGAGTGCCTTTATACGGGGCCTGCTTCTTCGGCCGACGAGGCCGGCGAGGTCCAGATCGTGGATGATCTCTTGACCCGCGGCGTCGCCGCCATTGCCATCTCGCCGTCGAACGCGCCGGCCATGGCAAACCGGGTTCGCGAAATCGCCCCAACCGTGCCTGTCATGACGGTCGATGCGGATTTCCTCGAGAAGGATCACGATCTGCGCAAGACCTATCTCGGCACCGACAACTATCTGATGGGTGTCAAGATGGCCGAGGAGGCCAAGAAGCTGAAGGCCGAGGGCGGTTCCGTCTGCCTGCAGCTCGGCAATGTCGCGGCCGCCAACATCAATTCCCGCGCGCAGGGCTTCCGCGACACCATCGCCGGGGCCAAGGATGTCGAACGCCTGACGGGCCAGAATGGCTGGACGGAAATCGAGGGCTGCCCTGTCTATACCAATGACCAGGCCGATCTCGCGAACCAGCAGATGTCGGATGTCTTTACCGCGCATCCGGATCTGGATGCCTTCATCCTGATCGGCGGCTGGGCACAGTTTGCACCCCAGGCCTACACCCAGGTCACGGATCAGGTGATGGACAAGCTCAAGTCGAAGGAGCTTGTCATCGTGGCCGGGGATACCCTGCCGCCGCAGACGCAGGCATTCCGCGAGGGTCGGAGCCATGCCCAGGTCGGCCAGCGTCCGTTCGAGATGGGCTACAAGGCGCCTGACGTCATGATCCAGCTGATCAAGGGTGAAGCTGTCGAGGATCCGCTGTTTACCGGTCTCGATGTCTGCAACACCGAAGATCCAGGCTTCTGCAAAGACAATTAGCACACGGAGGAGAGAGCAAACGCTCTCTCGCCGATCTCGTCCGGCAGGCGGATGGCCCGGGAGGGGCCTTTTCGCCTGTCGCAGTTCAATAGGATGCAGCCCGAGTGGAGAGGGTTGCGGGAGGATGTCATGAAGAAAAGACTATCGATCGCGGCCCTTGCGGCTGCACTCACCCTGGCGACGACCCCTGTACTCGCGCAGGAAAAACAGTCACTCGCCTTCGTCGTCAATGCGGCTTCAGATTTCTGGAAGCTGGCCGAGGCCGGCGTCAAGGCGGCGCAGGCCGAGCTTCCGGATTTCGAGCTGCAGTTCCGCTATCCCGCACAGGGGACGGCGGCGCTTCAGAATGCGCTGATGGATGACCTGGTCGCTGCGGGAACCGATGCGATCATGATCTCTTCGGCCGACCCGAAGAATTCGATCGACGCCTTCAATCGCATCGCTGCGCAGGTTCCGCTGTTCACCACGGATAGCGATGCCCCGCAGTCGAAACGGATCGCTTATCTTGGGTCGTCCAATGTTCAGGCCGGTATCCAGGCCGGTGAGATTGCGGTCAAGGCCCTGCCAAATGGTGGCAAATGCATGGGCTTTGTCGGCTTCCTCGGGGCTGACAACGCCAAGGAGCGCATCGACGGTTTCCGCCAGGCGGTCGACGGCAAGTCAATCGAGCTGGTCGATGTGCGCGGCGATGATGTCGATTTTGCCCGGGCCCGTTCAAACGTCGATGACGTGCTCGCGGCCAATCCCGACATCGACTGCATGGTCGGCTTCTATTCCTATAATCCGCCGAAGATCTACGAGGCGCTGCAGGCGGCGGGCAAGCTGGGCGCAATTACTGTGATCGCTTTCGACGAAGACCCGATCACGCTGGGTGCCGTGCGCGAAGGCACGTTTGCGGGCACCGTCGTTCAGGACCCGTATCAGTGGGGCTATCAGGGCATGAAGCTGATGGCGGCCTATCTCAAGGGTGACAAGTCCCAGGTCCCGGCAGACGGATTGATCATCGTGCCGACGCAGGTGATCGACAAGGCGAATGTCGATGCCTTCGAGAAGCAGCTCAAGGAGCGGGTCGGCGGCTGACAGGCCTGCCGATCTGCGGCCTGCGCGGATACTCCGGATCCGCGCAGGCCTCAACCTTAGCCGAGGTGCCAATTGATGTCTGTTGCCCGCATATCCCTCGATCTCGTCGGGATCACCAAGGTCTATCCCAGCGCTGTGGCGCTCAACCGCGTTTCACTTGGCATTCGCGGTGGAGAGGTTGTCGGGCTTATCGGCGAAAACGGGGCCGGAAAGTCTACCCTGATGAAGGTTCTGGGCGGTGCGATCGCGCCTGACGAAGGCGAGATCGTCATTGATGGCCAGAGTGCTGCGTCTCTCACGCCGGCCGAGGCTCTGGCTCGCGGAATCGCCTTCGTGCACCAGGAACTCAATCCATTCTCCAATCTTGATGTCGCCGGCAATATCCTTCTGGGCCGAGAGCCGCGCCGTCGTCCCTTCGGGTTCATCGACCAAGTCCAGATGACCGAACGAGTGAAACCGCTGCTTGAATTGCTCGGAGCGCACTTCCAGCCAACCAGCCCGGCTTCGGAGCTTTCGCTGGCGGACCAGCAGCTGATGGAAATCGCCAAGGCGCTGTCGACCGATGTCCGCCTTTTGATCCTGGACGAACCGACCTCGAGCCTGACCCTTTCGGAAACTCAGCGGCTGCTCAACGTCGTGCGGCGGCTGAGAGCGGATGGCGTGGCCATCCTGTTCATCACCCATCGCCTAGCCGAAGTCGAAGAGGTCGCGGATCGTGTTGTCGGGTTGCGGGACGGTCGCAATGCCGGCGAGCTTCTAAGCGGCGACATCAATCGAGACGCCATGGTGCGCCTGATGATTGGGCGTGACGTCCAACAGTTTTACACGGCTCCGAAGGTTCGGGAGGGGCCGGTCGTTCTTCGAACACGGGGTTTGCGGACAAAGGCCCATCCGGAGGAAAGGGTTGATCTCGAGGTTCGGGGCGGGGAGATTCTCGGGCTTGCCGGTCTGGTTGGTGCCGGACGAACGGAGCTCGCGCGCGCAATCTTCGGGATTGATCCCGTCCAGGGTGGGCAGGTCGAGATGAACGGCGAGCCTGTCGCGTCAGGATCGGTTGCCGCATCCATCGCATCCGGCATCTGTCTCGTGCCGGAGGATCGCAAGAGTGAAGGGCTGTTCCTCGATTTTTCACTTGCCGAAAACGTGGTGATGCCAAACCTCGTCGCGATCGCTACCGCGGGTTTTGTGGACCGCCGGGCCGAAATGGAGATTGCAGATCAATCGCGTAGCCGGCTGTCGATCCGTGCCCCGCGGCTCGACCGTGCCGTCAGCGAATTGTCGGGCGGCAATCAGCAAAAGGTCGTTTTGGCGAAGTGGCTTGGGCTCGATCCCAAGCTCATCATTCTCGACGAGCCAACCAGAGGCATCGATGTCGGCGCCAAGGCTGAGGTTTACCGTCTCATGCGTGATTTGGCGGAAGGCGGGGCTGCTGTGCTGATGATCTCATCCGACATGGAGGAAGTCATCGGCGTGTCGACGCGTGTGGCGGTCATGCGGCGCGGGGCCATTGCCGGCATTCTGTCGCGGGCAGACCTGTCCGAAGAAGCGATACTGAGCCTGGCGGTCGGATAGGAGATCTGCATGCACAAGAAAGACATCGGCCTGGCCATCCTCGTTCTGACTGTTGGCGCCATCGTGACGCTGGTCAATCCGCGTTTCATCTCGCCGATCAATCTCGCCAATACCGCCAACCTGATCGGATTGTTCGGGCTATTTTCGATCGCCCAGGCTTTCGTCATCGCTACCGCGGGGATCGAGCTCTCGATCGGCTCTGTTATCGCGCTCCTGGGCGTGATTTTCATCGACCTGATTGCCTCTCACGGCGTTCCTTGGCCAGTTGCCTTCGTGATCGTGCTAGTCTTGGCGGTGGTGATCGGGTTGCTGCATGGCTGGCTCATCACGCGGCTCAAGCTGCAGCCTTTCGTCGTGACGCTCTGCGGTCTGCTGATCTATCGCGGCATTGCGCGCTTTTACACTCGAGATGGGACGGCGGGTTTCACCTTCGGGACGGATCTTCCAATGCTCGACTACCTGTTCGTCGGACGAACTGCGGGCGTTCCCCATTCCGTCATGGCATTTGGCGTGTTTGCGGTTTTGGCCTGGTTTCTCTTGCACAGGACCGTCTTCGGTCGTCATCTGCTCGCGGTTGGAAAGAATGAGGAGGCCGCTCGCTATTGCGGGATCAACACCAAGCGCGTGGTCGTCACGGCCTATGTTCTCTGTGCCTTTCTGACGGGCGTCTCGGCGATTTTCTTTGCCATGTACACCAAGTCCGTCCAGCCTTCGTCGCATGGTAATTTCTACGAGCTCTATGCGATTGCGGCTGCCGTCCTCGGCGGATTTTCGCTGCGGGGTGGCGAAGGTTCAATCGTCGGGGTGGTGCTCGGGGTCATCTTGCTGCAGGTTCTCCAGAACCTCGTCAACCTCCTCGGCATTCCCTCGTCACTCAATTTCGCGGTCATGGGTGCGGTTATACTTTTGGGTGTCATCGCCGATTCGCAGTTCCATGCATATCGGCAGAGGCGACATCACTCGGCCACGCGCTCGGCCCTGACAGCGGTTACCGAAAGCCGCCGCTAAGCTTATGACGGACATGCGAGAGTTCGCCGACATTCGGCAAGGAGCGGATTCGGCGGCTTTGCTCATCTTCGCGATGTCGCGCTGGTTCCGCAGTCTTTCAGCCTATGAGAGACTGAAGCTTATGTGGCTATATCGGAGCTCAGAATGGGCAAGTGGTTGCTGATTGGTGAAACGGCGTGGCGTTTTCATAAACGAAGCTAACCCCGCAAAAGGCGAGTCTAGCGCTCTCGAAGCGGGTTGACGGACAGTGTATTAGGATGCTCTTGCGCGCCGGTATGCGCGGTTTCAGAATGAAATGCTGAAAAATCATAGAGCGCGGCAGCATCTTTCGCCGGTGACCGATAATGTTGCCTTTAAAACAAGTAGGATTCCCAAGGTGCAAGCTGATCTCACCAAGGCGCTCGATAGTTACGAGCTCACCCTTACCGACATGGTGCCGGAAGATGTTCCGCGGCTGCACGAACTATCAATCGCGGTCAACTGGCCCCACCGCCCGAAGGACTGGGAGCTGGCAATTAATCTTGGCCGTGGCTATCTCGCGCGGGACGAGATAGGCCGCGTGCTCGGTTCGGCGATGTGGTTTCCGATGGGCGAGACACTGGCGTCGATCGGCATGGTCATCACGTCGCCCCGGCTTCAGGACCATGGTGCGGGCCGCTGGCTCATGCATCATGTGCTTTCCGATACGACGGGGCGCAGCAAGGTATTGAACGCGACCAAGGCGGCCTACCGGCTCTATCTTTCGCTTGGGTTTTCACCGCGTGCAACTGTGTTCCAGCACAATGGCATCGCTTCCAGGGTGCCGGACGGGCCGGATCATGCACTGCCGATGCTCGCCGAACACGTTGAGGCGATCGTGGCGCTCGATGCTTTGGCCTACGGCGCTGATCGCCGGCCGGTCTTCGAGCGGCTTTTCCCGGTGTCAGAGGGCACCGTAATCCTGCGCGATGGCGTGGTAAGCGGCTTTGCCCTCTGTCGCGAATTCGGTCGGGGCCGGGTAATTGGCCCTGTCGTCGCCGAGACCGAAGAGGAGGCCAGCGCCCTTGTCCGTCCGCATGTGATTGCCCATAAGAACAGGTTCCTGCGCATGGACACGCGCGCCGAAGACGGGCTGCTGCGCCGATTTCTCGACGAGGCGGGGATCGCATTCTACGATACGGTCACCACGATGACCCTGGGTGAGGTGCCTTCCGGCGGTCCCGTCACCACTTTCGGTCTGGTCAATCAGGCATTGGGCTAATCGGTGCGGTCATCCAAGCTGTTCGCCGCCATCGGTCATCAGAAGTCCGCGACCTTGCCCCAGGCGCTCTCGCGGAAGCGGGAGGGATGATAGGACGAAGCGTCTAAGGCGGGGATCTTGCCCATGACGATGTCGGCGATCATCTCGCCGGCCCCGGTGCCGATACCGAAGCCGTGGCCACTGAAACCGGCAGCGAGCACGAAGCCTGGAATCTCCGTCTCGCCGATGGCCGGCACACCGTCGGGGGTGCTGTCTATGTAGCCTGCCCAGGCGGCGGTGACCTGACTGGCCTGAAGCGCCGGAATCAGGTGTCGCGCGCGCTTCAGCGTTTCCTTGATCTGCGACTGGTCCGGCTTCGGGTCCAGAATGCGTACGCGCTCCATTGGCGTTTCCTGGTCAAGTGCCCAGCGCCCGAGTGTCTCGTGGCCGGAGCGCAGGCCTTCGAGGCCGCCGATGGCGAGGGATCGATGCCGCTTCAGGAACATCGGAATGAAGGTGCTACCATAGCGCAGCATCTGGCCGGTCGGGTCGACGCGGGCCTTGCCGGAAATGGCGAGCGTGTGGCCACCGCTGCGGGCGGTGAGGGAGACCTGTGCCGTGTGCAGCGCATCCGGCAGGCCTTCGGCATGGCTCACCGCGAGGATCGACGCTCGTATCGAGGCCTGCGGAAACCGGATCCCGAGCTGGCGGCAGAAACTGGAGGCCCAGGCGCCGCCTGCCATGATGGCGGTCGGTGTGCGGATGGTCCCGCGCTCGGTGACGACGCCGCAGACCTTACCCGCAGCCAGCTCCAGTCCGCGCACGGCGCAGTTCTGCAGCACCCGTCCCCCATGCGTTTCGATGGCCCTGGCAATCAGAGGCACGGCGCGGGACGGGTCGGCGATGCCGTCCGTCGGCGAAAAGACGCCGCCTTTCCAGCGTTTGCCGGTCGCTCTGGCCCGTTCGGTTGCCTGTTCGGCCGTGAGCATATGGGTCTCTACATTCTGAGAGCGGGCGAAATTGCCCCAGCGCGCCCAGCCTTCCAGCTCCGCCTCGTTATTGGACAGATACAGCAGGCCAGAGCGCCGGAAACCGAGTTCGGGGCCGATCTCTTCCGCCATCGCATCCCACAAGGCGAGACTGCGGGTCGCCATCGGCAATTCGCGCGCGTCCCGGTTCTGCTGGCGGCACCAGCCCCAGTTCCGGCTCGACTGCTCTGCGCCTGCGCGTCCCTTTTCCACAAGGACCACCTTCACGCCGCGTCGGGCCAGATAATAGGCCGTGCAGGTTCCCACTATGCCGGCGCCGATGACGACGACATCGGCCTCCCGGGGCATGTCATCGGCGGTCTCTATGGTCAGAAGGGGTGCGCGCATCAATAGGCTCCTTTGATCGTTACCCTAGCGCCGCAACGTCAGGTCTGGCTGCTGCAGTGGCTTTGGAACGCAGCATATTATGCCGAAGTGATGTGGAGTATTTTGGTCTTTTTACAAAGGAAGCGGAGAGTCGGAGCAAAATGAAGCCATTCTTCGGTTGCACGTTCGGCATTTCCTGCTTAGCCTGAGCCGCAACACGAGGGCTATCATGAAGCTGGACCGCATCGACATCCGAATCCTGCACGAGTTGCAGAAGAATGGGCGCATCACCAATGTGGAACTGGCCGAGCTCGTACATCTGTCGCCAAGCCCCTGCCTGATGCGGGTCAAGAAGCTGCAACAGGCGGGTTATATCATCGGTTACGCGGCGCAGATCGACCTCGCCAAACTCGGACCGACCCTCACGGTCTTCACGGAAATCACCTTGAAAAACCACCGCAAGATGGATTTTGACCGGTTCCAGCAGGCTGCGGAAAAGGTCGAGGAGATCATCGAATGCCACCTGATTTCGGGTGGCTACGATTATCTCCTGAAATTCGTCACCGGCAGTATCGGCGACTACCAGGCGATCATGGAGCGGATGATCGACATGGACATGGGCATCGACAAGTATTTCAGCTTTGTGGTGATGAAGTCACCCTTCGTGAAGTCCCACCTGCCGCTCAAGACAATCTTCCCGATGTAATCGCGACCTTTGCCTTCGAAACCTGCCGACACGCCCCGTTGTGTCGGCTTGGTTTCATCCGCTGCGATCGGAGGTTCTGGCGCTGCCGGAAAAATCGACCGGCAGTCCGTCCAGCCAGCCGGGATCAAGCTTGGGTACCGACGCGAAGAGCAGTTTCGAATAGGGATGCCGAGCGCCTGCCGGCAACTGGTCATTGGCCAGCAGTTCGACCATTTCCCCATGCTGCATCACCATCACCTGGTCGCAGATCGATTGCACGGTCGAGAGGTCGTGGCTGATGAAGACATAGGACAGGCCCAGTTCGTGCTGCAGGTCCTTCAGCAGGTCGATGATGGCGGCAGCGACGACGGTGTCGAGAGCCGATGTGATCTCATCGCACAGGATGAGGTCCGGCTTGGCGGCAAGTGCCCTGGCAAAATTGACGCGCTGCTTCTGTCCACCGGATAATTCGCCCGGCATGCGGTGGCGCAGGGCACGGGGCAATTGGACCATGTCGAGGAGCTCGCCGACGCGTGCTTCCTGTGCGGCCCCCGTCTGTCCATGATAGAATGCGAGGGGACGGCCCAGAATGTCGGCGACGGAGCGCTGCGGATTGAGCGCGGTATCTGCCAGCTGGAAGACGATCTGCATGCGGCGCAGTTGCTCCTTGCTCCGCAAGCCGGCCTTCGGGTCCAGTTCCCGCCCGTCGAGCTGCACATGGCCGCGCACCGCCGGCAGCAAGCCGGCGATCACCCGGGCGAGCGTCGACTTGCCCGAGCCGCTTTCACCTATCAAGCCGAGATTGTGGCCCCGTTCCAGCTTGCAGCTGACATCCCGGAGAACCGTCTTGTAGGGCAGTCCGTCCGCTTGGATCGGCCCATAACCGGCATGGATGCCCGTGACCTCGAGGAGCGCGCGTCGAACCGGGGTTTCCTGGGCTGCCGGAACCGGTGCCACGAAGGGCGTGGGCTGGAAGGCGGCCAGCAGCTGGCGGGTGTAGGGATGGCTTGCGGATTCGAGGATCTGCCGTGTGGAACCCTCTTCCTGGATTTCCCCGCCCTTCAAAACGATGATGCGATCGGCAATCTGGGCGACAACCGCGAGATCATGCGAGACATAGACCCCGGCCATGCCGCCATTGCGCATGACGGACTTGAAGGCACGCAGGACCTCGATCTGGGTCGTAACGTCAAGGGCTGTGGTCGGTTCATCGAAGATGACAAGCCTCGGGCCGCCGATCAGGGCCATCGCGGCGGCAAGACGTTGCAACTGGCCGCCTGAGACCTGATGCGGATAGCGCTCTCCGATGGTGTCGGGATCCGGCAGTGCGAGAGCGTGGAACAGCTCGATCGCCTTGGCCTTCGCCTCGGTTCGCGACATCAGTCGGTGAATGCCGGCGACCTCGATGACCTGATCGATGAGGCGGTGCGACGGATTGAAGGCGGCAGCGGCACTTTGCGGGACATAGGCCACATCCGTGCCACGGAGCTTCTGCCGGTCGCTCTCCCGCATGGAGACGAGGTCCTGTCCGCCGAGAAGTACCTTGCCGCCGCTGATCTGGCAGCCGGCGCGGGTGTAGCCCATCAGCGTCAGGGCGATGGTGGTTTTGCCGGATCCGCTTTCGCCGATCAGAGCAACAATTTCGCCCTCGTTGATGGTGAAGCTGACACCCTTGATGATTTCCACCCTGCGTCCGGAGTCGGTGCGGGCTTCGACATGGAGGTCCTGAATCTCGACAAGCGAGATTTCGGCTAGCGGTTCGGTCATCAGCTGCGGTCCCGGATCTTGACTGGCAGATTGTCGATCAGAAGGTTGACGCTGATCGTGAGGCTGGCGATGGCGAGGCAGGGGGCAATGACGGCGGGGGCGGCAAAGGAAAGCCCGCCGATGTTCTCCTTGACCAGTGACCCCCAGTCGGCGTTCGGCGGTTGTACGCCGAGACCAAGGAATGAGAGGCCCGACAGCAGCAGCACGATGAAGACGAAGCGCAGGCCGAGATCTGCAAGCACCGGGCCGGTGATGTTCGGCAGGATCTCCTGGAAGATCAGATAGGGTGTCCTTTCGCCACGGGCGCGTGCCACGGCGACGTAGTCCATCGTGTTGCAATTGACCGCCAGTGCCCGGGCGAAGCGGTAGGAGCCGGGGGTGTAGATGACCGCCAGCAGGATAACCAGGACCGGGATCGATGAGCCGATCGCGGCGACCATGACCAGGCCAAACAACTTGGACGGGATCGAGTTCAAGGCATCGAGCATCCGGCTGAGAATGGCGTCAAACCAGCCTCCGGTCACGGCAGCCGTCATGCCCAGCACCACGCCGGAGAAGCAGGCGATGCAGACTGCGCCGAAGGAGATGCCGACGGTGTAGCGTGTTCCAAGCAGGATACGGGAGAAGATGTCACGGCCAAGATAGTCTGAGCCCAGCCAGAGCTGTCCGGACATCGGGCCGTAGAAGTCGAAGTCGACGATGTCGCCGGGAGCATGCGGCGCGAAGGACGGGCCGATGACCGCGATTATGGCCCAGCACAGGATGATCAGGCCCGAGACGATGCCGGTCGCGTTCATACGCATGCCGAAGCGGGGCGAGGAAACAGGTGTCTGGTTCATTTGCGCAGCCTCGGATTGGAGAGAATGGCAATGATGTCCGCGATGGTGATCAGCAGCAGGAAGCCGAAACAGAAGATCATGGCGCAGCTCTGGATCAGCGGCAGGTCGCGGGTGGAGACCGCATCGACCATCAGCTTGGCGATGCCGGGATAGTTGAAGATCGTCTCGACGATGATCACGCCTCCCAGGAGGTAGGAGAGGGACAAGGCGATGGCATTGGCGATCGGGCCGATGGAATTGGGCAGGGCATGACGCAACACCATGCGGGTGCGGGATGCGCCTTTCAGCATGGCCATTTCGACATAGGGCATCTTCAATGCGTCGATCACGGCGGCGCGGGTCATGCGGATCATCTGGGCAGAGATGACGCAGGTGAGCGTGATGACAGGCATGGCAAAGACCTTCAGCAATTGCCCGAAACTCTGGACATCATTGGCGAGCGAGAGGGCGGGCAACCACCTGAGCCAGACAGCGAAGACGAGCACCGCGAAAGTGGCGATCAGGAATTCCGGAACAGAGATGACCGAGACGACCGCCGTCGTGACCATCCGATCATAGACGGAACCGCGATACATGGCGGTGGTGATACCGAGGAAGAGGGCGAGCGGGACTGCGATCGCCGTCGTCACGGCAGCCAGACGCAAGGTGTTGGCAAGCCGCCCGCTGATCATGTCTGCGATCGGCATGTTGTTGGCATAGGAGATGCCGAAGTCACCCTGCACCATGCCCAAGAGCCACTGGCCGTAGCGTACTAGGGCTGGGGAATCGAGATGCATGGCTTCGCGCAAGCCCGCCACAGCCTCGGGTGTCGCAGCCTGGCCAAGCAGGATCTCCACGACGTCGCCCGGCAAGAGCAGGGTCGCGCCGAAGACGACGAAGGATACGATGAGGAGCGTGAGCAACGTCACGCCAAGCCGGCCAAGGACCAGCAGTGTCATTTGTCCCGGCATTCTGGCTATCCTCTGATTGCAGGCGTAGGGAAGAACCGGAGGCCTAAGCCCCCGGTCCGATCCTTGCAGCATGTCAGGCTTCGATCCAGACATATTCCGCCATGGCGTAACCCATCTGGCCACCCAGCGGATTGGGCTCAAGGCCCTTCACCTTGGTCTGCTTGGCGTCCACGTTGGAGAGGTAGACCGGAATGACAGTGCCTGCCTCGTTGGCGACCATCGTCTGCATCTCGCCATAAATGGTCTTGCGCTTTGCGGTATCCAGTTCGCCGCGGGCCTCGAGCAGCATGGCATCGAACTTCGGCGACTTGAACTGGCTTTCGTTCCACGGCGCATCCGAGGCGTAGAGCAGGGAGAACAGGATGTCCGGGGTCGGGCGCGGGTTGATGTTGCCGAAATGGACCGGTGCCTTCAGCCAGTAATTCGACCAGTAGCCATCCGAGGGAACGCGCTGGATATCGAAGGTCATGCCGATCTTGCTGCCGGCCTGCTGCAGCACGGTTGCCATTTCGACAGATGCCGTGGCGGCATCAGAGGCCACGATCGGAATGGTCTGTCCAAGGAGGCCGGCCTTCTCGAAGTGGAACTTCGCCTTCTCCGGATCGAAGGCCCGCGGCTTCAGGTCTGCGTTGTGATAGGCATTCATCGCCGAGATCGGCTGGTCGTTGGCAATTTCCGCCAGGCCGCGCATCACCGACTTCTGAATGAGTTCGCGGTCGAAGAGCGACTTCACACCCTCGATCAGGTCGAACTTGCTGCCGGGCTCCATGTCCATACGGAAGTTCAGGTTGGTGTAGTTGCCTGCGGTCGACTTTACCAGGTCGACGCCGCTTGCGTTCTCCAGCAGGCGCATGGACTGCGGCTTGATCGAGGCGCCGACATGAATGTCGCCCGAGAGCACGGCGTTGACGCGGGCCATCTCGTCGGAGATCGCGAAATATTCGAAGCTGTCGACATGGGCGCCGCCGGGCTTGAAGTAGTTTTCGTTGCGGCTCATCAGCGAGCGGACACCTGGTTCGAAGCTTTCAAGCTTGAAGGCGCCGGTGCCGATCCCCTTGGTGAAGTCGGTGGTGCCGTCCTGAACGATCATGAAATGGTGCATGGCCATGATGGTGGGCAGGTCGGCATTCGGTGCTGCGAGGGTGATCTCGACGGTCAGCGGGTCCACTGCCTTGATCTGCTCCATCTGCTTGGCAATCGCGTTGACCTTGGAGCCGGTCGCCTCGTCGAGGTGGCGCTTCAGCGAGTAGACAACGTCGGCCGAGGTCAGGGACTTGCCGTCATGGAAGGTCACACCCGACTTGAGTTTGACTGTCCAGACCTTGGCATCGCTGCTCTCGATGCTGTCAGCGAGTTCCATATGGAGGATACCGCCGTCGGTCAGGAAGGTCAGTCGGCTGTAGAGGGCGCAGCAGCGGACATAATCCGTCGAGAGCGAGGCCTTGGCCGGATCGAGCGTGTCGGATGTCGATGAGGACCAGCCGGCCGCCTTGAAGTGGCCACCCTTCACCGGGGTCGCGGCGAGGACAGAGGTTGCGCGGGCGAAGAGCGAGCCACCCGCGGCGAGCCCAATACCTCCAGCGAGAAACATGCGAAGCATGTCTCGGCGTGTCGCGCCGAGACGAATTGCGTTTTCGACCATGGCGTCGTCTGCGCCGGTCCAGTTGGTAATGTCGTTTCTGCTCATCGTGGTTCCCCTTTTTTTGAGTATGCGCAGTGTTCAACCTGTTGCCGGATCCTCCCGATCTGGCGGTGTCGGGTGGCCGCAGTTCCTCGGCGCCTTCGGCATCCTTGTCGGTCCACCGGATACTTCCTCGGTATCTGGTGATTGCTCGGAGGCCCCCTGCCATTGCCGGCAGCATTTTCTATCGGTGGCTCTCGTTCCGTGGCCCTGGCTTCAAGAACCCCGATATTCGTTGATCTGGGTGTCTTTCGAGGAGCAGTGTGCGGCGCTTTGCAGCCGCGAATGCTCCGAATATCTTCCTCTTGCGGCAGAAAATGCCGTTTTTGCCGGATGAATGGGATCCGGACCTCAATAGCCTCTGGTGCGGTCGATCAGTCCGGGTATCGGCAAACCAGCCCTGTGTGCCCGGATGCCGGCGATGACATGCCGGGCTCCGTCATCCGCCCGGGTCTGGCAGGCGATGTGCGGCGTGAGCACAATCTGCTGGTTTTGCCAGAAGGGATGGTCGGTCGGCAGTGGCTCCGGGTCCGTGACGTCGAGCCATGCGCTTGAGAGCCGACCGCTGGCGAGCGCTTCGAGCAGTGCATGGTGGTCGAGTTGGCGACCGCGTCCGGCGTGAACCAGAGCCGCGCCTTCCGGCAATTTGTCGAAGAGTGCAGCATCAAGAATGCCGGTTGTTTCCGCCGTGAGCGGCAGCAGGCAGATCAGAATGTCCGTGCGCGAGAGGAAGGCGGAAAGGTCCGTGAAGGTTTCCACACCCGGGATCTGCTGCGCGCTGCGGCTCCATCCGGCCAGCGGAAATCCAAAGGGCGCCAGGGCCTGCAGCGCAGCCTTGCCGAGCTGGCCGAGACCCATCACACCGACCCGTCTTTCGCGCGCCGGAACGTTACGCCCCGATTGCCAGAGGTTTGCGGACTTCTGGCTCATGTAGCGTGGCAGGTCTCGGTGCAGGCCCAGCACCGCGAGGGTGACGTATTCCTGCATCTGCTCGGCCAGGCCCGGTTCCAGCATCCGCACGACGCCGATTTCCGGCGGCAGGGCCGCTAGATCAAGCTGGTCGACGCCGGCACCGACGGAGAACAGGAGCTTGAGATTGGGGAAACGGTTCGCCACATCCGCAGGCGCTGTCCAGGCGACGAGATATTCAACAGCCATCGGGTCCGGGGCTGTATTGCGGTGGAAGGGTAGGTCGGGCAGTTCGGCGGCGAAATGTGCGGCGAAGATCTCGCCGCGCTGCGCCTCTGAGGTATAGAGGACCGCCATGTCTCAGGCCATTGCCGCGCGGACATCCGGATCCGCCAGGGTCTGGTCCAGCGTTGTCCGGGTGCGCTTGATGATCTCTGCGATATCATCTTCCGTGCAGCACAGCGGCGGGGCGTAGCCGAGCACACCTTGCGCAAAGGCGCGGATGACGAGGCCGTTATCCCAGGCCCGATCGAAGATCCGGGTCGAGGCCTTGGCGCTCGCCGGCAGCGGGGTCTTCCGTTCCTTGTCGGTGACCAGTTCCACCGCGGCGAGCATGCCGCGACCACGGACGTCGCCGACTAGCGGATGATCCGACAGGGAGGCCAGGCCCTGCTGGAGCAAGGCGCCGACCTTGCGCCCGTTGTCGAAGAGGCCGTTCTCGTAGAGGTCGAGCACCGCAAGGCCGACGGCGGCGCTGACGGGATGGGCGGAATAGGTGAAGCCGTGGCCGATGGCGGCGGGGCCTGCTGCATCGGCCATCACCTGATACATATGATCCGACAGGAAGACCGCGCCCATCGGCACGTAACCTGATGTCAGCCCCTTCGCGGTGGTCATCATGTCGGGCACGATGTCTTCCTCCAGGCAGGCGAAGATGGGGCCGGTGCGACCGAAGCCGGTGATGACCTCGTCGGCGATGAAGAGGATATCCATGGCCCTGCAGGCATCGCGCATGGCTTTGACCCAACCCTCTGGCGGCACAAGCACGCCGCCGGAACCCTGGATCGGCTCCAGATAAAAGGCCGCCACCTTGTCTGCGCCGCCCAGTTCCTCAACCTTTGCCTTGAGGGCAGCCAGCGAGGCGGCGATGATCGCCTCCGGGCTGTCGCCCACCGGATTCCGATAGCTGTAATGCGAGGGGATCTTGTGCTGCCAGGTATAGGGTACGCCGAAGCCGGCATGGAAGGCGGGCAGGGCGGTGAGGCCGGAGCCGACCGTCGTGGAGCCGTGATAACCCTGCTCGACGGAGATGAAATGTTCCTTCTGCGGCTGGCCCTTGGCCTGCCAGTAGTAGCGCACGAAGCGGACGGTGGTGTCGACCGCATCCGAACCGCCGAGGGTGAAGAAGACGTGGCTGAGATCGCCTGGCGCATGTTCAGCAAGGCGTGACGCCAGACGGATGGCCGGCTCCGAGCCCAGGCCGAAATAGCCGGTTGCATAGGGAAGCTCGCGCAATTGCTTCGTCGCGGCCTCAATGATGCTCTCGTGTCCATAACCGGCATTGACGCACCACAAGCCGGCAAAGCCGTCGAGTAGCGTGCGGCCGCTGGCATCCGTTACAGTGGCCCCCTTTGCCGATTTCAAGACGCGGACACCGGCGGCTTCATGGCCCCTCCAGCTGGCAACCGGATGGATGAGGTGGGCACGGTCGAGTTCGACCAACGAATTCGCAAGCATGGGACGTCCTTTCTCTCCGGCAGGCCATCTGGCCACCGGCGTAACCGTTCAGCCGAGCGCCTGTGCGGCGAGGGCAAATGTGTGAACCGGAACAGAAGCATGATCGGTGGCCCCAAGCCGCATGGCGATGCCGCCGCCCGCATTGGCAAGACCGTGCTCTGCCAGGAAGGGGGCAAGGCCTGTCTCTGCGCCCGTGTCCACCCGCAGGAAGCGGCCTTCGCATTCCGTCAGCATATATGACAGGAGCAGCCGGGCCTGATCTGCATCGCGGGCGATCACGGGGCCGGCTACCTCGCCGCGCCCGAAGGGGCGCAGGGCCGCATAGGCGGTGATCTGGCCGTTCTCGCGGATGGCAAGGATCTTGCCGAGGCGGAGCAGTTCGCTGATCAGCACCGTCCGGTCCATGCCGGTGGCGGCCTTGTCGAGCTGAGCCAGAACGGAAGCATCCTCGGCGCTTGCCAGATGCAGCCCGTCAGCAGCGTGTGCTGCGGGGGCGGGCACATGCTCCGGTGCCTGTGCCATGCCCTGATGCTGAAGGATTTCGCCCACGGTCCGAAAGCAGAGCTTTTCGTAAAGCGGCAGGCCTTCGAGGGTGGCGACGAGCCGCCATTCTCTGGGGTGCAGCAGGCTCATCACGCTGGTCATCATCTTGCGTCCAAGACCTCTGCCGCGCATGCGCCCGTCCACGATGATCATGTTGATCGTCGCGGTGTCGCCGAAGGGCGTGGCAAGGGCGGTTGCCACGACCTCACCGTTCTCGATGGCAACGACGCCTTTCGACAGGCTCAGGAAGAGGTGCCAGTCCTCCGCCCTGTGCGGCCATTTCTCGGCCTGCGACAGTCGCAAGGCCCCGGCAAGATGCCTTGGTTCCATCGGCTGGATGGTGAAGGTGTCATCGGTTAGCATGTGAACCTGCGCTGGAGAACTGTTGATGTCTTCAGCCTAAGTGCTGAAGCAACGAAGATGCCGCGCTTGCTCTCCATGCTGGCAGTATCTTCCGCTGTTCGTTCACCTCTTCGAAGCATGATCTGCCAAGGGGATGGAACAGGCTTGGCCACCGCAGGGGCGGGTTGCCGGTGTCATCGCAATAAGGTGCCGTGATGGCTGCCGGATACGGCGGAATGTGCTTTGGGGCGGGGCAAAAGCGGCGGTGGCTTTTCCAAGGGCTGTCTAGGATAGGTTCAAAGGCCCGGTTCGGCCTTCACCTCCACCTTCCGCCTTCAGGCATCTGCAGCACGGGGATAAAGATGACCTTCCGCCCGAAATACGTGACCTTCGACTGCTACGGCACGCTGATCAACTTCGATATGGCTGGTGCCGCGCGGCGCATCTATGGCGACATGCTGGACGAAGCCCGCATGGCCGTGTTCATCCGCGACTTTGCGGCTTATCGCATGGACGAAGTGCTGGGCGCCTGGAAGCCCTATGCCGATGTTGTACACAACGCCTTGAAGCGCAGCTGCAAGCGCAATGGCGTGATCTTTCGCGAAGAAGATGCAGTGCGAGTCTACAACGAGGTGCCGACCTGGGGCCCGCATCCGGATGTGCCGGAAGGTCTGGCCAAACTGGCCAAGGAGATCCCGCTCGTTATCCTTTCGAACGCCATGAACAGTCAGATCATGTCGAATGTGGAAAAGCTTGGTGCGCCATTTCACAAGGTGATCACGGCGGAAGATGCCGGAAGCTACAAGCCGCAGATGAACGGTTTCGAATACATGTTCGACGTGCTCGGCTGCGGTCCTGAGGACGTGACCCATGTGTCATCCTCGTTCCGCTATGATCTGATGACGGCTTACGACCTCGGCATCAAGTCCAAGGTTTGGGTCAACCGCCGGCACGAACCGGCCAATCCCTTCTACGAATATACCGAGATCCAGGACATCTCCGGCCTGCCCGGCGTATTCGGCATCTGAAATCTGGCGGCGTCCGCGCAAGCTCCGGGAGCTCATCGATGAAATTTGCATCCTATTGGCAGGATACGGCGCCTGCCTTCACCGGCGGTGCAACGGCCGCTCCTTCGGGTGACTATGACGTTGCCGTTATCGGGGCCGGGTTCACCGGCCTTGGCGCGGCGCGGCGTCTGGCCATGGAAGGCCGCCGGGTCATCGTGCTGGAGGCGGAAACGGTCGGCTTCGGTGCCTCGGGCCGCAATGGAGGGCACCTCAACAACGGGGTTGCTCACAGCTTCACCGGAGCCATCGCCACCTATGGGGTGGAGACGGCGAGGGCGATGTACAAGGCCTTTGATGATGGCATCGACACCATCGAGGGAATCATCGCCGAGGAGGGGATCGACTGCAATTTCCGTCGGGCCGGCAAGCTGAAGCTCGCCTCCAAGCCGCAGCACTATGAGGGGCTTGCCCGCAACCTCGAAGCCATCAACCGCACGGTCGATCCCGATACGGCCATGCTGACCAGAGCCGAGCTTGCGGGCGAAATCGGTTCGGACATCTTCCACGGTGCCATGCTGCAAAAGAAGAGCGCCATGATGCATATGGGCCGCTTCGTCGTGGGGCTGGCGGAAGCGGCGGCTCGGCGCGGGGCGGAGATCCATGAGAAGACGCCGGTCACTGGTCGCCGCCTGACGGCTTCAGGCCATGAACTGGAAACGCCCAAGGGCATCGTGCGGGCGACGAAGGTGGTGCTGGCGACCGGTGCCTATACGCCGAAAACCTTCAGCTTCTTCCGTCGCCGCATCGTGCCGGTCGGCAGCTTCCTTTTGGCCACCCGCCCGCTGACGGAGACAGAGGTCCAGTCGGTGATGCCGGGCAATCGCACCTGCGTCACTTCGCTCAATGTCGGAAACTACTTCCGCCTGGCACCCGACAACCGCCTGATCTTTGGTGGTCGCGCGCGTTTCTCCGCCACCTCGAACCAGACCTCTGACGAGAAAAGCGGACGCATCCTCAAGGACGCGCTCCGGGGCATCTTCCCGCAGTTGGGCGATGTCGATGTTGATTATTGCTGGGGAGGTCTCGTCGACATGACCAAGGACCGTTTTCCCCGCGCCGGTGAGGCGGACGGTGTTCACTTCGCCATGGGCTATTCCGGCCACGGGGCGCAGATCGCGACCCACATGGGCGAAATCATC
Source organism: Allorhizobium sp. (assembly GCA_051861045.1). Lineage (GTDB taxonomy): Bacteria > Pseudomonadota > Alphaproteobacteria > Rhizobiales > Rhizobiaceae > Allorhizobium. Next base: position 64,879 of record JBHYDI010000015.1, read on the forward strand.
GCTGACCAGATCCTCGGTCGCGTCCGCAGCAATCCCTGGGCCGCGCTCCCCTGGCCCGCCATTCCCGGCCATCTTGGCCAGCCGTGGTTCCTGCCGCTGGTGGGGGCCTATTACAAGCTCAAGGACCGGATCGAGTAGGCAGATCCGTACAGCTGGAGCCAGATCAAGCATTGGGGGGCGGGTCTTGAACCCGCCCCTTTCGTTTCAGAGCCCACCGATGTGGAAGGCCTTGGTCTCAAGATATTCCTCGATACCTTCACGGGCGCCCTCGCGACCGAGGCCGGATTGCTTGACGCCGCCGAAGGGGGAGACGGCCATGGAGATGGCGCCGGTGTTCAGGCCGACCATGCCCGATTCCAGCGCTTCACCGACGCGCCAGGCGCGGGCCATGTCGCGGGTGTAGAAATAGGCGGCAAGGCCGAAGGGTGTGTCGTTGGCGATGGTCACGGCTTCTTCTTCCGTCTCGAAGCGGAAGAGCGGCGCGACGGGGCCAAAGGTTTCCTCTTCGGCCAGCTGCATCTGGGTGGTGCAGCCGGTCAGCACGAGCGGGGCGGCAAACTGGCTTCCTTCGGGTGTCTCGGCCCTGGCAGCGATTGTTGCACCCTTTGCAAGCGCATCCGTCACATGCCGTTCGATCTTCTCCACTGCGGCACGGTTGATCATCGGGCCTATGGACACACCCGCCTCAAGGCCGGAACCGACCTTCATGGCGGCCACACGCTCCGAAAGCTTTGCGGCAAAGGCATCATGGATGCCGGACTGCACGAGAATGCGGTTGGAGCAGACGCAGGTCTGGCCGCCATTGCGAAACTTGGAGGCGATCGCACCCTCGACTGCGGCGTCCAGGTCCGCATCGTCAAAGACGAGGAAGGGTGCATTGCCGCCAAGTTCAAGGCTCAACCGCTTCACCGTCGGGGCGCACTGGGCCATCAGCAGCGATCCCACGCGCGTGGAGCCGGTAAACGACAGCTTGCGCACGACCGGGCTGGCCGTGAGTTCGGCACCGATCTCCGCCGGCAGACCTGTGAGTATGTTGATCACACCTGCCGGAATACCCGCCCGCTCGGCCAGCACGGCGAGCGCCAGCGCCGAATAGGGGGTGAAATCAGACGGCTTGATCACGACGGTACAGCCCGCGGCCAGCGCCGGAGCAACCTTGCGGGTGATCATGGCATTGGGGAAGTTCCAGGGGGTGATGATCGCTGACACACCCACCGGCTCCTTGAGGGCCAGGATTTTGCGATCTGATGTGGGCGAGGGGATGATGCCGCCTTCGATGCGACGGGCTTCTTCGGCAAACCACTTCACGAAAGAGGCGCCATAGGTGATCTCACCCTTGGCCTCGGCCAGCGGCTTGCCCTGTTCGAGCGTCAGGATCAGCGCGAGATCATCGGCATGGGTTTCCATCAGGGTGAACCAGCGCTCGAGCTTGGCCGCCCGTTCGGCATTCGGCACCCGGCGCCAGTTGCGGAAGGCCGCATCTGCCGCTTCTATGGCGCGGCGGGTATCCTCGGCCGACATGTCCGGTACGGTGCCGATCGCCTTGCCGGTGGCCGGGTTGGTGATCTCGATGGTCCTGCCCGTCGAGGCGTCGCACCAAACACCGCCAATCACGCTCTGCTGACGGAAGAGGTCCTTGTCCTTGAGGCTGGGCGGAAGGTCGGAGAGTGCTATCGTCATGTCGCGTCCTCAATCCAGAGCCGCCAGAACGGCTTGGGTAATATCATCGGTCTTGTCGCGGCCCGGTACGGTGCCGATGCCGCGGGCGGTGGTTTTTTCCATGGCTGCCATGATGCGCGAGGCGGCTTGGCGCTCACCCAGATGCTCCAGCATCATCGCGGCAGACCAGATGGCGGCCAGCGGATTGGCGATGCCGAGATGGGCAATGTCGGGTGCTGATCCATGCACAGGCTCGAACATCGAGGGAGCGGTGCGATCCGGATTGATGTTGGCGGAGGCGGCAAAGCCGAGACCGCCCTGGATGGCTGCCCCCAGATCGGTCAGGATGTCGCCGAAGAGATTGGAGGCGACCACCACATCGAGGCTTTCCGGTGCCATGACCATTCGGGCGGCGATGGCATCGATATGATAGTGGCTGACCGTCACGTCCGGATAGTCTGCGGAGACCTCCTTCGTCACCTCGTCCCAGAAGACCATGGAGTATTTCTGCGCATTGGACTTGGTGACCGAAGCCAGCTTGCCGCGGCGCTTGCGGGCCTGCTCGAAGCCGAAGCGAAGGATGCGTTCTACGCCGGTGCGGGTGAAGATGGCAGTCTCGACGGCCACCTCGTCCTTTGTACCCTGATGCACGCGCCCGCCGGCGCCCGAATATTCGCCTTCCGTGTTCTCGCGAATGCAGAGAATGTCGAAGCCTCCCTTGCGCAGTGGGCCTTCGACACCGGGCAGAAGCCGGTGCGGGCGGATGTTGGCATATTGCACGAAGGCCTTGCGGATCGGCAGTAGCAGGCCATGCAACGAGACCGAATCCGGCACCTTTTCCGGCCAGCCGACCGCCCCCAGATAGATGGCGTCAAAGCCACGCAGGGTCTCGATGCCGTCCTGCGGCATCATCTGCCCGGTCTGCAGATAGAAATCGCAGGACCAGGGGAAGGTGACGGTCTCCAGTTTATCGGGCAGGGCCCTGGAAGCGACGGCGAGCGCTGCCTCCGTGACCGGGATGCCGATGCCGTCACCGGGAATAAGAGCAATACGATAGGGAGCCATGGGGTCTCACAGGTCGATGAGCACGCTCTTCGAGCGGCGGTTGGCGTGGTAGGCGTCGCGACCGAGGTCCTTGCCGATGCCGGAGGACTTGTAGCCTCCTGTCGGCAGAATGTGATCGCGCGAGCGCCCGTAACGGTTGATCCAGATGGTGCCGGCCTCGATGCGTCCCAGGCTCTTCAGAGCCCGAGAGAGGTCGCGAGTATAGATCCCGGCGGCAAGGCCATAGGTGGGATGGTCCGCCAGCGTGAAGGCCTCTTCGTCGGTCTCAAAAGTCTGCAAGGTCAGCACCGGCCCGAACACTTCCTCGCGCACGGCGGTGTTGTCTTGGGCAACATTGGTGAGCAGCGTTGGCTGGTAGAAGTAACCCGGGTGGTCCATCTCGCGCGCGCCGGCGAGCACTTCGGCACCCTCGCTGATCGCGGCCTGCACCAGGCCATGGACACGGGCGCGCTGGCGAGCGGAAATGCAGGGGGAATAGGTGGTGGCCGGGTCCCAGCCATGTCCTGGCTGGTGGCCGCTCATCAGTGTTATCAGTCGGTCCGCCAGTTCACCGGCGATGCTGGCATGGGCGATCACCCGGCTGCCCGCGACGCAGGCCTGGCCACCGTTGAAGAGGATGGAGCGGGCGATGCAATCAGCAGCCAGAGCCATGTCGGCATCGGCAAAGACGAGCTGCGGGCTCTTGCCGCCAAGCTCCAGCGTCATCGGCTTGATGCCGGTGCGCGCGACATTGGCCATGATGGCAGCACCCGCTGCCGTGGAGCCAGTGAAACTGACCTTGGCGATATCCGGATGACCGGTCAGCGCGTTGCCGGTAACAGGGCCATCGCCGAGTACCACGTTGACGAGCCCGGCGGGAATGCCCGCCTCGACCGACAGCTCCGCCATCCGCAACGTCGCGAAGGGCGTCATTTCCGAGGGCTTCAGCACCACCGCATTTCCGGCGGCAAGCGCTGGCGCCATCTTCCACCCCGCCATGGAGAGGGGGAAGTTCCAAGGGGTGATCGCGCCGACCACGCCATAGGGCTCCGTCACGATCGTGCCGAACTGGCTCCCAGCGGTCGGCACGACCGCGCCGCCCTCCTTGTCGGCAAGCTCGGCAAAGAAGCGGATCTGCTCCGCCGTCACGGCAATGTCGCCTGCAATCAGCTGGTTGATCAGGCGGGTGGAGGGCACGGCTTCCAGCTGCGCCAGTTCCAGCCCGTGTTGTTCGATCAGATCCGCCCAGCGGAGCAGTGCATTGGTCCGCTCGCGCGGGCGACAGCTGCCCCAACCACTCTCCTTCTGCGCCTTCCGGGCGGTGCTCACCGCCCGGTCCACCATGGCGGAATCGGCGACCGGGCAGCCGGCGAATTCGACGCCGTCAGACGGACGATGCATGGCCAATACGGGGGCATCCTCCACGAAGCTGCCGCCGATGAAATGGCCGGACCTGAAGGGAATGGAGGCGGGATCGAAGGAGAGGGACATGGTTCGGGCTCCGGTAAGTCTGCGGCGATCCTAGTGGCGGGCGGCCGCTACCATCCGCCATTTGTCTTTGGCGGGCGGCGGATTGCTCTGTTCGCAAGGGTGTGCACGCAATTCTGTGCGGCGGCCTCTGGCGGGGGTATGGCGGAAGGGAAGATATGACGGCGGTTTTGCCGCAGGATCTCCTGCTGCAAGGCGCCTCTTCGGCATGAACTGCGCGGCAAAGCGCGGATGATACTCGGCACGACGCAATTGTTTTGGAGCGGGGTTTTTCAGATGGGTGTTTCTGGTGCAGCTCTTTCGGTCGAGGCGCTGCTGGCCGATCTCGTGGCCTTCCCCTTGCTGCCGGGTGTGGGGAATGACCCGATTGTGCAGTATGTGCGGAGTTATCTCGCCTCGCAGGGGGTGGCGTGTACCGTTCTGCCCGGGCCGGAAGGCGATCGGGTGAACCTCTTTGCCACCATCGGCCCGAAAGACGTGCCGGGTTATGTGCTCTCGGGCCATATGGATGTGGTCTCGGTCGAGGGGCAGGTGTGGTCAGCAGATCCCTTCCGCCTGAGTGATCACGGAGGGCGGCTGACGGGGCGCGGCACCACCGATATGAAAGGCTTTCTCTCCTGCATGCTGGCGTCGGTGCCCGTGTTCAAGGCGGCAGGCCTCAAACGTCCGGTACATCTCGCTTTTTCCTATGACGAGGAAATCGGCTGCCGGGGTGTTCCGCATATGATTGCAAAATTGCCGGACCTCTGCGCGCCGCCTGCCGGCTGTATCGTCGGCGAGGCCTCCGACATGCAGCCAGTGCTCTCCCACAAGGGAAAACAGGCGATCGAGATCACCTTTGCCGGCAAGGCTGCGCACAGCTCGCAGCCAGCGCTGGGCGAGAACGCCCTCTATCCCGCAGCGGAACTGCTGCTCTTTATCAGGGATCTTTCGGCGCGCATGGCAGAGGAAGGCCCGTTCGACCCGCGTTTTTCACCACCGTCCTCGACGGTCGTGGCCGGTATCGTATCGGGCGGGAGCGCGGTGAACATCATTCCGGATCTGTGCCGTCTCGCTTTCGAGGTGCGCTCGGTCCCGGGCGTGGCGCCGCAGGATGTGAGCGCCAAGGTTCTGGAAGAACTGGATGCACAGGTCGCATTGGCCAAGGCGGAAGGGCGAATGCTATCGGCCAACTGGAAGGAGCTTTCGAGCTACCCTGCGCTGCCGCCGACCCCGGATGCGAACTTCGTCGCCCTTGTGGAACGGCTGTCGGGCGGTGCGGCGATCCCGTCAGTGAGCTATGGCACGGAAGCCGGCCTGTTCCAGGCGGCGGGCATTCCCTCGATCATCTGCGGCCCGGGTTCCATCACCCGCGCCCACCGCCCGGATGAATACATCCTGAGGGGGGAACTCACCGCCTGCATGACCATGCTGGAAAGGCTGGCGAGAGAACTGGCGGCCTGAAGGGCCGCCAGTGGCAGTGGTCAGTAGCAGACCACGTAGATCTTGCGCACGGTCTCGATGGTCCGCCAGGTGCCGATGAAGCCGGGCTTCATGACGAAGCTGTCGCCGGCCCGATAGGTGACCGGTTCCTGTCCGGTTTCGGTGATCTCCACCACCCCCTCAAGGATATGGCAGAATTCGAAGGTCTCGCCCTTGATGGAATGGGTAAGGCCCGGTGTGGCCTGCCAGACACCGGACTTGATCTTTCCGTCACGCGACTCGTCCATCGCCCAGGTCGAGAACTCTGGGTTGCCTGAGATCAAGCGTTCGGGCGCGGGAAGGGCATGGGTAGGGGCGAAAGTCGGGTTGTGGTCGAGGGTCTTGATAAGGCTCATGGCTGCTCCGGATCGTGATCTGCTTCCACATCATTAGATCCGGTCGCGACGCTCGTGTTGTGCTGTGCCCTGTCGGAGAGCAGGGTGTTATGCTGAATTTCTGTCGCCACCCCCAAGATCCTGCCGTGGCCGTTTACGCCGAACTCTCCGTCGCATCTGCTGTCTGCAGATCGTTTCTGCAACACCCCGGACGCTGCACCCGCATGTTCGTTCGACACACCGTGCATGATCGCGACCGTCCCAGGTGCAAACACCAGGGCGTTGCCGACCGCCTGGAGCAAGAGCGGGACAAGGATTGCCAGAAGGTATCCGTCGCCTTCCGTGAGCAGGGCGAGCCCGATCAGGCCAATCGCGACCAGAATGCTTCCGCTGGCGAGCAGCACGCGCGATCCGAACCGGGTGATGAGCGGCGAGAGGAACTGGCTGATGCAAAACACCTTGGCTGTCAGCGGCATATGGGCGATGCCAGCGAGCAGCGGTGACTAGCCAAGGGCTCGTTGGACACCGTCAGTTATCTCGGCGTTGACATAGGGGATGCACTGGAACTGGCCGAACCTACTGGGATTTGAGAGGGGGTGGCGCTCAACGTTGTGGGGCCACGCCCTTTCCCTCGGAGAGCCTCTTGAGGAGTCGTACCGCTTTGCACCCTCGATACGGTCGTTCGAAGCGCAATTCGCATGTGTAAGAGCTGCCATTCGGCTTCAGGCTCGAAAGAGCAAGAACGAAGTCGTCAGTGGCTGATCGTGCTCCTTACCGGCTCTAGCTTCAGATCCTCTCTGTCGCTAGCTGAATTGACATCACTCGTGCCGTGCGTGGCTGTTTCCTGTGCGGCCTCGTAGAGAAGATGATGGGCCTTGTGGCGTCCGATCATCGGCTTCGGCGATCGAAGCAGCCAGGATTGCCATCTCGCTGACGACTATGTCGGACACGTTCGTGGCGGATGAATCGCCCTCGTCCATGCGCACCATGCTTGGCAGGATCAGCTGCATGCGCGCCTCGAGAAGCCGGCAGAGGCTGACGAGAACGAGGGCTGCGGAGGGGGGCGCTTCTGAGCCATGGTCTAGCTTCCGACCTTGCCCATATGGGTTCGCGCGAAGCGGAGCAGGTCACGCAGTCGCTGAAGCTTTGCGCGAACATAACCCATGTCTTCGCGGTGATAGGTCTTCTCGATGTAGCCAGTATAGTGGGCGATAAAGGTCCAACCGACTGTCCTGGCGCATCCGTCCCCGAAGGTCGGTTCAGAACGGCGGTAGTCGGCCATGAAATTTGCCGCGAAACGCTTCAAGGTCTTTGCCTGTTCAGCCGGGATGCTGTGCGGGTGATCCTCAGACGGCAAATCGCCATAAAGAGCGTTCGAAGTGACGGCGGCCACGAAGTAGCTTCCCAGTGGTGTCAGGTGCACCGTGTCAGAGAAGAGGGCATCAGTCAGTTGACGCCCTTTCAACCCTTCAAATCCTGGCTGATCCGGGTATTGCTCCAGGTTTTCCATCAGTGCAGCCAGCGCCAGCGATGCCGGGATCATCCGTATCGGTCGACTGCCATCCTCCCGCTCAAAGCCTCGATTGACATCGGCGACCGTGCACTGCCACACAGGCCACGCTGCGCGCTCGTAGGAAATCCAGTCCCTGGGGTCATCCTTGTCGGAAAGGCTGATCCAGGGGGTGAAGAACAGGATTTCCGCCTGCGGGTCGGAGCTGATGAAGCGGTCGCGATAGGCACGGAGATATTGTTTCGTATCCTGCCAGTGAAGTGCGTCCAGGAGGCGATGCTGTTCCGTGATCAGCAGGACATCATACGGCTTGCCATCAACCGCTGCTGCTTTCAGCATCGACAGGACATTCGCGGGATTGCCGCTTGCATCCTGTCCGACCGCAAAACCTGACCAGGGCTGTAAGGCATCCTGACCGAAGGAGCGGTCCTTGATCGAAGAGCCGTCAGCGTGCTGTCCGTCCCAGGAAATCGCCAAACCGGAAGCTGCGGTAATTTCCTGGAGGAAATCCGGCATCGGGCGTGCGGTCAGACTGTGGCCGGACACGAAGATCCGGCGCTTGCCGATCATCTCCTGAGGATCAGGCAAAGACACGTCCATGCGACCGTCCCCTTCGGTATGGTTGTGAGAAATCTGCGCCGGGTCGATCAATGCGATCCCGAGACCGCTCCCGACAACGGCGGCGCAGGCAAGCATCGTGACGGCGCGAGGTCGTCTCATGTGAAGGCCTTCAGCAGTTCTGCACGGCGGAGATAGAGCGTGGCTTCATCGAAGCGCATTCCTGACAGAGCGGCGTTTTGGATATCTTTTGCAAGCGTTTGCCGGTTTTGGTCCAGTTCGGCGATCTTCAGGCCGAGTTCTGCGGGATCATCGAGCGGCGTCAGCGTGCCGCCGCCGTGGAGCGAGAGCAGATCTTGCGGGTAGGGCGAGGCATAGCCAACGATCGGGCAACCGCTGACCAGAGATTCGATCAGGCAGCGTGGGGATTCCGGGGTCTTGTGGCAGAACAGGAACAGATCGCTCTCGCGCATGGCCTGCAAGACGGTCTCGCGATCGGCGACGTGCCCCATCAGCTTCACCCTATCCGTCAGGCCTGTTTTTTCCAGCAATGCCTGCATGCGTGGAAGCAGTGGTCCGTCTCCGAGCCAGCGGGCCTCGAACTTGACCCCTCTGGTGGCCGCCTCAGCAAGGCTGGCAATCCAGTCTTCAGGTCCCTTCATCTCCGCTGCCCTGCCTGCGTAAAGGATGCGCAGTGGTGCTCCCGACATGACCCTCGCCGTTTTGATCGACAGATCTTCCGGGCTGATTTTATCGCCTTCATGCGTGTGCACGTCATACATACAGACCGGATTGGACGAAGCTTCGGCATAGGCGTTGAACGTGTCGCGTCCCTGGAACAGTCCCAGAGCGCTGCGGCCGATCAGGTAGCGATGATATCGCTTCATGATCGGCAGTGTTGCCCGTTCCTTGATCCGACGGCGGAAATTCAGCGTCGGCAGCGTGCGGGCAATCACGTCGTGCTCCACCCTATCGAACCAGACTGCGAACTTGCGGCCCTGAGCATCGGCTTCAAGTGCGGCAACCGCTCCCCAATCTCCGAAAAGATAGCCGAGGGTGAAACAGAGATGGTCGACCTGACGAATATGATCACCCAAGACAGTGCGGGTGCGTTTGTAGCATCGAAGAAAGCTGCTGATCCGGTAGGCGTGTGGCAGCGCGATGAATTCGATGCGGTCCGCATGGGGGTGATCAATGACGTCCAGCCATGTGACGGATGTTTCCTCCTCTTTCTCAGAGTCGAGTGCGATTCCGGCAAATTTGACCCACCGGAAACTCTCCGCATATCGCGCAAGACCTGCAAAAGTCTGGTCATCGATTTGCAGCCCGCGGGGCCCGCGTCTCAATCGCACAGCGGTGGCCAGGAGGACGCTTCCCTGCCGGGGCGTCTCGGTTGCATCTCGGCGCAAGAGCACACGGTCCAAAGCTTGGTCTTCCGGCGCTGCATTCATGCGGTCAGGCTCCCTAAGCCCGTGAGTGGAACAGTGACTCCGGTGACGATGCAGTCCTGGGCGAAGGCAACCCGCCCTTCGAGGATCGAACCCTTGCCGAAAATGCCGGCTTGACGTTGCAACTTCGCCTGGAAACAGGTGTCAGCGAGGGTGACCTCCAGATCCTGGAAATCGAGCATGGTCCCGGTCAGAGGATACTGGCATTTGTAGACGGCTTCTTTGGCGCTGAAGAGAATGCGTGCCCAAAGGAGCCGGTGTTCAGGCGGCTTCTCGTCCAGTGCCGCCATTTCGCGTGGCGAGCAGATCGCATCGAGAAGTTCGAATGGCAGATCCTCGGCCGGTTCGACATCAACGCCGATGGCAGCATAGTTTTCGCCCTTGCGAGCGACCACAGCCAAGCAGAAGGTTGCGCAATGGCTGATGCTTCCGATCAGATGTTGCGGCCAGACGGGGGAGCGGTCCGATGCTGCTGGTATCGCGACCGGCGGCTCCCCCAGAAGCCCCATCGCGTGCCTTGCACAGGCGCGAGCGGCGTGAAACTCGCGCTTGCGGCTGTCAACGGCCTGCTGAACATATTTCAGCTCCTCAGGGTGGGCGTCGATGCATGGGAGGCGCGGGTCTGCGTGAGCCAGCGCCACGCCTTGACCGAGGAAGTCCCCTAAGATGTCATGCGCAGCCGTCATGTCCTCGGTCGGCTGAGCGCCGCGCGTCTGTCACCCAATGCTGCACGTCTGGTCGCCGCCCGGTCCGCGACCTGGCTCAGCCGCTCGTCCGCTTTCCCTCGATCGGCAAGATGTGCCGCCAGGGTTCCGACCGTCGGAAAGCGAAACACGTCCGTGATCGTCAGGTCAGGTGCGATGCTTGCCTTGAGGTCGCGATGCAGTTGCACAGCGAGAAGTGAATGGCCGCCGATCGCGAAGAAGTTGTCGTTCAGTCCGACGCGATCGAGGCCCAGTGTGCGTCGGTAAGCTTCGGCAAGATCCCGTTCCAGCGTGTTTTCCGGCGCGACAAAGATTTCGTTTGCCAAAGGTTTCGTCGTCACCTCGGGCTTCGGGAGCGCCTTGCGGTCCACCTTGGCATTCGGTGTCATCGGAAAAGCATCAAGAACCACGAAATGGGCGGGGACCATATAGTCAGGCAGTATATCGGAGAGATGCCGACGCAGGCTCTCCTCATCAAGCAGCGACTGGGTCATGCGCAGGTAAGCGACAATCCTGACATCGTCAGCCCGATCCTCCCGCGCAACCACGACAGCTTCGGCGACGCCTGGATAGGCCGATATCACGGCTTCGATCTCGCCAAGTTCAATACGGTAGCCGCGGACTTTGACCTGGTGATCGGTGCGGCCGAGAAACCGCAGCTTCCCGTTCTGGGAACGGCAGACCAGGTCGCCGGTCCGGTATATGCGGCCAGGTGCAAATGGGTTGGGCAGGAAGCGCTCGCGTGTCAGATCCTCGCGGTGCAGATATCCCCGTGTCACCCCGTCCCCGCCGATGTAGAGCTCGCCAGGCTGGCCGGGAACCGTCAGCCGTCCGGAGGGATCGAGCACGTAAAGCTGGGTGTTGGCGATCGGAAGACCGAGTGGAACAACGCTTTCCGACATGTCAGCGGTCATTGTCGAAGACCAGATCGTTGTCTCCGTCGGGCCGTACATGTTTTCTACGCTGGCATCGGTCACAGTCCGGATCTCTTGCAGGAGCGAGCTGGTCAAGGCCTCTCCGCCGACAAAGAGATGGGCTATCTTGGAAAACGCAGCTCTGTCAGCCCCGTTGATCAGGAACATGCGGATCATCGAAGGCGTACATTGAAGATGCGTGACACCATGGCGACGCACGTCTTCGTGGGAACTGGCAGCTTCGCTCTCGCTCTCAACCTCGGGCAGATGAGCGCGCGCCTGTGCCACGGCCTTGGCCAGAGGCGCAAGACGCTCAAGGACGAGCGGCGAGGGGACGCCGAAATCGATCAGGCAGGCAACCTCGTCAACACCGATTTCTTCGAGCTGCCGGATGCGGGCCATTGCGTCATCGATCGTGCCGAACAAGCCACTGTCTTCGAAGTAGCGCAGAAAGGCGAATTCCAGAATGCTGTCCAACTCGTCGGCGTTTAGTGACTGAAGATCGATGTCGTGGGCGGCTGTGGCGCCGGCCGGCTTCTTGAAGGCCGGGAAAGCCCAAGCATACTGTTTGATCAATGCCGCTGCACTCTTCAGGTAAGCCTTCATCGGCCCACGGGCTGCCTCCCTGACCTCCTCGAGGTTGTCGCCGAGAAGCGTGTGGAGCATCAGTGTCACTTTGAAGTCGCTCGGTGAGCGACCGCATTCGACCAGGGTTTCGCGGTAGATCTTGATCTTCGAAGCCAGCTCGTCGATCGATTGGCCCAGCAAGTGGGTGAGGACATGGGTGCCTGCACGTGCGGCTTCACGGTATGTCTCAGGATTTCCAGCCGTCGTCAGCCATACGGGAAGCTCCGACTGGACTGGTCGCGGCTGTGTCAGGACATCAGCCATTCCGTGACCGAAATCGAACTCCATCCGTTCGCCTCTCCACAGCCGGCGGACGGTTTCGATGCCTTGCATCAGCGCCATTTTGTTGTTCGGCGGTGCATTCTCCGGTCGAAGCACGAAGTCTTCAGGCATCCATCCCGAGGCAAAGGCGAGTGCCACCCGTCCATTGCTCAGGTTGTCGATCACAGCCCATTCTTCGGCAATCCGTATCGGATGATGGAGCGGCAGGACGCAACTGCCCGCTCGGATCGACAGGTTGCTAGTGATCGCGGCGACGGCGGCTCCTGTAACCGCCGGATTTGGATAAGGGCCGCCAAAGGCGTGGAAATGCCGTTCAGGCGTCCAGATGGACTGAAAGCCATTGTTGTCGGCAAATTTGGCGCCTTCCAGAAGCAATTGATATTTGGCAGGTCCGGCACCGTCGTCATTGCCCCAGTAGAAGAGACCGAAGTCCATTGGCCCGGAGCCCGACGGCCGGCTTCCAGCCACCTTGCTCTGGCCAGCTTTTGGTTGCGAGGCGTGGATGACGACCTTGAAGCCGCGAGCGAGTGTCCAGAACAATTCCAGCACGGAAATGTCAAAGGACAGGCTTGTGACAGCGAGCCAGACCGGCTGCAGATCGCGATCATAGCTGATGCGTTCGTCCATGCCGACGAAGAAATTCGTGACGTTTCGGTGCTCGACCATCACGCCCTTGGGCCGCCCGGTCGAACCCGAGGTGTAAATCACATAAGCGAGGTTTTCACCTGAGACTGGCACCTCTGGCTTGCCGACTGAGAGATTTGCCGCAAGAATGTCCTCAACGAACACGGTGCGCGTGCCCGGCTCATCAAGGGCCTCAGCCGTCATACGACTGGAAAGAATGATCTCCAGGCGGCTATCCTTTACCATATAGGACAGTCGGTCCGTCGGAAAATTGGGATCCAGAGGTAGATAGGCGCCGCCTGCCTTCTGGATGGCCAGAGCTGCCACCACCAGGTTGGTGCAGCGTGGGATATTGAGCCCGACCATGGTGTCAGGACCGACCCCCATTGCGATGAGCGTCTGGGCAATGCGGTTGGCGCGCTCGTCCATGTCCCGGTAGCTGATCTGCTCGTCGCGCCATGCGATCGCAATGGCATCCGGCGTCTTTGCGACCTGCTGTTCGATCAGGGTATGCATGCACGTCGTCGGATCGAAGGGCCTCGCGCTGTCGTTCCAGCCATTCTGGACCATGTCCAGTTCGACATCCGTCATCAGCGGCATTTCCGCGACCAAAGCGTCGTCCGTCGTAAACGCCGCTGCGAGCATTTTTATGCGCCGCGCATATTGATAGGCCACGTCAGATGGAAGCCTAGCCTCATCAAAAATCATGGAGACGCCAGCATCTGCCTCATCGATAACGAAGGTCAGCGCGCAACCTGCCAAGACCTTGCTGTCGCTTGGCTGTCTTCCATCCACGAGCCCGACACTGTAGTGCGGCTGCGCCAGATCGGGGTGTCGCCAAAACAGGTCTGCCAGATGGCTTCCGCGCTCGCGCAGGCGTGCAATGTTTTCGGCAACTGCGTCTCGAAGTGTTGCTGCCGTGCAAGCGGCATCCACTTGAAGGTGGAGCGGGACAGCCTCTGCGAAATAACCCGGGAAACGGCTGGCCAGATCAAGGGTCTTTGGACCGGCATAGGCGATGTCGAAACCGTCCTGCGTCGACAGCCGTGCCAGGAATGCGACAATCGCCGCAAGGCGGCTGTCGCGAGGGAGATCGGCTGGAAGTTCCAGCTCGATTGTCTTGAAGCGCGTTTCGCCGACCGACTGGTCCGCGACGTCGACCAGCTTGACGTCTTCCACCAACCTCAAGGCGTGAACGAAATGATCTTCATGCCTGACCAGATCGCCAACGGCCGACGTCAGCGCGTTGATTTCTTCTTCGGAAAGAAGCGGGAGGCGGTCACCCGGACGCACACAGTCCCGAAGCTTCGTTTCCGTTTGCCGATCCTGCTTTACGGCCTCGAGCCGCACGCTGCCGCGCCCGGAGGCAACGACCACGCCGTCTGCCTCAACCGCGAGAACGACGCCGGGCTCTGTGTGACCCTCGGCTCTGTCACGTACTGTAAGGCGGCGAACAATGAATATCCCGTCCTCGTGCCGTAGCTTTGGGCAGACGAGGCGATTGGCGTAGCCCGATCCGAAATTCAAGCCGCGAAAGAGGCTGGAGAGTTGCTCGGCTGGCCGATCGAGAAGAAGAGTACCCGCCGCATCCGGCCGCTTGGTCTTCGCATAGTAAGTGCGAACCGACAGGTCCTGAGCGACCCGCGGCAATGCGGATGTCGCGATCGCGGCAAGCAGGGCTGCGAAGGAATCAATGCCGGCAGCAAAGCACTTGGTGTTGAGGCTCAGGCTCGTATCGTCGGCGCTCAGGTCGAAATCGGCCTGCATATGGATGCAGCCTTCGTCAACGCCATCGGTGATCTCGTGCCACGTGACGCCGAAGCGGGTCTCGCCCTGCATAACAGCCCAGGCTGGTACGTTGAGGCCGGCATATCTGGGTAGGGGGCCGTCATGAAAATTGATCGCTCCGAGCCGGGCTTTGCGCCATACCGGCGAGGGGATGATGCGAAGGTTTGCGATACTGAAGAGATAATCATAATCGATCGACTCTAACGCATGCTCAAGACTGCCCCTCCACTCCACCGACTGTATGCCATTCTGGCCGGCCCAGCTTTTTACCGCATCGTTGGAGGTGACAATCGCGGCGATCATGTTCCCGCGATCAAGAATGAGTTGTCCGCATTGGACCAGAAGAGATTCATTGCCGATCAAAAGGCACTTAAACATCCAGAAATTACTCCAACACTCTATCAGCGGCGCAAATGAGCCTACGCGTACCTGTAGGAATGGGAGTTCCAACATTATCTGGGAAAGAGCTGGCGATAATGTTGAATATGACCCACTATCCTTAGATTGGCTGAAAAAACCTGCTAAATCAATTGTTAACTGCCAGTCGGCGACCTTGTGTGCGCATGGAACCTGAACGTTTTAATTATCTGCTATGTATTCTTGTCTAGAGACTAAAGCTGACGTCAGTCCTGATGTGCACCGTTTTGCTATACGCATATCGAAAAATGGAATTTTTGGCTGCAGCCTTCTTGTGATCTCTCGATCAGAGGCAGCCGGTATGGTCAGTTTTGCGATGCTTTTGTTCGCGTGGGGAATTTTATGAAGATCGGTTATTTCCTCAACACCTACCCTGTGCCGAGTGCTACATTCATCAGGCGCGAGATTGAGGCGCTTGAGGCGCGCGGGCAGGTCGTTGTCCGGTTTGCTGCGCGAAAGTTCGCAACTGCCCTTGTCGATGAACGGGATCTCGCGGAAGCATCGCAAACAGCCTACCTTCTACAGGGACGTGGCGTAACGCTTCTGGCGTCTTTCGCGCGTGAACTACTTGGCAATCCGCGCGGGATAGGGCGAGCGCTGGTTGCCTCCATGAAGCTCTTCAGGGATGGAAAGGCGGGCGTCGTTCAGCACGCTGCCTATCTGATGCAGGCGGCCGACCTCCGGCAGAAAGCGCGCCGCGCCGATATCGACCATTTTCATGCACATTATGGGACCAACGCGACCACCGTGGTGATGCTGTCGCATCTGATGGGTGGGCCTCGATACAGCTTTACCGCGCACGGACCAGACGAATTTTTCAATGAGACCGCGCCGAATTTTGGACTGAAGATCCAGCATGCGGTTTTCGTCATCGCAATCTCCGACTATTGCCGTAACCTATTGGTCGAGCGATGCTTGTCTGCACGCGATCACGAGAAGATATCGATCGCCCGATGCGGTCTCAATCTTGATGAATTCCAGCCTTGCGCACCGGTGGCGTCAGACAATCACACCTTCGTCTGTGTTGGTCGGCTTTGTCCGCAGAAGGGGCAGGTACACATCCCTGCGGCCGTAGCGGCGCTTCGTGCGGAGTTTCCTGATCTGCGGGTCCTGCTTGTCGGTGATGGCGAAAGTCGCTCAGAGATCGAGGCGGAAGCTGAGCGCCATGGCCTGGGAGGGGACCGGATTGTCTTCAAAGGTTGGGCGGCCAACGCGCAGGTAAAGCGTCTGATTTGCGAGAGCCGTGCGCTCCTTCTGCCCAGTTACCATGAAGGCTTGCCGATTGTCCTGATGGAGGCCTTGGCCTTGGCTCGCCCGGTCGTCACGACCAGGATCACCGCCATTCCCGAGTTGGTCGATGCGAGTTGCGGCTGGCTGGTCGCGCCGGGAAATCACGATGAACTCGTGGTGGCCTTGCGGTCAGCCCTTCTCGCCACGCCCGAACAGCTGAGCACGATGGGGCTGGCCGGCCAGCAGCGCATCGCACAACTGCATAACATCCACGATCTCGCAGAGGCGCTATGCCGAAATATCGAGGCAGCCGCTCACTGATCCTTTGATGCCCACGGCATCGCGCGGAAACGCATTCTCTCCCCCAGCCGTCTCGCCCGGACGGCCCGGCCCACGAAAGTAAACTGATGTCGTCCATCTCAGAGAAGCGGATTTTCAACGGCGCCCTTTGGACCGTGGGAACCTATGCGTTGACAGTAGCGCTCCGCTTCGGCTCCAATGTCGTCCTGACCCGGCTCGTCACACCAGATGTCTTCGGGGTGGTCATGATCGTCACCACCCTAAAGATCGGGATGGAGCTTCTGACCGATGTCGGGATCGGCCAATCTGTTGTGCGCAACGAAGACGCCGACGATGCGCGGTTTCGATATACGGCCTGGACGCTTCAGGTTCTGCGCAGTTTCCTTCTCTGCACACTGCTCTTGCTCGCTTCCTATCCGCTTGGCGCCTATTATGACGTCCCTCCCGGCGTCATACAGTTGGCTGCCCTGACCATCGTAGCGCTTGGCTCCGCCTCGTCGGCTCTCTACTATATGCAACGGCACATGCAGTTGAAGACACTGAACATCTTCGATCTGGTCTGCGATATTGCCTCAACCGCTTTTGTGCTTGTTTTCGCCTATTTCAGCCCGACGGTCTGGTCGATCATGATCGCCAGTGTCGTTGCGGCCCTCTTCCGTGCTGCGACAAGCTATCTGCTCCCGGACGCCCGCAACTGGTTTGCCTGGGAGGCGGTTTATGTTCGTGAAGTCCTCTCCTTTGGGAAATGGATATTCCTGTCTTCGATGCTTGTCTTTCTTGCCAACAGCTTCGACAAGCTCTTCCTGGCGCAATCCCTGCCGCTTGCGGTTTTCGGAATCTATGCGATCGCGAGGACAATTTCGGAGCTACCCGCGACCCTGGTTGCAAGGGTCAGTTTTCAACTGGTGTTCCCATTGATTTCAGCCCACTCTGCTGAAGTGCGCGCAACACTGCGACGGCAAGTCGGGCCAATGCGCCTCAAGCTTCTTCTGGTCGTGTCCGTCGGCTTGGCGCTGACTGTCGCCCTGTCTGATGTCGCCGTCGCAATCATCTATGATGCACGCTATGGCGAAGCGGGCTGGATGCTTGCCTTGCTCCTCGTCGCGTCCTGGTTCGCAATTTTGTGCACCGTGAACGAGTATACGATGATGGGGGTCGGCAAGCCCGCCTATGGCGTGGCAGGCAACATCGTCAAGCTTCTGGCCCTCGTGTGCCTCACTCCCGTAGGCGTTCACTACCTTGGCCTTCCCGGGGCCATACTCGCCATTATTGCCGGAGAAATTCTGCGCTACCTCCCAGTGCTTCGCGGACAATTTGCGGAGGGCCTGTCCTTTGTTCGGCAAGACCTCTTGCTCCACCTGGTCTTTTTCTCAGCGCTTGCAGGGTTTCTTCTCCTGCGTTTTGAGATCGGCTATGGCACGCCCTTCGATGCGATCTCGATGCCGGCATGGAGCATACTATGACGGATATGCCTGAGCAGTGCCTGAACGATGTCGGTGTCGTCTTGATTGGGCGCAACGAGGGCGCTCGTCTCCTTGGTTGCCTTGCATCCTTGGGAGATCTCGCTTCAAGAGGCGTATATGTGGATTCCGGTTCCACCGATGGCAGCGTTGAAGCAGCGAAGCAGATGGGTCTGGCAGTGGTCATACTGCCTTGCGATCAGCCATTCACAGCCGCACGCGCACGCAATGCCGGTTTCGAGGAATTAGCGAAATCGGTGCCAAACCTTGCGTTCGTTCAATTCCTCGACGGTGACTGCCAACTTGCCAGTGGTTGGGTGGAAACAGCGCGTGCCGTCATGGTCGCCAACCCCGGAATGGCCGTGGTCTGCGGGCGCCGGCGTGAGATGTTTCCGGAGGCGTCAATATACAATCAGCTTTGCGACGAAGAATGGAACACACCAGTCGGCGAGGCGGAGGCTTGTGGGGGCGATTGCCTTGTTCGATGCAGTGCCTTTCGCGAAGTCGGTGGCTACGCCTCGGAATTGATTGCAGGTGAAGAACCTGAAATGTGTCTGAGGATGCGCGAGCGTGGCTGGAAGATCTGGCGGATCGACGCGGAAATGACCCTGCACGATGTTGATATCAGACACTTCCATCAGTGGTTTAAACGCTCTGTCCGGGCAGGGCATGCCTATGCGGAAATCTTCATGCTTCACAGAAGGTCTAAGAAACGGATCTGGGCCGTGAATTTGCAGCGCTCGCTGGTGTGGGGTGCCTTCATACCGGCGCTGGCATTGATCGGCGGGGTGATCCACTCCGGATTGTTTCTGCTTCTGGTGCTTTACCCCGTCCAGATCTTCCGCTTGGCTTGGCGAACTGGGATGACAGAACGCACAAGTTACAAACGTGCAAGCCTTATGGTGCTGGGTAAATTTGCTGAAGCAAAGGGGGTCGCCCATTATGCGGCGGGGCTGATTTCCAAGCAGCGGAAAGCGATAATCGAGTACAAGTAGGCAGTTGAACTCACTCGCCGCTCCGGCTGCGATCTGTTCGTATCCAGCTCGACGTTCTTGAGCGGGCGAGATTGAGGGGCGCAGACGCAAGTCTCGTCAGGATCAACCATGCGGCACGCAGGGCGGCGCGAGGCGGGAGTATCTGCTGACCGAAATTTACCCACGCAACGAACGTCATCGTAAGTGCCACGGTCAGATTGAAAAGGGCAATAAGGACCGCCGCTAAAGCCGCTTCTACAAGGAGGCTGGCGATCAGGCTGATGGCGAAGAGCAGACCGAGCAAGAGAATAAAAACGGTCAATGGCGGAATGGCCGTCGCCACAGCCGCCAGCGCTGCAAATAGCTTCCCCTGATAAAGTGCTGTCGGAATAGCGCGCAAGGCCGTCGAGATCAAAGTGATGTGGCCCTTGATCCAACGTCCACGCTGTGTGGCCAGACCGGTCGTCGTTTCCGGAAATGCACTCAGAACGACCGCGCGTTCACAAAACAGAGGTGGGTGACCTGCAAGAGCGAGCTTCAGGCCCATCTTCATGTCTTCGGCAAGATGTCCGTCGGCAAGGTCGAGCGTGCTGATTGTCGCCCACGGAAAAGCCATTCCGCTGCCGGTCAGATGACAGGGCAGGCCAAGCCTGTGCAGGCCCCGCTGTCTCACCTTGTTCTTCAAGCTGAATGCGAATTCGCTGACCTTTGTACCTAAAGGCGCGCCGGCTGGAGATGTCATCAGATAGAGAGATTGTGTCGGCCGACCGCTCTTGGATGCGGCTGCCGTAAGCCAGCTCAAGGCTTGCCGCTCGGGAAAGCAATCAGCATCAACGACAATGACTACGGCTGGGGGTGACAGGGCAAGATGCCGGATGCCGGTATCGAGAGCATAACCTTTTCCCCTCCGTGATGGGTCATGTCGCTCGATAACCTCAGCCCCCGCGGCGCGTGCGATGCTCGCAGTGCCGTCGGAGCAGTTGTCGGCAACAACCAGAAGTCTGTCGCCCGGAGCCATTGCCGCACGGATTGCCATGAGCGTGGCGCCGATGCCTGTCTCCTCGTCGTGAGCGGGTACCAGGATTGCAACCGGTCCTGCAGCATTCGGCTTTATCGATCCGGTTTCGTGCTGTGGCAAAAGTGACGCAAGAATCTGGGCAGCATACATAAGCACCAGAACCAAAGCGCCGATGTTCAAAACGAGGAGTGGCCACGCTATGACATGTTCACTCAAGGCCAATTGCAGCTCCTCGCAAGGCCTTGTCGCGTTGGCTTTGCCAGTCGCGAAGGCTCTGTAATAAAAATGCTACCCAATTTAGTCCGTGTCGAAAATCTTGTTCAACCTATGTTGCGTTTCGGGCAAGGTCAATTCACACTTGTATTCATGCTTAAGTAGACGCCTGTTAAGGTTCCCCTGCTTTGATTAGACAACTTGGATTTCATTCTTTTAGTCCGGTTTGAAGCAGGTTTATGATTTTTCGGATTTTCGAGAAGCGCTTGAGAAATGCAAGAAATGACTGATGTGTCACCGAGTGACGTTGCAATTGTTGGTATGGCGCTTCGCGTGCCAGGTGCGGCGACAACGGATCAATTCTGGCGCAACTTGAAGGCCGGCGTGGAATCCATCCGGACGGTTCCGGACGAGGAGGCTCTGGCATCCGGTGAATCGGCGGCGCGGCTTCAGCATCGAAATTATGTCGGGCGCACATCCGATGTTGCGGACATGGAATTGTTCGACGCTGAGTTCTTCGGGTTGAGCCCGAAGGAAGCGGCGATCATGGACCCCCAACACCGCAAGTTTCTCGAGTGTGCCTGGGAAGCCATGGAGGCTGCCGGCCGCACACCCAATACATTGGCAGGTCCCATTGGTGTGTTCGCTGGCTGCGGCATGGGGAGCTACTTCTATTTCAACATCTGCAGCAACCCGCAACTGGTCGACGAAACCGGTATGTTCCTTCTGCGGCATACCGGGAATGACAAGGACTTTCTTGCCACCAGAGCGTCCTTCTCGTTCGACCTGCGGGGACCAAGCGTCAATGTGCAGACTGCCTGTTCCACGTCGCTGGTTGCTGTCCATTATGCCTGCCAGAGCCTCCTCAGCGGGGAATGCGACATGGCGCTTGCAGGCGGCTCAACGATCGAACTGCCGCATCGCAGGGGATATGTCTTTCAGGATGGAGAAATCCTTTCGCCAGACGGGCATTGTCGGCCATTCGACCATCGCGCCGCCGGCACAGTCTTCGGCAGTGGAGCGGGTGTCGTGGTCTTGCGCCGGCTGGCGGACGCAATCGCTGATGGAGACATCATTCACGGGGTGATCAAGGCATCCGCGGTGAATAATGACGGAGCGAGCAAGGCTGGTTATCTGGCGCCGAGTGTGACGGGACAGGCGGAAGCCATCATCGAAGCACAAGGATTGGGTGGAATCGACGCTGATACGATCCAGTTCGTGGAGTGTCATGGCACGGGAACGGCTCTCGGCGATCCGATCGAAATCGAAGCGCTGACACAGGCGTTCCGTCAAAGCACCAGCAAGACCGGATTTTGCCATGTGGGCTCCGTCAAATCGAACATAGGCCATCTCGATACCGCAGCCGGCGTCGTGGGCCTCATCAAGGCGACACTTGCTGTCCAGCATGGGGAAATCCCGCCGACCCTGGGCTTCGAAAAGCCCAACCCCGCGATCGACTTCACCAGCAGTCCGTTCCTGGTCAACAGCCAGCTTGAACCCTGGCCGACAGTGATGGGGCCGCGACGTGCAGCCGTCAATTCACTTGGCGTCGGCGGCACCAATGCTCACGTGATCATCGAAGAAGCGCCGCGCACCTCTTTCAACGCTGCTGCTGCCGGTGACGCGGGAAGCATTCTCGTGTTCAGTGCCAAGAGCCGGAAGGCCCTGGAAGAGCAGGTGGCGCGGCTGGGGCAGGCGCTTGAGGCAAACCCGGATCTGACCACTCTGGACGCCGCTCATACGCTGCTGAAAGGCCGGAAGCACTTCGAACATCGCCGGGTCGTGGCTGTGCGTGGGCGCGACGATGCGCTTGCGGTCTTGCCAGGCAATGATGAAAAGCGGATCTTCTCCCACACGGTGATTGATGGAACGGCCGAAGCCGTCTTCCTGTTTCCAGGCGGCGGCGCCCAGCATGTCGGCATGGTGCAAAACCTCTATCGTGAGGATGCTCGTTTCAAGGCCTGGGTTGACGAAGGCCTGTCCTATCTTCCCTCCAAGGCCGCCACTGACATACGAGCTGCCTGGTTTGCTGAGGACAGCAAGTCAGAGGCCGCGCAGGCATTTCTCCTTCCATCGCTGCAGTTGCCTGCGATCCTCATTGCCGAGATTGCAACCGCGCGCCTCTGGATGCATTGGGGACTTCGCCCATCCGCATTGATTGGCCATTCCATGGGCGAAAACGCTGCGGCATGTATCGCCGGGGTGATGTCTTACCGGGATGTGGTCAATCTGGTTCGCTTGCGTGGTGAGCTTTTCGATAGTGTTGAACCCGGTGGCATGCTCAGCGTGCCCCTTTCCGCAAGTCAGCTGCAGTCGCTGCTTCCACCTGAGCTCGACCTTGCTTCGGTGAACGCGCCGGAACTGTGCGTTGTATCGGGCCGTGATGCTGACCTCGACCGCTTTGCAAGCGAATTGGCGCAACGTGGTATCGACACCAGCCGAATCCAGATCAACATCGCTGCGCATTCTCGCATGCTTGATGCCGTGCTTCCGCGCTTCGAGGCCTTTTTGCGTCAGATCCGGTTGAGTGCGCCGACGATCCCTATCCTGTCCAATCTGACGGGTGAACCATTGTCCGACAACGATGCGCGCGATCCCCGCTACTGGGTCCAGCATTTGCGCTCGACGGTCCTGTTTGCCAAAGGCATGGCCAAACTGGCTGATGGTCCCGCGCGGGTTTATATCGAGGTTGGCCCTGGGCGCGCGCTGTCGTCGCTTGCCAAGGCGCAGCCCGGCATAGAAGCCAATCGGGTTATCAACACCCTCCCGCATCCCGAGCACGAGACCGACGACCGCATTCATTTTCTTTCGGCGGTTGGACGCGCCTGGGCGCTCGGCTTGCCAATCGAGCCGGTTGATCCAGACGCCAGCGCAAAAGGGCGTTTGGTCACGCTGCCGACTTACGCCTTCCAGAGGCAGCGCTACTTCATAGAACCGAACAAGACCGTTTCAGTACACGAGGACACAGCGGCGCTTCTGCGACAGGCTGACATGAGGGATTGGGGATACAGGCCCTGCTGGCGGCAAGTCGCCTCAGATGCTCCGCTCGATTCCGAACTCGAACCATTGTCCTGGCTGGTCTTTCTGGATGAAGCCGGAATGGGCGAGCGCTTGGTGGCGCGGTTGCGCCAGAAGGGTCACGAAGTCACCACCGTTTCGGTCGGCGATGGATTTGAACAAATCTCACCGCAATCCTATCAGCTGTGCCCGGAGGACGGGAAGGCGGGCTACGATGCCTTGGTGTCGAGCCTTGTGGAAGGAACAGGCTTCCCGTCTCAGGTCGTGCATCTCTGGCTGGTGACCGCTGACGAGACCCATCGGCGCGGGTCGAGCTTCTTTGAAAAAACGCAGGAGCATGGCTTCTACAGCCTGTTCCATCTTGCCCAGGCAATGGGGGATGCTGCCGTTGCCGAGGTCCACGTGACCGTCGTGACGAATGGCATGCAGCGGCTCGGCGATGAGCCCCTGCCTTATCCCGGCAAGGCGACAGTGCTTGGGCCGGCCCTTGTCATTCCGAAGGAACTGGATGGGGTCACGGTCCGTGTCATTGATGCCGAGCTTCCGCCCGCCAAGCAGGATCATGACCGCAGATGGTGGAAGCGTGATGCCCCGGTGGCGTCCTCCCGGGCGGATATTGGCGATACTGCCGATTTCGAGTTCCTTTGGGAAGAAATGTCTGCGTCCCCGGCGAGCGAGGTTGTCGCTTATCGGCGGGGCCGTCGATACAAAGCAGGTCACATGCCCTTGGCTTTGCTCGAGACAAGTTCCAAGCCGCAATTCCGATCGGGTGGCGTCTATCTCCTGACAGGGGGGCTGGGTGACCTGTCCCTCGTCATCGCCAGGGAACTGATCCAGCGCTACCAGGCGCGCGTGATCCTTGTCGGTCGCACCAAACTTCCAGAGCGTAGTGAATGGCAGCTCTATCGCCGACTGCATCGAGGCGACGACCGGATTGCCCGTGCCATCAAAGTGCTGCAGGAATTTGAAGCCCAGGGCGCAGATGTTTTTTATGTCGCGGCCGATGTCTGTAACGCAGAACAGATGGCAACAGCCATCGCGCAGGGAAAGCAGAGATTCGGCGCAATTCATGGCGTTCTGCATACGGCAGGGGCCGTTCAGGACAATCTCATCCAGCTGAAGTCGCGCGACGAAATCGAGAAGGTGCTGGCACCCAAGGTGTATGGCACCGACGTGCTGCACCGGCTCGTGAAGGACGAGCCGCTTGACCTTCTGGTCCTCTTTTCCTCAAGCAGTACCGATATTGCGCCTGCGGGTCAGGTCGACTACGTGGCAGCCAATGCCTATCTGAACGCTTATGCCGAAAGTGCAGCGGCAGAGGGCCGGCGAACGGTTGCCGTGCATTGGGGTATCTGGAACGAGGTCGGAATTGCAGCACGTGCAGTGAGTGCTGCCGCTCGGCCGCACGGCGGTCGGACCGATGACGTCTCCCACGGTGCCTTGTTCAAGCGATGGGTCGAAGACCGAGACGGCACTTTGTGGCTTGAATTCGATGCCAGCCCCGAAAGCCATTGGCTCTGGAACGAACATCGCCTGGTTTCGGGGCAACCTATCCTGCCGGGGACGGGATATATCGAGCTTATGCTGCAGGCCGCAGTAGAATACGGCTTCGGCCCGAATGTCGACGTCGCAGATCTGGTCTTCCTGGGCATGCTCGATATTGCGGATGGCACGGTCAAACGCGTCCGTTGCCGCATCGAGGCGCATGACAACGGTCTGCGCGCTTTCGTGACTGCCGGCCCTGATGACGGCGAGCAAGACGCATTTCGCATCTGCGCGGAAGCCATGATTGTTCCGCAAGCTGCAGCGCATGCTGCCACAGAGGCATTCATGCCTGACCATGCGGACAGCCGTTGGATCTCGACATCCGAAGCTCCCGACGGCCGGGCATTGGTGTCCGCGCAAGAGGGTAGGGTGAAGTTCGGCCCGCGCTGGGCTGTTCTGAGAAAGCTCTCATTGGGCAAGACAGAGGCCCTTGCCACGCTTGGATTGCCGGAACAGTTTTGCATGGACATGAATGAAGGCTGGCACCTTCATCCGGCTTTGCTTGATATCGCAACCGGATATGCAATGGACCTTGTTCCGGATTATGGTCGCTCGGGCGTCCTTTGGGCTCCGATTTCATACGGACGTATCCGCGTATCGGGCAATCTGCCAGCTGTCATCCGCAGCCATGTGCGCCTTCAAGGCGCGGGCCAGATGGAAGCAGGATATGCGGTCTTTGATGTGACAATCGCCGATCCTGATGGACGCATCTTGCTGCAGATAGATCGTTTCATGGTGAAGCGGCTGGCCGCCGATACCGGATTTGCGGCAGGGGCGCAGATCGCGGATGCAACGAGACGGCCTTCCGTCAACGGTGGCGGGTATCCGGTTGCCGCAGATTTTGCCTTTCAGGTTAGCCAGGGCATCCGGCCTTCCGAAGGGTTCGAACTTCTGGAGCGTGCGCTCGCGACTGGCAAGACGCAGCCCATCCTTTCTTCCATGCCACTTGACCAATTGATCCAGAAGGCCGCGCGGCGCAGTCAGGCCACGCAAAAAGCAGGCGTCCAGCTCTTCGACAGACCCGATCTGGACACCGACTATGTCGCGCCACGAAGCGAGACGGAACGGAGACTTGCCGCGTGCTGGAGTGAACTGCTCGGGGTCGAGCGGGTCGGGATCCACGACAACTTCTTCGATATTGGCGGACATTCGCTGATCGCGGTGCGGCTGTTTCGAATGATCGACAAGATCTTTGGCGTCGATTTGCCGATTTCTGTCCTGTTTCGTGCAGCAACCATTGCCGCCTGCGCGGACTTGATCGATCAGAAAGTCCCGGTGGATACGCCGACATCATTGGATGCAGGTGCTGGCGCCATTCTTGACGCGCCGACCCATCTGGTCGCGATGAGCGATGGGCCGGACAATTCGCGCCGCCCAGTGTTTCTTTGCGCGGGGATGTTTGGCAACGTGTTGAACCTTCGAGCCCTCGCCTTGCAACTGGGGCAAGACCGACCGGTTTACTGCTTGCAGGCGCGCGGCCTTTATGCGGGCCAGGAGCCCCATGAAACCTTTGAGGCTGCGGCACGGGATTGCCTTGCTGAAATTCGACGCGTGCAGCCGCAGGGCCCCTACAGTCTTGGTGGGTTTTCTGGCGGTGGTTTGATCGCCTATGAGATGGCCCTTCAATTGAGGGCGGCTGGTGAGGCAGTCACGCAGCTCTTCATGCTGGACACGCCGCTTCCGGAGAAGACCCATCTGACGCTGCTCGACCGCTTCTTGATGAAGCTGCAGGATGTACGGCGCGATCGCGGACGATTTGTCGCCAACTGGATCGACAGCCGGCGTCGCTGGGCCGAATACCAGCAAACGCAAAAGGAAGCTTTGGTCGAAAAACCTAAGCCAGTCGATCTGCACAATGAACGGGTTCACCAAGCGTTTCTGCGAGCGCTGGAGCGCTATCGTGTCGCGCCCTATGCTGGAGAGGTGGTGTTGCTGCGGCCCAGGCTGAAGGTCCTGTATCACATCACCGGCGGTCGGAAATTGCAGGAAGGGCGCAACATCGCTTCATACGACAACGGCTGGTCGGCGCATTGCCCCAATCTGACGGTGATCGAGGTGCCGGGTGATCATGACACCATGGTCTTGAACCCGAATGTGCGGGTCATGTCCGAGAAGATGCGCCAATATCTCCGCCTGGCGGATGGCGAGGCACCTCGCAAGTCTGCATGAGAACCGCACCGCCTCCCTCACCTCAGCGTTTCGGCGTCAACTCTTCATCGCCGGGTTTGGACACAGAGGCTGGCGAAAGATGCGACACGGCTAAAAACCTGTGCCGCCTCTGAGTTCATTTCTGATCGTTGCGAAAACGATCCACAAGTCGAGCCAGATGCTGTAGTTTTGTATGTAGTAGAGATCACATGCAATTCTGGATTTGGCCTTGGACGGTCTGTCAGTCGGGCCACGTAAACCGCGGACTTGTGCAAGTCCGGTTAGGCCCGGCTTCACCGCATGGCGTGCTGCATAATTCGGGACAAGTTCTTCGTATGGCAGCCCTGCAGCCATCATACCGATGGCATGACACCGGGGCCCGACAAGAGACATGTTGCCGATCAGGATGTTCCACAATTGCGGGAGTTCGTCCATATTCGTCCGGCGTAGCCAGGTTCCCATCAATGTAAGCCGGGGATCTTTGTGAACTGTCTGCTTTACACCGGTGGTGTCGCATTCATCGATTTTCATCGACCGGAACTTGTAGATGACAATCTTGCGGCCGCCTTGGCCCCATCTCTTTTGTTTAAAGAGTATCGGTCCAGGGCTATCCAGCTTGACGAGTATCGCCACCATCAGAAGAGCGGGCAGCAAGAAAACTAGGGCGCTGGCCGAGACGACGATGTCAACCAATCGTTTCAGCTTTGAATCGGCAGCGATTTTGGCACGTGTATTTACTTGGGGACAGGCGAATCCCGAAAATTGGCGCCGCATATTTATAGGTCGCCGATGTGATGCCGAAAGGTACGCCATTAAATCACCACATGCTCAAAGTACAATACTAATATGTCGCCCTATGAGTATATGGGGCTGTTGGTTTATTATCAACCAATTGTTAACCTTCGCCCGCCTTTGCGGGTGATTGCAACGCGTCGACTCGCGTTTAGTGCCTTCCACCCAGAAAAGGACGAAAAATGCACGCCTGTTCACAACTGGCGTGGGTCAAGCCTTGTAAAAATGCAGAAGTTCTCTTCAATCAGAGGGGCGCGGACAATCAGAAATCGCCGGATAGATCACTTCGTGACACTGGCAGTATTATTCCTGTCGAGACTTACGTCCGCCCCATGAAAGAGGCCCACCGCGGCAACGACCACCGCAGACCAGCACGCTGCCGAAAAGAGCGCGGCGAACAGCAGTGCCTTAATTCGTGGTGTCATGGTTTCTCTCAAGTGTGCCCGACAATCGAGAATCAGTTGTCGCAAGCAAACCTAGCATAATTGTGTCACGCGATATCATGTGACACCAGCCGAAAGCCGCGTGAGAAATCAGGGGCAATTTCCGGCAAGCCATTCCCGGGGAGTTCGGTTCGGAAGGGTCGCTCAGGCGCTGCTTGTCTGGTGCATCAAGCGCGGGAAAGCGTTCTTTGCTTTTGAAGCAGCGTCGCCGAAGGAGAAAAGACACGCCTCATGCGTGAGCGGTCTGCTCGGTTGAGTACGATCCCTGCAAGCTTCGAGTGGAAGCGCGGATTGAGCGCCAACGCTGCGTGCAGCAAATCACTTGTTACCCGTCCCCATTCAAGCACCATGACGAAGTGATCAACCATGTGGGCAGCAGATTGTACATCACCGATTGCCACCAGTGGCGGCAGGTCGATAACGACAACGTCGTATTTTGCGAAAAGCGCAGCCAGGCGTGTATTTGCCTTCGCATCCGACCAGTTAACTTGCGCCGTCTGCTCCTCGGGCTTGCGCTCGCGGGGTGCATATTTGCCGAGAGGCAGGAGTTCGAGGCCGGTTTTCTCGTCACGGACAACGTGAACCAGGAGGTTGTCCCCGTCACTCCCCAAGATGTCGGAGAGGCCTTTTGCATTCCCCGCGTTGAGAAGGCGGGACAGCTGGCTATTGTAAAGCTGTCCGTCAACCAGCAAGGTACGCTGACCCTGTAAGACTTTCATTGCCGCATAATTGGCAGCAATAGTCGTTGTGCCCTCGCCAGCGACGGTCGATGTGAAGCCGACGATCAACGGAGCGTCATGCCCATTTGTCGTCGTTGCCGTGGCGTCGACATGACGAAGCGTGTGCCAGAGTTGCGCCCGTTCGCCATTGGTGATCATGGCTAAGACAGCGAGACTGTGTCTATCGCCCCGAGCACCAGGTGTTCGAAGCGTCGGGACAAGGCCAAGGCAGGGCCTGCCTGTGATGCCTGTGATTTTCTCGGGAGTTTTTATCCGCTTGTCGATCGCCGCAAGTGCTAGGACCAAAGTAATAGCGCTCGCTGCGCCGACGCTGATCGCTGCAGCGATCAGAAGCACCCCACGAATATTGCTCTTGTCGACAGGAGGCAGCGCTTCCGAGACGATCTGAGCTTTCGGTCCAACTTCCTGAAGGCTTTCTCTCAGCCAGCTGCTCGCGGTCTCTGCTGAGTCGGAGCGATCCTGATCGAGCTTTTCAAGATAGGTCGTCGATACGGTATTGGCGACATGAGCCGCGTATTGCGGGTCTTCGGCACTGAAGCTGATGCTGACGAGATTGCTCATTCCTCGACGCTGTACCGTAAGGGCACGGCGAAACTCGTCGAGCGCCTTGGCGTCCGCCATCCGCCAGATCGCGTCTTCTTCGGGAGTGGCTGCAGCCTTTGGTGCTTCCACAAGCCCAAGTTTGACCAGCGCCTGGTTGAGGACCGAGTCAGAGCCGATGATCTGAATCTGGGTCTCCAGGAAGGTCGGGTCAAACTGTATCTCAGCAAAATACGCATCGTCGCGACTGAGCGACAATCTCAGGTTGTTGATATTGAGCGTTGAAACGGCCGTGTATTCTGCTGGCCGAAGCAGCACGTAAGCGACAGCCGCGCCCGCGAATATAGCAGTGATCATGACCACCAGAACGAGCTTGCCAAAAACAGTGCGCAGCATCCATCGCAGGTCGTAGGGACTATCCGCAGCGACCGGCAGCGAGTTTTGCGAGGCATCAATCAAATCAACCGACGGCATTCTCACCTCGAATTCCAGTGTCATGATATGTGGGGATCGGGCAGCACGGACAGGGCGCGTAACCGTTTCCGTTCTCACAAGCTCGTTGGCTGAGGACGTCAAGGATGACCATCACATCCCGTTCCTGCCCGATAGCTCCACCTTTATGATGTCTCCTGGCAATACGGGCGTGACCTCGGTCGCGTCGATGTGTTGCATGGCTTCAGCGCGCCCCCGGATGATGGTGTAGCGCAACTGTGGTTGGGAACGGGAAGTATTGGTCGCGGCCACCTGGCCACTTTGAGCCGTGGCGCCTGCAACCAACTGGCCCAGCGTCTCCAGTTGCTGTTCGGTCTCACGCATCATGGCATTGGTCCGCTGCAGGCCTTCCTGTGCCGACGCTTTCCTTGTGCTTTCAAGCGTTTCAATCCGGAGTCTTGCTTCCTGCACTGCCCGTTCTGCCCGTACCTTCTCGAATTCCAACTGGCGCTTCTCGCGCTGTATGTCGAAGACGTCACGCTGAAGCGGCAGGCGGCGGTTTGTTGCAAGGCCGGCGTCTTCCAGCCGTGTCGCTTTTACCACTTCCTCCTCGTAGGACAGGAGTTTGGCAGCGACGGTTTCGAGTTGCGTCACAATCGACTCGATCTCGGCCTGATGCAGCACGACCATGGCTTCGAGGGTTTCGGTCTGCTTGCCGTAGCTTGCCTGGCTTGCCTGGAAAAGCTCCCTCTGCTCCTCCAAGGCTCGAACGAGCTCCGGGGAGGCATCTGAGGGTGTGGGCGGAAAGGAGCGTTCGTTCACTTCCGCCTCATAGCGGATCTGCTCGGCGCGAAGTGTTGCCTGGCGTAGTTCGGCAACCCCGGCCTCCCCCATCCCGCTGATCGACGTTCTTGCGAGATCCCATTCGGAAATTCCAACGGCCCGATATATACCGCTGGCGATGCTCACGGCATTCACCACGAGCATTTCGGGTCGGTAGGCATATTCGCCGGGCGTTGTGACAGATCCCAGAATATAGAATGGACGATAGCCGACGATATCGACAGAGACATCGGGAAGCTGCCGTTGTCTGGATTTTTCCTGCAGCTGCGTGGCTATTGAACTGGCTAGCTCTGCTGGCTCCAAGCCGCGCGCAGGGATCTCACCGATCAGGGGCAGCGCGACGCTTCCGTTTGCGCCAATCGCAACCTCAACATTCAGCGCCGGCCATTCCGCGACATAGACCCTGAGACGATCCTGCACGTCGAGCGTGTAGGGCTCCGAGGCACGTGCCGGCAAGACAAGCAGAAGAAGTGTCAACAGCGACATGACTGTTGCTGAGGTGCCTCTCAGGCAGCGGGACCTCTTTGAGCTGTCGTCATGTAATCTTCTGTTAATGCGAAATCTCATGGGTGCTACTCAAACGCTGCCTTATGCGATAAAAAATCTTGCCGAAGATTGTTCTGATTAAGTTCAGATTTTCATCTGGCCTTATTTTATAGAGAATTTTCTTTTTAAAGCGCAGTCAAATCATTTTTTGACTTCGGCGTCTTCATTATGAATTTTAACTCGTTGATCTGCGTCTGTACCTGGATGAAACGCCAAATATTATGCCCATGGCGATCGCCATCATATACTGGATCTCCTTGGCGTAAATGATCCACTCAAGGAAAGAATGCAGATAAACAGTCACCAAAGCCATTCCGCATCCGATCAATAGCGCGCCGTCCGCACGATCTTTCATCCGAAAACCATTGCTGAAAGCGATGACCACAGGGGTCAGCAGCATCAGAGTGAAGGCAAGAAGGCCGGCGTATCCGGTTTCGGCAGCCGCCAGAAGATAGGCATTGTGCACGATCGCCCGGCGATTGCCTTCAAACGGCATCACGCCGCCTCGATCCGAGTAACCGAAGTTCTGCGCCGCATAGACGTAGTGGTTCACTCCAATGCCCATCGGGAAGTCTTTCAGAATATAGGCCGAGACATTGTTGAATGCGGCCCTCTCATCATAGGCTTCTTCGTTCAGAGGTGCTCTTTCGAAGCGCTTCTCAAACGTGGCGATCACGATGGGTGACGTCAGTGCGACGGCCACCAAGGTGGCGGCGATCGCTGCGATTTTGCGTTGAGTGAGGCCCTGCATTGCTACAACTGCGAACGTTACTGCCATGCCGATTGCGGCCGTCCCGACGGAGCCGCGTGAGGCGGTAAAGATGATGGCGAGCAGCGAAAGCATGATTGTGGGCCCAAGGTAGATCAGTCTTCTCGTTCCCGACAGAAGCATGACGAGATGGGGAAGCAGGACGAAATGGATTGCCATGCCCAGAGTGTTCTGGTGGACGAAGAGCCCGGTGTTCTGGGCAAGATCCAACCCAAAGCGTTGCCACAGCACCGCAACGAAGTTGGCGAAAAGGCCAATCACCATGCCTTTGAATATAAGATAGGGAACGCCCTCGAAGGCGCAGGCTCGGGCGACGATGCCCAAGACAAGGAACACACGGCAGAATTGCCAGATGGCAAACCCTGCGGCCAGCGGTTCGGGTGCGTAAATGATGCTGGCCGCTGCGATTGCTAAGTAGAAGAGAAACGGCAGAAAGTAGACGAGCGGCGTTCGATGCGCTGGCAGGATGAGGAAGGCTATCACAGCGAGAAGGTCGATCGCGGTTACTTCTATACCGGTTACGAAGCCGTGCCACTCTTCCCATGAAATGATGCCGACATCAAACAAGGGGACCGACGAAAGCGTGAAAGGCAGTGCACCGAAGCATAACCAAAATATTCGTGTTGCCCAGGCGTAACGCCTGATCAACATGGCTGCCGGAAACAGACTTAATAAAAGCAGGGCGACAAACGCTATTTTCAATACGATTTCCCTTGATAGCCGGCGATCTATCGTTTCTCCTAATCTCTAGCACAATGCGTAACCGTGGAAAGGTTTTCGAACTGTATGCCTAAATCGTTTACGCATGTTCTCAGTCTCATCTTTATATTCTTCGCGGTGCCTTTCGAGGGCAATGCGGCTGTCGATCAGGGACAGGGTTTGCGCGTCCACGAGATCACGATGGCAACGCCGGACACCATCGCAGTCGAGGTTCGAGATGCTCCATTTGTGCGCGGCGCCATTATCGAGCTGGAAGCCGCCGTGGATGAGCCCGTCGGATCTTGGATCCGCCGCGGCGATGCCTGGGCAATGGTGGTCGGCCCTCAGCGGCGCCATCTTCGACTGGCAGATGTTCCGCCGGAGGTCTTTCTCGACCGGGTGGCTTTCGACGATCCGAATGGCTACCGGCTCAACGGTCAGGCGCGCGTGGTTTCCGTGTACCGCAAGTCGATGCCATATAGCTCCGGCCTTTTCAGGGGAGATGATGGACAGACCAAGTCCGGGGCTACGTTCAAACACATTTTGTACCTGAAGCTGGATCAGGCTCTCGAACCGGGGGATTATCGATTAGAATGGCCGGATGGCAGCTTGCCGTCGGAAACCTTCAATTTCGACCCGTGGAAGACGCGCGCATTGGCGCTGCGCACCACGCAGGTCGGTCACGCTGCTGCGGATGTATCCAAGACTGCCTATCTGTCTCTCTGGATCCCGAATGGTCCGGACAACGGTGCCGTCGACTTTCGTCAGTATGGGATCAAGACGTTCTCTGTTATTGATGACGCCGGAGCTTCCGTTTTTTCTGGTGACGTCAGACTTCGGACGCGGCCTTCGGATCCTGAACCCGGCAATGGTTTGCCTGCACAACTGCTCGACTATGCCACCGGCACTCCACGTCAGCTGGATGGGATCCGGCCAGGACCGACCCCTTATGTTGAAGCAGACGGTCATGGGCTGGTCGAGGGACAGCGCATTCTCTTTCAACGTCTACAAGGCGACCAGGACGCCTCGGCGTTGGCAGCGACCGTGGTTCGGGTTGATGAGCAGGGTTTTGCTGTCACCGATATCGAGCGGCCTTTTCCTGAGGTGATTGCGCCCAGAGCAACATTCGCGCCAACCTACCAGGCCAACCGAGCCGGGACGTTCGTTTTTGAACTCGATTATTCCGAATGGGTGCCGGAAGCGTCGGGCCGCTACCGGCTTGCCATTCCAGGTCTGGGGGTGAGCGATCACTTCGAGGTTGCCCCGGATCGCTGGCTTCGCCTTGCCGGGGTAAGCTTTGCAGGTCTTTATCACCATCGCAGTGGTATCGCTCTCGACGGACGCTTCGGCTATAAGAGACCAAGTTCTTTCCGTCCGGGTGGCGGCCTTCAAATACTCGAAAGTGCTCTGCCACTGCTCTGGTCGTCAAACTGGCCCAATGGCTTCGTATCTCTCGATGACGGGCTGAAAGGCGCGTGGAATACCGGACGTCAGGCTTCTGAGGAATATTGGGGTGGGTATATGGATGCAGGCGACTGGGACCGACGCGTCCAGCATCTGGCCATCTCCGACGCTTTCCTGGATCTTTGGGATCAGCTGCCACAGGACAAGCGTGCCATTGCTCAAGGCATACCCAAATCAAGTGAAGTTCTGCCGCTCCCAGAATATGCTGGTCTCGACGGCGTGAGTGAGCTCATTCATGAGGCCATCTGGAACATCGATTTCTACCGTCGCCTGCAGATGCCTGATGGTCGGGTCCGTGGAGGGGTGGAGAGTGCCGGCCACCCATTGCTGGGCACAACCAGTTACCTGGAGCATCTTCCTGTTTATGTATATGCGCCGGATATTGTGTCCACTTATCGCTACGCGGCGTCTTCGGCTCGCCTGTCGCGGATACTGACTGAGCTTAACCTTGCGGAACTTGCTGGCATCTATCGGGCAAGCGCGCTGGCTGCTTGGCGGGCAGCGGAAGATGGCTTTTCTGACCCGGACGATTTCTACAAAGAGGCGATTGCGGCCGCAAAGGAAATGGACGCTTGGGGCGGCTCTTCCTGGGAGGCAAGGAAGCCCGCACTTCAAGCAACTGCAGCCGAGTTTAGGGTGGCCGCTGCCGCTTCCCTGTTTCGTCTTGAAGAAGATCGCCAGTTCGCACAGATCTTCGAGGCCGGATGGCGGGGTGGGCGTGAGCTCTATTTCCACAAGGGTGACGCAGCTTGGGATTATTACCGGAGTGCGGGAGCCGATCCCGTCATTCAGCGCCAGATCGAAGAGACTGTAATCCAAGAGACGAGGTTACTCCTGTCTGGCCAGTCCACTTCAAGTTATCCAAGCATGAAGCACCCTTACGCGCCGGCCGGATGGGGGCAGGGCGGGCCGCCGGACTTTTCCCAGAGCCAGTTGCTGTTCAGGGCCTATCAAATCAATCGTAACCCTGAAATCCTGGCTCTCATTCAACAGACACTGCATGGCCTGCATGGCGCCAACCAACTGGGCATGAGCTTCACGACCGGATTGGGTGTCCGGCAGATCGAGCATCCCCTGCATGAAGATCATCGGGCCATGGGTGTTCCGGCACCCGTCGGGATCACGATCTATGGATGGGCGCCGCAGAGCGCCTCTGCTTATGGATGGGTTTTTGGACCGGAGTGGTCCCCCTTGCCGGAAGTGGGTGATCCCGTCGCGATTGGGCACAGACGCATCGAGCCGCAGCGCTTTGCCTTGCCATATTTCGAGTATCTGGTGGAGCACCCTGCCGTCATCATTCAGCAGGAGTATACCGTCGATCAAACCATTGGGCCGATCGCTTTTCTCTCGCTCTTCCTCGACGCGCAGTCGGGGCGCTGAAGGAGAAATCCCGAAATTGGGTGACGGTTGCCTCCACCCCTTCGGAGCAAGCAAAGGCTGGAAAAGGCGCGCAGCTTCGTGCCCCTCTCCAATGACGCGACAAACTCAGCTTGTGCGGAGTGTGCTTTTGCTTGCGACCAACGAGCTTCGTTTCATGATTTCTTTCAAGCAAAGCCAAGCCAATGGCGGCACAGCATAGACATATCGTCGCCAGAGACGCTTCGGGTTCGACAGAAGACGATAAAGCCATTCCAATCCAAAGCGTTGCATGAGCACTGGTGCACGCGTCTGAAGGCCCGTTATAAACTCGAGCGATGCGCCGCAGCAGATGCAAATGCCGCTTGCTTTTTTGGATTTCGATATTTCATGGGCGAGGAGTTCCGATTGCGGAGAGCCCACGGCAATGAACACGAAGTCTGTCTGGTTCTCGGTCGCGAATTCGACGCATGCTTGCATAGCGTCAGGGTTGCTGATCAAGCCCTGTGGTGGCACGTGGCATCGGAAATCGATCTCTGGAAAACGCTCGGCCATTCGGCTGCCGACATCGGCATAGGGAGCAATTAGTACAACCTTGTCATGAGGGCGAATTCTCTCATGGAAGAGGTGGGAGGTGAGGTCCGAACCGGTCACCAAGGTCATCCGGAAACCCAGCAACCGCGCGACCCAGTATATGGGCTTGCTGTCGCATACCGAGAGCCAAGAAGCCTTGTAGATCTCCCTCAATCTCAAATCGCCGCGCATCCGGACGACATGATCGACATTCGGAGTGACCACGTAGCGAAAGTGCCCAGATCGCCGCTCCGCCTCGATGCAATCGACGACTTCTTGAAACGTCAAAAGATTATAAGGCACGTCCATGAATATCTGTTTTTCGGCGGCGTTAACCGTCGCTGCTTTCACTAACGCAATCATGTCACACCAACTAAAACTAAAAATTTTTATATGTCTCTGATGCTACGCTATATATCTATTCAGTCAATCAAGATTAATAGATCATTTTAGGCCCTAGTTTTTCTGTCGTTTAAATCGACATAAACAAGCGTCTATCCCTTGCGGCAAAGTTCCGCTGATGAATGACGCGCCGGGACCAGAGCCAACTTCCGCTCACTTTGCCGAAGCATTGATGTTTTAGTGAGTTTCCTCGAGCATTGGGGGCGTCGATCAGAAACAGACCCAGCTCGTTGAGGCTTGGTGTTCTCCTCTTTGGCTGCACTGAGCGGCGATCAGGTGATCGATGCCGCAATCGCGCAGCGGCGAACCGAGCGCGCTCAGGCGCGTTCACGAGGAGGGAATTCTCTCGGACATGCTTATGGATCGCCCCGTTTCATGAGCTTTCATGGACGGGGAGGCGGCGGGGCTGGGCTAGACTCACGATGAGTTGCAAACGCTGCAGGGTTTCCTGAGGCCGGAAGTGGAATATTGAAGCCGAGCTCAGTCAGCCGCGACAATCCGGTGGTTGGTGCTCGCGCCTGCAATGGCACTCTTTGCATCGGCGCCGGGGCCTTGGCCAATAATGGTGTATTGACCCCGCACGATACCGTCGAAGACGTGTCTTGGCATTCGTGTTGGCTTTGAAGGTAATGCCGGCCGAGTTTGGTCTGTCGGGACGTTCCTTCAACGTTGCCTTATCGCCTTCCGGAGTACGCAGGGATGCGCGAGATAATTTCATTAACTCGAGCGAGACCGCGATCGAAGCGGAAGAACTCGCCGCATCGCAGTTGAGACTGCTTTGGCAACTGTGAGTGGGCCAGCGAGCAAGTGCCGCGCGGCTGCGTATCATTTGGAGGCGACTGTTGTCGAATGATGCACAGGCCTCAGGCGTTTCTTTCGGCTCGCAATATACTCGACTACATCATTGCGGTGTCGGTTTCAGAGATCCTCGTGTTCTCCAATAGGATATTGCTTAAAATTTTATTAAAACGCTGAATAATATCAATTTTCACCTCCGAAATTAACCAAAAATTCTATATTGCCTATCTTTCGCATAACTGGTTATGCGGTTGGGGTTAACGAAGTATTGCGTCTCTCTCTCAACCCGGATTTAACTCCAGGCAACGAGTTAAGGGGTGAGTAACCATGTCTGTTGAGTATCCGCGTCCGACGAGCATCGACAATACTTCCGCAGCTGACGATTTCGACTCTGCGGTCGAGCAGCATCTGGGTTACGCCAGCGAGACCGC
>JBHYDI010000016.1:0-57986 GCA_051861045.1 Allorhizobium sp.
GAGGATCAGACGTGCCAACATTTTCACCCAGCCTCGAAAAAGCGCTGCATCAGGCCCTGACCTACGCCAACGAGCGTCACCATGAATATGCGACGCTGGAGCACCTGCTGCTCGCTCTGATCGACGACGCTGACGCAGCCGCCGTAATGGGGGCCTGCAACGTCAACCTCGACGCGTTGCGCAAGACCGTGACCGACTTCGTCGACAATGATCTCGCCAACCTGATCACCGGTTACGACGAGGACTCAAAGCCGACATCCAGCTTCCAGCGGGTCATCCAGCGCGCCGTGATCCATGTCCAGTCGTCCGGTCGCGAAGAAGTCACCGGCGCAAACGTGCTCGTCGCCATCTTCGCCGAGCGCGAGAGCAATGCTGCCTATTTCCTGCAGGAGCAGGAGATGACGCGCTACGACGCGGTCAACTACATCTCGCATGGCATCGGCAAGCGCCCTGGCGCATCGCAGGTCCGCAGCCCCCGTGGCTCGGACGAGGGCGAGCCCGAGGCCAAGCAGGGTCGCGAGC
The DNA here is from genome assembly GCA_051861045.1 of Allorhizobium sp. Classification (GTDB taxonomy): domain Bacteria; phylum Pseudomonadota; class Alphaproteobacteria; order Rhizobiales; family Rhizobiaceae; genus Allorhizobium. The sequence goes on from JBHYDI010000016.1 coordinate 523, forward strand.
CGGAGGAAGGTTCTGCCAAGGGCAAGCAGGAGGCCCTGAAGGCCTACTGCGTCAACCTGAACGAAAAGGCCAAGACCGGCCGCATCGACCCGCTGATCGGCCGCCACGACGAGGTGAACCGTACGATCCAGGTGTTGTGCCGTCGTTCCAAGAACAACCCGCTTTATGTAGGCGACCCGGGCGTCGGCAAGACGGCAATCGCCGAAGGGCTTGCCAAGCGCATCGTCGAGGGCAAGGTGCCGGAAGCGCTGGCCGATGCCACGATCTTCTCGCTCGACATGGGCACGCTGCTCGCCGGCACGCGCTATCGCGGTGACTTCGAGGAACGCCTGAAGCAGGTCGTCAAGGAACTCGAAGACTATCCGGGTGCCGTCCTCTTCATCGACGAGATCCACACCGTCATCGGTGCCGGTGCCACCTCGGGCGGCGCCATGGATGCGTCGAACCTGTTGAAGCCGGCGCTCTCTTCCGGTGCGATCCGCTGCATCGGCTCGACCACTTACAAGGAATACCGCCAGTTCTTCGAAAAGGACCGGGCACTGGTCCGCCGCTTCCAGAAGATCGACGTCAACGAGCCGTCGATCGATGATGCGATCGAGATCATGAAGGGCCTCAAGCCCTACTTCGAGGACTACCACAAGCTCCGTTACACCAACGAGGCGATCAAGTCGGCTGTCGAACTTTCGGCCCGCTACATCTCCGACCGCAAACTTCCCGATAAGGCGATCGACGTCATCGATGAGACGGGGGCGGCCCAGATGCTGCTGCCGGCATCGAAGCGCCGCAAGCTGATCACCGAAAAGGAGATCGAGGTCACCATCGCGACGATGGCCCGCATCCCGCCCAAGACCGTATCCAAGGACGACGAGATGGTTCTCGCCAACCTGGAGAAGGAACTGCGCTCGGTCGTATATGGTCAGGACAAGGCGATCGAGGCCCTCTCGACGTCGATCAAGCTCGCCCGTGCTGGTCTTCGCGAACCGAACAAGCCGATCGGCTCTTACGTCTTTTCCGGCCCGACCGGCGTCGGCAAGACGGAAGTCGCCAAGCAGCTTGCCGCCTCGCTTGGCGTCGAACTGCTGCGCTTCGACATGTCGGAATACATGGAGCGGCACACGGTCTCGCGCCTGCTCGGTGCACCTCCCGGCTATGTCGGCTTCGACCAGGGCGGTCTTCTGACCGATGGCGTCGACCAGCATCCGCATTCGGTTGTGCTGCTCGATGAAATCGAGAAGGCGCATCCGGATATCTACAACATCCTGCTGCAGGTCATGGACCACGGCCAGCTGACGGATCACAACGGCAAGAAGATCGACTTCCGCAACGTCATCCTGATCATGACGACGAATGCGGGCGCGTCGGAAATGGCGAAGTCGGCAATCGGCTTCGGCTCTTCGAAGCGCACCGGCGAAGATGAGGAGGCGCTGAACCGCCTGTTCACGCCGGAATTCCGCAACCGCCTTGATGCGACGATCCCGTTTGCGCCGCTGCCAACGGAAGTCATCCATCAGGTCGTGCAGAAGTTCGTCATGCAGCTGGAAGCCCAGCTGTCCGAGCGCAACGTGACCTTCGATCTGTCCGAATCCGCGATCGCCTGGTTGGCGAAGAGCGGTTACGACGAGAAGATGGGTGCCCGTCCGCTGGGTCGTGTCATCCAGGAGCACATCAAGAAGCCGCTGGCCAACGAGATCCTGTTTGGCAAGCTGAAGAAGGGCGGCGTCGTCAAGGTCGGTACAAAGACCGACGAGAGCGGCACCGAGGTGCTCGATCTGGAAGCGATTTCCGAAGTGGCGCCCGTCAAGCCCAAGCCCGAAGCCGAAGTGGCCTCCGCAAAGCCCGCCAAGGCCAAGCGCAAGCCAGCGACCAAGGCCTCGGTGATCGAAGATGAAGGCGATGTCGCGGTGATCGACGAGGCACCAAAGCCGGTGAAGCGGTCTGCCGTGCCGAAGGTGCCGAAGAAGAAGTAAGCACTATCATTTGAGAGACCCGTGCCGGGCTTAGCGCCCGGCACTTTCTTTTTGCCGAACCGGAATTTCAGATGTCTTCGGCCATTTCCGATATTTCACAGACACGGTGGTTTTTCACCGGCATGCGAGGGCTGTTCAGTCTGCCCGCCATCATTCTCATGATCTCCTTCGTCGGCTTCTCAGCCTTTGCGCTTCAATCCGGCGTGAGCCGCACGGAAGCCATGGTCATGACGGCGACCGTCTGGGCTCTGCCGGCGAAGATGATCCTGATCGGTACCATGACGAGCGGCGCCAACCTGCTCGCCATCTTCCTTGCGGTCTCACTGTCTTCGATCCGCATGATGCCGATGGTCGCGTCCCTGGTGCCGGAGATGCGCACGGAGAAGACGCCGACCTGGTTGCTGCTCTTCCTGTCGCATTTCGTCGCAATCACGGCCTGGGTCTTCGCGATGGGAAGCTTCAAGAATGTCCCGCGCGAGGGACGCGTCGCCTATTTCGCCGGCTTCGGCATCACCCTCGTAACGGTCAATACGATCCTTGTCGGCGTGTGCTACGGGCTGGTGTCCCAGTTTCCACCTGTTGTCGCAGCCCTGCTGTTCTTCCTGACGCCCGTCTATTTCATCGCGTCCATCTGGGCCACGGGCCGACAATCGGTCGTCAAGGTCGCCTTCATCGTTGGCGTGGTCTCCGGCCCTATGCTCGCCGTCCTCGTACCCGGATTTGATATCCTGATCGCGGGTCTCGGTGGTGGAACGCTTGCCTATCTCTTCGATCGTTATGTGATCCGTGGTGACAAGACACAGGCGAGAACCGCTGAGCCGGACACCGCAGCCTCAAGCGAGGAGGTGGTATGATCGAAGACTACTGGCCCTATGTGGTGATCATCGTCGCCGGTTGGCTGGCCACGGATTTCTGGCGCTGGATGGGCGTGCTGGCCGGCAACCGGTTGCAGGAGGGCTCCGAGGCGCTGAATTGGGTGAGGGCGGTTGCAACAGCCCTGGTCATGGCGGTCACGGCAAAGCTCGTTGTCTTTCCGACGGGTGCGCTGGAAGCCTCGCCCTTGTGGTTGCGCCTGGCGGCAGCCGGAATTGGCTTTGCAGCCTTCCTTCTGTCCGGCCAGCGCGTCATCGTCGGTGTCGTCGTGCCCCTCGCGATCCTCGGGGCGGGCCTGATCTGGCTCTGAGATCATACGCGTTCACAGACGCGCGAGCAGGCTGGTATTGCCACATTTCGCTCCCCAAATCGGATTTCCGATCAACAGGAGGAAAGCGAAATGTCAAAGGTAGTACGCTTCCGAAAGCTGAAACACGGGGATCCGCCCCGCTTCAAGGTTCTGCCGGATGATCTGAGCAAGCGGTCATCAAGGCACGAGAGTTGGAGCTCAACCGGCTCCTTTCCCATCATGGTCCTTGTGCTGGTTGGCATTGCCGCCGTCGTTGTCGTCGGCGGCTTGGTCGCCTGATCTGGCAAGGACCGTCCAAGCGGCGCTCGTCTCAGAGCGCCGCCTTGATCTTTTCGGCCTGGGCCTTCAGCATTTCGACATCGGCCATGCCGCCGGCATGCGGCTTGAGCGGCACGCCCTCGTGGCGCGGGATGACATGGAAATGCAGGTGGAAGACGGTCTGGCCGGCCGACGGCTCATTGAACTGCGCGATATAGATGCCATCGGCCTCGAAGGCTTGCCTGGCAGCATTGGCCAGTTTCTGCACGACCGGCATCAGCTTTGCCAGCACCGCCGGATCGGCATCGAGCAGATTGCGTGAACCCTTCTTCGGGATCACCAGAAGGTGGCCCGGCGCCTGCGGCATGACGTCCATGAAGGCGAGTGTATCCTCGTCCTCGTAGAGCTTCACCGATGGAATGTCACCGGCGAGGATCTTGGCGAAGATGTTGTTGGGATCATAGGCGGTCATGGCTGTCTCCTCGATTGTCGGGGCCACTTAACGGCAAGCCTGCGCCTGCTTCAAGAGCGCAGCGGCGCTCTCAACCGTCGAATTCCTCGCCGTCGCGCGGCAGGCGGTCGCCCTTGCGGAAGGGTGTATGTTCGCCCAGATATTCGCCAGCCTGGGCAACCTCACGGCGCTCATGCGCGAGATAGTCGGCGACCGCCCGGCGCAAACCCGGATGAGTGATGAAATGGGCGGAATGGGTGAGGACGGGTTCGTAGCCGCGCGCGAGCTTATGCTCGCCCTGCGCGCCCGCCTCGACCCGATCGAGACCCTTCTCCAGCGCGAAGTCGATCGCCTGATGATAGCAGACCTCGAAATGCAGGAAGGGATGGTCTTCGACGCAGCCCCAATGGCGGCCATAGAGGGCCTCGGCGCCGATGAAGTTGATGGCGCCGGCCACATATCGCCCATTGCGCTTCGCCATCACCAGCAGGATGTCGTCGGGCATGCGCTCACCAACCAGCGAGTAGAAGAGGCGGGTCAGATAAGGCCTGCCCCACTTGCGGCTGCCGGTGTCGATGTAGAAGCGGAAGAACTGGTCCCAGATGTCCTCCGTAAGGTCGGCACCCGTCAGCCAGTCGATGCTGATGTCGTTTTCGATGGCTGCCCGGCGCTCCTTGCGCAGGTTCTTGCGCTTCGACGACGAGAGTTCCGCCAGAAACGCCTCGTGGCTCGCATAGCCGCGATTGATGAAGTGGAACTGCTGATCCGTCCGATGCAGAAATTGGGCTTCCGTAAGGGAAGATAACTCACCTTGCGAAAGGAAGGTCACATGTGCCGATGAGGTGCCGAGTTCACCGGCCACCTGTTGCAGTCCATGCGCCAGCAACCCCTGGATCCGCGTGACATCTTCACCATGGCGCACGAGCAGCCGCGGCCCTGTTGCCGGGGTAAATGGAATGGAAGCCTGGAGCTTGGGATAATAACGCCCGCCGGCGCGGTGGAAGGCATCCGCCCATCCATGATCGAAGACATATTCGCCCTGGCTGTGGCTCTTGAGATAGCAGGGAATGGCGCCGAGAAGGCGTCCTTCCTCTTCCAACAACAGGTGATGGCCCATCCAGCCGGTCTCGGCTGTCGCCGAGCCGGATTCTTCGAGCGCTGAGAGGAAGGCATGCGAGGTGAAGGGATTGTAGCCCGGCTCCGAACGGGAGGCCCCGGAGAGGAGACCCCATTCGCTGGATGGGATCTCCTGGAAGGAGCGCACTACGCGGATCGTCACCTCGTCTGCCATGGATCTCCCGTCAGGCAATCGCCGGCGACTGGCGCGGGTCGAAGCCTTCGAATGTCATCTGATCAGCATAGTTATAGGTCTGTGCCCGCATGATTTCATCCCTGACGGTCCAGGTAATCACGGGTGTGCCCTTTTCACGCAGTCCGGTGACGAAATCATTCGGCAGATGCGCCACGCAATAGGAGGTGAAGTCCAGTCCGAGATCCATGGCTTCCTTGTGGGCGCTGAGGTTCTCCGGCTTGACGCCTTCCGCCGTGAGGCCGACCGGCCAGGGGCATTCCGCCACTTTCAGCGCGCGCAGGAGGTGATAATCGAAGCTCATCAGCGCGACCTTGCCCTCATAACCCTCTAGCACCTCGAGTACCGCCTCGACGAAGCCGTCATCATGCTCGGCGTCGATGCCCTTGAGCTCGATCACCAGCGGCACCCGGCCCTTCACGAGGTCTAGCATCTGGCGAAGCGTCGGGATCTTGTCGGCGGTTCCACCGATCGACAGCATGCGCAATTCGCCGGCGGTGCGTTCGCGCACTTCACCGTTCATGTTGCAGAGCCGCTGCAGGTCGTGGTCGTGGAACACCATGGGGACGCTGTCGGACGAGAGCTGGATGTCACATTCGATGGCGAAGCCTGCCTCAATGGCCCGTTTGAAAGCTGAGAGTGTGTTTTCCCAGATTTGGCTGTTCATGTCGTGATAGCCGCGATGGGCGACCGGCAGGTCCTTGATCCAGTCGACCGAGCTCACAATGCAATCTCCAGGATGGCGTCGATCTCGACGGCGGCATTCAGCGGCAGCTGGGCCACGCCCACGGCAGCGCGCGCGTGTTTGCCGGCGTCACCCAACACGTTCGCGATCAGGTTCGAGGCACCATTGATGACGAGGTGCTGCTCGACAAAGCCCGGAGCGGATGCGACGAAACCATTCAGCTTCACGACACGGCTGATCCGCGACAGGTCGCCGGACAGTGCGGCTTTCGCCTGAGCGAGGATGTTGATGGCGCAGAGTTCGGCTGCCCGCTGGGCGTCGGCGAGCACGACATCGCCGCCGACAAGACCCGTCACCGCCACTTTTCCGCCTTCAATCGGCAACTGGCCGGAGAGGAACAGCAGGTTTCCGCTGATCACATAGGGCACGTAATTGGCGGCAGGGGCAGCAGCTTCAGGCAGGCTGATGCCCAGCGCTGCAAGGCGGCCGTCGATTGTGTCGGACATGGTCGATTCCCGGTCTGTTGATAAAAGTTGAGAAAGTTGTGGCGACGAAAAGCATGTCTCGCTTTTGCCGGATGTGTTCTTATAACATCGATGACGAGTCCAACAGGAGGGTGTCGATGTTTCCTTTGCGAATGGCGGTCCGTGCGACGCTTTCCCTTGCTGCCTTTGGCACTGCAGGGCAGGCGGCTTATGCGGCGACCGTCGGCCTTGTGCCGCATCGCGCCGTCTACGAGATCGTACTGAAAGAAGCATCCGACCGCTCCGGGATCGAATCCGTGCGCGGCCGCATGGTCTATGAATTCAGTGGTTCGGCCTGCAAGGGCTTCAACACCCAGTTCCGCTTCGTGACCCGCATCGACGTAGGCGAGGGCGTGCGCGTCACCGACCAGCGTTCGACCACCTTCGAAGACGTGCCTGCCGGCAAGTTCCGATTCGAGAACAAGTCCTTTACCGATGACCAGTTGGACAAGGACGTTAGCGGCGCTGCGGCCGAAGCCGGCGGCAAGGTCAAGATCGAGCTGACCGGACCCGATAGGCGCGATATCGAGCTTGCCGACAGCCGCTTTCCGGCCGAGCACATGCTGGAAGTGATCGCCCGTGCCCGCAGGGGAGAGCGCGTCTTCGAATCGCGGATCTTCGACGGTTCCGAAGACGGCGACCAGACCTTCCTCACGACCACTATCGTTGGTGGTCCGCAGCAGTCTGCGAAGACGGATCCGGAAGCCAAGGCCCTAGCAACCCTCGGAACGCAGGACTACTGGCCGGTCTCGATCGCCTATTTTGACGAGAAGACGAGGGGCGACCAGGAGCCGATCTACAGCCAGTCCTTCAAGCTCTACGAAAACGGCGTGACCCGTGACCTGACGCTCGACTACGGCGACTTCGTCTTGGCCGGCAAGCTGACCAAGCTCGAAGTGCTCGGCAAGCCCGACGGCGATTGCCAGTAAACCGGCTCGATTGCCGGAATTCGGCGCTTCCGCTATTGATTTTTGACCGACGCCCCTGTATGGCCGGCGTCATTCCACACGCGAGACTTGGGATCGTCAGGGAGAAATCCTGTCGTTTCCGCCCGGTGGCTGGCCGAAAGGTCTGCTGTTTGTCTCGCGGGGGTTAAACCGGAAAAGGAGAAAAAGGCATGGCATTGCCTGATTTTAGCATGCGTCAGCTTCTGGAAGCTGGCGTTCACTTCGGTCACCAGACGCACCGCTGGAACCCGAAGATGAAGCCGTACATCTTCGGCGATCGTAACAACATCCACATCATCGACCTGGCTCAGACCGTTCCGATGCTGTCGCGCGCCCTTCAGGTCGTGTCCGACACCGTCGCTCGTGGCGGCCGCGTTCTGTTCGTTGGCACCAAGCGTCAGGCTTCGGAAATCATCGCTGATTCCGCCAAGCGTTCGGCCCAGTACTACGTCAACTCCCGCTGGCTCGGCGGCATGATGACCAACTGGAAGACCATTTCGAACTCGATCGCCCGTCTGCGCAAGCTCGACGAGATCCTGGCTTCGGAAGCGTCTGGCTACTCCAAGAAGGAGCGCCTGAACCTCGAGCGCGAACGCGAAAAGCTTGAAAAGGCTCTCGGCGGTATCCGCGATATGGGCGGCACCCCGGACCTGATGTTCATCATCGACACCAACAAGGAAAAGATCGCGATCGACGAAGCCAAGCGCCTCGGCATCCCGGTTGTTGCTGTCATCGACTCGAACTGCGATCCGGACCTCATCGACTATCCGATCCCGGGCAACGACGACGCCTCGCGCGCCATCTCGCTCTATTGCGACCTGATATCGCGCGCTGCCATCGACGGCATCGCTCGCCAGCAGGGCGCTTCTGGTCGTGACATCGGCGCGTCTGCCGAAGCTCCGATCGAGCCGGCTCTCGAGACCGAAGCAGAAGCTTAATCGCTTTACGCGGCGGGTAACCGCCGCTTTTTCCCGTCAAGGGAATGGCCGCCTGCAAGCTCGCCTGAGCAGCGGGCGGCCTCCGTTCTTCAAGATGCCATTCGCGTCACGCGAGAAGGCGTCGAAGACGGCCGATTGTTTCCGTGGTGACCCGCTTCATCACGTTGTCATACATCCGGGTACATTTCGTCCCCAACCTAGCGGTTCACCGTTCCCCTCGCGGCCACGGGTCGACCGCCTGAACAGACAAGAGGCACACAATGGCTGAAATCACTGCAGCACTGGTAAAAGAACTGCGCGAAAAGTCCGGCGCAGGCATGATGGATTGCAAGAAGGCTCTCATCGAGAACGACGGTGACGTCGAAGCCGCCATCGACTGGCTGCGCGCCAAGGGTATCGCCAAGGCTGACAAGAAGTCGGGCCGCACGGCAGCTGAAGGCCTGATCGGCATCAACGGCGCCGGCACCTCGGCCGTTGTCGTCGAACTCAACTCCGAAACCGACTTCGTTGCCCGTAACGATGCCTTCCAGGAACTCGTCCGCGGCGTCGCGTCTGTTGCCATCGGCACCGATGGTTCGGTCGACGCGATCGGCGCTGCCACCTATCCGGCAACCGGCAAGTCCGTCACCGACACCATCAAGGATGCTATCGCCCATATCGGCGAGAACATGACGCTGCGTCGCGCCGTCAAGCTCTCGGTCGAAGACGGTGTTGTCGCAACCTACGTCCACAACGCTGCCTCTGAAGGCCTCGGCAAGCTCGGCGTTCTCGTTGCGCTCAAGTCGACCGGCAACAAGGACGTGCTGGCTGCAATCGGCCGCCAGGTCGCCATGCACATCGCTGCGACCAACCCGCTCGCCATCCGTTCGGAAGAAGTCGATGCTGCAGTCGCTGAGCGCGAGCGCAACGTCTTCATCGAACAGTCGCGCGCCTCGGGCAAGCCGGAAGCCATCATCGAAAAGATGGTTGAAGGCCGCATGCGCAAGTTCTTCGAAGAAGTCGCTCTTCTCTCGCAGGCTTTCGTCATCAACCCGGACCTGACCGTCGGCGACGCCATCAAGGCTGCCGAGAAGGACGCTGGCGCCCCGATCGAAGTGACCGGCATGGCACGCCTGCTGCTCGGCGAAGGCATCGAAAAGGAAGAGTCCGACTTCGCTGCCGAAGTCGCAGCTGTTGCCAAGGGCTGATAGCGCTTTTCCCCTTCTTCAAGGGAAAACATTGGGGCATCGCGTGACAACGCGATGCCCTTCGTGTATCCGGCACAGAATTGTTCTCGGGAGCTTTCATGTCAGCCAAGCCATTGTTCAAACGCGTCCTCCTCAAGGCTTCCGGTGAAGCCCTCATGGGCAGTCAGGGATTCGGGATCGATGTCGCAGTGGCCGATCGGATCGCTGGCGATATCGCTGAAGCCCGCCGCATGGGTGTCGAAGTCGGCGTCGTCGTCGGCGGTGGCAACATCTTCCGCGGCGTAGCCGTGGCCTCCAAGGGTGGCGACCGCGTCACCGGCGACCACATGGGTATGCTGGCGACCGTTATCAACGCGCTGGCACTTGCCACTTCGCTGCGCAAACTCGACATCGACACGGTTGTTCTGTCCGCAATTGCCATGCCGGAAATTTGCGAAAGCTTCTCGCAGCGCGCCGCCTTGCACCATCTGGCGCAGGGCAGGGTGGTGATCTTCGCCGGCGGCACCGGCAACCCGTTCTTCACCACCGATTCCGCCGCAGCCCTCCGCGCCGCCGAGATCGGCGCCCAGGCGATCTTCAAGGGAACCCAGGTCGACGGCATCTATTCCGCCGATCCGAAGAAGGACCCGACCGCGACGCGCTTCGACAGCCTGACGCATGACGAGGTCCTGCAGAAGGGCCTGGCCGTCATGGACGTCGCGGCAGTTGCCCTTGCGCGCGAAAATCACATTCCGATCATCGTCTTCTCGATCCATGAGAAGGGTGGCTTCGGCGAAATCCTGTCTGGCGCCGGTCGCATGACCATCGTCACCGACAACTGATCACAGGCAAGGGCGGCATCGCTGGATGTCGCCGACTGAAAGAGCAATGGGAGAACCATGATGACCGCAGGGGTTGATCTCAACGACATTAAGCGCCGCATGGACGGTGCGATCAATGCATTCAAGAACGATATCGCATCGCTGCGCACGGGCCGTGCCTCGGCCAACATCCTCGATCCGGTCACGGTCGATGCCTATGGTTCGCGCGTGCCGCTGAACCAGGTGGCGAACGTCACCGTGCCGGAGCCGCGCATGCTCGGCGTTTCGATCTGGGACAAGTCGATGGTGAACGCCGTCGACCGCGCCATCCGCGAAGCCAATCTCGGCCTTAACCCGATCGTTGACGGCCAGAACCTTCGCATTCCGCTGCCTGAGCTCAACGAAGAGCGCCGCAAGTCGCTCGTCAAGGTCGCGCATGACTATGCCGAGAAGGCCAAGGTCGCCATCCGCCACGTTCGTCGCGACGGCATGGACGGTCTGAAGAAGGCTGAAAAGGACGGTTCGATCAGCCAGGACGACAGCCGCTCCCTCTCTGACAAGGTGCAGAAGATGACCGACGAGACGATTGTCGACATCGACCGCTTGCTCGTCGAGAAGGAAAAGGAAATCATGCAGGTTTAAGCGAGAGTCGCTGTATATCGTCCTCTCTGAGCCGCTTGGATCCTCGCCAATGTCGACAGTTCAACATCGCATCGTCCCGCAGCATGTTGCGATCATCATGGATGGCAATGGGCGCTGGGCGAATGCGCGCGGCTTGCCGCGCACCTTCGGCCACCGCAAGGGGGTCGAGGCTGTCCGGGAAACCGTGAAGGCGGCCGGCGAGGCGGGCGTGGCATTTCTGACGCTGTTTGCCTTCTCCTCCGAGAACTGGCGGCGCCCTGAAGCTGAAGTGAACGAGCTTTTCGGTCTGCTGAAAGCCTTCATCCGCCGCGACCTTGCTGACCTCCATCGCGAGGGTGTCCGGATCCGGGTGATCGGAGAGCGACAGAACCTGCGCGACGACATTCGCTCGCTGCTGCTTGAGGCCGAAGAGACCACGGTCGGCAATACGGCCATGACCCTCGTGATCGCCTTCAACTACGGCTCCCGTGACGAAATCGCACGGGCAGCAGCCCGCCTGGCAGCTGAAGTCCAGGCCGGTCGGCTCGAACCGTCCCAAATTGACGCACAGAAGCTCAACGACTCCCTGGATACGGCCGGCATTCCTGATCCCGATCTGGTCATCCGCACGAGCGGAGAGGAGCGGCTGTCGAATTTCCTGCTCTGGCAGGCGGCCTATGCGGAGCTGATGTTCGTGCCGGATTTCTGGCCCGATTTCACGCCGGCGCTCTTTCATTCCGTCCTGGAACGATACGCCGCCCGCGATCGCCGGTTCGGCGGTCTTTCGGCGAAAGCCGTGGCGGTCGGCTCATGACCCTGACCATGTCGCGCGAGCTGCAGCTCAGGATCGTCTCCGCCATCGTGATGATCGTTTTGGTCCTTTCGGCGACCTGGTTCGGCGGTCTGGCCTTCAAGGCTGTGGCGGCAGCGATCGGTCTGTTGATCTATTACGAATGGTCCACGATTACGCGGCTCGCGGAAGGCAGCCTGAGGGCGAACGCCTTCGGTTGGTTGTCGATGGCGCTGATCAGCCTCAACATGCTGTTCGGACAGGCCGAACTGACCGTGCCGCTCTTTGCCGGTCTTGTGATCACGGCTGCCATTCCCTCTCTGTTGCGCCGTGTCAGCTGGTGGCAGCCAGGCGGGCTGTTCTATGCCGGTCTGAGCGCCATTTCGCTGTCCGCCATCCGCGGTGAGGATTCGCTCGGCTTCATCGCCATGCTCTTTGTCTTCGTGGTGGTCTGGGCAACCGACATCCTGGCTTACTTCGTCGGCCGTGCCATCGGAGGCCCGAAGCTTGCCCCGCGCATCTCGCCCGGCAAGACGTGGTCCGGCGCCATTGGCGGGACCGTGGCCGGTGTGGCCGGTGGACTTTTGGTGGCCATGGCCCATTTCCAGGACGTCGGCATATGGGTGGTTCTGGTGGCGCTCGCTCTTTCGATCGCAAGCCAGATCGGCGACCTGTTTGAATCCTTTATCAAGCGGCGATTTGGCGTGAAGGATTCGAGCAAGCTCATTCCCGGCCATGGTGGTGTGATGGACCGCGTTGACGGCCTTGTATTTGCCTGTTTTGCCGCGTTTTTCTTGGCCATCGGCAGTTCCGCCGGAAGTGCCAATGCCGTCGTGTCCATGGGAGCCTTCCTCTTCGGTCTTTGAGGATCGGTTCAATCCGGCAGTCGACGGCGTCAACCTTCGCCATGGGCGAGATCAGGATACGGATAGATGGATCACATCAGCGCAATCTTCAGTTTCCTCGGCGGGTATATCCTGCCGTATATCCTGATCCTGTCACTGCTCGTTTTCATCCACGAAATGGGCCACTATCTGGCGGGTCGCTGGTCTGGCATCCGAATTCTCGCCTTTTCCGTCGGCTTCGGTCCTGAGCTGATTGGTTTTACCGACAGCCACGGAACCCGCTGGAAGATCTCGGCAATCCCTCTTGGCGGCTATGTACGCTTCTTCGGTGACGCAGACGCCGCCAGCCGTCCCGATGGCTCGATGGCCGAAGAGCTGACAGAGCAGGAACGTGCGCAGACACTGAACGGCGCCAAGCTATGGAAGCGCGCCGTGACCGTCGCTGCAGGTCCGCTTGCCAATTTCCTGCTCGCTATCGTGATCTTCGCCGGCATGTTCGCAACCATGGGCAAGCCGGTCTCCGACCCTGTCGTAGCCGATATCAAGCCGGGCAGCGCAGCTGAGGTCGCCGGGATCGCGCGCGGCGACGTTCTGGTCGCTCTGGATGGTCGCACCATCGAAACCTTCGACGATGTTGTGCGCTACATCACAATGCGGCCGGAAGTCCCGGTCGAAGTGACGGTCCGCCGCGATGGTCAGGAAGTCGATTTCGATCTGGTTCCGCAACGGGCTGTCACCACCGATCGCTTCGGCAATGAGATGGAAGTCGGGCAGATCGGCATCATCACCGACCAGCAGGCTGGCAATTTCCGAATCGTCGAGCTGTCGCCACTCCAGGCTCTGTGGGAAGGTGTGCGTCAGACCGGCCATATCGTGACGGGCACATTCGATTATATCGGCAACATGATTGCGGGCCGCATGAACGCGGATCAGCTGGGCGGACCGGTGCGTGTTGTCCAGGCATCCGGGGAGATGGCGACACTCGGCGTTATCGCTCTGTTAAATCTGGCCGCGGTTCTTTCCGTTTCTCTGGGGCTTTTGAACTTGTTCCCAGTTCCGGTCCTTGACGGGGGCCATCTCGTTCTCTACGCGATTGAAGCAGTGCGAGGGAGGCCGATGGGTCAGGGCGCACAGGAAATCGCCTTCCGCATCGGTATGGCCATGATCCTGTCTCTGATGGTTTTTGCCACCTGGAACGATATCAGCCGGTTGATTGGCTAGCGGGGGAGCTTGCAAGCTGCGAAAGGGTTTGTTTACGATGTTTCAAATTGATAGTGGCGATTGGGCCACGCGTTGAAATGAAGTAAACAGAAATTAACGCGCACACTTGCTTGTAGGGTAAAACCCGCTAAAACCACACACGGGCCGGAGTCGGGTAACGACTGCGGGGCAATGGAAGAAGGTAAAGTATACACATGAAGGCTGGTTCAAAGTTTTTGAACGCAGTATCGGCGGTCGCGCTGTCTGCTGGTGTTGTGTCTTCGGGAGCAGGTATTGCCGTCCTCGCATCGGCCATTGCGGCTGAAGCTGCAGTGGTTCAGCGTATCGACGTACGCGGCGCTCAGCGTGTTGGGCCTGAGGCTGTGCGCTCCAACCTTTCGATCCAGCCGGGTCGGACTTTTTCCAATGCCGACATCGATGAATCGGTCAAGCGTCTCTACGCGACCGGCTTCTTCTCTGATGTTCAGATCTCGGTATCCGGCGGTACGCTCGTCGTCACCGTTGCTGAAAACCAGCTGATCAATCAGGTCGTGTTCAACGGCAACCGCAAGATCAAGGACGACAAGCTTCAGGGCATCGTCCAGACCCAGGCTCAGGGCCCTTACAGCGATAGCCTCATCAGCGCCGACATCCAGCGCATTCGCGAAGCCTATGGCGCCATTGGCCGTAGCGACGTCGAAGTCACGACGCAGGTTGTGCCGGTCGCTGAAGGCCGCGTGAACCTGGCTTTCGTGATCAACGAAGGCGAGCGCACCAAGATCAGCTCGATCAATTTCGTTGGCAACAGCGCCTATTCCGACGGTCGTCTGGCCGCCGTCCTGCAGACAAAGGAATCGGGCATCCTGTCCTTCCTGACCCGCAAGGACGTCTACAACGAAGACAAGCTGCGCGCCGATGAAGAAGTGCTGCGCCAGTTCTATTACAACCACGGCTATGCCGACTTCCGCGTGATCTCGTCCGAGGCCGTGCTGAACGAAGCCGGTAACGAATACACCATCAACATCACTGTCGACGAAGGCCAGCGCTATCGCTTTGGTGCAGTCTCGGTTGAATCGACTGTTGATGGCATCGACGGTTCCGAGCTTCAGGGTCTTCTGGAAACGCGTGAAGGCGACACCTACAGCGCCCGCGACGTCCAGAAGTCGATGGAAGCCATTTCCCGTCGTGTTTCCTCGGCTGGTTATCCCTTTGCCCGCGTTGTGCCGCGTGGTGACCGCAACTTCGAAACCAACACCATCGGCGTGACCTATCTCGTCGACCAGGGTGAGCGCGCTTACGTTGAGCGCATCGAAGTGCGTGGCAACACCCGTACTCGCGACTACGTCATCCGCCGCGAATTCGACATCTCCGAAGGCGACGCCTTCAACCAGGAGACGATCTCGCGCGCCAAGCGCCGTCTGGAAGCGCTCGGCTTCTTCTCTGCGGTCAACATCTCGACCCAGGCCGGCAGCTCCGCTGACCGCGTCGTCGTGATTGTTGATGTGCAGGATCAGCCGACTGGCTCGTTCGGCATCGGTGCTGGTTACTCCGTCGGTGATGGTGGCCTCGTTCTCGAAGCCTCCGTCGAAGAGAAGAACTTCCTCGGTCGTGGTCAGTTTATCCGTCTGGCTGCCGGTGGTGGCTTCGACGACACGCAGACCTACAACTTCTCCTTCACCGAGCCCTATTTCCTCGGTTACCGTCTGGCCGCTGGCTTCGATCTCTTCAAGAGCTCGACCAGCAGCAACTCGGAATATGATTACGAAGAGCAGGGCGGTACGATCCGCGTCACGGCGCCGATCACCGAAGATCTCGCGACGACCCTGCGCTACACCTACAAGACCATCGACTATATCAACGATGGTGCGTTCGGTTCAGACGGTGTTGCCGGCGGTGGCGACGACACGATTGCCGCGCCTTACATCGATGCGATTTCGGGCAGCACCTGGAAGCAGTCGATCCTCGGTCACTCGATCGTTTACAACACGGTCGACGATCGCCAGAACCCGCATGAAGGCATCTATGCGAGCTTTACGCATGAATATGCCGGTCTCGGTGGCGATTCCGAATACTACAAGGCCTTCATCCGCGCCCGCATGTTCTACACCCTGTCGGACGAGTTCGATATCGTAGGCTCGCTGGCTGGTTCGGCCGGTCACGTCGTCGCCCTCGGCGACAACCTGAACGTCTTCGACCAGTTCAAGATTGGCGGCAAGGAAATCCGCGGCTTTGATAACAGCGGTATCGGCCCGCGTATCGGTGACGATGCAATCGGCGGTACGACATACTTCACGGCCTCCGCTGAAGCCACGTTCCCGCTTCCGATGGTTCCGCAGGATCTCGGCTTCCGCGGTGCAGTCTTCGCTGATGCCGGTACGCTGTACGGCAGCGAACTGTCGAGTGACGCCGGTGCGCAGGGCACCGGAATGTCGCTCCGTGCCTCGGTCGGCGCCGGCCTGGTGTGGAATTCGCCCTTCGGTGCTCTTCGCGTCGACTACGCGGTTCCGGTCGCCAAGGAAGACTTCGACGAGACCCAGGAATTCCGCTTCAGCATGGCGAACCAGTTCTAAGACTGGCGGTCCAGAACTGCTGACAGGTTGACGTTCTGGAGCGTTTGCTGATGGAGCATAATCATTTCTTTCCGCCCCATACCGGGGTGACCTTGGCTGCGCTTGCAGCGCACACGGGGGCGGAATTGCAGGATGCGAGCCACGGGGAACGGATCGTTCGATCCGTTTCGCCGGTGGCGCGGGCGAAGGATGGGGATGTTTGCTACATCCTCTCTCGCCGCAACCGTGAAGAGCTCACGACCTGCCAAGCCACGGCGATCTTCTGCGAGAAGCCGCTGCTGTCCCTGATCCCGCCCCATATTCCCGTTCTTGTCGCCAAGAGTGCCCATACGGCATTTGCTCTTGCGGGCGGTCTTCTGCATCCGCAGGGGCTTTCGCCTGTTCGCATGACGTCCGAGACGGCAAAAATCTCTCCGGCAGCGTTTGTCGATGCGACGGCACGCCTTGAAGACGGTGTCGAGATCGAGCCCATGGCCGTCATTGGCGCCGATGTCGAAATCGGCAGTGGCACGCGCATTGGTCCAGGTGCCGTGATTGGACCGGGTGTCCGGATCGGTCGTGACTGCGTGATTGCCGCCGGAGCGACCGTTCAGGTTGCCCTCGTTGGCAACAATGTCATCATTCACAACGGCGCCCGCATCGGCCAGGATGGCTTCGGCTATGCGCCTGGCCCCCGTGGCATGCTCAAGATCGTTCAGGTCGGCCGTGTCATCATCCAGGATCATGTCGAGATCGGTGCCAACACCACCATCGACCGTGGCACCATGGACGATACCGTGATCGGCGAGGGCACAAAGATCGACAACCTGGTCCAGGTTGGTCACAACGTTCGCATCGGGCGTCATTGTGGCATCGTCAGCCAGGTCGGCATTGCCGGCAGCACGGTCATCGGCGATGGCGTCATGATCGGCGGTGCGGCAGGCGTCAATGGTCACATCAAGATTGGCGACGGCGCACAGATTGCCGCGATGAGCGGCGTTCTTGCAGACGTGCCCCCGGGTGAAAAATACGGCGGCGTCCCGGCCCGCCCATTGAAGGATTATCTGCGCGAGGTGGCGGACACCTTGAGCCGCTATGACGGCCGCGCCAAAGACAAGGGAGCCAGCAATGACTGAAGTCGCGAAGAGCGAATTGGGATCGGCTGATATCCTCGAGATCATGAAGCTTCTGCCCCACCGCTATCCCTTCCTGCTGGTGGACAAGATCATCGAGATCGACGGTGACAATTCTGCCATCGGCATCAAGAACGTGACGGCAAACGAGCCGCATTTCACCGGTCATTTCCCGGAAAGCCCGATCATGCCGGGCGTCCTTCTGATCGAGGGCATGGCGCAGACTGCCGGTGCCATCTGTGCAAGGCTGCAGGGCGAGGGCGGAAATCTCGTCTACTTCATGACGATCGACAATGCCCGTTTCCGCAAGCCCGTTGTGCCGGGTGATCGCGTTGAATTCCATGTCGTGAAGCAGAAGCAGCGCGGTAACATCTGGAAGTTCCATTGCGACGCCAAGGTCGACGGCGCACTGGTCGCAGAGGCTGACATCGGTGCCATGATCATGCGCAAGGATCAGAAATGAGCCAGATCGCCGCAAGCGCCGTCATCCATCCGATGGCCGTGATCGAAGACGGAGCGGTAATCGGCGAGAATGTCCGGATCGGTCCGTTCTGCCGGGTAGGTTCGCGCGTGACGCTGAAAGACGGCGTTGAGCTTATTTCGAACGCTGTCGTGACCGGTCTGACCGAAATCGGCGCCGGCTCGAAGATCCACCCAATGGCCGTGATCGGTGGCGTCTCGCAGAGCCTTCACGAGGCGGGCGAAGATTCCAACCTGTTCGTCGGTGCCAATTGCACCATGCGCGAAGGCGTGACGATGAACTGCGGCACGGTCGGCGGTGGCGGTATCACCCGCGTCGGCGACAACTGCCTGTTCCTGGCCAATTCGCATGTCGCCCATGACTGCATTCTCGGCAATGACATCATCCTGTCCAACAATGTCATGCTGGCCGGTCATGTCCACGTCGGTGACAAGGCTATCCTCAGCGGTGGCTGCGCCGTGCACCAGTTCACCCGTATCGGCCGTCAGGCCTTCATCGGTGGTTTGTCCGCCGTGGCCTATGATGTCATTCCCTATGGCATGCTGAACGGCAATCCGGGCATTCTGGGCGGCCTTAACGTGGTCGGCATGACCCGCGCCGGTATCGAGCGTTCGGTGATCCACCAGGTCCGCCGCGCCTTCAAGCAGATCTTCGAGAGCGAAGGTTCCGCACGCGCCAATGCTGCGGCCATCCGCGACGAGTATCTCGATTGTGCGCCTGTGATCGAGATCCTCGATTTCATCGCGGCCGAAAGCGACCGGGCGCTCTCGTCGCCCCATCGCGGCAAGAACTGATTGATGACGGCGGCCGCTGAACCTGACGGCCTGCCGCGGACCGGTCGCCTCGCGATCATCGCCGGCAGCGGAAAACTGCCGCTCTTCCTGGCCGAAGCGGCTCGCGACGCAGGCGAGGATCCCATTGTCCTCAGACTGAAGAACGAAGCTGACGATATCTGGCAAGGCTTCGACACCGCTGTCATCGGCGTCGGCGACATGGCAGGACTCTCTGCCCTGTTCCGTCAGCATGATATTCGCCGGGTCGTGATGTCGGGTGCCGTGAAGCGACGCCCGGCCTTCGGCGAGATCCGGGTCAATTGGAAATCCCTTCTGAAACTCCCGAGTGCATTGAAGACCCTGCTCGCCGGCGGAGACGATGCTGTCTTGCGCATGGTGATCTCGCTGATCGAGGCGCAAGGCTGTGAAGTGCTCGGCGCGCATGAAATCCTTCCGGGTCTCCTGGCAACGGTGGGACCACTCGGGACGATTTCCCCGGACGCGGATGCGTTGAAGGATATCGACAGAGCGGCGGATGCCGCTGAGACGCTGGGCAGGCTCGACGTCGGGCAGGGGGCGGTTGCGGTCGGTGGCCGCATCGTAGCACTAGAGGGCGTCGAAGGCACCGATGCCATGCTTGCCCGCGTCCAGGGTCTGCGCTCGGAAGGACGGATCTCCCAGCGTCGCAAGGGCGTTCTGGTCAAACTCTGCAAGCCGCAGCAGGACCTTCGCGCTGACCTGCCGACCGTCGGTGTCTCGACAGTCGCAAACGCCAAGGCCGCAGGGCTGGCGGGCATTGCCGTTGAAGCCGGGCGGGCCCTCGTGGTCGAACGTGAAGCGATGATCGCGGCTGCAGATGCCGCCGGGATCTTTGTCGTCGGCATAGACCGGTCGAACAAGGAGCTTGGATCATGAGCGACAAGCCGCTGAAGATCGCCGTTATTGCTGGCGAGGTCTCCGGGGATCTGCTAGGCGCCGATCTCATTGCGGAGCTGAAGGCGATGCATCCGGCCCCTATCGAGCTCGTCGGCGTCGGCGGTGACGCGCTCGAGGCGCAAGGGCTGAGGTCGCTCTTCGATTTTTCCGAGCTCTCGATCATGGGCATCACCCAGGTACTGTCGAAGCTCCCACGCCTCATCAAACTGATTTCGTTGACATCAGATGCGATCGTCGAGGCAAAGCCAGATCTGCTGCTGATCGTCGATAGCCCGGATTTCACCCATCGTGTGGCAAAGAAGGTGCGGCGCAAGCTGCCGGATCTGCCGGTGGTCAACTATGTCTGCCCAAGCGTCTGGGCCTGGAAGGAATACCGCGCCAAGGCGATGCTCGACTATGTCGATGCCGTGCTGGCGGTCCTGCCGTTCGAACCCGCCGTCATGCAGCGGCTCGGTGGACCGGAAACCCATTTCGTCGGCCATAGACTGTCCAGTCATCTGGATATCCGCCGCATTCGCGAAGCTCGCAAGGCGAGGTCGGTTAAGGGGCAAGGTGAGCCCAAAACCATTCTCCTGTTGCCAGGATCGCGTGGCAGCGAGATCACCCAGCTCCTGCCGGTCTTCGGGGAAGCGATGAAGGAGTTCGTCGCCCGCAACGGCGAGACGCGCTTCGTGCTGCCCACGGTGGCTCGCCAGGAAGCCCGCGTGCGTGACATCACACGGGACTGGACCCTGAGGCCTGACATCCTGGTCGGCGACGAGGGAAAGTGGCGCGCTTTCGAGGAAGCGGATGTCGCGATCGCAGCTTCCGGCACCGTTATCCTGGAGTTGGCGCTTGCCCATGTCCCGGTCGTCTCGACCTACAAGGGCGACTGGATCATCCGGTTGCTCGCCAATCGCATCAAGATCTGGACCGGTGCCCTGCCGAACCTGATTGCAGACTATGCCGTCGTCCCGGAATACTTCAACGACGTGCTTCGGCCTGCGAGCCTCGTGCGGTGGGCCGAACGCCTGTCGCTCGACACGCCGCAACGGGCAGCGATGCTCAGCGGATATGACGACGTATGGCGCAAGTTGCAAACGGAACGGCCGGCCGGTGAAGCCGGCGCGGCCGTGGTTCTCTCCGTCCTGCAAAAGCGCGGAAAAATCTGATCCTCAGGCCCAACGGGCGAAGGGATCGGCAAGGCCTTCCCAGGCCGTCGGCGTGAAGGTTTCTGCGGCCACGAGGCAATCGTCCAGCTCGGCCGTGATCTGCGCCTGATCCATGGGATCGGCACCGATGAAGACGATCTCCTGCCGCCGGTCTCCCCACTCCTTGTCGAGATAGGGCGTCATCGCGTTGAGGAAGCCCGGATCGTCGGGCCAGCGAGATTTCGGCACCGAGGCCCACCACAACCCCATCTTGGTTGTCCGAACGAGTGGGCCGGCCTGGCTGAGTTCCCCGACATGATGCGGACGTGTGGCGAGCCAAAAGAAGCCCTTGGCCCGGATCACACCCGGCCAGGAGCGATCGAGAAAGGCTCGGAAGCGGGTGGGGTCGAACGGCGCGCGGGCGCGATAGACGAAGGAGCGGATCCCGTACTCCTCGGTTTCCGGAACGTGGTCCCTGAAGCCGTGCAGTTCCTGGAACCACAGCGGATGCGTCTCGGCCTTGGCAAAATCGAAGAGCCCGGTCCCGAGGATGTCTTTTGCGGCCACATGGGCAAAGTCGGTCTCGATGATCCGGGCATCTGCATTCAGACCGGCAATGATCTTGCGCGCGGCATCGAGCTGATCCGGGGTGGCCGTGCCGACCTTGTTGAGGATGATCACATCGGCGAATTCGATCTGCTCAACCAGGAGATCGACCAGCGTCCGATTGTCGTTTTCCCCGGCAGTCTCGCCGCGGTCCGCGAGAAAGTCGCTCGAGGAATAGTCACCGATAAGGTTGGCGGCATCCACCACGGTCACCATGGTATCCAGCTGCGCGATGTCTGACAGGCTGCGACCCTGTTCATCGCGGAAGTCGAATGTGGTGGCAATCGGCAAGGGTTCGGCAATGCCGGTCGCCTCGATCAGCAGATAGTCGAAGCGCCCCTGTTCGGCGAGCCCGCGCACCTCGTTCAAGAGGTCGTCGCGCAGCGTGCAACAGATGCAGCCATTGCTCATCTCCACCAGTTGCTCTTGCGTGCGTGAAAGTGCTGCATCCCCGCCACGCACCAGCGCGGCATCGATATTCACCTCACTCATGTCATTGACGATGACGGCGACACGCAAGCCGTCGCGATTGGCGAGAACATGGTTGAGCAAGGTCGTCTTGCCGGCACCCAGAAATCCGGACAAGACGGTCACGGGAAGCTTCTTCATGAGAGACTCCATTTAATGTAATAACATAACAATCGGTGATCTGAAAAAGGCGGAACCGAAGTCCCGCCTTTTTCGCCCGGGGGAGGGATCAGATTACTGCGAGAGGCAGGTGCTCATCGATGTCGAGAGATTGCGCATCAACTGGCCATAGAGACCTGGTCCAGCCTCCAGCGCACCGCCCTCGGGGTCGAGCACACCCGACTTCGCCTGCGTGCCTTCGGTAACAACGCTGATCAGTTTCGGCTCGAACTGCGGCTCGGCGAATACGCAAGCCGCTCCGAGTTCCCCAATCTTTGCGTGAATGGTCGACAGCCGCTCGGCGCCCGGCATGGTTTCCGGGCTGACGGTCACAGAACCGGCCACCCGCACGCCATAGCGCTTTTCGAAATACTGGTAGGCGTCGTGGAAGACGATGAAGGGTTTCTCCAGCACCGGCTTCAGCTGCGCGGCGATCTCCGTGTCGAGCGCGTCGATTTCGGTATTCAGGGTCGCCAGATTGGCTTCGTAAGCCGCCTTGTTTGTCGGATCGGCGTCACCAAGGCTCTTGGCGATTTCAGCCGCCATGGCCTTGGCATTGCTGGGGTCGAGCCAGAGATGCATGTCGATGCCGCCATGCTCGTGTTCATCGTGATCATGACCCTCATGGGCATGACCCTCATGTCCGTGGCCGTCATCGGCGGCAGCGGCGTCTTCCGCCCCGTGGTCGTGCCCGTGATCATCCGCGTGCTCGGCCTTGGCATGATCGTCATGGCCGGCCTCTTCGGCGCCGTGATCGTGCGCATGATCATCCGCGCCTTCGCCTGCCTCGGCATGCTCATCGTGGTCATGGCCCTCAAAGGCACCGCCTTCGCGGAACGGCAGCTTGGTCAGGCCCGGCGCATCTTCGAGTTCGACCACCTTGGCATTCTTCGGCAAAGCCTCGAGAGGCTTGTCCAGGAAGGCTTCGAGACCAGGACCGACCCAGAAGATGACGTCGGCATTTTCGAGGGCCCGGGCGTTGGACGGCTTCAGAGTATAGGTGTGCGGGGAGGCTGCACCCTCGACGATCAGCGACGGTTCGCCGACACCCTTCATGATCGAAGCGACGAGGGAATGGATGGGCTTGATCGAGACCACGACGTCAGGAGCCGCCATGGCGAAAGAGTGCGACAGGAAAAGCAGCGCCGTGGAGGCAGCCAGTCCGAGGCGATAGCGGGTCATGCAATGCTCCTGAGGATGGTTATGTAATACTATTACCCAAGTTGCGTTATGCTATAACGTGTGGCATAGGAGGTGGCAACATCAAAATCTCGAGAAACCTATGAATGCCATGAAATCACGGGAGGCCGCACCGCTGGTGTCACTCACCGGCGCTGGTGTCTACCGAAACGGCCGCTGGCTCGTGCGCGGGGTCGATTTCTCCGTGCGCCCCGGTGAGATCGTCACTCTGATCGGCCCCAACGGGTCCGGCAAGTCGACGAGCGCCAAGATGGCGATCGGGGTGACCAAGGCGGACGAGGGCAGAGTGGAGCGCAAGCCCGGCCTGCGCGTCGGTTACGTGCCGCAGCGCCTTTCCGTCGACTGGACGATGCCACTGACGGTCCGCCGCCTGATGACGCTGACGGCACCCTTGTCCTCCGCTGAAGTGAATACGGCACTCGAGGCTGTCGGCATCGCCCATCTCGCCGCTGCAGAGGTCCAGCACCTGTCGGGCGGGGAATTCCAGCGTGCCCTGCTCGCCCGCGCCATGGCGCGCAAGCCCGATATTCTGGTTCTCGACGAACCCGTCCAGGGCGTCGATTTCTCCGGTGAGATCGCGCTCTACGACCTCATCACCTCCATCCGTAATTCGACCGGCTGCGGCATTCTTCTGATCTCGCATGACCTGCATGTGGTGATGGCAGAAACCGACACGGTCATCTGTCTCAACGGCCATGTCTGCTGCCGGGGGACCCCGGCGGCGGTCAGCCAGAGCCCGGAATACATGCGGCTCTTCGGTGCCAAGGCTGCACAGACGCTCGCCGTCTACAGCCACGACCACGACCATACGCATCTGCCCGATGGGCGTGTCCAGCACGCCGATGGCAGCGTGACCGATCACTGCCATCCTGAAGACGGGCACCACCATCACGACCACCATGATCACCATGGCCACGATCATCATGATGGCCATGACCATGGGCACCACAAGAACCGGGAGCACGATCATGCTGGATGACTTCTTCGTCCGCGCAATGCTCGCCGGCATCGGCCTTGCTCTCACGACCGGGCCGCTCGGCTGTTTCGTCATCTGGCGGCGCATGGCCTATTTCGGCGACACCATGGCCCATTCGGCCCTGCTCGGCGTCGCACTGTCGCTCTTCTTCTCCCTGAACCTGATGGTCAGCGTCTTCGTCGTCGCGGCACTCGTCTCGCTGATCCTGATCGTTCTGCAGAAGCGCCAGGGCCTCTCTGCCGATGCCCTGCTCGGCATCCTCAGCCACGCCACATTGGCGATCGGCCTTGTTATGGTCGCCTTCATGACCTGGGTCCGCTTCGACCTCATCGCCTTCCTCTTCGGCGACATTCTGGCCGTGACGCCGACCGATGTCGCCATCGTCTGGATCGGTGGCCTCGTCGTGGTGGCGATCATTGCCTGGCTCTGGCGGCCCCTGCTGGCCGGGACCGTGAATGTCGAACTCGCTGAGGCCGAGGGCATGCACCCCGAACGCGCGCGGCTGATCTTCATGCTCCTGATGGCCCTGGTCATTGCGATCGCGATGAAGATCGTCGGCATCATGCTGATCACGTCTTTGCTGATCATCCCCGCTGCGGCCGCCCGACGCTTTGCGACGACGCCGGAAGTCATGGCAGTGCTTGCCTCGGTGATCGGCGCCGTGGCCGTTGTCATGGGCCTCTTCGGCTCGCTGACCTACGACACGCCGTCCGGACCGTCGATCGTGGTTGCCGCGCTCCTGCTCTTCATCATCAGCCTGCTGCCCCGACCGGGCGCCAGGACAACCGACCTTCGACCGAGGGGCTGAACCCATGACCAAGACCGATCTCACGCGCAATCAGTCCCTCGTCTTCGACGCACTCGTCGGCAGCGACGGACCGCTCTCGGCCTATACCCTGCTCGACCGGCTGCGGGAGCATGGCTTCCGCGCACCGCTGCAGGTCTACCGGGCGCTCGACAAACTAGTCGAATTCGGGATGGTCCATCGGCTCGAAAGCCTCAACGCCTTCGTCGCTTGTGCGCATCCGCATGACGGCTGCTCGGGACATGGCACGGTTGCCTTCATGATCTGCAACAAGTGCGGACATGTGACCGAATTTCACGACCACGATGTCGACCACCGGCTGGAAACCATCACGCGCAGCCGCAGCTTCAAGCCGGAAAAGACGACGATCGAGATCAGGGGATTTTGTGCGACCTGTGCGGAGATTGCTGCCTGAGGCGGCAGTGCTCACATTGGCTGGAGGTCCGCCGCAAAACGGCGCCAGTTGCGCACATAGTTTTCCGCCGACAGCCTGAGCCCCGCAATCGCTACCTCGTCGAGTGTGCGAACGACACGGGCTGGGGAGCCGACGATCAGGGAATTGTCCGGGAAGCTCTTGCCTTCCGTAATCAGCGCATTGGCCCCGATCAGGCAGTTATCGCCGATCCGGGCGCCGTTCAGCACGGTTGCGCCCATTCCGATAAGCGAGTTGTTGCCGATCGTGCAGCCATGAATGATCGCGTGGTGGCCGATGGTGCAGCCCTCGCCGATCGTGAGGCCTTTACCTGGATCGGTATGCACCATCACGCCGTCCTGGATATTGGTGCCGGCACCGATCACGATCGGATCGTTGTCGCCACGCAGAACCGCGCCGAACCAGATGCCGACATCTTCGCCGATTTGGACGTCGCCGATGACCTGGGCATCCGGCGCGATCCAGTAACGTCCGGCGCCCGGCAGTTTCGGCACCCTGTCTCCCAGGCGGTAGAGCGGCATCGACGGATCCGTCTGTTCAGCGCAGGCGCATGATGACCGGGAAACGCCCGGACTGAGACGTCACGTGAAGATGGATGCTGGCCTCGGGTTGGGAATAACGCCAGGCCCGGGCGCCGTGAGAGAGCAGAAGCCCGATCAGATCCTTGGTCTTGGAGCGCTTTTCGCGAAGCCCCAGATCGGCGAGGCGGTAGGCTGCCTCGTGCAAGGGGTGCAGCACACCGTTCGAAGGCGACAGGCCGCTATTGTCCTGACCATCCACCGGTTGATGTCGGAAGTCTTTCGTTGCCATTCCGTATTCCTCGTAAACAGTACAAATCGAGGTTTCGGGTGACCGTGTTACTGGGCAGCAGCCCAGCAACCGATTCCCTTCTTCTTCAGGGCGTTACATGCATTCACCGCGTCCTTCTGTTCGTCGAAGCCGCCAAAACGGGCGCGGTAGATCTGCTGGGCACCATCGCCATAGGCGACAGTGAAGGGGGTGGCGGAACGCAATACCTTTCCGCCTTTTTCCTGCGCGTTGCGCAAGAGATCCATGGCCAGGTCCTTGTCGGGCGACGTGCCGATCTGCACGACCCAGCCCGAGCTTGGCGTGGTTGAGGCAGTCGTCACCGCATCGACATCCGGCGGCATTGTGGAAGCTGCAGCGACCGACTGAGTGGGCGCTGCTGGCGCGATGGCAGCACCGGAATCCGGCATGTAGGCAGGCGCCGGCTGCGGAACAGGCACCGCCGGAGTGGTGCTGGGTGCAACGGGACGCATTGTCTCAAGAGCGGCACTTGCTGCATTGCCTGCAGGCGATGCGGCATAGGCCTGTGCGACGCCGCTGTAACGAACGGTCGGCAGGGGGCCGGTTTGCGGCAGGTTCGGAACATTGCCGCCGCCAAGCGATGCCGTCGCTTGAGCAGGCGCGACCGAAGTGTCGTTCTTGACGATGAGGTTGCCACCACCGCGGTTTGAAGATGCAGCCGGCAGATAACGCTGCACGAGATTGGTCATCTGCGCGTTGCGGCGGGCACCGGATGTTGCGCCAAGGACGACGGCGACGATCGAACGACCATCAGCCTGTGCGGAGGTTGCGAGGTTATAGCCGGCAGCGCGGGTATAACCCGTCTTGATGCCGTCAACGCCGCGGACCTGGCCGAGCAGGCGGTTGTGATTGCCGATCGTCTGCTTGCCGAAGCGGAAGCTGCTGGTGGAGAAATAGCCGTAATACTGCGGGAAGTGCTGGCGAAGGGCGATGCTGAGGCGAGCCTGATCACGTGCCGTCGTCATCTGTGCCGTATTCGGCAGGCCGTGCGCATTGCGATAGGTCGTCTTGGTCATTCCGAGGCTGCGGGCCTTGGACGTCATCATCTGCGCGAAACGCTGCTCCGAGCCGCCGATATATTCGGCAAGAGCGGTCGCCACATCGTTTGCAGAGCGGGTGACCAAGGCCATGATGCCTTGCTCGACGGTGATGCTGCGCCCGGTGCCAACGCCCAACTTGGACGGCGGCTCCTTGGCGGCATTGGCCGAGAAGGGGACCTTGCTGTTGAGCGAAATCTTGCCCGCTTCCAGCGCTTCGAAGACCATGTAAAGGGTCATCATCTTGGTAAGCGAGGCTGGATAACGCAGGCTGTCGGCATTCTCGCTATAGAGAACCTTGCCCGTCTTGGCATCGATCACGACGCCTGCATATTTCGGGTTGGCCTGTGCGACGCTGACGGCAGCGACACTCGCCACGAGGACCGCAAACAGCGTGAGGACAAGCCGGTGAAGAACGGCTGCGACGTTGAAGCTACCCAAAACTTTATGCACCACGATACTCTTTTAATCGAACAATTGACGACAGGGCGCTCTCCCCCAATCGCGACCATCTCTTGGGACCCTACGGAATTAGCCTTACCAAGAGGTTTATGATGAACGGTCGGTTGACGCTTTGAGTTGATTTTTAGGCGTCACTGCAGCCGGGGCCGCGTGGGCGCGACCGGCCACGTATTGGCGCACGGCCTGATCGATCTTGGCCCAATCGGGGAGGATGTGGCTTGAAAAGCGGTAGAGGACGGTGAGATCTTCGCCGACATGGATGTCGCGCTGGCAGTCGCTGGCGGTTGCGTCCTCGGGCGTCTTCGGCATCAGGCATCGGATGGCATAGGTGGAGCCATCTGGCAGCGTGCCGGTGAGCAACTGTTCGCCTTCGTAGCCGGTGGCGCTCTTGAAGGTTTGCACGGTCAGGCCGGCGGGCCCGGGCGCGGGCGGGCCATCAAGCAGATGTTGATAGATGGGCTCGATACGCCCGGACATGTCTCTCGACATGGTGCTCTGTGAAATCTGCAGAAAGATCAGGGAGTTTGCCAGCGTCAGATCGTCGAAGCGCCGGCGCTCCGCGCTCGCATATCCGGTAAGCTCCGGCCAGAGGAGATAGAGATCCACCCGTTCAGCGGGGCCGCCTTGGCGTTGTGGCTCGAAACGGATCACGTTTGCCGGCAAAGCGAGTTCGTCCCGCCCAATGACGATGTTGACGATCTCGGTGCTCTCGGTGTGCCCTGCCAGCGACAGGCGCTCGCCATAGGCGCGTCCATACCAGCTGATGGCGAACGACGCGGCGGCCAGGAGAAGGATCGCGAACATCGCACTGACGAGGAAGCGCGTCGAGATCAGGGGGGTCTCGTTTTCGTCCGCCTCCGGTCTGCTGATGTCGCCTCGCATCGTTTGTCCATCCCCTCGGCGCAACCGCGATAGCGTGGCTGATCCCGATATGAGACTTCGATGAACGTGGTTAATTTTCGGTGAAATTTCCGAGGCCGGCGGCGGGGCCCTGAACAAAAAGAGAGCCGGTCCCGGTTGGACGGGACCGGCTCATTGGCTCCGGTCGGGGGACGGGTAGGCGGGGACAGACCGGGCCAGAAGCGGAGGTGGCGTGTGGTTTACTGAGACACGCTGCCGACGATGCCTGCGCGTCCGTCCTGGAGCTTCACCCAGCGACCCGGATTGCTCGAAGATTGACGCTTCAGGTAAGTGTATTCGGTCTCCGACCACAGCAGCACCTTGTTGCGCATGTTGTCGAGAATGAAGTCGCCGTGGTCCGTGCGCACCGTGAGCACGGCATGGCCTTCGCCATTCGGCTGCAGGACGACGGTCATCAGCAGGTCGGCCGGGTCGACGCCGCGGTCGACAAGCATCTTGCGCTTCAGCAAGGCGAAGTCTTCGCAATCGCCGACGCTGCGCGGATAGGTCCAGCGCTCTTCCACGCCATAGATTTCCATGTCGGTGAGCGGCGTGATCGAGCTGTTGACGGTGTAGTTGACGTCGAGGATTGCCTTCCAGAGGTCCTCGGTCAGAACCATCGGCCCACTATCCGCCTGGCTGCCGGCGCATTCGCCGGAATAGGTCTGACAGAATTCGTAGTGACCGATCGGCGGGTTGGCCTTTCCGACCACCTGCATGTTGGCCGGCATGGCCGACACCTGAAAAGCGAGGACGCCAGCGATAGCGGCGGCCAGAGTTCCAATACCCAGATTTTTCTTTGTTGTCATTGGTTGTCTCCCGGTAATGGAGAAAGCAATGACATGGATATTTTGATCGACCGCGAAGAATAGCGGTAAGATAAACGACGAAGTATCTGAAAATCAGATTCTATATTTACAAGTATTTGCGCTTTATTTGATTATATATTGAAGAAAATTTGCGGAAAAATTGAGCGGTATTTTATCGATCGCCCGTGTCCTGGCGGCGGCAAGTGCCAATTTATCAAACTAAAACATAGGCTTGTGATCGGTGCGATCGCGAGGGCTAATGCTAGTACGATCGGGAGGTGTGTGCTCGAACCGTACATACAGGCAATTCGCGCACGGCCCGAGTGGCCGCTTGGCTCACTCGTCGGGGCGTATCTGGCCATTTTTGCTGTCGAAATTTTTTGAAAAATGTTGTGCCGCTCTGGCACGACTTCTCTTCCGGCATAGAAAAAGGCGCCTTGCGGGGTCCGCAGGCGCCTTTTTCATTGGATGTCATGGAGGATCAGAGGAACTCGGTGAGGGCTTCCTTCGACTGCAGCGTCAGGAATTCGACAGCGACGCCTTCCATGAAATGGCGCACGACGCGGCCACGCATGTTGCCGAGGCGGACGGCCGAGCCGATCGGCGGACGGATGTCGATGTCGACGGCTGCGCCCGAAAGCGAAAGGTCCATGAGGCGGCAGGGATAGGTCTTGCCGTCTTCGAGCGTGAGCTCTGTTCGGGTCTGGCGCGGCGTCAGTCGGTCGTGACGGCGGTCTTCCGGCAGTCCGAGCTCATGCTTGTTGGCAATCCAGGTGAGCTGGGCCGCGAGCTTCTCGCGCTTGCGCACCGTCGCATTGATGGAAATGACGAAACCGTCCTCGGTGAGTTTCACCACCGTCCCCTCGATCCGGCCGAGGTGGTCGATATAGGCGATCACGCGTTCACCGGGGCGCGGCATGCCCGCGCAAGCGAAGCGAACGTCGCCCGGCGACATGTCGATCACCTTGCAGACGTACTCTTCGTAGGTGGCAAGCATGAGTCGACCCTGCAGGCTGACGGCGACGCGCTGAAAGGCACGTTGCTGTCCCGGCGATGCGATCGTGTTGCTCTGGCTTGCCTGCGTAGAGTACATCATGGAGAATCTGTCTGTTCCTCTGTCGCTTAACAGTAGGCGGCGAGCCGTTAATATAGTGTTTGCTTTTGGGCGCGCTTTTTCGAGACGGAGCGTTATTTGCTTGGCAATTAAGGTTAAGCGAAGGTTGAGATTGCCCTTTTCGTGTCAAGATGGCATCTCGTCTTCATCAGACGCGAAGGGCAGCCTTCGGCACCAACTCCAGTCGGCGCGACGTTTCGTCGAGCGCCAACCGGCCACTCGGTTTCCGGGTGGCCTTTTTTTTATCCGCCGCCTGCATTACCTGAGTTGAGCTGAAGAAGAGGATGCGCAGATGCAGGATGAGACAGGAACTCGAGGCGAAGCGCTTCCGACAGGAGAGCCCTATGCCTCGAACCGAGAGCCGGTTTCCTCGCCTGAGCCCCCCATCTTCAATCTGCCGACCGGCGTTCTAGCAGCGCTGGGTGTGATCTGCGGCATTTACGCGCTGCAGGAACTCGTCTTCTCGGCTCCGCTCAATCAGTGGGTCGCCGTCGAGTTCGGCTTCTCCCCCATTCGCTATCTCTATCCGTTATCGGAGCAGTCCCTGGCCTGGCTCTGGTCGCCGGTCACCTATTCGCTGCTGCATGGCAGTTTCGAGCATCTCGCGTTCAACAGCCTGTGGCTTGCCGCCTTTGGCACGCCGGTCTGCCGGCGAATCGGAGAGACTAGGTTTGTCTTGTTCTGGATCGTCTCCTCCGTGGCGGCCGCCGCCCTTCACGCAGTCGTCAACTGGGGTGTGCCCTCCTTGATGGTGGGGGCCTCGGGCGTCATCTCCGCGCTGATGGGGGCTGCCTGCCGTTTCGCCTTCGGCGAGCGTCAGCGGAATTTCGCCCGGCTCACGGGTGCGGAGCCGCCGCTGCTTTCGGTGGGGCAGGCTCTTGCCGATAAAACCGTGCGGGTTTTCATCATTGTCTGGTTCCTCGGCAATGTCGCCATCGCGCTCGGCCTGCCGATGCTCGGCAGCGATTCGGCCGCGATCGCCTGGGATGCCCATATCGGTGGCTTTCTCCTGGGCTTCTTCTGCTTTGCTCTTTTCGATCCCCATAGCCGCCGGCGCACAGGGGCGTGATTCAGCGCTTATTGCATTCCGCTTGAATAAAGGGCACGATTTTGGTCCGGCAGTCTGAGGAGGGTTGGGCTGCCGACCGAGTGTTCTATGCGAGGAGGAACGCATGCCTGCATCAGCCAGAAGCATACTCGACCAAAAGGGCCGCAACGTTATCACGATCAGCCCGACAGTGACCTTGGGCGAAGCCGCCCATGTGCTGGAAGAACACAAGATCGGTGCCGCCGTCGTGGTCGGCATGGAAAACCGGATCGTCGGCATCTTCACCGAGCGTGACGTCGTGCGTGCGATCGGGTCGGAAGGCAAGAATGCCTTCGATCAACCAGTTTCGGCCTTCATGACGGCCAATGTCTATCGCTGCCGCGAAGAGACCAGCGTCAACGAACTGATGGAAATGATGTCGACCCGTCGTTTCCGCCATGTGCCCGTTGAGGACAATGGCAAGCTTTCCGGCATCATTTCGATCGGCGACGTGGTGAAGTCTCGCATCCGCGAGATCGAGCAAGAGGCCGAGCACATCAAGGCCTATATCGCCGGTTGATACGGCGAGAGAACAAAGCCGAGTGACGAGGCGGCGGCGACGCCGCCTCTAGCGCAGGACGGCTTCCTGCATCCGCCGGATTTCGGTGACCCGGATCTTGGCTTCTTCATAGCCGCGTTCAATCGCTTCTCCGGCCCTGTGGAATTCCGACAGTCCGATATCGTTTAGACGCGGATGAAGTGCGAGATCAGGCGGATCGCCAGCGAGGCGTGCGCGCGAAATGCGGTCCTGGATAATGTTGAAAGCCTGCACCATCACGCCGGTCAGGCCGACCTTGTTCGGGGCGCGCGCCGTTTCAGTGTGTGCCTGCGAGGGCATCGAGGCCTTGTGCTTGACCACGGCCGAGCGACCAAAGACGTCGTAGTGCAGATTGACGGCCATCACGAGCGGCTGCTCATAGGCGCGGCACACGGAAACCGGCACCGGGTTGACCAACGCACCATCGATCAGGGTTCGGTTGTTGCAGTGAACCGGCTCGAAGATGCCGGGCAGGGCGTAAGATGCCCTGAGTGCCGTGATCAGGCTTCCGCCATCAATCCACACCTCATGTCCGCTGTTCAATTCTGAAGCCACCGCCACGAAGGGCTTCGGGAGTTCCTCGACGGTCAGTCCTTCGAGATGTTCCTGCATCCGTTTGGTCAGCCGCATGCCGCCCAGAAGACCGCCACCGCCGATGGTGAGATCGAGCAGCGAGGCAATGCGGCGCATCGTGAGCGAGCGCGCAAAAGCCTCCAATTCGTCAAGCTTTCCGGCAAGATAACATCCGCCAACCAGGGCGCCGATCGATGTGCCGGCGATCATGCCGACTTCGATGCCTTCCTCGTCGAGCGCTCTCAACACGCCGATATGGGCCCAGCCGCGCGCAGCCCCGCCACCGAGAGCCAAGGCCACTTTTGCCTTTGGGCGCTTCTCAGGAACGACAGGACCGGGCGGCGTTGTACCGCCATCCTTGGACGGCTGCGCGGCGCCCGCGCCACCATTTGAAATCATGCTCCAGTTCAGCATCTCCGCTACCCCATTAGCTGAACAATCTGAACTATATTAGGACACCGTCTGCTTACGATTTCGTTATGCGGGGTGGCGCTCAGTGGCCGTAGACGTGATCCGGATCGAAATGGCGATGATCGTCGGCAATGGTCAGTGACGGCTTGCCATCGACGGACTGGGCGGAGCGGTAGAAGCAGGAGCGACGGCCCGTATGGCAGGTCGCGTCATGTCCGGCGACTTCCACCTTCAGCCAGATGGCATCCTGGTCGCAATCGACGCGCATTTCCTTGACGGTCTGGAGGTTGCCCGAGCTTTCGCCCTTCTTCCAGATCTTGCCGCGCGAGCGGCTGAAATAGTGGCCGATCCCGGTTTCCAGGGTCAAGGCGATCGCTTCGGCGTTCATATGCGCGACCATGAGGAGTTCGCCGTCGCGCGCATCCGTAACCACTGCCGTCACAAGGCCGTGGTCGTCGAATTTCGGCGTGAAGGAGAGTCCCTCTTCGAGGATCTTCTTGTCCGCGGAGGGTGCATCAAAAACGAAACCGGACATGGGGTACTCGCGGGCTTAGCGGCTGCGAACCATGGACATGAAGTGCGCCTGCTCGGCGGCATTGTCCTTGAAGGCGCCGGTGAAGGTTGTGGTGAGCGTTGTGGATCCTGTCTTCTGGATTCCGCGCATGGCCATGCACATATGCTCGGCCTCGAGGAAAACCGCAACCCCGCGTGGTTGCAGTGTTTCGTCGATTGCATGCGCGATCTGGGCCGTCATGTTCTCCTGCGTCTGCAGGCGCTTGGCGAAGACATCGACCACCCGCGCGATCTTGGAAAGGCCAAGTACGCGGCCCTTCGGCAGATAGGCGACATGGGCCTTGCCCATCACCGGCAGCATGTGGTGTTCGCAATGCGAAAAGAAGGAGATGTCGCGGACCAGAACCATGTCGTCATAGCCGCCGACTTCCTCAAAAGTCCGGCCAAGCACATCCTCGATATCGGCCGCATAGCCCGAGAACAGTTCGCCATAGGCTTTCGCGACGCGCGCTGGCGTGTCGAGCAAGCCCTCGCGCTCCGGATCGTCTCCGGCCCATAGCAGAAGCGTGCGAACGGCCTGTTCGGCCTCTTCGCGCGTCGGGCGCGGCGCTTCTGTGGTCAGTTTCGTGACGATGGCGTCCATGGCCTTGGTCTCCCGGTCCCGTCCGAGACGGGCCGCTGGTGTGGCTTTGCCGGATTGTAAATGCGTAATGCGGCTCATAATGCAAGTCCGTTGTCACTGTTGCGGTGCGAAGATCAAACATCAAGGGCCGGCTTGCGTTTGTCCTGTGCCAGTCCCTTGGATATAATGAACGTCGGAAATGATATAAAGGCCAAGGCTGCGACATGATGGCGGCGACAATGTAGCAGGCAATCCCTATATACGGGAGAAGCGCCAGAATGGATTGACCATGGACGACATCTACAACACCAGGATCCTTGAGTTTGCCGGCAATATCAGCCGCATCGGCACGCTTCCCGATGCGCCGGCCGTGTCGGAAAAACATTCGAAGCTTTGCGGCTCCCGCGTCAAAGTCTACCTCAATGTCGAAGGCGGCGTGGTCACTGACTTCGCCCACGAGGTGAAGGCCTGTGCACTCGGCCAGGCCTCTTCCGGAATCATGGCCCGCCATGTGGTGGGAGCAACTGCGGCGGAGCTCCGTCAGGCAAGGCTGGAGATGCTTGCCATGCTGAAGGAGAACGGCGAGGGGCCTTCCGGTCGCTTCGAGGATATGCGTTTCCTGAAACCCGTGCGTGACTACAAGGCACGCCACGCCTCTACCATGCTGACCTTTGACGCCGTGGTCGACTGTCTTGACCAGATCGAGCACCAGAACCTGGCTGCCGAGGCGAGCTGATATGTGCAATGCCCCCAACTGCGGGCACGATCCGGACGATCTTCGCCCGCGCGGCCGGAACTGGTCGGGGCCCTTCCGCAAAACGCCGGACCGCCTGCTTGGCATGGGGCTGATCCGCGCCTACCAACTCACCTTCTCCAGCCTCGTCGGTAGTTCCTGCCGTCACATGCCGACCTGCTCGGAATACGGCTATGAGGCCGTCGCCCGGCATGGTCTCTGGTCGGGTGGATGGCTGACGCTGTTTCGCGTCGTCCGCTGCGGGCCCGGCGGCACCTGGGGACCGGATCCGGTTCCCGAGACCTTGGAGCAGCGCTTCGCCTGGTATGCGCCCTGGCGCCTCTGGACCTTCGGCCGCAAGAAGCTCAGCTGATACAGGTTCAAATACACCCAGGCCTCGCAATAAGATCGGCTGAACGAATCATTGTGGAGACGACGCATGCCCATGCCGCTTGAGTATCGCCAGGCATCAGCCGATTTCGACGCTTTCATGAAGGACCTGGTCGCCACATCGATGCTGACCTCCTCGCATCAGGCCTACACCATGCTGCAGGCCGTGCTTCAGGTGTTTCGCCATCGCCTGTCCGTCGCCCAGGCCATCACCTTCGCAAACATGCTGCCACCCGTCCTGCGCGCGATATTCGTCAGCGACTGGGACGTTGATGCGCCTGCCAGGCCCTTTGTCGCCCGCGATGCGCTGATGAAGGAAGTTCGCGCCCTGCGCCACGACCATAACCTCTCGACCGAAACCGCCATCGAAGACGTCACCACGGTGATCCGCCGTCATGTCGATCCCGCAGCTTTCGAGCGGGTCCTGAGGATCCTGCCGCCCGAGGCTCGGCACTTTTGGTTCATGGGGCAGGAATAGCAAGATCCTTTACTCAGCAGCGCTTTCGTCCTAAGGAGCGCCGGTAAATCGCGGGATCAAACCCGCCCCTTTCACCACCCGCATTCGTTGGCGGGACTGGATCAGGAGACATAGCATGTCCGCTTCCGTATCTCTCACTTTCCCCGATGGTTCTATCCGCGAATACGCTGCCGGCACGACTGGCGCGCAAGTCGCTGAATCGATTTCCAAGTCGCTCGCAAAGAAGGCCGTCGCGATTGCGCTCGATGGCACGGTGCGCGACCTCTCAGACCCCATCGTCGATGGCAAGATCGAGATCGTCACCCGTACCGATCCGCGCGCGCTCGAACTTATTCGACATGACGCCGCCCATGTGATGGCCGAGGCCGTGCAGGAGCTCTGGCCCGGCACCCAGGTGACCATTGGTCCAGTGATCGAGAACGGCTTCTATTACGACTTCGCCAAGGACGAGCCCTTTACGCCGGACGATCTGCCGAAGATCGAAAAGCGGATGAAGGAGATTATCCAGCGCAACAAGCCTTTCACCAAGGAAGTCTGGTCGCGCGACAAGGCCAAGGAAGTCTTTGCCTCCAAGGGTGAGAAGTACAAGGTCGAGCTCGTCGACGCGATCCCGGCAGACCAGGATCTGAAGATCTACTATCAGGGCGACTGGTTCGACCTCTGCCGTGGACCGCATATGGCGTCCACCGGTCAGATCGGCATGGCCTTCAAGCTGATGAAGGTCGCCGGCGCCTACTGGCGTGGCGACAGCAACAACGCCATGCTCAGCCGCATCTACGGCACCGCCTTTGCCGAGCAAGAAGACCTGGACCGCTACCTGCACATTCTCGCCGAAGCCGAAAAGCGCGACCACCGCAAGCTTGGCCGCGAAATGGATCTCTTCCATTTTCAGGAAGAAGGCCCGGGCGTCGTCTTCTGGCATGGCAAGGGCTGGCGCATGTTCCAGACGCTGACCTCCTACATGCGCCGTCGTCTCGACGGCACCTATCAGGAAGTCAACGCGCCGCAGGTGCTCGACAAGTCGCTGTGGGAAACCTCAGGCCACTGGGGCTGGTACCAGGAAAACATGTTCGCCGTGAAATCGGCCCATGCCTTCACTCACCCCGACGACGAAGAAGCCGACCAGAAGGTCTTCGCGCTGAAGCCGATGAACTGCCCGGGTCACGTGCAGATCTTCAAGCACGGCCTGAAGTCCTATCGCGAACTGCCGGTCCGCCTTGCCGAGTTCGGCAATGTTCACCGCTACGAAGCCTCCGGCGCGCTGCACGGCCTGATGCGCGTCCGCGGCTTCACCCAGGACGACGCGCACGTCTTCTGCACGGAAGAGCAGATGGCGGCAGAATGCCTGCGCATCAACGACCTGATCCTGTCGGTCTACGAGGACTTCGGTTTCGGTGAGATCGTGGTCAAGCTCTCGACCCGCCCGGAAAAGCGCGTCGGGTCCGACGATCTCTGGGATCGCGCCGAAAGCGTGATGATGGAGGTCTTGAAGCAGATCGAGGAACAGTCCGGCGGCCGCATCAAGACCGGCATTCTGCCGGGTGAGGGCGCCTTCTACGGTCCGAAGTTCGAATACACCCTGCGCGATGCCATCGGCCGTGAATGGCAGTGCGGCACGACCCAGGTCGACTTCAACCTGCCGGAACGTTTCGGCGCCTTCTACATCGACGACAAGTCGGAAAAGAAGCAGCCGGTCATGATCCACCGCGCCATCTGCGGCTCGATGGAGCGTTTCCTTGGCATCCTGATCGAGAACTTCGCCGGCCACATGCCGCTCTGGTTCGCACCGCTGCAGGTCGTCGTCGCCACGATCACCTCGGATGCCGACGACTACGGTCGCGAAGTCGCAGAGCAGTTGCGTGACGCCGGCCTTCAGGTCGAGACGGACTTCCGCAACGAGAAGATCAACTACAAGGTCCGCGAACACTCGGTGACCAAGGTTCCGGTGATCATCGTCTGCGGCAAGCGTGAAGCGGAAGAAAAGACCGTCAACATCCGTCGCCTGGGATCGCAGGAGCAGGTGTCCATGCCGCTCGTCGAAGCCGTGGCGGTACTGGCCGGTGAAGCGACCCCGCCTGATGTCAAGCGCAAGCTGGCGAACCGCAAGGTCTGAGCAAAAAGTCTGGCAGGGCGTCACCGCCCTGTCAGACGCCTGTCATCGATTTGGCATATGACGGAACGATGATCTTCCGTCCACCTGGAGTTCCAGCGTGAAATTCAAAGAACTGTCCTATGCCAACGAACGCGACCCGAAGCTGAAGCGGTGGTTCATCCGCTCGATCGAGGGGCTCTCCGGTCGCGATCGTTTCACCAGGCTCTACGAGATCTGGCGCAACGACATCGTCGGCAAGACCGACCGGGTCTTCGGCAAGATGCTGGACCTCATCCATGTTGATCTGAAGGTTGAGGGAACCTGGCCGCCGGAAAACATCCCGGACGGCCCGATCGTCATTGTTGCCAACCACCCGTTCGGCATCGGTGACGGCATTGCAGTTCTGGCGCTCGCCGAGCAGCTCGGCCGCCCGTTCCGTGTCCTCATCAACAACGAACTTCTGAAGGTGCCGGAAATGGCGCCGTACTCCTTGCCGGTCTCCTTCGAGGAGACCAAGGAAGCGCTCGCGCTCAACATGCAGACCCGCCACGAGGCGCTTCGGCTGTTGAAGGAGGGCGTCACCGTCGTGATTTTCCCGGCAGGTGGCGTGGCGACAGCGAAAAAGGGTTTCGGCCGCGCTGAGGACTTGCCCTGGAAGATGTTCCCCGCCAAGCTCATTCAGGCCGCGAAGGCCAATGTCGTGCCTGTCTTCTTCGAAGGACAGAACGGCCGTCTCTTCCATCTCGCCAGCAAGATCTCGCTGACGCTGCGTGTCTCGCTCTTGATCCGTGAGTTCCGTCGCCTGTCCGGCTCGACCATCCGGGCGCGTGTTGGTGTCATGATCCCCTGGGAAGAGCTGAGCACCCATGCCGACCGCAAGGATCTGCTCGCGCGTCTCTTTGGAGCGGTGTTCAGCATGGCGCCGGTAGAGCGCCGTAAGTTCCGTCGCGCAGCCTGAACCGTCAGGACTGGTCGAGCATCAGTTCGACATCCATGTTGGTGCCGGCCTTCACCTCGAAGTCCCTCTGGAAGATTTGGTCCTTGTTGCGCGCCACGGCCGTATACTGGCCTTCGGCAAGAACCATCACCGGGAAAGCGCTGACACTTTCCGCGACAATATCGCCGCCAGAGGTGAGCACTGACCACGCAGTATCGGCAATCGCCTCGCCGCCCTCTTCGGACACGAGTTTCAGCCCGACCTGGGACGCGCGGTGCTGGATGGTGGCCTCGGTCAGTTCGCCCGCTTCCACGGTGATATCGGCCCGCACCACGGCGTTGATCGCGCCATATTCCGACACGACATGGTAGGTCCCGGCATTCAGGCGAACGATGGTGTTTGGCTTGACGTCAGAGAGCACCAGACCGCGCTCGCCGTCCTCGCGAACTTCCGACGAGTAGATGTCGAAGCTGAGCTGTTTGTCCGGGATATGTGTATCCGTGCCCGAGATCGCGTTGAGCGACATGCCGCCGGCATCCAGCACCAAAACCTGGTCGGCGATATCACCTTCGACGGGGACGCTGAGTTTCTTGGTTGCGCCTGCGCGACCGAAGGACACGTTGACGAAGTAGTCTCCGGGCGCAAGCTGAAAAGCCGCGGAACCACCTTCGGCGCTGGCCAGCAGTGGCAGCTTGCCGTCGGCGCCGGGAATGGGGCTGAAGACACGCCAGGACAGGCCATGCTGCATGGGCTCGCCTTCATTCGTCAGCTTTGCGTCAAGCTTTACGCTGCGCCCCTGGGTCACATTGGCAATCGCGCCGACACCCGGGGCCGAGAAAGCCTTCAGCTTCGGCATCTTGGTCGAGCCGTTGAGCTGCTTGAAGGTTTCGAAGGCATCCTGTGCA
Source organism: Allorhizobium sp. (assembly GCA_051861045.1). Lineage (GTDB taxonomy): Bacteria > Pseudomonadota > Alphaproteobacteria > Rhizobiales > Rhizobiaceae > Allorhizobium. The sequence continues at coordinate 40,306 of JBHYDI010000016.1, forward strand.
AAAGCCGGCGCGGTCGCGGCAGAGGCTACGAGAAGCCCGAGCAGCAGCCGGATGACAACAGGTTGGTGGGACATGCGATGCACTGTGTGTTGACTTCCTTCCCAATGCCGGCAACTTCAAACCGAACCGCATGGCAATTTCAAGACCTGCCGACGCGCCCAAGGACTATGAAGGCATCAAGATAATGAAAAAAGATATCAAACTGCTCGATTATCTCGCAGTTCGTCGTTCCGTGCCCGCATTTCAGATGTGCGAACCCGGCCCGGAGAAGAGTGAAATCGAGTCGATTCTGTCGCTCGCGGTGCGCGTTCCCGATCACGGCAAGATCGCTCCCTGGCGCTTTATCGTCTATCGCGGCGAAGAGCGTGTGCGCATCGGCGAGGAGCTTCTGGCAATGGCGCTGGAGAAAAACCCGGCGCTTTCCGAGGAGATGATCAAGGTTGAGCGCACCCGGTTTACCCGCGCGCCCGTGGTCATCGGCGTCATCTCGACGGCCGCCCCGCATGCGAAGATCCCGGAATGGGAACAGGTCATGTCGGCCGGCGCCGTTTGCCTCAATCTGCTGATGGCCGCCAATGCCCATGGTTACGTGTCCAACTGGCTCTCCGAATGGTTTGCCTTCGACGAACGTGCCTATCCGCTCCTCGGCGTAAAGCCCGGCGAGAAGGTTGCAGGCTTCATCCATATCGGCTCGACGGAATTCCCGATCGTCGAGCGTCCGCGTCCGGCCCTGGAGGATGTCGTCTCCTGGCAGGGTGGTGAGGATTGATGTTCTACGATACCGAATCGAATGCGCATGGCATGGCGCACGATCCCTTCAAGGCGATCGTGGCACCTCGGCCCATCGGCTGGATCGGCACGAAGGGTAGGGACGGCAGCAACAATCTCTCGCCCTATTCCTTCTTCAATGCCGTCGGTGATCGCCCGAAAATGGTGATGTTTTCGTCGAGCGGTCGGAAGGACAGTCTGCGCAATGTCGAGGAGACGCGGGTCTTCACCGCGAGCTTTGTTAGCCGAACGCTCATCGATCAGATGAACGCTTCCTCGGCCGCCGTTCCCTATGGGACGGACGAGTTCGCGCTCGCCGGTCTGACAGCAGCGCCAGGCCGTCTGGTCGATGCGCCCTATGTCGGCGAAGCAGTTGCCGCACTCGAATGCCGGGTGACCAAGGTCCTGACCCTGCCAGACATGGATGGTAATGAGACCGACAGTCACGCCGTTTTCGGCCAGGTTGTTGGTATCCATATCGCTGATGGCGTGATCCGTGACGGGCGATTCGATCTTGCCTTCGCCGATCCTATCATGAGGCTGGGCTACATGGATTATGCCGGTATGGGCCCGGTCTTCGAGCTGAAGCGTCCCGGCCAGCGAGGCTAGCGCGTGCTGTGCCTCCTCTCAGACCCGTAGTCATCAGGGGTTTCGGGGGGAGGTTAATGAACGTGGTGAACGTTTCTTAAACACTTTGAACCTAGTGTCCGAGATACCGAATGTTTCGGGTGTGCACAGGTGGCGAGTGGGTTCGACTTTGATCGTTGCAGCTTTTCTCAAATGGGTCGAGACGGCGAAATCGCAGGAGCGGGCTCGTGCGGCGAACGCTCTGGCTCGGGCTTACCTGAAGTCGGACATGGCCCCGGAAGAACGTCATGCAGCCCAGATGGCCATGACATATCTTCTGGATGATCCCGCCCCGCAGGTGCGCCTCGCACTGGCAGACGTTCTCGCACAAGAGGCACGGGCGCCGCGCGCCCTGATGGTGTCGCTTGCCGAAGACCAGCCGGAGATCGCCTCTTCGGTCATTCTTCACTCGCCCGTTCTCTCCGATGCCGATCTCGTTGATATCGCAGGCCGCGGCACAGTCGAGACCCGCGCTCTGATCGCTGCCCGCAACGACGTCAGTATCGGCGTCGCTGCAGCGCTTGCCGAGATTGGCGATGCTGCAGAGCTCGAAGTTCTGCTTGAAAATCCCCGTGCGCGCCTCACAGCTTTCACGCTCCGCCGCATTGCAGAGCGCCATGGCCATAGCGAGCGCATCCGGGCTCTGCTGCTTGAGCGGGACGATCTGACGAGCGGCGTTCGCCAGCTCCTGGTGCAGTTCGTCGCCGATGCGCTTGCGGGTTCTGGCCTGGTGATCGGCGCCATAGGCACCCGGCGGATCGAGCGCATTGCACGGGAAGCCGGAGACTGTGCTACGATCGCGCTTCTGGCGGATGTTCATGGTGAAGAACTGTCGCGCCTCACGGATCAATTGCGCGGCGCCGGCCGCCTGACCCCGGCCTTCCTGATGCATGCGCTCTGCGCCGGCCGAACCGACTTCTTCTCGTCCTCCATCGTTGCAATTTCCGGTCTGGATGAGCGGCGGGTGCGTTCCATTCTTGCGACTGGCCGCTTTCATGCGGTGCGGGCTCTGCTGGAATCCTCGGGTCTTTCGCGGGATGTCAGCCCACTTTTCGTCGAGGCTGTGATGCTGTGGCGTACGCTCATCCAGTCGGCAGATGGTTTCGATCTCGACCATATCGCCCACCGTCTCGTCGCACGCTATCGCGATACGCGTGACCTCAGCGATTCGGCCCGCGTGCTAATCGACATGATCGAGCGGATCGCGATTGCCGAGGAGCGCAGATTGGCGCGTGATTATGCCAGTGGCTTTGCGCTGGCTGCGGCCTGATCAGATCAGGGCGTGATCTTTTTCGCCACCCAAGAATAGCTCTCAGACACGACGTGGATCGGCTTTTCGAAGATCATCTTGATCGCCGCCTTGCCGGGCAGAACCTCGCGCACGGCATCGATCGCCCGGTCCTTCAACGTCTTCTCTTGCTCTTCGGTCGGTTGGGCGACCGGCGAGGCAGCGCTATCACCCGGCTGCAACGGGGCCTGTGCGGCAAGCGCGTCTGTAATCTCCGGTGGCGGCATCTGGCAGACGGCCACAGCCGTCGGATAGCCAATGTTGGTGTACCGCCCCAGGACCTCTTCCGATGCGGCATTGCAGAGTTCGATGGAGACGAAGCGCTCTGACGGCGTCTCGACGAATTCGCATTGGCTGACGCTGTCGTCGCAGCCGAGGATCGTCATCATGATCAGAGCAGTCTTCATCGCGGGGCTCCCGGCAGGACGTTTGGTACGCTAGACGAAACAGAGGATTGGAGCCAAAGCAAGGCGTCACCGGCTGCGCTCTTGAAGAGTGAGCGCAGCGCTTTCTGGATGCTGACGATCGCCGATGAGGCGCTAGCCTGCGGAGACCATCCGGTTTTCAACGGCGGGCTCCGCGACGAAATCCAGCTCCCCTTGCGCTTCGTCCGGAACAACATCGTCGGCAAGCTCGACTTCACGGATCCATTCGCGCCAGATCGACACGAGCAGTGCCATCAGCACCGGACCAATGAACAGGCCGAGGAAGCCCATGGTCTTCACGCCGCCGACGAGGCCGAAGAAGGTCGGCAGGAACGGCAGCTTGATCGGACCGCCGACAAGACGTGGCCGCACCGTCTTGTCGACGATGAAGAGCTCGACCGAGCCCCAGATGAAGAGTGCCACCCCCGGGATCGTCGCCCCGCTGGCAACGAGATAGATCGAGACCAGCGAGAAGGCGAGCGGCGCACCGCCCGGGATAAGCGCCATCACGCCGGTGATCACACCCAGCGTCACCGGCGAGGGAACGCCCGCCAACCAATAGGCAATACCCAGAATGATGCCTTCGCCGATGGCGATCAGGGTCATGCCGGTCACGGTAGAGCTGATGGTGGCCGGCACCACGCGTGAGATCCGCTCCCAACGGTTCGGCAGAATGCGCTCGCCGAGCAGGTCGAGCTGGCCCGCGAAATTCGCTCCATCACGATAGACGAAGAACAGCGCGATCAGCATGAAGAGCAGCGTCAGCAACAGATGGAAGATCCCATCACCTGCCGCAATGACGGCGCGATAGATATTGCCGATATTGGCGCCGCTAACGATCTGGATGAGTTCTCCGATCGCGCCAGGCTGGCCGATATGTTCAGTCCATTTCGCCGCCAACCACTCGCCCACACGCGGCAGTGCCGAGATCCACGCCGGCGGCGGTGCACCCGTGGTGTTCGCCTCGACGGCCCAAGTGATCCATTGGCGGATTTCTTCGACAGCATAGGAGATCGCAACGCCGATCGGCACGATCAGGAAGGTCAGGATGAACAAGAGGGCGAGTGTGGCGCCCAAGGTCGTATTGCCGCCAATCCGGTCAAGCAGTCGCCGGTAAAGCGGCCAGCTGGCAAAAGCGATGACCAGTGATGCCAGCACCGGCACCAGAAAGCCATGGAAGAAATAGATGGCCGCAATACCGATCAGTACCAGCAGCCAGCGCGCCACCGAGATCGGAGTGATCAACGCAATGCGGTTTGCCGTTGCCTGACCGAGCCAACGCGGCCCTTTCGACGGGGTCTGAATATCAGCCTGGCTCACAATCTGAAGTGTCCCGTTAAAACTGCCCTGCATATGGAGCATTCTGGATCGGGAAACAAGCGGGCGGCGGCGGGCGCATGACGCCCGACGCTCAGATGTCGAGGTTCTCCGCGAAGGCCGCACGTTCCTGGATGAATCGGAAGCGCGCCTCGGGCTTGGTGCCCATCAGCGCATCCACCGCATCGCGCGTGCCTTCGAAGTCGACATCATCGATGCCGACCCGCAGAAGTGTGCGCTTTGCCGGATCCATGGTCGTTTCCTTGAGCTGCGCCGGCATCATCTCGCCGAGGCCTTTGAAGCGCCCGATCTCGACCTTCTTGCCCTTGAACACCGTCTCCATCAGCTCGGCACGATGGGCGTCGTCGCGGGCATAGACGGTCTTTGCACCCTGGCGGATGACGTAGAGCGGCGGCACGGCGAGATAGAGGTGGTTGCCGCGGATCAGTTCCGGCATCTCCTGATAGAAGAAGGTGATCAGCAGTGATGCGATATGGGCACCGTCGACGTCGGCATCGGTCATGACGATCACGCGCTCATAGCGCAGATCTTCGTCACGATATTTCGTCCGCGTACCGCAGCCGAGCGCCTGGATGAGATCGGCGATCTGCTGGTTGGCCATCAGCTTTTCGCGGCTGGCCGAACCGACGTTGAGGATCTTGCCGCGCAGCGGCAGGATCGCCTGGTTAGAGCGATTGCGCGCCTGCTTCGCCGAGCCACCAGCCGAGTCACCTTCGACGATGAACAGTTCAGCACCTTCTGCCGTGTTCTGCGAGCAGTCGGCCAACTTGCCGGGCAGGCGAAGTTTCCGCACCGCAGTCTTGCGGTTGACTTCCTTCTCCTTGCGGCGGCGCAGACGCTCTTCCGCACGCTCGATCACCCAGTCGAGCAGCTTTGCCGCTTCGTTGGGATTGTCGGCAAGGTAGTGGTCGAAGGGGTCGCGCAGCACGTTTTCGACAAGACGCTGGGCCTCGACGGTCGCGAGCTTGTCCTTGGTCTGTCCGACGAACTCAGGCTCACGGATGAAAACCGACAGCATGCCGACAGCCGAAATCATCACGTCGTCGGTGGTGATTTCTTTGGCGCGCTTGTTCTGCGTCAGTTCGGCGTAGTTCTTCAGCCCCTTGGTCAGCGCAATGCGCAAACCAGCTTCATGCGTGCCGCCTTCAGGCGTCGGGATGGTGTTGCAGTAGGAATGCAGAGCCGGGTCGCCACCATACCAGGTGACAGCCCATTCCATCGCGCCATGGCCGCCGGTCTTTTCGGTCTTGCCGGCAAAGATCTCGCGGGTGACCGTAAATTCCTTGCCGAGCGTGGCGGCGAGATAGTCCTTCAAGCCTCCGGGGAAGTGGAAGACGGCCTTTTCCGGGATGTCGCCGCCTTCCGGGACCATGCCCGGATCGCAAGACCAGCGGATCTCGACGCCGCCGAAAAGATAGGCCTTGGAGCGCGCCATGCGGAAGATCCGGCCCGGATCGAACTTTGCATGGTCGCCGAAGATCTGCGGATCGGGATGGAAGCGTACGCGCGTGCCGCGTCGATTATGCACTTCGCCCAGTTCTTCGAGACCACCCTGCGGCACGCCGCGCGAAAAAGTCTGGCGATAGAGCTTGCGATTGCGGGCGACTTCGACTTCGAGAAGATCGGAGAGCGCGTTGACGACGGAAACGCCGACGCCGTGCAGGCCGCCTGAGGTCTCATAGGCCTTGCCGTCGAACTTACCGCCGGCATGCAGCTTGGTCATGATCACTTCGAGCGTCGACTTGCCCGGTACCTGCGGATGCAGTTCGACCGGGATGCCGCGACCGTTATCGGTGACCGTCAGGAAGCCTTGTGTATCGAGATGCACATCGATGAAGTTGGCGTGGCCGGCCACCGCTTCGTCCATCGAGTTGTCGATGACTTCGGCAAACAGGTGATGCAGCGCCTTTTCGTCCGTGCCGCCGATATACATGCCCGGACGCATGCGCACCGGTTCGAGGCCTTCGAGAACCCGGATGGAGGACGCGCCATATTCCTCGGCACCCGCAGTCGAAGCAGGGGCAGCCGGCCGCGCAACGGGCGCGGGGGCAGGGCTAGGCGCTGTCACTGTTTCCGCCTCGACCTTCTGGGTGAGCGGCATGCCGGAAAAGAGATCGTTGTCGTCCATGGCGTCGTTCGATACTCTGTTGCTGTTTGATGCCGGGTCTGCGGCACCTTCAGAAAGCCGCCGCACCAGGCCAGTCGCATCTGCGAATCGGTCGGATTGTGCCAGAAAGGCAGGGCAGGCGCGAAGGGCCATAGAGCCGGCGCATGTTGAATTCGGGCCAGCTTTGCGTGGCGCATTTCGCGAAGGCAAGCGTGAGCCGAGAGGAAACCCATCTTCCATGCAGATGTCCACAGCTCATTTCCGCACTGCGGCGATTTCCTGCGTTCTCTTTCCGTTTCTGTTTCTGGCCAGTGCCCATGCGCAGGCTGTCGGTCCCTTCAAGGACGACCTGTTTTCGGCGCAGAACCTGCTTGAAACCAGGGATGGCGGTGACTTCACGATCGTCGACTATGACGAGATGCGCGACATCAATAGCCGCGACAGCATTCCCGAGCGGCGGGTAAAGGATCGCTATGTCTCCCTCAAGGTGCGCCGCGTTCAGGAAAACCAGACGCTGCAACTACCCACCGGACCGCTGGAGGTGGGTAGGGTCGGTCTCGATCAGGCGCAGTCCTTCACGGTGATCTTCATCCACGGGCGGGGCGGAGACCGTCGCCTCGGGCTGAACGACATCAGCTTCGGCGGCAATTTCAATCGCCTGAAGAACCTGGTAGCCGAAAATGGCGGCACCTATTACTCCCCCTCGGTCAAGAGTTTCGATGAAAAGGGCGTCGCCGACGTCGCCGCATTGATCGACCACGCTTCGGCGCAATCCGGCGGCAAGCCCGTCGTCCTCGCCTGCGCCTCCATGGGCAGCTTCATCTGCTGGGGCATCTCGCGCGATGCGCAGACGGTGGCCAAACTATCTGGCATGGCGATCCTCGGCGGAGCGCCGGATCCCGCGTTGCCGAAAAGTGCCGCCGCCAAAGCCAGGCTTCCGATCTGGTTCACCCATGGCAGCCGCGACAGCGTCTATGCGGCCAATGATCAGCTGGCCATCTATCAGAAGCTCAGAGCCGCGGGGCAGCCAACCCGGTTCACCCTGTTCGAAACCGGCTCCCACGGAACGCCGGTGCGCATGTCCGACTGGCGGGCCATGCTCAACTGGCTGATCCGCTAGGGTCTTCCTGCTTTGCTGTCTTTAGAGGCTCAATCCGGCCAGATTTTCACCATGTCGCCCGATTAACGAGCCAATCACGCTCCGCAATCTTTCCTTCCGGGCTCAGATTTGCTACTTCGCAGAAGCGAAATAGGGGTTTAGGCGACATGACACCGGAAGTTCGCCCGCTCGTTGCGGGCAATTGGAAAATGAACGGCACACGAGCTTCGCTCGATCAAATCAAGGCCATCGCTGAAGGTGTCCAGGGACCGCTCGCGGAAAAGGTGGATAGCCTGATCTGCCCGCCGGCGACCCTCCTCTATGTCGCAACCGCGCTTTGCACCGACAGCGCTCTCGAAATTGGTGCCCAGGATTGCCATCAGAACGCTTCGGGCGCCCACACCGGCGACCTCTCTGCCGAGATGATCGCCGACTGCTTTGGCACGCATGTGATCGTCGGCCATTCCGAACGCCGCACCGATCATGCCGAAACCGACCATCTGGTGCGTGCCAAGGCAGAAGCTGCCTATGCCGCGGACTTGACCGCCGTCATCTGCATCGGTGAGACAGCGGACGAGCGCAAGTCTGGCCAGACCCTCGATATTCTCAAGCGTCAGCTCGCCGGCTCCGTTCCGGATGGTGCGAAGTCCGAGCGCACGGTCATTGCCTATGAACCCGTCTGGGCGATTGGTACCGGCTTGACCCCGACCACGGCTGATGTTGCCGAAGCCCATGCCTTCCTGCGATCCGAACTCGTCAAGCGCTTCGGCGCCGAAGGCAAGAAGATGCGCATTCTCTATGGCGGATCGGTCAAGCCCTCGAACGCCCGGGAACTCATGGCTGTCGAGAACGTCGACGGTGCCCTGATCGGCGGCGCGAGCTTGAAGGCTGCGGATTTCCTCGCCATATACCGGGTCTACGAGGAACTCACCGCCTGAGGGGCAAAGCCCTGAAATGCGGGAGAGGGGGTTTCATTGCCCGTTCCTCTCATGTAAAGAGCCGCCAACCTCATTGATTTTGCCCCTGTTGGGCAGGATGGACATTCCATGCAGACCGTATTGCTCGTAATTTACCTCATGGTCGTCGTCGCATTGATCGGCGTCGTTCTCATCCAGCGGTCGGAAGGCGGCGGTCTGGGCATCGGCGGCGGATCGGGCTTCATGTCTGCGCGTGGCACGGCCAATGCCCTGACGCGCACGACGGCGATCCTGGCGACGCTCTTCTTCGTCATCTCGCTGGCGCTCGGCATCCTTGCCCGTTACGAATCCCGCCCGACCGACATTCTGGATCGCATCCCGGCCGGCAACGGCACGACCCAGGGCGGCGGCAGCGTTCTCGACCAGCTTCCGGGCGCAGCTCCGGCACAGCCGTCGACCACGGCGCCTGCAGCGTCTACGCCTGCGGCTCCGGCAACGCCGGCCCCGGCAGCAGACCCCAACGCCGTTCCGAACAACTGATCGGAACGACATCCATCACTCCGGCGGGCTCAAGGGTCCGCCGGTTTTCTTTTGTCTGAATTCCGCCACTCCACACGAAAAATGTGGGACAAGCCCGATTGGGGCTGGCGGAATCGAATCTGAAACGGTATCCGGTGAAGCCCATGGCGCGATATGTATTCATCACTGGCGGCGTGGTTTCCTCTCTCGGTAAAGGAATTGCGGCCGCGGCACTCGGAGCATTGTTGCAGGCACGGGGTTACCGCGTGCGTCTGCGCAAGCTGGACCCCTATCTCAACGTTGACCCGGGCACCATGAGCCCGACTCAGCACGGTGAAGTCTTCGTCACCGATGACGGTGCCGAAACCGACCTCGACCTCGGCCACTATGAGCGTTTTACCGGTCGCTCGGCCACCAAGACCGACAACATCACCACCGGTCGCATCTACAAGAACATCATCGACAAGGAACGCCGCGGCGACTATCTCGGCGCGACCGTCCAGGTCATTCCGCACGTCACGAACGAGATCAAGGATTTCGTCATCGAGGGCAATGACGACTACGACTTCGTCATCTGCGAGATCGGCGGCACCGTCGGCGACATCGAAGCCATGCCATTCATGGAAGCGATCCGTCAGCTCGGCAACGACCTGCCGCGCGGCACAGCCGTCTACGTTCACCTGACCCTGATGCCCTATATCCCGGCAGCCGGCGAGCTGAAGACCAAGCCGACCCAGCATTCCGTCAAGGAACTGCAGGCGCTGGGTATTCATCCCGACATCCTGCTCGTTCGCGCCGATCGCGAAATCCCGCAGGCCGAGCGCCGCAAGCTCTCGCTTTTCTGCAACGTGCGTGAAAGCGCCGTGATCCAGGCTCTCGACGTCGCCAACATCTACGACGTCCCGATGGCCTATCACAAGGAAGGCCTCGACAACGAGGTTCTGGCCGCCTTCGGGATCGAACCCGCACCGAAGCCGCGCCTGGATGCCTGGGAAGAGGTCTGCAATCGCATACGCACCCCGGAAGGCGAAGTCACGATCGCGATCGTCGGCAAGTACACCGGCCTCAAGGACGCCTACAAGTCTCTGATCGAAGCCCTGTACCACGGCGGCATCGCAAACCGGGTCAAGGTCAAGCTGGAATGGATCGAGTCCGAGATCTTCGAAAAGGAAGATCCGTCTCCGTGGCTGGAAAAGGTCAACGGCATCCTCGTGCCCGGCGGCTTCGGCGAGCGTGGTTCGGAAGGCAAGATCCTGGCCGCCCAGTTCGCCCGCGAGCGCAAGGTTCCGTATTTCGGCATCTGCTTCGGCATGCAGATGGCGGTCGTTGAAGCCGCACGTAACCTCGCAGGCATCGAGAACGCCTCCTCGACCGAATTCGGCAAGACCGAAGAGCCGGTGGTTGGCCTGATGACGGAGTGGATGAAGGGCAACGAACTCGAGAAGCGTTCGGCTGTCGGCGATCTCGGCGGCACCATGCGTCTCGGCGCCTACAAGGCCTCGCTGAAAAAGGGCACCAAGATCTCCGAGATCTACGGATCGCAGGACATCTCCGAGCGCCATCGTCACCGCTACGAAGTCAACGTCGACTACAAGGATCGCCTGGAATCCTGCGGTCTCGTCTTCTCCGGCATGTCGCCTGATGGCCTTCTGCCGGAAACGGTCGAGTATCCCGATCATCCGTGGTTCATCGGCGTACAGTACCATCCGGAGCTGAAGTCGCGCCCTCTCGACCCGCATCCGCTCTTTGCGAGCTTCATCGGTGCGGCACTGGAACAGAGCCGCCTCGTCTGACCTTCGCCTTCGATATCGTTTAGGAGACCCGGCCCAGTGCCGGGTTTTCTCGTTCAAGGCCTGCGCAAGGAACAACGTCTACTTCAGGTAGAAAAGGAGTTCGCCATGCGCATTTCAGACACAGTGCTTTATGTGCCGACCTATGCCAGTCGTAGCAAGCCTGCTCAGGAACAACTGCCGACCACAACGGCCGGGTCCCAAACAACCGCACAACGCATGCTGGAACGCGATCAGTCCGCCTCAGGCCTTGCCTCGAACCTCTGGCAATTGCAGACGGGTGTGTATTCCAGCAAGGACGCCGCAGAGGCTGCCATGAAGCGGGATGATCTGCGTGTCGAATTCATGGAAGAAAGTGCCAAGACACCGGCCGAACGCATCCGTGACCTCTATTTAGAGGAGCATGGCCTGACGGAAGAGATGCTCGCCGAGATGCCGGAGGAGGATCGCAAGGCGGTCGAAGAAGAAATCGCAGCCTTGATCAAGCGTCAGTATGGCCTTGAGGAAAGCACGGCGAAAGACGGCTCGACAACAGCCAATGTCGTTTGAACCCTGAGCTCACTCAGAGGCGTAGTAGCATCACCGGCACGATCTCTCCAGCCTCTGCCGCCGGCGCATGGGGCGGACGCACGATCAGGCAATCGGATTGCGAGAAGATCCGCATCATCGACGAATCCTGCTTGCCGAAGCTCTCGACCGAGGGGATCCCGTCGTCCTGCACCGTCAGCTTGGCACGTACGTAATCCTGCCGCTTGTCGTTGGCGGGCAGGGCGGTCTGCAATCGGACTTGCGCCATGCGTCGGCGGGGCCTCCGGTGACCAAGCTTGCACAGCAAGGGCTCGAGAAAGAGAAGCCCGCAGACCAGACTCGACACCGGATTGCCGGGAAGACCAAGCACCTGCATGTCGCCGAGCCGGCCAACCATGAGGGGTTTGCCCGGACGCATGGCGATCCGCCAAAAATCGAGCTCCATCCCGGCCGCGATAAGCGTCGACTGAACAAGGTCGTGGTCGCCAACGGAGGCGCCACCGAGGGTGACGAGCACGTCGACACCGAGGGCGCGCGCCCGCTCCACCGCTTCCCGCAACAGGTCGCGATTGTCTGGCACAATGCCGAGATCGATCACGTCAGCGCCATTGTCACGGGCAAGTGCGGCAATCCCAAAGGTATTCGAGCCGATGATCTGGCTGGGGCCAGGCTTGCCTCCGGGTGCCACCAGTTCGTCACCGGTGGCGAGGATCGCGATCCTGGGGCGGCGATAAACCGGCACAGTTGCGTGGTTCATGGCCGCGGCGAGCGTCAGATGGGTAAAGTCGAGACTGAGCCCGGCAGAAAGGGCCACATCGCCTTCGGCAAAATCCTGGCCTCGCGGGCGAATGTGCCGGCCATAAGTGACGGAAAACGGGGTGCGGATGCGCCCATCATCGAGTTTCTCAGCATCTTCCTGCAGGAGGATGCTGTTGGCGCCATCCGGCACGGGCGCTCCGGTGAATATGCGCACAGCCTGGCCTGCACTGGCCGCCCCCGAAAAACCGTGTCCGGCTGCCGATTCGCCGATGACGGTAAGCACCGATCCAATCTCGGCCGCATCCTCAGCCCGCAGCGCATAGCCGTCCATGGCCGACGCATTGAAGGGCGGCTGGGTCAGGCGGGCGGTCAGGTCGCCCGCCAGCACGCGCCCATTGGCCTCATGAAGGGATAGCTCTTCTGTGTCGCCGATCGGATGGGCAGCAGCCAAAAGCCGCGCCAGTGCGTCCTCGACCGGCAACAGCGACATCAGCTGCGCTCCGGATGGCGAAAATCGCCCGACTTGCCGCCACTCTTTTCCATCACGCGAATGCCGCCGATTTCCATCGTCTTGTCAATGGCTTTCGCCATGTCGTAGATCGTCAGGCAGGTCACGGAAACGGCCGTCAGCGCCTCCATCTCGACGCCGGTCTTGCCCGTCAGCTTCACGGTTGCTTCGACCCGAAGACCCGGGAGTTCGGCATCCTCCGTGATGTCGACGGTAACCTTCGAGAGCATCAGCGGATGGCAAAGCGGAATGAGATTGCTGGTCTGCTTGGCGGCCATGATGCCGGCGATCCGTGCCGTGCCGATCACGTCGCCCTTCTTGGCATTCCCAGCGATAACAGTCGCAAGAGTGGCTGGGTTCATCCGCACAAAGCCTTCGGCAACCGCGATACGGACCGTGTCATCCTTGGCCGAGACATCCACCATATGGGCCTCGCCGGAGGCGCCGATATGCGTCAGTCCGCCGGACCCGGCTGTCATTCGGCCGCCAGAGCGCCGGTCTTGCCGGTCAGAAGTGTGCGGGTGGCAGAGGCGACGTCGTCCTTGCGCATCAGGCTTTCGCCGACGAGGAAGGTGGAGATGCCGGATTTCTCCAGCCGCTGGCAATCTTCATAGGTGAAGATGCCGCTTTCACCGACCAGCAGCCGATCGGCCGGCACCATGGAAGCGAGTTCTTCGCTGACCGTTAGGCTGACCTCGAACGTGCGCAGATTGCGGTTGTTGATCCCGACCAGCGGTGACCTAAGCTTCAACGCCCGTTCCATCTCCTCGGCATCATGCACCTCGACGAGCACGTCCATTCCCAGCTCAAAGGCAACAGCTTCGAGTTCAGCCGCTTCGCCGTCCGAGAGCGATGCCATGATCAGCAGTATGCAGTCGCCACCCCAGGCGCGGGCTTCGTAAACCTGATAGGCGTCGAACATGAAGTCCTTGCGCAGTGCCGGCAGGGCGCAGGCCTTGCGGGCCGCTGTCAGGAACTCCGGTGCGCCCTGGAAGCTCGGCGTGTCGGTCAGCACGGAGAGGCAGGCCGCACCGCCGGCCTCGTAAGCAGCCGCCAGCGACGGCGGATCAAAATCTGGACGGATAAGGCCCTTCGAAGGGCTCGCCTTCTTGATCTCGGCGATCAGCCCGAAACGGCCCTCGTCGCGGGCGCGCACCAGCGCACGGTGGAAACCGCGTGGCGCTTCCTCACCGGCAATCCGGTCCTTGAGCTCCGAAAGCGAAACTGCGGCTTTCGCTGCCGCGATTTCTTCCCGCTTGTAGGTCTCTATACGCTTCAGGATATCGGTCATGGTCGCAAGCTTAGCCCTGAGTGGCGGAATTGGAAATGGCAATCAGCGTTTCGAGCGCCCGTGCAGCGCCACCGCCGTCCAGCGACTGGCTGGCGAGATGCATGCCCTCGGTCACATCCTTCGCCTTGCCGGCGACGATCAGCGAGGCAGCTGCATTGCAGAGCGCGACGTCGCGATAAGGCGTCTTCGCGCCGCCGAGCACATCGCGCAGCGCTGCCGCATTCACCGCGCCGTCACCGCCACGGATGGCGTCAAGCGTGACGGTTTCGACGCCGAAATCGGAAGGCGTCAGCTCAAAGGTGGTGATTTCGCCGTCCTTCAGTGCCGCAACCAGAGACGGTCCGGTCGTCGTTATCTCGTCGAGGCCACTGCCATGGACAACCCAGGCGCTGGTCAGGCCGAGGTCTCGCAGGGCTTCCGCTCCCGGCACCAGCCATTCGGGCGAATAAACGCCGAACAACTGCTTCTTGACCCGGGCAGGGCTCGATAGTGGTCCGACAATGTTGAAGATCGTGCGGGCACCGAGCTCGACGCGGGCAGGGCCGACATGGCGCATGGCCGGATGATGCAGCTGCGCAAACATGAAGCCGATCCCGGCCTCGCGGATGCAGCGACCGATGAGGTCCGGCTCGATGTCGAGTTTCACACCGAGTTGGGAGAGCGCATCTGCGGTGCCCGATTTCGAGCTCAGCGCGCGGTTGCCGTGTTTGGCGACGGGAACGCCGGCACCCGCCACGATGATCGCGGCAAGCGTCGAGATGTTATAGGTATTGGTGCCGTCGCCGCCGGTTCCGACGATGTCGATCGCATCGGCAGGCGCATCCACCGGCACCATCTTCTGCCGCATGATCGAGACCGCGCCCGCGATCTCGTCGACGGTTTCGCCGCGCACGCGCAAGGCCATGAGGAAGCCGCCGACCTGCGCCATGCTGGCTTCGCCCGACATCAGGATCTCGAAGGCCTCGCTCGACTCCTGCCGCGTAAGCGGCTGGCGCGTGGCGATCTTGGCGATGAAGGGTTTCAACCCGGACATTCTGCAGCTCCCCCGCTGGCTGGCGCTTACCGGACGATGGCCTGCTGGGCCAGTGCCTGATTGATCGTCACGCCATATTCCGACTGCAGCTGGCCGACCATCTGATCGAGGATGTCGTCACCGGCCGCATTGGCGACCTGTGCGATCTGCTCGTCTTCGTTGAGGGGCACGCCGCCGGTCGGCTGATCGCGAACGGCGGTGACCGTCAGGAGGATTTGCGTGGACGGGTCTGCACCCGAAGCCGTTGCCACCGTGCCCTGCGGGCCGGAGAAAGCGGAAGTGATCGCTGTCGTGCCGAGAACGGCGTCATCGCTGCGGCGGGTGATGCCTGCCTTGCTTTCAACCGCAAGACCGAGTTCGGTGGCAATCTCTTCCAGCTTGCCTCCATCTGCGATGCGCTTGCGCAGGCTCTCGGCCTTGGCGCCGAGCGCAATCCGCTGCTGCTCCGCCGTCCAGTCGGTCACGGCCTTTTCGCGCACTTCGGAAAGCTCGCGATCACGCTCGGCCTTGATGTCGGTGACTTCGAACCAGATGAAACCGTTGCTGCCCAGGTTGACCGGCAGTGCTTCGACGCCGACATCGGTGCGGAACACTTCAGTCAGCAGCTTGTCACGTTCCGGAATGCCGGCAACTTCCGTCTCGCGGCTATCAAGGCCACGGCGATCGATATCGGTGACGGACGAGGACTGCAGCTTCAGCTGCTCCGCTGCTTCCTTGAGCGTCGAACCGCCGGCGCGCAGGTCTTCGAACTGATCATGCACGGTGGTGATGTCGGCGATCGCGGCAGATTCGGCGAGCGCCGCGCGGATTTCTTCCCGGACCTCGTCGAGGCTCTGGGTGCGACCTTCCTTGATATTGGTAATGCGCAGGATGACCGGACCGAGCGCTCCGTCGACCACTGCGGTGGTGCCGCCTTCGGCCGTGACGGCAAAGGCCGCGTCGGCGAGAGCCGGGTCGGGAAGGCGATCACGGGTGAAGTCGCCGAGCAACACGTCGCCGGCGGTCTTGCCCTGGTCGGTGACCAGCTGGTCGAAGCTCGTGCCGTTCTGCAGTTCCTGCAGGGCGGCCTCGGCCATTTCACGGTTCTCGAAGGAAAGCTGCTCGATCGTGCGCGTGCCGGCGATCTCGTAGGTCGCCTTGCGGCGCTCGTAGTCTTCGCGGATCTGCTCGTCCGTGATCGACGCCGTGTCGGCGATGTCGGCCGGCTCCAGCTTTACATAGTTGAAGCTGCGATATTCCGGCGCGCGGTAACCCGACTTGGTCGTCTCGAACCAGGCTGCAAGCGTTGCATCGTCAGGCGCCTTGACCGGTTCGATATTGGCGTTGGTCAGCAGCAGGTAGTTGATGTCGCGGTTTTCATAGCGATAGGCCTTCAGCGCATCGACAAGCACCTTCGGCGCAACGAAGCCGTCTGCGGTGGCATCGACAATCTGGCTGCGGATCGCGACACGCGAGCGTTCCTGGATGTAGTCGTCTTCTCTCAGCCCCGCATTGCGCAGACGCGAGGAGAAGAGTGCGCGGTCGAAGCTTCCGGCTGCATTCTTGAACGCCGGATCATCAGCGATCAGCTGGGCAAGCCGGTCCTGTGACAGACCGAGATTCATGTCCGAGGCGAGCTGGTCGAGCGCAGCACCCGCTGCAAGCTGCGAAAACACCTGGGACTCGATGCCGAAGGCTCGGGCCTGCTCGGTGGTGAGCTGCATTCCAAACCGGCTGCTCATGTCCGAGACCTGCCGCTGATAGGCGAAAGCAAAGTCACTGGACGACACAGTCTGATCACCCACGGCAACAACGGTGTCCGACGTGTTGCTGAACAGGGATGCCGAAACGCCCCACACGCCGAAGGAGACGACGAGCAACAGAAGCAAGATCTTGGCAAAGATGGTTTGGGAAGCTTTTCGCAGAATGACGAGCATCGGGACGCATGAACCTCATTGTAAACCTTCGTCCGGGACGAAGCAGGTTGACTTCCTTAGAACAAAGCTTTCGGGAAATGAAGGCATTTAGCGGCGAAATGCGCAGCCATCACGGTGAGTTTGATCGCATCCGACTGTCCTGAGCGCAAAGGCGTCAGCTGAAACGAAAGAAGGCCGGACTGAGCCGGCCTTGTTCAAAGATTGCGATGTAAGCGTCTCAGCGTTCCGAGAGCGGCTTGTAGTCGCGCTGCGGGGCGCCGGTGTAGAGCTGGCGCGGACGGCCGATGCGCTGCTGCGGATCCTCGATCATTTCGTTCCACTGTGCGATCCAGCCGACGGTGCGGGCGAGCGCGAAGAGAACGGTGAACATCGTCGTCGGGAAGCCGAGCGCACGCAGCGTGATGCCCGAATAGAAGTCGACATTCGGGTAGAGCTTCTTCTCGATGAAGTAGGGATCGTTGAGCGCGATCTTCTCGAGCTCGAGTGCCACCTTCATCAGCGGGTCGTCGCCGTGACCGGTCGCTTCGAGGACCTCGTACATGGTCTTCTGCATGATCTTCGCGCGCGGGTCATAGTTCTTGTACACGCGGTGACCGAAGCCCATGAGACGGAACGGGTCGTTCTTGTCCTTGGCCTTGGCGATATATTCCGGAATACGGTCGACCGAGCCGATTTCCATCAGCATGTTGAGGGCAGCTTCGTTGGCGCCACCGTGAGCCGGGCCCCAGAGGCAGGCGATGCCGGCCGCGATGCAGGCGAACGGATTGG
>JBHYDI010000017.1:0-43516 GCA_051861045.1 Allorhizobium sp.
ATCCCCTCACCAACAAAATCTGAGGTTTAGCCCTGATCGGGCTAAGCCCTCGGTTTTGTAACCTCTCCCACAAGGGGGAGAGGAGTCGTTATCGCCGCTCATCGCGCCCCGTCCCACGAAGGGGGAGACGAGGCCCGCGCAAGACGTTAGCCCTTACCTATTCTTCCCCGGCACCCAGAGAATATCCGCCCTGCCGCCATCATTGGCGTGGCGTGCTGCCACAAACAGAAAATCCGACAACCGGTTCACGTATTTCAGCGCCGGCTCGCCCACCTCCTCGCCATCGAAGCGCGACAGTTCGACCATGATGCGTTCAGCCCGGCGCGAGGTGGTGCGGGCGAGGTGCAGATAGGCTGCAGCCGGCGTGCCACCGGGCAGGATGAAGGATTTGAGCGGGTCAAGATCGGCATTCAGCTGGTCGATCTCCTTCTCGATCCGGTCGACCTGGGCTTCGATGACGCGCAGCGGCTCGTAGGACAGCACTTCGCCGGTTTCGGGGGCTGCGAGATCCGCGCCGAGGTCGAAGAGGTCGTTCTGGATGCGCATCAGCATGGCGTCGAGCTCCGGCATTTCAGCCGTATGGAGCCGGGCGATGCCGATCGCCGAATTGGTTTCGTCGATCGTGCCATAGGCGTCGACGCGCAGGTCGTGCTTCAGACGGCGCGGGCCTGTTACCAGTGCCGTGGTGCCGTCATCGCCGGTGCGAGTGTAGATCTTGTTGAGCTTGACCATGGATTAGCGTCCCCCGCCGGTCAGCCAGAGCGTCAGCATGATCAGCGCAATCGCGATTGCCTGCAGCACGATGCGCGCCTGCATCAGCTTGTTGGATGTGTTGCCGTCGCCGCCTTTCAGCATGTTGAAGAGGCCTCTCACGAGGACAAGGGCAACGAGCCCCATGACGATGATGGCGAGGACATAGGTGAATGTGGACATAACTTGGGATGAGCCTTTGTTCGTCGCCGGTCAGTCCAGCGAGCGCATCAATCGATAGAAGAGGTCGGCCGGCAGCCAGCGCTTGAGCAGGGCCCCCTGTTTCGCCGGCTTGGTCACGAGATAATGTGGGCGGGCACGCCGAGCGGTCAAGGCGTGGGTGAGGACTTTGTAGACGGCATCCGGCCCGAGTTTGTGGCGGTTCACGGGGCCTGTGCCATCGAGTCGCGCCAGCTGCCGGCGATAGTCCTCAGCATGGACAGAGTTTTCGAGATCGATCGCCTCCCGGATATGGTGAAGCGCATTGGCGGTGAAGCGGCTTTCGATCGGGCCGGGCTCGATTAGGCTCACCTGCACGCCGGAGCCTTCCAGCTCCATGCGCAACGTCAGCGACAGCCCCTCGAGCGCGAATTTCGAAGCCGTATAGGCGCCGCGCCAGCGATAGGGAATGATGCCGAGGATCGAGGAGCATTGCACGATGCGGCCTTCGCCTTGCTCTCGCATTGCCGGGATTACCCGGCGCGTCAGGTCATGCCAACCGAAGAGATTGGTCTCGAACTGGGTGCGCAGTGCCTCCGTCGGCAGATCCTCCACCGCGCCCGGCTGGCCATAGGCGCCGTTGTTGAAGAGTGCGTCGAGCCGTCCGCCGGTGCGCTCAAAGACCGTCGAAACGAGCGCCTCGATGCTGGCGGAATCGGTGTAATCCATGACCAGCGTCTCGATGCCCTTGGCCTCGAGGGGGCCGAGGTCCTCCGGCTTGCGCACCGTCGCGAAGACCCGCCAGCCGTCGCGCTTCAAGGCCTCTGCACAATAGGCGCCGATGCCGGACGAACAACCGGTGACGATGATGCTCTTCACGGGGAAAACCTCGTTCTTCCTTTGCAAATGCCGATGGGTTTCCCATATTCGCCAGCAGCCTGCAATTGCCCTTAGAGGTCCGAAGGAGACCGGATGCCGACTTTCCTGCGTATGCTCTACAAGGTGGTGTTTGATGCCTTGTGGCATTTTTCCGAGGATGACGGCTGGGCGATGGCAAGCCATGTGGCACTTTCGGCGCTTCTCGCGGTCTTTCCCTTCCTGATCTTTGGCACGGCGCTGGCAGGCTTTCTCGGCGCCGATCAGTTCGCCGAGACGGCCGTGCATCTGATCTTCGACACCTGGCCGGAGACGATTGCCAAGCCGCTGTCCGACCAGGTGGTGCAGGTTTTGACGATCCCGCGCGGCGGGCTCTTGACGATTTCTGTGTTGGCGGCGGCTTACTTTGCCTCGAACGGTGTCGAGGCGCTGCGCGTCTCGCTCAACCGCGCCTACCGCGTCGCCGAGACCCGGCCCTGGTACGTGACGCGCCTCGTCAGCTTCGGTTTCGTGCTCGGGGCGGTCGTGGTGCTGGCCGCGATCAGTGCGCTCTTGGTCGCCGTGCCCGTGGCGCTTGCCTTTGCGGAGCGCTATTTTCCGCTGCTGGAAGGCTTCCTTGCCATCGTCGCCAATTGGCGCGTGTACGGAACGGTGATCTTCCTCGTGCTCGGCCTGATGATCTTCCATCTCGGCCTGCCAGCCGGGCGCCGGCGCGTGATTGACGTCCTGCCCGGTGTGCTTCTGACGCTCGCCCTCTGGCTGGTCGGTGCGCTGGTCTTCGCATACTACATCGGCACCTTTGCCAATTATGCGGCGACCTATGCGGGCCTTGCCTCGATCATGATCGTGCTGGTCTTCCTCTACATGGTCGGCGCGATCTTCATCATCGGCGCGGAGTTCAATGCGGCGCTGATGAAGTTCCGGGTGGTTCCGGTGAAGGGTGCACCCGCCGGGATCTCAAATCCCGACCATGGCGCGGATATCTGAAGGCGTCTTGCCCTCGGCCCTCAGTGCTGAGAGCGCCGTATCGCCGAGGCTCTTCGAGAGCTTTTTCCCATCGGGCCCCAGGATCAGCCGGTGGTGGTGATAGGTCGGTGACGGCAGGCCAAGCAGCACCTGCAGCAGCCGGTGCACAGAGGTTGCGTGATAGAGATCCAGACCGCGCACGACATGGGTCACGCCTTGCGCGGCATCGTCCACGGTGACGGCGAGGTGATAGCTTGCGGGTGCATCGGAGCGCCAAAGCACCACATCGCCCCAGGCGGCCGGGTCCGCCTCGATCTCGCCGCGCGGTCCGTCCCCGGTTTCCTGCCAGGTGAGCTGCTTTTCCACCAGGCTCAGGGCTCTGTCGATGTCGAGCCGCCAGGCGTATCGCTCGGCGGTCACGAGCCTTTCCGCCCGTTCCGCCTCGCTCATCGCGCGCTCCTCGGTCGGGTAAAGCGGCGCGCCATCAGGATCACGCGGCCAGGTGCCTCCCTCGCGCTCATAGGCGGAGACCCGGGCTTTCACCTCGCCACGGGTGAGGAATGCGGGGTAGACGAGACCCAGGGCTTTCAGGCGGTCGAGGGCTTGGCGATAGAGCGGAAAATGCTCCGACTGGCGGCGAACCGGCTGCTCGAAGGAGATCCCGAGCCAGTCAAGGTCGTCGAAAACGGCCTGTTCGAGCTCGGGCGTGCAACGGGTGAGGTCGATATCCTCGATGCGCAGCAAAAAGCGACCTCCCAGTTTTTCGGCCATATCAGCGTTCAAAAGGGCCGAGAGCGCATGGCCGAGATGCAGCCGCCCGTTGGGGCTCGGGGCGAAACGAAAGACGGGGGCATCATGGCCCATGGTTTGACGGGAGGGTTCGGTCATGCTTTTCCTTCGCATGAGAGTGGAATGAGGAAAAGGGGACGGGTTTGACGACGATCCGATGCGAGGCTGATCTCGCTGCGGGGCTTTCCCTTTTGCTGACACGGGATCCCAGGCTCTGTCCGATTGCCGAGGTGTGCAGCCCTCTGCCGCTCCGGCTCTCGGCGCCGGGCTTTGCGGGGCTCGCCTCGATCATCGTTTCGCAGATGGTCTCGCGGGCCAGTGCCGACGCGATCTGGCGGCGGATGACGGCGGTGCTGGGCAATCGGCCGCTGGCGGAAGACTATCTGGCGCTTGGGCCCGAACTCATTGGAACCTTTGGGCTGTCGCGGGGCAAGGCGCAGGCACTCGAAGCGGCCGCCAAGGCCGATCTCGGTGGCCCTTTCCGCCTCGACGAACTGGCCGAGATGCCGGCGGACGCTGCGATCGCGGCGCTGACAGGCCTGAAGGGCGTCGGCCCCTGGACGGCCGAGGTTTACCTGATGTTCTGCGGTGGGCACCCCGACATTTTCCCGGTTGGAGACGTGGCGCTGCGCATCTCCGTCGGCGACGTTTTCTTTGCCGGCGAACGCCCCTTGCCCGAGCAGGTGGCCGAGCTTGCAGAGGCCTGGGCGCCGGTGCGCTCGGTCGCGGCACGGCTGTTCTGGGCGCATTATGCGCGCATCACGGGCCGCGTCGCTCTGCCTCGCTAAAGGGGCGCGCCGAGAGGTCGCGGGCTCACCTGAAAATTCAGGCTTCACAATGCTGTAACAACGGACCTAATATAGAAGGGCAGATGCCGAATCGATCAGGAGTTAGCCTTGACGATTGCAGTTTCTCCCCAGGCCCTGCCGGCGCTCGTTCTGAATGCCGACTACCGGCCACTGAGTTATTATCCCTTGTCGCTCTGGTCCTGGCAGGACGCGATCAAGGCGGTCTTCCTCGACCGTGTGAACATCATCGCCGAGTATGAACACTCCGTCTGCTCGCCGAGTTTCTCGATGCGGCTGCCGAGCGTGGTCAGCCTCAAGACCTATGTTCAACCGACCCGGAATCCGGCCTTTACCCGCTTCAATGTCTTCCTGCGCGACAAGTTCGAATGCCAGTATTGCGGCTCGCCCGACGATCTGACTTTTGACCATGTCATCCCGCGTGCCCATGGCGGCGAGACGACCTGGGAGAATGTCGTGGCGGCCTGTTCGCCCTGCAATTTGCGCAAGGGTTCGAAGCTGCCCAAGCAGGCCGGCATGGTGCCGCATCAAAGGCCCTACCGGCCAACGGTGCAGGACCTGCACAACAATGGCCGGCTCTTTCCGCCGAACTATCTGCATGAAAGCTGGGTGGACTATCTCTACTGGGATACCGAACTGCAGCCGTAAGGTCGCAGTTCTTTCTCGGTTGGCTGCTCGTTTACGGGGTGGCCGGTGCCCGCCTCAGACGGTGGGCTTGCGCAATGCGCCCCAGAACGCGATGGCGGCAAGTGCTGCGCTGGTCAGCACGTTCCAGCCGGCGAAGGAGAGGCCCAGCACGCGTAGGGTTGCCTCGGTGCAGGAGGGGGCCTTTGTCGCGTTCAGCGCTTCCAGCACGTTGACCGGTGTACTGCCACCGGTGGCCCCGATGCTGCAGGTGGAAGGACCTTCCCAGAACTTCCATTCGACGCCGGAATGGTAGACGCCGAGGCCCATGCCGATCAGCATGGTGACGGCGATGGCAAGCAGCAGCAGCTTCGTGACGAGTGGCGGCAGGCGCATCACCGAGGAAATCACGGCCAGCAGGCCGATGCCCACCCCGATGTAATAGGGATTGCGCTGCATCAGGCAGAGTGCGCAAGGAATATAGCCGCCAATATGCTCGAAGCCCAAAGCCGAGCCGACGACGATCGCCATGCCGAAGGTGACGAGAACGGCCGCAGCGCGGTCGGGGTGGCGATTGAGAATTGCGAGCATCGGAGAGGGCCTGCAGCTGATTTCCACGTCGCCGGCACGAGCACCGGACAGGTCGGGTTCTATTGCGTTTGCGAAGGCGTGTAAATCATCATCGAATGAACCCGATCAGCAAGAGCCTTTAGCGCGCTCCTCTCCCAAAGATGTAAGCGAGCGCGCTCGCTGAGAACGCGAAGGCCCTCTCGGCCTGCGTTGACCAAAATTCATTCATTGCCGGGTTGTATGCCGACATGATTAGGCAGAAACCTGCGGCTATAAGCCCAAATACAGTCACGATGAAAGCCACGTAGGTCGGGGCCGACTTCTCGCCGCCGAAAGCGCGACCGAAGAAGCCTATCTCCTGTTTGCGCATCTGTTCTGTATGCCGGTTGTTTTCCTGAGTTAGCTTCAGCTGGAATTCATGCGCGCTAGCTTGCGCTGCATCGAACTCAGGATCGGTTTCTACTGACTCTTCGATGGCCGCCCTTGCGGCCTTTCGGTCAAACCCCGTACTCAAGGGCGAGCCGATTCTTGATAACCGGAACGGAAACTGCGAAGAGTTTCGAAAGGCCCTCAATCGAAGTGGTCTGCCAATATCTGTCTAGCATAAACCTTGGGACTAACAGATTCCCAGCAAATGCATTTGCTTCCTTTTCGTGCGTTTCCCGACCATTATAGTCGGCATCGCGCATCAGCATTGTATAATCACTAGTTTTGGCCCACTCACGGTGAAGCATATGGTGCCCAAGTTCATGTGCAACGGTGAATGTCTGCCGAAGCGGATATTCCTCCGCATTGACTAAGATTGAGGTTGTTTCACAATCGTAGAAGCCAGAGATGTTGTAATACTTTCCGCCGAAGGTCACGAATTCAACGTCAACGCCCAGTTGGCGAGCGACATCCACTGGGTTCACCGGTGGCGAAGCAATACCCAGATCATCGATTATTCTATCGACTACCCGCTTTACGCGATGGTAGTCTGGCGTCATGAGCTTTTCCAATGGTCGGCTCCCGAGACCGAAATTTAGTCAGAACATAGGTGATTTGCGGCTCAAGTTCCAGCTATCCTCTGTAGTTTAGAAAAAGAGGATGGTGCCCCATGCCGGAATCGAACCAGCACTCCTTTCGGAACTCGATTTTGAGTCGAGCGCGTCTACCAGTTCCGCCAATGGGGCACGGTCTGGATAAGCGCGACTTACCATGGGGTGCGGCGGGCTTGCAAGGGGTGCCGGGTGTCGTTTCTGTCAGGATTTGCCAGCGTGTCGCCGGCCCTGGTGACAGGCTGAGGTGATTGCCTGGCGTGTTGAAGCGTCTCTCCCGGAATGCTAGGGAAAGATCGATCCGCATGCGCAGTCGTGTGGGGCGACCCGGCCAGTTGTCGGGGCGATTTCACATCCATGGAAAGCAAGACGCATGACAACCTCGGCCAAGAAGATCCGCATTCCCCAGCCCGTCAAGCAGGTTGTCGTGGATGCGGCGCTGTTGCCGAAGGCTCCGGCCCAGCCTGTTGCCGCCAAGGGCAAGCGCAAGGCAAAAGCTGCGGCACCCGTGCTTGCCAGCCCAGCCGTTGCCGTCGATGGCAAGGCCAAGGTCAATATCGTGGCACCGGTTGCGCCGCAGGTGGCCGCCATGCGGCAGAAGCTGAAGCAGCAGTCGGTGCAGTCGCAGATTGCCCGCGTCGATGCTGCGATCGAGGCGGGAACGGTTGCCCCGGCGGATGCCAAGGCTCTCGTGCTGGCGCTCGCGATGAAACGCCTCGGCTCGAAGGAAACGGCCGAGAAGTGGTATCGCAGCCAGCATCTCGAAGCCTTTGGCGGCCGCACACCGGCCCAAATGGTTCGCGGCGGCGAATTGAAGGCGCTCGTTGCGCTGATGCGTGCGGAAGCAGCCCAGAACAAGGGCTGATATTCGGCGCGGCATGGTTCGCCTTGATTGCTCTGCCGACCAAATCCCTTTTCGGACGTCGTGTCCCTTCCGCTGCAGTCTTCTTCCTGCAAAGGCGGCAGGTTTGCGTGTGATTTACGCTGATTTCAGCCCGTTATTGTGCATCTGCGAGATGAATGTTAGCAGAGACAGCATGACGATCCGGATACTCAGCCATGCTGCTTGAGCCGCGCGATACTTTCGAGGCGCTTCGCCGCGATTTCCGTTGGGAGATCCCCGCCGATTTCAACATCGGGCGGGTGGTGTCCGACGACTGGGCCGCCAAGGCGCCCGAGCGCATCTGCCTTCAACATTTCTCGCCGGACGGCGACCATCTCTCGATGACCTTTGGTGCGCTTGCGGCGCAGTCCTCGGCGCTTGCGCATGGATTGACGGAGCTCGGTGTCGTTCCCGGTGATCGGGTGGCGCTGCTCCTGCCGCAATGCTTCGAGACTGTCATCGCGCATGTTGCGATCTACAAGATGGGTGCGATTGCGCTGCCGCTGGCGCTGCTTTTCGGCGAAGAAGCGCTGGAATACCGGCTCCGCGATGCAGGCGCCAAGGTCATCGTGACCAATGGTTTTGGCCTCGCGCGACTGAAGACGCTGAGAGCCCGCCTGCCATCGCTGCAGAAGGTGATTTCGATCGAGGGTGCGGGGCCTGATGTCATCGGCTTCCATGCGATGATCGAGGGCAGCCCCGATGTTTTCGAGATCGCCGAAAGCGGCCCGGATACGCCGGCACTGATGATCTATACGTCCGGCACAACAGGGCCGCCGAAGGGCGCGCTGCATGGTCATCGCGTTCTGGCTGGCCATATTCCGGGGTTTCAGCTGGCGCATGATTACCTGCCGCAACCGGATGACAAGGTCTGGACGCCCTCGGACTGGGCCTGGGCAGGAGGACTGCTGAACGCGCTTCTGCCAGCGCTGATGCTCGGGGTGCCGGTCGTTTCCTCGCCGGCGCAGAAATTCGATCCGCATATGGCGTTCCGGATCATGGCCGAGATGAAGGTGCGCAATGCCTTCATCCCGCCGACGGCGCTCCGGCTGCTGAAGGCCGTCGAGAAGCCGCGCAAGGCTTACGACCTCGTGCTGCGCAGCATCGGCTCTGCGGGCGAATCGCTGGGGCGCGAAACCTATGAGTGGGTGAAATCGGCACTCGGCATCGTGCCGAACGAGTTCTACGGCCAGACGGAATGCAATTTCGTGCTGTCGTCGGCGGCGCATCTTGATGTCACCAAGGGTGGCTTCATCGGCAAGGCCGTGCCGGGCCATGAGGTCGCGATCATCGACGCTGACGGTCGCGAAATGCCTGTTGGCGAGACGGGGCAGGTGGCGATAAAGCGACCGGATCCGGTGATGTTCCTCGGCTACTGGAATAACGCCAAGGCGACGGCGGACAAGTTCGTCGGCGACTGGATGAAGACGGGCGATCTCGGTCGGCAGGATGAAGAGGGCTATGTGCAGTTCTTCGGCCGTGACGACGATGTGATCACCTCTTCCGGCTATCGGATCGGGCCGGCCGAGATCGAGGATTGCCTGATTGGCCATCCGGCGGTGCGGCTGGCAGCCGTCATCGGCAAGCCCGACACGCTGAGGACTGAGATCGTCAAGGCGTTCGTCGTGCTGCAGGATGGTTTCGCCGGCAATCCGGCCCTTGCAGCCGAGATTCGCGACTGGGTGAAGAACCGGCTGTCGATGCATGAATATCCGCGCGAGATCGAATTCGTGGCAGAGCTTCCGCTCACGACGAGCGGCAAGGTGATCCGCCGGCTGCTGAGGGACCAGGAGATCGCTAAGGCGAGTTGATCGGTTGGGAATAGCAGTTCAGTCTATCCGGATCGGTCAGTTGCCGAAGCGGCGGTTCAGGACCTTGTCGCGCAGGATGCGGGCGATGTTGCGGGTGTTGCGATACATGTGCAACTGCGCGCCGACCTGGCGGACATCGCGGTCGGCATTGGATTTCAGACCGATCACCAGCGTGCCCATGGCTTCGCGTTCCTTCCAGAAGCGGCTCATGATTGGATGGTCGGGCACGGCGCAGCTGTCGGTGCGCACGATGTTGGCGTCGTCGAGATGCCATTCGGTGAGATCGGCCATCAGCAGCTTGCCGGGCGAGAAGCGGGCATAGGTCTCGTCGAAGGCGGTCTTCCAGGTATAGGCCTCGCCGGCCATGATGAAGACGACCATGGAGGCGATCGCGCGCCCGTCAAGGTCGAGCGTATGGATACGCACGGCGTCGGCTTCGGCCAGATTGGTGATCGCCTCGCGGGCGAAGGCTGCGCGCAGGCGGTCGTTGACCATGGCGGAGCGCTTGCGCCCCTTCCAGCCACTTGCTTCCAAGGCCAGGAATTCTTCCATCCTGAAGCGGATTTCTTCCGGCTGGCGGGCGACATTGTAGGTCACCGATCCCTGTTCGGAGAGCAGCCGGAACTGACGGCGCATCTCGCGCAGGTGGTTCTTGTTGAGCGCCGAGCGGAGATAGTTCGGACCGTCGTCGAAGCTCTGCAGCATCGGCCGCTGGTATTCGTTGGTGAGCGTCAGCGGCAGGTCGCGGGCAAGCGCCACGGCGCGGGCGAGCTGGGCGAAGCGGCCTTCGAGGCGAAGATCCGGAATGACGAGCAGGCTGGGCAGGCGGGCTTCGGGACGGCCGAGCGCTTCCAGCAGGTTGTCGATCGTCTCGGCAGCACCTTCGGCATCGACGAGCGGCGTGCCGAGCGGGCCGAAGGGATTGGCCCAGGCGCGGATGATCGAGGGGCCGACGGAGAAGCCCGGCTTTTCGATCGAGAAGGGGAAGAGCATGCGCAGGCGCGAGCGGCGCTCGTCCTCGTCGCGGATAACGGCAAAGCGGACCTGACGCTCCTCAAGGCGCGGCATTGCGGGCGCGAGGAACCGCGGGGCGAAGAAGACATTCGCCTCCATCACGCGGTAGGTCAGGTATTCGAGCTCGTCCTGGAGTTCATAGCCCATCTGGCCGGGATAGACGCTGAGGCGACGACCTGGGCGACCGACGGCCACTTCCATTTCCGCAATCGGGGCTGCGGGAGCGCCTGCGAGACTGCCGACCAAACGGTTGGCGTCGCTGTTCATGCTCTCGTTGTAGATGCGTTCGGTCATGGACGGACGGCCTCCGTGCGGGGCGTCAGGGCATGCGGATCGGCAAAGGCGAAGACGACGATGCCAAGCGCGCGGCGGACCGCGACATGCAGGAGAAGGGCCTCGATGGTCATGGCGGCGGCCGTGGCGGTGGCGGCGCCTGCGAGACCCCAGGCGGGGATCAGCGTGATGTTGAGGCCGACATTGCTGGCGAGGGCGACGGCATAGACGGCGACACAAAGCTGCTGGCGGCCGGCCATGGTGAGCAGCATTTCGGCGGGGCCAACAAGCGCCTTGGCCATGTTGCCGGCAAAGAGGATGACCATCAGGACGTAGCCTGCGGTGAAAGCCGAGCCGAAAAGGCTGAGGAGCAACTGGCCCAACATCAGGACCACGGCACCGACGGTGAGCGAGGGCCAGAAGGTCCAACGCGCGGCGGTGCCGGCGAAGCCGGCCAGGCCATGGCGGTCATCGGCTGCCATCAGGGCGGAGAAGCGCGGGGTGGCGCCCGCCTTGACGGCGAAGAAGACGAATTGCACCAGCGCCATGGTCTTGGCGGCGGCGAAATAGATGCCGACCTGGTCCGGCGGCAGGTAGAGGCCGACGACGATGACATCGGAATTGGTGAGCAGGAAGCCGAAGCCTTCGATGAGGAAGATCGGCAGGGCGACCTTGATCCAGGCTGCAAAATCGATCGTGCGGGCGCCGCGGTCGTAGCGGTTCAGGAGGCGGCGGTCGACGAGGAGGAACTGGCCAAGCGTCGTGACATAAGTGGCGGCGAGCGCCGCCTGCATGGCAGTGACGGCGGTAGCGGGTGCGCCCCAATAGACTGCCAGCAGCATGAAGATGAGGATCAGGCTCGGGCGGATGATATAGGTGGGGCTCAGGCCAAGGACTGCCCAGCGATTGGCGCGTGCTGTGCCATCCAGCACGTCGCCGAGCGCGATCATCGGCAGCGCGAAGACGGCGAGGAACAGCGGCACCAGATAATAGTGCTCGATGCTATCGCCGAACAGATGCAGGGCCGAGATGCCTGACAGGGCCAGGATGCTGGCGCTCGTCATGGCAAAGAGGCGGGCCGTCGAGGTGAGCCCGCGGATTTCGGCCTTGGCGTGGTCGAGATCATATTGCGGCAGGAAACGGATGACTGCGGTCGGGAAGCCGAGGGAGGAGAAGCTGCCGGCCAGCACCACCAGAACCCAGACGAAGACGAAGATGCCGTATTCGAACTCGCCCATCAGGCGGGCCTGGATGATCTGCGAGAGGAAGGCGATGGCGGCACTGACGATGCGGATGGCGAAGGCGATGGCAGCCATGCGCTGGGCACGGGCCGTCTCGTCCTCAGCCAAAAGCGCACGGACCAGACGCGGGCCCGCGGGCAACCATTTTTCCGCTGTTTCCAGAACAGTCATCGGTACGGACGCAATACTTCTCGCTGGGTCGGGTATGGGCTCCAGTGATGACAGATCAGGGTTAACGAAGTGTGGTGATGCTGCCTTGCGGCCGGCCGTCGTCCCGGGTCTTGCCGGACATCGGCACGCCGTTGAAGAGGAAAAGCGCCAGCGCCGAGCGGCGGATCAGGCGGTGGGCCGCATAGGACAGCACCGAGGTCACCAGGCAGACCAGCAGGAACTCCAAGAGGGGTGGCCAGGTGGTTAGGAGGAAGAGCGTCGCAAGCGCATAGATGATCGGATGATGGAGGAGGTAGATGCTGAAGGAGGCGTCTACGATCCGGTCGATGTGCAGATCGGGGCGGTTCCAGAAGCGCTCGGCGATGCCGATTACGACGAGGCTCATGAGGACGGCAGCCGCACCATCGACGGCGTTATAGGCGAGTTCGACGCCGGTCGTATCGCGCCCGCGCAACAGGGAGGCGGCGATGGCGGTGATGACGGCCAGGGCCGGGAGTGCCCAACCCTTTTTCCAGACGAATGCCGCTCGCAGATCGGAAGCCGATCTCAGGACAACGCCGATCAGGAAGAAGGGGAGATAGCGTAGATAGGGATCGATCCCATGGGCGAGCAGGTAGGGGAGGGTGCCATCCCGCGCGAGCATGGTCTGGTGGGCGAGGTGGACGAAAACCTCCCATGCCGTGACGGCGAGCGTGAGCAGCGCAAGTGCTGTGCGGGGATTGGCCATCGCCTGTTGGTGGAGGCGTTGGACTAGCCCTGCCAGCGGTGGCTGCCGCAGCGGCTGCCAGACGAGGACGAGAAGGGTGCTGTAGGCCAGCAGTGCCGGCAGGAACCAGAGATGCATGATCCAGCTGAAGCCGGGATGGGTGACATCCCGGGCTGCCTGATCAAGCGCTGATGTCATCGACATCGTGCCGGTCAGCGCGTGGTTGATGTCGACCAGGGCGATCTGCAAAGGGGCCAGCAGCGCAAGGCCTGTCAGGAAGGGGACGCCGAGCCGCACGAAGCGGCCGCGCAGCCAGGACCCTGCAGCTCTGCGCTCGAGCAGCATCGCGGTAAAATAGCCGGCGACGATGAAGAAGGCCGGCATGCGGAAGGTGACGAAGACGCCGCTCACGAAGGTGAGAAGCTCGCTCTTGTCGGGCGACTGGATGTCCCAGAGCACACGGGCATTGTAGGCCATGGCGGCGTGATAGGGGATGCCGAGAAGCATCAGGAATGCGCGCAGCGAATCCCAATGATGTTCCCGTGCTGCACCAGCCGACATCGCGACCCTCCAAAGGAAAGGGGAACCGGGCCGGGTGGCGCGGTTCCCCTCTTTCGTCGGAGGCTGACAGCGAAAGGTTGAAAAAACCTCAAGCCTTAAGGCTGAAAGATCAGGCTTCCAGCGCGCCGTGGCAGTGCTTGTACTTCTTGCCGGAGCCACAGGGGCAGGGCTCGTTGCGACCAACGGTGCCCCAGCTCTTCGGATCCTGCGGGTTGCGATTCTGCGGCGGCACCTGGGCGCCTTCGGCAAAATCGTCCTCGCCGGTGGTGGCGTCGAGGTGATGGCCTTCCATCGGCGGCGGGGTCGGGGCGGGCGGGGCTTCACGGACCAGTTCGACGCGCGACATCTGCATGGTCACGGCATCGCGCAGGTTGGCAAGCAGGGCCTGGAAGAGTTCGAAGGCTTCCGCCTTGTATTCCTGCAGCGGGTCGCGCTGGGCATAGCCGCGGAAACCGACGACCGAGCGCAGGTGATCGAGGTTGACGATGTGCTCGCGCCAGAGATTGTCGATGGTCTGCAGAACGACGGAGCGCTCGACATAGGCCATCAGCTCGGCGCCGAAGCGCTCGGCCTTGTCTGCGGCGGCCTTGTCTGCGGCTTCCATGATGCGGTTGTAGATGTCGTCTTCTGCGATGCCTTCTTCCGCCGCCCAGACGTCGACCGGCAGGTCGAGGTTGAGGGTGGTGGCGACCTTCTGCTTGAGGCCGGCGACATCCCACTGTTCGGCATAGGCGTTCGGGGGAACGTGGATGGCCACCATGGTCTCGATGACTTCGTGGCGCATGTCGGTGACGGTTGCCGACACGTCGGTCGCGTCCATCAGCTCGATGCGCTGCTCGAAGATCACCTTGCGCTGGTCATTGATGACGTCATCATACTTCAGGAGGTTCTTGCGGATGTCGAAGTTGCGGGCTTCGACCTTCTTCTGGGCGCGTTCGAGCGCCTTGTTGATCCACGGATGAACGATGGCTTCGCCGTCCTTCAGACCGAGCTTCGTCAGCATGCCGTTCATGCGGTCGGAGCCGAAGATGCGCATCAGGTCGTCCTGGAGCGACAGGTAGAACTTCGAGCGGCCCGGGTCGCCCTGACGGCCGGAACGGCCGCGCAGCTGGTTGTCGATACGGCGGCTTTCGTGGCGTTCCGTGGCGATGACGTAGAGGCCACCGGCTTCGAGCGCCTTCTGCTTGAGGGCGGCGATTTCAGCCTTGATGGCTTCAGCCTTGGCATCGCGCTCCGGACCCGGCTCCATCTCGGCCAGTTCGTGCTCGAGGCGCATGTCGAGGTTGCCGCCAAGCTGGATGTCGGTACCACGACCGGCCATGTTGGTGGCGATGGTGACCGCGCCGGGAACGCCGGCCTGGGACACGATATAGGCTTCCTGCTCATGGTAGCGGGCGTTCAGGACCTTGAAGTCCTTGAAGCCGGACTGGCTGAGCATGTTAGCCAGAAGCTCGGACTTTTCGATCGAGGTGGTGCCGACGAGAACCGGCTGGTTGCGCTCGCTGGCGGCCTTGATCTCTTCGATGATTGCCTTGAACTTCTCTTCGAAGGTCCGGTAGACCTCGTCGTCCTCGTCGATACGCTTGATCGGCAGGTTGGTCGGGACTTCGACCACTTCGAGGCCGTAGATATTGGCGAATTCTTCGGCTTCCGTCGCAGCCGTACCGGTCATGCCGGCCAGCTTCTTGTACATGCGGAAATAGTTCTGGAAGGTGATCGAGGCGAGCGTCTGGTTCTCGGGCTGGATCTGCACCTTTTCCTTGGCTTCGAGCGCCTGGTGCTGGCCTTCCGAGTAACGACGGCCCGGCATCATGCGGCCGGTGAACTCGTCGATGATGACGATCTCGTTGTTGCGGACGATGTAGTCCTTGTCGCGCTGGAAGAGCTTGTGGGCCTTCAGTGCGTTGTTGATGTGGTGGACGATCGCGACGTTTTCGACGTCATAGAGGCTTTCACCCTTCAGGAGACCGGCTGCACGCAGCAGGTTTTCCAGCTTTTCGGTGCCGACTTCGGAGAAGTTGGCCGAACGCTGCTTCTCGTCGATTTCGTAGTCTTCGTCCGACAGCAGCGGGATGTAGGCGTCGATCGTGTTGTAGAGGTCGGAGCGGTCGTCGAGCGGGCCGGAGATGATCAGCGGCGTGCGGGCTTCGTCGACGAGGATGGAGTCGACTTCGTCGACGATCGCGAAGTTGTGGCCGCGCTGGACCATCTGGCCGCGCTCATACTTCATGTTGTCGCGCAGATAGTCGAAGCCGAGCTCGTTGTTCGTCGCGTAGGTGATGTCGCAGGCATAGGCCGCGCGGCGCTCGTCGTCGGAGAGGCCGTGGACGATGACGCCGGTGGTGAGGCCGAGGAAGCCGTACATCTTGGCCATGGTGGCGGCGTCGCGGCGGGCGAGGTAATCGTTGACGGTGACGACGTGGACGCCCTTGCCGGAGAGCGCGTTCAGGTAGACGGCGAGCGTCGCCACGAGCGTCTTGCCTTCACCGGTCTTCATTTCGGCGATGGAATTGTCGTTCAGGATCATCGCGCCGATCAGCTGTACGTCAAAAGGACGCATGCCGAGCGCACGACGGGCGCCTTCGCGGGCGACAGCGAAGGCGGGGACAAGAATGTCGTCCAGCGTCTTGCCGGCGGCCAGTTCTGCCCGGAACTCGGCCGTCTTGGCGGCGAGCTGTTCATCGCTCAGCGCCTTCACTTTTTCCTCCAGGGCTGCGATCTGAGCGACGCGCGGGTTATAGGATTTTACGCGGCGTTCATTCGACGAGCCGAAGATTTTGCGCGCAAGTCCACCAAGACTGACCATATCGATGGTCCTTTCTGACCTTCGTCATATCGTTGACGTACCTTTCGGACCACCATTAGAGCAGTCGAATAGGCACAATGCGTCCTGAAACTACTCTGGACGCGAGGTTGCGTGACAGATAAGAGGGGGGTCGAATGATGTCAACGGCGCAGGCCAGTCGCAAATCCCCTCGATCGCCGGGCATCTGACAATATTTTGCCCGATTCGAACGGTCTTGAAACGGTTCACCATCCGAAAGGTCTTTCATGCTTCGCCTCAATAAAATCGTGCTCGCCGCCTGCGTTTCCCTCTCGGCCCTCTATGGCGCGGCTTCCGCGCAGGATGCGACTGTGGTCGCCAAGGTCGGTGATCTGGAGATCACCCAGTCCGAACTCGATCTGGCAATCGCCAATCTCGACCCGCAGCTGGCCCAGCTTCCCGACGAGCAGAAGAAGGTCGCAGCCCTTTCCGGCGCCATTGACGTGAAGCTGCTTGCCGCCAACGCGACTGCTGCCGGTCTGCAGGACGATGCAGACTACAAGCGCCGCATGGCTTTCATCGCCGAGCGCGAACTGCATAACGCCTTCTTCAAGAAGAACGTCGTCGACGCCGTCACTGAAGATGAAGTGAAGGCCCGTTATGAGAAGGAAATCGCAGCCCTTCCGAAGCAGGAAGAAGTGCGCGCCCGTCACATCCTGGTGAAGACCGAGGAAGAGGCCAAGCAGATCATCACCGATCTCGACGCCGGCAAGGACTTCATCGAAATCGCCAAGGAAAAGTCGACGGACCCGAACAAGACCGAAGGCGGCGACCTCGGCTACTTCACCAAGGGCCGCATGGTTCCGGAATTCGAAGAGGCAGCCTTCGCACTCGAAAAGGGCGCCTACACGAAGACCCCGGTCCAGACGCAGTTCGGCTTCCACGTCATTCGTCTGGAAGACAAGCGCGACGCCCCGCCGCCGGCTTTTGAAGCCGTCGAGCAGCAGGTGCGCCAGCTCGTGATGCGCGACAAGTATCTCGCCATCATCGAGAAGGCCAAGAGCGAGCAGAAGATCGAGATCGTCGACGAAGCGCTCCGCAAGGGCTATGACGAGGCAAACAAGGCAGAGCAGCAGCAGTAAGCTCTCCTTCATCGGTATTTCTTTCAAGGCCCGCAGTTTGCGGGCCTTCCATTACGGGCCGCTCCATGTCTTCCAGCATTTCTCCCCTCGCTCCGAAAACCTATGCCGACATGCCTGTCATCCGCGGAGTGCGGATGGCGACGGCGGCAGCGGGTATCAAGTACAAGAACCGCACCGACGTGCTGTTGATGGCCTTTGATCAGCCGGCGTCCGTCGCGGGTGTGTTCACCAAGTCGAAGTGCCCTTCGGCGCCGGTGGATTTCTGCCGGCAGAATCTCGCGCATGGCGTGGCGTGCGGCGTCGTCGTCAATTCCGGCAATGCCAATGCGTTTACGGGCGTGAAGGGCAAAGCTGCGACCGAACTGACTGCCAAGTCGGCTGCGGCGGCGCTGGGCTGCGGTGAAAACGAGATCTATCTCGCCTCGACCGGCGTCATCGGCGAGCCGCTCGATGCGACGAAATTTTCCGGCGTGCTGGACCAGATGGCGAAGGACGCGACCGGCGACTTCTGGTTCGAGGCCGCCAAGGCGATCATGACCACGGATACCTATCCGAAGGTCGCGACGCGCAGCGCGACGATCGATGGCGTGACCGTCACGATCAACGGAATTGCCAAGGGTGCCGGCATGATCGCGCCTGACATGGCGACGATGCTCTCCTTCGTGGTGACGGATGCCAATATCGCACCAGCTGCCCTGCAGGGGCTGCTGTCTGCAGGCGTCGAGCCGAGCTTCAATTCGATCACCGTCGACAGCGATACCTCGACCTCCGACACGCTGATGCTGTTTGCGACAGGTGCTGCGGCGGCCGATGGTCAGGCGAAGATCGAAGCTGCTGACGATGCACGGCTTGAGGGTTTCAAGGCGGCGCTGAACGACCTTCTGAAGGATCTGGCGCTTCAGGTCGTGCGCGACGGCGAAGGCGCGCGCAAAATGGTGGAGATCACCGTCAAGGGTGCCGAAAACGACCTCGCGGCCAAGAAGATCGCGTTGTCCATTGCCAATTCGCCGCTGGTGAAGACGGCTGTTGCCGGCGAGGATGCCAATTGGGGCCGTATCGTCATGGCGGTCGGCAAGTCGGGCGAAATGGCCGATCGCGATCGTTTGGCGATCTGGTTCGGCGATGTGCGCGTAGCGGTGAATGGTGAGCGCGATCCGGCCTATTCGGAAGAGGCGACCACGGCGGTGATGGAACGGGAAGATATTCCGGTTACCGTCGATATCGGTCTTGGTTCCGGCACCGCGACGGTATGGACCTGCGACCTGACCAAGGAATATGTCGCCATCAATGGCGACTATCGGAGCTGACGTCTGTATGCATGCAATGGTGAGTGATCCCAACCTGCCGCTCGTTCGGCGTCTCGAAGCGGTGGGTTTCCGGGCCTGGCCGGCGAGCAGCGTCGTCTATGACGGAAGCTGGCAGGTGCGTCTGACCGGTGGGCATCCGGGCAAGCGGCTGAATTGCATCGTGCCGCTCGATCCTTCCGACAGCCGCGACATCGCGATCCGTATCGAGAAGGCCGGCAAGCGCTTCGAGGCCCATGGGCGGCCGCTCCTGGTGCGCCAGACGCCGCTTTCACCAAAGCCGCTGATCGACTTCCTCGCGGCCGAGGGCTGGGAGCGTTTCGAGGAAGTGGTGACGATGACTGCCGATCTCGGCGGCATGAGCTTCCCCGATACGCTTGATCATCTGCCGACGCAGGATGTTGGACGCTATGTGGATGCCGATATCGTGGTGCATGGCAGCGACCCGGCCCTCAAGCCGGCGCTTGCAGAGGTCATCACCGGCATCAAGCCGCCGTCCGGGCTGTTCGTCATCGAGGATGCCGCCGAGGGCGCGCTTGCGGTCGCGCTTTGCGTCCAAGACAATGATCTCGCCGGCATCATGTCGCTTGCAGTCCGGGCCGATCGCCGGCGGCAGGGGCTCGGCATCGAGATCCTGAGCTCGGCGCTGCGCTGGGCACGGATGCGCGGTGCACGCACGACCTGGCTGCAGGTTGTCGCGGAGAATGCGGAGGCGCTTGCGCTCTATCGCAAGATGGGCTTCGAGGAAGTCTATCGCTATGCCTATTGGCGGAAGGCTTCCCCGTGACCGAGACGAAGAAGCCGATCCTTCTGGTCGCGGCCTGTGCGCTTGTGGATACCGACAACCGGATCCTGCTTGCGCAGCGTCCGGAGGGCAAATCGCTTGCCGGGCTCTGGGAGTTTCCCGGCGGCAAGGTCGAGGCCGGCGAAACGCCCGAGGAGACACTGGTGCGCGAGCTTGAGGAAGAGCTCGGGATCCAGACCAAG
The DNA here is from genome assembly GCA_051861045.1 of Allorhizobium sp. Taxonomy (GTDB): domain Bacteria; phylum Pseudomonadota; class Alphaproteobacteria; order Rhizobiales; family Rhizobiaceae; genus Allorhizobium. The sequence goes on from JBHYDI010000017.1 coordinate 19,435, forward strand.
GTTGCCTGTCTGGCACCGCTGACCTTTGCCAGCCATACCTACGAAACCTTCCACCTGCTGATGCCGCTCTATATCTGCCGGCGTTACGAGGGCATTCCGCAGGGGCGGGAGGGCCAGGCCATCAAGTGGGTCAAGGCGAAGGCCCTGCGCGACTATCCGATGCCGCCGGCCGACGAGCCGCTCATTCCCGTTCTGCAGGACCTTCTGTGAGGCCTCGCTGATTTTAGCGCCGTCGTTAATCAAAAGTTTATACCCCGCACCGCAATATACCCTCTGTTCATACGTCGAATACGTGTGTGGAGCGTAATATGGTAAACGAGGATTTCTGGAAGGCCGCACGGTCCAGAGAGCGGTCTTCGATCAAGACGGGCAGGACTGGGGTCCTCAACATCGCGCTGCTGTTTGGCACGGCGGCGATTGCGTTGTCGCTCGTGCTGACCCCGATGCTCGCCTCCAAGACCGATCGCAAGACCCTGGCTTTCCAGCCTGATGACTTCGACATGATGACCACCGGGTCTATCCCGAAGGACGATAGCGGCAAGCGATACACAATCCGCCGCAGCGTGCTTCAGGAAACGCCGGGTTCCGTCTGTATCATCGACGGCTACGGTTCCGGCCAGGCCTGCTAACCCAATCGTGGCCGGGGCGGGGGGCAACCATCTCGGGTCCAGACCATCAGGAGCGAGAATGCGTCTCTTCCGTCAGTTGATGTCCGACCTGCGTGGTGCAACCGCGATCGAGTATGGGCTGATTGCAGCCATCATGAGCGTCGCCCTGATCAGCGGCTATGGTGCCCTCACCGGCTCGCTGCTGGGCACGTTCAACACCGTGGAAACCCACATCACCAACGCCAACGAATAACGTTCGCCGTCAGGGCTGATCGGAACGCTTGGTCGGATCGAGAGCGTCGGCAAGGCGCATCTTGGCCGATCCCGGCTTGAGTGGCTTTTGCTGGCTCTCGTGCGGAGCCCAGCCGGATAAGAAGACGATCGAGAAGGTGGCGCGGATGCGTCCATCCGGATCCGAGAAACGTTCGGCATAGAGTTCGGCTGCCCTGAGGAAAAAGCGGCGCGAAACGGGGCGGCGGCTCCTGCCCTTCAGCGGGTTTGCCATGCCCATGGCCTTCAGATCCCGCATCAGCGCAAAGATATGATCGTAGCGAACGGTGAAGCTTTCCTCGTCGATGACGGGAAGGGCAAAACCCGCACGCTGCAGGAGGGAGCCGATATCCCTGATGTCGGCGAAGGGCACGACTCGGGGGCTCGCGCCGCCATAGATTTCCGTTTCGGCCGCAAGCAGCACCTCGCGCAATTCGGACAGCGTGCCGGACCCCGGTATCGCGGCCAGCAGCAGGCCGTCCGGCTTCAGCGCACGACGCATCTGGATCAGCATGCCGGGCGTGTCATTGGTCAGATGCAACGAGAGCGGCGAAAGGATGAGGTTCACGGACTGGGGCTCGAGCGGGACGCTCTCGAAACTCGTGACCGCGACAGGCTGGCCCTCTTCACCGAAGCCTTCGTGGGTTTCGATGCGCTGCAGCCGTTCGATCTTGCCGGTGGCCATTGCGGCTCGAGCGGTGAGGCCCGTTGCGCCAAAGAGTTCGACAGCGTTTTCGAAGCGGCGCTCGACGATGGCCAGGCGGTCGGCGAGTTCGCGTGCCGTCAGTTCCAGCAAAAAATCGCTGCCGGCCGCATTGCGGGTGAGCGCGCGTTCCCGGTTCCGGGCGATCAGGGCTTCGTCGAAAAGCTCGTTCATGGGGTATTCCTGGTTTTCGGCCTGAATTCGGCAAGATTTCCGGCATTGGCCGAACGCCGAAGCGGGCGTAAAGTCGATGCATGTGGGCTCATTTAGTGCAGAAAAGCGCATCCGTCAGCCGGCATCATGCCGCGACGATGCTGCGTGGGCTTTTTCATCTCGTCTATCCACCCGCCTGCGCCCATTGCCATGGCCATGTCGCCAGCCATCACGCTCTTTGCCCCCGGTGCTGGGGCGAGATGCGGCTGATCGAGAAGCCCTATTGCCCTGTTCTCGGTCTGCCCTTCGCGCATGATCCCGGCGAGGGCATGGTGTCGCCGCAGGCGATTGCACATCCACCCGTCTTCGACCGACTGCGGTCGGTTGCGCTGCATGAGGGCGTGGCACGGCACCTGGTGCATGATCTCAAATATCGGGATCGCGTTGACCTTGCGCCGATGATGGCCGGCTGGATGGTTCGCGCGGCATCTGCGGAGATCGCGGCGGCGGATGCCATCCTTTCCGTGCCGCTGCATCGGATGCGGATATTCCGGCGGATGTTCAACCAGTCCGCCGAGCTTGCGCGGCATGTCGCGCGGCAATCGGACAAGCCGTTTCTGGCGGAGGCGCTGGTGCGCCGCAAGCGCACGCAGCAACAGGTGGGGCTGACGGCAAACCAGCGCTCGCTCAATGTGCGCGGCGCCTTCAGCGTGCCGGAGGGATGCGAGGATCTCGTCTTCGGAAAGAGGCTGGTTCTGGTCGATGACGTCTATACCACAGGGGCGACGGTCAGTGCGGCGACGGCTGCCCTGAAAAAGGCAGGGGCTGCGGATGTCACTATTTTGACCTTTGCAAGGGCTCTTGCCGGGCCTATATGAGGGGTCAAATTCCTTGTCCCACCGATGCTTTCCGGCGGAGTACCCATGGCTGACGTCACGATCTACACACGGCAATTTTGCGGCTATTGCGCCAGTGCCAAGGCACTGCTCGACGGTAAGGGCGTCGCCTATGTCGAGCATGATGCCACCGGCAAGCCTGACCTGCGCGAGGAAATGATCGCGAAGTCCGGCCGCAATACCTTCCCGCAGATCTTCATCGGGAGCCAGCATGTCGGCGGTTGCGATGATCTGCATGCGCTCGACCGGGCCGGCAAGCTCGATCCCCTTCTTTCTCGTTAAGGACAGACCCATGGTGTTCAAGGCCGCTGCCGTCCAGATGTGCTCCGGGGTCGATCCGGAGAAGAATGCAGAGAGCATGGCGCGGCTCGTCCGCGAGGCCCATCGTCGCGGTGCGATCTATGTCCAGACGCCCGAAATGACCGGTGCCGTGCAGAAGGATCGTGCGGGTCTCGCGGCAGTGCTGCGCGACGAGGAAACCGATCTGATCGTCAAAAAGGCTTCGGAGCTCGCCAAGGAACTCGGCATTCACCTGCATGTCGGATCGACCGCGATAAAGCTTGCCGACGGCAAGATCGCGAACCGGGCGTTCCTGTTCGGCCCCGATGGTCACAAGATCACCTCCTACGACAAGATCCACATGTTCGACGTCGATCTCGACAATGGCGAGAGCTGGCGCGAGAGCGCCGTCTACCGCCCTGGCGAGCGGGCCGTGGTAGCGGATCTGCCGTTCGGCAAGCTCGGCTTCGGCGTCTGCTACGACGTGCGTTTCCCGCATCTGTTTAGGGCGGAAGCCATGGCGGGTGCCGAGATCCTGACGACGCCGGCCGCCTTCACCAAGCAGACCGGCGAGGCGCATTGGGAGATCCTTCTGCGGGCTCGTGCGATCGAGAATGGTGCTTATGTTATCTCGGCTGCCCAGGCGGGCGTGCATGAGGATGGCCGCGAGACTTTCGGGCATTCGATGATCGTTGGGCCCTGGGGCAAGGTGCTGGCCTCAGCCGGCGGTGCGGGCGAGGACGTTGTGGTGGCCGAGATCGATCTCGAGGCGGTGAAGGCTTGCCGGGCCAAGATACCGAACCTCAAGAACGGTCGCGACTTCCAGCTCGACATCGCGCCGGTGCTTGCCAAGGGAGGCGTCACGGTTTGATCCGCTATTCCCTGTGCTGCGAGAAGGCCCATGAATTCGAAGGCTGGTTCTCGGAGAGCGCCGAATTCGACCGACAGAAGGCGTCCGGTTATCTCACCTGTCCGATCTGCGGGTCTGGCGAGGTCTCGAAGGTGTTGATGGCGCCTGCCGTGACGACCGCTCGACAGAAGGAGGGAACGCAGGCGCTTGCGGTCTCTGCCGCGCAGAAGCAGGCGATGTCCAAGCTGAAGGAAGCGATCCAGGAAATACGGGCGTCCAGCGAGGATGTTGGCGAGAAGTTTCCGGAAGAGGCGCGCAAGATACACTACGGCGAGGCGGAAGCCCGCGGGATCATCGGCCAGGCTTCACCCGTCGAGGTGAAGTCGCTGATCGAGGAAGGCATCGAGATCGCGCCTTTGCCGGTCCTGCCTGACGACGTGAATTGAGCGCCGGCTCCCATCATCTCGCGATCTACAATTTCGGGGTCCATACCGAGACCTATCTGACTGCACCAGTCCAGGGTTTCGCGTTGCGGGAGCCGCTGAATTTTGAAGCGGCGACGCGTTCTGCCGGTTTCGTGGGACGTTCCGGTTATGCGGGGGAACCTGGACCTGAAAGCTGGGGCGAACAGGTGTTTCCTCGCTTTCTGCAGGCCGGTCAGACTGGCGCTGTGTCGTCACTCTCGGTGTGGCAAGATGTCGAAAGCCTGATGGCTTTCACCTATGCAGGGGTGCATGCCGACGCGCTGAAGCACGCCCGCGAATGGAACCAGACGCAGGCTTGGCCGCCACTGGTTCTCTTCTGGATCGAAGCTGGAGACGTGCCGACTTGGAGTGACGCGGTGCAGCGGTTCGAACGGCTGGCTGACCAAGGGCCGACGCCGGAGGGCTTTACCTTCAAATCTACGTTTGCCCCTGATGGGAGCGTGCTGCAGATTGACCGCCAGCGGGTGAAGGAAATCGCCGCGAAGAATGCGGAGGCGCAGGCCGACCTGCTTGCCGTGGTCAGGACCTTGGCCGTTTAGACGATTATCAGCCCTTGAAACCGTCGGCGTCGAGATAGGCCTGTTCTTCAGGCGTCGTTTCGCGGCCGAGGGCTGCGTTGCGATGAGGGAAGCGGCTGAAGCGCTCGATCAGTTCGAGGTGCACGATCGCCCATTTCAATGGCTCGGCATCGCCCGTCTCGTCGCGGTGTTTCTCAAAGAGGGAAATGCTGAACTTCTGGTCTTCAAGCTTTTCCGAATGCTCGAAGGGCAGGTAGAAGAAGGGGCGCAGGATCGGTTCGACCTCTGCGTCGAAACCCTTGGCGAGCGCGCGACGGGCCGTGGCGCGGGCCAGCGGATCGGTGGCATAGGAATGGCCGCTGCCGCGAAAGAGGTTGCGCGGGAACTGGTCGAGCAGGAGGAGCAGCGCGAGCGTTCCCTCCGGCGTCTGCTCCCATACCGAGAGTGCGCAGCACGAGGCCTTGAAGTGCAGGTCGGCATATTCCGCCTGGATTTCGGCATCCAGGGCTTCATTGCGGGAGAACCAGGCTTCCGGGCCGTGGCGCAGCCAGCAATCGATGACGGCCTGTGGCGAGGTCATGCCGTCTGGCCCGGGCGGCTGGCGAGCATCATGTAGTTCACGTCGATATCGGCCGAGAGGTTCCACTGGTTCTGCAGCGGATTGAAGAAGACGCCCTTGCGCTCAATGATCTGCATGCCGCTTGCCGAAAGCGGGCGCTCGATCTCTTCCGGACGGACCAGTTTTTCATACTGGTGAGTGCCGCGCGGCAGCCAGCGGAGCACGTATTCGGCGCCGACGATGGCAAGCGCTGCCGCCTTCAAAGTGCGGTTGATGGTGGAGACCAGCATCAGGCCGCCGGGGCGGACCATGGAGGCGCAGGTCGAGAGGAAGAAATCGACATCGGCGACGTGCTCGACGACTTCCATGTTGAGCACGATGTCGAAGGTTTCACCCTGGGCTGCCAGTTCCTCTGCCGTGACGGCGCGGTAGTCGACCTCGACGCCGCTCTGGGCCGAATGGGTCATGGCGATCTTGATGTTCTTTTCGGACGCGTCGGCCCCGAGCACGCTCGCACCCATGCGGGCCACCGGTTCAGACAGCAGACCCCCACCGCAGCCGATATCGAGGATGCGAAGGCCTTCGAGCGGGCGGGCGCTTCTGGGATCGCGGCCGTAATGCTCGACGACCTTGTCCCGGATGTAGGCGAGACGCACGGGGTTGATCTTGTGCAACGGTTTGAATTTGCCGGTCGGGTCCCACCATTCCGCGGCCATGGCGGAGAAGCGGTCGACTTCTGACTGATCAATGGTGGTGCGTGCCTCTGCACTCATGACGGAACCTCCTGCGGCGATGGCCATGAAGTCGTCCCGATGGCTTGCAAAGTCAAGGGCAGGGACGTCGCAGGAGGGCAGGAGCGGGAACCTCGGGAGGGGTCAGACGTTGAAAGGCGGACCGCCGCCCTCGCGGGCGATCGGTGAACAGGAGTTTGAAGACCATGAAGAAGATGTGGATCATCGCGGCACTTGCCGCATCTGCAGGTGCCCTACCGGCCGTTGCCGAGGCGGCAACTGCCTTCTCGACCGCCAATGTCAACATGCGGTCCGGGCCCAGCACACGCTATCCTGCCGTGATCGTGGTGCCGGCTGGAACGCGCGTCAATATCCAGGGCTGCATGTCGAGCGCCAACTGGTGCGACGTTTCCTTCGCGGGTTACCGCGGATGGGTTTCGGGATCGTATCTGCAGACGACCTATTCGCAGCGCCGCGTGGCGGTGGGGCCGCAGTATTACCGTCCGCTCGGCATTCCGACGGTTACCTTCAGCATTGGCCGGTACTGGGATGATCACTACCGCGGCCGCGCTTTCTACCGCGATCGCGATCGCTGGCGGGATGGTGATGGCTGGCGCGACGATCGTCGTGACCGGGACCGCGACCGCCGGGTCGACAACGACAGACCCCGTCGCGACGATGATCGTAGGGTACGTCGCGAATCCGAGCCGCTGGACGATCGGGACCGGAATCCAGTCTTTCGCATGAGGGCTGAGCGTTGCGAGCGTAACCCTAGCGCCTGCCGCTAAACTCGCTTTTCTGGAAATGTAGAACGAGGGGGCATATTGCCTCCTCGTTTCGCGTTCAGCGTGACATCCGCCGGTCCAGCCCGTCGACGATACGTTTAGCGAGAGCAGGATAATCGCCATCGAAGTGGTGCCCGCCCTTGATGCCGATCGTCTCGATCGGGCCGCCGACGAGATCCTTGCAGGCGTCTTCGTCTTCGTCCGTTCCGTATATGCATTGAACGCGTGCGGGATCTATCTTCGCAACATCTGTCAGGGGATCGGCGCTGCCGGTTCCGCTGCTGCCGAGCCAGCCTGACACCGAGACCTCATAATCGGCCTGGTGGGAGAGGGCGAGCAGGCTCACCTGTGCGACGCGCGACTTCAGCTTTTCGGGCAGCCCGTTATAGGCGGCGGGCAGAATGTCGGCGCCGAAGGAATAGCCGACCAGCATTACATGCTTCACCTTCCAGCGCTTCTCGTAGGTATGAATGATGGTGGCGAGATCCTCGCTCGTTTGTTCTGGTGTCTTCTTCGACCAGAAATAACGGAGCGAATCCACGCCGACGACGGGGATGCCGGCGGCCTGCAGATTCGTGCCGACCTGGCTGTCCAGGTCGCGCCAGCCGCCATCGCCCGAATAAATCACGGCCATAGTATCGCGAGAGGGCGTCGCGTCTAGAATCGTCAGCTGCAGGCCGAGCGGGGTTTCCGCCGCATTGGTTGCTGCGACCAGTTCGTCGATCGTGTCGGAAAAGGCCTTGGCTGTATCCGCATCTATGTCGCGCTGGTCGATGTCGGGATGGCTCGTCAGGAGGTCAGTGACATGGGCGCGGGCATCGGCCTTGGCAGCGGGGCTGAAGAGGACGGTCGCTGGATCGGGGAGGTCGCCCGGTGTGAGGCCGTAGATCATCCTGTCGCCATCGACCTTCTTTTCGGCCGGGGTGCAGAACTGTTTGGTGAGCGGAATGCCGGCTTCCGGGTCGAGGGCCAGCGTCTGGCCGATGGTGGCTTTCGGTGTCTGGGCGAGGATGGCGAGCGCGAGTGCGCCGCCTTCGCCTCGGCCAGCGACGATTGGCGGGAGGAAGTTCGCATTGCCGGCCTTGCGCTGCAACCGGTGACCGAGCGCCTCGATATCGGAGACGGTGTAGATGCAGTCGCCTTTGTCCTGTGAAAGCGCGGCTATGTATTTCGGCGTGTCGATGCCGACGACGATCGCGCCGTTTGCCTGCAGGCGCTCGGCTTCCTTCTGGTCGGTATCCTGCCAGCCTGGGGCGTCAGACAGCAGCACGACGAGCGATTGCGGATCTCCGTCGGGCAAGAGTGTGACCGGCGCGGGGATCATGCCGGTGTCGAGCGGCGGGTCTTCGGCATGGGCCAGGCCGGGCGCTATGGTGGGCGAGAGCAAGGCGAGGAGTGGAAGTGCGAGCAGCGTCGCGCGGAGGGAGGTCTTCATTTTTTCACCACGCCTTTCAGGCCGCCGCCGATCAGAAGGGTTGCATCGAGCAGGGCCAATACGGGATTGAGACCGCCGGCGACCGCGAGATAACGCGGCTGCCAGTCGGGATGGAACTTGGATTTGAAGGCGCGCAGGCCCTTGAAGTTGTAGTAGCGTTCGCCGTGTTCATAGAAGGTGTTGGCGACCCGGTCCCAGATGGGCGCGACCTCGCGGCGCGACAGGCCCGAGAGCGGCGCCATGCCGAGGTTGAAATGGCGGTAGCCCTGGTCGCGCAGCGTCGTCATCAGGCGCACAAAGAGGAAGTCCATCGCGCCTTTCGGGGCGTCGGGGGCAAAGCGCATGAGGTCGATCGATGCCTCCTCCCGCGTATCCGTCAGTAGGATGTCGGTGAAGGCGACGATGCGGCCCTCGTGGCGGAGGATCGCGACCGGTTGGGCTGTCATGTAGGTCTCGGTAAAGGCGCCCAGCGAAAAGCCCTTTTCCTTCGCCCTGTGGTGATCGAGCCAGGCATCAGAAATGCCGCGCAGGTCGTCGAGGATGGCAGCGACGTTTTCCGTCGGGATGATCTCGAAGGTGAGGCCGTCCCGCTCGCCCTTGGCGGCAGCCTGGCGCAGGCTCGACCATTTGCCGCCCTTGAGGTCGAAAAGTTCAAGATCGACCACGGCCATCTCGCCGAGTTTGAAGGCTTTCATGCCGGCATCGGCGATAACTGGCAGGATGGCGGGCGAGGCCTGATAGAAGACGGCGCGGCATCCGCTCGCACGCGCCGTTTCGACGAATTGCCAGACGAGTTCGTCACGCGACGCTTTCGGCCCGACGGGATCAAGGAAGGCAATCAGGGACCGACCCTGGCGACCATACATCAGGAAGGCTTCGCCATCGGGTGAGATCATCACCGACTTGTCGCCGGTGCGCACGAGATTGGCGTCGGCCACATCGTGGCGGTCGAGAATGGCGACGGCCTTGGCCAGTTCCTCCTCGCTTGCCGGGCGGATCGCGGGGGCTGCCGGGCGCATGAGGCTGAAGAGGCAGACACCCATGGCGACGACGGTGAGGCCGAGCATCGCGCGAAGCGAGCGCGGGGCCTCGGCATCGAAGGCGAACTGCCACCAGAGCGCATGGCTGTATTCGACGTCGCGGTAGACGAAGAGGAGGACGATGACTGCGCCGCCGATCAGGACTGCAACGGCGAGCAGCCAGGAGGAGGTGAGGGTCCGGCCGAGAGATGCCTTGCGGTGAAATAGGCGGCGGCTCGGGATGAGGCCGATGACAAGGATGGCGAGCAAGGTCGCTTCGTAGACGGCGACTGCCTTGGCCAATGACAGGACGAGCGCAAGCACTGCGATGAACAGCGCTCCCCACCAGGCGCCGTCCAGGCGCTGGGCAAGGCCGCGGGCGAGGATGACGAGCATCAGGCCGAGGATACTGGCGAGGAAATGGGCGCCTTCGACCACGGGGAGCGGCAGGAACCCGGCGAGCAGATCGAGATTGTCGCTTGGGGTCGGGGTGACGCTGGACAGGACCAGTATGGTGCCGAGGACGAAAGCGAGGGCGGCCAGCAGCGTCGGCGCGAGGCGTCCGGCGGTTCTGGCGACGCCTGTTGCAAGCGGGCTCGCCGACAGCTGGCGAAGTTCGGTTGCCGTGACCACGAGGATCGCGATGACCAGCGGCAGGACATAATAGATCGCGCGGTAGGCGACGAGCGAGGCAAGCAGCGCGTCGCTCGGAACCTGCGAGCCGAGGGCAGCGAGCATCACGGCCTCGAAGACGCCAAGGCCGGCGGGCACGTGGCTGACGATGCCGATGCCTATGGCGACCGCATAGACCGCGAAGAAGGCGGGCCAGGAAATTTGCGCTTCTGCGGGCAATAGGGCGTAGAGGACAGAGGCCGAGAAGGCGACATCGAGCACGGTCACCAGGAATTGCCGCGAGAGCGTGCCTGTGTCGGGAAGGCGGAGTGTGCGGCCGGCAATCGTCAGTCCGTTTCGGCTGGCAATGCCGAGAAGCAGCAGGATCGAGAGCAGGATGATGGTGCTGGCGGTCGCAAGCGTCGCCGAGGAGATCCCAAGCAGTGGCGCAATTTCACCGGCCATCGGGATCAGGCTGCCTGTGGTCAGGAGCGCGAGGCCGACCGAGAAGGACACGGTGACGAAGGCGATGATGCGGCCGATTTCGTCAGGCGAGAGGCCGGCGCGGGCATAGGCACGGTAGCGGATCGCCCCGCCCGACAAGGCGCCGAAGCCTGCGACATTGCCGACTGCATAGGCGCTGAAGGCGGTGAGCGCCACCTCCGGCCAGGGGCGCTTGCGACCGATATGGGCAAGCGCATTCAGGTCGTAGAAACAGAGGGTGACGAAGCTCAGGCCTGTGAATAGGACGGCGAGTGCGATCGACGAAGAATTCGTTGATGCCAGTGCGCGGAGGACATCGCCATAGGTGACTTCCTTCGTCAGCCGGTAGACGGCATAACCGACAGCGGCAAAGACGATGAGTGCCGCGATTGCGGCGATCGACTTCGCATGTCTCTTGAGGAAGGAGGGCGGCGGGAGCGTGTCGCCCAGGGCAGTCTCGGGGAATGCGTCAGCTGCTTTCATGACACCCTATCCGGTATCCTTCGACGAAAACGAGACGATCCGGCCTCCCAGTCCGGGCGTCGGCCCATGGTTGGCGCTCGAATTCGATCCAAATTAAGGCAGTGTTCCCTCGGGGCCGAGGCGTGGAAAAATCCGCGCCATGGCGTACCGTTTGAGGGCTAAGTGGCCGTTGCGCCCCTTGGCCAGATAGACTAAAAGCCCGGCAACCTGAGGCTTATCCGCCCAGGCCGGTATTTCTGTGCCGGGGTCCCGGCGTCATTCAAGGGCATATGGTTCAAGTCTATGGCTCGCATCGTCATGAAATTCGGCGGGACATCCGTCGCCAATCTGGATCGCATCTATAACGTCGCGCGCCATGTGAAACGCGAAGTGGATGCGGGTCACGAAGTGGCCGTTGTTGTCTCGGCCATGTCCGGCAAGACGAATGAGCTGGTCGACTGGGTGCAGAACATGCCCAAGGTCGCCGGTGCCGCTTCGCCCTTCTACGATGCGCGCGAATACGACGCCGTGGTCGCATCCGGCGAACAGGTCACTGCCGGCCTGCTGGCGATTGCGCTCCAGTCGATGGACATCAATGCCCGGTCCTGGCAGGGTTGGCAGATCCCGATCAAGACCGACAACGCCCATGGTGCTGCCCGCATCCAGGAGATCGACGGCACCGAAATCATTCGCCGCATGGGCGAAGGCCAGGTGGCTGTCGTTGCCGGTTTCCAGGGCATCGGCCCTGATAATCGTATCGCGACGCTCGGTCGTGGCGGCTCTGATACCTCGGCCGTGGCGATTGCCGCCGGCGTGAAGGCTGACCGCTGCGATATCTATACCGACGTTGACGGCGTCTATACGACCGACCCGCGCATCGAGCCGAAGGCACGCCGCCTGAAGAAGATCGCGTTCGAGGAAATGCTCGAAATGGCCTCGCTCGGCGCCAAGGTGCTGCAGGTCCGCTCCGTCGAACTCGCCATGGTGCACAAGGTCCGCACCTTCGTACGCTCCAGCTTTGAAGATCCCGATGCACCGGGCATGGGCGATCTGATGAACCCGCCCGGTACGTTGATTTGCGATGAGGAAGAGATCGTGGAACAGGAAGTCGTCACCGGTATTGCCTATGCCAAGGATGAAGCCCAGATTTCGCTGCGCCGTCTGGCCGACCGGCCGGGCGTGTCGGCTGCGATCTTCGGACCGCTCGCCGAATCCCACATCAATGTCGACATGATCGTCCAGAACATTTCGGAAGATGGTTCGAAGACCGACATGACCTTCACCGTTCCTTCTGGTGACGTGGACAAGGCGCTGGCCGTACTCGGCTCCAACAAGGAGAAGATCGGCTTCGACGTTGTCCAGAGCGAGAAGGGCCTGGTCAAGGTTTCGGTCATCGGCATCGGCATGCGCAGCCATGCGGGTGTTGCCGCGACCGCCTTCCGGGCGCTGGCCGAGAAGGGGATCAACATCAAGGCGATCACGACTTCGGAGATCAAGATCTCCATCCTGATCGACGGTCCCTATGCCGAGCTTGCGGTTCGGACTTTGCATTCCTGCTACGGTCTGGATAAGAATTGATTCCTGAGAGCGGACACGCGTGACCCGACCCCTGAAAAGGTAAGGGTAACAATCCGCTGACCAATGGGAAGTGGAGCAAAAACGCGATGAGAGACCTTTCTGCGGGTCCCCGCGTCCTCCTCAAGCGGCTACGCGAACTGATGGCGGAGCCGCTCGAGCCGCAGGAGCGACTTGATCGGATCGTTCGCCAGATCGCGAACAACATGGTCGCAGAGGTGTGCTCCGCCTATGTCCTCCGTTCCGACGGTGTTCTGGAACTCTATGCCACCGAAGGTCTGAACAAGGACGCGGTTCACCTGGCCCAGCTGAAGATGGGCCAGGGTCTCGTCGGTACGATCGCGGCCTCCGCCCAATCGCTCAATCTTTCGGATGCCCAGGCGCATCCGGCTTTCCGCTACCTGCCGGAAACCGGCGAAGAGATCTACCACTCCTTCCTCGGCGTGCCGATCCTGCGCGCCGGGCGAAGCCTTGGCGTTCTCGTCGTGCAGAACAAGGCGCAGCGCAATTATCGCGAAGACGAGCTCGAAGCGCTCGAAACGACCGCGATGGTGCTCGCCGAGATGATCGCCACCGGCGAACTCAAGAAGATCACCCGGCCAGGGCTGGAGCTCGATCTCACGCGCCCGGTCTCGATCGACGGGGACAGCTATTCCGAAGGCATCGGCCTCGGCTACGTCGTGCTGCACGAGCCGCGCATCGTCGTCACCAATCTGCTCAACGAAGACAGCGAGACGGAAATCCGCCGGCTGGCGGACGCGCTGGGTTCGCTGCGCATTTCGATCGACGACATGCTGTCGCGGCGTGAAGTCTCCATGGAAGGCGAGCATCGCGACGTGCTCGAAACCTACCGCATGTTCGCCCATGACCAGGGCTGGGTGCGGCGCATGGAAGAGGCGATCCATAACGGCCTGACAGCGGAAGCGGCGGTCGAGAAGGTGCAGAGCGACACCAAGGCGCGGATGATGCGCCTGACAGATCCTTATCTTCGCGAGCGGATGCACGACTTCGACGATCTGGCGAACCGCTTGCTGCGCCAGCTCACCGGCTTTTCGCCGCATAGTGCTGCCGAAGGTTTCCCGAACGACGCGATCGTCTTTGCGCGCGCCATGGGGGCCGCCGAACTTCTCGACTATCCGCGCGCCAACCTGCGCGGCCTCGTGCTCGAAGAAGGGGCTGTTACCAGCCACGTCGTGATCGTTGCGCGCGCCATGGGCATTGCGGTCGTCGGTCAGGCGGCGGGTGCCGTGGCGCTGGCCGAAAACGGCGATCCCGTCATCATCGACGGTGACGATGGCAAGGTGCATGTGCGCCCGGTTGCCGATCTTCAGAAGGCCTATGAGGAGAAGGTCAAGCTCAGGGCGAAGCGGCAGGAACAGTTCCGCGCGCTGCGCGATGTCGAACCTGTCACCAAAGATGGTCATCGGATCAAGCTGCAGATGAATGCCGGTCTGCTTGTCGATCTGCCGCAGCTTGCCGATTCCGGTGCCGATGGCATCGGGCTGTTCCGGACCGAATTGCAGTTCATGATCTCCTCGACCATGCCGAAGGGCGAGGAGCAGGAGAGCTTCTATCGCAATGTCCTGAAGCAGGCGGCTGGTCGCCCGGTGACCTTCCGCACGCTCGATATCGGCGGCGACAAGGTCGTTCCCTATTTCCGCTCCCAGGAAGAAGAGAACCCGGCGCTCGGCTGGCGGGCGATCCGCCTGTCGCTTGATCGCCCCGGCCTGTTGCGCACCCAGCTCCGCGCGCTGCTCAAGGCTGCCTCAGGCGCCGAGCTCAAGATGATGCTGCCGATGGTGACCGAGGTCTCGGAGATCCGGCAGGTGCGCGAGCTGATGCAGAAGGAGATCCAGCATATCTCCAAGTTCGGCCATCAATTGCCGAAGAAGCTGCAGTTCGGCGCCATGCTGGAAGTGCCGGCGCTGCTCTGGCAGCTCGACGAGCTGATGGATGAGGTCGATTTCGTCTCGGTCGGCTCGAACGATCTCTTCCAGTTCGCGATGGCCGTCGACCGTGGCAATGCGCGTGTTTCCGATCGTTTCGACGTGCTCGGGCGGCCGTTCCTGCGGATCCTCCGGGACATCGTGCGTGCCGGAGAGCGGAACAAGACGCCGGTGACGTTGTGCGGGGAGATGGCGTCGAAGCCGCTTTCGGCGATGGCGCTGCTCGGGATCGGCTTCCGCTCGATCTCAATGTCACCGACGGCAATCGGTCCGGTCAAGGCGATGCTGCTCGGGCTTGATATCGGTCGGTTGTCCGAGGTTCTGACGGCTGCGCTTGACGACGACACCCCGGGCGTGTCAGTGCGCGACCTGCTCGTCCGCCATGCGGAAGAGCACAATATCCCCGTCTGACTTTGACGACTGATTCTGGCGACTGACCTGGAGTAAAGGGTGGCGAAGCTTCCTGTCGAGAAAATGCGCGAACTCGAACGCCGCTTTGGCGAGATCGAGGCGCGAATGTCGGCGGGACCGGCAGCCGATGTCTATGTGAAGCTCGCCTCCGAGTATTCCGAGCTCGAGCCGGTCGTGAAGAAGATCCGCGAATACCAGGCTGCGATCGACGAGGCCGACGGCTTGCGCGCCATGCTTTCCGACAAGGCGACGGACCGGGAGATGCGCGATCTCGCCGAGATGGAATTGCCCGAGATCGAAAGCCGGATCGAAGCGCTTGAAGGCGAGATGCAGATCCTGCTTCTGCCGAAGGATGCCGCCGACGAGAAGAGCGCCATCCTGGAAATCCGCGCTGGAACCGGCGGGTCCGAGGCGGCCCTCTTTGCCGGTGACCTGTTCCGGATGTACGAGCGCTTTGCCTCGACCAAGGGCTGGAAGGTGGAAGTGCTCTCCGCCAGCGAGGGCGAAGCTGGCGGTTACAAGGAAATCATCGCAACGATCAGCGGGCGGGGCGTGTTCTCTAAGCTGAAGTTCGAATCCGGCGTTCATCGCGTTCAGCGCGTGCCGGAAACAGAAGCGAGCGGGCGCATTCATACGTCTGCGGCAACCGTTGCCGTTCTCCCGGAAGCCGAAGATATCGACATCGAAATCAAGCCCGAGGATATCCGGATCGACACGATGCGCGCTTCGGGTGCCGGTGGCCAGCACGTCAACACCACGGACTCGGCCGTGCGCATCACACATCTGCCGACGGGGCTGATCGTGACGTCCTCGGAGAAGTCACAGCACCAGAACCGCGCCAAGGCAATGCAGGTTCTGCGTTCCAGGCTCTACGACATCGAACGGCAGAAGCTGGACAGCGAACGGTCGGCGAACCGCAAGAGCCAGGTCGGCTCGGGCGACCGGTCGGAGCGCATCCGCACCTATAACTTCCCGCAGGGGCGGGTGACTGATCACCGGATCAACCTGACGCTCTACAAGCTCGACCGGATGATCGAAGGCGATCTCGACGAAATGCTGGATGCGCTGATTTCCGATTATCAGGCCGGGCAGCTCGCACAACTCGGCGAAAACCAGTGAGTGGCGTGGCGCCATCCGCAAGGTTGCTGATGGCCGAGGCACGGCGGCGCTTCGAGGCGGCCGGGCTTGCCGACCCGGCAACCGATGCCCGGGTGCTCATCTGCGGTCTTTTGGACCTGAGCCCGACGGCGCTTCTGCTGGATGGCGACAAGCCGGTGGCTGTAGACCTCGCGGCGCGTGTGGAGGCGGCGATCGTCCGGCGGCTCGCGCGGGAGCCGGTCTATCGCATTCTCGGTCGGCGCGACTTTTATGGTCTCGATCTCGCGCTATCCGAGGGCACGCTGGAGCCGAGACCGGATACCGAAATCCTCGTTGACGTGATGCTGCCACATCTCCGGACTATGATCTCTGCAGGTCTGATGCCGAAGATCGTCGATCTCGGCACGGGCACCGGAGCGATTGCTCTCGCCCTGCTTCAGGAATGCCCGGAGGCCGAGGCCATGGGTATCGATATCTCAGAGGATGCGTTGAAGACGGCTGCGGCCAATGCCGAGCGCAACGGGCTTTCGTCGCGTTTCACGACACGAGCAGGTCCGTGGTTCGAACGGACATCCGAGCGTTTCGACCTCATCATCTCCAATCCGCCTTATATCCGGAGCGATGTGGTGGTGGGGCTGGAGCCCGAGGTGACGAATTTCGATCCGATGGCTGCGCTTGACGGTGGGGCGGATGGGCTGGAGGCCTACCGTGCCATTGCGGCAGAGGCGCTGGAGCATCTCGAAGATCATGGGCTGGTTGGCCTGGAAATCGGTTTTGACCAGCGGGATGACGTGACGCAAATCTTTGAAGAGGCTGGATTTTCTCTTCTCGAGGAACGTCGCGACTATGGTGGTAACGACCGTGTTCTGGTGTTTGCGCCGAAGCTTAATTAGGTCCTTTGCTGCGCCTGCTAAGGATAATTGCAGGAAAGCCAGAAAAAGGCTTGGTTTTCCAGATGAAGCGTAATAGTTTGCGGGCACGCAACGGGCGGCGGGGAAAGAACGAAGATTCGTTCGCGACTAGGCCGGCTTCGAAAAAGTTCGCTGTCGAACTCCGCGAAGCACGACTGGACCGATGCGTAACTCAGTAAACTCGACTTTCACCAGCGGCGAGCAAGGCGAGAGCGCGGTCTGTCGGCGGCGCGCATAGACTTGGTCCGGTTCAACCAGAGCCAATGACGTTGCCCTTTATCAGCACAACAAAGACATTCAGGTGAAGCATCTATGAGGCCAGGACAGCAAAACAAGCGTGGTCGGGGGCGTAACAACAATGGCGGCGGCGGTGGCGGCGGCGGTGGAAACAACAATTTCAACCGCAAGGGCCAGAACCCGCTTACCCGGACCTATGACAGCTCCGGCCCAGATGTGAAGATCCGCGGCACCGCTCAGCATATCGCCGAGAAGTATTCCACGCTCGCTCGCGACGCCCAGAGCGCCGGCGACCGCGTCATGGCGGAAAACTACCTGCAGCACGCCGAGCACTATAACCGCATCATTGCGGCCGCTCAGTCGCAGATGCAGGAACGCTTTCAGCGTGACGACCGCGATGGCGGCGACGATCGCCAGGATTACAACGAACGAGACGGCGAAGACTTCGACGGCTCGGACGACAATTCCGGCCAGGGCAATGATCGCGGCAACCAGCAGGCGCCGCAGCATCAGCAGCCGCAGCAGCACAATCGCTCGCAGCAGAACGAGCGCCGCGAGCGTCAGCCTCAGCCGCAACCCCAGGCGCAGCCGCAGCCTGAGATCGCCGGTACCGGTCCGCAGCCCGTGCTTGAAGACATGCCGGCCGAAGCCGTTGCAGCTGCTGCCGAAAGCGCAGCGGAAGCCAGCGGCGAACGCCAGCCGCGCCGCCGCAATGCCGGTAACCGTCCGCGCCGTCAGCCGCGCCGCAGCGCCGGTGGTGATGAGGGTGCCGAAGGTGGTGACAATGGCGAAGGTGGCGAAGCACCCGCTCTTGCGGACGTGACTTCCGAATGAGCTTTTTCCGCTCCATTTGACGATTGCAAAACTCCGGGCTCGCACCCGGAGTTTTTCGTTTATCTGCCTCTTTAAAGGGCAAAATCCCGCTCCCATATCTCGGTCGAGGGAGCGGTTTCCGCTCCGGGGTCCGCCGCTTTCGGGGGCCTCATCCACACCATCCGATCTGTGCCGATTGCGGGCAGGGCGGAGACAAGGGAGAGTGACGATGAATATCGAGAAATATTCCGAACGCGTGCGCGGTTTTCTGCAATCGGCGCAGACTTACGCCCTGTCTGAGGGGCATCAGCAATTTACGCCCGAACATGTGCTGAAGGTTCTGCTCGATGACGAGCAGGGCATGGCTTCCTCGCTGATCAGCCGTGCGGGCGGTGATGCCAAGGCCGTGCGCATTGCCAATGATGCAGCCCTTGCCAAGTTGCCGAAGGTCTCCGGCGGCAATGGCCAGGTCTATCTGGCCCAGCCGCTCGCCAAGGTGTTTTCCACCGCCGAAGACGCAGCCAAGAAGGCCGGCGACAGTTTCGTCACCGTCGAACGCCTGCTGCTGGCGCTTGCGATCGAGAGCTCCGCCTCCACATCCGCCTCCCTCAAGAAGGGCGGCGTGACGGCCAATGCGCTCAACCAGGTGATCAACGAGGTCCGCAAGGGCCGGACAGCCGACGGCGCCAATGCCGAAGCGGGCTTCGACGCCTTGAAGAAATATGCCCGCGACCTGACGGCCGAAGCGCGCGAGGGCCGGCTCGATCCGGTCATTGGTCGTGACGACGAGATCCGTCGCACGATCCAGGTCCTGTCGCGCCGGACCAAGAACAATCCCGTCCTGATCGGTGAGCCCGGCGTCGGCAAGACGGCGATCGCCGAGGGGCTGGCCTTGCGCATCATCAACGGCGACGTGCCGGAAAGCCTGAAAGACAAGAAGCTGATGGCGCTCGACATGGGCGCTCTGATTGCGGGTGCCAAGTATCGCGGCGAGTTCGAGGAGCGGCTGAAGGCCGTTCTCAACGAAGTGCAGGCCGAAAACGGTGAGATCATCCTGTTCATCGACGAGATGCACACGCTTGTTGGTGCCGGCAAGGCCGATGGCGCCATGGATGCCTCGAACCTGTTGAAGCCGGCGCTTGCCCGCGGCGAGCTGCATTGCGTCGGGGCGACCACGCTCGACGAGTACCGCAAGCATGTCGAGAAGGATGCGGCGCTTGCCCGGCGCTTCCAGCCGGTCATGGTCGAAGAGCCGACGGTCGAGGATACTATCTCCATCCTGCGCGGCCTGAAGGAGAAGTACGAGCAGCACCACAAGGTGCGGATCTCCGATTCTGCTCTGGTTGCGGCCGCGACGCTGTCGAACCGCTACATCACCGACCGCTTTCTGCCCGACAAGGCCATCGACCTGATGGACGAGGCCGCGTCACGGCTCAGGATGCAGGTGGATTCGAAGCCGGAAGAGCTCGACGAACTCGATCGCCGCATCATCCAGCTGAAGATCGAGCGCGAAGCCCTGAAGAAGGAAACCGATGCGGCCTCTGCCGACCGGCTGAACCGTCTGGAAACCGAACTCACCTCGCTTGAGGAAGAGGCGGATGCGCTCACCGCCCGCTGGCAGGCGGAAAAGCAGAAGCTGGGCCTTGCCGCTGACCTCAAAAAGCAGCTGGATGAAGCCCGCAACGAGCTTGCGATTGCGCAGCGCCAGGGTGAATTCCAGCGGGCCGGCGAGCTCGCCTATGGCATGATCCCGAAGCTCGAAAAGGAACTGGTTGCTGCCGAAGCTCAGGACGGTTCGGGTGCTGCCAACATGGTGCAGGAAGTCGTCACACCCGACGGTATTGCCCATGTCGTTTCCCGCTGGACCGGGATCCCGGTCGACAAGATGCTGGAAGGCGAGCGCGACAAGCTGCTCAAGATGGAAGACGATCTGGCGAAGTCGGTGGTCGGCCAGGGGGATGCGGTGCAGGCCGTGTCGCGGGCGGTTCGTCGTGCGCGGGCAGGGTTGCAGGATCCGAATCGGCCGATCGGCTCGTTCATCTTCCTCGGTCCGACCGGGGTCGGCAAGACCGAGCTCACCAAGTCGCTCGCTCGCTTCCTATTCGACGACGAGACGGCGATGGTTCGGCTCGACATGTCGGAATTCATGGAGAAACACTCGGTCTCCCGGCTGATCGGGGCACCTCCGGGCTATGTCGGCTATGAGGAAGGTGGGGCGCTGACGGAAGCGGTGCGGCGCAAGCCCTACCAGGTGGTGCTGTTCGACGAGATCGAGAAGGCGCATCCCGACGTGTTCAACGTGCTCCTGCAGGTGCTCGACGACGGTCGCCTGACGGATGGTCAGGGTCGCACCGTCGACTTCAAGAACACGATCATCATCATGACCTCGAACCTCGGGGCCGATTACCTGACCAGCCTCGGCGAGGATCAGGATGTCGACCAGGTTCGCGACCAGGTGATGGATGTGGTGAAGGCCTCGTTCCGGCCGGAATTCCTCAACCGCGTCGACGAGATCATCCTCTTCCACCGGCTCCGCCGCTCGGAAATGGGGGCGATCGTCGATATCCAGATGAAGCGGCTTCTCTCGCTTCTGGCGGAGCGCAAGATCCGCATCGATCTGGCACCGGATGCCCGGAGCTGGCTCGCCGACAAGGGGTATGATCCCGTCTATGGCGCTCGGCCGCTGAAGCGGGTGATCCAGAAATACCTGCAGGATCCGCTTGCCGAACAGATCCTGTCCGGTCAGGTGCTCGACGGATCCGATGTGACGATCGAGGCCGGCAGCGACCGGCTGCTGATCTCGCCCAAGGCCTCGGTGAGTGCCGCAGCCTGAGTGCTTCGATAGATGAAGAAAAGGGCGGCTCCCATCGAGCCGCCCTTTTTCGTGGCCGGCTGGACCGTCACACCCCGCGCCGACCGAAGCTCGGTTTCGTCGCCGCTTGTCGCCCCCGGGCCGATGGTTCCTCGCTATGTCTCGGAGTGGGCCTCACCCCTACTGCGTCTTCACTGCGGATCATCGCTGTGCGCCGATAAAGAAGGGCCGAGTTGTCATCAAGCGGGTCCGGCGGTTCTGATGTGTGAGACCCTTCCCCCGGCATCAGCAGCAGGAAAAAGCCGAAAAGTGCCTGCAGGGCGATCGTCAGACCTGCCAGCACCGTACCGATATCCGTATCCTTCATCGTTTCCTTGCCGATATGGGCCATGGAATAGACGATCGTGAAGGCCATGATGACAAGAAGCGGGCTGAGGCCGATGTCACGGATACGTGCGGCCTGCAGGCTGAGGGCCATCCAGATCAGAGCGATACCAGCCAAGGCGAGGGGTGCGATCGCGCCCGCTCCTGCGCCATTTCCCATCGATACCACGCCCAGGAGCAAAATGCCGCCGCCGACCAGATGAGTCAGAACGCCTGCCAGCAAATACTGAAGCCTGTTGAGGCGGCCACCGAACATGAAAAGTGCTTCGATCATATCCAATCCCTGCTTAAAAATTGCAGGCAAGGACATCATACAACTGCTGAGCATTGATGAAGCGGACGGCTCGAATTTGATTCAAGTTTGGCGCCATCGGCGCTAGCGGCTTGCCACCTGTGCCGGGCGGCCGCCGCTTTCGAGCAGGGTGTCGATGCGCTGACGTTCCTGCTGGAAGCTGGCCAGCACCTCGCCCTCAAGCGCCTTGCCGCCGGGCAGGCGCACCTTCATCGCATCGACCTTGGTGCCGTTGACGATCAGCTCGTAATGCAGGTGCGATCCGGTGGAGGAGCCGGTCGAGCCGACGAAGCCGATGACCTGACCCTGCTTGACCTTGGCGCCCGGAACGATGCCCTTGGCGATGCCGCTCTGGTGATTGTAGGAGGTGACGTAACCATTGGCATGGCGGATCAGGGTCTGATTGCCGTAGCCGGAGGCCCAGCCGGCCTTTTCGACCACCCCGTTGCCCGAAGCGATGATCGGCGTGCCGCGGGGGGCTGCCCAGTCGACGCCGGTATGCATGCGCGAATAGCCGAGGATCGGATGGCGGCGCATGCCAAAGCCCGAGGTGAAGCGGCCATTCGGCACGGGGTTGCGCAGCAGGAACTGCCGGATCGATTTGCCGTTCTCGTCGAAATAGTCGATCGAACCGTCTTGTGGATCCTGGAAGCGATAGAACTGGGTGACCGTATCGCCGAAGCGTGCGCGGACATAAAGCAGTTCGGAACCGTCGGTCGCCATACCCTGGTCGTCGGTGACCGAAAAGACGGCTTCGAGCATGTCGGACGGCTTCAGCTGCGCCTGGAAGTCGACATTGGCGGCGAGCAGCCGGATGACCTGGCCCGTCAGGTCCTGGTTCATGCCATAGGAGAGTGCGGCCCGGTAGATGCCGTCATAGACGCGCGGCAGGTCGCGGCCCGACATCATCGCCGGCTGGGAAGTGTCGAAGGCGCCGGCGATCGCATCGAGGGCCGGGGGAGCCGCACCCTCGACCAGGCGGCCTGCATCATTGACGGCCAGCGTCGCGACATGTTCGGTGCGATGGTAGAGCGAGAAGCGAACGAGCCGCACCTCTTCGCCGCGCTGCAAAAGACCGACCCGGATGATGTCGCCCTCGACGAGACCCTCGCCCTTCATGAAGGGCGCGAGGGCCTTTCCGACATCTTCGGCCTTGGAGGCGGGATAGCCGGCCGCCGTCATGAGCGTTGCAACCGACTGGGGTCGGCGCGCGGGCAGGATGTCGTCGGCATATTCCGGCGTCATCGGCGTGATGATCTCCGGCTCGGCGAGGCTCATGTTTTCCTCGACGATGCGTGCCGTCATGCCGGTGGCGAGATCAAGGCCTGTATCCTCGGTGTCGAAGCGACGTGGGTCGATGTAATAGAGGGCGGCAACCTGCGTGTTGCCGTCGGTCAGCACCGATCCGTTCGAGCGGACATTCTCCTCGACTTCATCGAAGGTCATCTCGCCAGCGAGCGGCTTGTCCGGGATGCTGGGGAAGGGGGTCGATTTCAGGATGACTTCCGACTCCACGTCGGAGCCGTAGAGAGAGCCGGTCCTGTTGGCGACGGCCGGTGTTGCTTCGTCGGTTGCGAAGATGGAAAGAGGATCAAAGCGCGGATAGCGCTCCTGATTGGCATAGTCTGCGGCCAGCACCATCTTCACATGGGCGAAGGGAAGCTTGCGCACGACTTCGCGCTCGCCATCCTTGAAGACGGTCGGCACGTCGAGGATCGCCTTGTCGACCGGGCGGGCTGCGATCTTGGGGCCGAAGATGCGGGAACCGCGAATGGTTTCCTCTGCAGCAGCCTGGGCAGCGTCCGGCGGGGTGACGGCAAAGGCTTCGGCCGGGATCGCCAATTGCTGGCGGCCATCCAGCGCTGCAAACAGGGCGACACCCATCAGGATGCAGGAGGTGATGCCTGTCAGGAAGGTGCCGGACAGCCAGCGCAGCGAGATCTCGCGGCGATCGGGCGCGCGAAGGCCATCCGCCAGGATCGGAGGCTCGCCACCGAGCGAACGGATCAGGTCGCGGTCTGTTGTCATGCCGGCTTGCTGTCTGTGGCCGAGGCGCGGGGCGCCTGCCTGTTGGTCGACTGGATCACGTCTTTTGTGTCTCATGTTTTGGCCCGAGCCGTCAAATCGGCGGGCCATGGTCCTCTTATGCGCAGGCAAATATGGAATAAGCGCGGCACGCGCGCGTGCACACACGTGAAGGAGGGTTGCGAGCACGCCCAAGGGCTGATGCAAGCGCCTTTTGACGGGCCAAGTTGGGCTGAAATCCGGGCCAATGGGCGCGGTCAAAATGAAGCGCGCAGAAAAACTGTTGTTTTTCAATGCTATGTCGATTTTCTGGAATTTTATCGAAGAAGGCTGTTGACTGCTCGGAGAAGCGAATCTATACATCCGCTCACTGACGAGGGCGGCGGCGCTGCTAGCGACGAAGTCCTTCGTTCTTGAGAAAACCTTCGAAATTGGCTGGATTGCTGATTTATTGCCCGACTTTTGGGTTGGGTGGCAGGGATTTTTGACGGGTTTTGATCCGTCTGTTTTTTGACAATTGAAGATAGAAGAAAGAGAAACGTGGGCGGCGGTCTTGCGTAGATGGGGTCGAAAGGCTCTGTCTTAGAAGACAAGATGACGGTCACGTTTTGATATGAGAACACCGGGTTTAACCGCGAGGTTAGACCCTAGTGAGTTCTCGTCGATTCAGAACATAAAGTGATTAGTCACGATTGAATTCTCAACTTGAGAGTTTGATCCTGGCTCAGAA
>JBHYDI010000018.1:0-41336 GCA_051861045.1 Allorhizobium sp.
CCGCGAAGGCGGCCGTACCGTCGGCGCCGGCATCGTCGCCTCGATCATCGAGTAAGCCTATTAAAGAGCGGCCTCGGGCCTCGTGTCCGAGGCCGCTTTTCGTTTCCGTCTGAATGTTGGTGCAAGCCAGTCATGCAGACAATGCGCATGTCGCCAATTCGTCTGGCTAGGCGGATTGACGAGCGGCCGATTGCGGTGTATGTCGCCGGCCACGATCAGAATCGCGCGGTGATTTGCACCGCAGTTCTAAGCGCTGCAGTTTTCAAGGCCTGGTGACGGGTCGAGTTCGGCAGGGCTCCTCATGACGACAAAGAGTGACAGCGGCGCCAGGTGTGTCCGCTGTGATTTTTGAAAATTTGGGGCCGGCCAGTCATGGTAATTCACTGTCTCTGCGTATGCGGGACGCAAGAAAAGAAACAAGGACAAGTCGAATGAACGGCCAGAATATCCGCATCCGCCTCAAGGCGTTTGATCACCGGGTTCTCGATGCCTCTACGCGGGAGATCGTCTCGACCGCCAAGCGCACCGGTGCAAGCGTTCGCGGCCCGGTACCGCTCCCGACACGCATTGAAAAATTTACCGTCAACCGTTCGCCTCACGTCGACAAGAAGAGCCGCGAACAGTTCGAAATGCGTACGCATAAGCGTCTTCTCGACATCGTAGACCCGACCCCGCAGACCGTGGACGCGCTGATGAAGCTCGACCTGGCTGCCGGCGTAGACGTCGAGATCAAGCTCTAAGAAGAGATTCCGGCGAGAGCCGTAATAACAAGGAAGGTACGTGGCAAGACCTGCCAACGACTTCTCGAAACGGGAAACCCGATGGCTCGGAAGGGCCTGAGTGGAATCCTTAAACAAAGAGGAAAGGCCTGGATCACTTTTCCCGGCCGCGACTCTCAAGAGGAATGAACCAATGCGTTCAGGTGTGATTGCACAGAAAGTGGGAATGACCCGCGTCTATAACGACGCCGGCGAACATATCCCGGTAACAGTTCTGCGTCTGGATAACGTACAGGTCGTAGCTCAGCGCACGGCCGACAAGAACGGCTACGTAGCGCTTCAGCTCGGTGCCGGTACGTCGAAGGTCAAGAACACGTCGAAGGGCCTTCGTGGTCACTTCGCCGCTGCGAGCGTTGAGCCCAAGGCCAAGCTCGTCGAATTTCGCGTTTCCGAAGACAACCTCATCGATGTCGGCGCACAGCTGACCGCGAGCCATTTTGAAGCCGGCCAGCTGGTCGACGTCACGGGCACGACGATCGGTAAGGGTTTTGCTGGTGCCATGAAGCGCCACAACTTCGGTGGTCTTCGCGCGACCCACGGTGTTTCCGTTTCGCACCGCTCGCATGGTTCGACCGGTTCGAACCAGGATCCGGGCAAGGTCTGGAAGGGCAAGCGCATGGCTGGTCACATGGGCCAGACCCGCGTCACCACCCAGAACCTCGAAGTCGTTTCGACCGATGAAGATCGTGGTCTCATCCTTGTGAAGGGCGCTGTTCCCGGTTCCAAGGGTTCCTGGATCATCGTCCGCGACGCCGTCAAGTCGGCGAAGTAAGGGAGCCAAGAACATGGAATTCAACGTCAAGACCCTCGAGGGCAAGGACGCCGGCAAGGTTTCTCTGTCGGACGAAATCTTCGGTCTGGATCCCCGCGAAGATCTGATCGCGCGCATGATCCGCTACCAGCTGGCCAAGAAGCGCCAGGGTACGCACAAGACCAAGGGCCGTTCGGAAGTTTCCCGCACCGGTTCGAAGATGTACAAGCAGAAGGGCACCGGTCGTGCTCGTCACCATTCGGCCCGCGCTCCGCAGTTCCGCGGCGGTGGTAAGGCTCATGGCCCGGTTGTTCGCAGCCACGCCCATGACCTGCCGAAGAAGGTTCGTGCGCTCGCTCTGCGCCACGCCCTCTCTGCAAAGATGAAGTCGGAAGACGTGATCATCGTTGACAACCTGGTTGCGGCTGAAGCCAAGACCAAGCTGCTCGTCGGTACCTTCGCCTCGCTCGGCCTCACCAACGCTCTCGTCATCGGCGGTGCCGAAATCGACAGCAACTTCAAGCTCGCCGCTTCGAACATCCCGAACATCGATGTTCTGCCGGTTCAGGGCATCAACGTTTATGACATCCTGCGCCGCGGCAAGCTCGTCCTGTCGAAGGCTGCTGTGGAAGCTCTGGAGGAGCGGTTCAAATGACGGATCTTCGCCACTACGACGTGATCGTATCTCCGTCGATCACGGAAAAGTCGACCATGGTGTCTGAGTTCAACCAGGTCGTCTTCAACGTCGCCAAGGGTGCCAGCAAGCCGGAAATCAAGGCTGCTGTCGAGGCTCTCTTCGGCGTCAAGGTCACCGCCGTCAATACGCTCGTCCGCAAGGGCAAGACTAAGCGTTTCCGCGGCTTCGCCGGCAAGCAGAAGGACGTCAAGAAGGCCGTCGTGACGCTCGCCGAAGGTCAGTCCATCGACGTGTCGACGGGCGTCTGAGGTAGGGAACAAGAACAATGGCATTGAAAAGCTACAATCCGACGACCCCGAGCCAGCGTCAGCTGGTCATCGTCGACCGCTCTGGCCTCTGGAAGGGCAAGCCGGTCAAGGCGCTGACGGAAGGTCTCTCCAAGAGCGGTGGCCGTAACAACTACGGTCGCATCACCGCTCGCTTCATCGGTGGTGGTCACAAGCGCACCTATCGTCTGGTTGACTTCAAGCGTCGCAAGTTCGACGTCGAAGGCACCGTCGAGCGCCTGGAATACGACCCGAACCGTTCGGCCTTCATCGCTCTCGTGTCCTACACGGACGGCGAACAGGCTTACATCCTGGCACCGCAGCGCATCGCTGCCGGCGACAAGGTCATCGCGTCTGAAAAGGCCGTTGACGTAAAGCCCGGCAACACCATGCCGCTGCAGTACATCCCGGTTGGTTCGATCGTTCACAACGTCGAAATGAAGCCCGGCAAGGGCGGTCAGATCGCACGTTCGGCTGGCACCTACGTCCAGCTCGTCGGCCGCGATGCCGGCATGGCGATCCTGCGCCTGAACTCGGGCGAACAGCGTCTGGTTCCGGGCTCCTGCCTGGCCACCATCGGCGCCGTATCCAACCCGGACCACGGCAACACCAACGACGGCAAGGCCGGTCGCACCCGCTGGCGCGGCAAGACCCCGCATAACCGCGGTGTCGTCATGAACCCGGTCGACCACCCGCACGGTGGTGGTGAAGGCCGCACCTCCGGTGGTCGCCACCCGGTTTCCCCGTGGGGTAAGCCCACCAAGGGCAAGCGGACTCGCTCGAACAAGTCGACCGACAAGTTCATCATGCGCTCGCGCCACCTGAAGAAGAAGTAAGAGAGGTAGTCAGAAATGGCTCGTTCAGTATGGAAAGGCCCGTTCGTCGACGGCTATCTTCTCAAGAAGGCTGAGAAGGTTCGCGAGACAGGTCGTAATGAAGTGATCAAGATGTGGAGCCGTCGCTCCACCATCCTGCCGCAGTTCGTAGGTCTCACCTTCGGCGTCTACAACGGCAGCAAGCATGTGCCCGTCTCTGTCAACGAAGACATGGTCGGCCACAAGTTCGGTGAATTCGCTCCCACCCGGACCTATTACGGTCACGGTGCGGACAAGAAGGCGAAGAGGAAGTAACGATGGGCAAGGCAAAAGCCGAACGCCGGCTGAAAGACAACGAAGCGCAGGCAGTCGCCCGCACGATCCGCGTCAGCCCCCAGAAGCTCAACCTGGTTGCCGCGCTCATCCGCGGCAAGAAGGTCGAGCGCGCTCTCGCTGACCTGGAATTCTCCCGTAAGCGCATCGCAGGCACGGTCCGCAAGACCCTTGAGTCCGCGATCGCCAACGCTGAGAACAACCATGATCTCGACGTCGATCAGCTGATCGTCGCCGAGGCCTATGTTGGCAAGTCGATCACCATGAAGCGTTTCCACGCTCGTGGCCGCGGCCGCGCTTCGCGCATCGAAAAGCCGTTCTCGCACCTCACCATCGTGGTGCGTGAAGTCGAAGCCAAAGGGGAGGCCGCATAATGGGTCAGAAAATCAATCCGATTGGCTTCCGTCTCGGGATCAATCGCACCTGGGATAGCCGCTGGTTTGCAGACAATGCCGAATACGGCAAGCTTCTGCACGAAGACCTGAAGATCCGCGCCTACCTCATGGAAGAGCTCAAGCAGGCCGGCATCGCCAAGGTCGTCATCGAGCGTCCGCACAAGAAGTGCCGCGTCACGATCCACTCGGCTCGTCCGGGTCTGATCATCGGCAAGAAGGGTGCAGACATCGAGAAGCTTCGCAAGAAGATCTCGACGATGACGAACTCGGAAACGCACCTCAACATCGTTGAAGTGCGCAAGCCGGAAGTCGACGCAACGCTCGTTGCTCAGTCGATCACCCAGCAGCTCGAGCGCCGTATCGCATTCCGTCGCGCCATGAAGCGCGCCGTTCAGTCGGCCATGCGTCTCGGTGCCGAAGGCATCAAGATCACCTGCGCCGGCCGTCTCGGTGGTGCCGAAATCGCTCGTACCGAATGGTACCGCGAAGGTCGCGTTCCGCTCCACACCCTGCGTGCAGACATCGATTACGGTACGGCTGAAGCCGAAACCGCATACGGCATCTGCGGCGTAAAGGTCTGGATCTTCAAGGGCGAAATCCTCGAGCACGATCCGATGGCATCGGAACGTCGTGCGATGGAGGGCGATGCCCAGGGTCCCGCAAGCCGTGAACGCGGTGATCGTGGCGACCGTCGCCGCGAGAACGCTTGATTGAACGCTGGCGAAAGATAAGCTCGGAGAAGTAAGAAAATGTTGCAGCCAAAGCGTACAAAGTACCGCAAGCAGTTCAAGGGCCGCATCAAGGGCGTCGCCAAGGGCGGTTTTGATCTGGCATTCGGTGAATTCGGCCTCAAGGCTCTGGAACCGAACCGCGTGAACGCTCGCGAAATTGAAGCAGCCCGTCGTGCGATCACCCGCTATATGAAGCGTGCTGGTCGCGTGTGGATCCGCGTATTCCCTGACGTTCCGGTCACGGCAAAGCCGACCGAAGTTCGTATGGGTAAGGGTAAGGGTTCGGTCGAATACTGGGCATGCAAGGTCAAGCCTGGTCGTATCATGTTCGAGATCGACGGCGTATCGGAAGAGATCGCGCGCGAGGCTCTTCGCCTCGGTTCCGCCAAGCTCTCTGTCACGACGCGCTTCGTACAGCGCATTGCAGAGTGAGGATCAAGTCGATGAAAGCCGTAGATGTACGCGCCATGAGCGCTGACCAGCTGAACGACGAGCTTGCAAAGCTGAAGAAGGAGCAGTTCAACCTGCGCTTCCAGAAGGCCACTGGCCAGCTCGAGAAGTCTTCCCGTATTCAGGAAGTCCGTCGTGATATCGCACGCGTGAAAACCATTGCCCGCCAGAAGGCGGCAGAAGCCAAGGCCTAAGGACCGAGAAATATGCCGAAACGCATTCTGCAGGGCGTAGTTGTCAGCGATAAGAACGACAAGACCATTGTCGTTCGCGTTGAGCGTCGATTCGCCCACCCGCTGCTTCAGAAGACCGTTCGCCGGTCCAAGAAGTACAAGGCACATGACGAGAACAACCAGTACAAGACCGGTGACGTCGTTTCCATTCAGGAATGTGCACCGATCTCCAAGGACAAGTGCTGGACGGTGATTGCCGCCCAGGCTTAATTTACGGACTTCCTGCGCAAGGGCTTGCACCTTGCGCAGAAATCTGTATGAAGCAGACCACTGGCAGAGAACGCTCGGAATCGGGCGTTCTTTTGCTTTGAGCGCACGGAAGGTCCCTATGGGAAACCACCCTGTATTTATCTTCCCGCGCACACCAGAAATTTATCATAAGCCCGAATAGGGGGCCTCGGCCCAACCGTTCGGGTTACAACAAGAAGGCGACCTGACATGATTCAGATGCAGACTAACCTCGACGTCGCGGATAATTCCGGCGCACGTCGTGTCATGTGCATCAAGGTGCTGGGCGGCTCCAAGCGTAAGTACGCTTCGGTCGGCGACATTATCGTCGTCTCGATCAAGGAAGCTATCCCGCGCGGCCGCGTGAAGAAGGGTGACGTGATGAAGGCGGTTGTTGTTCGCACCGCCAAGGACATCCGTCGCGCTGACGGCAGCGTCATTCGATTCGATAACAACGCAGCTGTTCTTATCGACAACAAGAAAGAGCCGATCGGCACCCGTATCTTCGGACCGGTTCCGCGCGAACTTCGCGCCAAGAACCACATGAAGATCATCTCGCTGGCTCCAGAAGTACTGTAAGGGAGCGGGAAGCGATGAATAAGATCCGCAAGGGCGACAAGGTCGTCGTACTCGCTGGCAAGGACAAGGGCCGTTCGGGCGAAGTCCTCCAGGTCATGCCGAAGGAAGACCGTGCGGTCGTCCGTGGCATCAATGTTGTCAAGCGCCACCAGCGCCAGACGCAGACCACGGAAGCCGGCATCATCAGCAAGGAAGCCTCGATCCATCTGTCGAACATCGCGATCGCCGACAAGGACGGCAAGCCGACCCGCGTCGGTTTCAAGGTCGTTGACGGCAAGAAGGTTCGTGTGGCCAAGCGTTCGGGAGAAGTGATCGATGGCTGAGGCAAAGTATGAGCCGCGGCTCAAGGTTGAATACGTAAATCGCATTCGCAAGGCGATGCAGGAGCAGTTCTCCTTCGCCAACGAAATGCAGATCCCGAAGCTCGACAAGATCGTCATCAACATGGGCGTGGGCGAGGCAACTGCCGACTCCAAGAAGCCCACTGTTGCTGCGGCTGACCTTGCAGCGATCGCCGGCCAGAAGCCGGTTATCACCAAGGCCCGCAATTCGATCGCTGGCTTCAAGGTCCGCGAAAACATGCCGATCGGCGCAAAGGTCACCCTGCGCGGCGCCCGCATGTATGAGTTCCTGGACCGCCTGGTCAACATCGCGCTTCCGCGCGTTCGCGACTTCCGCGGCCTGAACCCGAAGTCCTTTGACGGCCGTGGCAACTTCGCCATGGGCATCAAGGAGCACATTGTGTTCCCGGAGATCAACTACGATAAGGTTGATCAGATGTGGGGCATGGACATCATCGTTTGCACGACGGCGACCAACGACGACGAAGCTCGGGCTCTTCTGAAAGAGTTCAACTTCCCGTTCCGTCAGTAACCGTAACGACGAGCGTAGAAGAGGAACTTCGATATGGCGAAGACAAGCGCAGTTGAAAAGAACAAGCGCCGCCGCAAGATTGCCGCGAGCCAGGCCGCAAAGCGTGCCGGTTTGAAGGCAATCATCATGAACCAGTCTCTTTCGATTGAAGAGCGGTTCAAGGCCACCCTGAAGCTGGCAGAACTGCCGCGCGATGGCTCCAAGACCCGTATTCGCAACCGTTGCGAAGTCACCGGTCGTCCGCGTGCATTCTATCGCAAGCTTGGAATGTCGCGTATCGCGCTTCGCGAGCTTGGCAACACCGGCAAGGTGCCGGGCGTTGTGAAGTCGAGCTGGTAAGGAGACGCCAATATGACGATGACTGATCCGTTGGGCGATATGCTCACCCGCATCCGGAATGGCGCAGCTCGCCGCAAGAGCTCCGTCTCCACTCCGGCTTCCAATCTCCGTGCCCGCGTTCTCGACGTTCTGCAGGCCGAAGGTTACATCCGTGGCTACAGCCAGGTCGATTACGGCAATGGCAAGTCTGAGCTCACGATCGAACTGAAGTACTACGAAGGTTCTTCGGTCATTCGCGAAATCGGCCGCGTATCCAAGCCGGGCCGCCGAGTTTATGTCTCGGTTAAGTCCATCCCGCAGGTCGCGAACGGCCTCGGCATCACCATCCTTTCGACTCCGAAGGGTGTGATGGCCGATCACCAGGCTCGCGAACAGAACGTTGGTGGTGAGGTACTCTGCTCCGTCTTCTAAGACGGGCAGGGGATCTCCATAGCGAACAGACAGGAAAAACTATGTCTCGTATCGGTAAAAAGCCCGTTCCGGTTCCGGCTGGCGTGACCGCCTCTGTCGAAGGCCAGAAGGTCTCCGTCAAGGGCCCGAAGGGTGAACTTTTCTTCGTCGCAAATGACGAAATCTCCGTGAAGCTCGAAGACAACGCTGTTGTCGTACAGCCGATCAACGACTCCAAGGATGCTCGTTCGAAGTGGGGCATGTCCCGCACGATGATCGAAAACATCCTGAAGGGTGTTAAGGACGGTTACGAGCGCAAGCTCGAAATCAACGGCGTTGGTTACCGCGCGTCGCTTCAGGGCAAGAACCTGCAGCTGGCACTCGGCTTCAGCCACGACGTCGTCTATGAGCCGCCGGTTGGCATCTCCATCGCTGTTCCGAAGCCGACCGAAATCATCGTGTCCGGCATCAACAAGCAGCAGGTCGGCCAGGTTGCCGCCGAGATCCGCGAATATCGCGGTCCGGAGCCCTACAAGGGCAAGGGCGTCAAGTATGCCGAAGAGCGGATCGTCCGCAAAGAAGGCAAGAAGAAGTAAGGATCGCGCGAAATGGCAAGCAGAAAAGAAGCACTTGTTCGCCGTGCGAACCGCGTACGGCGTCAGATCAAGGCGGTGGCAAATGGCCGTCCGCGTCTGTCGGTACATCGCTCTTCGAAGAACATCTACGCTCAGATCATCGACGACGTCGCTGGCAAGACCCTCGCGGCTGCTTCGACCCTCGATGGCGGCCTGAAGGCCGAGCTCAAGACCGGCGCCGACATCGCAGCAGCAGCTGCCGTTGGCAAGCTGGTTGCAGAGCGCGCCGTCAAGGCTGGCGTGAATGAAGTCGTCTTCGATCGTGGCGCCTTCATCTATCACGGCCGCATCAAGGCTCTCGCCGAAGCGGCTCGTGAAGGTGGTCTGACCTTCTAAGATAGAATTTCCACCCGGACTTGCGTTCGGGTGGATTTCCGGCTTTAAGCCGGTCACACCGGATTCCACCTTGACCCGACAGGGCAGGGTGGAACTTTGCGTAATCTGCCGATTGCACCCGGAAAAGAAAAAGGAAAAGGACAATGGCACAAGAAAAGCGTGGTTCGCGCGATGATCGCCAGAACCGTGAAGAGCGCGACAGCGAGTTCGTCGACAAGCTTGTCGCGATCAACCGCGTCGCTAAGGTCGTCAAGGGCGGCCGTCGTTTCGGCTTCGCAGCCCTCGTCGTCGTCGGCGACCAGAAGGGTCGCGTAGGCTTCGGCCATGGCAAGGCACGTGAAGTGCCGGAAGCCATCCGCAAGGCAACGGAAGCTGCCAAGCGCGACATGATTTTCGTTCCGCTTCGTGACGGCCGTACGCTGCATCACGACGTCAACGGCCGTCATGGCGCCGGCAAGGTTCTGCTGCGCTCCGCCAAGGCCGGTACCGGTATCATCGCCGGTGGCCCGATGCGCGCCGTTTTCGAAACGCTGGGCATGCACGACGTCGTCGCCAAGTCGACCGGTTCGTCGAACCCGTACAACATGGTTCGCGCTACGTTCGACGCCCTGAAGCACCAGGTGCATCCGAAGGACGTCGCTGCTCAGCGTGGCCTGAAGTATGCTACCCTCCAGGCTCGCCGCGCTGCTTCTGGCAACGCTGCTGAAGAATAAGAGGAGTCTGAACCATGGCCAAGGCTACGAAGAAGACTGAAGCAAAGACGATCACGGTCGAGCAGATCGGTTCGCCTATTCGCCGTCCGGCAGTCCAGCGCGCAACGCTGGTCGGTTTGGGCCTCAACAAGATGCACCGGGTCCGCACCCTGGAAGATACCCCTTCCGTTCGTGGCATGATCCGTGCTGTCCAGCATCTCGTTCGCGTCGTCGACGAGAAGTGAGACGGGGGAAGTCATCATGAAACTGAATGAAATCAAAGACAACGAAGGCGCTTCCAAGGAACGTATCCGCGTAGGTCGCGGTATCGGTTCCGGCAAGGGCAAGACCGGTGGTCGCGGTGTAAAGGGTCAGAAGGCTCGTTCCGGCGTCGCCATCAACGGCTTCGAAGGCGGCCAGATGCCGATCTATCGTCGCCTGCCGAAGCGCGGCTTCAACAACATCTTCGCTTCTGAATACGTCACCGTATCGCTCGGCCGTATCCAGACCGCGATCGATGCTGGTAAGCTCGACGCCAAGGCAACGGTTGATGCCGCTTCGCTCAAGGCAGCCGGCGTTATCCGTCGCGTCAAGGACGGCGTTCGCGTCCTGTCCGGCGGCGAACTGAAGGCAAAGCTCACGATCGAAGTCGCCGGCGCCTCCAAGGTCGCCGTCGAGAAGATCGAAAAGGCTGGCGGTTCCATCAAGCTGCTCGAAGCAGCTAAGGAAGCCGCTGAATAAGTGACAGACAATCGCCCGGGGTGCTTCACACCGGGCGATTTTGCTCCCATATGTGAGCCTCACGATCCCAGGACGGAATGGACGTCGTTTCGTCTTCCGGGTCATCTGGAAAACAAGGGTGTGAGGCATGCGGTTGCTCGGCAACTTCTCCCCGCGCCCTGTTTTCTGAAAAACAGTTTGAACGAATAGCCTCCGGTTCGGACGGGTTCCCGTCGCCGGTCTAGGTTGGCGGAGAATTCTATGGCTTCTGCAGCGGAACAACTGGCCTCGAACCTGAACTTCTCGACTTTCGCCAAGGCGGAAGATCTGAAGAAGCGTCTGTGGTTCACTCTGGCCGCATTGCTGGTCTATCGCCTCGGCACGCATATTCCGCTGCCTGGCCTCAATCCGGAGGCCTATGCCGCCGCCTTCCAAGGGCAGTCGGGTGGTATCCTCGGTCTTTTCAACATGTTTGCTGGCGGCGCCGTCGAGCGCATGGCGATCTTCGCGCTGGGCATCATGCCCTACATCTCCGCGTCGATCATCGTGCAGCTGATGACGTCGGTCGTGCCGGCCCTCGAGCAGCTCAAGAAAGAGGGCGAGCAGGGCCGCAAGATCATCAACCAGTACACCCGCTACGGCACGGTGCTGCTCGGCACGCTCCAGGCCTACGGCATCGCCGTCGGCCTCGAATCGGGGCAGGGCATTGTCGCAGATCCGGGCTGGTTCTTCCGCATTTCGACCGTGCTGACGCTTCTCGGCGGCACCATGTTCCTGATGTGGCTCGGTGAGCAGATCACCTCGCGCGGCATCGGCAATGGTATCTCGCTGATCATCTTCGCCGGCATCGCCGCAGGTCTTCCGACCGCAGTTGCCCACACGCTGGAACTCGGCCGCACCGGCGCTCTGTCGACGCTGCTGATTCTCACCGTGATCGTCGTCGCGATCGGCGTTATCGCCCTCATCGTCTTCGTCGAGCGCGCCCAGCGTCGTCTTCTGATCCAGTATCCGAAGCGACAGGTCGGCAACCGCATGTTCCAGGGCGATACCTCGCACCTGCCGCTGAAGCTCAACACCGCAGGCGTTATCCCGGCAATCTTCGCCTCGTCGCTGCTGCTGCTGCCTGCAACGGCTGCCGGCTTCTCCGGCAACCAGGCGCTGCCCGGCTGGGCGACGACCATCATCGCCTCCCTGCAGCACGGCCATCCGATCTATATGCTGCTCTACGCTGCGCTGATCGCCTTCTTCGCCTTCTTCTACACGGCCATCGTCTTCAACCCGAAGGATACGGCCGACAATCTGAAGAAGCATGGCGGCTTCATCCCGGGCATCCGCCCCGGTGACCGCACGGCCGAATACATCGACTACGTACTGACGCGCATCACCGTGATCGGCGCCGCTTACCTCGTCTTCGTCTGCGTCCTGCCGGAAATCCTCATCGCACGCACGGGCATCCCATTAGCCCTTGGTGGTACTTCGCTTTTGATTGTTGTCAGCGTCACCCTTGATACTGTAGCACAGATCCAGGGACATCTGATCGCCCAGCAATATGAAGGTCTGATCAAGAAGTCGAAGTTGCGTGGAGGAAAGAGGGGACGATGAGACTGATTCTGTTAGGACCGCCGGGCGCGGGCAAGGGGACCCAAGCCCAGCGGATCGTGGAGAAGCACGGCATCCCGCAGCTCTCCACCGGTGATATGCTCCGTGCCGCCGTATCGGCTGGCACGGAGGTTGGAAAACGCGCCAAGGCTGTCATGGACGCCGGAAAGCTCGTCTCCGACGACATCGTCATCGCCATCGTCTCCGAGCGCATTGATGCGCCCGACTGTGCCAATGGCTTCATTCTCGATGGCTTCCCGCGGACGCTCGTCCAGGCGGATGCCACCGAGGCGATGCTGAGCAGCAAGAACCTCGACCTCTCCGCGGTGATCGAGATCCGCGTCGATGACGAGATCCTGGCTGACCGAATCGCCGGCCGGTACACCTGCGCCAACTGTGGCGCCGGCTACCACGACGAGAACCTGAAGCCGAAGGTCGATGGTGTCTGCGACAAGTGTGGCTCGACCCACTTCAAGCGCCGCCCTGACGACAACCGTGATACGGTCCGCACCCGTCTGCAGGCCTACTACAAGGAAACCTCGCCGCTGATCGGCTATTACCACGCCAAGGGTAAGCTGCATTCGGTCGACGGCATGGGTGAGATCGATGCCGTCACCGGCGAGATCGAGGCCATCCTGGCCGGGCTCTGAAGCCTGTCAGTTCCAAGAATCTTCGCGGGGCCGGTTGCTTTTGTCGACCGATTCCGTTAAAGACCGCGCCAACTCGCGACATGACTGCGATCGGCGCGTTCTTCCAAAACGTTGGAAGGCCGGGTTCGGTCGTTTTGGTTTGTTGAGAACCCGATTTGTAATTGCGGTCCATCTGGGCCGTGTAACGAGACACCACTTGCCGGATGGCAACTGGAAGCAAGGAGAATAGGCGTGGCACGTATCGCTGGCGTCAACATCCCGACTGCGAAGCGCGTTGTTATCGCGCTGACCTATATTCACGGGATTGGACCGAAGTTCGCATCGGAAATCATGGAGAAGGTCGGTCTTCCGGCTGAAAAGCGCGTTCACCAGCTGACCGACGCAGAAGTCCTCCAGATCCGCGAAACCATCGACCGCGATTACCAGGTCGAAGGCGACCTGCGTCGCGATACCGCGATGAACATCAAGCGTCTGATGGACCTCGGCTGCTACCGTGGCCTGCGCCATCGTCGTGGTCTGCCGGTTCGCGGTCAGCGCACGCACACCAACGCCCGCACCCGTAAGGGTCCGGCGAAGGCGATCGCTGGTAAGAAGAAGTAATTTGCAGGCAATGGGTTTTGGGCAGTAGGCAGTAGGGATCCCTTACTGCCTACTGCTTACTGCCTATTGGCTTCAAGGTGGAGCCGCTGGAACTACGGCGGCGAAGAGATCAAGAAAGGTAAGACCATGGCCAAGGAAGCCACACGCGTCCGCCGTCGCGAACGCAAGAATATCTCGTCGGGCGTTGCCCACGTAAACTCGACCTTCAACAACACGATGATCACCATCACCGACGCACAGGGCAACGCTATTGCCTGGTCGTCTGCTGGTGCGAAGGGCTTCAAGGGTTCGCGTAAGTCGACCCCGTTCGCTGCCCAGATCGCTGCTGAAGACTGCGCCAAGAAGGCCCAGGAACACGGCATGAAGTCTCTCGAAGTGGAAGTCTGCGGTCCGGGTTCGGGTCGTGAATCCGCTCTGCGCGCCCTCCAGGCTGCCGGCTTCATGATCACGTCGATCCGTGACGTGACCCCGATCCCGCACAATGGCTGCCGTCCGCGCAAGAAGCGTCGCGTCTAATCATTCTTCGTCTTGCCGGGCAGGCGGTTAGCCTTCCCGGTGCTTCTCATATTCGGCCGTCACGATTGAATGGTGATGGCGAACGGAAGGTAAAATCATGATTCAGAAGAATTGGCAGGAACTGATCAAGCCGAACAAGGTGGAATTTTCCTCCTCCGGCCGCACCAAGGCGACGCTCGTCGCCGAGCCGCTCGAGCGTGGCTTCGGCCTGACGCTCGGCAACGCTCTGCGTCGCGTTCTCCTGTCGTCGCTTCGTGGTGCAGCTGTTACGGCTGTCCAGATCGACGGCGTTCTGCACGAGTTCTCGTCTATCCCGGGCGTTCGCGAAGATGTCACCGACATCGTCCTGAACATCAAGGAAATCGCCATCAAGATGGACGGCGACGATGCCAAGCGCATGGTTGTCCGTAAGCAGGGTCCTGGCGTTGTAACCGCCGGTGACATCCAGACGGTCGGCGACATTGAGATCCTGAACCCCAACCATGTTATCTGCACCCTCGATGAAGGCGCAGAAATCCGCATGGAGTTCACGGTCAACAACGGCAAGGGTTACGTCCCGGCCGAGCGCAACCGCGCGGAAGATGCGCCGATCGGTCTCATCCCGGTCGACAGCCTCTACTCGCCGGTCAAGAAGGTGTCCTACAAGGTCGAAAACACCCGCGAGGGCCAGGTTCTCGACTATGACAAGCTGCTGATGACCATCGAAACCGATGGCTCCGTCACCGGTGAGGACGCTGTCGCTTTCGCTGCCCGCATCCTTCAGGACCAGCTCGGCGTCTTCGTCAACTTCGACGAACCGCAGAAGGAAGCCGAAGAGGAAGCCGTCACCGAGCTCGCCTTCAACCCGGCGCTGCTCAAGAAGGTCGACGAGCTGGAGCTTTCGGTCCGCTCGGCAAACTGCCTGAAGAACGACAACATCGTTTACATCGGCGATCTGATCCAGAAGACCGAGGCAGAGATGCTGCGCACGCCGAACTTCGGCCGCAAGTCGCTGAACGAAATCAAGGAAGTTCTCGCTTCCATGGGCCTGCACCTCGGTATGGAAGTACCGGCATGGCCGCCCGAGAACATCGAAGATCTCGCGAAGCGTTACGAAGACCAATATTAATAACAGTGAAGGCAGCCTCTAAGCCTGCCTTTCCCCGTCAAACTGCGGGCGAATGCCCGTATGTGTCAGGAAACGGCAGCCTCTGAGACAGAGCCTGCACTTAAAGGAGAATAGCAATGCGCCACCAGAAAGCCGGCCGCAAGCTGAACCGTACCGCCAGCCACCGTAAGGCGATGTTCGCCAACATGGCTGCTTCGCTCATCACCCATGAGCAGATCGTCACGACGCTCCCGAAGGCGAAGGAAATTCGCCCGATCGTCGAGAAGCTGGTGACCCTCGGCAAGCGCGGCGACCTGCACGCTCGTCGTCAGGCGATCTCGCAGATCAAGGACGTCGATGCCGTCAAGAAGCTCTTCGACGCCATCGCAACCCGTTACGCCACCCGCAACGGCGGCTACCTGCGCATCATGAAGGCCGGTTTCCGCCTGGGCGACAACGCCGCCATGGCTGTTATCGAGTTCGTCGAGCGCGACGTTGACGCCAAGGGCGCAGCCGACAAGGCCCGCGTCGCCGCTGAAGCCGAAGCTGAAGCTGCGTAAGTTTCCTCCCGTAAGGGAAGGATGAAAAAAAGCCGGGTGGGCGATCACCCGGCTTTTTTGCGTGTTATGCGGTACCCGGTGGTGCGGGCGGGCCTGGAAAGTATGTGGTTGGCATTTGTGGTTCTGCTAGGTTTCAGGCTGCTTCTGCGTCACGCTGTACAAATATTCGCGTCGCATGATTGGAACTGTTGATGCCACTAAGATCCGCCGCTTCAAAGCTGCGGATCTCATTTGGGGGCAACCTGTAGGGACCATATCATTTCGCTTCTATCAGAAGTATCTTAATCCCGGGTGAAAGGTGAGGGATGAAATGGACCAAACGGATTTCCTATTGCGTGAGATCTTCTATCCGCACGAGTCGTTCCGACGGACCAATTTGCTGAATAATGGGCGCAAGCTGGTGCACTACACGTCAGCGGACAACGCCATAAAGATAATTGCCAACCAGACGATATGGATGCGCAACGTCCGTGTGATGAATGACTTCATGGAAGTCGATCACGGAATGACTTTGATTATGCGTTCATTGCACGCGCCCGTTGATAGTAAAACGGAAGAGGGCATCCGTGCTCTCGTGCGTATCCTAAATGATATTCACGCTGGCGTTGGGGATGAAGTCGTCAACTTGTTTCAGCAGTGGTATCCAACGATACGAAATAGGACGCATGTCACCTGTCTCTCAGAACACGATCCGATTAAGGAGGGGGAGCAT
Organism: Allorhizobium sp.; assembly: GCA_051861045.1. Lineage (GTDB taxonomy): Bacteria > Pseudomonadota > Alphaproteobacteria > Rhizobiales > Rhizobiaceae > Allorhizobium. The sequence goes on from JBHYDI010000018.1 coordinate 15,967, forward strand.
GGGCGTCTCTCAATGTGGCGATCATATTCGTCCAATCAGGTGGGCGTGGCGCTCGTGATCAACCCTCTACCTTTCTATGCGGTTAGTGACGCGCTTGGGGCGTTCAGCAGCCCAGTATTTTATGCCGACGACGCAAGTTTAAAGGCAATCCTTATGCACACAGTGGCGAATGTGCAGGCAAGGCGCGATCTGGTTGCCCAAACGGATCGCGACACAGTAAAGGGACACCTCTTCATGCTGCTTCGTTCCATCGCGCATTGCACGAAGCATCCTGGCTTTGCGGAAGAACAAGAGTGGCGGGTGATGCATACGGCTGGTCTAGATGCCCCCGGAGCACTCTACAGTGAAGTAGAAACGGTAGCAGGCATACCCCAGCCGGTAGTGAAGATACCGCTACGAAACGACCCGGCGAAAGGTATAGCAGGAATTACCATCCCGGAGATCTTGGAGCGCGTGATAATAGGCCCGACTCAATATTCAGAAGTTATCGCCGACGCCCTGGCGCATGAAATGGCCAAAGCCAATATTGCTGACCCATATGGGAAGGTCACTAGGTCCACTATACCTTTGCGAACTTGACCGTCTTCTGATGAAAGGTCGTTGTCACGTTAGGAGAGCTTAAATGAACCTTCCGAGTCAAGAGCTGGAGCGCGCTGCCGCAAACGTTATAGAAAAGGCAGGTATGAACGTCGTCGATGGGGCAACGGGATTTGGCTCCAACTTATTCAACGGCCTTCTCGGAGACAGAGTGCGCGAATGGCGCAACCGCAATTTTTTATTGGGTGCAGCGGAAACGGCAGAGGTGCTTGCCGAAAGAGGCATTCCTCTTGAGGCAACGAAAGCCCTCCCGATGTTCGAGATCTACTCGATCTTCCAAGGAATGGCAGAGCAAGATGATCCTGATGTGCGCAAACTTTGGGCAGGCTTGCTTGCGTCAAGAATGAACCCTTCAGAGAAAAGTGGCTTTGATCGCTCGGTCAGTCAAATTCTCTCGACAATGAACGGATCGGAAGCGCGCATCCTCAATTACATGGCCGAATTTTGGCCCACATTTGCCGAGATTAACGCGTCACGACCCAGGCCGTTTTACAGGTCGTCTGACAAAACCAAGACAGAGAACGAAGAAGAAAAGAAGAAAAACGAATGGTTTGATAATTTCTTAATTAACAGGTTGGAAATTTTGAAGAATCGGTTTTTAGATCCGAGCACCGAAGAAGAAATTCATGCGGCTACACGATCACTAGTGTTAAAGCGCTTGATCGCCAAAAAATACAGTTTCGTTCAACGTCACAATCTGCTTCATCGAAATTCAATCAGCTTCGATGCGGGATCTGTCGAAACTCTCGACCACGAGGGTGTTGTCAACGCATTCGAGGAGCTTAATGGGATTGCAACAGGACAAGCTGGCATTGCTGAGGATACCACGCCGCTAATTAGCTGGTACGAGCGTCTTCCGGTTTTGAATTTTTCGCTGACGGACCTTGGCGAATACCTGCTGTCGAAGTGCTTAGCCCCTCAAGAAAAATAGGGCGCGATATCAGTTCAAAACAACGGTTGCGGATGTCCGAAAGCCCGGTTAGATCACGACACGTATGTATTTCGGTCAAGGTGTGATCCGGACACAAGTTCCGCATCACGATGCTCCAGGAATAAGACTTGTATCAAGCGATCGCCGCGCTCACTAAAAGCAGGCTCGCGAGGCCCTCGACCTGATGCCAGCCAAGTTTCGCGCATAGCCTACACAAAAAGTTGAGCAGCCTCGCAAAGACTGCCGCCTCGCGGTTGATCTACGTCAATTCCGTTTCCCGTGTCAGCGCTAACCTCAATCCATCGAATTATCGATGTCAGTGAGGTTTCCCCATGGTTGACGTATCCATTTTCAGCAACGACAAGAACCATCTCATCATTCCGCCGCTCTCGACCTTCTATGACCGCATCGCCCAGCCAATGGCCTGGACGATCTTCCGCCTCGCCGTCGGCGGCATGCTGGTGATCGAGGGATGGCCGAAGATCATGGCGCCCTTCGGCCAGGTCGGCTTTGTCGAAAAGCTCGGCTTCTATCCGGGCTGGCTCTGGTCACCGACACTCGCCGTCCTGCAGGTCGTAGGCGGCCTCCTGATCGCGCTTGGCCTCTTCACCCGCCCGGCGGCGCTCGCCAATGGTGTGATGCTGGCCATCACCCTCTACTTCCACATGGCCAACCCTTATGGCGATGCCTTCCTCACCCAGGCGGGCATCGACGCGCTGAAGGCCGGCAGCGAGTTCTTCACCCCGCAAGCCATGGCGCGTCTCGCCGATGGCGGCCACACCTTCCTGCATCAGGTCCAGTCCAAGGCCGAACTCGCCTCGCTCTTCTGGACCGGCGGCGCCTTCCTCTTCGCAGCCTTCGGCGGCGGTTATCTCTCGCTCGATCGTCTGATGTTCAGAAAGCAGTTCTGATCCTTGGGACCAATTAAGTGGACATCCGGTCGAAAGGCCGGATGTTCTTTTCATGTCAGCCGTCACCCCGGCTACACTGCCCTGCACGATCCAGCAGGAAAGCGCGCTCCCGATCATTGCTGCTCATTGCCGCCGCCCGCTCGAAAGCGGTCCGCGCCTCCGCCAGACGCCCCAGCCGGAACAGGAAGTCCCCCTTCGCCGCATGCAGCGGCAGATAGTCTAAGAGCGAAGGCTCTTCCTCGATCTCTGCCAGCAACGCCAGCCCCACCTCCGGCCCACGGGCCATCGCATGCGCCACCGCCCGGTTGAGTGCCACGACAGGTGAGGGGCTCCGCTCCAGCAGTCGGTCGTAGAGCGCAGCACTCATCCCCCAGTCCGTATCCGCAAACCGCGCCGCCCGCGCATGCACGGCAGCCAGCGCCGCCTGGAGCGCATAGACGCCATCCGCACCGCCGAGCTTTCCAGCCGTCGCAAGACCCGCCAGCCCGCGCTGGATCAACAGCCGGTCCCAGAGCCCGCGGTTCTGCGTCTCAAGCGTCAGCGCGCTGCCATCGGCTGCCACCCGCGCCTTGAAGCGTGACGCCTGCAGCTCCATCAGTGCCAGCAGCCCATGCGCCTCCGGTTCCTGCGGGGCGAGCCCCACCAGGATGCGCCCAAGCCGCATGGCCTCCTCACAAAGCTGCACCCGGATCAGATCCTCGCCACGGCTTGCGGCATAGCCCTCGTTGAAAACAAGGTAGATCACCTCCAGCACCGAGGCGAGGCGGGCGTCGCGCTCTTGTCCCATCGGCACCGCGAACGCGACATCGGCATCCCGCAAGATCTTCTTCGCCCGGACGATCCGCTGCGCCACCGTCGTCTCTTGGGTAAGAAAAGCCCGGGCAATCTCCTCCGTGGTCAGTCCGCCGATGACCTTCAGTGTCAGCGCCGCGCGCTGGTCCCGCGAGAGCAGGGGATGGCAGGCGGTGAAGATCAGCGCCAACCGCTCGTCGCCGATCGCGTCGTCCAGCGTAGCGTCGACTGTCGCATAATCGTCCGGACGGTCGGTCTCGATATCATGGGCAATCGACGCCTCATGCCGCGCCATCATCCGGCGACGCCGCCAGAGATCGACAGCCCGCCGCTTGGCCGTCGTCATCAGCCAGCCGCCGGGATTGGGCGGTGTGCCGGATGCGGGCCAGGTCGAGAGCGCCGTGACCAGCGCCTCCTGCGCTAGATCCTCGGCAAGGCCGAGGTCTCCGACATGTTTTGCGAGCCCGGCGATCAGCCGGACCCGCTCCATGCGATATACAGCCTCGATATCCCGTGCCGCTGCCTCTGCATCGGCTGCCTGCGGCCGCAAAGGGGAGGTGATGGGTTTCCCGTGCTCTGTCATGAGCCGGAGTATGGCGGCCCCCTCGGCGCGGTCAACCGGATGCATGCACTAGGCGCCTGTGTCAGCCCACGCCGTTTTCCCGGCGCGATAGGCCCTCCGCCGCCCGGTCATGGCTTGCCTGTCCCTCGGGCGTGGCGATCTCGGCGAAATCTTCCATCTCGTAAAAGGGCCGGATCTCGATCTCGCTCCGTCCCAACATCGGGTTGGGGCAACGCTTCACCCAGGCAACGGCCTCGTCCATGTCCTTCACTTCCCAGATCCAGTAGCCGGCAACCAGCTCCCGGGTTTCTGCGAAGGGGCCGTCAATCACCCTGCGGTCCGGTCCGTCAAAGGCGACCCGCTTGCCTATCTTCGACGGTTTCAGCCCGTCGCCGGACAGCATGATGCCCGCCTGCACCAGTTCCTCGTTGAACTTGCCCATGTCTTCGAAAAGCTTCGGCGGCGGCATGATGCCTTCTTCGCTGTCTTCCGTCGCCTTCACCATAACCATGACACGCATGTCTTCACTCCTCTCGTTCTCTGGGCCGCTTTTGCGATCCTGCTTCCCCAACGAACGAGCTAAACCGATTTCGACACGGCATGCGAAAAAAATCGTACGAAAATTGCTGCGATCACTTCGGAATGTGGATCGTCGCCCGGATATGCTTCAGCGAGGCGACAATGGTGAAGGTCATCATCACCAGCAGCGTCCACGAGCTCCACTTGCCCAGATGCACCGTCGACCAGGCCCCCAGCTGGTTCGGATAGTGCCAGATGGCAAAGAAGGTGGAGATGTTCTCGGCCACCCAGATGAAAAAGCCGATCAGGATGAAGGCAAGCAACATCGGCATCTGTCGATCCCGATCAAAAGGCCGGAAGGTGACGGTGGTCCGGGCATAGAGGCCGATCGCGAGTGCTGCCAGATACCAGCGATAGTCGCCGATATAGTGGTGGGTGAAGAAGTTGAGATAGATGGCGAGCGCCACGAGGGTGGCCATCCAGTAGGGCGGGTGATGGCGGATCCGGACATCCAAGAGCCGCCAGGCCTGGATGATGTAGCTGCCCACAGCCGCATACATGAAGCCGGAAAACAGGGGCACACCGAGCACCTTGCTATAGGCGAAATCGGGATAGGACCAGGACTGTATCGCGCCCGACGTCTTGAACACCTCGAGCGCAAAGCCGACAACATGGAAAAGGCAGATCGCCTTCAGCTCGTCCATGGTCTCGAGCTTCGTCCAGACCATCCAGATCTGGATGGCAAGTGCGATGATCAGCAGCACGTCATAGCGCGGAATGCCGAACACACCCGCGCGCGGGACGACAAAGATCGACACAAAGAACAGACCCGCAAACAGGCAGGCTCGCGCCTCCTTGATCCCGAACATCAGAAATTCGACGACGAAGCGGCTGATGCCGGTGAGTTCCGGATACGGGGTCTGGTCGATCAGCCTGCGGTCGAGTGCGCTCAAGATGCCGCCTCGTCCATCCACCATCAGTGTCATCGCCGACCGCCTTCGCTGTTGCATTCCGTTGCAACCTCACTACTAAGCGGCCATGGACGAAATCAAGGCATCGTTGTCACTTCGCATACGCCGTCTCGGGATAGCACTTGCCATCATCGCGTGTGGTCTCGGCTTAAGACTGGGCGGCTACGAGATCGGGCTGCCGTATTTTCTGGTCAAATACGGCGGCTCGACCCTCTGGGGCGGGATGGTCTTCTTCCTCATCGCCATGCTCCTGCCGCGACAGCCGATCGCACGCCTGGCGCTCCTCGCCCTGGTAGTCGCAGCGCTCACGGAATTCAGCCGCCTCTACCACACGCCCTGGCTCGACGAATTCCGCCTGACGCTGGCAGGCGCGCTGCTGCTCGGACGCATCTTCTCCTGGTGGAATATCGTGGCCTATGGCCTGGGCATCGCCCTGGCAACATTCTTCGAAGCGCGTCGTCTCACGCGCTCCGGCCAGCCGTCGGACTAGCGGGCAGCACCCGCCATGCGCTTGGCCCTCCGCCGCTCCATGATCTTCGGCCGCACCAGCCGGTAGCCGAGCAGCACGATCGTCACGACGATGTAGAAAGCCGCTTCCGGATCGATCACCTTCAGCGACAGCGCATAGTGCAGGATCGCCACGAGCAGGATCGGGTAGGTGAGCTTGTGGAGCTTATTCCACCGTGGCCCAAGCCTGCGGATCGACCACTGGTTCGAGGTCAGCGCGAGCGGGATCAGCATCAGCAGCCCGGCCATGCCGAGCATGATATAGGGCCGCTTCAGGATGTCGCCTGCGATCGACGACAGGATCATGCCGCGGTCGAGGGTCAGATAAACGGTAAAATGCGCCAGCACATAATAGAAGGCGAGAAGCCCGAGTGCGCGTCGATAGCTAATTAGATTAATGCCGAACAGATCGCGCAGCGGTGTCACGGCAAGACCGAGGCACAAAAACCTGAGCGCCCAGAGCCCCAGCAGATGCTCAAAGGCGCGCACCGGATCGGCACCCAGCCCACCAAAGATCCCGAGATAGAAGGCATAAAGCCCCGGCAACAGCCCGACCGCATAAAGCGCCCAAACGGAAGCGGGCTTGTAGCGGGCGGGCAGGGCGGGCATTGCGAGCGAAGCCATCAGAAGAACTTCGTCAAATCCATGCCGTCGTAAAGGCTTGCAACCTCGTCGGCATAGCCGTTGAACGGCAGGGTATCGATGCGCGCTCCGCCGAACAGACCGTCGGCCTCGCCGATGCGCCGCTCGGTCGCCTGGCTCCAGCGCGGATGATCGACGGCCGGATTGACGTTGGCATAGAAGCCATATTCCGATGGCTGGAGCTTGTTCCAGGTCGATGGCGGCTCCTGCTCGGTGAGCGTGATCTTGACGATCGACTTGATGCCCTTGAAGCCGTATTTCCACGGCACGACGAGGCGGATCGGCGCGCCGTTCTGGTTCGGCAGCGTCTCGCCATAAAGCCCGGTCGCGAGGATCGCCAGTGGATGGCGCGCTTCGTCCAGCCGCAAGCCCTCGACATAGGGCCATTCCAGCGCCTGGAAGATCCCGGCCTGTCCCTGCATTTCTTCCGGACGGACAAGTGTTTCGAAGGCGACATATTTCGCCGAGCCCAGTGGCTCCACCCGGTCGAGCAGGGCGGAGATCGGGAAGCCGATCCACGGAATCACCATCGACCAGGCTTCCACGCAGCGCATCCGGTAGACGCGCTCTTCCATCGGGATTTCCTTCATGATCGTCTCGATGTCGATCACCTGCGGCTTGGCAACCAGCCCGCCGACTTCGATCGTCCAGGGCCGAGTGGTCAGCGATCCCGCATTGCGCGCCGGATCTTCCTTGCTCGTGCCGAACTCGTAGAAATTGTTGTAGGTCGTCACATCTTCCTTGGCGGTCAGCTTTTCGTCGAGCTTGTAGATGCTCGGCTTGGCCGCCAGCGGAGCGGCAATCGCCGGGGCGCCCAGACCGACCGCTGCAACCCCACCGGCCGCGACGCCCATGAACTGTCGCCGCCTCAGATAGAGCGACTTTGGGGTGATCTCGGAACTGGCAATCTTCGGCGGATGGTAAATGGGCATGGCAGACCTCTTGAGGCTCTCTCTGTCTCTCTAGATAGAAGACGCAAGCATAGAGACCAGAGTTTCACCGCCGCGAAAAGAAGCAAGGCGGGAACAATTTCGTGTAGGTCTGTCGTCTCGGCTAGCTGTAAGAATCCGTGTGGTTTGCCGACGGCGGTCAGCCGCACCAGGTCTCTTTGTGGCCTTCCCAGCGATGCGCCAGTCCGCGCGCGATCAGCGCGTCGCCCACCGAGCGTCCGTCCTGCAGCACCACGCGCAGCTTGCGGCCATACTGGTCCACGTCCCGCCGCTCCCGGCGCTCCATGGTGAGCCCCCCGGCATTCAGGCTGTCGAGCAGTGCCACCTGAGCCTCGAGCCCGAGCGTGCGTTCCCGCTCGCATTCTGGGCGCCCGATCTCCGGCGTGTTGATATCAGAGATCCGATATTTCACCGCCCGGTACCAGAAGGTGTCGCCATCGACGACGCAATTGACCCGCTGCGCGCCTGAGCAGGTGACGAAGCGCCCCTCGATCGGCTCGGGGTGCGGCGCCACGGCGCCGGTGATGCTGTAATCGATGAATTTGTTGCCGGCTGGCACAACCAGGTAGGAATAGGGAAGTTTATCGAAATGAATGACGGCGAGTGCGGCGAGGCCGGCGTACAGGAAGGCGCGGCGCAGTTGGTAGAGCGCCTTGAACGGGCTCCAGCGCGGCGCAGGCTCGGGATTGAGCTTCTGGCGGGCATCTTTCAACAGGATCACGCGGGCAGGTTTCCGGGTCATCATGACTCCCCTTTCCGCGGTAAACTCTAATAAACACATCTTGCCGCAGGCTTAAGCCGATCACTCAAATGCGAACGAAGTCTGAGGCTCCGTGACCGCCAGGCGTACCGATTTGCCCTTCGATGCTAGTGACAGGTGAGGGCGCATGGCTTAGATCAGTTCCAAAATGGCTGCCTTGCCTTGGCGCCCGGGGTGCAGGCATGGCGGCGAACAAGCCATCGAGGTGACACCCATGCCCGTCTATCGTTCGAGAACCACCACCCACGGCCGCAACATGGCCGGTGCCCGCGGCCTGTGGCGCGCGACCGGCATGAAGGACGGCGATTTCGGCAAGCCGATCATCGCGGTCGTCAACTCCTTCACCCAGTTCGTGCCCGGCCACGTCCACCTGAAGGATCTCGGCCAGCTCGTTGCCCGCGAAATCGAAGCGGCCGGCGGCGTCGCCAAGGAATTCAACACCATCGCCGTCGATGACGGCATCGCCATGGGTCATGACGGCATGCTCTATTCGCTGCCGTCGCGCGAGATCATCTCCGACTCGGTCGAGTACATGGTCAACGCCCATTGCGCCGATGCCATGGTCTGCATCTCCAACTGCGACAAGATCACGCCCGGCATGCTGTCCGCTGCCATGCGCCTCAACATCCCCTCGGTCTTCGTCTCCGGCGGCCCGATGGAAGCCGGCAAGGCGATCCTGCAGGGCCGCAAGGTGGCGCTTGACCTGGTCGACGCCATGGTCGCCGCTGCCGACGACAAGATCTCCGACGCCGATGTCGATGAAATCGAAAAGGCCGCATGTCCGACCTGCGGCTCCTGCTCGGGCATGTTCACTGCCAATTCGATGAACTGCCTCACCGAAGCCCTTGGCCTCTCGCTGCCCGGCAACGGTTCGACGCTCGCAACCCATGCCGACCGCAAGCGCCTGTTCGTCGAGGCCGGCCATCTGATCGTCGACATCACCCGCCGTTACTACGAGCAGGACGATGACAGCGTGTTGCCGCGCAACGTCGCCTCCAAGGCCGCCTTCGAAAACGCCATGGCGCTCGACATTGCCATGGGCGGCTCGACCAACACGGTTCTGCATATCCTGGCCGCTGCCCATGAAGGCGGCATCGACTTCACCATGGACGATATCGATCGCCTGTCCCGTAAGGTGCCCTGCCTGTCGAAGGTCGCCCCTGCCAAGCAGGACGTGCACATGGAAGACGTCCACCGCGCCGGCGGCATCATGCGCATCCTCGGCGAACTCGACCGCGGCGGTCTGATCAACCGTGATTGCCCGACCGTGCATGCCGAGACCCTCGGTCATGCCATCGACCGCTGGGACATCACCCGCACCAATTCGGAAACGGTTCGCGAGTTCTTCAAGGCAGCCCCCGGCGGTGTCCGCACCACCCAGGCCTTCTCGCAGGCCTCGCGTTGGGACGATCTCGACACTGACGGCGAAAAGGGCGTCATCCGCTCCGTCGAACATCCCTTCTCCAAGGACGGTGGTCTGGCCGTCCTCAAGGGCAACATCGCGCTCGACGGCTGCATCGTGAAGACCGCCGGCGTCGATGAATCGATCCTGAAATTCTCCGGCCCGGCCCGCGTCTTCGAAAGCCAGGATGCAGCGGTTAAGGCGATCCTGTCGAACCACATCGTTGCCGGCGACGTCGTCGTGATCCGCTATGAAGGCCCGAAGGGTGGCCCGGGCATGCAGGAAATGCTCTATCCGACGAGCTATCTGAAGTCGAAGGGCCTCGGAAAGGTCTGCGCCCTGATCACCGACGGCCGCTTCTCCGGCGGCACCTCGGGCCTGTCCATCGGCCATGCCTCGCCGGAAGCAGCCCAGGGCGGCGCGATCGGTCTCGTCCGCGAAGGCGACCTGATCGACATCGACATCCCGAACCGCACGATCAACCTTGTCGTCGATCCGGCTGAGCTCGAACGCCGCCGCGCCGAGCAGGATGCCAAGGGCTGGTTCCCCGAAGAAAAGCGCAAGCGCAACGTCACGACCGCGCTGAAGGCCTACGCCGCCTTCGCCTCGTCCGCCGACAAGGGTGCTGTGCGTCAGTTGCCGGAGTAAGACGGGTCTGTCAGGATTGACTGAAAAAGGCCGCCAGCTGCGTTCTGCAACTGGCGGCGTTTGACTTTGTGCCGTCTAGGTCAGCGGAGAAGGTCGTGGAAATCGCGGATGCTGATCTGTGCTTCGCCAACGACAGGCTGATCTGCGGAACCGAAAGTATCCGCCTTTCGAACGAGGCTGCCAAAGTCCAATCCGGTCCGCTCCTCGATCGCGGAAATCGAAACCCGCCACTGGTTGACCATGACCGGCGCTTCGTTGGACGGACGGGACAGGCCGCGCCGGGTCTCATCGAGCAGCGCGAGTTGATCGACCACAAGGCCGACCGCCTTCAGCGTCTCTCCGCTCTTCCACACGATCACCTTGAAAAAGGATGAGGGGATCTGGACATCGTCGGCCCATCGGTCCACCGCATCTGTGAAGATCGGCCCCTGGAAAACGCTGATCCGCGGCTTCTTCTCAGTGGCAAGGACACCCTTTTCCAGGACATAGCGTTCCGCCCCCTGCCAGAACTTGGTCGTCTGGTTGAAACGGAAATGCTGTGGAGAGCAGTTGGGGAAGTGATAGGTGTCGGCATTCGCCCGTTCGGCTTCTTCGGGCGCGCCCCAGGTCGGGTCGGTTCTCCGTGTCAGATGCCCTCTGTCGAAGTAATCGGACCATTCCGAATAGAAGCTCTGATCGATGAAGTAGCTCTTGCTGACGCGCGGATCGTCAAACCAGCTTTCGCCCTCGGCACCCGCCACGACCCGGCCAGTCTCCCGGTTGACGGCGAGATAGGTCTTCCCGTCGATATTGGTGGCGGTGAACATGGCGAGCCGTTTTGCCTTGTTGAGGATCAGGCTGAAATGTTCGTAGCGCAGCACGCCGCTGTCGGCATCTGGCTGGTCGCTGTGCAGCGGCGCGATCTGCTTCGAAAGCGCCTCGTTTGGCTTCGGCAGGGGGATGTCGAAATCGCGGATGAAACGAGGAACATAACCTTCGCGTTTGTCGTAATTCCTGTCGATCCGCAGCTTCTCGGCGCGACTGCCGAGCAACTTGCCGCCACCCGACAGCAGGGTCGGTGCGGGGCCATCCGAGGTGCTCGTGGTATTTTCGCCCCCTGCGCCGCCGACACGGATTGTGACTTCGATCGGGATGGTCACCTTGAGCTCGGCTTCATGTGTTCTGGTCATCTCGATGGCTCCCGCGCCTGATGGCACTGCTGAGGATTGGGCGGAATGAAGCAACGGCATTGCGGGGGAGGGCGCTGGTTCCTGCCGCGACGCTTCCGCACGCACCGACGGTCGCGGTGGACCGAGCGTGCGATCACCGACCGCGGCCACGTCAACCCGGTCGAAGGCGAGCGCTGCCTCGACCAGCGCTCTGGCCTCGCCCGACAGCGACGGCAGCCTCTTCTCAAGGTCATGATAGATTGCGCTGATACGCACCCCTTCATTGACCGTGACCGGGATGGTCTCACCGATTTCGTCCACGGTTTCCAGATAGGGTTCGCCATAGTGATGCAGCGCGATGACCTCCCACAGGTCGTTGAAGACGGGCGAGCCGGATGAACCCTGATTGGTGTCGGTTTCGTACAGCAATGTGCGGGGTGTACGATGCGTCAGGAGATTGTTGCGCACGGCAATCAGCTTCGGCTGGCCATTCGGATGCTGGATGATGTTGACGTTCATCCCCTTGCGGTGTTTGTCGGGCCGGTTCGATAATGGGCAGTAGCCGAGGTCCGCCACATTTACGTTTCCTGAAAGCCGCTTGCCGATCGCGACCACGGCATAATCGAGTTCTTCTTCCGGCGAAAACAGAGCGCAGCGCTTAGGATCGAGCAGGAATGTTGTGGTCGCCATCGGCCGACCGTCTTCGCCCGCCTGCCTGTCGAAAGTGACCTGGCCGCCTATGGCAGCCTCTGCGGTTTCAATAACGTGCTGGTTGGTGATGAACAGGTCGGGACTGATCAGAAAACCGCTGCCGCTGCTGGCTTTGCCGGCGACACTCGTCTCCACATAACCGACTGCGCGTTGCACCCGCGTGCCGACCGGTAGGAATGACACGGGTTGGAAATCGATCGTCTCACCCTGCAGTGCCTCAGCGCGTGACTGAGGTGCGACGAACTGTGAGACGCGGGCCATATAGCTGCCGAGGCGATCCTTGTCTTCCTCGGCCCGCCGCCATTGCCCTGTCGCCACAAGCCGGCGCACCCGGGCGCGCTCGTCCCGGGTCTGCGCGACGAGCATCGGAAAGCTGTCACTCTGCCGTGTCATGCGATCATCCCTCCGAGTGATCTGCGAGAACGCTGAATGATATGCCTGTTATGCTACAATCATATGCAAAGGATTTTGGCTGATACAATCTGAACGATACAGCATGGAGCCGCGCTGGCAAGATACTTGTGGGGTCGCAATCGAACCAATCAAGCAAAAGCCGACGCTCTCCCAGACGTCAGCCAATCTGTGGTCAGCTCTCGAAAGAGCCTCAGCGTGAGACTCAGTCCCGGTAACTCGGATCCTCCTTATCCAGGCACGACTTCAGATAGGCAAAATGCTTCTCCGCCATGCCGCGGTACGGAATCCAGCCATCTGACGTGCCTTGCGCGATCTCGTCCGACAACACCGCCAGCGGCTGTCCCGTCGACAGCGCCAGCACCATTGTCTGCGCCGCCTTCTCGAAGAAATAGAGGTCCTCGAAGGCATCCGCCACCGTCTCGCCGGCAACCGAGACGCCGTGATTGCCCATGACCAGCACCGCCTTGCCGCGGATCATCTCCGCCAGCCGCTCGCCTTCTTCCGCCGCGTCGGCGATGCCGCCGAAGTCGAGGTCGTAACCGATCCGCCCGAAGAAGCGTGCCGTGTTGTTGTCGAGCGGCAGAAGCGTCGGGTCCTTGAGGCAGGACAGCGCCACCGCATAGGGCGAATGGCAATGCAGAATGACGCGCGCCTCCGGCAACATCCGGTGCAGCGTGCCATGCACGGTCCAGGCCGACGGGTCGGGCGCATTGGGCCGGTTCATCACCTCAGGGTCATCGGCATCGAGCAGCAGCAGATCGCTCGCCTTGACTGTGGCAAAATGCTGCCAGCGCGGATTGAGCAGGAACTTCCGCCCATTGGCGGAGACCGCTGCGCTGAAATGATTGCCGACCGACTCGCTCCAGCCGAAGCGATGGCAAAGCCTGAAGGCAGCGGCGAGATCCTGACGCAGCGTGGTCAGTGCAACCTCATCAAGCATGTCGTTGACCGAAGGGGAAATATTCATGCCTTGAACCGTCCTTCCGTCGTCAGCGCCCGGTAGGTCGAGCGCATCTCCTCGCGATCGGCATAGCAGCCGCGCAGATAGCGATCGCCGCTGGTTGCCGAATAGGCCATGCGCCCATGCACGATGCGATGGTTGTCGAACACCATGCAGTCGCCGGCCTTCATCAGGAAGCGCATCATGAACTTGTCGTCCTGCAGCATTTTGCCAAAACGGCAGAAGGCCGGATAATAATCGTCGAGCACGGTCTGCGGAAGATCGAAGAGATCGGCCATATGCTGGCTGATCGTCAGCCCCGAAACCTCGCCATGTTTGTCGAGCTCGATCACCCGCTGCCGCGAGCGCATGTCGTAGGTGTCGTGTTCGCAGAAGAACGGAATGTCGATTTCCGACAAGAGCCTGAAGCCATCAGGATCGATCTCGCGGAAAGCATTTGCGACCGCCACACCATCCGAATAGATGCTCATGCCACCCTCGACGGTATTGGCCCGGCAATGCAGGAACTGGATGCCCGGCGCATGCTCCTCCGCCGGCGTGTCGGTATGCAATTCGAGCGCCTTGGCGGTGTAAGCCGTGTTGGTCGGGTTGATATGCGTCTTCACGTCGAAATATTCGCCGAAAAAGGTCGGCCGCACATGCCCCATCAGCTTGACGGTCTCGGTCAGCCCTTCGTTGCTGTCGGGCATGTCGGTCACGATCGTCAGCCCCTCGACGATCATCGCCTCCAGCCATTCCGCAACCTTCTTCGGATCCCGCATCAGTTCCGGCTGCGAGAAGCGCGGGATCTCGGGATAGTGGTCGCTGAACCAGGCCTTGCGCGGCAGGTCAGCGGGATCGGGCCGATGTTTGCCCTCGGTGTAGAGCGCCAGCAGAGACAGCGGAAAGCGCGACACATGGTTCTCGCCCGCCCAACGGATCACAAGGCTCCCGTCCTCGATTTCCGCACTCGCGGCGCGCGGTGCGTCCGTCAGATGGAAGATGTCGAAGCTGCGCTCCCGCGTCGTGCTGTCGAAGGAGGAGGGGCAATTGTCGCGCAGCCAGTAATAGTTGAAATAGGCCTGCCCACCCTCGGCAAGCGGCAGGTGCAGCCCCTTCTCGGCAAGCGTGACGGCCCCGGTCGCAACATGCATGTTCATCGCTCGTTTCCTTAAGTCTGGACAGCGGAAGAGAAGATCGTATTTGACGATCATCATCCGACTTTGCAGGCGAGGCCAGAGCGATTATGCTTATGCTGAGTTAAGCTGGAGGTTAAGTTGAGCCGTCTGCCACCCTTGCGTCTTCTGACCACCTTCGAAGCCGTCGCCCGGCTCGGCTCGATGCGCGAGGCAGCCGCCGCCTTGAACGTCACCCAGCCCGCTGTGACACAAGCCCTGAAGGCGCTGGAAGAGCACGTCGGCGCCGTCCTGATCGACCGCACGACCCGGCCGGCGAGGCTCACAGAACCCGGCCAGCAGCTCGCCCGCGCCACCCGAGATGGACTCGATCTGATCGCCGATACCATCGAGGAGATACGCACCAGCACCGGCCTCGAAGACCAGCGCTTGACGGTCGCCTGCACCATGGGCCTCGCCACTCACTGGCTGATGCCACGCCTCAGCGATTTCTACGCCTGCCATCCCGGCTATGTCGTCAACGTCCAGGTCCCACCCACCGATCTGCCGCAGATGTGGCCCGGCACCGACCTCGTCCTGCGCTACGGCCGCGGCACCTGGACCGACGGTGAGACGCTCCGCCTCTTCGACGAGACCGTCTGCCCCGTCGGCCGCCCCGCCTTGGTCGAAAGCCTGCTGTCCAAAGGCGAGGGGCTCGACGCTGCCCCGCTCATCCATGTCCGCACCGTCGAGGCGCGCCACTGGGAAGGCTGGGCCGACTATCTCGCCCGCCGCGCCTTGCCCAAACCGCGCGGCCCATCCCACATCTTCGACAACTACGTCCAGGCCGTCCAGGCAGCCCTCGACGGCCGCGGCCTGATGCTCGGTTGGCGCTCGATCACCGACATCCTCGTCGCCGACGGCAGCCTGAAATCCTGGCCCGATGGCGCCCTCGACCTCGGCACCGCCTATTTCGCCACCGTGGCGCCGGCAGCGGCAAAACGCCCGGCGGTCAAGGCTTTTGTCGACTGGCTCTGCCGATCACCGGGGATCGGAGCGGCCACGGTGGATACTTGAGACAAGGGAATAAGGAAATTCGTTAACTGCCGAATTATCGAATTGAAGCGTTACCCAATTGGCGCCATGACCACCATTCACGCAGGCGGTCGATCGGAGACGGAAAGGCTGACCGGCCAGTGATCGCTGGTCTTCGCCTGGGGCCTTAGCGTCGCATTGATCCTGTCGTGGATCTCGTGTTCGACCCAGCCAGCCTGTGGTTCAACGATCAGCGGTCCAACGCCTCGCCGGCTAAGCGCCTCGGTGAAGGTGATGTGATCGAGCAGGATGGTCGGGGACCGCGCCGGATCGAGTTCGTCCTGGAAGCGCGCCGTCCAGCGCAGGTTCTGGGGATAGTCGAAAAGGGCGTGATTGAGGAATTTCCGGGCGAAGAACACATCACCCTGCAGCACCCCGATCATGTCGTGCAGCAAATATTCGCGCTCCAGTAGCTCTTTCCCCGGACCGTCGTTCAGGTCACCGATGACGAAAAGGATCGGCAATTCCTCCTGCAAAAAGCGCTTGTCGATGTAGTAGCGCACGTCCGTGGCCTCGGTCGTCAGCTTCGCGCGGGCGACATGCGCATTCGCCATGAACCAGGTGACGTCCGGCCGGGCGAAATAGTCCGCCTCGCTTTCGCCCGCCACCCGTTTGGGTACCTCGATCCCGATGTGCTTGCTCTTGAAGTGGCAGCCGATGATCTCCACCCGGCGGCCGCCATACGTCATAACCAGCACCTGCGGGTGCCGATAGTGGTCGTGCTCATGGCGGATGTTGGCGCCGACCGTTAGGGTGTCCTTGTCCAGCGCCGGAGCCGAAAAGGTCCACCTGCCGTTGCGGTGACTGTTGAGTGACGCTTCCTCGGCATAAGCCTTCCATATCGAAAGATCGAGCAACTGCGGCGCAGTGCGGCTGGCAAAACTCTCCTTCACCAGGAACCACATCCATTGCACACCCAGTATGCTGTAGGCCTTGTCATCGGCGTCCGGATGCACGATGAGCCGGTATTCCGGCAGATGAGTTGCCACGAATTCGCCCATGACCTCCGCGCCGGGAATGCCCTCGATGAGGAAGAGGATGTCGGCATCGATCTCGACCACTTCCCGGCGCAAGGACTGCAGCTTGGCGTCGGCATCCGCCTTGGACGGCCGTCGTCCGGTGAAGCTTTTTGATCGTTCCTTGAAGCGGCCACTGCTGACGCCATACGCGTCGACCAGCCATTCGACATTCCATGAGGTGAGCTTGAAGGCCTTGGACATCGTTGATCCCCCTGATCCGGATAGACGAGCAGAGGATAGCACATTTACATCCTTGGGATGTGACGGTCGGCGTCAGACCCTGCAGTCACCCGACGTTGGCTCTCATCGACATTGCCCACGTCACTTCGGCCGCTGAAGGCCTTCGTAGACGCTGGTGAGCTCCGCCATGCGCACAGCATAGGCCGCAGCGATGCAGTCGAGATTACCCTGGCATTCGCCGCGCTGCCCCAGCCACTTGATCTGCCGGTCCTGCATATCGCCTCGTGCCCCCATGGCGAGCAGGCCGGAGAGCAGGTCGAAGGTCGTGACCATCTTCACGTCCATGTCGTTCAGCTGCGGGTTTTGGCAAATTGCCTGCTCATCAGCTGCGAGATCCGGCTTGCTGCAATCGAAACTGGCGGCATTGGCCGGCTGTGCGCCGGCGAGAAGCGGTGCGGCAAGCAGCGCAAAGACAAGGCCGCGCGCGGCGGCTTGGGTGTCGGACATTGAAACCTCCTCTTTGAGTGCAATTCAGAGGCTGAACGTCGGCCCTCGGGCCATCGTTCCATGCATCTGGCGCAGGTCAGGCCTCACGATAAGGTGAGCTGCTGCAATCGCGCATTTGATCTTTAGGCCGCCATGCCTAAGTTCGAAGTCATGAACAGAAGAGCTCTCCTCGCCGCCATGGCCACCCTGCCGGTCCTCTCCACCGCCCGCGCCTTTGCGCAATCGACCGAGCCCGCGGCACCCCCGCCGCCCGCCAATCTCGATATCATCCGCCCGCGCATCGCGACGCTGCTCGAAGAAGCCCGCAGGCTGGATACGCTGGAAACCGTCATCGTCACCCGCAATGGCGAAACGCTCGGCGAGCGCGCCTATGGCAACAATTCGCTTGATGGATCCACCAACATCAAATCCGCCTCGAAATGCGTCGTCTCCGCGCTGGTCGGCATTGCCATCGACAAGGGCCTGCTCGAAGGCGTCGACCAGCGCATCGAAACCGTGCTGCGCTCGGAGTTTCCCGCCAATCCCGATCCACGCCTGTCGCAGATCACCATCGGCCATCTCTTGTCGATGCGCTCAGGTCTCGACCGCATGTCCGGCCCGAATTACGGCCGCTGGGTCGCGAGCCGCAACTGGACGCGCTTTGCGCTCGCCGCTGATTTCGTCGACGAGCCGGGGGGCGGCATGCTCTATTCGACCGCGTCGACCCATCTTCTGTCGGTCATTCTCACCAAGGTTTCGGGCAAGCCGACGCTGGCGCTTGCCCGCGAATGGCTGGAACCGCTGGAAGGGTTCCGCATCGGATCCTGGGATCGCGATCCCCAGGGCTTCTATCTCGGCGGCAACCAGATGGCCATGACGCCGCGCTCGCTGCATGCCTTCGGCGAACTCTATCGCCGGGGCGGCGTGACCGAAGACGGCACGCGGGTCATCTCGGAGGCCTGGATCCGCGAAAGCTGGATCCGCCGCACCAACTCCGTCTTCAACGGCGATGGCTACGGCTATGCCTGGTTCCTGAAGGAGATGGCGGGACAGCAGGTGAATTATGCCTGGGGTTATGGCGGCCAGATGCTCTACATTACCCCAAGCCTGGGTCTCACCGTCGCCATGACATCAAACGAGGCAGCCCCTTCCGCCCGCACCGGTTACCGTGACGAGCTCCATGGCCTGATGACGCGCATCATCGAAACGGTCGGGGCTTGAGCCGGGCAAACGTTATCCCCATCTGCGATTGGTCCTCCTTGCTTCTGCCTATTTGCCGGAGCAGGAACCGGGTCTAGAACGTCCATGATCGCATGAAGGATCTTTGCATGCCGCGCTTCGACCGTCTCAAACCGATTGCCGTGATTGCCGCTTTGGTGCTGCCGCTCTCTGCTCCCGCGCTTGCGCAGGACAAGGCCGTGCCGCAGAGCCAGCTCGAGATGAAGCTCTCCTTCGCGCCCTTGGTCAAGCAGGCGCGGGGCGCCGTGGTCAATGTCTATGCCGAGCGCCTCGTCCAGCGTCGCTCCAGCCTGTTTGCCGGCGATCCCTTCCTCGAGCAATTCTTCGGCCAGCGCATGCCGAACCGCACCGAAAAGCAATCCTCTCTGGGCTCCGGTGTGATCGTCGAGGCCGATGGCGTTGTGGTCACCAACAACCACGTCATCGATGGTGCCGACGACATCAAGGTGGCCCTGGCTGACGGCCGTGAATTCCCGGTCAAGGTCGTGCTGAAGGACGATCGCCTCGATCTCGCGGTACTGAAATTCGAAACCAACGAGGTCATGCCCACGCTCCCGATCGGCAATTCCGATGCGACCGAGGTAGGTGATCTCGTGCTCGCCATCGGCAACCCCTTCGGCGTCGGCCAGACGGTCACCTCAGGCATCGTCTCGGCGCTTGCCCGCAACCAGGTAACGGAAGGTGACTTCGGCTTCTTCATCCAGACCGATGCCGCGATCAATCCCGGCAATTCGGGTGGTGCGCTGGTCAACATGAACGGTGAACTGATCGGCATCAACACCGCGATCTTCTCGCGCGGTGGCGGCTCGAACGGCGTCGGCTTCGCCATCCCCGGCAATCTCGTCCGTGTCTTCCTCGATGCCGCCGATCGCGGCGAGGCAAGCTTTGAGCGGCCCTATGTCGGGGCAAGTTTCGAGCCGGTGACCTCGGATGTTGCCGAAGCGCTTGGCCTGAAGACGGTACGCGGCGCGCTCGTGGTGCGCATCGCCGAGGATGGCCCGGCGGCCAAGGCGGGTCTGAAGCCCGGCCAGGTGGTCACCGCCGTCAACGGCATCCCCGTCGAGCATCCGGACGCCCTTGGCTATCGTCTGACCACGGCAGGCCTGGGCGAAAAGGCGGAGTTGACGGTCCAGGAAGATGGTCGCGAAGAGACGATCGCGCTGACGCTGGCCGCAGCCCCTGAAACCCGTCCGCGCGACATCCAGCTGATCGAGGGCCGCAGCCCCTTTGCCGGCCTCCGCGCCGGCAACCTCTCGCCGCGTCTGGCCTATGAGCTGAAGATGGCCTCAGAAGTGACCGGCGTCGTGGTCACCGATATCGTTCGCGGTTCGCCCGCGGCCCGCCTTGGCTTCCAGCCGCGCGACATTGTCGTGGCCGTCAATGGCGAGGACATTGCCTCGGTCGAGGACCTGCAGAAGATCGCCGAGAGCGATCCCGGCTTCTGGCGGGTCGAGATCGAACGCGACGGCCAGCGCATCCGGCAGATCTTCCGATGAGTGACCTCTTCGCGCCGCAGATGTCGAAGGAAATGGCCGAGCGTCGCCCGCTCGCCGATCGCCTGCGGCCGAAGAACCTCGCCGAAGTCACCGGCCAGGAACACCTGACCGGCGAGGATGGCGTGCTGGCCCGGATGATCGCGGCAGGCTCGCTGGGATCAATGATCTTCTGGGGCCCGCCCGGCACCGGGAAGACCACCGTCGCCCGGCTGCTGTCGGGCGAGGCGGGTCTCGCCTTCGAGCAGATCTCGGCGATCTTTTCGGGTGTTGCCGACCTCAAGAAGGTTTTCGAAAGCGCGCGTCTCCGTCGCATGGAGGGCCGCCAGACTCTGCTCTTCGTCGACGAGATCCACCGTTTCAACCGCGCCCAGCAGGACAGTTTCCTGCCCGTGATGGAGGATGGCACCGTCATCCTCGTGGGTGCGACGACCGAAAACCCGAGCTTCGAATTGAACGCCGCTCTCCTGTCGCGGGCGCGGGTGCTCACCTTCAAGAGCCATGATGCCGAGAGCATCGAGACGCTTCTGAAGCGTGCCGAGGAAACGGAAGCCAAGCCGCTGCCGCTGGACGCGGATGCCCGCGCAACCCTGATCCGCATGGCCGATGGCGACGGTCGCGCCTCGCTGACGCTCGCCGAAGAAGTCTGGCGCGCCGCCCGCCCGGGCGAGGTCTTCGACACAGAGGGCTTAGGCAAAATCGTCCAGCGCCGCGCACCGGTCTACGACAAGGGCCAGGACGGTCACTACAATCTGATCTCGGCGCTCCACAAAGCCGTGCGCGGCTCCGATCCGGATGCAGCTCTCTACTATCTCTGCCGCATGTTCGACGCCGGCGAGGATCCGCTTTATCTCGGTCGCCGTCTGGTGCGCATGGCCGTCGAGGATATCGGGCTTGCCGACCCGCAGGCGCTTGTCGTCTGCAATGCCGCCAAGGACGCCTATGATTACCTCGGCTCTCCCGAGGGTGAGTTGGCACTGGCCCAGGCCTGCGTCTATCTCGCGACCGCCCCGAAGTCTAACGGCGTCTATGTCGCCTACAAGGCTGCCATGCGCGCGGCCAAGGAGCACGGCTCGCTTCTGCCGCCCAAGCATATTCTGAACGCCCCGACCAAGCTGATGAAGGCGGAAGGCTATAACGAGGGCTATCGTTACGATCACGACGAGCCGGACGCCTTTTCAGGTCAGGACTATTTCCCGGAAAAGATGGGCCGCCAGACCTTCTACGATCCGCCGGAGCGCGGCTTCGAGCGGGAGATCAAGAAGCGTCTCGACTGGTGGGCGAAACTGCGTCGGGAGAGGGGAGGCGGTTAAGCCGCTTGTCTATCGTCATTTAAGCTTAAGCTGCTTTTAAGCGCTATGCCCTAGTGTTCTCGCCCGAACCTAGGAATTGCGCATGCCAAAGAAGACCGAACTGAGCTACCTGCACGCCGGAGGCACAGAGCCGCCGCGCATCGGCTTGCCGACGCTGGTCAAGCTCTTCTCGCTGGTGCTGATCACGCTCTCGGCGCTGTCGCTGCTCTTCATCGGCTACATCGCCTCGCGCAAGGCCGACGATATCGCGGCCGAGAAGCAGATCCTGCTGCTTGAAAACGTCCTGCGCGACCGCCACAGCCTGCTTGCCCGGGACCAGCTGGGGCTGGCGCGCTGGGATCGCTCGGTCAAATACATCACCCTGAAATTCCGCGCTTCCTATGTGGTCGAGGAATTCGTCTCCTCGCTCTGGTACGATTTCGGACACGAGCGCAGCTTCCTGATCGGCCCCGGTGGTCGCCTTTTGATGTCGGCCATTCAGGACGAGGTGGATCTGACCGCCCGTGATCTTAAGCCCGGCGAAGATCTGAAGGCGATCGCCGAATTGGCGCTTACCCGGCATCATGCCCACCGCACCACGATCGACGGCGGCTATGGCCAGAAGCCGGTACCGGCTTCGCAGGTCCATGCCATCGCAGCCTTCGGTTTCGCAGAGATCGATGGCGATGTCATGCTGACCACGGCCATGGCAATCGTGCCCGACGACGGCGAGGTGGCATTGCCGGATGGCGATCCGGTGATCCTGGTGTCAGCCCGACCGGTCGATGCGGCGCTCGTTGCCGACATCAACAGCCAGCTCGAATATGGAAGCCTGCAGTTCAACCGCAACAATGACGGGCTGCTGGCGGTGAGAGGCGTCGACGGCGAGGTTCTCGGCAGTTTCAACTTTGAACTTTACAAGCCGGGCGCCGACATCTGGACCCTGGTCGTACCCACCGTCGTCCTGCTTTGCGGCCTGCTGTTTGCCGCCAGCTTCGTGCTCGGCCGCTATATCGGCCGCCTCTCGGAGCGGCTCGAGGAGAGCGAGCGGCGCAACCGCGAACTTGCCCATCGCGATGCCCTGTCCGGGCTTGCCAACCGCCTCTGCTTCGACAAAGCGTTGAACGAGGCGGCCGACCGACTGGCCCATGCGCCCTTTGCGGTGATCGCGAGCGATCTAGACCGCTTCAAGGCCGTCAACGATCTCCATGGCCACGGCGCCGGCGACGAGGTCATCCGCGTGGTGGCCGAGCGGCTGCGCGACGCCGTCGGCGAATACGGGTTGGTCGGGCGCGTCGGGGGTGACGAATTCGTCGTGCTGATCAATGCCTTCCGCGACCGTCCACGCCTCGCGATGCTCGCCCAGCACATCATCACGTCGATATCCCAGCCGATCAAGCTCTCGAGCGGCGCGGTGGTGGATATCGGCATCAGCCTTGGCATTGCGATTGCGCCTGAAAACGGTGCAGCCGCCCGCCCGATCATGGCGATTGCCGACCGGGCGCTTTACGCCTCCAAGCAAGGTGGCCGCGGCCGGGCCTTCTTCGCCGAGGATTTGGCCCCGGAAGAGGAGGAGCCGGCGGTCGATGCGGCCTGACCCGATCCGTCGCAGGCTGCTCCTTCTGCTCGCCGCTACCGCGGGCCTGTCGACCGCGTCTTCAGTTCGCCGTGCCCTGGCGCAAGCATCACCGCCAACCTCAAGCGATGCGGCTGCGACAAGCTCCGGTGCCGGCAAGGGGCTGAAGGTCGTCGTGGTCGGCGCCGGCATGGCGGGGCTTTCCGCTGCCGCCAACCTTGCCGAATCCGGTGCCGAGGTGATCGTGCTGGAAGCCCGGGACCGGATCGGCGGTCGCATCTTCACCGACCGCAGCCTCGGTGTGCCCGTCGAACACGGCGCCAACTTCATTCACGGCTTCAACGGCAACCCGGCAGCTGAGCTCGCGGCAAAAGCCGGCGCCACGCCCTTCTTCATCGACCAGGAGCGCTGGCAGCTTTTCCAGCCCGGTGGCGTCGATCCCGAGGACTTCGAGATCGACGATGTCTTCGACGATCTCGAACAGATCGCCGAGAAAGCCGCCGAGGAAGCCGATGGCGATGGTTCCCTGTCGCTGCTCGATGTCATCGAGCTGCTCGACCCGGCGCTGCTTCAGGAGCCGATCGGCAACTGGGCGCTCACCGATACCTATGAGGGCGAGTTCGCGGCATCCCTGTCGCAGATCTCGGCCCTGCATGTCGATGCCGGCGAGATGTTCGACGGGCCGGACGCCGTGCTCCGCGAAGGTTATGACCGGCTGCCGACATTCCTGGGCGAGGGGCTCGATATCCGCCTGCACCATCCGGTCAGTCGTATCCGCCACACGCAGGACGGCGTCATCGTCGAAACGGGTAACGGGCGCTTCGAGGCCGATCATTGCATTGTCACCGTGCCGCTCGGCGTGCTGAAGGCGGGGCGCATCGCCTTTGATCCGCCGCTGCCAGAGCCGCAGCAGAAGGCGATTGCCGCCATCGGTTTCGGCCAGCTGGCCAAGGTCTCGGTTGCCCTCGACGCGGCCTTCTGGCCGCAGGACCAGCATTTCGTGGGCTATGCCGGGAATGACCGTGGCCGGTTCGCCGACATGCTGAATCTGATGCCGATCCAGGGGGCGCCGGTGCTGACGCTTGTCGCAAGCGGCGATTACGCAGCCCATGTCGACGCCATGGATGATGCGGCACTTGTCGCCGATATCACGGCGGTGCTGCGCGATATGTTTGGTGAGAGTGTGCCAGAGCCGAAAGCGATTGCCCGCCATGCCTGGTCGACCGACCCGCATGCGCTCGGCGCCTATTCCTTCCCAGCTCTAGGCGCAGAGCCTGCCGATCACGACACGCTGGCCAAACCTGCCGGCCCGCGCCTGCGGCTAGCCGGCGAACATGTGAGCGCCGACTATTTCGGCACGGTGCACGGCGCGATGCTGAGCGGGGAACGGGCGGCCCGGGCGATCCTGGCAGACCGCGAGGGCTGATCGGCTTTGGGCCGCTTACGCGGGGTGAAAGGGCAGTGGCCAAGGGGAGGGCGAACCCCTCAAGAGGCCTTCTGCTTCGGCTGCACGGCAGGGGCCGCGATCATCTTGACCTTGGATTCGGCCAGTCCGTGATGGCCTTCCATGTCGACGATCATGTGCCAGTGGCCGCTTTCCGGAATGACGATCTTGAGCGGCGATTTCTTCGCCACGCCGCCGAGGAACTTGTAATCGAGCGTTTCCTTGAAGCGCTGGAAATTCGTCGGCGTCATCAGCCGCACATTGTTCACGGCCGACAGCGTCACCTCGATAATGGTGCCGGCGCGCTGTTCCTTCAGGTCGTAATGGGTGAAGCGGAAGGTCGGTTTGGACATTTCGCTCGGGTCTCCGTCCAGTCTTTTAATCTATCGTAATGTACCGCAAGGCCGTTAAGGAAGCGTTGGCCGGACGGGGCCAAAAGGGCGGGCAGGGCGGACTTTTTTGGGACGCAGCGTTCATCCAAGTGAAAGAGGGCCAGCGATGCCAGCCCTCTTTCATGGATGGGAATGGTCCGCAGCATTTTAGCGATGGTTGCCGAGATTGGCCTCCGCCCGGGTCTCTCCGACCGACAAAGCCTTGGCGAAGGGGACGATCTGCCAGAGCGCCGACAGGCCGACCAGCACGTAAACGATGGTGGCAAGCGCCGTATCCTGACCGCCGAACAGGGCGGCGACGAGGTCGAAATCGGCTATGCCGACCAGGAGCCAGTTGAGGCCGCCGACGATGACGAGAAGCAGGGTGACGAGGTTGAGTGCGCGCATGAGGTTCTCTCCTTGAGGGTTGTAAGGGCCTAACAGTTTCAATTGCAATTGGTTCCGAGGAAGAGGCGCTGCCTCCCACAAGGGTGAGAGGCGGGTTATCGCCGGGGCCTCGCCCTTCGAGGCCCGACTGTGTCGGGCACCTCAGGGTGAGGGGTGATCTATTAATGTCAAAAACCCCAAGCTTCGCCGCCGGTCGGGATTGCTCCCTCCGGGTTGGCTGAAATTTGTCTCGGACGAGGCGCCAGAA
>JBHYDI010000019.1:0-36502 GCA_051861045.1 Allorhizobium sp.
AACGATCCGCCATGAAGTCCATTGACCAGACCAGGTTTGGCGCATCAGGCACAGTCAGAGCGTCGGGCTTGTCCCGCTGAACTGCCCCCCCATTTCGACCGGACAGTCCGCATAAGCAGAAAGGCTCAAGCACAGGCTTGAGGACAGGCTTATGTCTAACGAGTATCGACACGTTGAATTGCTGACGGGTGATGTTCGCCGCAGGCGGTGGACAACCGAGCAGAAGCTGACAATCATTGAGCAGAGTTTCGAACCAGGCGAGACGGTGTCTTCGGCCGCTCGCCGCCATGGCGTTGCGCCCAATCTGCTTTATCGGTGGCGCAGGCTCTTGAGTGAGGGAGGTGCTGCAGCCGTGGATTCTGACGAGTCGGTTGTCGGCAATTCGGAAGTGAAGAAGCTGGAGGATCGTGTCCGCGAGCTGGAGCGCATGCTCGACCGCAAGACGATGGAGGCCGAAATCCTCCGCGAAGCCTTGTCCAAAGCAGACTCAAAAAAACGGATATCGCGGCCGATCTTGTTGCCGAAGGACGGTTCCCGATGAAGGCCGTCGCAGACACGCTCGGCGTATCCCGTTCCAACCTTGTCGAGCGGCTGAAAGGCAGATCGAAGCCGCGCGGGTCCTATCACAAGGCCGAGGATGCAGAACTTCTCCCCGCCATTCGGAGGCTGGTGGATCAAAGGCCAACCTATGGCTATCGGCGGATCGCCGCGCTCCTCAATCGCGAGAGGCGAGCCGCCGATAAGCCTGTCGTCAACGCCAAGCGGGTTCATCGCATCATGGGCAACCACGCCATGCTGCTGGAGAAGCATACGGCCGTTCGCAAGGGCCGCCTCCACGACGGCAAGGTCATGGTCATGCGCTCGAACCTGCGCTGGTGCTCGGACGGTCTGGAGTTCACCTGCTGGAATGGCGAGGTCATTCGTCTCGCCTTCATCATCGACGCCTTCGACCGGGAGATCATCGCCTTGACGGCAGTCGCCAACGCGGGCATCTCCGGCTCTGACGTGCGCGACATGATGCTGGAGGTGGTCGAGAAGCGCTTCGCGGCGACCAGAGCCCCGCAAGCCATCAAGCATCTCTCTGACAACGGTTCGGCTTACACCGCGCGGGACACGAGGCTGATTGCCCAGGCACTCAATCTGACGCCTTGCTTCACGCCGGTGGCCAATCCGCAGTCGAACGGCATGTCGGAAGCCTTCGTTAAAACCTTGAAGCGGGACTATATCCGCATCGCAGCGCTAACGGACGCCGAAACAGCGCTCCGGCTCATCGACGGATGGATCGAGGACTACAATGAAATCCATCCTCATTCCGCGCTCAAGATGGCTTCCCCTCGGCAGTTCATCAGGGCTAAATCAAACTAGCCGACATGTCCGGTGAAACGGGGGGCACTCCAGCCGTCTCGATGCTCCATATGGTTTGGTCGGCCCGGGACGGCAAGGGACAGGGTTCGCCGGAAGACAACGGGAACAGACCCCGCTAACCAATTGCTAAATGCCTTTGATCTTGAAGGAATTTGGTCGGACCGGAGGGACAGCGTATGGGCGAGTTGGGATGAGGGTAGTCCCAACGCACCGCAGCAATGTCGCGCATTCCGGTTTGTTGTGGACGATGGGGAGGGCGTATCAATGGGCATCAGGTCTGTGTCTGTTTTTTAAGGTGTCCTGACTTGCTCCAGGAAAACAGCGAAGGCTTGGAAGGGTGACCGAAGGACGAAATCCCCTTGAGGGTGGGACTTAAACTCGAGCGGATGTAGGATCTACGAAATCAATTATGCGATCCCAGGTCATGACTTTGAACTGAGCTCTATTGTAAACATGCGTCTGCCTGATCTTCAGCGAATGATTAGCCGCCTCTGCCGTTGCCCCCTCGGCTGCTTTGAAAAGCTTTGCGTCGCGCCCGATGTAATTCCGCCCGCTTTGATGTTCGCTGCATATCTGATGTCGAAGCGCTCTTTGAGATCAGCATCGCCGGCGGCTTGGTGAACATAGTGAAGAAGCTGCGTTTCCGCCTTTATCAATTCTTTCGTTGGCCGGTATCTGGTCGCAGCATCATCTATCTCTACGAGAGCACACTGTGGAGCTTTCAGTTCCCAAAAGATCAGATGACGCTCGGTTTGACCAGTTTCTGATTTTAGGTCTGCAATAACAATGTAGTCGCTTCGTCCATAGGGGCTGCGTTGTTCTAGTGAAAGTGAGACCGTTAGAGTTGGGGTTTGAGGAAGAAGGATGTCGGTCGCGTACTCAAGATACGCGGAGCATTCGCGTTCCCGCATGCCTTCTTCATCAGCCAACCTTTTAAATTCTAAGAAATCAGCTTCGCTAATCGGCATATCTGATGCGAACTATATGGGGGCTCAAAAATTGTGTGAGAAGATATTCAAAATCTTGAGCGACGTCTTCCCAGGTCAGCTTTTCGGATCGACCGGCAACGAAAAGAGCTTCGATCTCTTCAGTCCCGTACCAAGAGGCCACAGTTAAATTGCGGAAAAAAATTGTGGAGTTTGGTGACATAGCGATTAGTGTCCGCTCGCCTTTGAGGCCAGGCCCGTTCCATGACGAGCGGCGCGATCCCGGAGCGAAGATGAACATGGGTTCAGTCTCTTCTTGACCGGTCGCTCGGATCCATGGCGTTGGGCTACCGGTTCGCAAGTTTTGCCTATCAAGCGCATCTCGAAATTTGTTCGAACCAACCCCAACTATCCAGAGAGAATTATCTTGAAAAACGAAGACCGACACTTTCGGAATGTTGAACGTCGCGATTATCGCGCTAACGGGCGCGAGGCGTAGTCGTCGCCGTACTACATCCTGGAGAAATGATGGCGTTTCTATCTTCTGCATCGCGCTCAAAGCACCTGGTTGGTAGGCCTTAGCCGGGCAAGAGCACTTCGGCTGATGACAATTATTTCACATTCCATGACAGGTGGACCTATGGCAAGTGCAACCCTGTCCCCGCAATAACAACGCTAATTCCCTGTCTCAAAGGTCTGCGTCATACTGATAGATATTCAACCGCTCGGCAACCAGCCGGCCGGCATTGCGCAGACTAGCGTAGGTGCCGAGAAAGACCGCGGTGGGGATTACCCCTCAACCAGAGGGCAATCCTGGAAGACCTCATGGGCCGTGCTGGCGCAACTGAAGGCCAGAAACGCAAAAAGCCCCGTGATGGGGCTTTATTGGGATCGCAGGAATGGTTGGTTGCGGGGGCCTGATTGCACAGAGACTTGCATAAAGCGCGCGCCGAGAGCGCAAAATCCAGCCTTTTGCTGGGGTAAGCACAATCGCGGAACCTGGGGCGGCATGTAGTGTGCTTTCAATCAAATTCACCAGAGCTATGAACCCTCGGGACTTTCGGGCTGCCTGAGGCTCCCAGCAGCAGCGGCTGGCCGAGGCGGAAAAGAGAGGCGGCACTGCAAGTATCGAAGCACAACCAGATGGTGCCGCCTATCAGTCTAGATCAGGCAAATACTAACCGCCATAGCTGCCCGTCTGCGTCGGGACGTGAACGTAGTTCCGATCAAAGTACAGCAGCGCATGTCCATCGCGACGGCATCTTATGTCAACTACTTCGCCGATGAAGATGTTGTGCGTACCGACGAGGCGGGCTTCGATCAGACGGCAGTCGAAGGAGACAATGGCGTCTGCAAGAGCCTGGTTGCCAGAGGGAAGGTTTGTCCAGTCGGCCGCCGCGTAACGTGCCTCCATGTCGCTCTGCTTGCCGGCGAATAGCCCGGCGAGATCGCGGTGTTCCTGGGTCAGCACATTGACGCAGAACCGCCGGTTTTCGACGAACAATCCAGTCTGCGATGAACTGGCATTCATGCAGACGAGCACCGTCGGCGGCTCGTCCGTCACGGAACACATCGCGGTCGCGGTGAACCCGCCGCGCCCGGCGGGTCCGTTTGTGGTGATGACATTGACCGGGGCGCAGACCCTGGCCATGGCATTGCGGAACTCGGTCTTGGAAACGGAATTCGTCATGGCCAGATCCTACTCGGCCGCGTCGCGCAGGGCGCGCATGTCGTGCTCGGGCGGCAACCACGTATCGCCGGTCCAGCCGTTCTCGTCATAGTCTGCCATGCACTGGTCGACGAGAGCTTCCATCTCCTTCAGTCGCCCGCCTCGTTCGGCACCCTTGAGCACCTGCAGGCGAACCTCTTCGGGAGCGCCGGCATAGTTCAACTCGTAGAGCGCATGGCGGCCGCCAAACTCGGTGCCTGTCGCATCCCACAACAGCTTCATGATCTTGATGCGCTCGATATGGCCCATGTCGTTGGAGCCGCGAACATATTGCGCAAGGTAACGGTTGATATCGGGATTCTGGAAATCCTTCGCCGACGACGGCAGGTAGATCAGGCCGGAAGCCACGGTCCGGCGCACGATGTCGATCACCTTTGGATAGGCCTCCGACATGAAGGTACGATAGCAGAGCGCGGCTTCGAGGTTCGGCAGCACCGCGCCATTGGCCCACGGGATCGGGTTGTGCGCCATGGCATTCGAGAAGGTCCAGAATTGATGGCGGATCGCGATGACCTCGCCGAGCATCGCCTGATTGCCGCGGAAGGCATCGCCGCCGGTGGCTCGAAGCGCCTTGGCGAGAAGCCCCGCCAGGAAATCCATCTTGACGGCGAGACGGGTGCAACCCTGGAAGCAGTAACCATGCATAAAGCCGGAGGCCGGGTGGAAGGACAGGATCTTTGCCGCATCGCGCAGGACGAGCACGTCTTCCCAGGGCACGAAAACGTTGTCGAGCACCAGGATGGCGTCGTTTTCGTCGAAGCGCGAGGACAGCGGGTAGTCGAACGGCTGCGCCGCAGCACTCGCGGTCTGCTCATAGGAGACGCGGCAGAACATCTTGATGCCGGGCGCATTCATCGGAACGATGAACATGACGGACAGCGACGGATCTTCGGTCACCGTCGCCGAGCTCTGGGCAAGGAAGTTGTAGTGGGTCAGAGCCGACGACGTCGCCACAACCTTCGCGCCGGAGACATAGATGCCTGCATCCGTTTCTTTGGTGATGTGAACGAAGACATCCTTCACCGCATCTGCGGGCTTGTGGCGGTCGATCGGCGGGTTGACGATCGCATGGTTCATGAACAGCACGGATTCTTGCGCGCGCTTATGCCAGGAAAGGGCGTTATCCTTGAACTGACCATACCAGTCGGCATTGGCGCCGAGCGTGTTCATCAACGCGGCCTTGTAGTCTGCGGTGCGCCCCATCCAGCCATAGGACATGCGCGCCCAGTCGGCGATCGCGCCCTGCTGCGCCACCAGATCTTCGGAAGAGCGTGCACCGCGGAAAAACTTGTGTGTGTAGCCGCCAGAGCCGGTGTCGGTCGGCGACGTCAAACGAGCCTTGGTCTTTTCATCGTGCAGAGCATCATACATGCGCGCGACCGAGCGAGCAGAATTGCGCATCGACGGATGGGTCGTGACGTCGGCGACTCGCTCGCCATTGATGTAGACTTCGCGACCGTCTCTGAGGCTCGCGAGATACTCGGCACCGGTAAAAGGCCGCGATTTGTCTTTCCGATAATCTTCTGCACGCATGTGCGTTCCTCCCATTAGATCCTGACAAACGTTAAATCCGTCACCGCTTTAGAGCCATGGACAAAGCCCCCAATTCGCTGGTACTTTTTCCGGTATGGCAGACAGACACGACGTCCCAACCTACTTCGTTTACGGGGAACCGACCCGCGCGCTGGATATCGGCTTTTTCCACGTAGAGTCGGTAATGGAGCGCAGAAGCGTGCATTTCGGGCATGTTTCGGCGCACAAGCATCCGCAGATGGGACAAATCACCTATTGGTTCAAAGGTGGCGGCACCTATCGGATCGAAGATCGAACTTGGAATTTTTCGGCTCCAACCGTCAGTTTCGTGCCATCGAGCGTTGTCCACGCCTTCGATGTCGAAGAGCATTCGGATGCCGTCGTGATCTCCATCTCGGACGACCAGCTTCGGTCGCTTGCGGCGACCGTTGATCTGCCACTCGACACGCCCTGCCTGGTCGAAGGCAGTATCGAGGATCCCTCCTGGATCCGCCTCGACCGACTGTCCGACATGATCGTCGACGAATACCTCGGAACGACCTCAACAAGCGCCCGGCTACTCGCGGGCCTGATCGGTGTCATGCTGTCTCAGATCGCTCGACTGGGCGGCGGCAGCACGTTCATGGAAGCGTCACCGTCGACGCGGCTCGCGGCCGGCCTGCGCCGTGCAATCGATCTGCACTACCGTGAGGATTGGCCCGTCGCGCGCTACGTCACCCTGCTCGCCACCACACCACACCTGCTCGACAAGGCGGCGCGGGAGACATTCGGACAATCCGTCAAGGAAATGCTGATGGAGCGGCGCCTGCTGGAAGCCAAGCGCCTGTTGATGTTCACCATCCGGTCGTTGGAAGACATCGCCCGCGAAATCGGTTTCGATGACCCCGCTTATTTCTCCCGCTTTTTCCGCAAGCGAACAGGCGTCTCACCTGCTGCCTGGCGACAGGGCCGCATCGAGCCTGCTCAATCAGCCTGACAATCTATCCTGGAAGACCAGGCTGATCTCCACATTCACGCCAGATAGGCCTTGTGGAGGATGTCAGGCTCCGAGATCAGACGCTGGGGTTCGCCGGAATAGGCAAACCGTCCCCGCGACATGACGATGGCATGATCGGCCAGCGACAGGGCGACGGCGGTGAACTGCTCGATCAGCAGAATGCCGGTCCCTTCACGGGCCAGCCTTGCGACGACCCCCATCAGGCGTTTGACAATCAGGGGCGCCAATCCCAGCGACATCTCGTCGGCAAGTACAAACTTTGGCCGGCAGATCAGCGCCTGCCCCAGCGCCAGCATCTGCTGCTGGCCGCCGGACATGGAGCCGGCGCGCTGGTTCTTCCTTTCCGCCAGTTCACCGAAGATCGAATAGATCTCATCGAGCGCCCGCTCGAGCTCGCTCCGGGAATGAGCGTAACCGGCCGTGCGCAGGTTGTCGTCGACGGAAAGCCCCGACAACACCCGGTGCCCCTCGGGAACGGCTGCCACACCGGCAGCCCGAACAGCTTCGGTCCCGAGGCCCGAGAGACGACGCCCGCCGATCTGGACGAAGCCTGCCTCGAGCGGGAGCGCACCGGCCAAGGCCAACACGAGCGAACTCTTGCCCGCACCATTCGGCCCCAGAAGTGCCGTGACCGTACCCGGCTTAAGGCTCATCGACACATCGTCCACGACGCGCTTGACGCCCCGACGGACGGTCAGCCCCTCGATCTCAAGAGCCTGCATCACGTTTCCTCCATACCGAGATAGACCGCACGCACCCGCGGATCGGCCAGCACCGAGGCCGTCTCGCCATAGGTGACGAGCGTGCCGAAATCGAGAACCATCGTGCGCTGACAGGTGGCCTGGATCAGATCCACATCGTGATCGATCAGGAAGGTCCGTGCCCCGATCGTTTCGGATATCCCGTTGATAACGGAGCGCAGCGTTGTAACCTCACTCTGCGAGAAGCCGGCTCCCGGCTCGTCCAGGAGGATGAGTTTGGGAGAACCGGCCACACAGCGCGCCAGCTCCGTCATGCGCCGTTCAAAGGCATTGAGGCCGGCAACGGAGCGGTGACGGACAGCACTGATCCCTGTAAATTCAAGGGCCCTGGTCAGGGCATCCTCGACCGCGCCCCGGGACAGGGGGAGGGAGTCGAGCACCACCCGGATGTTGTCTTCCACCGTCAGCTCGTCGACCGCCTGCTCCTTCTGAAAGGAACGGCGAAGACCCCATTGCGCTCTCTGATGGGGCTGCAGCCTCGTGAGCTCTTGGCCGAAAGCGCGGATCGTTCCGGAATTCGGCGTGACGAAACCGGAGAGAACGTTGAGAAACGTCGTCTTGCCTGCACCATTCGGCCCGATGATGCCGACCACTGGTGCATCGAGTTGCACGCTCAGCATGTTCAGCGCCGTCACGCCGCCGAAGGAGACGGTTACTGCATCGATCTCGATCATCGGGTGCTCCCTGCATTCGACTTGAAGCGCAGCCGGATCAGCAGATCCTCGATCTGGCCGGCTATGCCTCTGGGCGCCGTGGCCAGCGCATGGATCAGGGCGGCACCAAAGATGATGTAGGCGGCATTGCCGTTGACGCCGAGATCGTTGAGCAGGGCGGGAACGAGGCGATAGAGTGCGGCTGCGATCAGCGCGCCGACGGGGCTCCAGGCACCGCCGACGATGGTCAGTGCAAAGATCATCACCGATTCTGCAGCCGGAAAGCTGCGCGCGTCGAGCATCTGAAGGTTACCCGCGAGCAGCACGCCAGCAATCCCGGCAAGGAAGCCCGACAGGGCAAAGGCCCAGATCTTGTAGAAAGGAACATCGACCCCGGTCGACATCGCGGCAGCCTCGGAGCGCCGGATCAGTGCCCAGGCCCGCCCCGCCTTTCCGATCTCGTGCCAGTGGATGAGAGCCATGCCGAGCGCTGCAACGACGACGCAATAAGAATAGTAGCCCACATCACTGGAGGCGATGGCCGGACGCGGCATGTAGCCGGCCGATTTCACGGCAAAACCCGACCATCCACCGCCACCATTGGGAAACTGGATGACATTGACGATAATGGCAAAGGCGCCGGCGATCATCAGGGTGACCAGGGCCAGATAAAGTCCCCGCATGCGAAGTGCAGGATAGGCGAAGATCATACCCAGCCCGGCAGCGGCCACGCCGCCGGCCAGCATATTGACCTCAAAGGGCGTACCGAGACCATAGGCGAGCCTCAGCCCAACCCAACCGCCTGCCCCCATCAATGCGACATGGGCGAGCGAGACGAGCCCGAGACGCCGGTAAAGCAGGGCGATCGAGGCGGCCGTGAGAGTGTAGATCGCAACGCCTGTCAGGACCTTCAGCCAGAGGGACGCCAGGAACAGCGGCGGCAGAAACGCGAGAGCCGCGACAAACACGACGAGACCGAGCGGGCGGGATCGCGAGAGGACCGGCACAGGCGTGGAATTCACCGGAGGGTTCGCTGCCATCATCTCAATCCTCTCCCGCAAATGTCAGTCGTCGACCGCGCTGCAGCCACATCAAAGCAAGCGTCGCGATGACGAAGGGAGCGGCCACGCGGAATGGAGCAAGCGGCTTCACCAGGGTCAGCATGCTTTCGGTCACTCCGATCAGAAGCCCGGCCAAGAAGGTGACCGGAATGGATTTCAGTCGTCCGATAATGGTGGTGGCGATCACTGGGATAACGAGAAAGGTGAGGACGGCCGGATCGAGCCGCACGAGCCCTCCGAACAGCAAGCCCGTAAAACCGGCCAGCATGCCCGATATGCCCCAGGCGATGGCCTCGACGCGGCGAACCGGAACTCCGAGGATAGCCGCAACATCCCGGTTGTCGGCAAGCGCGCGCATCAGCAGGCCCGTGCGGGTTTTCGACAGATAGGTTCCCATGGCCACGGTAGCGATCACACCACCAGCGAGAGCAATCAGCCGGGTACCGTTGATGCGGACCCCTATGATGGAAAGGCCGAGACTGTCCGAAAACAGACCGAGCTTGCGCGAGGTGACCATCCAGACCAGGTTCATCAGGCCAAGGAGACAGAGCGCGAAGCCGAGGGTTGCCACAGCCTTGATCACCGGCTCCCGGTGGGCGAGCTGTGGAGCAACCAGCAGGCCAAAACCCAGCGAGAGCGCGAGGCTCACCCCAATTGCAGCTGCCCAGGCGAGCGGCTCGGGCAGATGCCATTCCAGCACCTGCCAGGCCGTCATGGCACCCACGGCGCCGATGGCGCCATAGGCAAAGTTGAGCACGCCGGTGGCGCGGTTGAGGATCACCAGTCCCACCCCGCCCAGCGCATAGAGGGCGCCGACGGCAAGCCCCGAGACGAGGAACATTCCATAGGCGCCCAGCATGACCGCGGCCGCCTTAGTTCACGACGCCGAGCGCTTTTTCATCGGCGCGATAGGGATCGAGATAGGCGCTGTCCACGTCCGTGCACTCACCGACGACCTTGTAGCCACCCTCGACCATCTGGACCATCATATTGGCGTGGTTGGGCATGTGGCGGTCGCCCGGGCCGACATAATAGGGGCCGCAGAGGAGGTCGGATGTGTAGTTCTTGATGTTGCGGATCGCCTCGCTCACCGTGGCACGATCGAGCTTGACCGGATCCTGCTGCAGCATCGCATCTACGAAGAAGCGGGCAGACAGGTACCCGGCCTGGCTAAACGTATCGCGAGGATCATCGGCATTGCCGTGAGCATCAAGAACCGCACGCCAATTGCTGGCATCGGGGCCGGTTCCGTCGATCGGTGTCAGCTCGATATTCACATGCATGACACCGGCCCAATCGGCACCCAACATGGCGGGAACATCACGATCATAGAGCGGCGTGGAGGAGATCCACTTGTAGCTGTCACGCTGGCCGGACTCGAGTGCCGCTTTCAGGAAGGCAGCAGCCATGCCTGCCGGCAGGTTGACGAGCATCGTATCAGCACCGGAAGCGACAGCTTCCAGGAATGCCGAGTTCATGTCGGCAGCGGCAGGATCCAGGAGAACGCTCGAACCTGCGAGGTTTTTCGCCTGCATGTATTTCTCGGTCCAGCCACAGGAATACGGACCGACACTCGGAATGGTAAGACCGATGCACACGACATTGGTCGCGCCGAGATTGGCGACAGCCCATTGAGCAGCACCTACGGAAGACGGCAGCGGACCCTGGTTGGTAGAGACGATGTTCTTCGATTCAAAGCACTCCGCCACGGCGCAACCGGAGGCCATGGCCATCACGCCCTCTTCTTCATACAGCTTGGCATTGACGCCCATTTCCACGAAGGAGGCATTACCAACAAGCGCGACCACCTCTTCGTCCTTGACCAGTTTGGTGGCGACCTGTGCGGCCACTTCCGGATTCCACTGGTCGTCCTCGACGAGGTATTCGATCGGGCGGCCATTGATACCGCCATTGGCGTTGACGCAGTCGAAATAGGCCTTCGCCGCTCGCGAGGCGGACGAGAAGTCGTCGGGGCCTGTCCGGCCGACGATGGCACCGACCTTGATCGGTTCGCCGGTGGCGGCTTGGCCGTTATTCAGCCCGCAACTCGGCGCGGCTGCGGCGGAGCCCGCCGAAATCAGGAACAGAGCTGCAACAGCGGCGGAGCCGCCCAGAAGATGCGATTTCATGTTTTCCTCCCAATGTGAGCCGGAACCCGGCGTCGTGGCCCAAAGGCCGGTTTTGATCGCGCGGTCTCCTCAGGCCGCCCGATCCCTCCCCAAGATGAAGCGGCTGGCGCGCTCCCCGATCATGATCGTCGGTGCATTGGTGTTGCCCGAAACAAGCGTCGGCATGATCGAGGCGTCCGCGACGCGCAGTCGGTCAACCCCGAAGACCTTGAGCTCCTCATCAACGACTGCCATGCGATCCTCCCGGACGCCCATCTTGGCCGTACCGGAGGGATGGAAGACGGTTTTAGAGACACTGCGGATGTAGTCGCGCAAGGCCTCCGGATCCTTCTCGATGCCGGGTGTCGGCAGGACGCGGCGCTTGATGATCTTCGCCAGAGACGGCGCCTCGGTGATCTTGATCGCCAGCTCCACACCGCGGACGAGCGTCTCCAGATCCGCCGGATTGGCGAAGGAATTGGCGTGGAAGAGTGCGGGATCCCCGGGATTGGCCGAGCGAAGCTTGACCGTTCCGCGCGACTGCGGCCGCAGGAAGCACGGACCGATCGAGATGCCATGTCCAGGCTCCGCCGCCCGCTCTCCGAAGCCGACGAAGCTTGGCAGCACATGGAACTGGATGTCGGGCTGACCGAGGCCTGCCGTGTCGACGAAACCACCGGATTCGACGACGGTCGAGGTGAGAAGACCCGTTTTCGTCAGCATGTATTGCAGCATGTGGCTGGCAGCAGCGAGGCCCTTATCCTGGCCGAACAGGGACATGATATTGACTTCGGCCTGAACCGTCGCCTCCAGGTGATCCTGATAGTTCTCCCCGACACCAGGCAGATCGGCCACAATGTCGATGCCGTGCGAGCGCAGGTGCTCGGCAGAACCAATGCCGGACAATTGCAGGATTTTCGGTGTCGCGATCGCGCCTGCCGTCAGCACGATCTCGCCGCGCGCCTTCACCTTTTCGCCAGAGGAGAGCTGAACGCCGACGGCCGTGCGCCCCTCGAACAGGATCTTCTCGACCTTGATCCCGGTCATGATCTCGAGATTGGTGCGCCCTTCGGCATCGCGCAGGAATGCTTGTGCGGCACTCCAGCGGCGACCACCGTTCGTCGTCGTCTGGTAAAAACCGACGCCTTCCTGCTCGGCGCCGTTGAAGTCTTCGTTGTATTTGATCCCAGCCTCCTGGGCAGCACGCACGAAGGCCCAGGACAGGGGATGGCCGTAGCGGCGGTCCGACACCTTAAGCTGACCTTCCGCACCGTGAAATTCCCCCGAAAGCCGCTGATTGCCTTCCAGGTCACGAAATACGGGAAGCACCTTGTCATAGGACCAGGACCGGCATCCCATCTGCGCCCAGGTCTCGTAATCCTGGCGCTGGCCGCGAATGTAGATCATCGCATTGACCGAGCTACCGCCACCGAGCACATTGCCCTGCGGCACGACATTGGGCTTGCCCTTGATGCCGGGGTCCGGCTCCGACATGTAGAAATGCACATCCCGGCCCTTCTCGATCACCTTGAAGAAGGTGGCGGGGATATGGATGAACTTGTCGGTGTCCTTCTGACCGCTTTCGATCAGCAGGACCTTGTTGGACGGATTTTCCGAAAGACGAGCGGCCACCACGGATCCGGAAGACCCGCCACCGACAACGATGTAATCAAACTCACGCATTTGAGCCTCCCGCGCGGCATCGAGCGGCCGCGCCTTGAAAAAAGCCTGCCGAAAGGGTTCAGGAAAAAACGGTCTGGATGGTGGTGAATTCCTTCAGTCCGTCGACGCCGAATTCGACGCCGATCCCGGACTGCTTCACCCCTCCGAAAGGCGCATTGGGCTGGATAGCACCATGCTTGTTGATCCAGACCGACCCGCATTCGAGCCGCGCCGCAACCTGCTTGGCCTTGGCAACATCCCCCGACCAGACCGATCCACCGAGACCGCTCGGATTGTCGTTGGCCTTGGCAATCGCCTCTTCGATGTCATGATAGCGGATGATCGGCAGAGCCGGTCCGAACTGCTCCAGGTCAACAAGCTTCGCACCGTGATCGACATCGGCGATGAGGGTGACGGGATAGAAGTAGCCCGATCCGCCCTGCGGTGCGCCACCCGTCAATACCCGCCCGCCCTTGGCAACAGCATCCTCGACGAAGGCCGAGACAATACCGAACTGGGCCGCATTCTGGAGCGGACCGAGAACGGCATCCTCCGCCAGACCATCGCCCACCTTGATGGCAGACGCATAGGCCGCAAGTGCCTCACAGACGGCATCATAGATGCTGTCATGCACGTAGAGACGCTTCAGGCAGGCGCAGGTCTGGCCGCTGTTGATGAAGGCGCCCCAGAAGAGGCCCTCTGCAATGGCCTTGGGATCGGCGTCCGGCAGAACGATACCGGCATCATTGCCGCCGAGTTCGAGCGTCAGCCGCTTCAGCGTATCGGCAGCGGACGCCATCACGCGACGTCCCGTGGCGGTCGATCCGGTGAAGGTGATCTTCGCAACATCCGGATGGGAAGTGAGAGCAGCGCCGAGATCATTGTCATCGGCGATGACGTTGACGACGCCGGCCGGAAGCACCTCGTTCATCAGTTCCACCAGACGAATGGTCGTCAGCGGCGTGTTCGGCGACGGCTTGATGACCACGGTATTGCCGGTGCGGATCGCCGGAATGATATGCCAACAGGCAATCATCACCGGCCAGTTCCATGGCGTGATGGCAGCGACCACGCCAATCGGCTTGCGATGCAGCTCCACCCGGCCTTCCGGTCCATCCTGGACCACTTCGATCGGAAGATCGAGGGAAGCGGTATGGCGGGTCCAGGCAACGGCACCACCGATCTCGAAGCGCGAACCGAGCCCGTTGAGCGGCTTGCCCTGCTCCAACGTCAGAAGCCGCGCGAGGTCCTCCGCATTCGCCTCGATTACCTCCGCCACACGGGCGCAGAGCGCGGCGCGCTCGGAAGAAGAAGTGGCTGCCCAGGCCGGAAAGGCGGACTTTGCGGCGGAAACGGCAGCGTTGAGGTCGTCGATGGTGGCCAGTGGCGACTTGCCCACAACAGCGCCCGACGAGGGGTTCTTGACCTCTTTGTGGCGCGCGGTCGGGGCCGCCTTGCCACCGATGACAAGCGTGAATTCCTGCATGATACATCCTCCCATGCACTGCGATGGAAGGAGACTAGCCAATGCCCGTCGGTAATTCTTGGATCACGGCGCGGCATGAATTGGACAAAAGCGCGGTAGGCGCCTCATACCAAATCAGGCCATCACAACGTCCTTTGGCGAGCAGTCGAACAGCTTGCGGAAGCTGCGATTGAAGTAGGAGATATCGTTGAAACCGACCGAATAGGCGACGTCGGCAATAGCACCCGGATGATGCGCGCCCCGCAGTCTTTCGAGCCTCGCCCGGGCAAGGTGCAGCCGCTTGAGCTTGATCATGCCGGTTACCGTCATGCCTTGCGAGCTCAGGTCCTCCTGAAGCGTTCGCAGCGAAACCCCGACGCGGTTGGCGAGCCATTGGGGCGTCAGATATTCCTCGGTCAGGTTCTCGTCGATGAGCACCTGGACCACCTCGAGCCGTCCCGTCCCGCTATCGCCACGGACGAAGAATTCTTCGCCCGGATCGGACGCAAAGGCCTGCCGCGTCGTGTTGAACAGCAATTCCCTGAGATGCGGCGCCCGGTTGTCGTCGCTTGACGTGCTCATCATCTTGGCCACAAGCGCGCCGAGCATGATCGACATCGGATCATCCGCCTTGATCTTGCGCGTCACCGAAATTCGCACAGCCCGATCGG
The DNA here is from genome assembly GCA_051861045.1 of Allorhizobium sp. Taxonomy (GTDB): domain Bacteria; phylum Pseudomonadota; class Alphaproteobacteria; order Rhizobiales; family Rhizobiaceae; genus Allorhizobium. Next base: position 14,932 of record JBHYDI010000019.1, read on the forward strand.
ACAGAAGCATCTGCCTCGGCAGGTGTACCGACAGGTGATTGGAAAATGACCCGCCGAAATAGAATATTGACGGCCTCGTAGAATCGACAAGGATGCATTCGCCCGGATGGAGTTGTTCCTGACGGCCAGACTGCTCGACCCCGCAGGACCCTTCAAGCTGTAGCAGCAGGAACAGGTTATCGCCCTGGTCGGCCCTGATGTCGTCGGGATTACGGCGGATGTAATCGAGGTCGTTCGCCACGTGCGCCAGTTCCACACCGGCGGCGTGAGACAGAGCAGCCCCGCCGCGCACGACGTTCGATCCGTCGTATCGGGTTGGATTGAAGTGGCCGCAGATAGACTTGAGGTCCGACGTCCAGGCGTCGAACTCACGCGTCATCCATTGCGTGGGAACGCAACGTCCCAAGCTCCCCAAGTGCATGTCCGCCTCCTCCCAAAGTCGGTCACCTATTTACTGAGCATGTTAACAAATCTGGGAATTGTCAAATTCCAGGTGCAGCTCCCCTTGCAGGTCAGTAGACCTTCGTGCCGGCCGTCGGCTGCGCCGGTTTTGCGTCGCTGAAATCCTTGAGCAATCGCGCGGCAGCATTGCTGAGCAGTCCGACGTCGTTGCCGATCCCGACAAAGGTGGCTCCGAGTTCGGCATAACGTTTCGCGAGCCCGAGATCGCCGATCAGGATCCCGGCGGCCTTGCCGGAAGCGAGGATCCGACCGATGGATCGCTCCACCACCTCCTGGACTTCGGGAGCACCGGGACGCCCGAGAAACCCCATGTCAGCCGCCAGGTCGGATGGTCCAATGAACACACCGTCGACACCATCGACGGCGCAGATCGCATCGAGATTGTCGATCGCAACACAGCTTTCTACCTGCACCAGCAGGCAGATCTCATCATTCGCTGTCTGCAAATAGTCGCCGATACGGTTAAAGTCAGAGGCACGCGCCAATGCGGCGCCGACACCGCGAACGCCGTGCGGCGGGTATCGCACGGCCTTGACCATATCGGCGGCGAGCTCCGCGTCGTGCACCATGGGCACGAGGATGGTCTGGGCACCGATATCGAGCATCTGCTTGATCACCCAGGTCTCGCCAATGGGAGGGCGGATGATCGCATGCGATGGCGAACCGCGCATGGCGCGCAACTGCTCGGCCAGCCGGGGAACGTCGCTCGGCCCATGCTCGGCATCCAGCAACAGCCAGTCGTAGCCGACACCGGCGCAGATCTCGACCGTGTTCGGGCTTCCCAGAGCCTGCCACAGACCAATCTGCAAACGGCCCTCTTTCAAACCGCGCTTGAAGCTGTTGACGGGTGCAGGCATGACGCCTCCTCTTTCAATTCAGGTCGGACGCGCTATGCCCGCCTGATCATACTTATTCGAAAAACAGGCTGACGGTTCCGTAAGGTCCGAAGTCGCCGACGATCGTGTCTCCGTGGCGAGCCTCGACGGGGCGGATGAACGAACCCGCGAGCACGATCTGCCCCGCCTCGATGCCGTCCCCATACTGGGCCAGACGGTTGGCGAGCCACGCGACCCCTCGGGCCGGCTGGTTGAGCACGCCAGCACCCAGTCCCGTCTCCTCGACTTCGGCATTGCGGCTGACGATCGCGCCCATCCAGCGCATATCGAGAGCATCCGGTCGAACCGCACGGCCGCCGGTAACGATGCCCGCATTGGCGGCATTGTCGGAAATCGTGTCGAACACCGTCCGCGCCTTCTTCGTTTCCGGATCGACACGAAGAATTCGGGTATCGAGGATCTCCAGCGCCGGCGTGACATAATCGGTGGCATTCAGCACATCGAAGACGGTAACGCCCGGCCCCTTCAGCGGCGCCTTCATGACGAAGGCAATCTCGGCCTCGATACGCGGCTGGATGAAGCGGTCTTTTGGGACGGTGGCGCCATCCTCGAAGACCATGTCGTCGAAGAGGACACCTGAATCCGGAATGTCGATATTGAGGGCATACTGCATGGCCTTGGAGGTCAGGCCGATCTTCCAGCCGATGACCCTGCGCCCCGCGGCGACCTTGCGCTTCACCCAAGACGCCTGGATGGCATAGGCGTCATCCATGTCGATCCCCGGATGGGCTAGCGACAACAGACCCGTCTGAACTCGTGTCCGCTCTGCTTCATCGAGCCTGGCGGCAGCAGCTTCGATCTCTTCATGTGTCAGCATGTCAGGCCTCGTCAGCGATCGTGTTTCTAAGGATCCCCAGTCCATCCGCCTCGACTTCGACCACATCGCCGGGCTTCAGCCAGATGGGCGGATCGAAGCGGGCGCCGGCACCGGTCGGCGTGCCGCAGACGATCACGTCGCCGGGAACCAGCGTGGTGAAGGTCGAGATGTAGTTGATGATCTTCCGGAAGGAGAAGATCATCCGGCTGGTGCGGTCGCTCTGGCGGACCTCGCCATTGACCCGGGTTTCGAGCTTGATATCGGCGATCTGGCTCTCGTCCACGAACGGAACGAGCCAGGGGCCGATAGATCCGGTACGGTCGAAATTCTTGCCCTGGGTCACGTTGAACTTGGCGTGTCGTACCCAGTCGCGGATCGTACCCTCGTTGCAGAGCGTCAGCGCCGCGATGTGATCGAGGGCATCCTGTTCGGCGATCCGTCGACCACCCTTGCCGATGACGACAACGATTTCGCCCTCGTAGTCGAGCTGCGGGCTTTCTGGCGGACGGATCAACGGCTGATCGTGACCCGTAAAAGATCGGGGAAAGCGAATGAACAGCGACGGGTTGGCAGGCGCCGCCTGCCCGTCCTTGTACTCTTCGTTGCGGTCAGGGAAATTGACGCCGACGCAGATCAGCTTCTCCGGCGCAGGGATCGGGATTTCGAATGAAACCTCCGTCAGCGCCATGTCCGCCTTGTCGCCGGCATGACGCTCCGCAAGCGTTGCGAGTGCATCATCGGCAATGACCTCGCGCAGCGTCGGGTATTGTCCGGCATATCGCATGGAAAGATCGACGATGCCGCACTCGACGACAAGACCGAAGCCTTGCCGGCCTGTCGACGTGCTGAAGCTCAGAAAACGGGGATAGGACATGGACGTGCTCCTCACTCGACGCCGCCGAGGCAGACATATTTGATTTCAGTGAATTCCTCGATGCCGTAACGCGAGCCCTCGCGTCCAAGGCCTGACAGTTTCACACCGCCGAAGGGGGCTTCCGCTGTCGAGATCAGCCCCGTGTTGACGCCGACCATCCCGTATTCCAATGCCTCGGCGACACGGAACACACGCGCGAGATCCTTGGCGTAGAAATAGGAGGCAAGCCCGAATTCGGTGTCGTTCGCCTGCGCGATCACATCCACTTCGTCCGTGAATCGGAACAGTGGGGCGAGTGGCCCGAAGGTTTCCTCCCTCGCGACCATCATCGTCGGCGTTACGTCGGCGATGACGGTGGCTTCATAGAAATGGCCGCCAAGCTGGTGGCGCCGCCCGCCAGCCAAAACCCGTCCACCATGAGCACAGGCATCGGCGACATGCTCCTCGACCTTGGCGAGCGCATTGCCGTCGATGAGCGGACCGAGCGTGACCCCCTCGTCGAAGCCATTGCCCGTCTTCAACAGGCCCACTGCGCTCGCGAGCTTTTCCGCAAAGGCATCATAGACGCGATCCTGGACATAGATCCGGTTGGCGCAGACGCAGGTCTGGCCATTGTTGCGGAATTTCGCGATCAGCGCACCCTCGACCGCCGCATCGAGATCCGCGTCATCGAACACGATGAAGGGCGCATTGCCACCGAGTTCCAGCCCCAGCTTCTTGATGGTCGGCGCCGACTGTCTGTACAGCTCCGCCCCCACTTCAGTTGAGCCGGTAAAGGTAAGCTTGCGCACGACCGAGCTCGAAGTCAGCTCTGCACCGATTACGCGGGCAGAACCGGTGAGCACACTGAAGAGCCCTCTCGGCAAGCCGGCGCGTTCCGCGAGGATGGCGAGCGCGATGGCCGAGAATGGTGTCTGCGAGGCCGGTTTCAGAACCATGGCGCAGCCGGCCGCAAAAGCTGGCCCCGCCTTGCGGGTGATCATCGCGTTCGGAAAATTCCACGGTGTGATCGCAGCCACCACGCCGATCGGCTGCTTCATGATCAAGATGCGCTTGTCCTTCTGGTGACCAGGAACGATATCGCCGTAGAGCCTCCGCGCCTCTTCGGCAAACCACTCGATGAAGGAGGCACCATAGGCGATTTCCCCCTTGGCCTCGGCGAGCGGCTTGCCCTGTTCGAGGGTCAGGATGCGGCCAAGATCATCCTGGCTGGCCACGACCAGCTCGTACCAGCGGCGCAGGATGACGCTTCGCTCCTTGGCAGTCCGGCCGGCCCATTCGATCTGCGCCACTCTGGCGGCTTCGATCGCGGCATGGGTTTCCTCGGCGCCGAGATTGGGCACGCGCCCGATGATCTCGCCAGTTGCGGGATTGTCCACCGCGATGGAGTTGGCCGCATCGGCCTCGATCCAGTCACCGCCGACGAGGGCGGCCTGGCGAAAGAGTGTCGGGTCCTTGAGCTGCATGGACTGGCCTTATTCAGTGGAGACTTAGGGCAGCACGTGTGCCGCACTGCCCTCGCGGATGTGGTCAGGGCGCGATGATCGGCTGCGCCTTGAGGTCAGACTCACGGACAGGCGCACCTGCAAACAGGCTCCCGTGCTCGAACCACGATTTCGGTGCCGGCGCCCCCCAAAGGGTCTGGCGCTGCGGATCCTTCAGGTCCCACTTGATCGGCTCCAGATCGGGATCGACGGTCTGGTAGTCCGAGCAATAGATCTCGATGCGGTGGCCGTCCGGATCGAGGATGTAGAGGAAGAAGGCATTCGATATGCCGTGACGACCCGGACCGCGCTCGATATTGGCGACCCAGCCGGTGGTCGACATCAGGTCGAGCAAGTCGATGATGTTGAGCGGTGTCGGGACCCAGAAGGCCGTGTGATGCAGGCGCGGCCCCTTGCCATTGGTGAAGGCGATGTCATGCACGCCGCCCTTGCGGTGGGTCCAGGCGGCCCAAAGGCGACCCGTCTCTTCATCGGCGGTGTATTCGGTGACCCGGAAGCCAATTTCATTGTAGAAGGCAACGCTTTCATCAACGTTTGGCGAGAAGCAGTTGAAGTGGTCGATGCGCAGCGGTTTGACCCCGCGATAGAGCGCGTACTTCTGGTGGATCGGCGGAAGACGGTCCATCTTGGCGTAGAATTCCAGCGGCGTGCCGTGCGGGTCGCGGGTACGGAAGGTCCGCGCCTGATAGGGGCGCTCGACCCATTCAACACCGAGACCCTTGCCATCGAAGAAGCGTGCTGCCTTGTCCAGCTCGGCTTCGTCATAGACCTTGAAGCCGAGATCCCGCGCCTCTGCCTTGTCAGACTTGCGCAGCACGATGCAGTGGTGGCCACGCTCTTCCATCGCACGCAGATAAATCGCATCCGCGGTCTCGTCGGTCACCTGCAGGCCGAGCGTGTCGACATAGAAGGCGCGCGACCGGGCGAGATCTGTGACGCCGAATTCAACGTGGCTGAGACGCACGATGTTGAAGGGCGGGTAGAGATTGGGTTCTGGTAGTGCCATGATGTCCTCCTCCGGCCTGCGGTTGGCGCCGCAGGCGTCGATCGTGTCGTGTGAAATTCAGCCGCCGAGCTTCTGAATGGCGTGCGGCTTGGTGGCGAAAGCGATGTTCTTGGTTTCCATGTAGAAATCGAAGGACCAGTCGCCGCCGTCGCGGCCGATCCCGGAATTCTTCACGCCGCCGAACGGCGTCGGCAGGTGCCGGACGTTTTCCGAATTCACCCAGATCATCCCGGCCTCGAGATGCTCGGTGAAGCGGAAGGCCCGTGTGACGTCGGATGTCCAGAGATAGCCGGTCAGGCCGTATTGGACGTCGTTGGCAAGCGACAGGGCATCGTCCTCGTCGCGGAACGGGATCGCCGTCAGCACGGGGCCGAAAATTTCCTCCTGCGCAATACGCATCTGGTTGTTGGCGCCGGTAAACAGGGTCGGAGAGACGTAGCAGCCGCCGCCGGGACCATCGAATTTCGCGCCACCGGCCGCGACCTTTGCCCCTTCCGACTTGCCGATCTCGATGTATTCCAGCACCTTCTTCTCGTGCACGGGGTGGATCAGCGGTCCGATGACCGTCTGCGGGTCGAGCGGGTGGCCAACCTTGATGCGCTTGGCCTTCTCCGCGACCATGGCAGTGAACTGGTCGTAGACTTTCTCCTCGACCAGCAGTCGCGACGAGGACGTGCAGCGTTCGCCGTTGAGCGAATAGATCATGAAGACGGCCGCATCGGCAGCACGTTCCAGGTCCGCATCGGCAAAGACTACGACCGGGTTTTTGCCGCCGAGTTCGAAATGCACACGCTTCAGCGTATCGGCGCCCTGCTTCATGATCATCGAGCCGGTACGGCTCTCACCGACGAACCCGATCGCCTTGATCAGCGGATGTTCCGTCAGCGCCTTGCCTGCGTCTTCGCCGAAGCCATTGACGAGGTTCCAGACGCCCTTCGGCAGCCCGGCCTCTTCGGCGATCTCCACCAGAAGACGCGCCGTCAGCGGAGAAAACTCGGCCGGTTTGTGGACGATCGTGCAGCCAGCCGCCAGTGCCGGGGCGATCTTCCAGGTCGACAACATGAACGGCGTGTTCCAGGGCGTGATGACACCCACAGGGCCGATCGGCACGCGTGTGGTCAGGTTCACCTGTCCGGGCGCCCGCAAGGACTTGCCGTCACGCGCTTCCGGTGCACGATCCGCGAAGAAGCGGAAGTTCTCTGCCCCGCGCAAGGCTGCTTTGGCCATGAACTTCAGCGATTGTCCGGTATCCATGCACTCGACAAAGGCGATCTCTTCCGCCCGCGCCTCGATCGCGTCGGCGATCTTGTGCATGAGCTTCTTGCGAGCATCGCCCGGCATTGCGGCCCATTCGGCGAAGGCCGCCTTCGCTGCCTTTGCAGCGAGATCGATATCCGCAGCCTTGCCACGCGCAACCTTGGCCAGGACACCGAGATCCACCGGCGAGATGGTCTCGAAGGACGAACCGTCGAGAGCGTCGAGATCCTCTCCTCCGATGCGGTTCTTCACGCCGCCCTCGAACTTTTTCAGATAGGCCTTGGCCTTGCTCAGATTGTCTTCAAACGATGCCATGCACCCGTCTCCCTGGACTTGCTGTGCGTCGAGCCGACGCCTTATGTCTTTTGGCTGTTGTCAAATGGTCTGCTGTCGAAGCCGCGGATGAATGGCGTTCTTCTTCCAGCTGAAATCTGCGTCGATCTCACGGATTTCGAGCGACAGCATGAAATGCGGCGTCTCGAAACGCTCAGACAGGAACGCGCTGACGGCGGCGAAGATGGCATCGCCAGCAGCCTTGCGATCCGCTTCGCTGCGCCCCTGACCGATCCGCAGCGACATGTCGATGAAGCCGTTCTCCTCCAGAAGATCGGCCACCGCATAGGTCTCCGTGCGGAACCCTCGGACGCGGATTGCTCCCAGCTCGAAGAGGCCTGTCTCCATCATCGTGCGATGGATCAGACCAGCCAAATCCTTCAAGTCGACCAAACCCTCGAGATTGGCCGAGTAGTCGAAAGTGAAATGCGGCATGGTTCCTCCCGCCGTTTATATTTAACATGTTAAATGATATGCGATGCCTGTCAAGACGGGAAATGCGAGGCAACGAATGTTTGCAAATACGGGGGAATTTCCCCATAGAGGAAGGATGACCACCGCCAAAAACAAGCCTACCGAACTCACACAGGACGCACTCCTGCCGCGCAACTCCAGGCGGTCTCTGCCGATTGCGTTGCTGCGGGCACGCGAGTCCGTAATGACGCATTTCCGCCCGATGCTGGCAGCCCACGACCTGACCGAACAACAGTGGCGGGTCATCCGCATCCTCGGCGAAAATGGCATCGTCGACGCGTCAGAAGTGGCCGAACGGGCCTTCATACTCGCCCCTTCCCTCACCCGGATCATCAAGTCGCTCGAAGAGCGCGGACTGATTGCCAAAGAGCGCGACGAGGCGGACGGTCGACGGGTCCTGCTGAAGATCACCCCCGTTGGACTGGGGATCATCGAAGAGGTGACACCGGAAAGCCGCGTGATCTACAGCGAGCTTGAGCGAAAGTTCGGCGAGGAGAAGATCAACCTTCTCCTCGACCTTCTGGGCGAGCTGGCAGACTCAATGGACCCCCGGTAGTCACACCTCGAAGCCCTTCGGCTGTACGATCGACGCTCAGAGCGCAGCGAGACCTGCATCCAATGCCGAGAGGATCTTGGCGACATCCCCTGCGGTGACGATCAGCGGCGGAGACAGAATAATGTTGTTGCCGGAGACACGCACCATCACGCCGGCCTCGTAAGCGACCCGATGCACCTTGCCGATGCTCTTCTTGTCGATCGGCGCCTTCGAGCCGCGATCGGACACGAGTTCAAGCGCGCACATCAGCCCCTCGCCGCCACGCACATCGCCAACGACCTGGTGCTTCGCCATCAGTCCCTGGAGGCCGGCAAAAAGTTCATCTCCGCGAACAGCCGCGTTCGCAGCCACCTGCAGCCGTTCCGTCTCCTTCAGGCATGCAATAGCCGCAGCGGCCCCAACGGGGTGACCCGAATAGGTATAGCCCGACCCGATGGCACCTTTGCCCGAGGTGTCCTTCTCGAACACTTCCGCCACGGCATCCGACACCATGACCGCACCGAAAGGGAAATAGCCATTGGTGATGGCCTTGGCTGAGCAGAGCAGGTCAGGCTGAACGCCCCAATGCCGGGACCCGGACCAGCTTCCCGTGCGCCCGAAAGCCGTGATTACTTCGTCTGCGACGAGAAGGATGCCGTATTTCGAGCAGATCGCCCGTAGGCCTGGCATGAAGCTCTTGTGCGGCGGGATGACACCACCAGCACCCAACACCGGCTCCATGATGAAGGCTGCGATGGTTGAGGGATCCTGGAACTTGATCTCATCCTCGACCGCCGCGAGGCAAAGCTGCGCAAGCCGCTCCGGATCCGTCTCATTGAACGGGTTGCGATAGGTGTAAGGTGCCGGCGTGTGGAAACAGCCGGGCATCAGCGGCTCATACTGGGTGCGAAAATTCGAGTTGCCGTTCACCGAGGCGCCGAGGGTATGGGTGCCGTGATAGCCCTTCTTCAGGCTTAGGAACTTCACCCGCCCGGCCTCTCCGCGGATCTTGTGATACTGGCGTGCGAGGCGGAGCGCGATCTCGACACTGTCCGATCCGCCTGAGGTAAAGAACGCCCGCGACAAGCCGTCTGGCGCAAAGAATTCTGCCAGCATCTCGGAAAGCTCGATGACATTGTCGTTCGTCGTGCCACGGAAGATCGAATAATAAGGGAGCCGGTCTAGTTGTGCAGCGATCGCCTTCTTCACTGGATCGCAGGAATAGCCGAGATTGACGTTCCACAAACCACCGACGGCATCCACCAGGCGATGGCCATCGACATCGACGATCTCCACACCCTCCGCCTCAACGATAATGTCGGGCGGGTTAGCCAGACTCTCGGCCGGATGCGCCATCGGATGCCACAGACGCTTCGCATTGTTTTCCTTGAGATAGTTGGAGGTCTTCATTCGCTTAGTTTCCCTGTGCGAGCATATCGAGCGCAAGCGAATAGCTCTCGCCCGGACGCGTGACATCGAAATGGACATAGGGCATGCCGACCGCGACGGCGCCTTTCAGGTTCTTTGGCTGGTCATCGACGAAGACACAGTCCTTCGCCTCGATCTCCAGCCCCTCGGTCACGAAGTGAAAGGCGCGGGGATCGGGCTTCAGGATCCCGGTATAGGTCGCATCCACGATCAGATCGAAATCGGCAAGGAATGGCAGCCTGGACCGGAAATCCTTGCCATAGAACAGATCGAGCTCGTTCGAAAGGATCGCAAGCCTATAGCCGGATGCCTTGGCGCGCCGGATCGCGTCAAGCGCCTCGGGACGAATGACCGCTTCCGGGTCGGCCCCGCGCAGCCGACCTACGAACTCCGGAAACTCTGTCCAGCTCTCGCCGATCAAGGCACCGGTCTCACGCATCCGCAAGGCCCAGTAGTCGCGCTCGGTCATCTCGCCGGCCTGCATTGCAAGCCAGGGCTCGTCGCCTGCCGGGTCGAAAGGACCGCGCCACGTCAGAGTGCCGGCCGCCAGACCGAGAGCGGCCTCCGACAGGGCATGCGTTTCGAATAGTGTTTTGGAGATCACTCCGCCAAAGTCGAGAACCAATGCGCGCATCAGAGTTTGATCCATGCCGTCTTGAGGTCGAGGTATTTGTCGAAGGCATGGAGCGACTTGTCGTGTCCATTGCCCGACTGCTTCACGCCGCCCAGCGGCACCGTGAGGTCAGAGCCGCCATAGGTATTGACGTGCACGAGCCCCGCCCGGATCTTCCGGACCATCCGGTGCGCACGCGACAGGTTCGACGTCCAGACCGCTGCCGCGAGGCCGTAGTTGACGTCGTTGGCAAGAGCCACGGCCTCCTCCTCGGTGTCGAATGGCGTGACTGCGAGAACCGGGCCGAAGACCTCCTCCTGGAAGACGCGATCATCCTTCATAGCATCAGCGATGATGGCGGGCGCCATATAGAAGCCGCCGCTCTCTTCCAGGACCCGCTCTCCGCCGATAACCCTGCGCCCCTTACTGCGCGCCTCTTCGACAAATTGCAGGTTCTGCCTCAATTGCCGCTCGGAATTGACCGCACCGGACTGAGTTGAAATGTCGAGCGGGTTTCCGACCTTGATCGACGCAGCATGCGACGCCAGTTTGTCAACGAATTCCTTGTGGATCCGGCGTTCGACGAGGAGACGCGAACCTGCGATACAAACCTGGCCCGAATTGCGGAAGATGCCATGGGCTGAGACTTTCGCGGCCTCATCCAGGTCTGGAGCATCCGCGAACACGATATTGGGCGACTTGCCGCCGAGCTCCAGATAAACGCGCTTGAGGTTCGACCGCGCTGCCGCTTCGAGCAGGCGCCGCCCGGTAGGACCTGACCCGGTGAACACCAGGACATCGACATCCATGGACTCGGCGATCCGGGCGCCGACGACGGCGCCTTCGCCGGTCACGACGTTGAACACTCCAGCCGGCATACCAGCCTCAAGCGCAAGCTCGGCCACCCGCAGCAGACTGAGCGAGGCGGTTTCAGCAGGCTTGAGCACCATTGTGCAGCCTGCAGCAAGAGCCGGGCCGAACTTCCAGGCACCGATCATCAGGGGAAAGTTCCAGGGGACGATCGCACCCACAACACCGGCAGGTTCACGATGGACGAGCCCGAGGAAAGCCGGATCGGTCGGTGCAACTTCGCCGAACAGCTTGTCGATAGCCTCGGCATAATATCGGATCGTGGCGGCCGCCGAGAACGGCTCGGCCTTGAGCGCCATGCCGATTTCCGTCCCGTTTTCACGCACGCCGAGAACAGCAATCTCCAGGGCGTTCGCCTCGATCAGATCAGCCCATTTGAAAAGGATCTTCTTGCGCATCGCCGGTGGCAGTTCGGACCAGCCCCCGCCGTCGAAAGCACGGCGAGCGGCGGAGATCGCCAAATCCGTGTCCTCAAGCGTTCCCCGCGCCATCGTCGTCAACACCGCACCATCGATCGGCGAGATCACCGATATGGTGCAGCCGTCAGAGGCCGGCACACGCCCTCCGTTGATCACGTGATGGAAGGGCTGGAGCGAGACTGCGCGCAGCCGGTCGATATAGTCCTGCTTCATGGTGGATTGCCTAGCTGTGGTTCGTTATTTACACCATCGGTTTATATAATGCTTGGCAAAAACTTCTCGGTCAACCCTCCACATGCAGTGTGCGCAGGGTTGCCGTTACATCAGGGCAGAGAATGGGATCACATGGTTCGAAATCAGGCGCCTGCCTGGCCAATCCGCTTCGCAGCAGCCAGGAACACAACCGGGGGGCGTCCACCGGTCCCGCGATGAACTGCTTCGACCTCACGGAAGAGCGCCTCTATGGTCTGGCGCCGCAGGTCGTTCGTCATGCGATGGGCGGGGGTCGCAACGGCGAGAGCGCCGACAGGCAGGCCTTCCGCATCGAAGACTGGCACGGCCATACCATAGACGTCGTCCTCATTGGTCTGATCAGCCTCGGCATAACCCGTCAGGCGAACCTCCTGCAGTCGCACCCGAATGACGTTTCCGTCAGTCAAAGTCCGCGACGTCTTAGCCTTCAACGTCTCGCTGAGGACGCGATCCACGAATTCCGCTTGTGAAAAAGCCATGAAGGCAAGCCCCGACGCCGTGCTGTGGATCGGCAGGATCTCACCGGCCACCAGCGAAACACGGCTGCCGCGATTGCTCTCAGACACCCCGATCGTCGCCAACGCCCGGCCGGAAATCAGGGACGCATGGGCGGTTTCGCCCAGTTCGGTCGAAATGGCATCGAGAGAATGCTGATAGACCGAGGTCACGGGGAAGGCCGTTTCCCGCACCCGCGCCAACCGCAGGACCCCGGCTCCCAGGCGATAGAGCCGGGCGCTTCCACGCTGCTCCAGCAGACCCTGATCACACATCACAACCAGCATGCGATGCACCGTCGCCTTATCGATTCCGGACCGACGAGCCAATTCTGACAGACCGATCTCCGGCTCGGCCTCAGAGAAATAATCGAGCAGAGAGAGTGCTTTGGCGACAGTGGAGGACATGAAGATGCTTACCCGTGGACGAGCTTCAAGCGTTGCGAGGCAAACTTTATTGACGACAAGCAAGGCAGAAGGTATATTTGAACTACTGGTGATAATAATAAACCATAGAGGGACCTGTCAATGCTTAAAACCAAGTTCGCCGCCCTTTTGCTGGCTGCCACCACCGCAGCCGGATCTGTATACGCAGACTACCCCAATCGCCCCGTCAGTTTCGTCGTTCCGTTCCCGCCGGGAGATCTCGAAGATGTGCTAACGCGAATGATCGCAGAAGACTTTCAGAAAAAATACGGAGTGGCGACGGCAGTCGTCAACAAACCTTCCGAGGGCGGGCCTTTTCCAGGCGCGGCAGAGGTCGCATCCGCACCCGCTGATGGGTACACGATCGGCTCCTTCGTCGTCGACATCCCGGTCGTCGGCCCAGATGTGGGCGTCGCAGGTCTCAATCCAGATCCCTTTGAGCCGCTTGGCATCTTCCTGACCTATCCCTTCGTGATTGCGACCGCTTCCGATTCCCCCTTCTCGACGATGAAGGAACTGGCAGAATATTCGAAAACCGAACCCCAGCTCCTCGGCCATTTCGGCGCCTTCCTTCTTCCGACACAGGCCACACTGGCCGCCGCGAAGGAAATGGGTTTCGAATGGGGTGGTGAAGCCTCTTCCGCGGCACTCGACTGCAATTCTCTGGCTTCCGGCGATTTCGACGTTATCAATACCACCATCCAGCAGCTTCTTCCCTGCCTGGACAAGGTCAAGATCCTCGCGACCATCACCGATGCCCCCATCGCCGTCGTCCCAGACGCGCCGACCCTGGCGTCGACAGCACCGGATCTCAACATCTCCCTCTGGAATGGTTTGTTCGTGCACAAGGACACGCCGAAGGATGTGCGCGAGAAGATCGTCGCCACCGCCAAGGAAACGATGGCATCCGAGCGGGCAATGGAACTCGCCAAGCGGACGGGCGCCATCGTGTACTGGATGGAGGAGGACGCCGCACGCGCGCGCATCGCATCCGACATCGGCGTCTCGAAGCGCATCTCTGGCATGCTCGCCGAGTAGACGGATCTGGCATGCCGCAAGCTTAGGGACGAACTGCTGTGAACGCTCGTCAATCCCGGTAGCCTGTAGCTTCTCTTGATGACCTGGAACGCCGGCCGCACGCTCTTTTGAGCGGCCGACGCTCACTCACGCTCGATTTCGAGATGGAGATGGCCAGTTGAGCTCCCCCGAAGATAACAAACCCCACGTCTTTCCAGAGGCCCGCAAGCCGGGAGAGATTCTCTTTGCAACGATCACCATCGTGATTGCGATGGCTTTGCTCGCCTCCGTGCCCTGGCAAACCACCTGGCTCCCAGGCAAAGGTTTCGCCTCCCAGCCACGCTTCTGGCCGGTGCTGTCCTTGAGCGGGATCGTCCTGTTTGGTCTGCTCAATGCCTTTTCACGTGCGCGCATCACCCGGACACCAGGTCGATGGCAGGAGGCCCTCGTCTGGCTTCGCTCGCTGGAATTCATCGGCTGGTATCTGCTCTATGTGATCGCCATCCCCCTGATCGGATATCTCCTGGCAACGATCCTGTTTTGCGCGGGGCTGGCGCTTCGCCTCGGCTATCGCGGCTCAGCCGTCGGGATCGCAGCGGTATTCGGTTTCGCCGTGGTGCTGTTCTTCAAGACCACCATGAACGTGAAGATCCCCGGCGGGATGCTCTACGAGCTTGCCCCCGAGCAACTTCGCTATTTCCTCCTCCGTTATTTCTGAGAGCCCCATGGACACGTTGCTTTCAAGTATTGAACTTCTGGCCCGATGGGATGTCTTTGCCGCCCTCTTGATCGGATCGATCGGCGGCGTATTGGTGGGCTCCATGCCGGGCGTCGGCGCTGCCGTTGCCATCGCAATCGTGTTGCCGGTGACCTTCTCACTAGAACCGATCGTCGGTTTGACCGCCCTGCTCGGGATCTACGGTTCGTCGATGTTCGGGGGAGCTATACCGGCGATTCTGGTCAACACCCCGGGCACGCCCGTCAACGCCTTGACCACCTATGACGGCTATCCCATGACGAAGCGCGGGGAAGCCCGCAAGGCCCTGAGCCTTGCCTATTCCGCATCTTTCTATGGGGCACTCTTTTCGATTGCCGCGCTGATGCTGCTGGCACCCGTACTGGCCAAGATCGCACCGATGTTCGGCGCCCGCGAGATCTTCCTCGCAGCCCTTCTCGGCATCGTTCTTGTGATCATCACCCACCGTGGCCAGGTCTTGCCCGCCGCGATCCTCGCCTTCCTGGGCATCTTCCTGCAGACCATCGGCATTGAATCGACGGCCTATACGCAGAGGTTCACCTTCGATCAGCCCTGGCTTCAGTCCGGCGTTGATCTGATCGTTGTCGTGCTCGGTCTTTTTGCGATCAGCCAGGCACTCGTGCTGGTAATGAGCAAGGACAAGCCGATCGAACTTCCATACGTCGAGAAGGTCGGCTTCTTTCAGCAGATGCGCGATCTGTGGATCTTCAAGCGCGTTGCGACCGTCGCATCCTCGTTCGGCGTGATCTGCGGCATGATCCCGGGCGTCGGCGAATTCATGTCCCAGTTCTTGTCCTATGCCTATGCGCAACGGACCTCGAAGACCCCGGAACTGTTCGGCAAGGGCAATCCGGAAGGCATCGTTGCATCCGAAGCCGCCAACAATTCAGTGCCTGCCGCCGCCATGATCCCCCTCTTGGCCCTCGGCATCCCAGGCGAAGAACTGACGGCGATGATGCTCGCAGTCTTCTATGTGCACAATGTCATTCCCGGCCCGCAGCTCTTCGCCCAGCATCTCGACTTCATCTATGCGCTCTACATCTGCCTCTTCCTCCTGAACGTCATCGTCGTCATCTTCCTGTTCTTCTCGACGACGACGCTGATGAAAGTGATGCTGATCCCCAACCGCTTCCTGGGCATCATGATCCTGACGTTCAGTCTGATTGGCGTCTACACGCTGCGCAATTCGCTGACCGACGTCGTCATCGCCTCCGCCTTCGGCTTCTTCGGCTTCATCCTGAAGCGCCTCGACCTGCCGACATCACCCATTATCCTGGGCATCGTGCTTGGCAAACTGATGGAAGACCGGCTGAGAACAGCGATGGCCCGCGTGCGCGAGCCTTGGGATTTCATCGATCGTCCGATCGCGTTCATCCTGTTCACAATGATCGTTCTGGCGCTCGCAGTTCACGCCTGGACCCTCGTCAAGGACCACAAATCCGCGAAGGGAAAAATCCCGAATGTCTGACCTGATCGACCGCCGTCGCGCCCTGCTCGGCCCAAACGTCTCGACCTTCTACGACGAGCCCATTCACGTCGTACGAGGAGAAGGCGTTTGGCTCTGGGATGCCGAAGGCCGCCAATATCTCGACTGCTACAACAACGTCCCACATGTCGGACACTGCAATCCCCGGGTCGTCGAGGCGATCTGCCGGCAGGCGGCGACGCTGAACACGCACACCCGCTATTTGCACGAAGGCATCCTCGACTATGTCGAGCGCCTGACCGCCACCTATGAAGACCCGCTGAAGACTGCGATCCTGACCTGTACGGGGTCTGAAGCCAACGATATCGCGCTGCGCATGGCAGAAGCGATGACCGGTAAACGGGGCATCATCGCAACCGATGCCACCTATCACGGCAATACGACCCTCGTAAGCCATCTTTCCAAGAGCAACATGCCGGAAGTGGGATACGGCCTCGGCCAATATCTCCGGCACGTCGAAGCACCCGACAGCTATCGCATTCCAGATCCGGATGGCCAGCGCTTCGCCGCAAAGGTGCAGGAAGCAATCGACGATCTGGAAAGGAACGGCATCGGTTTTGCCGCGCTCGTTGTGTGCCCGCTTTTCCTGAATGAAGGGTTTCCCGCACAGTCGCCGGGCTGGCTGAAGCTGGCCGCCGAGGCCGCCCGCCGGGCCGGTGGCCTGCTGATCTGCGATGAAGTGCAGTCCGGTTTCGGTCGGTGCGGCACGCATTTCTGGGGACATCAGAAACAGGGCGTCGTCCCCGATATCGTGACTATGGGCAAACCAATGGGCAACGGCCACCCCGTCGCCGGTCTGGTCACAAGCGCTGAGATCATGGCCCGGTTCCGCAAGTCCTTTCGCTATTTCAACACCTTCGGCGGCAATCCGGTCAGTTGTGCCGCTGCCATGGCGGTGCTGGAGGAGTTGCAGGATAAAAAGCTTCAGGCGCATGCCGAGAAGATCGGGCTTCTCGCCCATCGACGCCTGACGGAACTGGCCGGTAAATACGAGGTCATTGGCGATGTGCGACAGTCCGGCATGGTCTTCGGTGCCGAGTTTGTACTCGACCGCGACAGCAAGGAGCCTGCCGTCGCCTTCGCCGATCAGGTCGTCAACCAGATGCGGCAGCGCGGCATCATCCTGTCGAAGCTGGGTCGCCACAAGAACACGCTGAAGATCCGTCCGCCGATGCCATTTGCCGAAGAACATCTCGACCTGCTGATGACGACGCTCGATGACGTCATCGGCGAGGTGGCAGAATCGTCATGAGCGCTGCGGTTGATGCCTCCCTCGCAGCTTGGGGACTGACGGGCGCCGCTTGCGAATTCGTGGCCGGCCGAGAAAACCGGGTCTATCACATCAGATCCGCGCAGGGCGACTATGCGCTTCGCATCAAGCGACCAGGCTACCGCGAGAGGGACGAACTCGTGGCCGAACTGCATTGGCTGGAAGCGATGGAAAAGGCCGGCCTGCATGTTCCGCGGCCACTGCCGTCACGGACAGGGAAGCTGCTCGAATGCATCGACACCTTTTACGTCGATGTTGTCAGTTGGCTGCCGGGTACACCACTCGGCAAAAGCCGTCAGCCCCTCGCCCTGAAGGACCGTCTGGGCGCATTCCGCGCTATAGGCGCAGAAATGGCTGAACTGCATGCAGCGTGTGACACCTGGCAGCGTCCAGCAGGGTTCAAGCGTTGCCAATGGGATTTGGAAGGTCTCCTGGGGGAGAGCCCCCTTTGGGGCCGCTTCTGGGATAACCCCACGCTTTCACCGGACATCAAAGCGCTGTTTCTGCGCTTTCGGCAAAAGGCCAAAGGGCAACTCGCCGAAATCGCACCATCCCTTGACTACGGCCTCATCCACGCGGACCTCGTGCGCGAAAATGTATTGCTCGACGATGGAACGATCAGGATCATTGATTTCGACGATGGTGGCTTCGGCTTTCGGCAATTCGATATGGCGACCGTCCTGCTTAAAAACATGTCGGAGCCGGACTATCCAGATCTCAAGGCGGCGCTGATCGAAGGCTACAACACGCGCCGCGCACTCGATCTCACCAGCCTCGACCTCTTCCTCGCGATCCGCGCGCTCTCTTATGTCGGCTGGATCGTGTCGAGGATCGAAGAACCAGGCGGCACCCAGCGCAACGAGCGCTTTGTCGCCGAAGCACACGACCTCTGCACTGCCTTTTTCCTATAAGCCTTAATGGGGGGATCCATGAAAAAGACAATTCTGGTCATTGGCACTTTCGACACGAAGGCTCCGGAACTCGATTATCTGATCAGTTGTATCAAGGCCCAGGGCGGGACCACGCTCGCCATGGATGTCAGCATCCTTGGAGACACAGCCATTCAGGTGGCGGTGAGCAAGCACCAGGTGGCCGAAGCGGGCGGCACGACAATCGCCGACCTGATCGCCCTCGGTGAGGAAGGGGAAGCCTTCGAACGAATGAGTGCCGGGGCGGCAGTGATGACCCGGCGGCTCTTCGATGAGGGGCGCATCGACGGGATGATTGCGCTCGGCGGCACGATGGGCACCGACCTAGCCCTCGATTGCGCACAGTCCCTGCCGATCGGCGTTCCGAAATATATCGTCTCCACCGTAGCAGGCTCCCCTCTGATTGCCGCCGAGCGCATGGCGGCAGACGTCCAGTTCATCCTCTGGGCCGGCGGGCTCTACGGCCTCAATCCTCTATGCAAGTCGTCCCTCAGCCAGGCGGCCGGTGCGGTCCTCGGCGCTGCCCGCGCAGTCGAGCCCCCCTCCTTCGACCGTCCGGTTATCGGCATGACATCGCTCGGCTCCTCCTGCCTCAAATACATGAAGCGGCTACATCCGGAGCTGAAGAAGCGTGGCTACGACGTGGCCGTCTTCCACACGACCGGTATGGGCGGCATGGCCTTCGAACGGCTGGCGGCAGAAGGCGTCTTCGCCTGCGTGATGGACTTCTCGCTGCAGGAATTCGTCAACGTGCAACACGGCTCTCTCGTCAGCGCCGGCACCGACCGCCTGTCCGGCGCCGGGCGCAGCCGCACTCCGCAACTGGTGGCCCCCGGTGCGGCCGATATTCTCGATCTGGCCGGCTGGCAGGAGATTCCCGACCGTTTCAGGGATCGTCCCTTCCATCAGCACAACCGCTTGATCAAGAACGTCGCGTTCAATGTCGAAGAGCGCCGTCACCTGGCTCGCGCGATCGCCGAGCGCCTCGCCGAGGCGGGCGGCCCGACCCACTTCCTGCTTCCAAAGGGCGGCATCGAGGAATGGGATCGAGCAGGCGAAGCCGCCCATGATCCGGAAGGTCTTTCGGCATTCACCGCGGAAATCGAACTGGCGATGCAAGGGCGCGTGGAGATGACGACACTCGACTGCCACATCAACGATGCCGAGTTCTGCGATGCCGTGCTCGCAATATTCGACACGTGGGTCCGCGACGGCATCGTCCCGGCCGGGAGCACCGCGCGATGAACGGTCGCTTTGCGGGGAAGGTAGCGCTGATCTCGGGTGGCGGAACCGGCATTGGGGCGGCAACAGCACGACGTCTTACACAAGAGGGCGCCAAGGTCGTGATCATGGGCCGGCGTCAGGCGCAGCTGCAATCGGTAGCCGAATCCATAGGCGCCGCTATCTTCGTCGGCGATGTGGCCGATCCGGTTCAGGCCCAGTCAGCCGTTGCACACGCAGTAGAACGGTTCGGAGGCCTCGACGTGGTGGTGGCCAATGCGGGCGGCCATGGTTTCGCAACGATCACCGAGACCACCGACAGCGAATGGTCGGATGCCTGCCGGGCGAACCTCGACACTGCATTCGTCCTGCTGCGCGCAGCAATGCCGGAACTGGTCCGCCGCAAGGGCGCGATTGCCGTGACCGCTTCGATCGCCAGCCTCGCGGCACCCGCCAGCGCATTCGGCTACACGGTCACCAAACATGCCCAGATCGGGCTTGTTCGCTCCATCGCCCGTGATTTCGGCCGCCAAGGCGTTCGGTGCAACGCCGTCTGCCCCGGCTGGGTCACCACAGAAATGGCTGACGCGGAGATGGATGAACTGCGGACGAGGATGAACCTTTCTACCCGCGAGGAAGCCTATGGCATCGTCACGCGCGACGTCCCCCTCGGCCGCCCCGCCCATCCCGATGAGGTGGCAGCCGTGATTGCATTCCTCTGCTCGTCCGATGCTTCGATGGTGACCGGCGCAACCCTCACAGTCGACGGAGGGTCGACAATCGTCGACGTGCCTACGCTCGCCTTCGGCTGAACTCCAGACCGCAGCGCCAGGGGATCCGTTGATACACAATTGGCACGGCATCGATGAGTGTGACCGTGCCTGGCTGAGGTAATCCAATTTGAAGTATTCTCTGGCCCACTGAGAGGGCCAGAAAACCAAGACACTTGACCAGAGCCCAAAATCCCCTCCGGTTTTAGCGACACTTTTTGGGGATCAGAGGAGCGACAAAGACATCTTGGGCGCGAGACCCGCTTGCCGGTAGATGGGTCCTTGATGAAACGCTGACGGTTCCAGACCAGAACGCCGGTATAAAGCTCGTTGTTGAGAGTGCCCGTACCGCGCGTGATATGGCCGCGAATGCTGGTGTCGCCCCATGCGCGTCCAAGCGGCCCGGGTATGCCCTCACTGTTCAGATCCGTCGCAATCGCCTTTGGGCTTTTGCCACCGGCGAACTCTTGGATGATGTGGCGGATGATATCGGCTTCCTCGGCAATAATCTCACGGTCACCCCGGACCGGCCCGCCATTACCGTCGAACTGTTTGAGGACACGGTAGCCGTAGCAAAGCCCACCGCCTGCCTTGCCCTTCTTCACCCTGCCCCGCAAGCCGCGATGGGTCTTCATGGCAAGGTCTTTGAGGAACAGTGCGTTCATCGTGCCCTTCAGGCCTACATGCAGCTCGGAGATTTCCCCCTCGGCCAGGGTGACAATGTTGACGCCTGCAAACTTCAGGTGCTTGTAAAGGGTCGCGACATCGGCCTGGTCGCGGCTGATGCGATCCAGTGCCTCGGCAATGACCACCGTGAACAGGCCGCGCTGGGCATCTCTGACCACCTGCTGGATACCGCCGGCGCTGGAAGTCCATGGTCGCATCGCATCGATCCTTGCCGCAATGGAGACAGCGCAAATCATGGAAGCGAAGTTCAAGGCGATGATGGATCAGGATGTGCTGACGCGCCAGCTGTCCGGGGAACTCGACACGGAGGCTAAAAAACAAAAGCTCCTCGAGGCTTATGCAGAGGAGCTTCCACGCAAACTGCCGAATTGGGAGAATTTACAAGTTTTGTTGGTTGCGGGGGCAGGATTTGAACCTGCGGCCTTCAGGTTATGAGCCTGACGAGCTACCGGGCTGCTCCACCCCGCGCCAAGAGCGTAACAACTTAAGTTGTAACGCTTAAGAGATTTCACCAAGCAAAAAGGGCCGCTTGATGCGGCCCGTTGTTTCGGCTTGGGCCGATGCTGTGATCGAGAAGATTTGGGTATTTGCTTTCGCAAAACCTTACAACATTGCCTTTAGCAGACCTGGCAGCGACCTACTCTCCCGCGTCTTGAGACGAAGTACCATTGGCGCTGGGGCGTTTCACGGCCGTGTTCGGAATGGGAACGGGTGCAGCCACCCCGCCATGACCACCAGGTCGGCTAAGGGCAATGTTGTTGAGAAGCTGGTGA
>JBHYDI010000020.1:0-35023 GCA_051861045.1 Allorhizobium sp.
AGCAGCCCGGTAGCTCGTCAGGCTCATAACCTGAAGGCCGCAGGTTCAAATCCTGCCCCCGCAACCAACAAAACTTGCAAATTCTCCCACTCCGGCAATTTGCGTGACAGTTCATCGATATAAGCCTCGATGAGCTTGTTCTTCTTGGCCTCCGTGTCGATCTCACCGGATGCCAGGCGCGTCATCAGATCATTCTGAGCGGCTGCGTAGAACTGCTGCTGCAGGATATCGATCACGTCCATCGATGCCATGATGTGGGCGATGTCGCCATGCACCTGCAGGCTTGCCGGCTGGTGGCCAGGCGTCTTGCCGATGACGACGGTCTGGATGAGGTCACGCACGATCGGCATCAGCCGCTGCTTCACCGCTTCGTCGGCGTTGTTGCGTGCGAGGAAGATGAGTTTGCGGATCCCGATCTCGATGTTTGCCGGGTTAAACTGCGCCTTCAGCTGCTCGATCTTCCCCTGAAAATCCTCTGCCGGCTCTTCGATGGTGGCAAGCTCCCGGGCGAGCTGTTCGCGTTTCGCCTCGAGTTCGTCGACCTGGTCGTCGAGGATGGCAAGGCGCGGCCGGCCTTCGGCGTGCCGGTCCTGGATCTGTTGCATCAGGCTCGTCTGCGTCGCCTTGATCTTCGCGAGTTCAGCTTCCAACTGCGCCTTGCGGGAAGGGGCGCTCTTCAATTTGCTCACCTCGTGGGCGATCATCTTCTTCGAAATCCGGTCGAAGATGTCGACCGAGTAAAACGCGACCGGAAGGCAGTTGAGGACGCGCTCTTCCAGTTCATGGCGGGTGATCGTTTTACTGTTGGTGCAGCATTCACCGTCAAGCTCATCGATTGGCAGCCGCTTCTTGCGGTTGGTACAGCTATAGCGATCCTTTCCGCTGATCGCGTAGGGCCCGCCGCATTCGGCACATTGGAGCATCCGGCTGAGAAGATATTCCGGACGGTGCGTCGCGTTGAGACGGTTTGTCGAGTGCCGGTCGAACTCTTCGCGACTTTCGGCCTGACGCTGCTTTGCCCGTTCCCACAGCTCATCCGAAATGATGCGCAACTCAGGCCTGTCCACGAACTCCCATTCGTCCCGGTCGTTCGCACGAGAGGTTCGCCGTTCTGTCGTCGGGTCCTTGCGGAACTTCTGTTTGTTCCAGACGACTTTACCGACGTAGAGGGCGTTGTTCAGGATGCCGGTCCCGTCAGTGACGCTGCCCCGGATCGTGGTGTCGCGCCAGTATTTGGTGCGTGCACCCGGGATCCCCAGGTCGTTCAGCTTCTGTGCAATCGCGGCCGGTGAGACGCCGTTGACATAGTCCTTGAAGATCCCCCGCACGATCTCGGCCTTGACCGGATCGATCTCCCGCAGCCCCTTGAGGCGATCGCCATTTGCATCGCGTTGCTGGGAAAGCTTGTACCCGTAGGAGAGGCAAGTAGTTGCCTTCCCCTTGCGTACGGCCGTCTTCATACCCTCGCGGGTGCGCGTCCGGCCCTGCTCGACGAGTTCATGGCTCATCGTGGAACGCATGTGCAGTTCCATATCGGTGACCGCCCGGCCAGCTTCGACGGTCCAGATGGCGCAGTCGTGGTAGTTCAGATCCTTCAGGATCTTTGAGGTGTGCTCGACATCGCGCGACAGACGATCGACATTGACGCAGAGCACCACATCAATGTGTTCGCGCTTCACATGCGCCAAGAGTTGCTGGATGCCGGGGCGAGAGGTGAACGACGTGCCGCTGATTGCGGAGTCGGAGTAGGTCGCGACCAGCTTCCAGTCCCTGTCAGCAACGAACTTCTTGCCGAGTTCGGTCTGGGTCTCGATCGAAACCTCATTCTGCCGGTCGGTGGAATAGCGGGCGTAGAACAAAACCTTCTTGGTCATTTGGTGCTCATTCATAAACGGATTGCGCGTGAGAGACATGCTTAGCCTGGCCGGGACGGCTTGGGAGCCCCGGCCAGAGCCAGGTCGTCATGACCTGGCGCTTCGCGTGTGTTTTACGGTTGGGGGAACGGCTTCGTCATGTGGTGTGCCGTCGAGTAGACCTGACGCTGGACAGCGGATACGAATTCCAGCAACAGCACGCGGGCCGCTTCACGATCGATCTCGGCCAGGCGCTTGTTCATCGACAACAGGTCGCCAATGCGCATGCATCCGACGATGTGCGCAAGGGTCAAGGCCTCTACCGAGCGCTCACCGATACGGCGCTCGCAGATCTCGAACTGAACAAACGTTCCGGGACCGACGAGGTCCTTGCGCCGTGGCGGCTTGGGTGATGCCGTGAAACCTTGATCGGTCACGGTCACCCAAATCGGCTTCCTGAACACATGGTAACCGTCCCGCACAACGCCGGGTGTTTGCTCGATCAGCTCAAGCAGACGGTCTTCCGCAGGCTCGTTTTGCCGTTGGTATTCCTCGATCCGCCGGTTGTCATCCTCGGAATAGATGAACCTGAACGTCCCGCTCGGTGATTGGGGTGCATGCAGCATAGTGGCTCCTTTCGTGCACAGATCTTCGCCGTCGTATTCGACGGTGATCTGCGCCGAGAGCCTTCTCGGGCATGCGGCCGGTGCAGACCCCGAACTCGGGCGTGGTCTGGCACTCTGGGTCTCCTGACGGCGGCATAACGGCGCCAGTGACATGGCCGTAATCGAACATGGGCGCCTCCTTTCCGTTCCTTGGACTGGCCTGGGTTGAACACTGCTGCCAGCCAGAGAACACAGGAGCTGCGATCACGCAAGTACCTGTAATTGTTGGCTAGATGGCTGCAGCTTGAGCAAAATCCGGTCGATTCTCAAAATGGGACAGCGCCTTTGCCTGAAAAGTTTGAGCACTTTACCGGCAGCTTATGGTTGTTAACTGCTTGGCAGCCGTTGACTTAGATCGGGCAGTGTTGCGTGCGCGCAACAATACGACGGACGCCGGGGATCGGCCGAAACCCTCTAGAAATCCGATTCAGAATCAAACGCCGTTTTGTGAAGTAACGGGGGGAATGTATCAGATCTTGCAAACGGGGTTTGTGAAAGGCGATGCGCGATAGCGCATCCAGCAGGCACCGATTAAAGGCAGGCGAGAAAGCTGATCAATCTTCAAGTTCGTCACCGTCTGCCTCGTCCAGGTGAAGCTTCCGACGAAAAGGCCACTCGCCTGTACGGTACTTGTCGGCTAGCTCATCGAATACGGCATCCGATGCTCGCTCATCGAAGCCCCTGGCGTACAAGAAGGGCAACCACGCGATCCTGAAGTTCGTCGAGTTCGGCCTCCGCCTTGCGTGCCGCCATTGCAGAAATGATCATGAAGAGAGCTGTGCGGGCGACATCGTCGCGATTGGGGCGCCTTGCCTTGCGATCGGCATCGCGCAGTCGCTGCTGACGCTCGCGCTGTTCGCGATTGCGGATCTCGTCCGATTTGCGTGCCATGCAGTCCCCTCACTCTGACAGGTCGACTGCATGCCAGACCAGCATGAGTGCAGCAACCTCGCTGGCTTCTGAATCGAAAATCCCGGTTGATGAATCGGAAATCCTCAACCCTGAATCAGGAATGCGCAACTTGAGACAGGTTGCGGGTAATGTACGACAGGTCGAGACACCTTGAGCCGTGCGAACGGCGTTTGAGGAAACGCTATTCCACTGTTCTGAATCGGATCTCCAGAGTTCGGAATCGCTGATGCGCAATTTGTATCGATGTGGGATGTCGGCAGGATGACTTGCCTGCAGGTCAAGATGACTTGCGCGCTCTTGCGTCCCCGGCGCTATCAAGCCACCTCAGACCCAAGAAGCTGCTGCATCATCGCGCGCACTCTGAAGAGGTCAGGCAGCGAGTTCTCACCAAGGTCAGAGAGCTCTCCGAGACCATCAAGAAGGTGGTTGCACGAAGACGCTTGGGGCGGCCATGCTGGAAAGATGTGAGTAGGGCTCGCGACGACTGGATGCGGCAGAAGGATGAGGTTGCCGATCATCGTCTCCAGGTGCTCGCGGCCGATGTGCAATTGGCTCTGGATGGCCTCGGACTCTTCGTGATTGAAGCCTACCTCTTCGAGGCGGTTGATCAACTGAATGATGCGGCTGACCATCTCCCGGAAGATGCGAAACCCGCTACGTGTCTTCATCACTGCCAGCTCCTCCATGCTCGTCATGTCGAAACGGAGGAGGGGATGGTGGGGCGATTGATAGGCGCGTAGTTCATCGGACGAGTTCATCAGGATCTGCAGGTCGGCCAAAGAAATCCCGGGGTAGGTTTGGAGCGCTTGAACCCCGCGGTCAATGTCCTGCTCCTCCCCTTCAGCCAGAGCGGCGACCACGTCGGCATATACGCCCAAACGCTCAAGGCTCGCGCGGTGGGGCCCAAGTACGAAACCGGCATACAGAGCCCGCTCTATAACGGCCCCCTCGATACCGGTCCGTTCTGCGATGGACGACAGCACCTGTGATGTTGGTGTCTCGTCAAAGACTTCCGAAAGCGCAACCCCGATGTCGATGAGCGCTAGCGGAGCGGTTTGGTCGATCATCTCGATGGTTCTGAGCGCGGATTCCAAGGCCTCGGCCCGGTCGGCGGCAACTTGGCTTGTTTTACTCATCGGAACTCCTGAACCCTGCGCGAAACGAATACGTCAGTCGCCACGGGTATCTGCGAGAGTTTAAGCGCTGATGAATGACGGGAGCGACCGGCGGCCAATGCTCCTCGTGTCCACAGATCGATCACCTTGCCAGGTCTGGCTGAACTGGTCGGCGAGGCAAGGCGTGCCGCGATGCCCGGACCAGCGCAAACGGCGTTTGCGTAAACGCCGTTCCAGCGTTCTGAATCGGATGTCCAGAGTTCGGAATCAGATAAGCGCAATTTGTCTCGATGCACGGGCACTTTGAGAAAACGCGTGATGACTTCTGAGGGTGAAGCGAGCCATCCCAGCCGTCGCCGTAGCCCTTGGCGGCTGTACCTTGGGGGATCGAGAAAATACTTCGAGCAGCCGCTGCGTGGAAAAAATGCTTTTTGCGTCCTAATGGGAGGTGGCCGTTTAGCGAGCAGGGAATAGGCCTGGCCGCGAAAATGTACCTGGGCCTGCTGATTGACTGATGTAATATGGTCTAGATTGCCATTAATATTGTTTGATCTATCGATTAGTATGGTTAACGGCAACATTTTTTATCAGTATTTATGGCATTTTTGGTTCGGTTTTGGATTGAGTTACATAGATTTTGCTTGATGTGAATTTGAGGTGCGATTTGCACCGTTTGATGATCGGGACGATAATAGCTTCATCCGATGCCTTTGCGTGTCGGATGATTGTAACGCGTAACCGGAGTGTCAGATGAACACCAAGACCAAACCCAAGGCCCCCACTACCCCCCTCCCTCACATATGAAAAGCTGAAGATCGATCCAGCGCTTCAGGGCCTGCTCGAGAACAAGGCCGAGCGCATCTTCGAGCTCGGACGCCGCTCGACGGAGCAGACCTTCCTGATCGGCGACATTCTCAATGAAGTCGCTGACGTACTGGACGGTACGAAGTTCGCCAAATGGGTGAACAGCCGTTGCGGGATCGCTGCGCGCACGGCGACCGGCTTCATTGCCGTCTCGCGGAACCTCGAGGCGTTCCGCGATGGACTGATCGATCTCAACGTGAGTTCGACCGTCTTGTTCACGATCGCTCATGCGGAGCCGGACAAAATCCGCCAGGTGCTGAAACATGCCGAGGAGCACGGTCAGGTCCGGGTCTCGGATGCCAGGGCCATCCTGTCTGACGGTCAGGAGAAACCCCGCGTCAATCCCTACAACATCGGCGGCGTAAGCGGACTTCAGGCGCTGATTGCACTTAAATCCCGCGAGGGACAGAAGATCTTCCTTGCCCGCCTCCAGGCGATCATCGGGGTCATGGATGCTGCTTTGAAAGCCAAGCGGCTCTATAAGGAAAAACTGCAGGAAGTGCTTATGCTGTCGGCAGGCACCGCTCGAAGCGAACTTCGCAATCTGGCGCAGTTCGTCGGTTCGTCTGAGGCGAGGAGCGAGCACCAGAGCCTTGTGATGTTCCCGAATGGCAGCCAATGGGCGCGGGTCGAGGTCGTGCTGACGCGACTGTCCGATAAAGAGCGCTGGCCGAAAATGGTCGACCTGCGCAAGTGGCTCGAGGGCGAAGCCATGCCCGTCCTGTCCTGGGCGATCTCGAAGGATCGAAAAGCAAAGCTGACCGGCCCCGACGTTACGGACGCTGTCGACGGCAATGACGATGTCGCAGGCCGCCAGTTGCTCGAAGCGGTTCCGCCGCTCGACACGTCTGAACTGATCGAGGTCGGGATCGAGTTTGAGGACGAGGCCGAGGTTGAAGACGAAAACTTCGACGAGATGGTCTCGCCTGTGATGTCGGTGTGACCGGCGTCGAGATCGGGAAGGCGACAACATTGCCTTCCCCCCAAACCTTCCCTGGGGCCGCTTGTCGGCCCTTTTTTTGTTTGGGTGTCTGACCGGCTGGATGCGAACAAGGCTACCGGCATTTAGGGTCGGGCAAGGGTGCCTCATGAAGCATCGTGAGCCCGCTGTTAACCTTGTACCGGCTTCGTTCTCTTTTTGAGAGTGGGGGTCCTTGAGCCCCGGCTCGGGTCCTGCCAGGTTGGGGAAGTTCCGGATGACTGGAACAAGCGGCCCAAGCCGATGCGCCAACATCGACAAGGGCCTGACCGTCAACCTTGGTTAGAAGGAATCGGGCTATGAGCACGAATACCGCTTCTGTTCCCTATGGGGAAGTTCTCAACTCACTCGTCAACGCCAGCGCATCGGCCATGTCAGGCTCCCGACCGCGTCCATTCGGCTTCGGCCGTAACCCGGTTGCCGCGTCGATCCGCGAGCCAGTCGTCCTGCGTCGGCATCCGCACCTCGTTCGCTTCGAGGAGGTTGAGGCCGATCTCGATGTGCTCATCGATCGCGCCATCACTGCGATCAAGGATGGCGAACCGGCGGAAGACGAGATCTTGGGCCACTATGTTCACATCGCTTCATTGGTCCGGGCGGTGTCGTTCCGGGAAGGCAAGCTTCTTGAATACGCGTTCGAACGAGTGGCGAGAGCGAACCCGAACGTGCTGGTGCTCACGCAGTCGCTTAAACTGCCGCTCGTGAAAGCAGCACTCGAAGCCGTGTCCGGCAATGATTGGTCGAGCCTCGACGGCATCAAACTCGATTGCGAGTCGCCCGCAAAAGGCAGCTACACACCGGACCTGATCGTGGTGAACCGGGCGCGACACACGGCCTACATCCTCGACCTCAAGCGATCGCTCGCCTCCTACGGCGACACCAGCCGCCTTGAGGAGTTGAAGACCAAGATGATGGCCGCGGCGATGGTCTTGCCCGACTGGCTTTACAAGACGCAGAAGCGTTTGATGGTCGATACCGTCGAGGTGGCGATCGTGGATGGAGCAAGCCGTCCGAGTGATCACGCCACCGGCATCTGGGCGCTCTCCGAAATCGATGACCTGCTCGAGATCGATGGTGCCGCAGCCTGCATGGCGGAACTGCGCCGCCGCTTCGGCATCCGGGTGCAGCAGCTTCTCGAAGTTGAAGCGCGTAAGGCGATCGGGGTGAATGAGCGGTTCGCCGAAGCGGTTGCCGATACTGAAGCCGAGCTGATCGCGCCGAAGCCACCTCGGATCAACCTCAACGGACCGAGCCGAACGTTCGAGGAGGATATGGCCGCCCGCTCGTTTGAAGAGGATTTGGATCGCGACCCTTGGGATGATGATCGCTTCGATCGGGTCCACACCATCGAAGACGACGAGCCTCGTCCAGTCTCCTTCCGCGTCGGCTATGCCAGGCGCCCTGGGGCGCATTGACCTGAACCGCTCGATGATCTGAACGCTGCAGCCAGACGCTTGCCGTTCGGCTGCAGGCGGTGACCACGATCGCTTTGCGCCCGTGGCTCTCCTCACCATTCCCATTCCCTGTTGGTGCCGGACCCTGATGCGGGTTCGGCCAAGGAGTTACCATGTCTTCTGACAATCATTCGGAGGGGCTGCCGCGCATGCATTGCGAAGCGGTCACCCCGACCAACCGACCGATGACACCCGATTGCCACCGTCCCCACAATGCCTTGCTCCGCACCCGGAGTGCCCCTACCGATCAATCGCCCACGGATGATCCTGCCGTCGCGATCGGCCTCGCACTTGGTCACGTTCGAACCCAAGAGGGACTGGCTGGCAGCGTGCCGCCTCGCGTGATGGCCCACCTGCTAGTCCATATCGAGCGGGGCGATCCAGCTTGCGAAGTGGTCATGGATTGGCTCGCCAAGCGTAGCCGCAACGCCGCCGTGCAGCGCGAGCGTCGCAGGGTTCGCGAGCGTCCCCGGCCCGAACCGGGCAGTCTCAGAAAACGCGCGTTGCGGGCGCGAGACCTTAACCGATCCGACTTGGCAATTATTGCCGAAGCAGAGGAGGGCAAAATCGATGAGTAAGATCGCACGTCTGTTTGTCCACCGCCTCGAACAGCTTGCCCGGCGCGAGGCGAGGCGCAACGCGCTGCGCAACGGGTTGCTCGACGTGAAGGCTATCGAGATCGATAGTCACGTGGTCCGCCGCTATACGCCTACGTTCGATACCTCGCGCCTCTCCGGCGATCAGGACAAGGACTTGGCATGGGTGCAGCGGTACTTCGGCGGCTATCTGCAGCCGCCGCCTCAGCCGTTCGACGGCATCAAGGTCGAAGGCACAGCTTCACCCTTGGCGCTGCAGTCGGCATCCCGGCGGAAATCCAATTCCAAGGGTGAGCGTCTGTCTGCCGCTGATGATGCACGCCGCGCCTATGCCCTCAGCCTCATCGGTCAGGCAGGCAAAGGTCCGCTCGTCAGCAACATCATCGCGGCGATCGTCCTTGCCCGCGCCATCGAGAGAGCTCGCGTGTCCCTTGCCTCGATGGTCCGCGCGGCTGCCATGCCGGCTCCGGTGATCGACCTGCATGCGCCGATTATCGGCTTTGAACATGCAATCCGACGGCTGATCGAAGTCCCGGGCTTTGTACCCGGTGGCGATCTTAAAGGTCTCGATGGGGAGTATGTCTATGACGACATGACCATTGCCGGGGACGAAGGCCCAGGAAGGACATACGTCCTCTTGCTCGGTCACCTTTTACGTCGCGTTGCCGGCGGCAATCTGCAGCGTCGGCTCCTCAACGCGCTGCGGCGAGACTATCCCGTCGTTGCGATCTGCGAAGATGTAAAAGGTGTCCCGGACGAGATTGCCATCGCCGCCGACATCAATCTGAAGGGCGGGAGGCTCGACTATCCATTCCTGGTCCTAATGCTCGAAGCCATCTACGGCTCAAACGGAAGGTCAGCGCTCGATCGGTGGACCAACGCGTATGATGTTCATTACCTCACGATCGATGACGTCGTGCTCGCGTTCAGGCCGGGCCGTAGTGCCGCCGAAGTCGTCGCGATCCTTTCCTCGCTCACCGAGCGCAATCGCATTGCGGCGCGCGATGGCGACAGTGACGACGATGAGAGCGACGGCTCCTCTAGTGGCTCCAAGGCGTCGAAACAAAAGCCTGGCAAGGCAAGCCATGACACGCCTGCTTCGGGGCAAGACAGCAGCAGTGGCGGGTGGAGACGCGACAAGCTGTCCGGGGCGGAAGTCATTCAGCCAGAGCCCTGGAACGAAGACGGTAGCCCGCCAAGCCTCGCGGTCGAGACGCTGCCCGGATACGGCAAGGCGAAGACCTGGGCGCTCGATCTGAAGGCAGATCTCGATGACTACCGCGCCTCGATCCTGCCTTGGTCTGAAATGAGCACCAAGCTGCTGCTCTCCGGACCGCCGGGGACCGGTAAGACGACGTTCGCGCGGGCGCTCTGCAATAGCCTGCAGGTGCCGCTGGTCGTCAGTTCCGTCTCGACATGGCTGCAGGGTGCGCATTTGAGCGACGTACTCAACCGCATGGCCCGGACCTTTGCCGAGGCGCGGGCCGTGGCACCTGCCATCCTCTTTATCGACGAGATCGACGGCATCGGAAAAAGGCAGCCGGCGGAACGCGACTACTCTGACTACTGGAATGGCGTGGTCAACAAAGCGCTCGAACTGCTCGATGGTGCGGTGAAGAGCGAAGGCCTGATTGTTGTCGGGGCGACCAACAGGCCGGAGCAGATCGACGAGGCCTTAAAACGCTCCGGGCGGCTGGAAACCCACATTGAGATCCCCGGGCCTGACACTGCGACGCTGGCCGAGATCTTCCGTCATCATCTCGGCGAGGACCTCAAGTTGCTAGTCGCCGAGGGGCAGGAAGCGAACAAGGAGAGGCTCGAGATCGCTCAGCCAACCTCTGATGTCAGCGACAACCTGAGCCGAGAAACGGCGCTGAATGGAGGCAGCCAATGACGGATCAACCCATGACTAATACGGGTTCAATCGAGAGCGACGTTCAATCGGTCCTGAAGCGTCTGGGGACCCGTGCCATGGGGCTTACGGGTGCTGATGTCGAGCGCATCGTACGCGAGGCCCGCCAGGTCGCTCGCCGGCAGAAGCGTCCGATCCGATGCAAGGATCTGGAGGACGGCATCCGCATGAACAGGCCAGAGCTTCCGCATGATCTACGCTGGCGCTTCGCTGTCCATGAGGCGGGCCATGCGATCGTCCATCACGTCCTCAAGCTCGGTCCAATCCAGGGGATTACGATCGACATGCCCGATGGCGGGTATAGCCTTCTGGCTTTCCAGAGGTCGGGAAGTGACATGCTGAGCTACCGGGAAGACCTGCTGGCGATGCTGCTGGCCGGGCGTGCGGCCGAGCAGATTGTCTTTTGCTCCGTCTCTGTTGGCTCGGCCGGATCAGAAGACAGTGATCTCGCTCGTGCGACCAGGCTTGCCCTGGCCCTTGAGCGCAGCCTCGGTTTTGGGGCGGTGCAGCCGCTGCTCTATCGTGACGACAAGCACCCGACGCCAGTGCTCGATGCGCATCCGGATCTCGCCGCTCGGGTCCATGCTCGGCTTGAGCGGGCGTTGGCAAAGGCGATGGATGTGCTCAACGGAAACCGGGAGCGGCTTGATCGGCTGACGGCGGTGTTGTTCGAGGATCAGGTGCTGGATGGAGAGGCGGTGAAGGGCATTCTCGATGGCGAGTGACGTCAGTGGCAGAGCGGTATGGCAGCTTTGCGCCGTCAATACGGTCGTTCGAAGCGCAATTCGCAAGTGCAAGAGCTGCCATTCGGCTTCAGGCTCGAAAGAGCAAGAACGAAGTCGTCAGTGGCTGATCGTGATCCTTGCCGGCTCTAGGTTCTATCCTCTCCGTCGTTAGCTGAAGCGGCATCACTCGTGCGATCCATGATGATCTCGTTGATCTCACCGAGATAAGCCGAGGGAGAGAGCTCGAGGTGTAAATCCGCGAGCTCGACACATTTCAGCGCGTTCCCCATCGTATCAACGAAGGGCGTCCCGTGCGTGGCTGTTTCTTGCGCGGCCTCGTAGAGGAGATGATGCGCCTTGTGACGGCCGATCATCGGGGATAGCTGCATCATGGCCGCTTCAGACATGATCAGCCCTTGAGTGAGCTCAAGATTGCGAGCCATGGCCACCTCGTTCACCTGGAGACCGCCGAGCACGCGTTCCGCAGCTTCCGCGATAGATGCAGCGAGGATCGCCATCTCGCTGACGACGATATCGGACACGTTGGTGGCGGATGAATCGCCCTCGTCCATGCGCACCATGCTTGACAGGATCAGCGGCATGCGCGCCTCGAGAAGCCGGCAGAGGCTGACCAGAACGAGGGCTGCGGAGGGGTTTCGCTTCTGGGCCATGGTCGAGCTTCCGACCTTGCCCATATGGAAGGCTTCCTCCACCTCGCCGATTTCGGTCCTCTGCAGAAAGACGATGTCGCCGGCGATCTTTTGCAGCGTGCCGGCGAGAACGGCAAACCCGGCAAGGTAGTCCGCCACCCGGTCGAAGGAAGAGCGTATGGGCAGTCTTGCCGGCGCAAGCCCGAGCAGTCGGGCGGCGGCTTCTTCCACGGCTCGGCCCTTGCCGCCCATCGCGGCGAAGGTGCCGATGGCGCCGCCGAAATAGGTGAGGAAAGCGCCATCCGCCCGGGCCTCAAGACGCTCCCGGCCGCGCCGCAGTTCCGCATGCCAGGCGGCCGCTTTGAAGCCGAATGTCATCGGCAGGGCGTGCTGACCATGGGTGCGGCCGGCTTGCAGCGTTGCCTTGTGCTGATGGGCAAGCCGCCCGACATGGTCCTCGCATCGCTGCAGAACGCCGGTCAGATGCGCATGGGTCTGCTTCAACTGCAGGGCGATGGCCGTGTCAAAGATGTTCTGGGTCGTGGCGCCCCAATGAATGAAACCGGCAGCGGGTTCGCCGCAGCGTTCTTCCAACTGCTTGAGCACAGGCACGAAGGGATGTTGCGCAAAGGCGATCTCGCGGCTCAGGCGCTCGTGGTCGAAACCTTCGGCCCGGCAGCAGGCAGCGATACGGTCTGCGGCGTCCTGCGGGATCAGCTGGAGCTCGGCCTGGGCGCGCGCCAGCGCTGCTTCCACATCCAGCCATGCCTGCAGCGTTGCATCGTCGGACCAGATCGCGATCGCAGTTGGGCTGAACCAATGCCGGGTGATAAAAGACGTGAACATGCCGACATTCATGCGGGACCTCAACGGAATGGCTGTGCGTAACGATGGTGGCGCCCGACACAGGTCAGGCGCCACGGGAAGCCTATTTCACTCGGCTACGATCTTGGCGCTCTCAATGACACCCTTGTAGACAGTGCCCTGCTGGACCACAAAATCCTTGAACGCGGATGCGGAGAGGGGAGCTGCGAGGAAACCAACGTCGGCGTAGCGCTTCTGCACCTCGGGGTTCGCCAGGGCATCGCTGATCGCCTTGTCGACGGCGGCGATGAATTCGGCCTGCGCGCCTGCCTTGGCGAAGATGCCCTGCCACAGCGGCAAGGCCAGTCCGTCCATGCCGGGAATCTCGGCCAGCGTCGGCACATCCGGCGCCTGCGGCGCGCGCTCGTTTCCGGAAACGGCGAGAATGCGGATCTTGTTCTCTTTCGCCAGCGGCAATGCCGTCGACAGGGTCAGCACGGCAGAATTCAGGACGCCCGCCAAAAGGTCGTTGGTCACCTGCGCCCCACCGCGATAGGGAGCATGCAGCAGCTTCACGCCAGCGTGCTGCGAGATGATTTCGCCGAGAAGATGCTGGGCAGAGCCGATGCCTGGCGAACCGTAGCTGATGCTTTCCGGGGCGGCCTTTGCGGCGGCCAGAAGCGCGGCCATGTCCTGATAGTCGGACTGAGCCGGGACCACCACCGCCATCGACGTGGTCGTTGTGCGACCGACGGCAATCGTATCCGTCTCCCAGTTGACACCCACCTTGGCATTGGTCATCGGCACGGCGACCGTGTCGAAGCCGCCATAGTAGAGCGTATTGCCGTCGGCTGCGCCGTTGATCAGCTTCTGCAGCGCAATCATGCCGCTCGCACCCGTCGCATTTTCGACGATGACCGTGCGGCCGATGCGGCTGGAGATCTCGGGCGCAATGATGCGGGCAGCAAGATCGGCGCTGCCGCCGGCCGAATAGCCGACCAGCAATGTCAGCGGCGCATCGGATTGCGCCAGAGCGACCGGCGCGGCAACCGGAGCCGCGACCCCGAGCGCAAGAGCCAGGCCCGCCAGTGCATTACCTATCCTGTGAAACATGTGGAATCCTCCTCCGAGTGATACATATTGTATTTATGCAGCCTAGTGTCGGCTTCTGATATTCGTTAGATTTAACTCGAAAATCAGGCAATAGTGTTTCGATATTGACGCAGAAATACATTCTTGATGATACAATTTGTATTGTGATAGGAGGCCGGCATGGAGAAGATTGGGAAGTTGCAGGACTATCTGAAGTCGCTGGCCACAACGGCGCAGCCGGGAGACCGGCTGCCGACGGTTCGCAGCCTCATGCGCGATTTCAAGATGTCGCAGCCGGGGGTGCAGCGTGCGCTTCTGGCGCTGAAGGAAGAAGGGCTCGTCGACGCACAGGTCGGGCGCGGCACTTTTTTTGTTGGCGGCAGTGCCGGCCAGGGGGCGGCAAACATGCGCAGCCTGCCGCAGAAGGGCCGAAGCGTGATCCTGCTTCGCCGACCGAGCGCCACGCAACGGGCGCGCCTCGTCATGGATCGGCTGCAAGCCATGGTCGCAGACGGCGGCGATATGACCCTGGAGGTCGGCTATTCCGATTCCGATCATGCGCGCCGCGTGCTGCAGTCCCTGCCGCGTTTCGATGCCTGTGTCATCCAGAATTCCTTCGAGCAGATGCCGGTCGAAATGCTGGCGGCGCTCCGTCGCAAGTCGGACAATGTGATCGTCGATGGCGCCTGGCTGGTCGGCACGGATGTCGATGCCGTCGGCTTCGAATGGGGCCGGCCTGTCGAACGGGCGGTCCGCCTGCTGTCGGCAGCCGAACATCAGCATATCCACTACATCACGACAGCAAACTCCTTTCTCGCCAATGAACTGGGCCTGCATCGCTACCGGCAGATGCGGGAGGAGGCTCCCCGTGGCACGCAGTTGAGCGCGCCGGACCTGCTGCCCTCCCTGCCATCGCGCGAATTCGAACTGGCGGTGCTGGAGCGGCTGGCGGCCATCGCCCGCGAACCCGGCGGCAAGCGTCGCGGTGTCCTCGTCTGGGGCGTCGAGAGCGGACAGCGACTGCGCGCCGGCCTGCATGCGCGCGGCATCCGGGTGCCGGAGGATATATCCATCATCCTTCTGGGCCGCAGCGACGTCGAGAGCGAGCGGGAAGGCTTCTTTCACCTGATCGGCTACAGCGCCCAGGAACAGGCCGAGGCGCTTTATG
Organism: Allorhizobium sp.; assembly: GCA_051861045.1. Lineage (GTDB taxonomy): Bacteria > Pseudomonadota > Alphaproteobacteria > Rhizobiales > Rhizobiaceae > Allorhizobium. The sequence continues at coordinate 14,790 of JBHYDI010000020.1, forward strand.
CACGGCTGAAAAGCCGTTGGAGCGCCCCCCACGCGCCCTACGGACTGACATTGATCACCATGCACGAGGTCGAGGGGCGCTCGGTGCTTCCGGCGGCGCCTGCCGCTGCGGAAGGTACGTCGAGCCCGACCAAGGATAGACCGGGAGGATAGGATGGCATTGAGAATAAGGTCGAAGAAGCAGTTTGGCAGCGCGCTGCTCTACGGGGCGCTGGGCATAGCCGGTTTCGTGATCGCAACCGACTATGGTTTCGGCACGGCCGGCCGTATGGGGCCTGGATATTTCCCAAGGGTCATTTCCGGTCTTCTCATTGTGGTCGCTCTCGTATCGCTGCTGCGTAGCCTGCAACGGGATGGCGATCCGATTGGCCCGGTCAACTGGAAAGGGCTGCTGCTGGTCACGGCATCGGTTTGCCTGTTCGGTCTGTTGCTGACCGGGGCAGGGCTGCCGCTGGCTCTCACCGTGCTTTTGCTGGTGTCGGCACTGGCGAGCGAGAATTTCGCCCTGTCGGTGCGTTCGCTCGCCGCTCTCTTGGCGCTGGTTGCGGTTTGCACGCTGGTCTTTGTCAAGGGGTTGGGCGTGCCCATGCCGCTGGTCGGAAGCTGGCTTTCCCCCCTGTTCGCCTCCTGAGGACCCCACCATGGACATGCTGTCAAATCTCTGGATGGGGCTTACCGTCGCCTCGTCAATCACCAATCTCGGCTATTGCCTTCTCGGCGTCTTCCTCGGAACGGCGATTGGCGTGCTGCCGGGCCTCGGCCCGGTGGCCACGATCGCCATGCTCTTGCCGCTGACCTTTGGCCTGCCGCCGGAAACGGCGCTCATAATGCTGGCGGGCATCTATTACGGTGCGCAGTATGGCGGCTCCACCACCGCCATTCTTGTCAATCTGCCTGGCGAGCCGTCTTCGGTGGTGACCGCCCTTGATGGTTACCAGATGGCTCGTCAGGGCCATGCGGGACGGGCCCTGTCGACCGCAGCCATTGGCTCGTTCATTGCCGGCACGATCTCTACGCTGCTGATCGCGCTCTTTGCGCCGGCGCTGGCGGTGGTGGCGCTGCAGTTCGGCCCGGCGGAATATTTCGCCCTGATGGTACTCGGCCTGATCGCCTCCATCGTCATGGCGTCGGGCTCGCTGCTGCAGGCCTTCGGCATGATCCTGACTGGTTTGCTGCTCGGCATGGTCGGCACGGATGTCAATTCTGCCGTTCCGCGCTTCACTTTCGATGTGCCCATGCTCTCCGACGGTATCAATTTCGTCGTCCTCGCCATGGGCATTTTCGGACTGGGCGAGATTGTCGCCAATCTGGAGGCAGAGGGTGAGCGCACGCTGCTCACCCGCAAGGTGACCAATCTGATGCCGACACGCGAAGACTGGCGCCGCATCATTGGCCCGATCGCCCGCGGCACGGCGCTGGGCTCGGTGCTGGGCATCCTGCCCGGCGGCGGGGCGGCACTCGCCTCCTTCGGCTCCTATTCGCTGGAAAAGCGCCTCTCCAAGGAACCGGAACGTTTCGGCAAGGGCGCGATCGAAGGGGTGGCCGGTCCGGAATCGGCCAACAATGCCGGCGCGCAGACCTCCTTCATCCCGATGCTGACTCTCGGCCTGCCGTCGAATTCGGTGATGGCCCTGATGATCGGCGCCATGCTGATCCAGGGCATTCAGCCGGGGCCCTCGGTGATGACGGAACAGCCGACCCTGTTCTGGGGGCTGATTGCCTCAATGTGGATCGGCAATCTGATGCTGCTCGTCCTGAACCTGCCGCTGATCGGCCTCTGGGTCCGCATGATCGCCATTCCCTACCACTTCCTGTTCCCAACCATCATCGCGCTCTGTGCCATCGGCGTCTTCAGCGTCAACAACAGCCTGTTCGATGTCTATGCGATGGCGCTGTTCGGCGCGGTCGGCTACCTCTTCCGCAAGCTGGAGGTCGAACCGGCGCCGATGCTGCTCGCCTTCATTCTCGGGCCGATGATGGAAGAATTCCTGCGCCGCACACTTCTGTTCTCCAAGGGCGACCCGAGCGTCTTTTTCACCCGGCCGCTGAGTGCGAGCTTACTCTTGATTGCGGCAATCATGCTGCTGCTGGTTGTTCTGCCATCGGTGAGAAAGAAGCGCGAAGAGGCGTTCCAGGAGGGGTGATGGAGAAAGGAAGAAGAGGTGGCGCCGGTCAATCCTCCGAGATACATTCACATGGATACGCGCAGGTGCCGCCAGACGGCGAGCCCTTCTGCGGCAGGCCTCATCCCAGATTATAGCTTCAACGAGATGTCCGCTTCATTGGTTCGACAGATCGAAGCGGACTGTCCCTTTGCGGCCCCATTGCGGAAATGATTTCTGCTATGCGCCGTCCTTTCCGGCGTTCGACGAGACCCCGCATTTCCAAAAAGCAGCCGTTCGGAAAGCGGTTATATAATGTCCGTAACGGTTAGATTGCTGCCCGACGCTTTCTTGTTTCCAGCTAGAAAGCCGATCCTCAATCCGAGTGCGCTGGCTGACAGTTTCTCGTCTGTTTGTTTTGAAAGACACGGACTCCAAGCACCATCGGTCAATTGGCCCATTCACCAACCACGTCCGGAGAGTAGGCCGGCTATGAGTAGGCGTATGATTGTAATGGAGAATTGATCTATTGCTTCACCCGGTTCGAGCTTAGAGAACTACGATATAACCGCTTCGATTATACCTACGGCGTCATACGCGTCCGACACTGCGGCGATCCGATCCGATGCGTCCGGGTCGGCTGCAAACATGCTTTGTGCAGCGAGCAGCATGCCCGCCCGGCAGTCGGAGAAACCCGATGTCCGCGACAGGTGCGCGACTAGCGTCACGTAGTACATCCTGGCAACCTCGCCGGGTGTGAAGACAAACCCGCCCGCTACAGTCTTCGAGGTCAGCACATTGAACGCTGCGCGGTTGTGGATGCCGCTGTTGGCGTGGACGCCACCGTGGTCGTCTTCCTCGTCGCGCACCAGGTAGTCGTTCATGTGCGCCGGCTGATCGAAGGCAGCCGGGTCGGACAGGTCGCGCAGTGGCAGGCCGGTATCGGTCAGGTCCTCGCCGATCTGCCAGTTCCACAGGTCGATATTCGGCTGCTTTCGGTTCGACACGATGACACCGAAAATGTCCGAATAGGATTCGTTAAGCGCGCCGGACTGGAAGCGATATTCCAGTCGGGCGGTGTTGTCGGTCAGTGCGTGAAGCAGTTCGTGCGCCACCACGTCCAGCGAGGCGGCATATGAGCGGAGCGCGCCGTTCACCATGCGCTGCCCGTAGATCATCTGCCCGCGGAACCGCGCAGCATTGCGCCATACCTGGCCACCGGCGAAGTTCTGGTAGACACAATTAACCGAAGATACGACGGCGCTGCCTTGATTGTCGAGCCCGTCACGCTGCAGAACCGTGCGCAGGAAGTCGATCACCTCCTGGGCATTCGCATGGGCACTCACCGCGCCCCGGTCCCACGGCGCGGGCGGGTTGGTGACCAATTCCCCGGGCAGCGCCGCCTGCTGGAAGAAGGCGTCGCGGAACCCGAAATCGTGCGTGCGGATGTTACGCGCACGGTCGCGCAACCGGGCGACGTTGGAGGTCGATTCGCGAACGATGCTGAACTGCCGCATAACGCCAAGGACATCGGCGCTCTCCTCCGCTGCATCGACGTCGGCCATCGTCTGCGTACGGGGGAGTTCGTCGACCAAATCTCCCGTGTGCGCGTCGATCACGAAATCGGCCACTTCCGGGAGGCTGTCAATGTGGTGCTCACTCTCCGCGCCGCTGGGCTTCAGCCGCAGCACGTCCTCGACAATGTAGACGAGCCGCCAGCGCGACACCGACTGATCAAAGTAGAAGCTGAGGCGCGCCGGCTCGTTCAGGGGCTCCTTGGCGTAGCCAGCCAGCTTCCTGACCTTCTGCAGCGCCTCACTGGGAGAGACCTTCGCCGTCGGGTCGATATTGGCCGGGTCGCCGATGCTGGTGTTGATAGAGACGAAGCCGTTGTCGGCACCGAGTTCTACCGTCACAAGGGACCCATAGATCGGGATCTTGTGGTAGTACTGCCGGAATTTCACGTATTGTGAGTTAGTGAACGGTATCTTGTCGACCCCGATATACTTATATTCGGGCTTCTGGTTGTTGATCGTATCCGTCAGCTCGGCAAACTGGGAGCCTGTCGCAGTTACCATCTTGAGATAGCGCCGCGCCGCTGTTTCTGGTTCGGCGGCGGCGATCCGCTGCGCCTCCGCCGGATCGACCGATGCGAGTGCGGCGAGACCTTTGTCCACGCCCGCGATGCCGCGATGCAGACGGATGCTTTTCAGACCGTTCGCCACAAATCTCCCTCCTCAGTTTCTAGAGCGCGCCCGGAACAGCGACCAGACGAAGTCCAACTGGGTGAACTGCCGCTTGCCGTCTGCATCGCGAAAGCCGAGCGGTTGTCCGGTCTCGTCGTCCCACCCGACCGGTAGGCCGACCGCTCCCTCGCCCTGCGGGCCGAAGAAGAAGATGCGCTTGCCGGAACCGTCGATGCTGGAGAGCGCATGACATGTGATGCACGACGAGGTGGTCTGGAACCCGCCTTCCGGCTGCGAGTTTGCCAGGCGCGTGGCGGCGCCCATGCTGTCGAAGAAGTCGATCTGCACGCCACGAAGGCGATAGTTCTCCCAGTGCGTTCCCTCAAGCTTGATGCCCGAGGGGGCGAGGTCGCAGTCATGCGGCGCCTGCGGGCAGGCGAAGCGATCGACTGATGGCAGCAGCCAGCCTTCAGCAGGCGGATGCTCGACATCGCCGCCATGAGCCATCTTGTTGTCGATGTGCTCGAAGGTGGCCCAAAGCCAGTTTGGCAGATCCTTGGTCGTGATGTGCAGTGAGGTCAGGCCGTAAATCCGCCGGCCGAGCGAGCCCTGGGCCTCGACCCAGTGGTATCGCGGCTTGTCGGCCTCAGTTATGACCCGCCACTGCGCCTTCACTTCCTTGGCCATTGCCGGAAAGCTGATCGTTGCGACGCCTGCGGTGAACTTCGCGACCTGCCCTTCGATATTGTAAAGTTCTTCCGCGCGGACGAACTCGTAGGTCTCTTTGTTGAGGCGCGTCTCGTTGGCCGACTGCCCGGCGGATGGCGGGTCGAACGGCATCGCGGGACCACCGGACTTTTCGAGGACATCGATCAGCGCTTGCCGCTGCAGGGGCTGCGTATCGGCTTCGTCGAAGCGGTCAGGGGCCTGCGCGACAAGCGCCGCATCGAGCCACGGGCCGGGATCCGACCCGTCGGGCGGGAACACGGTGTCCGGCGCGCTGTTGCGGGCATTTCGCCAGGTTTCCCACACCACCGGGGCATTGGCGCCGAAGGCGGCGTTCTGGTCCGCCACCTTGGCCGCGACGTCGGCGGGCCAGTTCAGCGCCACAAACAGCCGCCAAGCGTAGCAGTCCGGCTCGAACAGGGCCATCTTGGTGTCCTGCGGTTCTTGCCACTTCGGCACGTCGGACGCGAACCATCCAGCACAGTCCTTCGCTCCAGCGGTGGAGGTCGTCATGCCGATCAATAGTACGGCAAGCAGCGTCTTCATGGTGGGCACTCCCGTCCTTGGTTGCGTCTATGCGGACATTCCCCGGTCCATCCAGTTCTTGAACAGGGCTATGTCGGCAGCAGGCCAGGCCCCGTCGCAGGGCATCGACCCGTCGCTCAATTTCGCGAAGATGCGATCCGCCGCGCCCTTGACGTCGTCGTAGGCATGCAGGTCGAACCCGCTGATCGCGCGCATGATGTTTACGTCCCGAGTCCTGAACAGCGGCTTGATGTCGGTCGCGAAGCTCGGACCCGCCGGGCTGACCGGCGAATAGGTTGCGATCTCGTCGCCCTCGATCGTCAACGCCGCGACCATGCCTTCGCGACGATCGAAGGTCGCCATCTTGCTGTTAGAGGTGGCGTGGCAGCGGACACCGATCAGCGGCGTGCCCGATCCCCAGTAGTTCGCGATGTCGATGTCGGGTAGTACGTGTTCGATCCGGATCGGCGTCAGGACGGGAAGGACGATTACGCCCGGCTGGGGTCGCTCGGCCACGACATCAAAATCCTGGATGCCATCAGCGGGAGGCGCCACGTAGACGTGCGGGATGGCGCCGCCACCGGTCCAGCCTGTGCTGGTGACGCGCCCGCAGATCGTGATGAGAAGCTGCGGCGGGTTCGACTTCATCAGCGTCAGATCGACCGTATCCACGGCATGGATTTTTCCCAAGGACATGCTTTCTCTCCCCTTCTGACGGTTACGCTCTACGATGGACGATGCGGCTGATGGACGTGTCGCCCTGGACGATCCGTAGGACGAATCCGCCGGCGGGCAGTTGCCTCCCGTTGTCGTCACGGAAATCCCATGCGATCCGCCGCCGCCCGGGCGCCGGGTCGGTCTCGTCTACAAGCAGGCGGACTTCGCGGCCGAAGCGCTCCCACAGTCTCGCCGTCAGGCGGCTGGCGCCTGGATTCACGTTGATGTCAAACGAGACGTCGTCGGTGCCGTCGATATCGGCAACGTCCTCGGCGGCCACGCCGGCAAGAAACGGTGGCAGGGGAGGGTCGCTATATTTGTAGACGGTGTCGCCGCTGGCATAGCCGGTCGAGACGGGAGTACCGAGGAAGCGGAAGCGGTTCAGCCGGAAGCCGACCTGGTTCGCGTTGTCCCAGTTGCGGCCGCCGTCGGTCGTAGCGCTGGTGAAGCCGCCGACGAACTCATTGTCACCCCAGCCGCCGACCCAACCGGTGTCGGCATCGACGAAGCCGATACCCTCAAGGTTCGCGTTGCGCTGCCGGTCGTTGATGCGCAGCCGCCGCCAGGATGCGCCGCGATCGTCCGAGCGCAGGATGGCGCCGTCAAGGAAATTCTCGCACGCCACAAACAGCGTGTCGCCCAGCTTCTGAATCTTCCAACCCCATTCGCCGCGCGGAAACTCCTCGTTCCGGGCATTGAACCTGGTCTGGTTCGTCCACGTTTCGCCGCCGTCTGAGGTGTGGAAGACTGCGGGAACGACGTCGCGCCGTTCCGTCGGGCGATCAGGGTGTGCCACCTCATCGATCCCGCCTACCACCCAGCCGGAAAGGGCGTTCTCGAAATAGATGTCGACCAGAAGAGCCGGCATACCTTCCATTGTCAGGACTTGCCATGACGCGCCGCCGTCTGTGGTGCGCAGGACGGCGGCGGGCTCGTTCGGGTAGTTCGTTCCGCTGGCGAAGACGACCTGGTCGCTCACCGCAACGATGCCGCAGATGCGGCCCGGCCCGTCAGGAGGCAGGTCGGTCACAGGTGTCCATGTCGTGCCCGCATCGGTGGTGCGGTAAAGTCGATGGGGCCCCGACAGGGTGCCGACCCATCCATTCAATGGCGACGAGAAGCCGAGGCAACGCAGATAGGACTCGGGGAATAGCGCCTGCGCGGACCACGTCGTACCGCCGTCCGTCGTCGAATAGATCCTGCCGTTTGAATTGACCGCCCAGCCGACGGTCTCGCTCACGAAATAGACGTCATCCGTCCTTGAGCCGGCGACAGGAAGAGAAGTTTTCGACCAACCGAAGGCCATTTCCGCATTCCTCTCTGGCTCGATAAAATAAATTCAATGCGGCGCCACTTGCAAATAATTACTCTAGATTTATGCTTTTCTATCATTTCCAAAATAACGGCTGCACATAATTTGCACAAAGAAAAAATCAAAGGTTTCGATCTATGATAATACACTAATTAAGAGTGTCAATGCTTTAAATGGGAAGATGACTTGTTGCGCATAGTTCATATTTTTTATCAAATAATAGGAATGTCCCTCTGAGCTCTGTTTCCAAAGCAAGTCTCTGAATCTTATTTACATTCTCATTGCTTCAATGAAAAGTTTTCTATGGCCAGAGGTGATTGAATAACTCGAAGTGAGTTGGTTGACAGATTTTGTCCGAAGTTAACCGGCCACTTATAGGACCGAACGAATGGTAGGTACTGAGTGGCGACGGCAGCGCGTCGAATGGCCGGAATGGGGCGATTGCCCAGCGGCAGCTTCTTACGAAGCTCGGACAGAACCGGACAGACAGCTCCCGGCCCCACTCCCGACACGCCAAGTGGGCCAAGCGCTTAATGTGGCGCGTTTATCTGTCAGTTTGCATTTAAAGTAATGTTAGGCCGACGGTTCGGCTCAAGAGCGCACGTTGGAAAATGCTCTGCGGTCTGCCCGGCTCTTCAAGCAATTTGCTGTTTGGTCACCCGGACTACCGAATTGTCGAACCTGTCTGAGAGCGCCCTGCTGGCTCCGGCCACATAGCTAAATCATCCCGAGATCTTCGAAAGAGGCGTGCAAGGCACGGTCTGCGGGGGACAGCCGATCGGCTGCGAAATTGTGCTGGTGCCAATACGGATAGATATAGGGCGGACGGCTGACGAGATTGAGACGGGAAAGCTCTTCTTCTGTCAGCTTGAGCTCCGTTGCCGCGATGTTGTCCTTGAACTGGTGTTCGCTCAGGCCGCCAACCACGAGTGTCGAGATGGCAGGGCGGGACAGGGTCCAAGCGAGGCTTACCTGCGCCACCGACACCCCTCGTTCTGCAGCGATCTCTTCCAATACGTCGACGATGGTCCACAGACGTTCCTGATCGCGGATCGGTGGTTCGCTCCAGCCTTGTGCCTGCCGTGAATCAGCCGGCGTCTTATTGCGCCCGAATGCACCGGAGAGCAGACCCGCCGCCAACGGGCTCCAGACCATTACGCCAAGACCCTGGTCGACCGATAGCGGAAGGAGTTCATATTCGGCCTCGCGCGCTTCGAGTGTGTAGTGGATCTGCTGCGTGACGAAGCGGGGCAGGGCCTTGGCATCCGAGATCTGCAGCGCCTTCATGATGTGCCAACCGGAATAGTTGGAGCATCCGATGTAGCGGATTTTGCCCTGATCGCGCAGCGTATGCAGTGCTTCCAAGGTCTCATCGAGAGGCGTTAGGCCATCCCATTCATGCATGAAGTAGATGTCGATGTGGTCACGCTTCAGGCGCGCGAGCGAGCGTTCGCATTCGCGAATCACGTGAAAGCGGGAGGCTCCCTCGTCATTCGCACCCTCGCCAATCCTCATCCGCGCCTTAGATGAAATCAGGACGTCATTGCGCCTCGATCCCAGAGCCTCACCTAGAATTTCCTCTGAACGGCCAAGTGAATACATGTTGGCCGTGTCAAACAGGTTGACGCCTAGATCGATGCAGCAGTCGACCAGGCGTCGCGCCTCATCGACGCCATGGTTTGCAACCTTGGCAAAGCCTCCAACGCCACCGAACGAAAACGTGCCCATGGAGACGGCCGAGACCTTGAGACCCGAACGGCCCAGAATTCTGTATTCCATGTCTTCCTCCTCGAAATCAGTCTGGCGACACGCGCGTCAGGCGCAGCAAGTCCGCGATGTAGTCCATCCCGAGCTCAGGACTCGTCAGATATGGCCGAAGCGGTGACACGCTTTGAAGCGCGCGCGCCATGGACGCCTGAGCCAGGACGATCAGATCTACACTCTCGGAAAGGATCTCGTAGTCGCTGCGGATCAGCGCGTCGTGCGTTTGGGTATCGCCGCTTTTCAGGTGCGAGAACGCGTCGGAGCACAGGCAGGCGACAAACTTGCAGCGGTGTCCAAGCCTGTCTGCTGTTTGTTGCAGCAGCCTTGTCGTCGGATCCAAAGTGGTCGGCAAGGTCGCAAGAATGCCGATGTTCGAGGCGTGAAGCACTGCCTTCTCGGCCATCCCGCGGTCGATGCGGTAAAGTGGCGTCGCGGTCCTTGCAGAGAGTGTGTCGACCACATCGCCCAGTGTCGAGCAGGTGACCACGATCGCGTCGCTTCCGGCGTCTGCTGCTGATTGCACATGCGCAGCAAGCGCTTCGGCGGTCTCCTGAACGACCTTGCCGTTCTCAATCGTGCGCGCCAGCAGGCTCTCATCTGCAATCGATGCTATCTCCCACCCTGGGAGCCTTTCTTCAGCCAGCCTCGCGAACATGGGTTCAAGCGTTGCAACGGTATGGATGAAGGTCAGTTTCCGAGCTGGCTGCAACGATCGATCCACTGTCATTCTGCCGGAATTTCGTGTTTGGATGCACGGCTTCTGCTGCGTTGCGTAACCTTTTCGTGGCTCCCGCGCAGGACAAGATCTGCCCCGACCAGAATCTTCACGGCCGGCTGAGGTTCGCTGGAGTTAATGAGGTCATCAAGAATGGTGACAGCCAGATAGCCGATCTTGCGCTTGGAGACCTCGATCGTCGTCAGGCCGGGATCCATGGTTGCGCTCTGGGGGAGGTTGTCGAAGCCGATGATCGAGACATCCTCCGGGATTTTCAGTCCGTGTTCCCGCAATGCGCGGATGAAGCCATAGGCGATGATGTCATTGGTGCAGAAATAACATTCAGCCAAATCAAGTCCGTCTGCCAGCAGTTGCCGAGTATCACTGTAAGCGCCGTCATAGGTCGATTCCACCGAGAGAACGTCGGTCTCGTCAACTGTCAGGCCCAGCCGTGCCATATTCTTGAAAAAGGCATCGCGGCGAAGCTTAAAATTCGTCGTTTCGACATGCGAGGCGACAAAGCCTATTCGCCGGAAGCCCTGCTGGTGAAAGCGCGACAGCACCTTGAAGACCGCATCCTCATTGTTCATGTCGACGAAATTGGCGTCTATGACATCGAAGAATGTATCGATGAATACCGTGGGATAGCCCAGTCCCTGGATCAGCCTGATGTCGCCTTCGGTCAGTTCGGTTCCAAGGGCAACGACACCCGAGATCGGCGATCCTGCCAGCGATTCAGCGACTGAGCTGATCGGCTGGCCTTCGAAGCTTACCACTTCGAGCGTGTAGTTGCGCCGGGTGGCCTCTGCAGACATGCCATCGATGTAGTCTGAGATAAACACGCTGTGGTCGCGGTTTACGGTGTGGCCATGTTTGGCGATCTTCAAGAACCTGAAGGTTTCGCCCGGTTCGGCGGTCGATTTGCTCGTCCGCGGTACATAGTTGAGGCTGGCCACCGCTTCGAGCACTTTGGCGCGTGTGACGCCCGAAATGTCACCTTTTCCGTTCAGCACTAGCGACACGGTTGCAGCAGAGACACCCGCGGCCTCCGCTATGTCTCGGATCGTGAGATTCTTGCCGTTCTTCATCGCTGTCCCGAATGCTGCATCTGCGAGATAATTTACTAAACAAGGCGACTGTTGAGCGGGATGTTTACGGGAATTGCGATCGGTTCGCAACGAGAATTGCACACAAAATAGGGCTTGCCACAGGGTTTCCGCTTTGTTAGCGTTTAGTGAAGTCGTAAAACGTTCACTAAACATGGGAGGAGACCATGCGGGGAACCGGCGGCCAATTCGTGATGCTTGTCATCATGAACGCCCTGCTGCTTGTCGCTGGAGTGTTGATCTCCGGCGGCTCCTTTCTGTCACTGTTCAATCTGCAATCGATGGCAGGTCAGGTCCCCGAAATCGGGCTTCTGGCCATTGGTGTTATGTTGGCCATGTGTGCCGGCAATGGCGGGATTGACCTGTCGGGGATTGCGCTCGCCAATCTGTCAGGTGTTGTTTCTGCTGTCTTGATGGTAGCCTGGCTTGGCCCATCTGCCGAACCGACCAGCTTCAGTCTCGGCTTCATGATCGGTTGTCTCGCCGTCGGTTTTATTGGCGGACTTTTCAACGGTATGCTGATCGCGCGTTTCAACATTACGCCGATCCTGTGCACGCTCGGCACGCAGATGGCCTTCATGGGTCTTGCCGTTGTCATCTCTCAAGGCCGCGCAGTGACCGTGGGCAGTCCTGCACTTCTATGGAGCCTCGGCAATGACATGCTTTTCGGAGTGCCAATCAGCTTCGTCATCTTCATCGTTGTCGCAACGGCGATCGGAGCCGTGCTGAAGTACACACCCTATGGTCTCTGGTTGATGCTGATGGGCACCAATCCGAAGGCTGCCGCCTTTGCCGGCTTCCCCAAAAGTGCGGTCATTCTAGCCACCTACGCCGTGTCCGGGACCCTGTCTGGACTAGCCGGAATCGTCATTGCGGCCCGCAACGTCAACGTGAAGTTCGACTATGGCAGCTCCTATCTTCTGATCGCGATCCTGATCGTCGTGATGGCGGGCGTTCGTCCCGAGGGTGGGTATGGTCGCGTTGTCTGCGTCGTACTGAGCGCCGTTGCGCTTCAGCTCATGTCGAGCCTTTTGAATTTTGGTGGTCTTTCCAATTTTGTCCGCGACTTTGCCTGGGGAGCCCTGCTTCTCACCTTCCTCGCGGTCGGCCGTTACGACGTGATCGGCTTCTTCGCACCGATGCGTCGCTCTGAAGATCCTTCGGCGTCGGTCCCTCAATCGCCGAAGTAACAAATCGAGGGAAAACTTGTGGAGGAAAGCATGAACTCGTTTACCAGGAAAATGATGGTCGGAACCGCAATTGCGGCGGTCGCGCTGGGAGGCTCGGTCGGTGCGCTTGTGGCTCAGGAAAAGCCTGTCATCGCAACTGTGGTCAAGATCAGCGGTATCCCTTGGTTTGACCGCATGAACACCGGTGTTGTCGCCTTCCAGGAGGCGAATGCCGACGTGGTTGCCAGCCAGAGTGGACCGGCAACGGCCGATTCCGCCCAGCAGCTTCAGATCGTCAACGATCTCGTGGCCAAGGGTGTCAACGCCTTGGCTGTCGTGCCGATGGACCCGGCCGTGCTTGAAGGTACGCTACAGCGTGCGATGGAGCGCGGTATCGTGGTGGTCACCCATGAAGCCGACAACCAAATGAATACCAATGCCAATGTCGAAGCCTTCGACAATGCTGACTACGGCGCAGCCCTCAACGAACGTCTCGCCGAATGCATGGGCAAGGAAGGTAAGTGGACGACCTTTGTCGGTTCGCTCGGTAGCCGCACGCACATGCAGTGGGTCGGTGCCGGCGAGGAAAATGCCAAGAAATACGCTGGCATGCAGCTCGTTGATGCAAACAACGAATCCTTCGACGACGCCAACGCCACCTACGAGAAGGCCAAGGAAATCCTCCGCAAGCACCCTGACATCAAGGGTTTCCAGACCTCTGCGGGCAATGATGTGCTCGGCGTCGGTCGAGCGATCGACGAAGCTGGTCTGAGCGGCAAGATTTGCCTGGTTGGGACAGGTCTTCCCAATCCGTCTGCCGATCTTCTTGAATCTGGCGCCATTACCGCAATCGGTTTCTGGGATCCGCAGAAGGCCGGCATGGCGATGAACACCATCGCTAAGCTCCTGCTTGAGAAGAAGGAGTTGACGGACGGCATGGATCTCGGCGTGCCCGGCTATGAAAAGGTTAGCGTGAAGCAGGGCGCCGGCAAGGGCCTGCTCGTCGTCGGCAATGGCATGGTTCTCGCCGACAAGGCTACCTACAAGGATTTCCTCTTCTGATCCTCCAGCTCAGCATCCGTGACCGGGAGACAGTCTCCCGGTCACACGACCGCAGCCGAGACGAGGCTGCGGACAAAATGAGGGTCGTGCTCCGTGGTCGCAATGCAAAACAGTGTCGGACAGCCGAAAGAGCTGCTCAAACTACAGAACATCCAGAAGTGGTTCGGAGGCGTGCATGCCTTGCGAGGCATCAACCTTACCCTCGAGCGTGGACAGGTCTATCACCTGCTTGGTGAAAACGGCTGTGGCAAGAGCACGGTCATAAAGATCATGTCCGGCGCTCATCCGCCGTCTTCGGGTGAGATCATTCTCGAAGGCAAGCATTTCCAAGCGCTGACGCCCATCCAATCCTTGTCCGCTGGCATCGAGACGGTCTACCAGGACTTGTCCTTGCTGCCGAACATGACGGTTGCGGAAAATGTCGCGCTCACCGAGCAGCTTGTCTCGGCCGCCGGACGGCTCGCGCGCCTGTTCAGCAGGAGCAAACTCAATGAAACAGCCGCACGCGCACTTTCGGCCGTCGGACTGCCGTCTGACCGCGCCTTCATGCAGGAGATCGTCGCCGATCTTCCCCTAGCCGCGCGGCAGCTCGTGGCGATCGCCCGTGCAATTGCAACGCGCGCCAAGCTCGTGATTATGGATGAACCAACCACGTCGCTTACCCGGCGTGAAGTTGACAACCTGATCGAAGTGGTCGAGCGGCTGCGCGCCGAAGGCGTCACTGTGCTTTTCGTGACCCACAAGCTCGAAGAATGCTACCGCATCGGGGGCAACGCGATCGTCTTTCGCGACGGTCAGTGTGTCGCCCAAGGCCCGATTGCTAAGTACACCAAGGACGATCTGTCCGAATTGATGACAGGACGCGCGATCACGGCCACACGCTATCGTGAGGGACGTCCCGCAGGCGATGTGTTTTTCGACATCAAGGGCCTGCAAACCGAGAATGTTGAGGGAGTTTCGCTCGCTCTCCATGCCGGCGAGATCCTCGGGATCACAGGTCTTGCCGATTCCGGTCGCAACGAGCTTGCCATGGCGCTTGCTGGTGTCATCCCGGTCACCAGCGGGACGATGACGATCGATGGTAAGACCGCCCGTTTGTCGTCACCCTCTGATGCCATCCGGTATGGGATCGGCTATGTGCCGGAAGATCGTCTGGCTGAGGGACTATTCCTCGACAAGTCGATCCTCGAGAACGAGATTGCCCTTGTCGTCAAGGATCTCACCAATGCAATCGGCGTGATCGACAGCGACAAGGGCAGAAAACTTGCCGATGAGTTGTCGGTCCAGATGCGCCTCAACACTAAGAATATCGATCTTCCGGTCGGCTCGCTTTCAGGCGGAAACCAGCAGCGTGTGCTCATCGGACGCTGGCTCAGCATTCGTCCCCGACTGCTTATCCTTCATGGACCGACCGTCGGCGTCGATGTCGGTTCGAAGGATACGATCTACCGGGTCATCCAGTCGCTATCGGGGTCGGGCATGGGCCTCATCGTCGTGAGTGATGATCTGCCAGAGCTTCTGCAGAACGCAGATCGGATTCTCGTAATGAACGGTGGCCGGATCGTTTCAGAGTTTGATGCGGGCACGGCATCCGAAGACGACTTGTACCGGGCTATGCTCGGTAGTGCGAAGGTGGCTGACCAATGAATACGACCAAAGCGGATGTATCGCTGTCTTCCTCTCGTCGCGGGGGCATCGGATCCCTTATCCGGCGGCGACCTGAAACCATTACTTTTGCACTCCTGGTTACCATCTGTGTGGCAGTCTCGATCGCAAATCCCGCCTTCCTTCAGCCCTCGACACTGATTGATATCGGCCGTTCCAGTGTGGTGATGGGACTCTTTGCGCTCGGTGTCTTCGTCATCCTGGCAGCTGGCGGCATCGACGTTTCGTTTACCGCTATTGCCGCCTTCACCATGTATTCGATGACCCTCCTGGTGCAAACCTATCTGCCCGGGACGCCGATGATCCTGATCATCTTGATGTCGATGCTGGGCGGTGTCGCGCTTGGCGTGATCAATGGCCTCCTTGTTCATCACCTGCGGGTGCCGTCCCTGATTGTGACGATCGGCACCCAGTATCTGTTCCGGGGATTTCTTCTGTCTTTCATTGGCACCGTCTGGATCATGTCGTTGCCGCCGCAGATGGGCGCTTTCGGCCGAATGCCGCTCTTGCAGTTCGAAACGGCAAATGGTGCAACGGTCACATTGCCCTTCTATTTCCTCGTTCTGCCGGCAGCAGCGATCCTTACCTGGTGGATCCTCAACCGGACACTGATGGGGCGTGCAATTTTTGCAGTCGGCGGCAATGCGAGTATCGCCGAGCGGCTGGGCTATAGTCTGCGCACCGTGCACCTCTTCCTGTTCGGTTATGCCGGAGCCCTGGCCGGCCTCGCTGGCATCATCCATGTCTGCGCCAACCGACAGGCCAATCCGTTCGATCTCGTGGGAACGGAAATCAATGTGATTGCCGCCGTTGTTCTGGGGGGCGCCCGCATTACCGGCGGGACCGGAACGGTTCTTGGCACCATCCTCGGCGTCCTTTTGATCGTCGTTATCAACAGCGTGCTTGTCCTTGTCGGGATTCCGAGCACCTGGCAGCGGCTTGTGGTTGGCAGTTTCATTCTGCTCGCAGCTGCCTTCTTCGTCACGCGTCAGCGCAAAAAGTAACAGTGGAGGATACAGTGAAGAAGTTTCTCAACGACCCGGTCGACTTCGTCGACGAGATGCTGGAAGGCATTTATGCCGCCCATCCGATGGTCACCTACGCAAATGACGACCTGCGTTGCCTCGTGACTGCCAAACCGAAGGCCGGCAAAGTAGGACTGACCACTGGCGGTGGGTCAGGTCATCTTCCGACGTTCCTCGGCTTCGTCGGTGACGGCATGCTAGATGGCGCAGCGGTGGGTGGTGTCTTTCAGTCTCCGAGCGCCGAGCAGATGTATCAGGTGACTAAGGCGGTCGATCAGGGGGCAGGGGTGCTCTACATCTACGGCAACTATTCTGGCGACATCATCAATTTCGATATGGCTGCCGAGCTTGCGGACCTTGATGGAATTGCCGTCAAGCAGGTCGTCGGAAACGACGACGTCGCCTCCTCGATCGTTGGAGAAGAACACAAGCGCCGTGGTGTTGCAGGTATCTTCTTTGTCTACAAGGCAGCAGGTGCCGCTGCCGCAGAGGGGCTTTCGCTTGATGACGTGGCGCGTATCGCTGATAAGGCCCGTTCAAGGACCCGGACCATGGGGGTCGCGCTATCCAGCTGCGTGGTGCCGGAAATCGGCCATGCCACCTTCTCGATCGGCGAAGACGAGATGGAAATCGGCATGGGCATCCATGGCGAACCTGGTATCAGCCGCAAAAAGCTTGCTCCGGCAGATGCCGTTGTCGACGAGATGATGGACCGCATTTTCAAAGAGACCGACTACTCGTCGGATGATGATGTCGCTGTCTTGATCAATGGTCTGGGCGGTACGCCGCTTGAAGAGCTGTACATTCTATTCCGTCGCGTCAAACAGCTCCTTGATGCCCGAAGCGTCAAGGCAAAGCATGTTTGGATCGGTGAATTCGCAACCTCGATGGAAATGGCGGGTGCCTCCATTTCGATCTTGCATCTGGATGCCGAACTCGACCGCATGATGGCGGCTCCAGCCAACACGCCCTTCTTCAAGCATGTCACGGGATAACGCCATGAGTCTTGCAAAACTGGACGCAGGCCACCTGATCGCACTGTTTCAAAGCTGGCAGCAACTCTTTGCCGAGCAGCGCGAATTTCTGATCGCCCTTGACGGCAAGGTCGGCGACAGCGATCTCGGGATCACGATGGCCAAGTCATTTGCCGCAGCCGCCGAAGCGGTTGCCGCTGAGGGCTCCGATGCAGGGCTGTCCAAACTTCTGCGTACCGCTGGTGCAACGATGGCGCGGACTGCGCCCTCGACTATGGGAACGCTCACAGCGACGGGCTTCCTGAGGGCGAGCAAAGCTGTTGAGGGGCTGGATGCCCTGGACACGACTGCTCTTGCTCAGTTCTGGCGGGCCTATACCGATGGCATTGCGGAACGAGGCAAGGCCAAGGTCGGCGATAAGACCCTGCTTGATGTGCTTGATCCGCTCACAAGGGCCCTCGAGACCGCGGCGGAAAAGGGTGACAGTGTTCCAGTTGCGCTTTCTTCGGCTGCAAAGGCTGCAGAAGATGCGCTGGAGGCGACGAAGTCGATGGTGGCACAGCACGGAAAGGCTGCGGCCTTTCAGGAAAAGACCGTCGGCCTGCAGGATGCTGGCGCCACAGTCGGGTTCTTCCTGATCAGGCGCATGGCCGAATTTGCCTCCAGCCACTGACATGGCGCTACCATCAGCAGGATTGGCCCCAATGACCAGGGGTTACGTCATCGGCGTCGATGTCGGAACGGGCAGTGCGCGTGCTGGTCTCTTCGATCTTGAGGGGCGCATGCTGTCGGTCGCCAAGCGCGATATCACGCTCTACCGTGAGGCAGGCTCGATCGTCGAGCAGTCGAGTAGCGAGATCTGGAGCGCGGTCTGCGCGATCATCCGTGAAGCGGTCCAGACAGCCGGCGTCGAGCCGGAACAGGTGGTCGGCCTCGGCTTCGATGCGACGTGCTCGCTGGTGGTCCTGGGCTTTGGCGGCAAGCCGCTCGCCGTCGGTTCCTCGGAAGTGGCCGAGCGCGATATCATCGTCTGGATGGATCACCGTGCCGTGGCTCAGGCCGAGCGCATCAACGCTATGGGCCATGATGTTCTGCGCTATGTCGGCGGCCGCATCTCGCCCGAGATGGAGACGCCGAAGATCCTTTGGCTGAAGGAAAACCGTCCGGCGACCTTCGCGGCCGCCTGGCAATTCTTCGACCTCGCCGATTTCCTGACCTGGAAATCGACAGGCGATCTCTCCCGCTCGACCTGCACCGTAACCTGCAAATGGACCTATCTCGCCCATGAGGCGCGTTGGGATCAAAGCTATTTCGAGCAGATCGGCTTGGCCGAACTGGCGAAAGAAGGCTTTACCCGCATCGGCACTGACATCGTCGAGCCCGGCACCCGATTGGGGCAGGGGTTGACGAAAGAGGCGGCCGAAGCCATGGGGCTGAAGCCGGGGACGGCTGTCGCAGCCGGGATGATAGACGCCCATGCGGGTGGGATCGGCACCGTCGGTATCGGTGGCAAACCCGCGGAAAACCTGGCCTATGTCTTCGGCACCTCGTCCTGCACCATGACCTCGACTGCCGAGCCCGTTTTCGTGCCCGGCGTCTGGGGCCCCTATTGCTCGGCCATGGTTCCCGGCATGTGGCTGAATGAAGGTGGACAGAGTGCAGCTGGCGCTGCGATCGATCAGCTCTTGTCCTTTCATCCGGCCGCTGCCGAAGCAACGGCCAGAGCGCGTGCCGAAGGCAAGTCACTGCCGGCCTTCATGGCAGAACAGGTAGCATTGAAGGTCTCGAATTCATCCCAGGCCGTCGAGCTCGCAGAAGGCCTGCATGTCGTGCCGGAATTTCTCGGCAATCGAGCGCCTTTTGCCGACCCGCATGCGCGAGCAGTGATCGCCGGCCTCGGCATGGAGCGTGATTTCGACAACCTGATCGCGCTCTACGTCGCCGGCCTGTGTGGTATCGGCTACGGCTTGCGCCAGATCATCGAGACGCAGGCGAAGGCAGGTGCTTCCGTCGAACGGGTGGTGATCAGCGGTGGTGCGGGTGCAAGCGCCCTGGTGCGCCAGATCCTCGCCGATGCTTGCGGCAAGCCGGTCGTGGCCCCGGCTGCCGAAGAGCCGGTCCTGCTCGGTTCGGCGATCCTTGGTAGCGTCGCCGCCTTCGTGTTTCCCGACGTTCGCGATGCGATGCAACGGTTCTCGGTCGTTGCTTCTATCTACCAGCCGGCAGAGGAGAGCATCGCTAACACACATGAGCGACGTTACGGCGCATTCCTGAGACTTCAGAGCGCGACTGCAGAGATGCGGTCGTTTTGACCTCCTGCAAGATAGATTCGGTCGAGCGGAACTGGTTACGGCCACTCCGATGAAATCGTGACCATTTCTTTCCTGCTACCCCATTTTCAACGACATTGATGTCATCCCAGTTTAGCGGGATTACACAAGTCTCCGTGCAATCAGGCCCCCGCAACCAGTTCCTGCATAAAAGCCTATCCGCTCCCATCTAACGGGGGCGGTTTTTTGCGTTTAATGCCAGCCGTCATTGTGACCTTGCCCCGCTAAGCAATTGATATCATGTGTTAATTCGTCGAATGGTCGCACGATTTGGTCCCGAACTTGGCTTTTGGGGTCTTAAGTCACCCTGCTTGCCGGTATGTGGTTAAAGGGCTTCCGGTCAAGGATACGTTCTCCCTGCAGTTCATTTTGATGGATACCACCACGTTGCAGGCTTCGCATTATCCTGGAAAGCGAACCTAGTTTCAGAAACGGATATTAGTCCTCCATCCTGATATGCGATCAGTAGGAAATCATCTGTCCCGCCCGTAGTCTCGACTGAGGCAACCGCATCAGCAAGAGTTCCGTACTCGGGGGGGGCATGTGATTTCCTGACTGCAAGATAATACGGTGCTGACGTGCCCCACAGCTCTTGCGATTCACGAAGGAGGTCGTCTATCGCTCGGAGTCCGCTGCCTGCATGGGGTATACCGCCCGCATTTTGCACCACGAAAATGTTAAACTCATTTTCGGTGCAGAAAGCAGTAATTCCGTTACTGGTATCATGTAAGAAGCGCATATCTAATAAGCCTTCCGGTAATCCCCCCGTTCTTAACGGGACTCCGCAGTAGAATTCACGCGGCCATTTTCAGTTTCTGTGCGGGCGTTATGCCGCCGATGCCCATATTGGGCCGTTC
>JBHYDI010000021.1:0-28261 GCA_051861045.1 Allorhizobium sp.
TCACCATCCTCAACGCAATGATCCGCGAGAACCAACCATGGCAACCACAAAACACTTGACCGTCTGCACAGTCGCTCACCTGCCGGCGGCGCCAATGCCGGCGCAAGCGGCACTGCTGCGGGGCGGCGCAGCGCGCCGATCGGCCGCTGGCCTCGGGCGCAGGCCTGCCGCCCTGCGCGGCCAGGGCCAAACCCGAGGCGCACCCGTTGCTTCAGACCATGCTTGGCGATATCGAGCCGCATGTCGCCCCCAGCACCGAGCCCCGCCAATGGCCCGAAGACACCAAGGCTACCGCCCAGCTTCGCCTGGCGCTGGCCATGCTCCACCGCATCCACGCCCGCCCCGGCCCGCATCCCGAACACGAACGGACAGCGCTTGCCGACTGGCACGCCACCGACCCCAACCCGCACACGACAGCCCTCTACCGCCTCGCCTGGCATCACAGTAAACCGGAAAAGCCCAACGCCGCCAGCACGGGCACCGCGGCATGAGGGCGCCCACCCACCTCCCCCTTGACGGGGGAGGTCGCCGCAAAGCGGCGGGTGGGGGTGACCCCACGCCGGGCGACAACGGATATCCGGACAGGTGGTGGGCCCCCCCCCCGGACCTGCGGTCCGACCCTCCCCCTCAAGGGGAGGGTGGCAACCCGCAGCTTATCCCCTCATGCTGAGGTGGGCGCCATGGCGCCCCTCGAAGCACGAGGCCCCGGCCTCCACTCTCCCTACCTGTGGGGGAGATGTCGGCGCCGTCGACAGAGGGGGGAATGCCGCAGGCAAGCGCACCCGCCATAGGTGCCGACGAATTAAGCCCTCCCCCTTGTGGGGAGGGTTTGGGAGGGGAGAAACACAGAACTCGCTACTCCGCCGCCTTCGGCAGATCCTCGGCCTCGACCTCGCCCTCAACCGGCATTGGCAGCGGCTCCATCTCGTAGGAGTAGCCCTCGAGCATGGAATAGGCCCGCTCGATCGCGCCAATCTGCACCTCCGACGCCTTGATGGCATCGGTGATCGATTGCGCCCGGGCCCGGAGCATCGAGCCGAGCACGTCGGTCTCCGGCCGGCGGCCGAGCCGGTCGAGATGTTTGCGCACCCGCGCCCGGTGGCGCTCCAGCTCGAGAATGTGGAAGCGGCATTTGAGGATGTCGTCGGTGAGCTTGCGCCGCAGGCCCGCGACGGGATCGAACGAGCCCGGCTCGCGCTCGTCGAGGATCATGTCGTTGATCAGCGTCTCCAGCACCATCAACCCCTTGAGGTCGGTGGGCTCGGCGAGCTGCGGATCATAGCCGGTGTCGTCGAAGACGCGGCGGCGCACGGGATCCTTCAGCAATTCGTAGCAGGCGGAGATCTTGGCGAAGGCTTCCGTATCGCCGCCGGCATCCGGATGGGCGGTCTTCGCCACCTTGCGATAGGCGGCCTTGATGGCGGCCTCGTCGGCATCCCGGGCCACGCCCAGGAGCTCGTAAGGGTCGATCACTGCGGCACCCGTCTTCGCCATACTCATCCACTCCCGCGCCCAGCCACCCCTCCCCTAAACCCGGATGGCGGCTGCTTCAAGACGGAACACCGCTCTGTCCCCGGTCGAAAAATCGCTGACCGAGAGGGCCGAGGGGCTAGCAGGAGGGCGGTCCGGGGCGACTGCCACCCCTCAAAACTCAAGGATTTCAGCCCGTTGCCACGCTGCTGCACCGCACAGTGTGACTTTTCATACTTGCCAAGGTCCGAAAATGCCCCTACCTCTTTCTCCGTTCGGGCACCAAAGATCCCGGAGACTGGACTGACTTGTATGGACCGCATCTGCGGTCATGGGGGCCTTCTCCCGCCGGTAGACGTTCTTTCCCCGTTATCGCGACCACTCGACGGTTCCGTTTCGGCGGAACTTCAACCAGCCGCTTCCGGTCCGCCGGCCGCGGCGCAGACGACAAGAAATTCGGGAACAAGGAACTCTCCCATGGCCACCAAGGGCACCGTTAAATTCTTCAACCAGGACAAGGGCTTCGGCTTCATCACCCCTGAAGGCGGCGCGAAGGACGTATTCGTCCACATCTCCGCGCTCCAGGCTTCGGGTCTCCAGACCCTGCAGGACGGCCAGCAGGTCACCTTCGACACCGAGCCGGACCGCATGGGCAAGGGCCCCAAGGCCGTTAACATCCAGGCTGCCTGATTACAGATTTCAAATGGCGTCCCCCGGGACGCCATTTTTGCTTCCAGGGCAAAAAAACGCCGGAAAGCCGCGCTAGAACCTATTCCGCAGCGGCAGAATTGCTCGAAGCGCCCTGTGTCTTCGGCCCACCCAAGATGTCGACCGCCGCAAAGGCCTCGGCAATCAGATCAGGCGAAACACCCGGCTTGGTCGCCTCCGACGACAGGATCTGCCGATAGCGCCGCGCGCCGGCAAAGCCCTGGAACAGCCCGACCATATGCCGCGTCACATGGTTGAGCCGCCCACCACCAGCGATCACCCGCTCCGCATAGCCGATCATGACATCGCGCACCGCATCCCAGTCGACCGGCTTCGCCGCTTCGCCATAGATGCGCTGATCGACCTCGGTCAGAAGCGTCGCATTGTGATAACTCGCCCGCCCCAGCATCACCCCATCCATGACGGAGAGATGCTCGACCGCCTGGTCGAGATCGGTGATCCCGCCATTGATGCCGAGGAAAACGTCAGGGTTCTCCCGCTTCATCCGGTAGACGAGCTCGTAATCGAGCGGCGGGATCTCCCGGTTCTCCTTCGGGCTTAAGCCCTTCAGCCAGGCCTTTCGGGCATGGATCCAGATCGCATCCGCCCCCGCCCCGATCATCCGGGCGAGAAAATCGGGCAACACCTCGGCTGGCTCCTGCTCGTCGACCCCGATCCGGCACTTGACGGTAACAGGCACCGTCGCAACCTGTTTCATCGCCGAAACACAGGCCTCGACCACCTCGGGCGTCTGCATCAGGCAAGCCCCGAACGTCCCCGACTGCACCCGGTCCGAGGGACAGCCGACATTGAGGTTGATCTCGTCATACCCGTAATCCGAAGCGATCCGGACCGCCTCGACCAGCTTGCCCGGATCCGACCCGCCAAGTTGCAGCGCCACCGGATGTTCGGCTTCGTTGAACGAAAGCAGCTTCTCCCGCGGCCCATGAATGATCGCATCCGCCACCACCATCTCGGTGTAGAGCAGCGCGTGGCCCGAGAGCTGCCGATGGAAGAACCGGCAATGCCGATCGGTCCAGTCGATCATGGGTGCCACCGCAAACACCGCCCGCCCATAGGGCTTGGGACCGGGTATGTCGCGGGTGAGGAAATCGGTTTCTGTCGTCATGGCCGCGCCCTTAGCATGTTTCCCCGCAAAAGACACCATGCCGACCAGCCCACGCTCAGCTGTCCAGCCCGATCACCTTTTCAAGCCGCTCCCAGGTGTCGTCCATCGCATAGGCGGCAAGAAACGGCAGATTGATATGGCCGTAGAGCGGCGAGAGCTGCCATTCGGCCTCCTCCTCGTCAATGCCGGCGACCTGCTGCAGGAAGATCACGGAAGCCAGCCCCGTACGGTCGGCCCCCGACATGCAATGCACGAGGATCGGCTGTTCCGCTGTCTTGAGCAGTGTTAGCAGTTGCTGCGCCTTTTCAGGCGTCAGATCCTTGCGCGCCGAGATGCCGAAATTCACATGCGTGGCGCCATGCGCCGCGGTGGCTGCGACCTCGTCGTCATACCAGACCTTGCCGACATTCTCGCCGCGCAGGTTGATCACCGTCTTGATGCCGTAACGGTCGATCTCCTCGCCCAGCCGCGCGCCGGAGAGCTGCGCCGAACGGTAGAGCTGGCCGGGCAAGACTTCATGGAAATTGCCCGACAGGATCAGGATGCCGACATAGGCACCGAACAGCGCGGCAAGCCCGGCAAGGGTAAGACTGGACCGCAAGGCAATCCTGCGCCATCCGCCCACCGGCCGCGCCCTGCGCTCCAGGCTGCCATGATTATCCTCGAAACTCGTCATCACAATTCCCCCGGCCCCCGGCTCGAACAACCGGCCTGGCCCTGCGGCTCATGCCCTCCGATTTGGCTGTTTCCATGGCAAGAACTCGGACTCACAGGCGCAGATCCAAAAAAGTCCACGCAACCTGCCGAGCCTTGCCCTCACTCACCAGCCTGAAACTGCAGCGGCCATTCGGACGGCTCGGACTGCACGCCGTCGCAATTGACCTTCTCGCGATATTCCATCAGCTGGAACTCGAAGGTTTCGCCCGGCGCGTCCATCAGGCGGAAGACCTGGTAGGTGCCGCAATCGCCCTGGCCACGCCCGAGGGAGGTCGAGATGAAGACACCCTTTTCGGCAAAGACCTCCGGGTTCATCATCTGGGCATTGTTCTCGCCCTCGAGCGCCGGCGGGTTGGGCAGGCTCAGCATGGTTGCCCAGTCGGCGGGCGGATTTTGTGTGATGGCGAAGATGCTGGTGCCCTGATAGGCGCCGAGGAAACACGGGACTTCCCAGAGAATTAAATTGTCATTCACCGCATAGCGCTGGCCGGGATAGGCGAGCGTATCCGGCTCGCTGCACTCGTCGGGCGCATAGGTCGCGATCTCGCTGCGAACAGCGGCCGGCACCTCGCTGGTGGCCGTGAGCGTGACAGGCGGGGTGAGCGGCAGCCCGACCGGACCGGTATAGGGTGATGGTCCACCAGCCGCGGCGCCCTCGTCAGAGACAGGCTCCGGCGCCGCTTGAGCCGTCTCGGGCGCCGGAGACCCGGGACAGCCGATGACGCCCTTGGCACCCGCGATGAAAGGCGGAAGATCTTCGCGGACCACGGTGACTGTCGCCTTGCTGACCGTCTGCAGCGATCCCGTGACGACCGCCTCTTCAATCCGCACCAGCACATGCGTCCCATGATCGGCGCTGGAATACAGCCGGTAGCCGAGCCGCGGCGGCGGATCGAAATCGCCCCGTGCACTCTCGTTCAGCGCGATCTTCTCCTTGCCGATCTCGACGACCGCCTGCATCTGCACGCCGTCCTTATCGTAAGGCATGTAGATCAGATAGGCATACTTGTCCGTCTCGGGATCCTTGTTGCTCTGCCAAAAGGCGAGATGGCAGGTGCTGAGGCCGCCCTCAATTTCATGTTTGCCGAACAGTTTCAGGTCGATCGCCGGCTCTTGTGCGGCAGCAGGATGTGATGCGCCGAGGCCCAGGGCCAGGGCGAGAAATGGCAGTTTCAAAGACGGCATGATTCCCCCGGGACGACTATCCACCCGGACATCAAGCTATCCTCAGATATGCGGGGCGACAAGCCGTGACGCCCGCGACATCAGGCGTCAGAGCAGCCCGAGTTCAGCCAGTTCCCGCTTCAGGTCGTCGGGCATATCCTCGATATTGGCACCGGACGCGGACAGGTCGCGGGGCGCGGCATCTGCATCGAGATAGCGCCAGCCCTGGAAGGGACGGCGCGGCGCAGGCGCCACTTCAATCACCTCAGGGCCGAGGATCAGCTCGCAGCGCGAAATCCCGTCCCCGCCGGTGAAGGTCTTGATGTCGAGCAGCTTCTGGCGCGCCGACAACTGGCCCTTGATGATCCAGTAGAGCGAACCACCATCGAGCAGCTCTTCCATGCGCTTCGGCACCATGCGGGTGACATGCGAGCTATGCGGCTCAAGACCCGCCGCCACGGCCACGAGACAGCGTTCGGCGACCCAGTCGCGCAAATCGTCAATGGAGTCGGCTCCGACGCAGAGCTTGAGGAGATGCAGTGCCATGACACCCGAGATACCCGGTCCCCGCGTCGGGTCAAGGGCTGGGGTGTCGCAGGGGTGATGTGCTCAACAGTTTCGGTGGTTTCTAGGCGCACCGTCATCCTCGGGCTTGTCCCGAGGATCTATTGAGGGCGGCCATTCGCAGGACGAAGGCATGGGTATGCCGCATCCAACGTCGGGGGCGGAGCTCGCGTAGCAGATCCTCGGGACGAGCCCGAGGATGACGGCAGACACGGGTCGGGACAGGGCTACTCCCCTGCCCGCCTCAACACTCCACAACGTTGACGGCCAGGCCGCCGAGTGAGGTTTCCTTGTATTTCTCGCTCATGTCGTTGCCGGTCTGACGCATCGTCTCGATACAGGCGTCGAGCGGCACGAAATGCACGCCGTCACCCTTGAGCGCGAGCGAAGCGGCGGTGACGGCTTTCACGGCGCCCAGTGCATTGCGCTCGATGCAGGGGACCTGGACGAGGCCGGCGACCGGGTCACAGGTCATGCCGAGATGGTGTTCGAGCGCGATCTCAGCGGCGTTCTCGATCTGCTCCGGCGTGCCGCCCATGACGGCGGCAAGACCGGCGGCGGCCATGGCAGAGGCCGAGCCGACTTCGCCCTGACAGCCGACTTCAGCGCCCGAAATCGAGGCATTGTGCTTGATGATCCCGCCGATGGCGGCGGCCGTCAGCAGGTAATCGCGAATACCCTGCTGGTCAGCATCGGGATGGAAGTGCAGGTAGTAGCGGATGGTCGCGGGCACGACGCCGGCAGCACCATTGGTCGGGGATGTGACGACGCGGCCGCCGGCCGCATTTTCCTCGTTGACCGCCATGGCATAGACCGAGAGCCAGTCATTGGCGAGAACCGGATTGAGCCGGTTCGAGCGCCATTCCTCCTGCAGCTGATCGTGGATCGACTTGGCGCGGCGGCGAACCTTCAATCCACCCGGAAGCTGGCCGTCCTGGCGCAGGCCACGGTCGATACAGCTCGACATCGCGTCCCAAAGCCTGTCGAGACCGGCATCCAGATCCTCGCGGGACCGGACGACCTCTTCATTGGCGCGCTTCATCTGTGCGATCGTCATGCCGGAGGCGGCGGCCATTGCGAGCATCTCCTTGGCCGAGGCAAAGGGATAGGGCACCTTTTGCGCCGAGGCCTGCTTCTTCTGCTTCTGCATGGTGAGCAGCTCGGTGTCGGTTACGACGAAGCCGCCACCGATCGAATAATAGATCTGGGTCAGCAGGACGCGCCCGTCCTTGTCCAGCGCCGAGAGCCGCATGCCGTTGGCATGGCCGGACAATGGGGTCTTCTTGTCGTAGACGAGATCGTCCTTCGGCTGGAAATGATAGGCCGGATGGCCAGGTGGTGTGACGCGACCTGTGCGTTCCACCTCGGCGATGATGCCCTCCATCCGATCAGGATCGATGCTGTCAGGCGCCTCACCCATCAAACCGATGATGACGGCATTGCCGGTACCATGACCGATGCCGGTATAGGCGAGCGAACCATGCAGGCTCGCCTTCAGCGCGGCGACATGGGCGCCTGCCGGGCGCGGCCACTGGTCGGAGAGAATGAGATCGAGAAACCGGTTGGCCGCCGTCATCGGACCCATGGTGTGGGAACTCGAGGGGCCGACGCCGATCTTGAACACGTCGAAAACCGAAAGAAACATGGGGCTCCTCGCATGCGGGACTGAAAGCGCAAAGGCTAGGGTCGAAACCCAATCAGGATAGCGGTTCTGTTGGCGATGATGGGATTGAATGGAAGCAAACAAGCGCAAGGCAAGACCCATAGGTCTTGTCGAGCATTGATTGCGATCAGTCGGCCCATCATTGCCAATCCTTCGGACAAGCTCACTCTTGTGCCTGCGGGCGTCGGAAAGGTTTGAAAATGATCGGCATTTCCTGCACCTTTCCTCCTGCGCAGTCACAAGAGTGAGCTTGCATAACCACTATCCTGATTGGGATTCGACCCTAGAGCATCGCCTAGCACGAATGCGCCTTGCAATCGACATCGGCTTTCATGGCCGCGACATGGCAGAGATGGTGTTTTACCCCCGAAACGCAAACAGCGCGGTCGAAACGACCGCGCTGTTTGTTCAATCGCCTGTGGCGGATGTCAGATCGTGCCGAAAAGGTAGGCCAGGCACATAACGCCGGCAAAACCCATCAAGGCACGGAAGGTGACACCCCAGCACGACTTCTGGAAACTGCCTTCCATGGAAACTCCAAACGAGGTCACATCACAAGGAAAGCCGTCCCCCGACCGCTTTCTGATGCTTGATCTATTAAAATCGGGCAGGCTTCGCAACTGCAAAAATGGCAAAAGGGAGGCGCATTTTGCGTATCAGGCATGCGCCCCTTGCATGGATTTATGAAATAACAACGAGTTAGCCAGTGGAAGCGTTAACGGCCTCCTCATTCACTTTGCCTCAATTTGGACCAATATCTTTCACGTGGTTAATTCCCATTGTGGACAAGCCAGTCGACGGGATAATGGCGCCTGCGATCAGCCTTGAGGATTCGCCGCAATGACCATCGTCGACTACTGCGCCATGGCGCTCTTTGTCCTGCTCTGGCTCGCCTATGCGCGGATCACCGGCAACCAGCAGATACTGTCGCGCACCAGCCTGACCAAGGCCATGGCAGAGCGGCGGCGCGAATGGATCCTGAACTCGATGAACCGCGACCTGAAGATGATCGACACACAGATCATGGGCGGATTGCAGAACGGAACGGCATTCTTCGCCTCGACGACGATCTTCGCCATCGGCGGCTGCTTTGCACTGCTCGGCGCGACCGAACAGGTCGACGCCATTCTCCGCGACATACCCTTTATCGTCCAGGGCGGCCGGGCGACCTTCGAGCTCAAGGTCTGCGGGCTGATTGGCCTCTTTGCCTATTCCTTCTTCAAGTTCGGCTGGTCCTATCGCCTGTTCAACTACTGCACCATCCTGTTCGGTGCGATCCCGATGACGGAAGAAGCGGCCAAGGATCCGAAGCGGGCGATGGACGCGGCCGAGCGCACCATCCGGATGAACATCATCGCTGCCAGCCACTTCAACATGGGCTTGCGCGCGATCTTCTACTCGATCGGCTATCTCGGCTGGTTCGTCAGCCCCTGGGTCTTCATGGTGGCGACCGTACTCGTCTTTATCGTCCTGCTGCGCCGGCAGTTTTTCTCCGAAGCGCGCCTTGCTCTGCTGACCGAGCGCGATACCTGAAAGCGGGAGGAGGCCTGCAAAGCCTTGATTTTGCCGTGTTTGGCACCGACCCCGCAGGCTGAGCCAACCCGTGGGCAGCGCGCCTGACGAACGAGACGTGAAGGAAGACTGTGTGGCAGACACGACCGAGCCCCGATCCGGTTCCGCCCGGCCGCGCCTGCTGGCTCTCGATGCCGCGCGCGGGCTCGCCCTGATCGCCATGGCGAGCTATCATTTCAGCTGGGACCTGGAATTCTTCGGCTATCTGGCGCCGGGCACATCCACGCAGGGCTTCCTGCGGATCTATGCCCGGATGATAGCCTCAAGCTTCCTGTTCCTGGCCGGCTTCAGCCTCGTGCTGGCGCAGTATCCGAAGCTACGGCTGCAGCCCTTCCTGCGCCGGCTCGGCATGATCGTGGCCGCCGCTGCTGCCATTTCGGTCGCGACCTTCTGGTTCACGCCGGACAGTTGGATCTTCTTCGGCATCCTGCATGCCATCGCGCTCTCCAGCCTGATCGGCCTTCTGTTTCTGAAGCTCCCGCCGCTCGTCACGCTGCTTGCAGCCGGGATAGCCTTTGCCCTGCCCGCATACCTCCGGTCGCCGAGCTTCGATGCACCGTGGTTCTGGTTCCTTGGCCTCTCCGAAACCCTGCCCCGTTCGAACGACTACGTGCCGCTCCTGCCCTGGATCGGCGCCCTCTTAACGGGCATCGCGGTCGCGCGCTTCCTGGTGGATGGGGACAGGCTCGGATGGATCGACCGGCTGCCGGCTGGCCCGCGTTGGCTGCGCTGGGGCGGACGCCATTCGCTGACCGTCTACCTGCTGCATCAGCCGGTGCTGATAGCAGGGCTTTATCTTGCAAGCTTTCTTATCCCGCCGCCGGCCGTCGATCCTGTTGCGCAATATATCGGGAGCTGCGAGGCAAGCTGCCTCGAACAGGGCAATGAAGCGGGGCTCTGCCAGCGCTTCTGCGCCTGTACGCTGGAACGGCTGCAGGCGGAGAACCTCTTCTCTCCCCTCCAGTCTGGCGCAATCTTGCCGGAGCAGGATCAGCGCATACAGACGCTGGCCGACGAATGCACCTTGAGGAGTCAGTCAGCGCCGTAACGGGGAGTTCTTCAATGAATGCCTACCGTGCGAAGCCTCTGAAATATCCCTGGCCGCCGATGCTCTATCTGACGAGCATCCTGACCGCCATTCTGGCCGGGCGCATTGCGGCCCTGGCACCGATCCCCTCGCCCCATCCGCTGTTGTTGCCGTCGATCGGTTTCGCGATTGCGCTTGTCGCCGTCACGCTTGATATCTGGGCAGTGCGTACGCTGATGGAACGGCAGACACCCGTGCTCGATAGCGGCTGCGCCCGTTATCTCGTCACCTGCGGTCCCTTCCGCTACAGCCGCAACCCGATCTATCTCGGCTATACACTGTTCACGGTGGCGCTAGGGCTGATGTCCGGCAACAACTGGTTCTTCATTGCGGCTCTGGTGTCGCTCGCGGCCACACGGCTGCTCGCCATCCCAAGCGAGGAGCGCCATCTCGAAGCGCGATTCGGCTTCGATTACGAGCACTATCGCAAGCGGACACGGCGTTGGTTCTGATCAGGTGAGGCGCGCGAGGTCAGGCGGCGTCAGGTGCCGACGCCGATTTCCACCAGGCGCGTGAGGCACGCTTCTTCGGCCTGGTCGAGTTCCGACAGGGTCTCGTCGATGTCGCGGCGCTTCTGGCGAAGCTCGTCGCGCTTTTCGTCGATCTTCTTCATCATCAGCTTGAGCTGGCCGATTTCGCCCGGCGGCTCCTTGTAGACGTGAACGATTTCGCGGATTTCGGCGATGGTGAAGCCGATGCGGCGACCGCGCAGGATTTCCTGCAGGAAGCGACGGTCAGCGGCACGGTAGAGGCGCGTGCGGCCACGACGTTCCGGATGCAGCAGGCCCTCGTCCTCGTAAAACCGCAGGGTGCGCGTCGAAACACCGAATTCACGCGTGAGCTCTGTTATGCTATAGTATTTCTTCACGGTCATCCGATCCTGTACTGGAGACCATGATATTGACTTTTACGTACAAGTCAATTTTTTGCCCCGCCATTCGCCCAAAACGCAGCCCTTGAGGGCGCGCGCGCTGTGCCCTGCGTCACATGAACCACCACGTGGCAAGGCCGAGAAAGGCAAAGAAGCCGGTGATGTCGGTGACTGTGGTGACGAAGACTGCAGAGGCCACCGCAGGGTCTGCCCCGAATCGATCGAGCGCGAGCGGAATAAGGATGCCGGCGATGGCCGCGGCCATCATGTTGATCAGCATCGCGGTCGCGATGATGCCACCGATATTGACGTCCTGAAACCAGAAGCCGGCCACGGCCCCGATCAGGAGACCGAAGATCACCCCGTTCAGGAGCCCAACCCCTGCTTCACGGCGCACGACGCGGAAGGCGTTGTGGATGTCGAGATTGCGGGTAGCGAGCGCGCGGACCGTCACGGTCATGGTCTGTGAGCCCGCATTGCCGCCCATGCCCGCCACGATCGGCATCAGCACGGCGAGCGCCACGATCTGCTGGATCGTCGCTTCGAACAGCGAGATCACCGAGGCGGCCATGAAAGCGGTGACCAGATTGACCGCAAGCCATGGCACGCGCGAGCGCGAGGTTTCGCCAATGCTGTCGGAGAGCTCTTCGTCGCCGACGCCGCCGAGGCGCAGCAAGTCCTCCTCCGCTTCTTCCTGGATGACGTCGACCACGTCATCGATGGTGAGCACGCCGACGAGCCGCTCGTTCTCGTCGACAACGGCAGCCGACAGAAGGTCGTATTGCTCGAAAACCTGGGCCGCCTCTTCCTGGTCCATCTCGGCCGGGATCGGGTGGTTGGTTGCATGCATGATGGTTTCGATCTTCACCTGGCGCTTGGTGCGCAGGATGGCATCGAGATTGACCGCGCCGAGCAGCTTGAAGGTCGGGTCGATGACGAAGATCTGGGTAAAGCTCTCCGGCAGGTCTTCCTCGTCGCGCATGTAGTCGATCGTCTGGCCGACCGTCCAGAAGGGCGGCACGGCGACGAATTCCGTCTGCATGCGTCGGCCGGCCGAGCTTTCCGGATAGTCGAGCGCGCGGCGCAGGCGAACCCGCTCGGTGAACGGCAGCTGCGCGAGGATCTCCTCGCGGTCCTCGTCGTCGAGGTCTTCGAGAATGTAGACGGCGTCGTCCGAATCGAGCTCGCCGATGGCAGCGGCGATCTGCGCATTCGGCATCTGGTCGACGATCTGCATGCGGATCGCTTCGTCGACTTCCGTCAGCGCCGTCATGTCGAAATCGTCGCCGAGCAGGCGGATCATCGCCAGTCGCTGGTCGGGCTGGATCGCCTCGATGAGGTCACCGAGTTCCGATTCGTGCAGCTTGGCGACGTATTGGCGCAGGAAGATCACGTCGCGATCGGCGATCGCCGCGCCGACCATGGTCAGGAAGTCGTGGCGAACCGAGCCTTCCTCGTCATAGATGTCGTCCTGCTTGTCTTCGGCCGCCGGGCGGTCGAGAATCTCGTCGTCGTTCTCTGTCATCCCAACCTCACGCTTTGCGGCACCATGCCTCGACGACCCGGAGAATGGCCGCAAAAACCCTCAAGTCAACAAGCAGATAGCGGAAAAACGCGCATGGCTGTGCAAAGCACCGCGCTTCCTGCTAGCGTGACCGACAGGCCACAGCCGATTGCCCGGACACACCGCCAAAAGTGAGCTTACCGTGACCCGCCTGACCATTCGACGATATCCCGATCCGGCCCTGAAAGCGGCGGCCGAACCCGTCACCGACTTCGGCCCCGAGCTCGCGACGCTTGCCGATGATCTCTACGAGACCATGAAAGCCGCACCCGGTGTGGGCATTACCGCACCCCATTGCGGCATCCTCAAGAGGCTGACCGTCATCGACTTGCCGGAACTGGGCGGACGGCAGAACTACGTCAATCCTGAGATCCTCTGGCTTTCGAACGACGTCATGACCCACACGGAGGGCAGTGTCTCGATGCCAGGCATGACGGAAGAGGTCACGCGGCCAAAGGCAGTACGCGTCCGCTACCAGACACTCGACGGTGCGGTGGTGGAGGAAGACCTCGAGGGTTTCGCCGCCATTTGCATGCAGCACGAGGTCGACCAGCTCGACGGCATCTTCTGGGTCCAGCAACTATCCCGCCTGAAGCGGGAGCGGCTCCTCAAGAAATGGGAAAAGACGGCGCGCTGACGGCCGCTGCCGAACAAAGCGGAAGGCCCGGCGTTATCCCGTCACCAGAGTGACGAAGGAGCCCCCGATGGCCAAGGACGACCGCAAGACCGAATTCTCCCGCGAAGACGAATACCGCGATTATGATCAGCGCAATATCGGCGAAGGCTGGCCCTATGCCGATGGTCCGGGTGCGACAGCATCACAGGTCAACAATCGCGGCTACGGCGAGACGGGCGCCAATTTCGACCGGGAGCGCAATGAAGGCTTCAGAGTCGAGTCGGTGACTGGAGAAGGCTTCGAGCCGGATCTCGCGACGCCTGACACGCCGACGACCGAGGGCCGCGAGGATGATGACCAGCTCGAATCGGACATTTCAACCGCACTCGAAAGCTTCGACGACACGGTCCTGACCGGCCTGGACATCCATGTCGACGGCCATGTCGTGACGCTGCGCGGCGCCGTAGACACCGCCGAGGAGCGCCGGGCGATCGAACTGAAGGTGCTTTCCGTGAACGGGGTCCGCGAAGTGAAGAACTTCGTTACGACACTCGGCGTCGATAGCCACATTCCAAATGATGGCGACTGATTCATACCGATTGCTTCGTCTTTTAGGAGGCAACGCACTCACGGCTCAAGAAACGCCACAGGAAGAAAGATGCCAGTCTCCCGACAAACTGGCACTTTCGATCGACTATGGTAATCTACACCCATGAATATGCTCGAGACGATCAGCATCGACGTATACCCTTGGGCTGTCCCCACCCCGGAACAGCGCGCCTGGTTCGATGCGCTCCCTCCGGAGGAGAAACGCAAGGCTATTCTGGCCGCGATCGAAGAGGGCTTCAACAGCGGCATTTCAGACAAGACAATAGACGACATCCTGCGAGAAATCCGGGGTGAAGCCGGGCATGGGGCATAAGTTTACCCTACGCGCCGAGCGCGACCTGATGGACATATATCGCTACACGTTGGAGACGTTCGGAGCGCTGCAGGCTGAGAAATATCTTCTTGAGCTAGACGGCGTATTCGCCCTGTTCAGCCAATACCCTGCGATGGGCAGGCTCTATCACGGCCAGACTCATCAGTTCGTGCACGGCAAGCACATCATTTTGTACCGCACTCGGGGCAATGAAATCGTTATTGGCCGAATCTTCCATGGGGCACAGCGACCGAGCTTAGGATGACATCACGGACCTGACAGCCGTTCAACCTGACAAAGTCAAAACTGCCACTGAAAAATCGGCAACAAAAAACCCGGCTCGAAGGCCGGGTTCTTTTTTGGTGCGGTCGAGAAGACTCGAACTTCCACGGGTTGCCCCACAGCGACCTCAACG
Source organism: Allorhizobium sp. (assembly GCA_051861045.1). Classification (GTDB taxonomy): domain Bacteria; phylum Pseudomonadota; class Alphaproteobacteria; order Rhizobiales; family Rhizobiaceae; genus Allorhizobium. Next base: position 14,463 of record JBHYDI010000021.1, read on the forward strand.
CTGCGCGTCTACCAATTCCGCCACGACCGCATCGTGGTAGGCGCCGAATTGCTCCGGCGGGGCTGCATGTAGCAAAAGCCTCTGGGGTCCACAAGCCCGCCGTGACAGATTTTTGAAAATTCGTCATGGGCGGTGGAAAAGCCCTCAGGATGGGGGTGGCTGGAGCCCTTGAAGTCCGGGGCTTTTCTTGCCAAATAAAGGAAAAACAAGGCTTTGCGCCTATCCACAGCCGAAGGCAAATTTCATGCTCCGCACTGATCTCGACCTTTCCATGCACGCCCAAGAAGGCTCCGCCCCGGTGCGCTGGCGAGTCGCCGACGGGCTTGTCGGATATGAGGATGCCGTCGCAGAGATGGAGCGGCAGGTGGCCGATATCGCCGACGGCAAGGCCGACGAACTGGTCTGGCTGGTGGAGCACCCTGCCCTCTATACCGCCGGCACGAGTGCCGATTCCAAGGACCTGATCGAGCCGGATCGCTTCCCGGTCTTTGCCACCGGCCGCGGCGGCGAATACACCTATCACGGCCCCGGCCAGCGTGTTGCCTATGTCATGCTCGACCTGAAACGCCGCCGCCAGGATGTGCGCGCCTATGTGGCAGCGCTCGAAGAGGTGGTCATCCGCACGCTCGACAGCATGAACGTCAAGGGTGAGCGCCGCGAAGACCGTGTGGGTGTCTGGGTGCGCCGTCCGGAAAAGCCCACTCTTCCCGACGGGACGATGAGCGAGGACAAGATTGCAGCACTCGGCATCCGGTTGCGACGCTGGGTTAGCTTTCACGGGCTGTCGATCAATGTCGACCCGGACCTCTCCCATTTCGGCGGGATCGTCCCCTGCGGGATATCCGCCTATGGCGTGACCAGCCTGGTTGATCTTGGCCTGCCTGTGATGATGGCGGATGTCGACATTCGGTTGCGCGAGGCATTCGAAGACGTCTTCGGCCCGACAACGAACGAAGGCTGAGAGATTACGCCCGTCCCATGACGGGTCCGTCGAGATCACCGGCATCCCGCCGACGCTCGTCTCGTTCTTCGTAGGTTTCGATCTGCCGGGCGATCTTTTCGATGAGGCGCCCGCATTCGAGATGGGCATCGGTCAAGCGCTGCAGTTCCAGCTTCAGCGCCTCCAGCGGCAAATCTCCGGATTCCTGGATCGGACCCGAGCCAACTCCGGTCATCAGCCACATCGGCGAAACACCGAGAATGCCGGCGAGATCGATCAGGCTCGACGGACGCGGCTCCGCGCGGTCGGCTTCCCATGCGAGCAGGCTGTCGCGTTTCACGCCGATGCGATTTGCGACATCGGCGAGCGAGAGACCGGAGGCGTCACGCGCCGCGGAAAGGCGCCCTCCAAGCGTGTCGTCACTCGAATCCGTCATACGGGAAAAACGCTCGCGTGCGGGCATTCGCGACCTCCTGATCGTTCGGTTCCGTCGAGCCAGGTGCCGACGGCTGACAAAGTTCCGATCTCACATCGCTACATTAGCGGATGCATAGACCCCGCATCTTTCCCGGCGCGCCACCCACGAGTGCAAACCCGCCAAATGGCCTCAGCCTGAAGATGCGTACAAACGCCTGATAAACGCGAAGGTCGTTCCTTTGTTCCCGAGTTTCTTTCACTTGATCACAAGGGGCGGGTCATGCTTGTTCAGCGAACGCAGCACGCTCCTCTTGTCCGAGTCTCCTCCATGCTCAGCTCGTCTTCCACTCCCTTTCGCGGCATGGTCCTGATGGCGGGCTGCATGCTCGTCCTGCCGGTGATGGACGCGATCGCCAAATACATGGCGACGGTGGAGGGCATGTCACCGGGCCAGATCACGTTCTATCGCTTCTTCTTCCAGCTCGCCTCGGTGCTTCCGGTTTTGATTGCGATCAACGGCATGGGTGCTTTTTCGGCGAAGCGCCCCTGGATCAATCTGTTGCGCGGCGCCATCCACGGCGCGGCAAGTCTGATGTTCTTCATGGCCGTCAAATACATGCCGCTGGCCGATGTCTTCGCGATCTATTTCGTCGAGCCCTTCATCCTGACGGCCATGTCGGCGGTATTCCTCAAGGAAAAGGTCGGCTGGCGCCGATGGTTGGCGATTGCGGTCGGCTTTGGCGGTGCGATGATCGTCATTCAGCCGAGCTATGAAGTCTTCGGCCTGACGGCGCTGCTTCCGGTCGCCTGCGCCTTCCTCTACGCGCTCTACATGTTCCTCAACCGCGCGATCGGCGAGGCCGATTCACCGATGACCATGCAGACCATGGCGGGCATCGGCGGAACGCTGTTCATGGGGGCGACTCTACTACTCGGAACCGCAGCCGGCGATGCAGATTTCGAGATTGCGCTCCCGACTTCCGCCCTTGGGCTCGGACTGCTGATCATCCTGGGCGCGATTTCCGGCTATATTCACCTGCTCGTCGTCCGGGCCTTCCGCATGGCGACCCTCTCGGTACTGGCGCCGTTCCAGTATTTCGAGATCATTGCAGCCGTCGCCCTGGGCTATCTCCTGTTCGACGAGTTTCCAACGCCATCGAAATGGCTGGGCATCCTGATCATCGTGGGTTCGGGTCTCTTCATTCTCTGGCGGGAGCAAAAGCGGGCATCCCCCTCTCAAACGGTGCCGGAAGCGGGCTAAGCCACGCGGCAGGATATGTTGCATTTGAGCGATTCCATCGATGGAATCGTAAGGCTTCTCGCTTAGGTTGGGCGCATCAATCCTCACCATTGGGAGAGCCTTCTTGGCGACACATCAGGCCGCAGTCTTTCTGGCCGCGTTCAACCTCGCCCTGCTGTGGCTCCTGATGGCAGCCCCGCTGGGGCGCCGGACGATCCGTGTGAGCCGGATCATCCGCGAGCGCCCGGAAGAACTCTGGAACATCACCCGGCCCGCCGGAGACCTGACGGCCTGGCACCCGAACGTGATCTCCGTGGAGCCTGTCGACGGCAAGCCGGATCTGATCGAGTTCGCCTACCGGAACCCGGACCGCCATGGCCGTCCGAGCCGGCGCACCATGATCGTCGATCGCACCGCCATGACCGCTGGCACCTGCTTTTCCTGCGACCTGAGGGTGGTCGGCGACAGCACGCTCGATCAAACCTTCTGGGAAGGCTATCGGGAAAGCCGGAAGGTCGAGCGCGCGCCGCTGGGCAGCCGGGTCACATTCGAGCAGACGGACAATTATCGCGGCCTTGCCTTCTATCTCTTCCGCAAAATGGCGCTGTCCCGCGAACTGGCCTCGCTGAAAGACCATGTCGAGGAACGCCACAGCTCCGGCTTCCTGCATTTCGAGCATCCGGCCTGGCAGACGGTGCTGGTCATCATCTCCACCCTTCTGCTCTGGCCATTCTTCAGCCTGACGGCGACAGGGCTGATGATGTCGGTTTTCCTGACGCTGGTCATCCTCTTGCACGAACTCGGACACATGGTTGCCTACCGCGCCTTCGGCCACCCGAGCGTCCGGATGATCTTCGTGCCACTTCTGGGCGGGATCGCGATCGGCGGACGGCCCTATAACAGCCATTTCGAGGTGGCGACCTGCGCCCTCATGGGAGCGGGCTTTTCCGCTCTGCTGGTTCCGATCCTGGTCGCAGCGCACCAGTCGGTGCAAGGCATTCCGCATCCGGCGGCCATGGACGGTCCGACGCTTGTCTTCCTCGTCATTCTCGGAGCCTTCAACCTGTTGAACCTGCTCCCAACCTACCGCTTCGACGGCGGACAGGTTCTGCGCCAGATCTTCGAAGGGCAAAGGGCGCTCGCCATCACCAGTTTCGTGGTCACGGGCGTGATCCTCTGGACTGGCTGGCGCATCGGCCTGGGGGCGCCGATGCTGATCGGTGGCCTGATGATCTTCATCCTGCTCAGCCTGATCAGGACGAAATCGATCAAGCCGCGCGAGGCGCTGGTGCCGATGAATGCGGCCGAAAGGCTGATGACCGGCTTTGGCTATTACGCAGCGCTCGCCATCCATGCCTATGCCGTCATCTATGCCTGCGACAGGTTGTTTGACTGAAGCGCACCATCCCGCGAAAGCTTGACATCGCCCGGCGCTCAGGTTCCAAGAAGCGCATGGACACCGAGAACACCCCCCTCTCCGCCGGCTACCACGATGTTGCGCCCGACATGCTGGCGACCATCGTTACCTGCCTTGAAATGACGGCAAGACCCGCGCCACGCGCCAATCCGCCGACGGATGGATTGACGGTAGAGCGCTGGCATTCGCCGTCGCTCGACGACTATCGCGCGCTCTATCGCCGGGTCGGCGAAGACTGGCTCTGGGTCTCGCGTGCAGTCATGGCCGACGATGCTCTGCTGGCGATCATCGGGGACCCCGCAGTCGAGATCTATGCCATGATGCGAAATGGCGAGCGGTTGGGCCTGCTGGAACTCGACTTCCGCGATTCAGGGCAATGTGAACTGTCCTTTTTCGGGCTCGACCAAAGCCTGATCGGCGCTGGCGCCGGTCGCATCCTTATGAATGTCGCGATCGACAAGGCATGGGAGAAACCCATCTCGCGATTCTGGGTCCACACCTGCCATCTCGACCATCCGGCCGCCCTTGCCTTCTACCAGCGCTCGGGCTTCAAGCCCTATAAGCGCATGGTCGAGATCTTCGAGGACCCGCGTCAAACCGGGAAACTGCGGGCGGATGCCGCTCAGCATTTCCCGATCCTGAAGTCTGAATAGCCAAGAAAAATCAGACTATTGATAAAATCCGGCTCGCCCCTTGAGCCGGATGGCAATGCCGTGCGAAAGTCCGGCCCAACGATTTGTCAGGGAGAAAAACCATGGATGTTCGCGCCGCCGTCGCCGTTCAGGCTGGAAAGCCGCTCGAGGTCATGACCGTTCAGCTGGAAGGCCCGCGCGCGGGCGAAGTGCTGATTGAGGTCAAGGCCACCGGGATCTGTCACACCGACGATTTCACCCTGTCGGGTGCCGATCCGGAAGGTCTGTTTCCGGCGATTCTCGGCCATGAAGGTGCCGGCATCGTCGTCGATGTCGGCCCGGGCGTCACCTCGGTGAAGAAGGGCGACCATGTCATTCCGCTCTACACGCCGGAATGCCGCGAATGCTATTCCTGCCTGTCCCGCAAGACCAACCTCTGCACCGCGATCCGCTCCACCCAGGGCCAGGGTCTGATGCCGGATGGCACCTCGCGCTTCTCGATCGGCAAGGACAAGATCCACCACTACATGGGCTGCTCGACCTTCGCGAATTACACCGTCCTGCCGGAAATCGCAGTCGCCAAGGTCAACCCGGACGCGCCCTTCGACAAGATCTGCTACATCGGCTGCGGTGTGACCACCGGCATCGGCGCGGTCATCAACACGGCCAAGGTCGAGATCGGCGCGACCGCGATCGTCTTCGGCCTCGGCGGCATTGGTCTGAACGTGCTGCAGGGCCTGCGCCTTGCCGGTGCCGACATGATCATCGGTGTCGACATAAACCCGGATCGCAAGGCCTGGGGCGAAAAATTCGGCATGACGCATTTCGTCAATCCGAAGGAAGTCGAAGGCGATATCGTCCCGTATCTGGTCAACATGACCAAGCGCAACGGCGACCTGATCGGCGGCGCCGACTACACCTTCGACTGCACCGGCAACACCAAGGTCATGCGCCAGGCACTCGAAGCCTCGCATCGCGGCTGGGGCAAGTCTGTCATCATCGGCGTCGCCGGCGCCGGCCAGGAGATCTCGACGCGTCCATTCCAGCTGGTCACCGGCCGCAACTGGATGGGCACGGCCTTCGGTGGTGCACGCGGCCGCACCGACGTGCCGAAGATCGTCGACTGGTACATGGAGGGCAAGATCCAAATCGACCCGATGATCACCCACACCATGCCGCTTGAAGACATCAACAAGGGTTTCGACATGATGCACAAGGGCGAGAGCATCCGGGGCGTGGTGGTCTATTGATCACGGGGCCTGCCTACACGGTCGATGTGCGGAGGCTCGATGAGTTCTCCGCCGTCGACCTCTACGCCATGCTGAAACTGCGCGTCGACGTCTTCGTCGTCGAGCAGCACTGCCCCTATCCGGAGCTTGATGGAAACGATATCGACTGCCTGCATCTGCGGCTGCTGGATGGCGATGACCTGCTCGCCTGCGCACGGCTCTGGCGGCCGACGCCGGAGCATCATCCACGCATCGGCCGCGTCGCGGTATCGCCCAACCATCGGGGAAAGCGGCTGGGCGAAGCCCTGATGCGCGAGGCAATTGCCGAGGTGGAGAAGCGCCATGCGGGAGAGCCGATCGAGATCTCGGCGCAGAGCCATCTGCAGAAATTCTATGGGTCGCTGGGTTTCGAGGTGATCTCGGAGGAATATCTGGAGGATGATATTCCGCATGTCGATATGCTGCGGCGGGGGTGAGCTTCCCAATCGAGTGAGCTTCAGGCAGGCTATCGCCGGGAACGTTCTTGCCGGTAGATGCATTTGTGGCTACAATTCAGTTCGAATGGGATGACGAAAAGAACTCGGCGAACATCGCCAAACACGGCCTGAGCTTTGATCAGGCCTGCAGGATTTTCGATGGCACCGTCATCAGTGCGCAAGACGACAGGTGCGATTATGGCGAGGTTCGCTTCAACAGCATCGGTAAACTCGATGGAACTGTCGTTGTCGTCGTCACTCATACGGACAGGCATGGCCGGATCCGCCTGATCTCGGCCCGGCCAGCCAAACGAAAGGAAAGGGAGCGTTATGCAGAAGCGCTTCGACAAAGAGCTCAGCCTTGAGGAGCTAGCCAAGCTGGATGACGACGAGATCGACACGAGCGACATCCCAGAACTCGACGACACCTTCTGGCAGAACGCAGTCCTTGTGGAGCCGGAAGGCACCGAGCAAATCACGCTCCGGGTCAAGAAATCCGTGCTGCAGGTGTTTCGCGCCACGGGCAAGGGGTACCAGACCCGTATGAACGCTGTGCTCGAATCCTATGCCCGAAGCCTGAAGAAGTAAGTTGATGCCCGAAATCTATGTCGATGCCGATGCCTGTCCGGTGAAGCCGGAGATCCTGAAAGTCGCAGAGCGGCACGATCTGCCGGTGACCTTTGTGGCGAATTCGGGCCTGCGGCCGTCGCGCGATCCGATGGTGAAGAACGTCATCGTATCCGGTGCCTTCGATGCGGCCGACGACTGGATCGCCGAGCGTTGCGGCGAAGGTGATATCGTGGTTACCGCCGATGTGCCGCTGGCCGGTCGTTGCGTGGCGGCCGGTGCGCTGGTGACAGGGCCGACGGGGCGGATCTTCGACACGGCCAATATCGGCATGGCGACGGCCATGCGCGATCTCGGCGCCCACTTGCGCGAGACCGGCGAGAGCAAGGGCTACAACGCTGCCTTTTCGCCGCGTGACCGTTCGGCCTTCCTCGAAACGCTTGACAGGCTCTGCCGCCGGATCAAGAAGTAGGCCCTCATTCAACGGCCACAACGGCGGCGCGACGCTTTGAAAAATATGATGAATTCAGTGCTCGATCACCGCTACCGCTCCTTCATGGTGGCGGGCGTGGTTGCGCTCGTGGCTCTACCGTTTGTGGCGATCTACGAAGCCGATGTCACCATCGAACTGCCGGCCATCCTGTTTTTCACTGTCTATCTCACCCTCGCCTTTTTGCGTCTGAGGCGGCTGACGCCGGCCTACCTTAAGCAACGTGCCGACATCGCCGATGCCCCGGCCTTCGTCATTCTCGGCGTTACGGTGCTCGCCATCGTCGCTGCCATCGGCTCGCTGTTTCTGGCGCTGAACCGCGAACAGCAGGCGGGACTGGGCGAGCTGGCGCTCGCCGTTGCCGCCGTCGTGCTGGGCTGGCTGACGATCCACACCATGGCGGCGATGCATTACGCCCATGTCTACTGGCGGCCATCCCGCGCCCATGAGAACGGGCGGCGCGGCGGGCTCGACTTTCCCGGCACACCAGACCCCTGCGGTCACGATTTCCTCTATTTCTCGCTGGTCATCGGCATGACGGCGCAGACATCAGACGTCGTGATCACCTCGACCGCGATGCGCAAGTTGAACCTTGTGCATGCCACGATCTCCTACTTCTTCAACACCGTACTGGTGGCCGCCGCTGTCAACGCGGCCGTGTCGCTTGCCGGCTGACCATTCCCAGGACAAGGAAGCTTCCCGATGAACATTCTCTCCCAGAACACCGCCTTCGGCGGCATGCAGGGCGTCTTTTCGCACCAGTCGGAAGCGACAGGCACCGAGATGACCTTCGCCGTCTTCGTGCCGCCCCAGGCGATTGCCGAGAAGCGTCCCGTGCTCTGGTATCTCTCAGGCCTGACCTGCACCCATGCCAACGTCATGGAAAAAGGCGAATACCGCCGCATGGCCGCCGAACTCGGCCTGATCGTGGTTTGCCCGGATACCAGCCCGCGCGGCAACGACGTGGCCGACGAACTGACCAACTGGAAGATGGGCAAGGGTGCGGGCATGTATCTCAATGCCACCGAAACGCCTTGGGCCGAGCATTACCAGATGTATTCCTACATCACGGAAGAGCTGCCGGCGCTGGTCGCCGAGCAGTTCCGGGCAGACATGAGCCGCCAGGGCATTTTCGGCCATTCGATGGGCGGCCATGGCGCAATGACGATTGCGCTGAAAAACCCCGACCGCTTCAAGAGCTGCTCGGCCTTCGCCCCGATCGTCAATCCGCTGACCGCCGACTGGACGCAGGATGCGTTTGAAAAATATCTCGGCGCCGACCGCGCCAAGTGGCGCGAATACGACGCCTGCGCGCTCGTCGAGGACGGCGCCCGCTTCCCGGAGTTCCTGATCGACCAGGGCAAGGCCGACAGCTTCCTGGAGACAGGTCTCGCCCCCTGGAAATTCGAGGAGGCGGTGAAGGGCACGGATATCGGCCTGACGCTGCGCATGCACGAGCGCTACGACCACTCCTACTACTTCATCTCGACCTTCATGGAGGATCACCTGAAGTGGCATGCGGAGCGGCTGGGTTGAAAGCCAGCGGGCTCGTCATGCTCGGGCTTGTCCCTAGCATCCGCTACCGTTGAATTTACTGCGACGTCTTTGGTGCGCTCGCCTCCAGACGCCCATCATCCATGCCCGTGGCGATGATGCAGATCCGGGTAATGCGGGTGTTTGTGGCTGAGCGGCGTGTGGCGGTGCCAATGCGCATGCGGCTCCGTCACCGGGCCGTCATGGACGTGGCTGTGATGGTCGTCATGGCTGTGAAGATGATCATGCTCGAGGGGATCGTGCACATGGTCATGTTCATGCCGTTCCGACAGATGCAGCCATAAGCCGATCCCCATCAGGAACGCCGCGACCAGAAGCGAGACGGATGGCGCCTCGCGAAAGACGGTCACGGCGATCAGGGCGCCGATGAAGGGCGCGAGCGAGAAATAGGCGCCGGTGCGCGCGGTGCCGAGATGGCGCAAGCCCAGCATGAACATCACAAGGCTGACGCCGATTCCGAGAAAGCCGACCACGGCGCCGGCGGCGGTAACCGTCATGTCGGGGATGGCGGCGCCGAGCGTAAAGGCCAGGATGACATTGGTAGACCCGGCGGCCAGCCCCTTGATCATCGCGATCTGCACCGGGTCGGCAGACGAAAGCTTGCGGGTCAGATTGTTATCGATGCCCCAGCAGAGGCAGGCCGCCGCAATCCACGCCCCACCCGGATCAAGCCGGAAAGCGCCACCATCGAAGGACAGGATCGCCGCCCCGAGAAGAATGGCAAGCGCGCCAATCAACAACCGACGATCGACATTCTCGCGAAACACCAGCCAGGCAATCAGCATCGTGGCCAGGCCTTCGAGATTGAGGAGCAGCGAAGCCGAGGAGGCGGTCGTCAGCGACAGGCCGAGCATCAGGAAGAGCGGCGCCATGATGCCGCCGAACAGCACGACGGCGGCAAGCCAGGGCAGATCAAGGCGCGAAAGCGGGGTTTCCACCCGCTCAAGTCCGATCAGCGGCCGCCCCCAATGAACGAGCGCCAAGCCGATCCCGGCACCGAGATAGAGGATGCCCGCCAGAAGCCAAGGATCCATGCTGCCGAGCAGCCATTTCGACAGCGGCGCCGAGGCGCCGAAGAGGATGGCCGAGCCGAGGGCGAGCGGAACGCCGGGAAAGAGGTGTGAATGATGGTGGTGGTCCATGCTGCGAGTCTAGCAGAAACAAGCAACGCATACATGCCCCTCGATCGGAACAATCGACCGCACAAGTATCCGGGACACATGCCAAGGCGGGCCTTGCCAATGCTGGACAGTGGCAGCGCTGACAGGCGTCAGGGCCACACCTGCAGCCACGCATCGATCGCTCATCGGACGATTGGAGTTGAGTGCTTGCAAAAGTCGACAGCATAGATCAACCGAAGGCCGCACATCTTCCAAATGCCTCTGATGCGTGTATCATTCTCCCCATTTCTTGGGGAGGGATAGGGCATGGGACAGAAGCATCTGATTCTCATTCATGGACGTGCGATAAAGCCGTCTCGAAAAACGATGGTCGAACTTTCGCGTCGTGCAATTTCAAGCGGATTGCGCCGGGCGGGAAGAAGTCCAGCGCAAGACACATTCGACAGCGACAAGATCCAGTTCTCTTTCTGCTATTTCGGGGACATCAGCAATGAGATCCTGGCAAAGAAAAGCAAGGCCGAAGCGGACAAGCTTGTCGAAGACGACCCGGAAAGTGGCCGCAAATGTTTTCCAGCCGAGCCTTTGCACGATGCCTTCGCCTTGACCGACCGCCTGAAGTCGTTCGACAAAAAGACCTATTCCCAGCTCCTGAAGGACGCCGATGACTGGCGCATGCTGGATGATGCGTCCGACATGGTGAGCCTGTTTGGCAGCCTTTTCACCGGAGGCATCCTGAACAAGTGGGTCATCGACAAGGCCACCGCTGATCTCGGTGCCTATCTGACCTCGCACACCATCGGATCGGAGATCCGCGAGCGCCTCGGCAAGATTCTGGCCCCTGCTCTTCGGAGAGGCGACGACATCTGCCTCGTGTCTCACAGCATGGGTTGCATGATTTCCTATGATGTCCTTTGGAAGTACGCCCATACGAGCGAATACACGGATCTTCGCGAGAAAAACAACCCGGTGACACTTTGGATGACGATCGGCAATCCGTTGGGGGAAGATGGTGTCCGCAACAACTTGCTCGATGGTCGGTACGTCGAAGCGGAAAAGTATCCGCTCAACCTCGTCCGGGATTGGGCGAACTTCTATGCGCAGGACGATTTCGTCGCCCATATCGAAAAGATCGCTCCGATCTACCGGAGAATGCCCGCTGCGGGACGCCCACATAGCATCACCGATACCCATATATACAATTGCTGGCACTACAACGACGTCAAGCGCAAACGGATGACCTCGAACCCCCACGACCTTTACGGCTATCTGATGCATCAATCGGTGGCCGGACGACTGGCCGATTGGCTTGAGGCGCCTTGAGACAACATCAGGCGCCATCGTCGGGGGGGATCTTCTTCACCCCCGACGATAGACGAACCGCTCGAAATCAGCCGGTCGGCCCTGCCCCGTGATGTCGAAGCAGAACATGCCGGCGAAGGCGCCGGTAAACGAGCCGTGTTCGCCGAAGCCGCCTTCGTCGGAGACGACACCGGCATCGAGGACCGGGCCGATGGGTTGCCATGCACCCTCGCCCGCTGGGCGCCAGGAGAATTGCAGGTCGTTATCGGTGATCTCCATGGCGAGATCGATCGCGCCATCGGGGATCGACTGGCCCATACCAACAGGGAAGGTCAGATTGCCGGAGGGGTAGTCACCCGGGCAGGACAGGATGATCAGCGAGCGGCCGAGCTTTTCGTCGGTCGAAACCCCGAGCGCATGGAACTTGTAGCGGTTGTAATAGTGGGTGAGACCTGCGACCTGCTGATAGGTGTCGGGCGAGAATTCCAGCCGCGTTTCGACACGGAAGCGATGATGCTCCTGGCGACGGGCGATGAGCGACTGTTCGAACCAGGAGCCGATGCTTTCGCGACCGAAGAGGCGTAAGTGCCCTGCCCGCTCGCTCAGGCTGAACAGGCGCTCCGGCTGCGGCGTGCGCAGCCACTGGAATTCTTTCGGTAAGTCTGCGCTGTCGAACGCCCTGACAATCTCGACCGGCTCCTCGCGTTTGACTGCATCATGAGGCGCCGGCACCTCGACGGCTGGCACGACGCCGCCTTGTTCGAGATAGAGCCAGCCATCGTCTTTCCAGATGCATTTCTGCAGCCCCGTTTCGCGACCGAGCGTGCAGCGGCGCTTCGGCGCCATTGGCCGGCCGCAGAGATGGGTATGGTAAAACTGGCCGTCGGGCGTCTCGACATATTGCCCGTGACCGGCGCGCTGCAACACCGCTTCGGGATTGTCCTTTGATGTTATGAGATGCGTGGTCGGGTGCATCTCATAGGGGCCCTCGATCAAGCGCGCGCGTGCCATGGTCACGACATGGTCGTAGCCGGTGCCGCCCTCGGCGGTCGTCATGTAATACCAGCCATTGCGCTTGAAGAGATGCGGGCCTTCGACCAGCCCCTGTTTGCTGCCTTCGAAGATGTTCTTGATCGGGCCGATGAGCTTCTTCGTCTTCGGATCCCATTCCTGCAGGAGAATGCCGTCGAATTTGGCATGGCCGATCGTGTTGCGCGCCTCGGGGCGGTGGTTCCACTGCATGTTGAGGAACCACTTGCGGCCGTCGTCATCGTGGAAGAGCGACGGGTCGAAACCGGAGGAATTGACATAGATGGGGTCGGACCAGGGGCCTTCGATCGAGGGGGCAGTGACGATGTAGTTATGCGCGTCCTTGAACGAGCCTTCGAAGCGTTTGACGTCGGTATAGACAAGCCAGAAGAGACCATCGGCATAGGAGAGGCACGGAGCCCAGACGCCGCAGCTATCCGGATTGCCGCGCATGTCGAGCTGGCTTGCGCGGTTCAGCGGACGGGTCACGAGCTCCCAATTGGCGAGATCACGCGAATGGTGGATCTGCACGCCCGGAAACCATTCGAAGGTCGAGGTGGCGATGTAGTAGTCGTCGCCCACGCGGCAGATCGACGGATCTGGATTGAAGCCCGGCAGGATGGGGTTGATGATCATGGCGTGTTTCTCCTCCGCAGTTACCTCTCCCCCTGCGGGAGAGGAAGAAAAATCAGGGTCTTAGCCGAAGGCTCAAGCCCTAGATTTTTCAGGAGAGGGGTTGCCTGACTGACAAGCCCCTTGTAAGCACTCTTTAGTCCGTTGTGATATAGCTATCGTAGCGGCTCCGGATGGCAGCCCGATCCCCCTCTGGTCTGCTGAGACCGTAAGTGAGCAGGGAGCGTCATCCGGCAATCCATTGAACCCGCACAGTCGCCGGGGCCGCAATGCGAGCCCGCTTAAGCAAGGATGGGTGATGATGGATCAGGTCGTTGTTGGTATCGATGTCTCCAAGGACAAGCTGGATGTCTGCCTGCTTCCCGGTGGAGAGTTATTTGTCGTCAGCAGGAATGCCGCAGGTCTTTCGGAGTTGATCGAGCGACTGAAGGGGCTTCCGGTTGGCGTCATCGCTCTTGAGGCGACCGGCGGGTTCGAAACGGTTGTGGCAGCGTCCCTGGCTGCAGCCGGCTTGCCTGTTGCCGTCATCAATCCGGCGCAGATCCGGCACTTTGCCCAGGCGCTCGGCAAACGTGCCAAGACCGATCCGATCGATGCGTTCGTGATCGCCCGCTTTGCCGAAGCCACCAAACCAGAGGTCCGACCACTTGATGACGAGGCCACGCAGCTTTTGTCTGCGCTGATCACGAGACGGCGGCAAATCATTGATATGATTGTCGCCGAGACGCATCGTGAGCGCTCCGTCGCCGACAAGA
>JBHYDI010000022.1:0-26726 GCA_051861045.1 Allorhizobium sp.
GGCGGCATGCGCGGCCTTATGGCCAAGCCGTCGGGCGAGATCATCGAAACGCCGATCATCTCGAACTTCAAGGAAGGCCTGACCGTTAACGAGTACTTCAACTCGACGCACGGTGCCCGTAAGGGTCTGGCAGACACCGCCTTGAAGACCGCGAACTCCGGTTACCTGACCCGCCGTCTCGTCGACGTCGCGCAGGATTGCATCGTCACGCATGTCGACTGCGGCACGGAAACGGGCCTCACGATGACGGCGATCGTCGATGCCGGCCAGGTCGTGGCTTCGATCGGCACCCGCGTGCTCGGCCGTACCGCGCTGGACGATATCGATCACCCGGTCACGGGTGAGCGCATCGTCGATGCGGGCCGGATGATCCTCGAGGCCGACGTCGTCCAGATCGAAAAGGCTGGTATCCAGTCGATCCGCATCCGCTCGGCGCTGACCTGCGAAATCCAGACCGGCGTCTGCGGCGTCTGCTACGGTCGCGACCTTGCACGCGGCACGCCCGTCAACATGGGCGAAGCCGTCGGCGTCATCGCGGCTCAGTCGATCGGTGAACCGGGCACCCAGCTCACCATGCGTACCTTCCACTTGGGCGGCACGGCGACCGTGGTCGACCAGTCGTTCCTGGAAGCCTCGTATGAAGGCACGGTGCAGATCAAGAACCGCAACATGCTGCGCAACTCCGAAGGCGTTCTCGTCGCGATGGGCCGCAACATGGCGATCCAGATCCTGGACGAGCGCGGCGTGGAACGCTCCTCGCAGCGCGTCGCCTACGGTTCGAAGATCTTCGTCGACGATGCCGACAAGGTGAAGCGCGGCCAGCGTCTCGCCGAGTGGGACCCCTACACCCGTCCGATGATGACGGAAGTCGAGGGCACCGTTCACTTCGAAGACGTGGTCGACGGTATCTCGGTTCTGGAATCGACGGACGAATCCACCGGCATCACCAAGCGTTCGGTCATCGACTGGCGCTCGACGCCGCGCGGTACGGACCTGAAGCCGGCCATCATCATCAAGGACAAGAATGGCGCCGTTGCCAAGCTGTCCCGCGGTGGCGAAGCCCGCTTCCTGCTCTCGGTCGACGCGATCCTGTCGGTCGAGCCGGGCCAGAAGGTCTCGCAGGGTGACGTTCTTGCCCGCTCGCCGCTCGAAAGCGCCAAGACCAAGGACATCACCGGTGGTCTGCCGCGCGTTGCCGAACTGTTCGAAGCCCGTCGTCCGAAGGACCACGCTATCATCGCTGAGATCGATGGTACGGTTCGCTTCGGCCGCGACTACAAGAACAAGCGTCGCGTGATGATCGAGCCGGCGGAAGACGGTGTCGAGCCGGTCGAATACCTGATCCCGAAGGGCAAGCCCTTCCACCTTCAGGACGGCGACTACATCGAAAAGGGTGACTACATCCTCGACGGCAACCCGGCGCCGCACGACATCCTGGCGATCAAGGGCGTGGAAGCACTCGCTTCCTACCTCGTGAACGAAATCCAGGAAGTCTACCGACTGCAGGGCGTTGTGATCAACGACAAGCACATCGAGGTGATCGTTCGCCAGATGCTGCAGAAGGTCGAAATCACGGATGCCGGCGACTCGACCTACATCGTCGGCGACAACGTCGACCGTATCGAGCTCGAAGACGTCAACGACGGCCTGATCGAGGAAGGCAAGAAGCCGGCTTACGGCGATCCGGTCCTCCTCGGCATCACCAAGGCGTCGCTGCAGACCCCGTCGTTCATCTCGGCCGCATCCTTCCAGGAGACCACCAAGGTTCTCACGGAAGCTGCGATCGCCGGCAAGACCGACGGCCTGCAGGGTCTCAAGGAAAACGTCATCGTCGGCCGCCTCATCCCGGCCGGTACGGGCGGCACCATGACCCAGATCCGCCGCATTGCGACGGCTCGCGACGAGATGATCCTCGAAGAGCGCCGTAAGTCGACGGGTGCAGGCGTTGCAACCCCGATGCTGGCGGACCTCGCCGGCGGCGAGAACGCCGCAGCCGAATAAGCTGTCGTTCTTTTGACAATGAAAAAGCCGCCCGAGCGTTTCGGGCGGCTTTTTGTTTATGTGAGACGGGGCAGCGCCTAGGGCTTGTAGCCGACGGCCCTGACCTGGCTGACGCCCGTCATCACCCGTCCATAGGCGATGCAGATGAGGTTCATCATGCGCTTGCCGACGATGGGGCCGACGATCCACCAGTATCGCGGCCAGCGGTGATGCACCGGCGCCGCGGCGATCCCGGTGAAACCGGCACGCTTCAGCAGGTTGCCGAGGTTGCTGGGCGACCAGGTGAACAGATGGAAGTTCGGCTCGTCCTCGCGATAGCCGATCTTGAAGGACTCGTTTGGCGTCACGAGCACCACCTTGCCGCCCTTGCGGAGCTTGGTGAACATCTGCCGCACCATGCCGAGCGGATCGTCGACATGCTCAAGCGCATGGTGGGAAATGATGGTGTCGGCCCAGCCGTCCTCGATCTGATCAAGGCTCCCGAAGACCCGGATGCCGTTCTTGCGGGCCGCCGCGGCGGCCGCCTCGTTGACCTCGACACCAACCCGCTCTTTCACGTCGAGGCTGGAGAGGATGTAGCCGCCACCGCAGCCGAAATCGATCACGCGGTCCGACGGACCGACGAATTTCTCGAACTTCAGGCGATCGAAATAGGCCGCATAGCGCTGGTGCTCGAACGTCTTGTCGAAATAGCTCTTGTCGTAATAATCGTTCTTTTCGCCAACCGCTGTCGCTGTATCGGAAACGGTCATCTTTTCCCCCGTGAGGCCAGGCCGGACAGGCTGAGCGACCATGTCGACCACCATGCCCGAGCCCCCGGAGGCTGATAAGCCGCCAATAGGGCGTAGAACCTCACCTGAACGGATAGGAGCCTACTACCCCGTGCTGCCGGCAGAGGCGGGCGACACGCCTCTGCCAAGGGGAGCAATCGGACTGACGGGGGCAGGGCGTCACGCGAAGCGGATGATCGCCACTTCCCCTTCGAGCGCGCCGCGATAGGCCGACGCATGCGGCTCCTCGTCCGGCACATCGTTCAGCGTGCCGATCTGGTCGAGGTCGGCCTCCAGGAAGCCTTCTTCCGAAAGGGCGTTCAGCGCCTCGCGCACGGCGCTGTCGTCGTCCGGCGCGCGCAGCATGACGTGGATGTCGATGCCTTCGTCGCCGTCGCGCTCATAGGCCTTGCCGATGATGATGAAGACCATCGGGTCGTCGAGCGTATTGTTGTCGTTGTCGGCACTGGCCATGGCAGGCTCCTTTCGGGATGAAATGATGCAAGCTCTATAAAGGGTAGGGCGGTCGGACCCAATCGCAAAAATCACGATCCCGTCAAAAGCCTCGCTGCAAGAGAATCGGTGGATGTAATTAGCGCGGAGCGACTCTTCCGGTTGATTCCTTCTTCATGCTTTCTTAATGCAGATCGGCGAAGGCTGGTTGTCTGAAAATCACCGCGAAGAGGGCAGGGGCGCACCCTGAAAGCCTTGCTTCTCAGGCAAAGCAGGCGTTCCCGGGCAGGATTCTTTCGCGCCGCCCCTTGACCTTTCGCCCTTTAATCAGTAGACCGCCCGCTATCAGAGCCTATGTGAGGCTGGCTGGTTCGGAACGACTCGTTCTGGAGTTCGCCTCAAACAGGGCTCGACGCACGTTGAGAACATGAATGCTGCACGCATGACGCGGTTATCGCGTCCTCTGCCTATGAAGGTCATCCGCAAAAGCGGATCGGCCTTTTATTGCGCATGAACACGCGTGTGGCCACCGAGCATTTTGCAGGCAAGCGGAACGCTTGGCGTCGCATAAATGCGGCAACCAAACAATGTTGGAGCGGCGTGCCGCTCCAGGCCCGCCCGCAAGGGTAAACGAGACTAGATTTGCAAGGGATGGTTAAATGCCTACCGTAAACCAGTTGATCCGCAAGCCGCGCCAGGCGTCGGTAAAGCGCAACAAGGTTCCTGCTCTGCAGGAAAACCCCCAGAAGCGCGGCGTTTGCACCCGCGTCTACACGACGACCCCGAAGAAGCCGAACTCGGCTCTGCGTAAGGTCGCCAAGATCCGCCTGACCAATGGCTTTGAAGTCATCGGCTACATTCCGGGCGAAGGCCACAACCTGCAGGAACACTCCGTCGTCATGATCCGTGGCGGCCGCGTAAAGGACTTGCCGGGCGTTCGTTACCACATCATCCGCGGCGTTCTCGACACCCAGGGCGTCAAGAACCGCAAGCAGCGCCGCTCCAAGTACGGCGCGAAGCGTCCGAAATAATAAGTCAACCGGCGCCATTTCGCTGGTCAGATCAGTTACAAGTTTGAGAGACAAAAAGTATGTCCCGTCGCCATAGAGCAGAAAAGCGCGAGATCAACCCGGACCCGAAGTTCGGCGATCTCGTAGTCACCAAGTTCATGAATGCCATCATGCTGGACGGCAAGAAGTCCGTCGCCGAAACGATCGTTTACGGCGCCTTCGATGTCGTTCAGGGCAAGGCTAAAGCGGACCCGGTCACGGTGTTCCATTCGGCTCTGGACAACGTTGCGCCGCACGTCGAAGTGCGTTCGCGCCGCGTTGGTGGTGCGACCTACCAGGTTCCGGTCGACGTTCGTCCGGAGCGCCGCCAGGCTCTCGCAATCCGTTGGCTGATCGCAGCTGCCCGCAAGCGTAACGAAACGACCATGGTCGAGCGCCTCTCCGGCGAACTCATGGACGCAGCGAACAATCGCGGCAGCGCCGTCAAGAAGCGCGAAGACACGCACAAGATGGCTGACGCCAACCGTGCCTTCTCGCACTACCGCTGGTAACCGAAACTAGACGTCTCGAAAGGAGTCCCAGATGGCTCGCGAATATAAAATCGAAGACTACCGAAATTTCGGTATCATGGCGCATATCGACGCCGGCAAGACGACGACGACCGAGCGTATCCTTTACTACACCGGCAAGTCCCACAAGATCGGCGAAGTCCATGACGGCGCCGCTACGATGGACTGGATGGAGCAAGAGCAGGAACGCGGCATCACGATCACGTCCGCTGCCACCACGACCTACTGGAAGGGCCGTGACGGCAAGACACGCCGCTTCAACATCATCGACACCCCCGGCCACGTCGACTTCACCATCGAAGTCGAGCGTTCGCTGCGTGTTCTCGACGGTGCGATCGCCCTTCTCGATGCCAACGCCGGCGTAGAGCCGCAAACGGAAACCGTCTGGCGTCAGGCTGAGAAGTACAACGTTCCGCGCATGATCTTCTGCAACAAGATGGACAAGACCGGCGCGGACTTCTACCGCTCGGTGTCCATGATCAAGTCGCGCCTCGGTGCGATCCCGGTCGTCATGCAGCTGCCGATCGGCGCCGAGACCGAGTTCAAGGGCGTCGTCGACCTGATCGAGATGAACGCTCTCGTCTGGCGCGATGAATCGCTCGGCGCCCAGTGGGACGTCGTCGAAATCCCGGAAGACATGAAGGCCCAGGCCGAAGAATACCGCGAGAAGCTCATCGAGACCGTCGTCGAAATCGACGAAGCCGCGATGGAAGCCTATCTCGAAGGCAACTACCCGGACAACGACCAGATCCGTGCGCTCGTTCGCCGCGGCACCATCGACGTGAAGTTCCACCCGATGTTCTGCGGTACGGCGTTCAAGAACAAGGGCGTTCAGCCGCTGCTCGACGCCGTCGTCGATTACCTGCCGTCCCCGGCAGACATCCCGGCGATCAAGGGCATCGACGTCAAGACGGAAGCCGAAATCGAGCGTCACGCTGACGACGCCGAGCCGCTTTCCATGCTCGCGTTCAAGATCATGAACGACCCCTTCGTCGGTTCGCTCACCTTCGCCCGCATCTATTCCGGCAAGCTCGAAAAGGGCACGTCGGTCATGAACACGGTCAAGGAAAAGCGCGAGCGCGTCGGCCGTATGCTCCAGATGCATTCCAACTCGCGTGAAGACATCGAAGAAGCCTTTGCAGGCGACATCGTTGCTCTCGCCGGCCTCAAGGACACGACGACGGGCGACACGCTCTGCGATCCCCTGAAGCCGGTCATCCTCGAGCGCATGGAATTCCCCGAGCCGGTCATCCAGATCGCGATCGAGCCGAAGACCAAGAACGACCAGGAAAAGATGGGCCTCGCCCTCAACCGCCTGGCCGCCGAAGACCCGTCCTTCCGCGTCAAGACCGACGAAGAGTCGGGCCAGACGATCATCGCAGGCATGGGTGAACTTCACCTCGACATCATCGTCGACCGCATGCGTCGCGAGTTCAAGGTCGAAGCCAATGTCGGCGCCCCGCAGGTTGCCTACCGCGAGACCATCACGCGCAAGACCGAAAAGGACTACACGCACAAGAAGCAGACCGGTGGTACCGGCCAGTTCGCCCGCGTGAAGCTCGTTTTCGAACCGAACCCGGAAGGCGAAGACTTCCTGTTCGAATCCAAGATCGTCGGTGGTTCTGTTCCGAAGGAATATATCCCGGGCGTTCAGAAGGGTATCGAAAGCGTTCTGTCCTCGGGTCCGCTCGCAGGCTTCCCGATGCTCGGCGTCAAGGCGACGCTCATCGACGGCGCCTTCCACGACGTCGACTCCTCGGTCCTCGCCTTCGAAATCGCATCGCGTGCCTGCTTCCGTGAAGCCTCGCGTGAAGCCGGCGCCCAGCTGCTGGAACCGATGATGAAGGTCGAAGTCGTCACGCCGGAAGACTATGTCGGCGACGTCATCGGCGACCTGAACTCCCGTCGTGGCCAGATCCAGGGCCAGGAATCGCGCGGCGTCGCCGTCGTGATCTCCGCCAACGTGCCGCTGGCCAACATGTTCAAGTACGTGGACAACCTGCGCTCGATGTCGCAGGGCCGCGCCCAGTACACGATGACCTTCGATCACTATGCGCCGGTTCCCTCGAACGTCGCGCAGGAAATCCAGGCAAAGTACTCCGGTCAGAAGTGACCGGGGTACGCCCCTAAGAAAATTGTATGAATTTCCCTTCGCGGGACAAGGAACGGAGAGCCGGAAATGGCAAAGAGCAAGTTTGAGCGCAACAAGCCTCACGTAAACATCGGCACGATCGGCCACGTCGACCATGGCAAGACGTCGCTGACGGCCGCGATCACGAAGTATTTCGGCGAATACAAGGCGTATGACCAGATCGACGCCGCTCCGGAAGAAAAGGCTCGTGGCATCACCATCTCGACGGCGCACGTCGAATACGAGACGCCGGCCCGCCACTACGCCCACGTCGACTGCCCCGGCCACGCCGACTACGTCAAGAACATGATCACCGGTGCTGCCCAGATGGACGGCGCGATCCTGGTCTGCTCGGCTGCTGACGGCCCGATGCCGCAGACCCGCGAGCACATCCTGCTCGCCCGCCAGGTTGGCGTTCCGGCAATCGTCGTGTTCCTCAACAAGGTCGACCAGGTCGACGACGCCGAGCTTCTCGAGCTCGTCGAGCTTGAAGTGCGCGAACTTCTGTCGTCCTACGACTTCCCGGGCGACGACATTCCGATCGTCAAGGGTTCGGCTCTGGCCGCTCTCGAAGATTCCGACAAGAAGATCGGTGAAGACGCGATCCGCGAGCTGATGGCCGCTGTCGACGCCTACATCCCGACGCCTGAGCGTCCGATCGACCAGCCGTTCCTGATGCCGATCGAAGACGTGTTCTCGATCTCGGGCCGCGGTACGGTTGTGACGGGTCGCGTCGAGCGCGGCATCGTCAAGGTCGGTGAAGAAGTCGAGATCGTCGGCATCCGCCCGACCTCGAAGACGACGGTTACCGGCGTTGAAATGTTCCGCAAGCTGCTCGACCAGGGCCAGGCCGGCGACAACATCGGCGCTCTCGTTCGCGGTGTGAACCGTGACGGCGTCGAGCGTGGTCAGATCCTGTGCAAGCCGGGTTCGGTCAAGCCGCACAAGAAGTTCATGGCTGAAGCCTACATCCTGACGAAGGAAGAAGGCGGCCGTCATACGCCGTTCTTCACGAACTACCGTCCGCAGTTCTACTTCCGTACGACTGATGTGACCGGTATCGTGTCGCTTCCGGAAGGCACGGAAATGGTTATGCCGGGCGACAACGTCACGGTTGCCGTTGAGCTGATCGTTCCGATCGCGATGGAAGAAAAGCTGCGCTTCGCTATCCGCGAAGGCGGCCGTACCGTCGGCGCCGGCATCGTCGCCTCGATCATCGAGTAATAGTGTCCCGCAAGGGATAGTGAGGGCCCCGCTGGAAACAGCGGGGCCTTTTTCGTTGGGGATCAAGATGCAGATCAGCGCCGCGCAAACCAATTCGATCCAGAGCTTTCGCCATGAAATGAGGGGCGCCGGGTGCTGGGGCGCCTGTTACGAGGTAGCCTGCTTCATTGAGCATCAATTCGGTTGGCGGCGGGTTGATGGGGTGTACGCATTGCCGGATGGCCGCCCGATCTTCTACCACTCCTGGAATATGCTTGATGATGGGGTCATTTTGGACGGCACAGCCGACCAGTTCGGCGAGGGACGAGATGTCGCGGTTTGCTCGACGGGCGACGATGTCTCATTGAGATACAGACAGAAATTTACTGCCGCACATAACCCCTTGATCACACCGTGGCTGGTTGGTGTGTCCTATACAGGTGTGCCTGATCAAGAGTTCTGGGATCGTGCAGAGGCGTCAAGGCAGTTGAAACCTGGATGGTGGTTGGCCGATCCCGCACTCTATCTTTCATGGTTCAGGAGTGGCGCTCGACTCTACCCCATGTTTGCAAAAATGAGGGACCGCTACCGAGAGCGCGGTTATGATGTGAGCAGTCTCGTCTGAGGGGTGAGGGGAGCTCACGCCCGTTCGAGGAGCTGCTCTTCCGCAAGGCGCAGCAGATCTGTCACCAGATAACCATTGATCGTCATGCCGGTGAGGTCGCATTCGGCGATCGAGGTATCGGCAAGGCTCGCAAAGCGGATCGTGCTGCCATTGAGATCCACATGGGTGACGCTTGCGGTATGCATCACCACATTCTCCATCACCACGGCGTTCATGGCGACGTTGCGCACGACCATCTGGTCGGCATTGGCATCGGTGATCAGGCAGCGCCCGAGATCTACATTGCTAAAGACTGCCTCCTTCAGCGAAACATCGGTGAAGCGCGCTTCAGTCAGGTCACTGTCGTCGAATTCCGAGCCGGGCAGGGCGGCATTGCTGATACGGATCATGTCTGTCCTCCGCGGGGCGCCGTAGATGAGTATCAGTCAAAGCGGAGAGTCTGGCAAGCGGCGGCTCTCTGACCATTTTTCAATAGGCACGGTGTCGGGATTCTCCTGACGGAGCCGCCGCATGGCTCCCATGCAGCCGCGGTCCTTCTGGTCCGTAGCGTATGCGGTTACGACTGAAACGACCGTGATTCGCGAGCGTGCCAAGTCCGCGCTCCATTCTGGGGACCCGCAAAACATGGCCCTGAAATCACCTGTCGCCGCTGTCTGCATCTCCCTGCTCGTGTCGCTCGCTCTGTCTTCGACTGCGGCCAATGCAGAGGAGAGCCCCTTTGTCTGGAGCGCCACAGGCTCGCCGGACGATCTCGGCATCCGCACCGGCCTTGCGCTCGACTTGCCCGGGCGTCCGCGATTCGGGTCCGAATCAAATCTGCGCCTATCAACGGGACTCCAATCCGGGACCGTCCATCCGCCGATGCGTCTGTGGGGCGAGGTGGATGTCCGAAAGAGCGATGTGGCGCCGGCGTCCATCGGTGTCTGCCTTGATCTGGTAAGTGGTGCCGCCCGTGCGGCGCTGCGGCAGTCTCGGACCATCACCGCCAACGGCCCGGCGGTCGTGTCCCTCAACCGGACCTTCGAAGCCGGACGACGCAGCAACGGAGAATCAGCCTTCATCGCAAGGCAGGATCTGCGCCCGGCACTCACTGATGTAGACACCATCGTGACCGGCGGCATTCTCATGGACAACAAGGCACCGTTTCGCGCGGAGATCGGCCTGGAAACGAACCTTCGCCCCGGTATCCGGCTCAATGCGACCCTGTCTGATCTGGCCCACAAGCCCAACGCCCGCCTCAATGCGCGCTTCGAGCGCCACTGGTAAGCGATGTCACTGAAGGCAGTGGTGAAAAGCCGAAAAAAGACACTTGCCAATCCGGCGCGCCCGCCTTAAAGGGTGCGTCATGCCTCGGACGGGAGCGTTTCTGTCCGGTGTAAGGCTTAGGGGTATAGCTCAGTTGGTAGAGCGGCGGTCTCCAAAACCGCAGGTCGTCGGTTCAAGCCCGGCTGCCCCTGCCAAGTCGCACGGCGCGCTTTAGGGCCGCGACGAGCGTAAAGATCTGGCAAAGCCGAAAAAGTGCTGGAGAACATTTCCTCTTGTGAAAAGGGGAAACGGTCTCTATGTAGGGTTCAAACAGACACGCGGTGCGTGGGGCTGACCAAGGTCGGCTTTACGCGCCGTAAATGCGTGGGCATTAAATGGCATCCAAGGGTAATCCATTCGCGTTTCTGCAGCAGGTTCGCTCCGAGACGTCCAAGGTGACGTGGCCCTCGCGTCGCGAGACCATGATTTCGACGCTCATGGTCCTGGCGATGGTGTTTTTCGCTGCGCTGTTCTTCTTCGGCGCGGACCAGCTGATCAGCTGGTTGCTCAGCCTCGTGCTGAGCGTCGGCAATTAATCGGGCGGGAACGAACATGGCGGCACGTTGGTATATCGTCCACGCGTATTCAAATTTTGAAAAGAAGGTCGCGGAAGACATCGAGCACAAGGCCAAGCAGAAGGGCCTTGATCATCTCTTCGAAAAGATCCTCGTTCCGACCGAAAAGGTCGTCGAGGTTCGTCGCGGCCGCAAGGTGGATAGCGAACGCAAGTTCTTCCCAGGCTACGTCATGGTGCGGGCAAACCTGACCGACGAAGCCTACCACCTGATCAAGAATACCCCGAAGGTTACGGGCTTCCTCGGTTCCGACAACAAGCCGGTTCCGATCCCGGATTTCGAGGCTGAACGCATCCTGGGCCAGGTCCAGGAAGGCGTCGAGCGTCCGAAGTCCTCCGTATCCTTCGAAATCGGCGAACAGGTTCGCGTCTCCGACGGTCCCTTCGCTTCCTTCAACGGGATCGTCCAGGACGTGGACGAAGAGCGCTCGCGCCTCAAGGTCGAGGTCTCGATCTTCGGTCGCGCGACCCCCGTCGAGCTTGAATACGGTCAGGTCGAAAAGGTCTGATCGGAGAAGGGGAGGCAACTCCCCGACCCGCGTGGGAGTATGGCGGTCTCTAAGCCGGACCGTTCAGACGTACCACGCAACCGCAGCCGCCAGCGAATGCTGGCATATGGGATCGGGCAACCGGTCTGAAATGAAAGGCAGAGAGTAATGGCTAAGAAAGTTGCAGGCCAGCTCAAGCTCCAGGTTAAGGCAGGATCGGCTAACCCGTCCCCGCCGATCGGCCCGGCACTTGGTCAGCGTGGCATTAACATCATGGAATTCTGCAAGGCGTTCAATGCCGCCACGCAGGAAATGGAAAAGGGTATGCCGATCCCGGTCGTCATCACCTATTACCAGGACAAGTCCTTCACCTTCGCAATGAAGCAGCCGCCGGTCACCTACTGGCTGAAGAAGGAAGCAAAGATCACCTCTGGCTCGAAGACTCCGGGCAAGGGTGCGAAGGTCGGTACGATCACCAAGGCTCAGGTCCGCGCAATTGCCGAAGGCAAGATGAAGGATCTGAACGCCGCCGACATCGAAGGCGCAATGCTGATGGTTGAGGGCTCTGCCCGCTCCATGGGCCTGGAAGTGGTAGGTTGATCATGGCCAAGGTTGCAAAGCGTATTCAGAAGATCCGCGAAGGCGTGGACCCGACCAAGCTGGTCGCCCTGTCCGACGCCATCTCGATGGTCAAGGAACGTGCCGTCGCCAAGTTCGACGAAACGATCGAAATCGCCATGAACCTCGGCGTCGACCCGCGCCACGCAGACCAGATGGTCCGCGGTGTGGTCAACCTGCCGAACGGTACCGGCCGTGACGTTCGCGTCGCCGTTTTCGCACGTGGCGCCAAGGCTGATGAAGCCAAGGCTGCTGGTGCAGACATCGTCGGCGCCGAAGACCTGCTGGAAATCGTCCAGGGCGGCAAGATCGACTTCGATCGCTGCATCGCCACCCCGGACATGATGCCGCTCGTCGGTCGCCTCGGTAAGGTTCTCGGCCCGCGTGGCATGATGCCGAACCCGAAGGTCGGTACGGTCACCATGGACGTCGCTGGCGCCGTCAAGGCTTCCAAGGGCGGTGCTGTCGAGTTCCGCGTCGAGAAGGCTGGTATCATCCACGCCGGCATCGGCAAGGCTTCCTTCGACGCCAAGGCGCTCGAAGAAAACATCAAGGCTTTCGCTGACGCCGTCGTCAAGGCTAAGCCGGCTGGCGCCAAGGGCAACTACGTCAAGCGCGTAGCGATCTCTTCGACCATGGGCCCGGGCGTCAAGATCGACCCGTCCACGGTCGCCTGATTATGAATTCGGCCGGAGTGCAAACTCCGGCCTGACCAAGTTTCCGGCCTTTCGGGGCCGGAAATGCCTGGTGTCAAAAACCAGGCACTCCTGTCCGAGATTGTGGGCGGCCGAAGGGCCTTAATACATGCCTGCATGAGACGGGTGAGATCCGGTATTTAAACGTCTGATGACGTCTTGAAGTTCGGTTCGAGCCTTATTCGCCTTTTGGCTGGACGCTTAAGTCCAACCGGAGGGGACAGGATCCTCAAGCGTCGCTTGGGATCTCTCAATAGATCCCCTGAGGCAAAGGCAAACCCGGTGGGGCCTGCAGGATTGCGGTCCCATCAACTGGAGACAGACAGTGGAAAGAGCGGAAAAACGCGAATTCGTCACAGAACTGAACGAAGTCTTCAAGGCTTCCGGTTCGGTTGTTGTGGCCCACTATGCTGGTGTCACGGTTGCGCAGATGAACGATTTTCGTTCGAAGATGCGCGCTGCTGGCGGCACCGTCAAAGTCGCGAAGAACCGCCTGGCCAAGATCGCTCTTCAGGGCACGGAAGCCGAAGGGATCACTGATCTCTTCAAGGGCCAGACGCTGATTGCATTCAGCGCTGATCCGATTGTGGCTCCGAAGGTCGTCATGGATTTCGCCAAGACCAACGACAAGATCGTTGTTCTCGGTGGCGCCATGGGAACAACCACCTTGTCCGCAGATGCAGTCAAGTCGCTTGCGACCCTGCCTTCGCTGGACGAACTGCGTGCAAAGCTGCTGGGCATGATTCAGACCCCGGCAACCCGCATCGCAGGCGTTGTGGCAGCACCGGCAGCTCAGCTTGCTCGCGTGTTTGCGGCCTATGCAAAGAAGGACGAAGCCGCGTAAGGCGGTTTTTCGCTGTTCATACCCTAACCCGTTCGTGTCGAACCGAACATCTATAAGGAAATAGTAACATGGCTGATCTCGCAAAGATCGTTGAAGACCTCTCCTCTCTGACCGTTCTGGAAGCCGCTGAGCTTTCCAAGCTGCTCGAAGAAAAGTGGGGCGTTTCGGCTGCTGCTCCTGTAGCCGTTGCTGCTGCTGGCGGTGGCGCTGCTGCTGCTCCGGCTGAAGAAGAAAAGACTGAATTCGACGTCATCCTGACGGATGCCGGCGCCAACAAGATCAACGTCATCAAGGAAGTCCGCGCCATCACCGGCCTGGGCCTCAAGGAAGCCAAGGATCTCGTCGAAGGCGCTCCGAAGGCTGTCAAGGAAGCCGTTTCGAAGGCTGAAGCTGCTGACCTCAAGAAGAAGCTTGAAGACGCCGGCGCTAAGGTCGACGTTAAGTAATATCGGAATGCGGCGGGGGAAGGTTTCCTTCTCCCGCCCGTTTCCTCCGAACATATTACCCAGGAACCGTATGAAACCGGTTCCTGGGTAATGGGTTCTCAAGAGGATGGTCTTGACCCGCGTGCCCGGCAAACCGGCCGGCCGCCCGGATCTCGAGACGAGATTGAGCGATCCATTTTTTGACGGAGCCGCCTGGCCAGCGGTCACCGTCTGTTGCAGGCCCGGGTGCAAACTGACAAGGAGCGACGATGGCTCAGACCCTTACCTTTAACGGTCGCAGGCGCGTACGCAAGTTTTTCGGAAAAATTCCAGAAGTCGCAGAAATGCCGAACCTCATCGAGGTTCAGAAGGCATCTTATGACCAGTTCCTCATGGTTGACGAGCCGCAAGGCGGCCGTCCCGAAGAGGGGCTTCAATCCGTTTTCAAATCTGTATTCCCGATCACCGACTTCTCTGGCGCGTCCATGCTGGAATTCGTATCCTACGAATTCGAGCCGCCGAAGTTCGACGTCGATGAATGCCGCCAGCGCGATTTGACCTATGCCGCACCGCTGAAGGTCACGCTGCGCCTCATCGTGTTCGATATTGACGAGGATACGGGCGCACGCTCGATCAAGGACATCAAGGAACAGTCCGTCTACATGGGCGACATGCCGCTCATGACGAACAACGGTACCTTCATCGTCAACGGCACCGAGCGCGTTATCGTCTCGCAGATGCACCGTTCGCCGGGTGTCTTCTTCGACCACGACAAGGGCAAGTCCCACTCCTCGGGCAAGCTTCTGTTTGCTGCCCGCGTCATCCCGTATCGCGGTTCCTGGCTCGACATCGAATTCGACGCCAAGGACATCGTCCACGCCCGTATCGACCGTCGCCGCAAGATCCCCGTGACCTCGCTGCTGATGGCGCTTGGCATGGACGGCGAAGAAATCCTGTCGACCTTCTACTCGAAGTCCGTCTACGAGCGTGATGGCAAGGGCTGGCGTTTCCCGTTCAACCCGGAGACCCTCAAGGGTGCGAAGGCCATTTCCGATCTCGTCGACGCCGATAGCGGCGAAGTCGTCGTCGAAGGTGGCAAGAAGCTCACCCCGCGTCTTCTGCGTCAGCTGACCGACAAGGGCATCAAGTTCCTGAAGGCCTCCGACGAAGACCTGTTCGGCAACTACCTTGCCGAAGACCTGGTCAACATGTCGACCGGTGAAATCTACATGGAAGCCGGTGCGGAAATCGACGAAAAGTCGCTTCCGCAGATCCTCGAGTCTGGCTTCGAGGAAATCCCGATCCTCGGCATCGACCACATCAATGTCGGCGCCTACATCCGCAACACGCTGTCGGCGGACAAGAACGAGAACCGTCAGGACGCTCTGTTCGACATCTACCGCGTCATGCGTCCGGGTGAACCGCCAACCATGGATTCGGCGGAAGCCATGTTCCAGTCGCTGTTCTTCGACAGCGAGCGCTACGACCTGTCGGCCGTTGGTCGCGTCAAGATGAACATGCGTCTTGACCTCGATTGCCCGGATACCGTCCGCGTTCTGCGCAAGGACGACATCCTGGCCGTCGTCAAGATGCTGGTCGAACTGCGTGACGGCAAGGGCGAAATCGACGACATCGACAACCTCGGCAACCGTCGTGTTCGCTCCGTCGGCGAGCTCATGGAAAACCAGTACCGTCTCGGCCTGCTCCGCATGGAGCGCGCGATCAAGGAACGCATGTCGTCGATCGAAATCGACACCGTCATGCCGCAGGACCTGATCAACGCCAAGCCGGCTGCTGCTGCCGTCCGCGAATTCTTCGGCTCCTCGCAGCTGTCGCAGTTTATGGACCAAGTGAACCCGCTTTCGGAAATCACCCACAAGCGCCGTCTCTCGGCTCTTGGACCGGGTGGTCTAACCCGCGAGCGCGCAGGCTTCGAAGTCCGCGACGTTCACCCGACCCACTATGGACGTATCTGCCCGATTGAAACGCCGGAAGGCCCGAACATCGGTCTGATCAACTCGCTCGCAACCTTTGCCCGGGTCAACAAGTACGGCTTCATCGAAAGCCCGTACCGCAAGATCATCGACGGCAAGGTGACGAAGGACGTCGTCTATCTCTCCGCTATGGAAGAAGCGAAGTACTACGTCGCCCAGGCCAACTCTGAACTGACGGCCGATGGCCAGTTCGTTGAAGAGTTCGTCGTCTGCCGTCACTCTGGCGAAGTTATGCTGTCCCCGCGCGACACCATCAACCTGATGGACGTTTCGCCGAAGCAGCTGGTTTCGGTTGCGGCCGCTCTCATCCCGTTCCTCGAAAACGACGACGCCAACCGCGCTCTCATGGGCTCGAACATGCAGCGTCAGGCCGTGCCGCTTCTGCGTGCCGAAGCCCCGTTCGTTGGAACCGGCATGGAGCCGATCGTTGCCCGTGACTCCGGCGCCGCCATCGGTGCCCGTCGCGGCGGCGTGGTCGACCAGGTCGACGCGACGCGTATCGTTATCCGCGCCACGGAAGATCTCGATCCGTCGAAGTCGGGCGTCGATATCTACCGCCTGCAGAAGTTCCAGCGTTCGAACCAGAACACCTGCGTCAACCAGCGTCCGCTGGTCACCGTCGGGGACATCCTGAACAAGGGCGACATCATCGCGGACGGTCCGTCGACCGACCTCGGCGACCTGGCTCTCGGCCGCAACGCACTCGTCGCGTTCATGCCCTGGAACGGCTACAACTATGAGGACTCGATCCTCATGTCGGAGCGTATCGTCTCGGAAGACGTCTTCACCTCGATCCACATCGAGGAATTCGAAGTCATGGCCCGCGACACCAAGCTTGGTCCGGAAGAAATCACGCGCGACATTCCGAACGTTTCGGAAGAAGCACTGAAGAACCTCGACGAAGCCGGTATCGTCTACATCGGTGCGGAAGTTGCTCCTGGCGACATTCTGGTCGGCAAGATCACCCCAAAGGGCGAAAGCCCGATGACGCCGGAAGAAAAGCTTCTGCGCGCCATCTTCGGTGAAAAGGCCTCCGACGTTCGTGACACCTCCATGCGCATGCCTCCGGGCACCTTCGGCACCGTCGTTGAAGTTCGCGTTTTCAACCGCCACGGCGTTGAAAAGGACGAACGTGCGATGGCGATCGAGCGCGAGGAAATCGAACGCCTCGCCAAGGACCGTGACGACGAGCAGGCGATCCTCGACCGTAACGTCTACGGCCGTCTGATCGACATGCTGCGTGGCCAGGTCTCGATTGCAGGCCCGAAGGGCTTCAAGAAGGGCGTCGAACTCACCAACGCCGTCGTCTCCGAATATCCCCGCTCGCAGTGGTGGATGTTTGCAGTCGAAGACGAAAAGGTGCAGGGCGAACTCGAAGCGCTCCGTGGCCAGTACGACGAATCCAAGTCGCGCCTTGAACAGCGCTTCATGGACAAGGTCGAGAAGGTCCAGCGCGGCGACGAAATGCCCCCGGGCGTCATGAAGATGGTCAAGGTCTTTGTCGCTGTGAAGCGCAAGATCCAGCCAGGCGACAAGATGGCCGGCCGTCACGGCAACAAGGGTGTTGTGTCGCGCATCGTACCGGCCGAGGACATGCCGTTCCTCGAAGACGGCACGCATGTCGACATCGTCTTGAACCCGCTCGGCGTTCCCTCGCGTATGAACGTCGGTCAGATCCTCGAAACCCACCTTGCCTGGGCTTGCGCCGGCATGGGTAAGAAGATCGGTCAGATGCTTGAAGACTACCGCAAGCACCTCGACATCACCGATCTTCGCAAGGAACTGACGGAGATCTACGAGTCGGAAGCTCATGACGAAGTGAAGCACTTCGATGACGACGCGCTCGTCAAGCTTGCCGAAGAAGCCAAGCGTGGCGTATCCATCGCCACCCCGGTCTTCGACGGTGCGCATGAAAGCGACGTCTCCTCGATGCTGGAGCGTGCTGGTCTCGATCCGTCGGGTCAGTCGGTTCTGTATGATGGTCGTACCGGTGAAGCCTTCGACCGTAAGGTCACCGTTGGCTACATGTACATGATCAAGCTGAACCACCTGGTCGACGACAAGATCCACGCTCGCTCGATCGGTCCGTACTCCCTCGTCACCCAGCAGCCGCTCGGTGGTAAGGCGCAGTTCGGCGGTCAGCGCTTCGGGGAAATGGAAGTCTGGGCTCTGGAAGCTTACGGCGCCGCCTACACCCTGCAGGAAATGCTGACGGTGAAGTCGGACGACGTGGCCGGCCGTACCAAGGTCTATGAAGCGATCGTCCGCGGTGACGACACCTTCGAGGCCGGTATTCCGGAAAGCTTCAACGTTCTCGTCAAGGAAATGCGCTCTCTCGGCCTTTCCGTGGAACTCGAGAACTCCAAGCTCCTGCCGGAAGACGGTCAGCTGCCGGACGCAGCCGAATAACGCTTTGACAAAGGCGTGCGTGGTTCAAGCCGCGCACGCCATCCCCTGACTGACCCGCGGCCAAATACGGGACGGGAAGGGGAGTTTCGCCGCATTTCGCGGTTATTGTCATTTGAGGGTCTGGTGCGGCATCCCGGGAATCCGCCGCCACCGAGACCCGAAAGAGGGCTTCTAGCCCCAAAAGGAGACAGGCATGAACCAAGAGGTCATGAACCTTTTCAACCCGTCGGTGCCGGCTCAGCACTTCGATTCCATCCGGATCTCGATCGCGAGCCCGGAGAAGATCCTTTCGTGGTCCTACGGCGAGATCAAGAAGCCGGAAACCATCAACTACCGTACGTTCAAGCCCGAGCGTGACGGTCTCTTCTGCGCGCGTATCTTCGGACCGATCAAGGACTACGAGTGCCTGTGCGGCAAGTACAAGCGCATGAAGTACAAGGGCATCATCTGCGAAAAGTGCGGCGTCGAAGTCACGCTGTCGCGCGTTCGCCGCGAGCGCATGGGCCACATCGAGCTCGCTGCTCCCGTTGCCCATATCTGGTTCCTGAAGTCGCTTCCGTCGCGCATCTCCACGCTGCTGGACATGACGCTGAAGGATGTCGAGCGCGTTCTGTACTTCGAGAACTACATCGTCACTGAGCCGGGCCTGACCTCGCTCAAGGAAAACCAGCTTCTTTCCGAAGAAGAATACATGATCGCCGTCGACGAGTTCGGCGAGGACCAGTTCACCGCCATGATCGGCGCTGAAGCCATCTACGAGATGCTGGCCTCGATGAACCTCGAGAAGATCGCCGGCGACCTGCGTTCTGAGCTTGCCGAGACCACCTCGGATCTCAAGCAGAAGAAGCTGATGAAGCGCCTGAAGATCGTCGAGAACTTCATGGAATCCGGCAACCGTCCGGAATGGATGATCATGAAGGTCGTGCCGGTCATCCCGCCGGACCTGCGTCCTCTGGTTCCGCTGGACGGCGGCCGTTTCGCGACGTCTGACCTGAACGACCTCTATCGTCGCGTCATCAACCGTAACAACCGTCTGAAGCGCCTGATCGAACTGCGCGCTCCTGGCATCATCATCCGCAACGAAAAGCGCATGCTGCAGGAATCTGTAGACGCGCTCTTCGACAACGGCCGCCGTGGCCGCGTCATCACCGGTGCCAACAAGCGTCCGCTGAAGTCGCTGTCCGACATGCTCAAGGGCAAGCAGGGCCGCTTCCGTCAGAACCTTCTCGGCAAGCGCGTCGACTATTCCGGCCGTTCGGTCATCGTGACCGGTCCGGAACTGAAGCTGCACCAGTGCGGCCTGCCGAAGAAGATGGCGCTCGAGCTCTTCAAGCCGTTCATCTACGCCCGCCTCGACGCCAAGGGTTACTCCTCGACCGTCAAGCAGGCCAAGAAGCTGGTTGAAAAGGAAAAGCCGGAAGTCTGGGATATCCTCGACGAGGTTATCCGCGAGCATCCGGTTCTCTTGAACCGCGCACCGACGCTGCACCGCCTGGGCATCCAGGCCTTCGAACCGATCCTGGTCGAGGGCAAGGCCATCCAGCTGCATCCGCTCGTCTGCACGGCCTTCAACGCCGACTTCGACGGCGACCAGATGGCCGTTCACGTGCCGCTGTCGCTCGAAGCTCAGCTTGAAGCCCGCGTCCTGATGATGTCGACGAACAACATCCTGCACCCGGCCAACGGTGCACCGATCATCGTTCCGTCGCAGGACATGGTTCTCGGCCTCTACTATCTGTCGATCCAGAACCAGAACGAGCCGGGCGAAGGCATGGCCTTCTCCGACATGGGCGAACTGCACCATGCTCTGGAGAACAAGGTCGTCACCCTGCACGCCAAGATCCGTGGCCGCTTCAAGACCGTCGATGCCGAAGGCAAGCCGGTTTCGAAGATCTATGAAACCACGCCTGGCCGCATGATCATCGGCGAACTTCTGCCGAAGAACGTCAACGTGCCGTTCGAAACCTGCAACCAGGAAATGACCAAGAAGAACATCTCCAAGATGATCGACACGGTCTACCGTCATTGCGGCCAGAAGGACACGGTCATCTTCTGCGACCGGATCATGCAGCTCGGCTTCACCCACGCCTGCAAGGCTGGCATTTCGTTCGGCAAGGACGACATGATCATCCCGGAAACCAAGGCGAAGATCGTTGGCGACACCGAAACGCTGGTCAAGGAATACGAGCAGCAGTACAATGACGGCCTGATCACTCAGGGCGAAAAGTACAACAAGGTCGTCGACGCCTGGGGCAAGGCAACCGAAAAGGTCGCCGAGGACATGATGGCCCGCATTAAGGCCGTCGAGTTCGATCCGGAAACGGGTCGCCAGAAGCAGATGAACGCCATCTACATGATGTCGCACTCGGGCGCCCGTGGTTCACCGAACCAGATGCGTCAGCTGGGCGGCATGCGCGGCCTGATGGCCAAGCCGTCGGGTGAAATCATCGAGACGCCGATCATCTCGAACTTCAAGGAAGGTCTGACCGTTAACGAGTACTTCAACTCGACCCACGGTGCCCGTAAGGGTCTCGCAGACACCGCTCTGAAGACCGCGAACTCCGGTTACCTGACCCGTCGTCTCGTCGACGTGGCGCAGGATTGCATCGTCAACCTCGTGGATTGCGGCACCGACAAGGGCCTCACCATGACGGCGATCGTCGATGCCGGTCAGGTCGTTGCCTCCATCGGCGCCCGCGTCCTCGGTCGTACGGCTCTCGACGACATTGATCATCCGGTCACGGGTGAGCGCATCGTCGATGCCGGCCAGATGATCCTTGAGCCGCATGTCGTGGATATCGAGAAGGCTGGCATCCAGTCGATCCGCATCCGCTCTGCTCTGACCTGCGAAGTTCAGACCGGCGTCTGCTCGATCTGCTACGGTCGCGACTTGGCTCGTGGTACGCCTGTCAACATGGGTGAGGCCGTCGGCGTTATCGCTGCACAGTCCATCGGTGAGCCGGGTACCCAGCTGACCATGCGTACCTTCCACTTGGGCGGTACCGCGACCGTGGTCGACCAGTCGTTCCTGGAAGCCTCGTACGAAGGTACGGTTCAGATCAAGAACCGCAACATGCTGCGCAACTCCGATGGCACCCTGATCGCCATGGGCCGCAGCATGGCCGTGATGATCCTCGACGAACGTGGTGTCGAGCGGTCCTCGCAGCGTGTAGCCTATGGTTCGAAGGTCTTCGTCGACGATGGCGACAAGGTGAAGCGCGGCCAGCGTCTGGCCGAGTGGGATCCGTACACACGCCCGATGATGACGGAAGTCGAGGGTATCGTGCATTTCGAGGACGTCGTCGACGGTCTCTCCGTGCTCGAAGCCACCGACGAATCCACCGGTATCACCAAGCGTCAGGTCATCGATTGGCGTTCGACGCCACGCGGTGCCGACTTGAAGCCGGCGATCGTCATCAAGGATGCGAGCGGAAACGTTCTGAAGGTTGCACGTGGTGGCGAAGCCCGCTTCCACCTGTCCGTCGAAGCGATCCTGTCGGTCGAGCCTGGTCAGAAGGTTTCCCAGGGTGACGTGCTTGCACGTTCGCCGCTGGAAAGCGCCAAGACCAAGGACATCACCGGTGGTCTGCCGCGCGTTGCCGAACTGTTCGAAGCCCGTCGTCCGAAGGACCACGCCATCATCGCTGAGATCGATGGTACGATCCGCCTCGGCCGCGACTACAAGAACAAGCGTCGCGTCATCATCGAGCCGGCGGAAGACGGTGTCGAGCCTGTCGAATACCTGATCCCGAAGGGCAAGCCCTTCCACCTTCAGGAAGGCGACTACATCGAAAAGGGTGACTACATCCTCGACGGTAACCCGGCTCCGCACGACATCCTGGCGATCAAGGGCGTCGAGGCACTCGCCTCGTACCTGGTCAACGAAATCCAGGAAGTCTACCGACTGCAGGGCGTTGTGATCAACGACAAGCACATCGAGGTGATCGTTCGCCAGATGCTGCAGAAAGTCGAGATCACCGACGCGGGCGACAGCCACTACATCGTGGGTGACAACGTCGATCGCATCGAGCTCGATGACAACAACGACCGCCTGGCTGAAGAAGGCAAGAAGCCCGCATACGGCGATCCGGTCCTTCTCGGCATCACCAAGGCCTCGCTGCAGACGCCGTCGTTCATCTCGGCCGCATCCTTCCAGGAAACCACCAAGGTTCTCACGGAAGCTGCGATCGCCGGCAAGACCGACACGCTGCAGGGTCTGAAGGAAAACGTCATCGTCGGCCGCCTCATCCCGGCTGGTACCGGCGGCACCATGACGCAGATCCGCCGCATCGCCTCTTCGCGCGACGACCTCATCCTCGAGGAACGCAAGAAGGGCACGGGCGCAGACGTTGCGACCCCGATGCTGCAGAACCTCGCCGGCGAAAGCGCACCGGCCGCCGAGTAATCGGCGACAAGGGTTCAAAGATCAAAGGCCGCCCGGAGCAATCCGGGCGGCCTTTTCCGTTGTTGCTTGGCACAAGGCGATCGGTGGTGAGGGGCCTCGAGAACGCATCTCAGGCGACGAGAGCAGGCCCTGCAGCGGACAAACAAAAAGGCCGGTCAGACGACCGGCCTCAGGCTCGACAGGGCTGTGCTGGCAAGCTCAGGTGAAGCGGATGATCGCGACTTCGCCTTCGAGCGCGCCCTGATAGGCAGAAGCATGCGGCTCTTCGTCCGGTGCGCCGGTGATCATGCCGATCTGGTCGAGATCAGCCTCGATGAAGCCTTCCTCGGACAGCGCGTTCAGCGTCAGCCGCACGGCGGAATCGTCATCGGGGGCCGTCAGCATCACGTGCAGGTCGACCGGCTGGCCGCCTTCGGTCTCGTAGGCCTTGGCAATCACGATGAACACCATAGGCTCGTCGCGGTTGTTGTCATTGTCGGGACTGGTGATCATGGCGCCTGGTCTTCCTGTTGTGGCGATCGATTCTCGGGCTTTGGCCGATTCGACCAGCCGGGCAGGGTGATTGACCCTCTGCCTGTACCTATCTAGAAGTTTCCAACCGCAAGCCAAGCCAAATCGTCTCGACCCCGTGATTTTCCCCCGCGGAAAGGCCGAGACTCCCGGCAGGGCAGGGCACTCTGGCCATTAATTCTCAGATGTGACTTGACGTTGAGGGGGGAAAACAGTAGTACCCCGGCCATCGGAGCCCATGTGAGACCGGGTTTTTCGGGACGACGCGTCCTGAAGTTCGTCTCAAACAGGTCTCCAAACGCACGTTGACGACAGAAATGCTGCTCGCACGACGCACTCTCGTAGTGCGTCCTCTGTTCTTTGTGGTCCATCCGCGAAAACGGATCGGGCCACATTTTGCGCATGAAGAAAACTGTGCGGCCGCCGCCGGAAACGGCAAACCACAAGGGCCTGAAAGGGCTTGAGACTAGATTTTGCAAGGGATGGGTATATGCCTACCGTAAACCAGCTGATCCGCAAGCCGCGTCAGGCACAGGTAAAGCGCAATAAGGTTCCTGCTCTGCAGGAAAACCCGCAGAAGCGCGGCGTTTGCACCCGCGTCTACACAACGACCCCGAAGAAGCCGAACTCGGCTCTCCGTAAGGTTGCCAAGATCCGTCTGACCAATGGCTTCGAAGTCATCGGCTACATTCCGGGCGAAGGCCACAACCTGCAGGAACACTCTGTCGTCATGATCCGTGGCGGCCGCGTAAAGGACTTGCCGGGCGTTCGTTACCACATCATCCGCGGCGTACTCGACACCCAGGGCGTCAAGAACCGCAAGCAGCGCCGTTCGAAGTACGGTGCGAAGCGTCCGAAGTAAGCTTCGGCTCTTCTTCTAATCAGATACCGGCGCTGCGCGAGGTCCTCCGCGTTCTAAAGCGTCCTAACCGTTGAGAGACAAATAGTATGTCCCGTCGCCACAGTGCAGAAAAGCGCGAAATCAATCCGGACCCGAAGTTCGGCGATCTCGTCGTCACCAAGTTCATGAACGCCATCATGCTTCACGGCAAGAAGTCCGTCGCTGAAAGCATCGTCTATGGTGCCTTCGACGTCGTTCAGAACAAGTCCAAGCAGGAACCGATTGCGATCTTCCATCAGGCGCTCGACAACGTCGCGCCGCATGTTGAAGTTCGTTCGCGCCGCGTCGGCGGTGCGACCTACCAGGTCCCGGTCGACGTTCGTCCGGAGCGCCGTCAGGCTCTCGCGATCCGCTGGCTCATCACTGCTGCCCGCAAGCGCAACGAGACGACTATGGTTGACCGCCTCTCCGGCGAGCTGCTCGACGCAGCGAACAACCGCGGTAGCGCCGTCAAGAAGCGCGAAGACACCCACAAGATGGCCGATGCAAACCGCGCCTTCTCGCATTACCGCTGGTAATCCACCGATTAAATATTGAAAGGCAGTCCGTTATGGCTCGCGAATATAAAATCGAAGACTACCGCAACTTCGGTATCATGGCGCACATCGACGCCGGCAAGACCACGACCACCGAGCGTATCCTCTACTACACCGGTAAGTCTCACAAGATCGGCGAAGTTCATGACGGCGCAGCCACCATGGACTGGATGGAGCAGGAGCAGGAGCGTGGCATCACGATCACCTCCGCTGCCACGACGACCTTCTGGAAGGGGCGCGACGGCAAGATGCGCCGCTTCAACATCATCGACACCCCCGGCCACGTTGACTTCACGATCGAAGTCGAGCGTTCGCTGCGCGTTCTCGACGGTGCAGTTGCTCTCCTCGACGCCAATGCTGGCGTTGAGCCGCAGACCGAAACCGTATGGCGTCAGGCTGAAAAGTACAACGTCCCGCGGATGATCTTCTGCAACAAGATGGACAAGACCGGTGCTGACTTCTACCGCTCGGTAGAGATGATCAAGACCCGTCTCGGCGCCACCGCTGTTGTCATGCAGCTCCCGATCGGTGCAGAAACCGAATTCAAGGGCGTTGTCGACCTGATCGAGATGAACGCCCTCGTATGGCGTGACGAGTCCCTCGGCGCTGCCTGGGACGTAGTTGAGATCCCGGAAGACCTGAAGGCCAAGGCAGACGAATATCGCGAAAAGCTGATCGAGACCGTTGTCGAGATCGACGAACAGGCGATGGAAGACTACCTGAACGGCATCATGCCGGACAACGACAAGATCCGTGCCCTGGTTCGCCGCGGCACCATCGACGTCAAGTTCCACCCGATGTTCTGCGGCACTGCCTTCAAGAACAAGGGCGTTCAGCCGCTCCTCGACGCCGTTGTCGAATATCTGCCTTCTCCGCTGGACATTCCGGCGATCAAGGGCATCGACTTCAAGACGGAAGCCGAAATCGAGCGTCATGCAGACGATGCCGAGCCGCTGGCTATGCTCGCGTTCAAGATCATGAACGACCCCTTCGTTGGTTCGCTCACCTTCGCACGCATCTACTCGGGCAAGCTCGAAAAGGGCGTGTCGGTTCTGAACACGGTCAAGGACAAGCGCGAGCGCGTCGGCCGTATGCTGCAGATGCACTCGAACTCCCGTGAAGACATCGAAGAAGCCTTTGCAGGCGACATCGTTGCTCTCGCAGGCCTCAAGGAAACCACGACGGGTGACACGCTCTGCGATCCCCTGAAGCCGGTTATCCTCGAGCGCATGGAATTCCCGGAGCCGGTCATCCAGATCGCGATCGAGCCGAAGTCCAAGGGCGACCAGGAAAAGATGGGCCTCGCGCTCAATCGCCTTGCTGCTGAAGACCCGTCTTTCCGCGTCAAGACCGACCAGGAATCTGGCCAGACCATCATCGCCGGCATGGGTGAACTTCACCTCGACATCCTCGTTGACCGTATGCGTCGCGAGTTCAAGGTCGAAGCCAGCGTTGGTGCTCCGCAGGTTGCTTACCGCGAAACCATCACGAAGACGCACGAAGAAGACTACACGCACAAGAAGCAGTCCGGTGGTACCGGTCAGTTTGCGCGCGTCAAGCTCGTCTTCGAACCGAACCCGGATGGCGAAGACTTCAAGTTCGAGTCCAAGATCGTCGGCGGTGCTGTTCCGAAGGAATACATCCCGGGCGTCCAGAAGGGCATCGAAAGCGTTCTGTCTTCGGGTCCGCTCGCAGGCTTCCCGATGCTCGGCGTCAAGGCCACCCTCATCGATGGTGCCTTCCACGACGTCGACTCCTCGGTTCTCGCCTTCGAAATCGCCTCGCGTGCCTGCTTCCGTGAAGCAGCCAAGAAGGCCGGCGCCCAGTTGCTGGAGCCGATGATGAAGGTGGAAGTCGTGACGCCGGAAGACTACGTCGGTGACGTAATCGGTGACCTGAACTCCCGTCGTGGCCAGATCCAAGGCCAGGAACAGCGCGGCATCGCGATTGTGATCAATGCTCACGTCCCGCTCGCCAACATGTTCAAGTACGTCGACAACCTGCGCTCCATGTCGCAGGGCCGCGCCCAGTACTCGATGACCTTCGATCACTACGCACCGGTCCCGTCGAACGTTGCTGCTGAAATCCAGGCAAAGTATTCCGGTCAGAAGTGACCGGGATACCCCGCCCATCCAATTGAATACTGAATTTCCCCTGATGGGGACCAAGAAATGGAGAGCCGAAAATGGCAAAGAGTAAGTTTGAGCGCAACAAGCCGCACGTCAACATCGGCACGATCGGCCACGTCGACCACGGCAAG
>JBHYDI010000023.1:0-18806 GCA_051861045.1 Allorhizobium sp.
CCACCTCGAAGGGGAGGGCGAACCGCAGCCCTTGAGAATCACCCCACCCCCTGCCAGTGTCGCGCACACGCAATGTCCCCGGAGACCCGATGCTCGTACTCTTCCGCAAGACGCCGATCCTGGGCGCGCTTCTGGCCCAGGTCGTGGCCCTGCCGGTCGTGGCGGCCGTGACTGCGCCGCTGTCGACCTCGGTGGAGCGCCTGCCGCTGATCGCGATTGCCCTTGTCCTGCAGGGCATGATCGCCGCCGGCATCACGCGGGCGCTGGGTCTCGCCCGGTGGTGGCTGCTGATCGCCTTCCTCTTTCCGCTCGCCATGGGTTCCGCCTTTCTCATCGGCAATCTGCCGGCCTGGCCCTTCGGTCTTGCCTTCCTCCTGCTTGCGCTCGTCTTTTCCAACACCACGCGCGGCCGTGTGCCGCTCTACCTCACCAACCGCGAGACCGCCTCGGTGCTGACGGACATGATGCGGGATCGGGGCGCGACCCGCGTCCTCGATCTCGGTTGCGGCCTGGGCGGTGTGGTCCGCGCACTTGATGGCGAGGGCAGGCGGGCGCGCGGGGTGGAAAACGCCCCCGCCGTCTATCTCGCCGCACGCCTTCTCTCGGTCCTCACCGGCAAGGGCGAGATCCGCCGCGGCGATCTCTGGAAGACGGATGTCTCACAGGAAGACATCGTCTACGCCTTCCTGTCACCCGCCCCGATGGCGGCGCTGTGGCAGAAGCTCTCCACTGAAATGAAACCCGGCAGCCTCTTCGTCTCCAACAGTTTTGCCGTGCCGGATATCGACCCGGACGAGATCTGGGAACTGTCGGACAGCCGCAAGACGCGGTTGTTTCTGTATCCGATTGGCAAGGCGGAGGCGGGAATGGAGGCGGGGTGACCTCCTTCCTTCTCCCCGCCTGCCGGGAGAAGGTGGCCGAAGGCCGGATGAGGGGCAGTGGCGGATTACGGGAAACACTGCTATAACATTTCGGAAACTCGGAATTTTGCCGGGCGGGAGATCCAAATGTTGCTTGAGCAATTTCGGAAGTCCTTGGCCGCCATTCGTGAGATCGGAGCGGAAGCTGCCGATAAGGCCAAGCGACTCGGCCTTGAGCCATCATGGGCTGATGACGAATACGAGCGTCAGCGTCGCGACCTTGCCAATGCTGCCGAGGGGGACGACGAGTTGCCAGCGGATACCATTGATGGGCGCCCTCGTGTTCCTCTCACGCGTGCTGCCGGCAGACGGCAGCGCTCTTAGTCGTCTATGCTCAGGCCGCAGTGTACGGTTCTGGCCGGACCAAATGGATCCGGAAAATCGAGCATCTACGAGAAGATGCAGCGCGAGCTTCCGGGCGAATTCATCAATGCCGACAATATTGCTCGGGAGCTGCGCACGAGTGGTGGTGATGCCGTCGGTCTACACGTAAGGGCGGGCCGCATCGCTATTGAGCAGGTCACGCGCAATATCGAGCAGAGGCGCAGCTTTGTCTTCGAAACGACACTCAGCAGCCGACATGCTCTGCGCGTTCTGAAGCGTGCGAGGCAGGCTGGCTTCGATGTCAACTTGGTCTACGTGATCCTCGATAGCTGGAGCCGCAGCCTCGACAGAATCGAACTGCGCGTTCGAGGCGGTGGACACCACATCCCGGATGTCGACGTGATCCGACGCTATGAAAACTCGTTGAAGAATCTTGCCGAGGCGCTGCGGCAAGCACAGCAATGGATCGTCATCGACAACTCGCCTAAGGTTCCTCTGGTTCTCTTCGAGTATGGCGCCGAATTGATGATCAGGGACTACGACGTGCGGATTGCGCTGCACAGACGTCTACGGGCGATTGTCCGCGATGCGCTCCCAGATGAGCCACCGGCCTGAGGAGAGGCGAGATGAGTCGACGGCCCCCTTGAAACCCTTTAGGGTTTCCCGAAAATCTCATCGAACTCGGTGATCTCATGAATGACGATGGCTACTTTCCTGAATCGGTCGCGAGGACTTATGACGCGGACCATGGCGGGACTGATCCAGCGTTGATCCGCCAGACAGTCGAGGTTTTATATGAGTTGGCCGAAGGGAAACCTGCTTTGGAGTTTGCCATAGGAACAGGCAGAATTGCCTTGCCTCTGTCCGAACGCGGTTGCCCGGTCGTCGGCATAGAGCTTTCGAAGTCCATGGTGGCAGAGCTTCGAAGGAAGGAGACTGGAAATCCCATCCAGGTAGCCATCGGCGACATGACCATGACGCGGGTAAGCGGAGAATACTCGCTCGTTTTTCTTCTCTTCAACACCATCGATAATCTGATCACGCAAGAGGCGCAAATCGCCTGCTTCCGAAACGCGGCCGCTCATCTATCGCCAGGTGGTCGCTTCCTGATCGAAACCCAGGTGCCTCCAATTCAGAAATTGCCGTTCGGCGAGACAATGTCTGCCTTTGCCTGTTCGCCCACCCATATGGGGATCGACGACTTTGACATTGCGACGCAATGTTACACCTCCAACCATGTGTGGATGGACGGTGATAAGACGACGTCACTAACAATCCCGTTTCGCTTCGTCTGGCCGTCCGAACTCGACCTCATGGGAAAACTCGCCGG
The DNA here is from genome assembly GCA_051861045.1 of Allorhizobium sp. Taxonomy (GTDB): domain Bacteria; phylum Pseudomonadota; class Alphaproteobacteria; order Rhizobiales; family Rhizobiaceae; genus Allorhizobium. The sequence goes on from JBHYDI010000023.1 coordinate 2,575, forward strand.
GCTAGAGCTGGAGCACCGTTGGAGCGATTGGGAGAAGTCGCCGTTCGATCGTCTGAGCAAGAAGCACATATCTGTTTGGCGCAAACACTGACGCCACTGCCATTGATGGGTGTAAGGCAAGCATCGACGAAAAGATGCAGGGTGATGTCACTGTCGGGCCGAGACTGCGGACCAAGCAGGCTCAAGCTCTCTTGAGCGCTTCCATATCGCCGTGCTCCAGTGCCTTGAGGTTCGCCTCGATCTTGTCGAGTGGCCAGTCCCACCAGGCGATATCGAGAAGCTCCGCAATCACCGCGTCCGGATACCGCATCCGGATAATCGCTGCGGGGTTTCCGCCAACCACGGCGTAAGGCGGCACGTCGCGCGTGACCACGGCACGCGCCGCTATGATCGCGCCCGAGCCGATGGTCACCCCCGGCATGATCGCCGCCTCATGGCCGATCCAGACGTCATGCCCGACCTGCGTATCCCTGACTGGCAAGTCCTTGTAGCCGAAGGTCTCTGGCCTGAAAATCCGGAAGGGATACGTCGTGAAACCCGCCATCGGATGGTTGGCGGAACTGGTGATGAAATAGCTCCCCCGCGCGATCTGCACGAACTTGCCGATAATCAGCCGCTCCCGGCATGCGTGCCCGAGGTAAGGCGCAAGCACGGTCGCCGTATCCTCGGGCTTTCCCGAATGGGTGAAATAGCTGTAGTCGCCGATCTCCATGCGGGGATGGTTGATGACATTTTTCAGATGGACGGTGTGGCGATAAAGCGTCCCGTCCGGCAACGTGATCGGATGCGTGGCTGTAGCGTCGAGAAGTGGCATGAGCGTCGCCGTTTAGTACGAGGGCAGATCGTTCAATGCTAGTTGCGCCACCGTGCTGAAACGAGGGATTGGGCGGAATACATTCATGAAAAGTTTGAATGAAAAAGCGGCATCTCGCATGCCTGACCTATCGCCCATCCCCCCTCACGCCACCACCCGCTCTGCCTCATCCGGCACGCTCACGCGCCAGCTGTTGCGGCCGTCGCCCTTGGCGGCGTAGAGCGCCCGGTCGGCGGCGTCCAGCAGGCGATCGAAATCGCCTTCGTGCTGGATCGGCCCGCAGGCGGCACCCACGCTGATCGTCACATGCGCATTGCGGTCGCCGGTATAGGCGTGTGCCACGCCGAGCTGGCGGACGGCGCGGCGCAGGCTTTCGGCAAGCGCCGCTGCCGTATCCGGATCGGCGCCCGCCATGATCGCCACGAACTCCTCGCCGCCATGGCGGGCGAGATGGGCTTCGATCGGTAGCGCCCGGCGCATGGCGCGGGCCACGCGCTTCAGGCAGTCGTCGCCGGCGCCATGGCCATAGGCGTCGTTATAGGCCTTGAAGTGGTCGACATCGGCCACCAGCAGCACCACGCGCTTCGCCGCATCCGGCGTCTCGGTCATCAACCGTGTAAGCTCCATCTCGGTGCCGCGGCGGTTTGACAGGCGGGTCAGAGGATCGGTGACGGAAAGCCGGGCCAGATCCTTGTTCTGGCGGGAGAGTTCGCGTTTCAGCGCCTCGTTTTCTTCCATCTGCAGATGGCTGGTCAGCGCCTCCACCTCGAGCTGGTAGGAAACAAGCAACGTCATGATCACGGTCGGCATGTAGACCGCCAGATGCTGGATCACATAGGAGGGCGTGGCGTCCTGCAGGAACCAGATGACCGAATAGTTCAGGCAGAAGGTGAAGATGCTGGCGCGCCATGCCGGGCGGAAAGGGGTGGCCGCTGCAATGGTGATCGCCATCTGGAAGGTGGTGGCGGCATAGAAATAGGTGAGCACGCCGGGGCTCGAACTCGACACCAGAATGACGCACCAACAGACATTGGCGAGAAGCGCGACGAGGATCGCCGCGATCTCTTTGTTCTCGACCGGGTGTTTACCCGCGAGATAGATGAGCAGCCCGATGGCGATCGGCAACATCACGCCGAAGCGCAGCGTCGCCGATAGCGTGGTCACGTCGCCCAGCAACCACAGGTCGAAGAGAAAGCAGCTGAGATAGAAGACGAGGACGCAGAAGACGGCGGCACGCAGCATGCGGCTGCGCAGGGGGGCACGGGATTCCAGAAAGGCCGCATGTTGCTCCACCGTCAGGCGGGGTCGTGCGGGAAGTCCGAGCCATCTCATCATGGATGTCCAATCACCGATTGAAATATGGGTCATTCGAAAACGAGGCCAAGCTAGAGGCGGCCCCCTTAATTTGGGGTGAAGGCCCTGTGCCAATACGAGAAATCATGGATGAACAAAGAGCCTATGGTGAATGAAAAGTAAATCTGCTCACTGATCTGCGCGATCGCTACGCACAGCTGTTTCAATTCAGGATGGTATCGGCAATTCCGGGCCTTGGACAGTGCGTCACGGGAGCGCTGGAAGTCGAATCAGACCTGCCGACGTCGCAAATCAGGGGCTGGCTCCTTACCCACCCGTAAACCTGCAATTGTCTTAACGTGTGGTTGCGCCGGTCGTTTGCGGCTCGACGGCCGCCTGGGCAGTGCCGGCGGCGGGTGCGGCAAGCGCCTCCGCTGCCTTCAGCCGTGCAGCCATGTCGCGGATCAGCCGTGTCGATTGCGCCGAAAGCGAGCGCGGGCGCACCATCGGCGGCAGCGCATCCGGATTGGCGGCGTCGGCCACTTCAGGCTTTTCTTCCCGTTCCGGCATGGGCTGGTCGATGCCGAAGATCGGCTTCAGGTCGATGCCCTGATGGGCGTAATCCATCAGCTTCTTGAACGTCATCGCCGGCAGCGAGCCACCGGTCATGTTGTTGGTCGAGGTATAGTCGTCATTGCCGAACCAGACGGCCGCCGTGTAGTTGCCGGTGTAACCGACGAACCAGGCGTCGCGGTAAGCCTGCGTCGTACCGGTCTTGCCGGCGGTCAAAACCCCGTCGACAGCGGCGCGCCGCGCCGTGCCGATATAGGGGATCTTGGTCATCATCTGGTTCATGTAGAGCGCGGCCTGCTCGGTCAGGATCTGCTCGGCCACCGGTGCGTCGCGCTCGAAGTCATAGAGCACCTCGCCGGCATAATTGCTGATCTGGGCAATGCCGTGCCGGCGCGAGGCCTTGCCGCCGGCCGGCAGCACCGCATAGGCGGTTGCCTGGTCCATGACGGTCACTTCGGCGGTGCCGAGCGGAATGGTCACGTCCTTCTTGATCGGCGTCTCCACACCCATGGCCTTGGTGGTCTGGATGATGGCGTCAATGCCGAACTTTTCCTTGGCAAGCCGGACCGGGATCGTGTTGATCGATTTCGCCAGCGCCGTTTCCATGGTCACCCGGCCGGAATAGCTGCGGCCGTAATTCTGCGGGCTCCAGTTGCCCCAGGAGACGGGGCCGTCGGTCACGACAGTTTCGGGCGTATAGCCGTTCTCCATGGCAAGCGCGTAGGTGTACATCTTGAAGGACGAGCCCGGCTGGCGCAGCGCCCGTGTGGCACGGTTGAACTGGCTTTCGCCATAGTCCCGCCCGCCGACCATGGCCCTGACCGCGCCGCCGCCCTCGATCATGACAAGCGCGCCCTGGCGGACATTGTAGCTCTCGCCATATTCGCGCAGCGACGAGGCAACCGCCTCTTCCGCCGCCTGCTGCAGGCCGAGATCGATCGTCGTGCGCACGACGAGCGTGTGATCCTTGAAGCGGGCGGCAATCCGCTGCACTTCCTCAAACGCCCAGTCGAGGAAGAAGTCAGGCGCTTCCTTCTCGTCGCGGTCGATGACGGAAGCCGGGTTGCGACGTGCCGCCACCACCTGCCCCTCGGTCATCAGCCCGCTCTGCACCATATTGGTCAAAACGTCATTGGCACGCGCACGGGCCGCCGGCAGGTTGACATGCGGCGCATATTTCGCCGGCGCCTTGAACAGGCCGGCCAGCATGGCGGCTTCCGCCAGCGTCACCTCGGTGATGTTCTTGCCGAAATAGAATTGTGAGGCCGCCGCCGCGCCAAACGTGCCGCCGCCCATATAGGCGCGGTCGAGATAGAGCGACAGGATCTCTTTCTTCGAGAGGTTCGCTTCGAGCCAGAGTGCCAGATAGGCTTCCTTGATCTTGCGTTCGATCGACCGCTCATTGGTGAGGAAGAGGTTCTTCGCCAGCTGCTGCGTCAGCGTCGAGCCGCCCTGTACCACTTCGCCGGCCTTGGCATTCTCGCTCATGGCACGCGCAAGGCCGAAGAAATCGATGCCGAAATGCTCGAAGAAGCGCCGGTCTTCGGTGGCCAGCACGGCCTTGACCAGATGGTCCGGCAGCTCGTCGACCGGCACGGAATTCTCATGAATGATGCCGCGATGGCCGATCGTGTTGCCGTAGCGATCAAGGAAGGTGACGGCGAAATTGTCGTGGTTTCGCCAGTCCTTCTTGGTTTCCTCGAAGGCGGGCTGGGCAAGCGCCAGCAGAACGACCATACCGGCCGTGCCGAGCGTCATGGCTTCGCCGGCAATCTCGAAGCCGAGTTTCTTCAGCCCCCGCACGCGGAAGCGGCGGAAGAAGATGCTGATCTCCTCCCAGGTCTCGGCCAGGTCATAGCCGGCATTCCACAGGGTGGAATCGAGCCAGCTGTCGATCTTGAGGAAGACGTGGCGCTTGAGCTTTTGCGGCTTTTGGGCCTTGGCCTCGGGCCGTGCGGAGGTTAGCCGATCGTCTCCGTCGGCAGCGCCCAGGCGCTCAACCGGGTCCAGATCGTCAGGCTTGTCGCTATCGGCCACCGTGGCTTTTCCCGAAAACTTGTTGTCCGCTCCCTTGACGCGCCCGCCGATTGGGATCAGGACCCAGGGGATCAAGGGGCATGTCGTCTTCCATGAGTGATGGGCGATTTGCCGCCAAAGAACAAGCGGTTTCGCGGGCCATGGTGAACCCGGTCGAGGTGAGGGCGCGCTTTTGGCGACAAGCGTTGCACCCCTGCCACCGGCCCGAAGCGGGCAACCGCCGGGTCTGTGATCACAAAGCGCCAATGCCCCTGGAAACGACAGTCAGTTGAACGAGCCGATGACCGAACAACCCTTCTGGAAAACCAAGACGCTCGCCGAGATGAGCAATGCCGAATGGGAGAGCCTCTGCGACGGCTGCGGCCTCTGTTGTCTCAACAAGCTCGAGGACTGGGACACCGGCGAGGTCGTCTTCACCTCGGTTGCCTGTCGGCTGCTCGACGGCGACAGCTGTCGTTGCTCCGACTACGAAAACCGTCAGGCCACCGTGCCCGACTGCATCCAGCTGACACTGCAGGGCCTGCGCGAAATCCAGTGGCTTCCGCCGACCTGCGGCTACCGCCTGATCGACGAGGGCCTCGACCTCTACTGGTGGCACCCGCTGGTCTCGGGCGATCCCGAAACCGTGCACCAGGCCGGCATCTCCGCCCGCGGCCGGACGATTTCCGAAGAGGGCCTCGATGTCGAGGATCTCGAAAATTACGTGGTGGACTGGCCCATGCATGTGGGCGAGGTGCGGCGGTAGGAAAGGGTTGCCGACCGGACGGGAGGTCGGAGGTGGCCCGACCAGGATTGACAAATGTCCACTCGTTATAATTGCTTTCAAATTCGAACATCCGAAAACTATCACATTAACCAAGTGTAAAACTTGCAGTGTGAGAATTGGCCCCCAGTGGAGCGAGGACCGCGATGGCTTTGCCCGTCGTTCGGCGATTCGTACTTATCTATCGGAGGATACTCTAATGTTGGGTTTTGGCGGTGCGGATGCGAAAGCCGTGCTTGAGGCGATGAGCAAATCGCAGGCAATCATCGAGTTCAAGCTCGATGGAACGATCCTGTCGGCGAATGAGAATTTCTGTCAGGCCCTGGGCTATAAGGCCTCGGAGATCATCGGGCAGCATCACCGGCTCTTCGTCGATCCGACAGAGGCAGCCTCGGCAGACTACCGCGAATTCTGGGCCAGGTTCGCGCGCGGCGAATTCGATCGTCGACAGTACAAGCGAATCGGCAAGGGCGGCAAGGAGGTCTGGATCGAGGCTTCCTACAATCCCGTATCCAGTGGCGGAAAGCCCTATAAGGTCGTGAAATTCGCCACCGATATCACAGCCGCGAAACTGAAAAGCGCCGAAGACACCGGCAAGCTGGACGCGATTTCGCGCACCCAGGCCGTCATCGAATTCACGCCCAAGGGCGAAATCCTGACCGCCAATGAAAATTTCCTCTCGGCGCTCGGCTACCAGCTCGCCGAGGTCCAGGGCAAGCACCACTCTATGTTCTGTGAGCAGAGCTACACGAGCAGCGACGACTATCGCCAGTTCTGGGCAAAGCTTGCCGGCGGCGAAGCAATCACCGACGAGTTCATGCGCCTCGGCAAGGGCGGCAAGCGGATCTATATCCAGGCCTCCTACAACCCGATCTTCGACATGAATGGCCGCGTCTTCAAGGTGGTGAAATTCGCCACTGACGTCACCACCCGCGTCAACAATGTCGAGAGCATCGCTGAGGCGCTCCGGGGCTGTGCGAATGGCGACCTCAGCCATTCCATCGACATCCCGTTCCTGCCGGCGCTGGAACAGTTGCGCGTCGATTTCAATCTGGCCTCGGGCAAGTTGCGCGAAACCATGCAGACGATCTCGCGCAATGCCGGGGCGATTGCAGCCTCCTCCCAGGAGATCCAGCAGGCCTCGAGCGATCTGGCCAAGCGCACCGAGCAGCAGGCGGCCTCCGTCGAGGAGACGGCAGCAGCACTGGAAGAGATCACCACGACCGTCGCCGATTCCAGCCACCGGGCCCAGGAGGCCGGAAATCTGGTTCGCAAAACCAAGGAAAATGCAGAGCGGTCCGGCACCGTCGTCAGCCAGGCGGTCGAAGCCATGGGCAAGATCGAGAAGTCGGCCGGCGAAATCGCCAATATCATCGGCGTCATCGACGAAATCGCCTTCCAGACCAACCTTCTGGCGCTGAATGCCGGCGTCGAAGCGGCCCGTGCGGGTGAGGCCGGCAAGGGTTTTGCCGTCGTCGCTCAGGAAGTGCGCGAACTTGCCCAGCGCTCCGCCAAGGCGGCCAAGGAAATCAAGGAACTGATCAACGCCTCCAATACGCATGTGAAGGAGGGCGTGACCCTCGTCGACACCACCGGCAAGGCGCTGCAGGAAATCGTCACCCAGGTCGTCCAGGTCGACGGCAATGTTGGTGCCATTGTCGAAGCTTCCAAGGAACAGGCGACGGGGCTGAAGGAAATCAACACCGCCGTCAACACCATGGACCAGGGCACCCAGCAGAACGCCGCCATGGTCGAGCAGACGACGGCCGCCGCCCATAGCCTCGCCCGCGAAGCCGAACAGCTGTTCCAGCTTCTCGGCCAGTTCAATCTCGGCGCCGGCTCCACCCAGACGAAGGCTTCCCCGGCCGCTGCCAACACCCAGTCGCGCCCGCAACCCTCGCCGGCCCGCCAGATGACCGCCAAGGTCGCCAAGGCTTTCAACGGAAATGCAGCGCTGAAGTCCGGAGAGAGCTGGGAAGAGTTCTGAGCGCGAGCGCCCGGACCAAACCGTCGCATCGCAGCGGCAGGAATACACCAGGCCGTCCGTCTCGTATCTCGAGGCGGACGGTCAATTGCGTTGATGGAGAGCCGGGGCGGGATATAGGCAATGGCATCCTTGGCTTCTGCCGGAACACCCACGGCTAGATCGTCACTTGCGGCCCCTCACGCCGCCTCCGTTACGTTCATCTCGACCGTCATCCCCGCCGCGACTGCCATGGTCACTAGGCCGTCGAGCGCGAAGAGATCGATCTTGCCGCGTTTCAGGTCCGAGATCCGTGGTTGCGTGACGCCCAGATGGCGCGCGGCCTCTGCCTGGGTCCAGCCTTTCGAGGCAATATGTTGCTCAAGCTCTGTCATGAGCTTGGCCCGAAGCTTCATGTTTTCAGCTTCTGCAGGTGTGTCCTCGATGGCGTCCCAGATGCTCGCATGGGTGTCCTGGGTCATGTCTTGCGGTCCCTCATCAGTTCGCCATAGCGTTCCGCAGCAAGTTCGAGATTGAGTTTCCCGGTCTTCTGGCTTTTTTTCTGGAAGCAGTGCAGCACGTGGAGTGCTTCGGCGAAGCGGGCGACATGGACAATCGTGAACGCCCCGTTCGCATCTCGAGTCCGGATCTCCCGGACGCCTGAACCTAGGCCAGCCAGGACCTACCAGTCGCCCGTCTCGTCCAGAAGCCGAACGGGAGCGGGTCATTTGCCCAGCCCTCGAAGCAAGTGCTCCTTTACCCCCACAATTCCGGCCGCATCCACGCATCCGGCAGCACCAGTCGACCGGCGAGATCATGCTCGGCGCCGTCAAGCCTCAACCATTGCCACGCCTCTGTCCAGGCGGCGGGGAGGGGATAGGGCGGCGTCACCCGGCTTGCCGGGCGGAAGCCGGAACGGCTGTAATAGGCGGGGCCGCCCAGCACCAGGACCTGCACGACGCCCTCGATCTTGAGCCGCTTCAGGCCCTCGGCAATCAGCGCCTTGCCGATCCCTTTGCGCTGGTGTTGGGGGTGGACGGCGAGGGGGCCAAGCAGGGCGACCGCCTCGCGCGCGCCTGCAAGCTGCCCCCGGGTGAACAGCACATGGCCGATCAGCACCGTTCCGCTTGTGGCCGAGATCGACAACACGCTGTCGTCCGCCAGCAGGGCTTCGACCAGAGCGAGCAAATCCTCCTGCGGAAAGGCGGCCGCATAGAGGTCGCGGAGTTGGGCCTCGTCGGCAGGCCGCGTCTCGCTGAGCGCAAAGCTGAGGGTCATGTCGTGTCCTCCGGACTATCGCCTGTCATGCCTAGGATGGCGCCGCCCTCACAGCAAGTCGCAATTACCGTTGCCGTTGCCGTCGCCGATGCGGCCGGCGGAGCGCACCCACCTCGCCCTTGAGGGGGGGGAGGTCACCGCAAAGCGGCGGGTGGGGGTGATCCTTGCGAGTTCGCATCATCGAGAGAAGCAGACGTCGGCGCGGTCACCCCACCCCGGAGCTGCGCTCCGACCCTCCCCCTCAAGGGGAGGGTGGTGCTTGCCCGCCAGCGGCGCGTTTCAGTCTTTGTATCAACTATTCAGGATCCGTCGCCATCAACCCCTCTTGGCCGAATCGCTTCAGGCCGACTGGGCCTGCATGAGCAATCCCTGGATCTCGTAGAGATTGGCCTGCCAGCGATCGGCCCAGGCGCGCGCCTCGTCGAGCCGCGCCTGGGCATCGGAAAGCGCCTCCTCATAGACGGCATCGGCGTCGAACCCGGCGCTCCAGCTATTGGCAAATTCCCCGATGGTCGGCGACGTCTCGCTGTCGAAACTTTCCACGTCGAGATAGGGATAGGCGTCAGCAAGCCGCTCGGTGACCTTGGTCTTCAGGTAGTCCGCCAGCATTTCGCCGCTGAGGCCTGAAGTCTCGGCCTCTTCGCTGAGGCCGGCCAGCAGGTCTTCGCTGCCGTTCGATGTCGCCAGCGTGCCGTCCTCGCGGATATAGGCGAGCAGAACACCGTCCTGCGAGAAGGTGGCAGCGATCTTTGCACTATTGGCGGGGTTCATCGCTTCGACCTCGGCGAGACGATCCATCGCGGTCGCGAGGCTTGCGTCACTGGACTCCCCGGTCTGCACCATCGTGTCGAGCCAGGTGTCGAAATCGACAAAGGCCCTTTCGAGCTGTTGCGCCGTGAACGGGATCGCAGTCAGCGTTTCCACCGTTCCATCGGGCATGGTCATCTGGGCTTCTGCCGGCTGGTCCGGCCGCTCCTCCCAGGCCTCGATGGCGGTGGTCTTTCGGGTTTCATAAACGGACTGCAACTGGCTGCGCAGAGTGGGATCGGTCAATAAAGAAGTGCTTAAAGTCATGGGTGAGTCTCCTTATGGTTGTATCACCATCAGAGGAAACTGACGCGAGGCTTTCTATTCGGGATGCTTCATGTTCCCTGCTTCCGCAGGCGTGTCTTATAGGGCGTTCCAGACGGTGGGATGGGCTTCCTGGCTCATCTCACTCCACCTTTTGCATCGACCACAGCGTCTTCACGTCGCTCCCACCAGGGGCAAGGCCCAGGCCGGCACCGGAGCCGGGGCCGAAGCCGGCCGCAGCGGGCGTGTTCGAAAGCGCGTAGGCCGCCTCGCGGGCAAAGTCGAAGGAGAGCTTGTTGAGCCGGGGCGAGGTGCCGTACTCGGGCGCCTTGGGTCCGCTCAAGGCCACCGTGATCGACCCGTCGTCGGTCTTGGTGATCGGCGGGATCTCCTGCAGGGGCTGGCCGGTTTGCAGGTCATAGATGCGAAGCCCCGCAACCAGCTGCGGCCCGTCCGGCCGCTTGACCCCTTCGATCGTGACTTCCGCTCCGGTCAACTGCTGCAGGCTGAGCCGGCTGCGGAGGAAGACGGAATAGACGACGACTTCGACGCGTGCCGGGCGCGTTCCCTTGAACAGCGGGGTGAGCTGGTCGCGCACATGCGGCGTGATATGGGCATTGATTGCCTGCTGCATCGCTGCCTGCTTGGCCGCCTGGTTGGTCAGCCCGAGCCGTGTTCCGATCCCATCGACCGCCGAAGACGAAACCGACCGGTTGATGTCACCCTCCAGATCCGACACCAGGAGCGGCTGGTTCAGCCTCGAATAATCGACAGTGATCTCGGCGAGCGAAAACTGATTGAGAACGCTCTGCATCTGCGGCGCGGGTGGCGCCTGGCAGGCCGTAAGCAGGGTGAGCATGGCGGCGACAAGCGCGCGGCGGCACTGTGCGAACGCCAGGATCCGGGACAACGAGGCACGCATCAAGGACATCGGCAATCTCCGTCTCAATGTCTTGCGCCTGGCGCGAAGACCGCAAACGCGGGGTTTTGAGGCTGGAAGGGTACGATGAAATGCGCGCCCTGTCTCGGCAGGGCAGAGGTGAAGTGATCGGTTAACCACAATATCCAGGATTGCTGAAGCATGCGACTGCCCGAGCCCCCACCTCCCCCTTGAGGGGGTAGGTTGACGCGAAGCGGCGGGTGGGGGTGACCATGGCCACGAGTTCGGCGTAATTTTTGATGGCGGGCGTCCAACCGGTTCACCCCACCCCGGAGCTTTGCTCCGACCCTCCCCCTCAAGGGGAGGGTGGAAGCCACCCCCGTTGATGGCGCCGTCAGCCGATTGCCGCCGTCATTCAATTGCAGTACAGTTTCTCGCAGGAGACAGTCATGACCAACGCACTCGTCCAGACGCGCATAGACCCGAAAATCCGCGATCGCGCCGCCGCGGTGCTGGAACGCATGGGCCTGACGGTGTCGGATGCCGTGCGGATCCTGTTGACCCGAACCGCGCAGGAAGGTGCCCTGCCGATCGAGCTTCTCGCCGATCCTGCCGTTCACGACGCGTGGTTTCGCGCCAAGGTGCGCGAGGCGCTGGAGGATGCGCGGGAGGACGCGGAGGATGAGGAGGTGACCGAGCTGTTCGCCGCCCGTCGCTCTGCTGCCGCATCCAGGGATGGTCGCCGGTGAGGCTGACATGGTCAGCTCTGGCTGTTGCTGACCGCATGGCAATCTTTGACTTTATCGAAGACCAAAACCCCGCCGCCGCCATTCGGATCGACGAAAGGATCGAGGCGAGCGTCAAGCAACTCCTGAGCTTTCCCGAGAGTGGGCGGCCTGGCCGGGTGACCGGTACCCGGGAACTGGTGATAACCGCAACGCCCTATATCGCCGCCTATGCTGTGTATCCTGATCGGATCCGCATCTTGCGCGTTCTGCACGGCGCGCAGGTCTGGCCGGAAAACCTTTAACAACAGTCCCCTGCAAGAAATCGTCACCCTCCCCCTTGACCCTCCCATGATGGGAAGGTCCATGTAGGATGGCGGAGGTGACCGCTATGAACATGCAGTCCAGGCCCGATGGGGCCAAGAATACGAACCAGACGATCCTTCTGCCCGTCGAGGGCATGACCTGCGCATCCTGTGTGCGACGGGTCGAAAAGGCTGCCGCCGCCGTGCCGGGGGTGGCCGAAAGTGCGGTGAATTTTGCGACCGAGACGCTGAGCGTCACGCCGGCTGCCGGCTTTTCGGCAAGCGCCTTGCTGGCCGCGATCGACAAGGCCGGTTACGAGGCCAAGGCCGAGACGGTGGTGCTCGAGGTCGAGGACATGACCTGTGCCTCTTGCGTCTCAAGGGTCGAAAAGGCGCTGAAATCCGTGCCGTCGGTCGAGACGGCGAGCGTCAATCTGGCGACAGGCGAGGCGATGGTGAAGGTGCTCGGCGGGATCCAGGCGCTGCCGGCGCTCGCCGCTGCCGTCACCAAGGTCGGCTATGTCGTCCGGCTGTCGGGCGATGCGGACGCCAATTCTTCCGAGGGTGGTGCCGCTGTCGCCGACCTCAGCCTGCCGCAAGGCGCAACGGACGACGGCGGCAAAGAAGGCGTTGCGGCAGCTGCTGTGCCGAACCATCGGGCGGGTTCGGCAAGGGCGGCCGTCGATGGTCGCGAGGCGCGGCGCGAGAAGGAGATATCAGGGCTCAAGCGTGATTTCCTGATTGCCTTCGTGCTCACCCTGCCGCTTTTCGTTGTCGAAATGGGCGCGCATGTCTATCCGCCGCTGCATCATGTTCTGATGGATGTTTTCCCCGGCAACGCGCTGTATCTGCTGCAGTTTGCGCTCGCGACAGCGGTGCTCGTCGGTCCTGGCCGGCGCTTTTATGTGAAGGGCATTCCGGCGCTCTTGCGGCTCGCGCCCGACATGAACGCGCTGGTCGCGATCGGCACGGGGGCCGCCTATCTCTATTCGCTGGTGACGACCTTCGCGCCAGGCCTGCTGCCGGTGGATGCGCGGCATGTCTATTATGAAGCCGCGACCGTCATCGTCTCGCTGATCCTGCTCGGGCGGCTGCTGGAGGCGCGGGCCAAGGGCCGGACGGGGGCTGCGATCCGCAAGCTGGCGGGGCTGCAGGCGAAGACTGCGCGGGTTGAGCGCGACGGCGTAAAGCGCGATGTGCCGCTCTCCGAGGTGAAGCTCGGCGATGTCGTCGTGGTTAGGCCCGGCGAGCGCATTCCGGTCGATGGCCGGGTGATCGATGGATCGAGCGCCGTCGACGAGGCGATGATTTCGGGCGAGCCGATCCCGGTCGAAAAGAGTGTCGGCGCCACGGTCATCGGCGGTACGGTCAACGGCTCCGGCTCCTTCCGCTTCGAGGCAACGGGCGTTGGCGCCGACATGATGCTCTCGCGCATCATTCGCATGGTGCAGGAAGCGCAAGGGGCAAAACTGCCGATCCAGAAGCTCGTCGACGAAGTGACAGCCTGGTTCGTGCCTGCCGTGATCGGCATCGCCGTCGTCACCTTCCTGATCTGGCTGATCCTCGGCCCGGACCCGGCCTATACCCATGGTCTGGTGGCGGCCGTGGCCGTGCTTATCATCGCCTGCCCCTGCGCCATGGGGCTCGCCACGCCGACCTCGATCATGGTGGGCACGGGGAGGGCCGCCGAACTCGGCGTGCTCTTCCGCAAGGGCGAGGCGCTGCAGGGCCTTGCTGCCATCGACTGGGTGGTCATGGACAAGACCGGCACGATCACGGCGGGCAAGCCTGAGGTAAGCGAGATCGTGACGGCAGAGGGCTTTGACGAGGCCGAGGTGCTCAGGCTGACCGCAAGCCTCGAGGCGCGCTCGGAACATCCGCTCGCAGATGCGATTGTGCGCGCGGCTGAGGCGCGGGGAATTGGGTTGGCTGCGGTGGAGAATGTCGAGGCCGTGGCGGGGTTTGGCGTGACGGGCATGGTTGACGGCCGTCGGGTTGCTGCGGGTGCGAATCGGTACATGGTGAAGCTCGGGGTGATGCCATACGGTCTCTCCGAAAGTCCCCTCCCCAACCCCTCCCCACAGGGGGGAGGGGCAGTCTCTGCCGACGCTCGGCCACACGGTCTCTCCCCCCTTGTGGGGGAGATGGCCGGCAGGCCAGAGGGGGACTTGTCTTTCTTGAACCTCACGACCGCCATGACCCGCCTCGCCGACGAAGGCGCAAGCCCGCTCTATGTGGCCATCGATGGCAAGCTCGCTGCGGCGATCGCGGTGGCGGATCCGATCAAGGAGACGAGTGCGACGGCCATTGCAGCGCTGAAGGCGCGCGGACTGAAGCTGATGATGGTGACCGGCGACAACAGTCGCACAGCCGAGGCCGTGGCGAAAAAGGCCGGTATCGATGCTGTCGTCGCCGAAGTGCTGCCGGAGGGAAAGGTGAGCGCGATCAAGGCGCTGCAGGCGAAAGGTGAGGCGGTTGCCTTTGTCGGCGACGGCATCAATGATGCGCCGGCGCTCGCCACCGCCGATGTCGGCATTGCCATCGGCACGGGCACGGATGTGGCGATCGAGAGCGCCGATGTGGTGCTGGTCGGCGGCGACCTGATGGGCGCGCTGCATGCGATCGAGCTCTCGGACCGGGTGATGGGCAATATCCGCCAGAACCTGTTCTGGGCCTTCGGCTACAATGTGGCGCTCATCCCGGTCGCAGCGGGTGTGCTCTATCCGCTGTCAGGCGTGACCTTCTCGCCGATGCTGGGCGCGGCGGCCATGGGGCTGTCGAGCGTGTTTGTGCTGACCAATGCGTTGAGGTTGAGGACGGCGAGGGTGACGGGGTTCTTGACCTCCCCTTGAGGGGGAGGTCGCGCGGAACGCGCGGGTGGGGTGATGGTGGTGTGCGCTGCCGGGTCACCCCACCCCGGAGCTTCGCTCCGACCCTCCCCCTCAAGGGGAGGGTGGAGGCGCGGAGGCTGGCGGTTTCCGCCTCTCCCCTTGTGGGAGAGGATACAAAATCGAAGCTTTAGGCGAGCGCAAGCCGCCTAAACTTCAGATTTTGTTGGTGAGGGGATGGGTGCTGCGGGCACGCCGGACTGGACCCCCTCATTCGATTTTGCTTTCGCCCCCAAGGCGGAGACCGTCTCGCAACAGAGGGGCGAGGTGCGGAAATAACCGATCCCCTCACCAACAAAATCTGAGGTTTAGCCCTGATCGGGCTAAGCCCTCGATTTTGTAACCTCTCCCACAAGGGGAGAGGCGACGATAGGAGAAACGACCATGACGATGAACATCGGCGAAGCCTCGGCGGCATCCGGCGTGTCGGCCAAGATGATCCGCTATTATGAGGAGATCGGGCTGATTGCGCCGGCGGGGCGGACGGCCTCGAATTACCGGGTCTATGACGCCGACAGCGTCAACCGGCTGCGTTTCGTGCGGCGGTCCCGAAAGCTCGGCTTTTCGCTTGAGGAGACCGAGCGGCTGCTGAAACTCTGGGACGACAAGGCGCGGGCCAGTGCCGAGGTGAAGGCGCTCGCGCTGCATCATGTCGAGGAGCTGGAGACAAAGATCGCCGAGATGCAGGCGATGCGCGACACGCTTTTTCATCTCGCCGAACGCTGTCAGGGCAATGACCGGCCCAACTGCCCGATCCTCGCCGATCTCGAAGGGCGCCCGCTGCGGCAAAAGACCGCCGCCGAGACGACGGGTGGCGACTGTTGCGGGGATTGACCTTGCCCCTGTGGGAAGGCTGACAATGCAAATGATAAGGCCGGAGATGCCGGCCAAGACGAGGAAAAGACAAGGAAGGATAACACCATGATTGGACAGACGGTTTTCAAGATCGAGGACATGACCTGCGGGCATTGCGAAAAGACCGTGGTCAAGGCGCTGGCGGATGTGCTGCCGGGCAAGGCCGTGGCGATCGATCTCGCGGCCCGCAAGGCTTTCGTCGAGGGTGATGCGGTGCTTGCCGAGCAGGCGATCCGCGAGGCGGGCTATACGCCGGTGCGGGAAGGGTGAGGGCTGAGGCAGTAGGCAGTAGGCAGTAGGCAGTAGGCAATAGGGAGCTGGAGTTCGTCCGCCACGAAGGGCGAAGACTCTGCAGGTTTGCCACGCTGCTGGCGAATCAATCCAATCTCGCTGCCTACTGCCTACTGCCTACTGCCTACTGCCTACTGCCTACTGCCTACTGCCTACTGCCTACTGCCTACTGCCTCCCTTGCAATCTCCACAAACCTCAATATATATGAACTATCGTATATATTATTGGAGACACCGCCATGAGCAAGGATTACATCGCCATCACCCGGGATATCTCGAGCGGGATCAAGACCCTGCGCAAGGACATTCCCGATGTGATGTCCGGCTTTTCGGCCATGGCGGGGGCGGCGACGAAGGATGGCGCGCTGTCGAAGAAGGTGAAGGAACTGGTGGCGCTCGGCATTGCCATTTCCACCCGCTGCGACGGCTGCATCGGCTTTCACACGGAGGCGCTGATCAAGCTCGGCACCACCAAGGCGGAATTCGAGGAAACGCT
>JBHYDI010000024.1:0-7776 GCA_051861045.1 Allorhizobium sp.
CGATGTGGATCGAGGTGAAGACGTCATCGCGCACGATGCGTTCGGACAGGAGGATCGAGTCCTCGTAGTTGTAGCCGTTCCACGGCATGAACGCGACGAGCGCGTTGCGGCCGAGTGCCAGGTCGCCGAGGTCGGTCGACGGACCGTCCGCGATGATGTCGCCCTTGTTCAGAACGTCGCCGACGGTGACGAGCGGGCGCTGGTTGACGCAGGTGTTCTGGTTGGAGCGCTGGAACTTCTGCAGGCGGTAGATATCGACGCCCGACTTCGACGGATCGAGGTCTTCGGTGGCGCGGATAACGATACGGGTCGCGTCGACCTGGTCGACGACGCCGCCGCGGCGGGCCGCGATGGCAGCGCCCGAGTCACGGGCAACGACCGGTTCCATGCCGGTGCCGACGAACGGGGCTTCGGCCCGCAGGAGCGGCACGGCCTGGCGCTGCATGTTCGAGCCCATGAGCGCGCGGTTCGCGTCGTCGTTCTCAAGGAACGGGATGAGCGCGGCTGCGACCGAAACGAGCTGCTTCGGCGAAACGTCCATCAGGTTGACCGTGTCGCGCGGCGCGAGCATCACTTCGCCCGAGTGACGGCAAACGACGAATTCTTCCACGAACGAACCGTCCGAGGTGAGTTCCGAGTTTGCCTGGGCGACGTAGTACTTCGCTTCTTCCATGGCCGAGAGGTAGACCACTTCGGTCGTGACCTTGCCGTCCGTGATCTTGCGGTACGGGCTTTCGATGAAGCCGTACTTGTTGACGCGGGCGAAGGTTGCGAGCGAGTTGATCAGACCGATGTTCGGGCCTTCCGGCGTTTCGATCGGGCAGATACGGCCGTAGTGGGTCGGGTGAACGTCGCGGACTTCGAAGCCTGCGCGCTCGCGGGTCAGACCACCCGGGCCAAGAGCCGAAAGACGGCGCTTGTGGGTGATTTCCGAAAGCGGGTTCACCTGGTCCATGAACTGGGAGAGCTGCGAGGAACCGAAGAATTCACGAACCGCGGCAGCAGCCGGCTTCGCGTTGATCAGGTCCTGCGGCATCACCGTGTCGATCTCGATCGAGGACATGCGTTCCTTGATCGCGCGCTCCATGCGCAGCAGGCCGAGACGGTACTGGTTCTCCATCAATTCGCCGACCGAACGGACGCGGCGGTTGCCGAGGTTGTCGATGTCGTCGATCTCGCCCTTGCCGTCGCGCAGTTCGACCAGCATCCGGACCACGGCCAGGATGTCGTCCTTGCGCAGCGTGCGGACCGTGTCGGCGACGTCGAGGTCGAGGCGCATGTTCATCTTCACGCGGCCGACGGCGGAGAGGTCGTAACGCTCCGCATCGAAAAACAGCGTGTTGAACATGGCTTCGGCCGAATCCATCGTCGGCGGCTCACCCGGACGCATGACGCGGTAGATGTCGAACAGCGCGTCCTGGCGGTTCTCGTTCTTGTCCACGGCCAGCGTCGAGCGGATGTAGGCGCCGACGTTGATGTGGTCGATGTCGAGAACCGGGATCTCGTCGAAACCGGCCGACAGGATGACCGGGAGGGTCTTCTCGTCGATTTCATCGCCGGCTTCGAGATAGATCTCGCCCGTCGAGAAGTTGACGATGTCTTCGGCAAGGTAGTTGCCGTAGAGCTCGTCGTCGGTCGCCTTGAGGGCCTTGAGGCCCTTTTCGGAGAGCGTCTTCAGGAGGCGCGGGGTCAGCTTCTTGCCGATTTCCACGACGACTTCGCCGGTGTCGGCGTCCACCATGTCCGAGACGGCCTTCTGGCCTTTCAGCGCGTCCGGATTAAAGGGCACGCGCCAGCCTGCGCCGTCGCGCTGGTAGAACGACTTCGTGTAGAAGGTCGACAGGATTTCTTCACCGTCCATGCCGAGTGCCATGAGCAGCGACGTGACGGGGATCTTGCGGCGGCGGTCGATACGCGCATGCACGATGTCCTTGGCGTCGAACTCGATGTCGAGCCAGGAACCGCGATACGGGATGACGCGGGCAGCGAAGAGCAGCTTGCCGGAAGAGTGGCTCTTGCCCTTGTCGTGGTCGAAGAACACGCCCGGCGAACGGTGCATCTGGGAGACGATGACGCGCTCGGTGCCGTTGACGATGAACGTACCGTTATCGGTCATGAGCGGCATGTCGCCCATGTAGACGTTCTGTTCCTTGATGTCCTTGATCGACTTCGCGCCGGTATCCTCGTCGATATCGAACACGATGAGGCGCAGCGTCACCTTGAGGGGCGCTGCATAGGTCAGGTCACGCTGGCGGCATTCCTCGACGTCGAACTTCGGCTGTTCGAATTCGTAGGAGACGAATTCAAGCATGGAAGCGCCGGAGAAGTCGGTGATCGGGAAGACCGACTTGAAAACGGACTGGAGGCCCTCGTCCGGACGACCGCCGGCGGGCTCTTCAACCATCAGAAACTGGTCGTAAGATGCTTTCTGAACCTCGATGAGGTTCGGCATGACTGCGACTTCAGGGATTTTACCAAAAAACTTGCGTACGCGCCTACGACCGTTAAACGAAAGGGTCTGAGCCATCGTCGCTCCTTCAAAATTTGCATCCGGGCCTGCAACGGACGGGGTTCGCTGGCCAGTCGATCCCGTCTATCATGGGTTTGTTCAATCTCGTCTTGCCGCCTAAGCCACGGGCCGGATTGCCCGATCGCCTGGGTAGAAGACCATCCTCTTGAAGAACCCATTACCCAAAAGCCGGTTTTCGCGGCTTTTGGGTAATCAGTTCGGAGGAATCATCAATGGGAGAGGGTTTTCACCCTCCCCCATCGCATTCCGGTATTACTTAACGTCGACCTTGGCGCCGGCGTCCTCAAGCTTCTTCTTGAGGTCGGCAGCTTCGCCCTTCGAGACGGCTTCCTTGACAGCCTTCGGAGCGCCTTCGACGAGGTCCTTGGCTTCCTTGAGGCCGAGGCCGGTGATGGCGCGGACTTCCTTGATGACGTTGATCTTGTTGGCGCCGGCCTCAACGAGGATGACGTCGAACTCGGTCTTTTCTTCTTCGACCACAGCAGCAGCAGCGCCACCGCCAGCAGCAGCGACGGCTACCGGTGCAGCAGCCGAAACGCCCCACTTCTCTTCGAGCAGCTTGGAAAGCTCAGCAGCTTCCAGAACGGTCAGCGAGGAGAGGTCTTCTACGATCTTTGCGAGATCAGCCATTGTCATAGTTCCTTATATTCGGTTCGAACTGGTTAGTTTGATTTACAGCGAAAAACCGCCTCAAGCGGCTTCGTCCTTCTTGGCGTAGGCGGCGAACACACGAGCAAGCTGGCTTGCCGGTGCTGCAACGACCGTGGCGACGCGCGTGGCCGGGGCTGCAAGCAGACCCAGGAGCTTTGCACGAAGCTCGTCGAGCGAAGGCAGGGTCGCAAGCGACTTGACTGCATCAGCGTCGAGTGTGGTCGCACCCATGGCACCACCGAGAACAACGAGCTTGTCGTTGGTCTTGGCGAAATCCATGGCTACCTTGGGAGCAATCATCGGATCATTTGCGTAAGCAATGAGCGTCTGACCCTGGAAGAGATCAGACATCCCTTCCGACTCCGTACCCTGAAGGGCAATTTTGGCCAGGCGGTTCTTCGCGACCTTGACGGTACCGCCCGCAGCACGCATCTTCGTACGAAGATCGTTCATCTGTGCGACGGTGATACCGGCGTAGCGGGCCACGACAACCGAACCGGAAGCCTTGAAGACTTCGTTCAGCTCCGTGACGAATTCGCGTTTTTCCGCTCTTTCCACTGTGCCTATCTCCAGTTGACAGGACCGTGACTTCTCACGGGACCTGCCGGGTTTACCTTTGCCGCCAGGGATCCGCTTCAAAAGGGATCCCGAGCGACGCTCGAGGATCCTGTCCCCCCGCGCTCGACCGGATGGCCGCGACACAAGGTAAGGTAGGTTCGAACCGAATTTCGGCGTCATCCGACGCGGAAGAAATCCAGGTCTCACCCCGTCTCATGCAGGCTAAAGTGATTAAGGGATAACCACCTGCAATCTCGGACAGGAGTTCCGGGTTGCCCCGGAAATCCCCGGCCAGACAAGGCCGGGAATTCTGTTGCGGTTCGGCCGAAGCCGAGCCGTAAATTAAGCGACGGTTGCCGGGTCGATCTTGACGCCCGGGCCCATCGTCGAAGAGATGGCTACGCGCTTGACGTAGTTGCCCTTGGCGCCCGTCGGCTTGGCCTTGATGACCGCGTCGGCGAATGCCTTGATGTTTTCTTCCAGAGCCTTGGCGTCGAAGGAAGCCTTGCCGATGCCGGCGTGGATGATACCAGCCTTTTCGACGCGGAACTCGACAGCACCGCCCTTGGATGCCTTGACGGCGCCGGTGACGTCCATGGTCACGGTGCCGACCTTCGGGTTCGGCATCATGCCGCGGGGCCCGAGAACCTTACCGAGGCGGCCGACGAGCGGCATCATGTCCGGGGTCGCGATGCAGCGATCGAAATCGATCTTGCCGCCCTGGACGATTTCGACGAGGTCTTCGGCGCCGACGATGTCTGCACCGGCAGCCTTGGCTTCATCAGCCTTGGCGCCACGTGCGAAAACGGCGACGCGAACGTCACGGCCCGTGCCGTTCGGCAGGTTGACCACGCCGCGGACCATCTGGTCTGCGTGACGCGGGTCGACGCCGAGGTTCATGGCGACTTCGATGGTTTCGTCGAACTTGGCGACGGCACGCTCCTTGACGAGAGCGATGGCGTCGGAGAGGGCGACGAGCTTGGTCGGGTCGATGCCTTCACGGATCTTCTGGAGACGCTTTGCTACCTTGGCCATGATCAACCTACCACTTCCAGGCCCATGGCGCGGGCGGAGCCCTCGACCATTGCCATCGCGCCTTCGATATCGGCGGCGTTGAGATCCTTCATCTTGGCTTCGGCGATCGACTTGATCTGAGCCTTGGTGAGCTTGCCGACGGTGGCACCCTTGCCCGGGGTCTTCGAGCCGGAGGTGATCTTGGCTTCCTTCTTGAGGAAGTAGGTCACCGGGGGCTGCTTCATCACAAATGTGAAGGACTTGTCCTGGTAATAGGTGATGACGACCGGAATCGGCATGCCCTTTTCCATTTCCTGCGTAGCCGCGTTGAACGACTTGCAGAATTCCATGATGTTAATGCCACGCTGACCAAGCGCCGGGCCGATCGGCGGGGACGGGTTTGCCGATCCTGCCTTGACCTGAAGCTTGAGCTGGCCTGCAACTTTCTTAGCCATTTCTCTCTGCCTTTCAGAATGCGACCGGTTTCCCGGTCCATGATGCCGGCCCGAAGACCGGCGGCTGCGGTTGCGTGGTGCGGATTTCTGGCGCCCGGCTTATAAGGCGACTGTCCTTCCACGCGATCGGCGGAAATCTCCGCCACCAACCCTCTGACGAGGGCCGGATTTCACACAAGCAGCGCCCCGAAGGACGCCGCCGAAATCAGATTTTCTCGACCTGGGCGTATTCCAGCTCGACCGGGGTGGCGCGACCGAAGATCGACACTTCCACCTTGAGGCGCGAACGCTCCTCGTCGACGTCCTGAACGATGCCGTTGAACGACGCGAACGGACCATCGGAAACGCGAACCTGCTCGCCGATCTCGAAGGAGACCGAGGGCTTCGGACGATCGACACCGTCCTGGACCTGCGACAGGATGCGATCAGCCTCGGAATCAGGGATCGGAACCGGCTTGTTGTCGGAACCGAGGAAACCCGTGACCTTCGGCGTATTCTTGATGAGGTGGTATGCCTCGTCCGTCAGGTTCGCCCGCACCATCACGTAGCCCGGGAAGAACTTGCGCTCGGAATCGACCTTGCGGCCGCGACGCACCTCGACGACCTTTTCGGTCGGCACGATGATCTTCTCGAACAGATGCTCAAGGCCCTTCTGACGTGCCTTGTTCTCGATGTCCTCGGCGACCTTCTTTTCGAAATTCGAATAAGCGTGGACGATGTACCAACGCGCAGCCATGTTCATCTCCAACCAATCAAGCGCTAGCGCTGAGGACGAGGCCGATCAGCCAGCCCATCAACTGGTCAGCAGCAAAGAAGAACACTGCCGCAAGGAAGACCATGACAAAAACCATGATGGTCGAGATCATCGTCTCGCGCCGCGAGGGCCAAGTCACTTTCGCCGTCTCGGAGCGTACCTGCTGCAGAAACGCAATCGGATTCGTTTTCGATGCCATTGAATGTCCACGCCATTACGGCGCGTAAAGCTGAACTATCAGCCCCACGCACCGCGTGTCTGTTTTGCCCTACATAAAGCCCGATTCCCTTTTTAACAAGAGGCAACCGGGCTTTTCGCGAATTTAGACGGTCGAACGCCGTCACGCCATCTCCTCCCCGTCGCTGCAAGTCGTCCGCGCTGTCCGGTTTGGAATGGCAGGGGCAGCAGGGCTCGAACCTGCGACCTGCGGTTTTGGAGACCGCCGCTCTACCAACTGAGCTATACCCCTAGATGCTTGCCGCTCCTGAACGAAACGCCCGTCGCCGGCAAGGCATGGCGTCTTTACGGCGCACGGATCGACTTGGCAAGCCCGAAGAGGAGATTTTTTCACAGTTTAACAACGCAGCGCACAGCCCGCCGCCCCTCACCAGGCGAAACGGAGACGCGCCCGGATGGTGCCGGTCAGGCCGGCCTCCTGCCGCCGCACGGACGCGCCGAGATCGAGCCCGTCGAAGACCTGCTGCTCGATGCCGAATTCCGTCCCGATCCGGCGATCGCCGCTCACGGCCGTGCCGGCTGCGACGAAAGAGGTGCCGGTCGGCAGCGCCTGGAGCTGCGCCTTCTGCACCATGCGCACCGAGCCGCGATAGCCGTGCCGCACATTCGCATCGGCCGACACGGACGGCGTGACCACCACGTCGAAGGAGGGCGACGCCATCCAACGGCGCGAGACACCGGCGCTGGCGGAAACACGCCCCGTCAGGGGGTTGTAGCCCGCCGTCGCGCTGCGCTCGCTGCCGGAATGCCCCTGCCCGCGCAGTTCCGCCCAGAGCCTTGCATTGTCGCGTGTATCGCGTATCCGGCCGGTGGAGGACGTGGTGATGGAGACATCGACGCCCGCGCTCATCTCGGCGGCGGTCGCGGCCTTGGCGCCCATGCGTAGGCGATAGGCATAGCTGGAGAGTTTCGCCGGAGACCATATCAAAAGAGAATCATCGGCCTGGGCTTCGGCTGCCGGCAGAATCAAAAGAATCGTCGAGACAGCGAGCGCTGCGCGCGCCGCGCGTGCAAATGCGTTCATGGGAGTACGGGCCTGTTTCCGGTTGCCGTGATGCGCGCGGCACGACCTCGTGTCCGCCACACGCAGAGGCGCCTCCGCAAGATGCAAGATCGAAACGATCCATCGGCGCCGGACCTGGGCACACAGCGCCCTGGCCGTGTCGCTCGAAGCGACGCGGCAAACCTACCCCCTGGCGCCCACCGCCTCCATCCCCAGAACTGGCGAGTTATGCCCAGCGGCTAAAACAGTCCATGCAAAAGAAAAAGCCCCGCGGTTTCCCGCGGGGCTCTCAATCAGGTCAAAGACCTAAAGCTTACTCGACGATCGAAGCAACGATGCCGGCGCCGACGGTGCGGCCGCCTTCGCGGATCGCGAAGCGCAGCTTTTCTTCCATCGCGATCGGAACGATCAGCTCGACGGCAACCGTGACGTTGTCGCCCGGCATGACCATTTCCGTGCCTTCCGGCAGCGAAACAATGCCCGTCACGTCCGTCGTGCGGAAGTAGAACTGCGGACGGTAGTTCGTGAAGAACGGCGTATGACGGCCGCCTTCTTCCTTCGTCAGGATGTAGGC
>JBHYDI010000025.1:0-7183 GCA_051861045.1 Allorhizobium sp.
AACTGCCGGGCAGCAGCTTCTTTTCGAGTGCTGAAAGCTTTGCGATGATCCGGGGCGGCCATATCGACCTCTCCGTTCTGGGCGCGATGCAGGTGGCGGAAAACGGTGACCTCGCCAACTGGATGATCCCCGGCAAGATGGTCAAGGGCATGGGCGGCGCGATGGATCTCGTCGCCGGCGTCAAGCGGGTCGTGGTCGTCATGGAGCACGAGGCGCGTGGCGAATCCAAGGTCCTCAAGCGCTGCGACCTGCCGCTGACCGGAAGCCGCGTCGTCAACCTGCTGATTACCGACCTCGCCGTCTTCGAGCCGGCGATCCGCGGCGAGGAGCCCATGCGCCTGGTGGAACTCGCACCCGGCGTGACGGTCGACGAATTGCGTGCCCGAACGCAGGCGGATTTCCGCGTCGCGCTCGACGGGTAGTGCGGCCGGACGTTCATTTTATTATTCAGCCTATAAAGGGGTCAGAACATGACGTGTTCCGGCCCCTCCTCTATTAATTCCCGCCGTCAAGCATCATGTCGGTGGCATAGTGTCGAATTTCGGCAGCGCCAGATCTAGAAAATCCCAGGAATGACCGGCTGCTGTCCAGGACACCAGTTGCGGCTGATAGAGGCTTGGGTCGTCGACATGACGATGAACACAGCCGGCATATCGGGGAATGTCATGGAGACGGCCGAACCACAGTTTGGGCAGAAGGCACGCCGCTTCACGGTTCCCCCATCGCCAGCAGTCTGCCAATAGGACGCCTCCCCCTCGACCTTCACCTCAGCCGCGACGAATGTCAGCTGCGACTGGTGTCCGGTGCCGCGGTCGCGCTGACATTTCCGGCAATGGCAGTCGACCCGCGTGCGTCATTTGCCGCTGCGTGGAACGACGATGATTTGCCAATTTTAAGAGGCTTGTCGCGGACAGGAGGTTCCAGTGATTCTGATTCCCGATTCTCTCTCGCGCCGGCATTTTAAGCCCGTAGGCCTCCGCCTGGCAGAACCACCTGTGTCAAAAGTGTGGAGAGTTACAAACGGAAACTCGTGCTACTTTGGCGATAAATACAATAATATCAGTTGATTAACACCTATCTGCGACCGAAGACCGCCCATTCGGTTCGATTGTCAACCGCCAACACATGGACGGGCTTATAGAATCGTGTTCTATCTCTTGGCGAGTGCCGGCCGGTAAACCGGCGATAGGCCGCCAAGAGGGAAAAATGGCGATAGCGCAACAGGTAGAAACAGTGGTTCCTTCCAAGGAAGATGCAGGCAGCAAGATCACGCGCCATGCCACGCTGTTGTCCGGACAGCTGCAGCAGCTGAGAACGCGTATGTATCCGCCGAAGTCTGAAAAGATTCTTCGGCAATTTTTGACGAATGAAGTCTCCAAGCTGACATCGATACCCGATTCGACGCTGAAGCTGATGTCGAGCGAAGGCCGCGGCCCCGTGCCGAGCCGGCTGGAGAACAATCATCGGGTCTATACGCTCCAGCAAATCAACGAGTTGCGGGAATTGTTTGCAAAGCAGAAGCCGGCGGACGCTCTGCGTTTCCTGCCGCGCCGCCGGCCCGGAGAACACCTCCAGGTTCTCGCCATCGCCAACTTCAAGGGCGGCAGCGCCAAGACGACGACCTGCGTTCATCTCGCGCATTTTCTCGCCCTGCAAGGCTACCGCGTTCTCGCGCTCGACCTCGATCCGCAGGCGTCGCTGTCGGCGATGTTCGGTTCGCAGCCGGAGGTCGATGTCGGCGCCAACGAGACGATCTATGCGGCGCTTCGATACGACGATGCCGAACGGCGGCCGATACGCGACATCATCCGCAAAACCTATTTCGACGGCATCGACCTCATTCCCGGCAATCTGGAAGTGATGGAGTATGAGCATGAGACCCCGCGGGTCCTTGCCAACAGGTCGAGTTCCGGCGCGATCTTCTTCGAGCGGCTGAAACTCTGCCTCGCCGAGGTGGAAGCCGACTACGATGTGGTCATCCTGGACACCCCTCCCTCGCTCGGCTTCCTGACGCTGAGCGCGATCTATGCGGCGACGAGCATGATCATCACCGTACATCCGGCCATGCTGGACGTGGCGTCGATGAGCCAGTTCCTTCTCATGATGGGCGACCTTATCAGCGTCTTGACCGACAGCGGCGCGCAGCTCGATCAGGATTTCATTCGTTATCTCGTGACGCGTCACGATCCGAACGATGCGCCGCAGTCGCAGGTGGTCGCGATGCTGCGCCATCTGTTCGGCGCGGATGTCCTGCTGCCGACCGCCGTGGAAAGCACGGCCGTCGAGGCGGCGGGGCTTGGCAAACGCTCGTTGTACGAACTCGAAATGGGCCAGATCGGCCGCGAGACGCACAAGCGGGCCCGCGAGGCGGTGGACGCCGTCAATGAGGCGATCGTTCGCCTGATCAACACGAGTTGGGGGCGTGGATGAGCAAGACACCACGGAAATCCATTGTTGCAAGCTTCGGCCTGCTTTCGGCTGAACTGGAGAGCGAGGAGCCCGCGGCACCCGAGCCGGTGGCAGCGCCCTCCCCTGCCCCGACGACACGCGTCGCCGCCGGCGTCATTGGTGCTGCCCATCGGGCGATCGATGACATCCGGGCGGAGCGTGATCGCTTGCGAGCAATCGTCGAGGCGGGCGGAGCGTCGATCCACGACCTCGATCCCAGGATCATCGACCCCTCCCCTTTTCCGGATCGATTGCCGGACGACGACGCGAGCGATTTCCAGACGCTGAAGCGTTCGATCGAGACGGAAGGCCAAAAAGTCCCCGTCCAGGTTCGAAAACACCCTTCGGCGGCCGGACGCTACCAGATCGTCTATGGGCATCGGAGATGGCGCGCTGCCCTGGAGCTCGGCCAACCGGTCCGGGCGATCGAAGTCGATATGACGGACCACGACCTGGTCGTCGCCCAGGGCATCGAGAATGCCAGCCGGCAGGACCTGTCATGGATCGAGCGTGCGCTGTTTGCATCGCGCATGGACGATGCCGGGATCCGGCCCCGCGATATCTATGCGGCGCTTTCGATCGAAGATGCCGAGCTCGCCCGCATGCGCAGCGTCTATCGCTCCGTTCCGGGCGATGTCATCGAAGCGATCGGCCGCGCGCCAAAAATCGGCCGGCCGCGCTGGCTGGATCTGGCCAAGACGATTTCAGGCAGCTCCGGTGCCCTTGAAGCTGTGCGCCGCGCTTTGTCGAAGGCAGGCGACCGCATCGAGAACTCCGACCAGCGCTTCCAGCAGGCGTTGAATGCGGTGAAGTCGAGCCCAAGTCCGCGCGGTGGCGCCGTTACCCTCTCCGATACCGAAGGCAAGGCGCTGGGCGCTTACGTCGCTTCGGCCAAGGATGTCCGGATTTCCGGCGAGGGTGAATTGGGCGCCGCGTTCTTGAAATTTATCCAGGAGGAGCTGCCGGCACTTGCTGAGCGTTTTTCCCGTCAGCGGAACAAGGGGTAATCCTGACATTTGTCAGGTTGCCCGGATATGGAAGAAAGGAAGCGTCGCAAAAGAAAAAGGCCCCCCAAACGTTGCCGTCGTGGAAGCCTCTCTCTGATTTAGCACTTCGAGACTCGCATTTCCACGAATCTTAGTCAAGCGTCTTTGGCACCGTTTTTGGTGAGCGGATTTCTTTTGCCTTGTCGAAGGTGAGAGAAAATGCAGAGTGGAAATGTAACGACGCCTTTCGGGCGGCGGCCGATTTC
Source organism: Allorhizobium sp. (assembly GCA_051861045.1). GTDB lineage: Bacteria > Pseudomonadota > Alphaproteobacteria > Rhizobiales > Rhizobiaceae > Allorhizobium. The sequence goes on from JBHYDI010000025.1 coordinate 3,701, forward strand.
GCTTGCCTTGGTCAGGCAGCAAGTCGCAACGGCCGAGATCCCCGCGGGCAAGCGGGCTGACAAATGGAAAGTCTTTCGGGACGCGTCCGAAGCCCGTGTGCTTCTCGGGCTGCAAGACCGTAGCCTGGCCGTACTCGACGCCTTGCTGAGCTTCTATCCGGAGAACGAACTGCGCCAGGACGCGCAACTCGTCGTCTTCCCATCGAACGCACAGTTGAGCATCCGCGCCCACGGGATAGCGGGCGCAACACTGCGTAGACATCTCGCCTTTCTGGTCGAGACAGGCCTGGTCATCCGCAAGGACAGCGCCAACGGCAAACGCTACGCCCGCAAGGATAGGAGCGGCACGATCGAGTCTGCCTTTGGCTTCGATATATCCCCTCTCCTATTGCGCGCCGAAGAACTCGCAGAGATGGCCCAGAAGGTCGCCGCCGACCGCGCTGCCTTCCGCCGTGCAAAGGAAGAACTCACGATCCGTCGCCGCGACGTACGCAAGTTGATCAGCGCCGCGATAGAGGAGGGGGCTCCCGGCGACTGGGCGACAATCGAAGACATCTATATCAGCCTCGTAAGCCAAATTCCCCGTGCCCCGACGATGGCGGATGCGATCAAAATCAGCGCAGAATTGACGCTCTTGCAGGACAAGGTCGTCAATATACTGGAAAACATCAACAATTCGAAGAATACGAGCAGCAATGCCGCTCAAACTGGGCAGCATATACAGAATTCAAAATCCGAATCCATCCATGAACTTGAACCGAGCTCAGAAAAAGAGCTAGGGGGAATTCTGAACGAAAACCTGAAGCCAAATGCACAACGGCCCCTCCCCTTCCCTTTGGGATTGGTCTTGAAGGCCTGCCAGGAGATCAGCGCATACGGACCCGCTGGCACGATCGGCAGCTGGCGTGACATGATGTCTGCGGCGATCGTTGCCCGCTCGATGCTGGGAATAAGCCCGTCGGCCTACGAGGAGGCGTGCGAGGTCATGGGACCCGAAAACGCCGCAGTCACCCTCGCCTGCATCCTCGAACGGTCCGGCCATGTCAACTCACCTGGCGGCTATCTGCGCAATCTAACCTCCCGCGCCCGCCGCGGAGAGTTTTCGCTCGGCCCGGTTTTGATGGCGCTCTTGAGATCTGGCGGTGAGGGCGCACAGGAGGCTGGGTGAATGTGTGAAGGGGCTCCCGAAAAGAGAGCCCTCCCCTTCCCTCCGAGACAATAAGTTGAATAGCCCCTAGATTTGTAGACGCCTTCTTTCCTAATTTTGAGGCAGGAAGAGCATCATGAGCAAATCGAATTTCAGCGAAGAATTTAAGCGTGACGCTGTTCGCCAGATCGCGGAGCGAGGCTATCCGGTTGCGGAGGTTTCGCAGCGGCTCGGGGTGAGCCAGCATTCCCTCTACGAATGGAAGAAGAAGTTTGCATCGTCGAACGCCAAGGGCGACGACGAGGCCGAGGAGATCAGGCGGTTGAAGAAGGAACTGGCTCGCGTCACCGAGGAGCGAGACATCCTAAAAAACGATCACGGGCTTTGGTCCGCCTGTGCGCGGTAGAAACAGGTCATGCTACGATCGCTGCCGGAGGGGAGTTGCCGACTGCTTATTGGAGGCGTTCGACCCCGTTAAAAAACGTTGCACATGGGCTGTTGCGAACTTGAGAGTGGTGACGCGGCTCTGGCGGCGATCCCGGTTAGGAAAATGACGAACTTGCGCGGCCGAGCCCCTCCCCAACCAAAGGAGGAGAAGCCATGCCCAAGACAAGATCATCTGCACCACAGATTGAATCCGTGCGCCGCCGCCATCGACATCGGGTCCACTATGCATATGGCGGCGGTCAATCCGGACAGTGATGACGTGCCGATCCGCGCTTTCGGCACCTTTACCCACGACCTGCATGACCTCGCCACTTGGTTCCGATCTGGCGGCGTCACAAGCGTGGCGATGGAGTCGACCGGTGTCTACTGGATACCGGCATTCGAGATTTTAGAGCAGCACGGATTTGAGGTGATCCTCGTCAATGCGCGTTATGCGAAGAACGTCCCCGGCCGGAAGACCGACGTCAACGATGCGGCATGGCTTCGCCAATTGCATTCCTATGGTCTGTTGCGCGGAAGCTTTCGGCCGAACTCACAGGTCGCGACACTGCGTGCTTATCTGCGCCAGCGAGAACGGCTGGTCGAATACGCGGCGGCTCATATCCAGCACATGCAAAAAGCTCTCATGGAGATGAACCTGCAGCTCCATCATGTCGTCTCCGACATCACCGGCGTGACGGGTATGAAGATCATCCGGGCGATTGTTTCCGGTGAGCGCGATCCCGACGTCCTGGCCTCTTTGCGTGACGTTCGCTGCCACTCTTCTATCGAAACGATCAAAGCATCGTTGATCGGCAACGATCGTGATGAGCATGTGTTTGCTCTTTCCCAATCACTGGAGCTTTACGACTTCTATCAACTGAAGATGCTCGAATGCGACCACAAGCTGGAAGCAGCGATTGCCACGATGACTGCTGAAGTCGAAGGGCCGCGCGCGCCGCTGCCAAAAATCCGGACGAAGACCAAGCAGGCGAATGCACCATCCTTTGATGTCCGGGCGGCTCTATACGGCCTTACGGGCACAGACTTGACGCAAATCCACGGCCTCGGCTCCTCTCTCGCCCTCAAGCTCATCGGCGAATGCGGAACGGATCTGCGGGCATGGCCCACTGCCAAGCACTTCACATCATGGCTCTGCCTGGCTCCCGGCAACAAAATATCTGGCGGAAGACTTCTCTCGTCGAGAACGCGCCGATCATCGAGCCGGGCAGCCGCACTCTTGCGGTTGGCAGCCACCACTATTGGCCGAAGCGACACGGCACTGGGTGCATTTTACCGGCGGTTGGCCGGCGCATCGGAAAGCAGAAGGCCGTGACGGCGACGGCACGCAAGATCGCGGTTCTCTTCTTCAATGCCCTTCGGTTCGGCATGGCTTATCGTGATCCTGGTGCTGCCGCTTATGACGAACGGCATCGCGGTAGGGTTTTGGCAAACCTGCAACGACGCGCCCGGTCTCTGGGCTTCCAGTTGGAACCCATGATTGCCGAGACGAGTGTTTCTTAGGAAAGCGGCCGCGTATTTCGCCAGGGATGCAAAGTGAAGTACGCGTTCATTGCCTTGCATCGCTTGCAGTTTTCCGTGCGGACGATGTGCCGTCTTCTGCGGGTTCATCCCAGCGGATTTTACACCTGGCTGAAGAGCCCGCTGAGCATGCGGGCCAGCGAGGACAAGCGACAGACCGATCTACTCCTGAAGGCATGGGAAGAGAGCGGCAAGGTCTACGGTTATCGCAAGCTGCACGACGATCTTCTCGATCAGGGAGAGATGTGCTGCCCGAACCGGGTCGCGCGTCTGACGCGTCTCGCCGGGATCAAGGCGCAGATCGGTTACAAACGCCGTCCCGGCATCTATGGCGGCAGACCGTCTGTCGTCGTCGATAATACGCTCGA
>JBHYDI010000026.1:0-4971 GCA_051861045.1 Allorhizobium sp.
CGTAGATGCACGGCCACCTCGGCTCCCGGCGCGCCCTCTCCCGATCCGCGCGTCGCCCCGATTCTGGATTCTTCCGGGCCGGAGCCGGAAATCGTCGTCATCACGTGCCATGGCATAACGATTGGCAGCGACGCGAACGCGTTCAAGCGCCCGAACACACACATCGCTGCGTGGCGTAGAAAAGGCGTCTCCCGGGTAGCATCGGAAGGGTTGCCCAAGAGCGATGGCGCTTGGAGCATTGATAACAAAGAGAAAAGTGCTTCAAGAGCCGAACGCACGTCGCAAAGCGCCGGCGCCGGGCCCTCGAAAAACAACGTGCAGACAATCCCTTAGGAGCGCAGCGACGGCAGCGGGGCCACCCGCTTTATCTTGCCGTCCATGATGTGAGGGCCCTGAGCCGATGAACCTCATGAGCATCTTCTCGAGAACAGCTTGACGATCCAACCGCCTCTTCTCCACATCATGGCAGACGCACTGCGTTTCCACGGCGGACAAACAAGCTGTCGGTTCGTGCCTTCAATCGGGATATGTTTTCGGCAGACTCGCCTTCCGATGGCTGCTCGGTCAACGTGTTGGACGCTTCCTGCGGGACCGCGGATTTGTCCTGGTCACGCGCGACAAACAGTGGCGCTTCCTGCCAGGGAACGAGACGACGGCTGACGGTGACAATGTCATCAACCTGCGCCTGTTCGATCAGGGGTGCGAGCGTGGCCACATAGAGCTGAGTTTCCTGCGGCAGCGCGCGGCCTGTCGCCAAGTGTTCGTCGTAACGCCCGGGACCTGCATTATAGGCGGCCAGAAACCCCGGTGAGCCATAGCGGTCATACAGCTCACGCAAGTAGGCCGCGCCCGCAAGGATGTTGTCGCGCGGGTCATACGAATTGTCACCGAACCCATGCCGGGCACGCAAACCAGCCCAGGTTTCGGGCATGATCTGCATCAGTCCCATGGCGCCTTGAGACGAGAGAGCCAACACATCACCACCGCTTTCGATCGCCATCACCGCTTCAATCCAGGATGCCGGAACGCCATATCGCTGGGCCGCTTGGCGCACGAAGTTTGCATAGGGACCAGTGTCCAGTGAGGTCTTTCGCAACACCGTGGTGGCTGATTGAGCGAGCGCCGTGTCACCGGATGATACGATGATTGCGACTATAGGAATCGCAGCCATCGATGCGATCAACCGGATGGTCTTGTGAAAGGCCTTGGCCGTGACGGAGGAAGGGTCACGACGTCCCACGCACGATCGGGCGGGCGCTTCAGGCCGGCGCAGCTTCATGATCATTCCTCCTTTGTCCAAACTGGATGAGCGCGACCGGTGACGGCGGATCGCGGCAGTGGCCCGAAATACCGCCCGTCCAGCGAGTCCGCCGATCGCGAATTCATCAGGAAGAGCGCGTCCTGGGCGACGACGCGGCAGCCCTGCCAGATGGGTAGAAGGCGGCCTCTTCGATCACGCTCACGCGCCATTCCTGCAGCTACCTTATCGATGGTTATAACGAGACCATCTCGACAAACGGTCTGGCCGGGAAGCGCCAGCACATGCTTCAGCATGGGAACGCCACGCGGCAGGTAGTTGCCAGCTTCGAGGTAACTGGCGAGCGGCTCCGGCGGCAGCACGGCAACCAGTTCGGAAACATACCGCGTGTCGGTGGTCTCGATTAAGTAGATCCCGACGGGCACGCTGGCCGATGCGTTCCACAGAAGCATGCGATGCGACTGCAGGAGGGCCGGCGTCATTACGCTGACTACTCCCATCCCAATCAGCAGAATGCACACTCGGCGCGTCACGGCTCGAGTCTCTGCCGCAGCAGCCAGGCCTTGTGGCGTGCCATCGTGTAGGGCCTCAGCGCTTCCCCGACCGCCAGACGGCTGTGAACGTGGCGCCAATAGTCCGGTGCCGCGTCGCAGGGATCGACGCCCAGGGCTTCGACGATGTCGATCATCTGCAACACATGCTTGACCTTCGGCCAGCCAGAAGCCCGCAACAGGATGTCGGCACCCGGCCGGACGAATGGGATGGTCGCGCAGGCTTCGCTCGAGCGCACGGCGCGCAGGATGTCGATGCGGGAGGCGATCGTTCCGTACTCGTTGCCAGCCCAACGGACGAATCCGAAGACACTGCCGGGCGTAAAAGAGAGGACCCGCCGTCGTCGATCGTGGAACTGTTCGTTTGCCGGCCGGCCGAAGCGTATCCATCGCTCGATATGCTTCTCGAGCCACAGCAGTTCGACATGCGTGAGATCGGTCATGCGCGGCCTCGTAGCCAGATCGAACCCACGCCCTTTGGCATTTCCCTTCCCGGCAAGTCTGCGATCCCCAGCGGTGGACAACTCTGGTGCGTTAGACAGATTCTGAAAGAATCTGGGTTAGGGAAGTTAAGGAGGCGCCAAGCCGTTGTAGGCCAAAGGGAATCCGGCGATTCGGGTCCCCGATAGCACGAGGTTCCGGTCCCCGATGGCACGAGGGTCGGCGTCCCCGTTAGCACGAGGCGAGTCACAGCTTGTCCCCAGACGGAGCTAAAGGCCGATGGACGAACGGCTCGCGTGGGATTGCCACGAACTCAAGCCGCTCGACCCCGCGGAAGCCGCGTTCGATGCAAAGCCGATAGCCCGGAAGGGCCTGTCGGCGGACGATCTCGCGCACATCGTAAGCGAAGTGCTTGAGCGGTGAGAGGCTGCCGGACTTGGCGTGGAGATGCGAAAAGTCGAAGCTCCAGCCGCCGGCCTGACGGCCGCCGTGCTTGCGGACGATGCGATAAAGCCAGCGCTCAAGGCCGCCTGTCAGATCGAAGTACGCACGGTCAATCGTGAGCACCAACGCGTCGTCCAGAACGCCGGCATAGAACCAGTCCGGCAGGATCAGCTCGAGGCCGAGCGGGCGGCCGTGGACGTCGGAAGTCTCCTTCCATTCGTTGATCCAGGAGAAGCGATGGCGCCGCCGCTCTGCAGGTTGGCGGATGGAAGTCAGCACCGTCGTTGATTGGAGACGGTCGAACGCCGCTTTCAGGCGATGGTAGTCCCGTGCGCCGGTGCCGCGGCCAACGAACGTCAAGATCTCGTACGGTGTGGCAGCCATCAGACGCGAGGTCTTCAAGCCTGCATCTCTCGCCTCGACGATTTGCGAGGCGGCCCAGATCAGCACATCGGCATCCCAGATGGTCGCTATGCCGTGGTCGGGCACGGCCTCGACCCGTATTGCGACCGTGCGGGTTCGATAGTCGATCGGCTGGACGCGCTTCGACTTGGCCAGCGAAAAGAACGGATAGGCCATGAGGTCCTGTGCGTCACGCGGTGCGAGATCGCCGGGCAACGCCCTGAACAGGTCGAGCTGATCTCGCTCGCTGTCGCGCCTGTGCTTGAAGGTCACGTTTGGCCTCCGCTCAGCGCCGAGCACGAGAAGCGTTGGCGAGCGGGTTCATGTGCGGCTTTGCAGGCAGCACGGTTCCGGTCCCCGGATCGGAGGTCGACGTCTTGGCGCCGCGGTCGGCCCAGGCCTTGAGATCGTCGACCGCGTACACGACACGACCGCCGATCTTCCGGTAGGTTGGGCCTGTGCCGTAGGTTCGGTGTTTCTCAAGGGTCCGTCCGGAGAGACTGAGAAAACGTGCGGCTTCCGGCGTTCGCAAAAAGCGCGGCGGCAGGCCGGCGGCAGGATCGGGCATGCGGATAACTCCGTGGTTTTGACGAGAGCCGTCGAGGGGCGACGGCGTAACGACGGTCACGGTGGCGGAGATTCGCGGGCCGGGCGGATGACGAACTGGGCCCTGTGGTTGGCGATACCCCCTGTCCTGATGTCGAGAGAGGCTAGCGGCTGGCGCGCAGCAGCTTGCGGTAGCCCCCGTCCATCATGGCCACGGCATCGGCGACCAATCGGATCGTCTGGCCCCTGACCGATGAGGTCTTCCAGGGGAATCGCTCTACTGCTTCCGGGCCATAGAGCGCCCTTGCGAGTTCGCGATAACTTGCGCCCTCCAGATGACCGTCCAACGCCCGGATCATGTCGAGAAGCCGTGTGCGGAGACGCGTCGTGATCTGCCAGGCGGACGGAAGCGGGCCTGCCGAGTGGCGATCGAGGCGGCGTTTGAGGCGGACCAAACCGGCGAGGCGAAGGAGAACGGTCTCATCCAAGGGGACAAGCGCCGCCATCGGCAGTGCCGGCCGCTCACCCTTGAGCCACAGGGACATTGGGCCATCGGCATCATTCACGAGGCAATGCCCCTCGCCGCCGTGCTGTGGATCGATCGACGGACGCAGTCGACCAAGCGCTTCAAAGCGATAGGCGCCTGCGAAGCCCTCGGGTGCGGGAACGAGCATCACGGCATGGGGAAGAAACTCAGGCCGCCATGAAACCTGCGCGGCAGTCGCATCGAGCGAGGGGTCGCAGGCGAAACGAAAGCCCCCAGTTCCCTCCCACCGTCTTCGGGCTCAATGCCGATTCGTCCGGATCATCGTCAAGCCGATCGTATTCTTCACGGTATGCTGGGTTGCGTCGCAGGAACTCCCACGCGAATCCGGCACGGTCGAGGTCCTTCAGCGCATCGACATATTCAGGCGACCTCCAATCGGGTCTCTTCGTCATCAAAGACTCCGTTACTCGTACTCGGGTTAACGGGCCTCAGCCTTTCATGCGACCAACGGTTGTTGAAGAGCCCGAACGCCGAACGCGCGATGTCATGCGAAGACGCCCCCAAGGGGCTATCTCAAAGTCTTTTCCTGGAGGCTCGCCCATCAGTTGCGCGATGCGCGCAACAGATCACGGAAGCCCATCTGGGTCATCCACCGCGCCCGGGCCAAATGAGTGTCGTGGACCAAGCGTGCGCGGTCGGCGTTCACCTCCGGATCGAGCCCGAAGACAATGCGCACGACTTCTTGCCAGTCTGCCGCGTCGGCTGTGGCGTCCAGCAAGCGCAGGTAGGTCACGAAGTGCCGCTCGTCATAGCTGGTGACGACGGGGCTTTCAGGAGGGCAG
>JBHYDI010000027.1:0-730 GCA_051861045.1 Allorhizobium sp.
TCCGGACGAAGGGGTGGAAGTGATGGCGGACGGTCGGATGCCCGACGCCTGAAACCCCTGATCGGAAGGACGTGCCTGAGAGGCACACAGACAAGGCGCCAGCGCTGTCGCGAACATCCAGACAGCGGGGCGAAACAAACGGCGGGGATGAGAGCCGGGCCGCAAATGGCCATGGCATCATCCCCCGGGCGAGGGTCCCGGTCGGATTGGTGCACCATCCGGCGGGAGCCTCCCGGGCTACCGGCCAGGCTATGGCAGACATTCCCTCGGGAAGACTCTGTCAAAGCCGGACCCTACGCCCGGTCGAACGTCGGACTTCGGTCACGACGCCCGTCGCCGCCTTGCCAGAGAGACGCATGCAGCGGGAATAGACGCCGAACGAGGCGCCGGAAGGAGCCACATAAACTACTTAGACAGGTTGCTTCTGGCGCCTCGTCCGAGACAAGCATGACCATCCCCGGAGGGAGCAATCCCGACCGGCGGCGAAGCTTGGGGTTTTTGACATTAATAGATCAACCCTCATCCTGAGGTGCCCGCCACAGTCGGGCCTCGAAGGGCGAGGCCACAGGTACATCATCGTAGATGGATGCTTCGAGGCCCGCGCTTCACGCGGGCACCTCAGCATGAGGGTGTCGAAGCGACTATAGGGTCCTACCTCCCCCCAAGCGGGGGAGGACGGAAAATCGAAGGCTTAGGCGAGCGCAAGCCGCCTAAACTTCAGATTTTCCTG
>JBHYDI010000028.1:0-678 GCA_051861045.1 Allorhizobium sp.
GCACGCAGGCGCGCATGTCGACCGAATATCTCTCGCATGTGCAGGATGCCGAGGGCGTCACCACCACCTGCCGCGACCGGCTGACCGGCAAGGATTTCACGGTGCGTTCGAAATATCTGGTCGGCGCCGACGGCGGCAATTCGCTGGTTGCCGAACATGCCGGCCTGCCCTTCGAGGGCAAGATGGGCGTCGGCGGTTCGATGAACATCCTGTTCAAGGCCGACCTGTCGAGATACGTCGCCCACCGCCCGTCCGTGCTCTACTGGGTGGTGCAGCCGGGGGCCGATGTCGGCGGCATCGGCATGGGCCTGGTGCGCATGATCCGGCCATGGAACGAATGGCTGATCGTCTGGGGCTACGACATCAACCAGCCGGCGCCGAAGGTCGACGACGCCTTCGCCAAAAAGGTGGCGCGCGATCTCGTCGGCGACCCGGAACTCGACATCGAAATCCAGTCGGTATCGACCTGGACCGTCAACAACATGTACGCCACGCAGACCTCCAAGGGCCGCGTCTTCTGCATGGGCGATGCCATCCACCGGCACCCGCCGTCGAACGGGCTGGGCTCCAACACCTCGATCCAGGATGGTTTCAATCTAGCCTGGAAGCTCGCCTATGTCCTCAAGGGCAAGGCTGGCGAAAGGCTGCTCGACAGCTATTCGCGGGAGCGCGCTCCAG
>JBHYDI010000029.1:0-617 GCA_051861045.1 Allorhizobium sp.
GATCACGCGCTCGGAGCGTCTGCGATCCGTCCCCTTCTCCCGGCCGAAGGCGGGGAGAAGGTGCCCGAAGGGCGGATGAGGGCGGCGCGCGAAGGCGCGCCGGAGGCCGCGGACGCCGCTTCCGCGCCGATGCGGCGCGGCCCTCACCCGGCCCTGCAGGCCACCCTCTCCCGGCTTCCGCCGGGAGAGGGGAACGTCGTCTCCGCCGAGGTGGATAGTGCCGACGAAACGGCAGAGAACGCCGCCGGCGCCTCAGATCCGGTCACCGGCCAGTGGCCCGAGAGCAACGCGCCGCACGCCTCCGCGATCCATCCCCTTCTCCCGGCCGAAGGCGGGGAGAAGGTGCCCGAAGGGCGGATGAGGGCGGCGCGCGCCAGCGCGCCGGAGGCCGCGCACCCGGCTCACTCCGCGCACTCCACACCCCTCGCGATTTCCACCCACACCGGCGTCGGCTTGGCCGACCTCGTCGCCTTCATCGCGGCGCGAGCGGCGGCGAGCCTCTCCGGCGGGGAGGCGGCGGTGCTGGTGCGGGCGCGTCACCGCGAGACGGCGGAGGCGGCGGTCGCGGCGCTCGATCGGGCTTTGGTCCCCGACGTCTCGCCGGAACTCGTCGCCGA
>JBHYDI010000030.1:0-572 GCA_051861045.1 Allorhizobium sp.
CTTTTTCGACGCGCTTTTCGTAGAGCGTCAGAATGTAGGAGCCGGTCGAGGTATGCAGCAGGAAGTTCGAGTTCTCGGTGCCTTCGGCGATACCCTTGTAGGACAGAAGATCGCCGACCGGATAGTGCTTGAGGAAAGCGCCGAGTTCGCCCTCGGCAACGTCGGTATAGACCGCCATGTGCCTTACGCGGCCCCGTTGACGAAGGCCATGTCGGCCGGCGTCAGTTCGACATCGCGCAATACCCGCATGACCGGAAAATCCTCCGTTTCGGTGGCCGTGATGGCCAGGTCGATCGTCACATCGAAGCGCTGGCGGAACGCGTCGATGATCTCGTCGACGATGATTTCCGGCGCCGACGCCCCTGCCGACAGGCCAAGAGTCGAAATGTTGCCGATGTCATTCCATGGAATCTCGGCGGCGCGCTGCACGAGAAGCGACATGGTGGCGCCGGCACGCTCCGCCACTTCGACAAGACGCCGCGAATTGGAGGAATTGGGCGCGCCGACGATCAGATAGAGATCGGCGCCGGCCGCGGTCTCCTTCACCGCTTCCTGACGATTCGTGGTGGCAT
>JBHYDI010000031.1:0-530 GCA_051861045.1 Allorhizobium sp.
GAGCCGATGCCCATGATCAACAGGCCGATGGCGGAGAAGTCGATGCCGTGGCCGGGCGAGAAGACGACGCCCGAGTTGGGGGCGTAGTTGAACCAGCCGCCGTCCGCGCCGCCGCCGAGGAACCACGACGTGTTGAAGAAGATCGCGCCGGCGAGCCAGATCCACAGCGACAGGGCGTTCATGCGGGGGAACGACACGTCGCGTGCGCCGATCTGCAGCGGCAGCAGGTAGTTCGCGAAGGCCGCCGCCATCGGCATGATCACCATGAAGACCATGGTCACGCCGTGCATCGTGAAGACCTGGTTGTACAGGTCCGCCGAGAGCAGCTGGTTGCCCGGCACCGCGAGCTGGGTGCGGATCATCAGCGCCTCGAACCCGCCCACGAGCAGGAAGAAGAACGACGCGACGCCGTACATGATGCCGATCTTCTTGTGATCGACGGTGTTGATCCACGAGCGCCAGCCGTGCCCGGTCGTCGGGCGAGCGAACACGCCCATGGGATCACCCGTGGTCGTGGGCTCGGCACCCGT
>JBHYDI010000032.1:0-257 GCA_051861045.1 Allorhizobium sp.
GTCGAGACCTTGGCCTGCTTGTCGCGCGCGAACAGCGCCGCCAGAGCGGACGCATCCTCCGGGTGCAATTCGTTGACGATCAGCCGGTCCTCGGGACGCAGAAGGCGCCGGGCCAACAGTGGACTTCCGGGATAGTACTGCGGCACGCGCGTGCCGTCGGCCGCGCCAATGGCCGTCAGATATGGCGCGAGCAACGCGGCAACCTCCGCGCTCTTCGCCGTTGCAATCACCCGCGCGATGCCTTCGCGCCACTCGCC
>JBHYDI010000032.1:267-521 GCA_051861045.1 Allorhizobium sp.
TCGATGCCTCGACGCCGTGCAAGTCGTACTCGCCGGTCCCCGCGTGCGTGTCGATTACGCGAAAGGGTGCCGGCTTCTGTTTGAGATGTTCGATAACGAGAGCAAGAACGGTGTGCTTCAGCACATCGGCAAAATTGCCCGCGTGATAGGCGTGACGGTAATTCATTCCCCCACGTCGCACGGACGCGGGGGAACAATCAATCCGCTGGCTACTCGGCCATGCTCATGCCGGCCGTCTTGGCAGAACCCTGAAC
>JBHYDI010000033.1:0-515 GCA_051861045.1 Allorhizobium sp.
CCAGAGGGGGATCGGGCTGCCATCCGGAGCCGCTACGATAGCTATATCACAACGGACTAAAGAGTGCTTACAAGGGGATCCGTTCAGTTGGCAATCCATCAACATGACGTCGCGAGAAACGGTCAACTCAGTTTCCCTCTCATCGCGGCCATCCCCGGAAGCCTCTCCCACAAAGGGCACGAGGGGACGACACCGAAACCGCGCACCCACCTCCCCCTTGAGGGGGGAGGTCGCCGCAAAGCGGCGGGTGGGGGTGATCCCGGCAGGCGTTTGACCGACCGAACTTACCTCGAGCGCCGACACGTCACCCCACCCCGGAGCTACGCTCCGACCCTCCCCCTCAAGGGGAGGGTGGAGGCCGGTTCACCAGGCAATCCATCAACATGACGTAGCGAGAAGCGACCAACCCAAAGCCCCCTCACGGCGGCCCCCGCCCCTCGGCGAGCCCCGCAGCCTCCGCCATCCGCGCCGCCACCGCCGCATCCAGCCGCTCGGCCACCCCAGCCTCAACCCGG